>NZ_LN606601.1:0-80028 GCF_001499615.1 Acetobacter senegalensis | reverse complement strand
TGGGAAATCCAGAAAGTCGTTCCCTTTCATGGATATTCCCCAGTGTCACGCCTTCGGTCTCTTGATCTTCCCCGTTCCCTCGTCGTTCGTCGTGTTGTTGCACTGGACAACAGAGTGGAGATCGAAGTCGGTCTGCGAAAGCGGAGTGCAGTGTGTCCGGACTGTCAGTGCCCGACACAACGCATTCACAGTTTCTATCAGAGAAAACTTGCGGATCTTCCATGGCAGGGCCGTCCAGCCACGCTGATCGTTTCTGTGCCGCGCTTTTTCTGCCAGACGATGCTTTGTCCACGTCGGACGTTTGGTAACCGGCCGTTCTGTGCCGCCTTGATTATGCGGCCTTTTTGTGAAGCGTATTCGCGGGTTGCCAGTTCCATGGCAACAATTCGTGGAGGCGGTTGATCTTGTGTTCGTTGATGCGGGCGAGAACATCGGCGAGGTAATCGTGCGGGTTGAGGCCTGAAAGTTTTGCGCTTTCGATAAGCGTCATGGCATCAGCGATGTTGTCGCCCCCGGCGTCTGAACCGGCAAACAGATAGTTTTTCCGCCCGACGCATACCGGTCGTATGGCCCGTTCGGCAGGATTGTTGTCGATGGCAACACGACCATCTTCGAGGAAGAGGGTAAAGGCTGCCCACCGGTTGAGCGCATAACGGATTGCTTTTGCCAGTTCCCCCTTGCCAGGGATACGGGCGAGCTGTGTTTCGCACCATGCGTGGAATGCTGTGACACGAGGGCGGCTTTTTTCCTGTCGGACAGCCAGACGATACGGAGCAGGAGACCCGGTGAGCTGCCGCTCGATATCGTAGAGTTCCCCGATCTGCTCGAGTGCTTCCCTTGCGATTGTCGAATCACTGCCCTTCCAGACATCATGGAAGGCCCTGCGGAGATGAGCCCAGCAGGCCGCTTCGCGCACATGCACGGTTCCCGTTGCATCGGGTTTATACAGATCCCTGAACCCCGCGTAGGCGTCAGCCTGCAGAATGCCCCGGAACTGTGCCAGATGGGTCTGGGGATTGATCCCCTTGCGATCGGGAGAGAACCAGTAGGCCACGGCGGGCGGATCACTCCCGCCCCAGGGGCGGGGATCGCGCAGATAGGTCCAGATCCGCCCTTCCTTCACACCACGTGGTTTCCCAGCCTGGCGCAGACGGGAATCAAGAACCTGGATGGGTGTATCATCGGCATGCAGCAGGTCTGCCTTTACGACATCCTGACGGATCAGATCTGTGAGAGGACGCAGAACGGCAACGGCCTGACCACACCAGTCGATCAGGGTTGAACGGGGAATGTCCACACCCTGACGGGCAAAGATCTCGTTCTGACGATAAAGCGGGATATGGTCATCGAATTTCGAGACCAGGATATGGGCCAGAAGCCCGGGGCCAGCCATCCCCCGTGGAACAGGGCGCGACGGTGCTTCAGGCTGCACCATCGTTTCGCAATGGCGGCAGGATTTCTTCAGCCGTGCCGTTTCGACAACTTTCAGTTTTGCCGCAATAAAGTCCAGTATTTCGGTGACATCTTCGCCTACAAGACGCAGAGGACCGCCACAGGCAGGACAGGCCTCACCCGGGTCGAGAACAATACGCTCCCGTGGTGTCGTGTCAGAAACCTGTGGTTTGCCACGCTGCCGTGGGGGAGAGACTGCATCATCGCTGACATCATGCTCCCTGATATCAGGAGAAGGATCGGCTGCCGCGATGGCGATTTTTACATCTTCAAGGAGCAGTTCGAGCTGTTCAATCTCACGGTCTATCTTTTCTGAACTGGCCCCGAATTTCTGTTTCTGAAGGCGTGCGATCCGGATTTTGAGAGACTGGACAAGAGCCTCATACGCACGGGCCGACGCAGAAAGCCGGGCCACTTCGGTCTGCAGGGAAACAATCATTTCCCTCAGGATATCCGGATCATCAGGCAGGACCACGGGTGCAGGCGTCATTATGAAAAAATAGCAGAAAATCTAAGAAAATTCAAAAGGTTCTACACGATCACGCCATAAAAATCAGGCTACGCGAGACGGTGGTGCAGACCAGGAAGGGCGTCTCCACTCCATGCCTTCCCACAGCATGGCCATCTGTGCTGTCGTCAGGCGTGCAACGCCCTCTGCCGGAGACGGCCATGGAAAACGTCCCTTCTCAAGCACCTTGTAATAAAGACAGAACCCCTGACCGTCCCACATCAGAAGCTTGATCCTGTCGCCACGGCGACCACGAAAAGCAAAGAGCGCCCCTGATGTCGGGTTCTGACGCAGCACGTCCTGTGCCAGTGCTGCCAGACCCGATATGCCCTTGCGCATATCGGTCACCCCGCAGGCCAGATAGACACGCACGCCGTTGCCCACGCCAATCATGCCGTCTCCGCAATCTGGATGACCCGGGCCAGAAGATCTTCGGCAGGATGTCCCGTCACCCTGATACTACGGCCATTGCGCAGCACTATGGCCAGTTCGTCAGGTCCACCGCCAGATGTCACAGCAGGTGTCGTCACTGAAGCAACAGGAATAAACGCCACAGACTGATCTGGCGAAGATAGTCTTTGACGGAATGAACTCCGCCATTGGTAAAGGTGTTGGCGGGTCAGGTCATGCCGACGTGCCACATCCGATACACTCGCTCCATCCACACCAACTTCAGACAGTATCGCCAGTTTGCGTTCATCCGACCAGCGGCGACGGCGTTCAACACCAATCAGGATTTCCTGGGCCATTCTTACCTCTCAAATGACGTCAATAACGACGTCGTTAACGACGGTAAGTTACCAGTCACAATCTTTAATCATAAGGCGGCCTCAAACGGCCGGTTACGACGTTTGTCATGCCCCTTGAGGGGATAACCGTGCGTCATGGCAGACAGACCACGCGTCTTACCGATCTTCATTATTATATCGCCCATACCCTGGGCGGTTCCGCTGGTGCACGAATGACCGTGCGCCTGTGTTGCCCCATCAGCCCGGACACTCTCATTCGCCGCCTCCTTTCCCGGGCACGGAACACCAGGAAAGACATGCCCCCTACACGCGTGGTAGGGGTGGATGACTGGGCATGGCGACGGGGACATCACTATGGAACGATTGTGGTAGATCTTGAGAAAAATGATGTCATTGACCTCCTGCCAGATCGGGAGGCTGCGACCCTGGCCCAATGGCTGCAGGCCCACCCCGGTGTTGAAATCATTGCCAGAGACCGTGCCGGTGCTTATGCAGATGGATGCCACAGAGGCGCGCCATCAGCTCTTCAGGTGACGGACCGCTGGCATCTGCTGAAGAACCTGTCAGAGGCTTTTGTCAGCATACTGGGCCGTTTCACGACAACAGTCAGAACCCTGACGCGACAACTCAGCGCATCAACGACATTGAGCGAAACGTCTGGAACATTCAGGACACAACCGGAAGAAGCGCAGACGCTCATCAGGTCAGTCTCTGGGGAGCGACGTGAAACTCTTTTCAATGAAGCTCTTGCCCTGAAAGCAGAAGGGCACAGTATTCAGGCTATCGCCACAACGATCGGGGTAGAGAGAAAAACCGTGCGGCGCTGGTTTCAGCGGGGCCATGCGCCAACATGGAAAAGGACGGTTCCGACACGCAGCATACTCGGGCCTTACATATCCCATCTGGAAAAGAGATGGGTCGAAGGATGTCGGAATATTCGCCAGCTATGGCGGGAACTCCTGGAGCAGGGGTTTACAGGAAAATATGGCACTGTTCGGAAATGGGTGACGACGCGACAGGGTATTTCCACGAAACCCATTTCTTCCGCGTATGTCTCGCCCCCTCTGGGGCGCAAACTTGCACGCCTTCTTCTTGCAGATGATCCATTGTCTGCTGGACGACAGGACGGGCTACCTGTTCCTGCCCTTCTGGAAGCCGAACCGCAACTCGCTGTCACGCTCTGCTGGCTCAGGAAAATGCAGAACCTCCTCTGTAAAAAGGAGGACACCAGAAAGGAAGGCGATCTAAAGGCCCTGCTGGAAGAAGGGAAAACGACGCTGCTATCGCGTTTGATTCCTGCGCTTGAACGGGATGCTGCTGCCATTGAAGCTTCTCTCGTCACACCATGGACAACCAGCCCGGTTGAAGGACAGATCAGCCGACTGAAAATGATCAAGCGAACCATGTTCGGAAGAGCAGGCTTCGAACTCCTCAGGGCTCGTGTCCTCCAACCCGCATAATCAAAAACATCATCACGAAAAGTGCGGAAGAACCGAGATTTGACCCATGCCTCCACACTCCCCGGCATCATCTGCTGGGGGTTTTTGGAGTGATTGACATGGAGCTTCTGAGTGTGATCCGCCGGTGGCATCGCCGGGATCATCTTCCGATCCGCGAGATCGAACGCCGGACAGGACTGTCACGCAATACGATCCGGAAATATCTACGGGCAGAGAGCATTGAACCGCGGTTCCAGGTTCCCGAACGTCCCAGCCGACTGAACCCGTTTGCTGAAAAATTGAGGGAATGGCTGGTTCTGGAAGCCGCCCGATCCCGCAAGAACCGGCGCACGGCGCGACGGTTGTATGAAGACCTTGTGACGCTGGGTTATGATGGATCCTACGGACGGGTGCCCGACGCCATATCTGGCAGGATCTGCCTGCCTTTCCTGATCTGAGGTCCGCGAACTGCGTCAGGCCAATGAGATCCTCAAGAAGGCTTCAGCTTATTTTGCTCAGGCGGAGCTCGACCGCCTATGTGGACGGCCGTTTAAAGGCAATGCTTCACATTGTCTTTCCCATGCAATTTCCAAAACGTATTATTCTACTGGCGGATGATGCATACCGATTTAACGTGAAGACCCGGTCAGATGCGCTCTTATGTCCGGCCTGTTTATGCGACTTTATGCGCTGGCCATCATGGGTGTGCGCTCACGTGTCAGGCACCAATCTCGTATCGCGTGCTCAGGGGCACAGACGGTCGAACGGTATGGCCTGAACTGTTGCTGAATGACAGTCTTCCCATCACGTCGGTTCATACATACTGCCGGATTTACCGGAGCAAGCTCCGGTGTCCATCGTTCTGCTGGTGCAGGTCAGCCTGCTGAAACACTGACACCAGCCGGACGATAGATCTCTTTACGTGACAACAACGCCCAGATGATACGAGCCATTTTATTGGCAAGTGCAACTGTTGCCAGACGCCTTGGACGACGCGCCATGAGTTCGCATAGCCACTGACCCGCAGCGCTATCCCACTTATGGGCACGATGAAGCATGGCCGTCGCACCAAGAACCAGCAACGTTCTTATCTGCCGGTTGCCCGTTTTGGTAATCCTTCCCAGACGGGTTTTACCGCCGGTAGAATGCTGACGAGGCACAAGCCCAAGCCAGGCGGCAAAATGGCGCGCAGAGGCGAAGGAGCCAATATCCGCGACCGAGGCGACAATCAGAGAAGCCGTTATGGGACCGACCCCAGGGATGGTCATCAGCCGACGCGCATCCTCATCGCTTTTTGCACGCGCCCGGATATGCACTTCCAAAGCATCAATGCTCTGAGCGACCTTTTCGTAATGCTCAAATAACAACATGGCACTCTGCTTCATGGTAGCCGGCAGGTCGGCTGATGTCTCTATTTTTGCCATCAGTTCTGGCAGATGGCGTGTGCCCAGAGGGGCTATCAGCCCGAACTCGGAAGCAAGAGCCCGTAACGCATTACTCAGCATGGTCTGCTGTTTGACCAGAAGAGCGCGGGTAGAATGCAGTGACAACACGCCTTGCTGCTCTTCGCTCTTGATCGGAACACACATCGTATCAGGATGAGTCGCCGCCATGCAGATCGCAGCCGCATCAACAGCGTCGTTTTTCTTGCCTTTTTTGACAAATGATTTGACCCGATCAGGAGGAACCAGTCTGACATCATGACCAATCCTGCTGATCACCCGTGCCCAGTAATGCGCTGACCCGCAGGCTTCCAGAACAACTTCACATGGGTCAAGTTTTGCAAAAAATGCTGAAATTTCACTGCGACCAAGCTTGCGCTTGAAAACGCACTTTCCATTTGCGTCAGCTCCATGAGCCTGAAAAACGGATTTGGCAATATCAAGGCCAATTATGCTAGCTTTCATACGGGCGGTCTCCTCCTGATGGTCAGTGAACCTCCATCATGGCACATTGATGCCGCAGGGAGGCCGTCCACCCCATCTCGTTTCGCAAATGATCGCGTTTATTGAAGTCTACCGTGCCGATTACGGGGTCGAGCCAATCTGTCGCGTTCTGCCGATTGCCCCGTCCACGTTTTATCATCATGCGGCCATAGCAAGAGATCCGACCACGGCCAGCCCGCGTGCCCGGCGCGATAGGGAGTTGATGGAACATATCCGCCGGATATGGCAGGACAACCGTGCTGTTTATGGTGCGCGCAAGGTGTGGCACAGCCTGCAGCGTGAGGGACGACAGGTTGCACGCTGCACTGTTGAGCGCCTGATGCGCAAGATGGGTCTGAAGGGTGTCATCCGGGGCAGGAAGGTCATCACGACCCGTCCGGATACGGCGCGCCCCTGTCCCGATGACAGGGGCAACCGGCAGTTCCGGGCCGAGACCCCCAACCAGCTCTGGGTCTCGGACTTTACCTATCTCCAGACCTGGAATGGCATGGTCTATGTGGCGTTCGTCATTGATGTGTTCGCCCGCAGGATCGTGGGCTGGAAAGTATCGACTTCCATGACCACCCAGTTCGTGCTCGACGCCCTTGAACAGGCCCTCTGGCAACGAAAGCCTGCGGGAAACAAGGCGCTGATCCATCATTCGGACCGTGGATCACAATATCTGTCGATCCGATATACCGAACGCCTGGCGCTGGCTGACATAGACGCCTCAGTCGGCACGGTTGGTGACAGCTACGACAATGCACTGGCGGAGACCATCAACGGTTTATACAAAGCCGAGGTCATCCATCATCTGGGGCCATGGAAATCCATGGCGCAGGTCGAATGGGAAACCCTCAGATGGGTGGACTGGTATAACAACCGACGCCTGCTGGCGCCAATCGGATACAGGCCGCCCGCCGAAGCCGAACGCGCCTTCTATGAAGATCAGAGCGGGCTTGATATCGCTGCCTGATTACTGAACAAATCACTCTCCGGTAAACCCGGGGCAGTTCAGGATCCCCTGATTGGGAATGGTGGCCGCCCGCCCCTTCAGTTCCGCCAGAGCCTTATTGGCCTCGACCAGAGCCCTGAGAACCGGAACCGTTTCTATTTCCGCCTGAGGCGGCAAAGGCTGAATAAGATAGGTTGGCGTTAACATGACATCCTAACGTGGTAGCAATATGTGTTTTTTCTAACACGTCAGAATGATCCGTCAAAGAAATCCGGTTTCTTTGACATATGACGACCTGCTGTATCCATACGCTCCATTCAGACCCGAGCAGAATCTGGAAGATACGTCATCACCTCATTGAAGACATGCTCCATCCGGGGGCGAAGATATGCCATCTCTCCGGCAAGACGAACAAAAGTTCGAGAGGGTTTTTCCGCCACATGCTCAGACTGACTGCACAGCGACCACCTCCCTGGTGCACCAGGAACTTCTGACAGATCAGCCAGACAGATACCGACGTCATACATGCTGTCAAAAGTCGGATTTTCCTCGATAAAACCTTTTTCAAGGATCCGGGGACCTGTGTTCTCAGCATAGTGATCCCTGACCTCCTGCCGCACGGTGTTGAGCGCGTCCTTTTCTGCTCCCTCTTTCACCCGCGCAGGAAGAAACAGGATTTTCTCCCACGGCACATTGGCCTCATGAAGACGGTCTGCCGTCCACATCCCTCTGTGCAGACTGTAAGGATCTGCTGTCACCGGAATGACGAACAGATCAAACAAGACATCTTTGGGCGTAAAGCAGGTCTTAACCCCATCCAGAAATGCTTCCACCACATTCATGCGGATATCGGCAATGACGGGGCGGTCTGCATACATCACGATCTGCGCTACCATGTCATCCACCTCAGATCCTCGCATGAAGTGCGCCTCCATGCCCCTGAGGGAAAACATTGTCTCCGGAAATGGCCCCATGAAAAGCATGAGAGGATTTTCCAGAAAGGGCCGGAAAAGATTCACGGCCAGCGTGGTTTTCCCGCAGCCTCCTGCTGCGGAGAGAATGCAGATTTTAGGATGAAAGGCATTCTGTGCATGTTCCATGAAAACGGCTCCTCAAAATACATATTATAGTTGATAATATTATAATATGTAATCTGCCATTGCGGATGCATGGATATGCGCCGCCTTGTGGGAAAGAATTTTGCACGTCTGCGCAAGGCGCGTGGCCTGACACAAGAGCAGGTTTCAGACCGCTCAGGCTTCAGTCAGCAATATCTCAGCGGCCTGGAAAAAGGGCACCGCAATCCGACGGTCATCACCCTGTTCGAACTGGCCAACTGCCTTGAAACAACCCCGGACGAATTCCTGCGGGGTATCAAATCTGACACGCAGACAGATCCACCCCCTTCTCCTGTCAGCCCCTCTGCCGTAAGATAAGGCAGGTTACCTTTCTTAGAGAGTAGAGAAAGGGTCGAAGCAGATCCCGCCTTATTGGCGGGATTTGTTTTATGGTCCCCCATGCAGCTCATGACCACATGTCACTGTTCCTCTTTGGAAGACCCATTCTGCTGCACATACTGCTGTGCCAGATCCGAAATATCAAAAGCACCTATGCCACTCTCTCAAACATCTCTCGTCTGAGAAAAACAGCAACGGCCCAAACCGTCCCAAAATACATCCACACAACCGTTTTCAAGATCACCGTTCATAGTTCTGTCCTGCGGTTGTTTCTCAGTCTTCACCTTTTCCCCATTTGATATTTTTCCGACACGTATGGTTGTTTTTTGGTGGTTTTTTGGTTGCATCTCCTTTCAGGAAAATATGTGGTGGTTTTTCGGTGTTTTTCTGGTGGTTTTTTCTCCCTTCTCTCATATGGAAAGTGGTGGTTTTTTGGTTTCAAACTGGTGTTTTTCTGGTTGTTTTTTGGTGGTTTTCGCTTTTTTCGGGTCTGCTCGCTCACGCTCGCTGCAAGAGGACGCTGTTTTCTGCATAAATGGGTGTGGGAAAGGTCTTTTTTCTGCCCTGTTCTGACGGTTTTTGCTCCTTAATCTGGCTATACACATGACGCAGTTCTCCAAACTGCATAACGCATTGAAAACAAAAGACTTTATTCGATCTATACATTTTGTGCGTCCGACGATAGTCGGACATTTAATTGATTTTATGGCAGTTTTCTGCGACAATACGTCCGACAAAATGATATCCATTGGATTGGAACCGTCATGCGCGAACGCAAATACACGGTGAGATTCACCGAAGACGAAGCTGGGTGGCTTCAGGAGGTTGCTCTTGATGGCAACGTGTCTGGCTATATTCGGGACACCGTTTTGAGACAGTCCAAAAGTGACCGCAAACTGGTCAGCATGAATGAAAGACTGGTGGACCTTGGTCAGGACATGAGGCTGGTGACTGATCTGCTGGATGACCTGAACCGGAAGGTTGCTGTCAAACCCACAGCACCGGACGCGACCGGCTCACAGGAGCCTGATGGCATCCCGGACGAACTCATGGCTATGGTGCTGGAAATCCTGCTTCTGACGCGTGCGAACTCAACCCGTCAGGATATCCGTATGGCACAGGGTTCGGTTGAATACGCCGGACTGTCCGTGTGGGAAGGCAAAAAGCGCTCCTCAAGAACCGAATAATCTGTGTTCAGAAAGCTCTGCCAATAGCCCCTGATTGCCCATGGCATATCTGCGCATTTCCATGACCATATGCGTGACAAAGTCTGATTGATTTTTTACGAGGATATTCGTATATATCAAGCCCAAAGGGTTCAAAGAGGTAAAGCGAAAAGTTATCGCCGCCTTACGTGAGGGCACCTATCAGCATGAAACAGATCGATCAGCCATAGACACCAAAAACCTGCTTTTCACTGGAGATGTAACGCCCGAAGAGATTTGTCAGGTTCTCATGAACAGTCAGGGGCAGGATCACTCCTCATCCCCACACCACCATGCCCCATCAATCACAGTCCACATCATCAAGCGTGATGGATGGTATCTGAAATTCTACTTCGTAGACCCGGATACTGTTTTCATAAGCGCACATAAATGAGCACAAATATGGTGAAGCTCTATCAACCCGGCGATAAAAGCCGTGCCGTGTGTCCTCACTGCGCCAAACTGGTGACAACCACGTTTAACTATCGCGATGTCCCTTTTGATGACGGTTCTGGGACAGTCAGGGATATTCTGACAGCGGTCTGTGATGAATGTGCACAGATTGTCGCTGTTCCGGCTCAATCCACACCGGCAATCAGACACGCACGTGAAGTTGCTGACATTTCTCTGGAAGTCAGCATTCCTGCACCAGAAGTGGAAATTCTGGACGCAGCGGCATATCGGATTGATCCACGGGCAACCACTCGGTTTCGCAAGAGCCTTTTTGCTTACTACCTGTCGAAATGGCAGCGTGAAACGGGAGAATTAGACCGTCTGCAAGAAGACGTAAGGACGTGGCTCACGCAGCGTCAGGCCCTCAGCAAACAGATTGCTGGGATTAAAATTCCCAAACGGCGCATTTCCTTTAAGCTGTCTCCCGTTACCAATCAAAATGTCCGTAAGATCATGGACAGAACAAACCTCGATAAGACAAAGCTCATGCGGGGGGTCATCATGATGACGGAAAGAGAGATTTTGAGTGATAAACCCGGTCCTGTCATCCGGGAATTACAAGAAATTGCTGCTATCGTTAACGCCTGATTTCCGAAATTACTTAAAGGGACACGTACGCATATGGTTCAGACAGCTTCGATCGGGCCGGGATAAGCCTTTACCAGCGGATCATGGGTCAGCAGAAGCAATCCTTCCACCGTGGCCTGTGCCACAAGAATGCGGTCAAAGGGATCCCGATGTACATCTGGCAGCTATCCCACTGCTAGGGCATGCTGGCTAGTGATCGGTAACTCCTCATAGCCGTTTTCGATCAGACCACGTCGCAACAGATGGGGATCAACCTGAAAGTCTGCACGACCCCAGCCCAACCTTGATGGTGACCTCCCAGAGACTGGCAGCGCTGAAGACCAGAACATTGTTCTGATCTTCCATCAGGGTTTTCGCCCGTGCTGACAGCTTATCAGGCTCTCCGGCTGCCCAGAGCAGCAGATGGGTATCCAGAAGGAGCCTCATGCCGGACCGTCGAACAGAGACACAATGTCGTCCTGTCCCATGCGATCAAAATCCTCGGGCACCCGGATTTTTCCAGCAAGAAATCCCAGACGCCGTTGCTGTTGTTCTTCAGGAGCCGTAATCGGGCTGACCCGCGCCATCGGCCGGCCGGCTTTGGCAATAATGAAGCTTTCCCCTTTCATGGCGGCGTCAATCAGCCGGGACAGATGGGGCTTGGCTTCGTGAATGTTGACTGTGCGCATGACGAAAGCCTCCTCATCTTCTACCATAAGACTTAGTCATGTGAGTTTAGTCTATCAAGAATTAAGTCTTCTCTCTTCAGAAAATCTGATGACAGTATTCCGACTGGCGATACCGTGATACGTCACGTAAACGCGGAAACAATGGAGAGTGATGAATATCGACAGTTCTGGCGACAGCCTGACTTCGATACTGAACGGGAACGGCATAGCCCGCCGAAGGCATCTGGCTGGAAGATACGTAAATCGCCCCTCATTCTATTTTCTGGAATTTTTATCGTGGAAAAAGAAGAAAAATCCCTATCTGGTAAACCATCAAATCCACATGGCTACACAATGGATGAACTTCTTGCTGTCTCGGATTATTCCCAACCTCAACCTTTAGACGAGCGAGAGTGGATTGACGCTCCTGCTATAGGGCGGGAACTGGTTTAAGTATTTCTTTCTGAGCAAATGATCTACCAACGAACAAACCCCGCCAGAAAGGCGGGGTTTGTCTCGACCCTTTAGTTCTCTCTTAGAAAGGTAAAGGACGTCCTGTTTAGGATCTCTTTCGTCACAGTGCAAAGCTAAAAAAGGGCAGACGCTTTTAGTCTGCGCTATGATTGAAACCAAGGAAAAGCCAGTGTTTCCGTATGGGTTTTCATGATGAACCGATACCCGTTGTAGCCATTCATCCAACGTCGATTCCTACGGATAACCTCGTTGTTATTGCGTTCATGGCCGCAGTTATACCCTGTCGGCTACGACATTGGCGGTCAGGAATGCCGCATAGCCCCGTTCGTCCATCTGACCCGCTGCCAGCGCGAGAACCGCATTCGCTGCATCTTCCTGGGCTGCCGTGAAACGATAGCCGTTCAGTTCCAGAAACAGCACGCCGAGCACAAAACCCGTACGTTTGTTCCCATCGATGAAGGGATGGTTTTTGACGATACCCGCCGTATAGACGGCCGCCAGATGCACTGGATCCAGCGGATCCGCATAGGCCGCATGCTGCTGTGGCCGGGCAAGTGCGGATTTCAGAAGACCTGCATCCCGTACGCCGGAAGCGCCACCATGCAGCCCCAACAGCCGGTCATGCAGGATCAGGGTATCCCGTTCGTCTATCCAGACGAAAGCTGTCATTGCGCCAGAACATGCAGCGTATCACGGTAACGCCGCATAATATCCTCAGCCTTCGCCATTTTAGTTTCGAAGTCAGGATCATAGGGTACGAGCCGATATCCGCCGTCTGGTGCTTCGGTCAGATACAGGGGCGCGCCGTCCTGAGTGTTCAGCCGTGAGATCACTTCCTTGGGCAGCACCACCCCGAGTGAGTTCCCGAATTTTCGTACTTTCAGCTCGACCATAGTGAATCCCCCCTAATGTTATGACCAATGTAATAACGTTTTGCGGTTTCAGCAACCACCATGCTCGCCGGCCTGTCTAGCTCACAGTGATCAGTAGTCTTTCTTACGCGACGTTCCTTGGCCGACCGCCTTTCGCACCATTCCGACGTGCGGCTGCCGCCTTTGCGGGACTGGCAGATGATCCGCCCACACGTCCCATCTGTGCCGCCATCCAGCTTCGGGAACCGTAGATACCGTGGATGAGACCTTCGACCAGGACATCAGCATCAAGACGTGGCCAGTGAAGGCCATTCCCCAGCGGGGTGATCTCGATCTCGGCCAGATCATTCAGGGAAGCGCCGTGCAGATCCTGTAGCAGATCCACAGGCACGCTCATTTCAACACCGTTGGAGAGCGTGACATGAAGGGCGCGGCGCGCACGGATCAACCGTGCGGAGACCGCATGAGGAACTGTCGCTCTATGAAGCGCGTCTGCTTCACGAGCGGCCTGATAGTTCATGTCATTCGCCATGTATCTTCTCCCATGCTTCCGCCAGCATCTCAGCGTGGTCCTGCACGATGACAAGGGCTTCCTGTATAACCTTATCCTTCATGCCACCTGCCCGTATCAGGCGGGCTTTCCTGCCAATTTCAATTACCGCTTCCCCATCCGCGCTTATGACGTGAACGTGCATTGGCACATGATCTGCCGTGTAAATCACGACACGAAATCCATTGATGCGTAGAAGCGTCGGCATAATGCACTATATCCCTAACGCTTGGGTTTTTCAATCAGAACCATCCCGCCGAAAGTCAGGAGCAGGATATCTGGACAGTCTGACCGAAATGGACAGCCCATCGATCTCTGACAAAGCTCGCAGAGCGCCGTGTGAGGCTGTACAAAGCGTAATTCCCATTACAGGCACAAACCAGCCGCCACATCTGATAATGCCTGTACGGCCATCCTGCGGTATCTGACGGGTATGCTAAAACGGTGCTGTCACATTAACTTTGGTTTGTTGAGCTCCTCTCGGTGTTGACGCATTCAGGCGGTAAGCGCGGTAGCGTTGTTCCACTGGACGAAAGCCCTGATCCGATGGATGTGCCGGGAGAGGGCATTGTCGATGGAGTGGGGCGGGACGAAGAGGTTGCGGACGGCGGAGAAAACGAAGACGAAGCGCTGGCATCCCCCAGGTGAGCGGAATTTCTGCATGACCCGTTCGCGTTTTCGCAGTGGCAGATGGCTGTTCTCCGCCCTGTTGTTCAGGCCCTTGTGGGATAGGTGCCGGACCGTGAGCCTCAGTTTACGTCTGGCCGCCCCGTAAGAGCCCAGCTTGTCGGTGACCAAGCGCGCGGGCCGGATACCCTGCTTTTTCAGCAGTCGCGTCAGCAATCGCCTTGCGGCTTTAGTGTTCCTTCGGGTCTGCAGGATTTCGTCGAGAACGTAACCGTCCTGATCGACGGCGCGCCACAGCCAGTGTGGCCGGCCATGGATCACGACCCGGACCTCGTCGAGATGCCAGATATCCCCGGGTCTAGCGGCCTTGCGGCGCAGCGAGCGGGCAAAGGCCACTCCAAATTTTAGGCTCCACCGGCGGATCGTCTCATACGACACAACAATCCCGCGTTCGAGCAGCATCTCCTCAATCAGACGAAAGCTCAGGGGAAACCGGAAATACAGCCATACCGCATGCGCGATCAGCTCACTCGGAAAACGATGTCGTTTGTAGCTCACAGATCCAGCGCTCATCAGCGGAGACTATCACAGGTCAGAGTTAATGTGACAGCACCCTCACTGCTTCTCTTCAGGCCCTCCTCCTTTCTTGTTAATAAAAATTAATTATTTTTTTTCATATTGAAAGGTTTTATGTTTTCAAACAAAAGAAGCGCTCAACAAACTGTGTGAGATTTTATAAATGTCATCTGTAACCGAGAATTGGTCTTCCGTTGATCAAACAGGGGGAACAATCGGAGCATCCGGGCAAACCACTACCCTTACAGGATCGCCATCTAGCGCCATTAATAATGTAACATTCGTCGGTGACGTCGTATTAGATAACAATGGAACAGTCACATTCCAGCAGGCATCTATAAGCGACAACTCATCAGTTACTGTTTCAACCGGAACATCCCTTGTACTTGATCAAAGTACACTGATGTCTGGAAAAATTAACATGGATGGAGGAGCATTAAGCAATAGCAATGCCTATTCTGGTGGTCCATTAACCATAAATTTTGGGGACACAACAGAAAAAACAAACACAGTTACATTGAATGCATACGGCCTGAGTGACGTTACATTTACAAATGTTGCTCCAGGAGATAATATTACATTTGTAGGGTCTTGGGGAAACATCAAACTTGTTGATGATGGTAGTGGCGTCATAACAGTTGAGGATTCCTCTGGAAAAACTCTTACCACCCTGCATACTGCTAAAAAATCAGATGGGAGCTATTATACTGCATCAGATTTTTCATCTTCAGCTGACGGACAGAATGCGGTTCTTGTCTGCTTCCTCCCAGGCTCTCTCATCAGCACGCCGCACGGGACGAAGGCCGTTGAAGAACTGAGTGTTGATGATGAGATCATTGCGTATGTTGATGGTGTCGCGATCCCTCGTCGTGTGACCTGGACCGGTCAGGCACACTGCAACGTTCGTGCCCATCTTCCTGATGATGAGGCAGGCTACCCAGTCTGCATTCTCAAGGATGCCATTGCGGACGGTGTTCCCTTCAAGGACATGTTGATTACAGCGGAACATTGCCTGTTCTTCGATGGACAGTTTGTTCCGGCCCGGATGCTGGTGAACGGTCGCTCGATCTTCTTCGACAAGTCCATCACGTCTTACGACTACTACCACATCGAAACCGAAGTCCATTCGGTCATCATAGCCGATGGCATGCTCACCGAGAGCTACCTCGATACCGGAAACCGTCGCGCCTTCTCCCAGAAGGGAAACGTTGTCTCGATCGGTGGCAGCCGGAACCTGACTTGGGATGATGCGGCCGTGCCTCTGACCGTTTCCAGAGAAACGGTCGAACCTCTCTTCCGCAAGATTGAGAGACGCGCGGACAAGGCTGGTTTTGCGATCTACACCGAAGCCCGTCCCCTGACGAACGAAAATGACCTGCACCTGACCACGGATGCAGGAGCGATCATTCGTCCGGCACGGCAGAACAACGGACGGGTCATGTTCATGATCCCCGACGGAGTTGAAAGAGTTCGGATCGTCTCCAACGCCAGCCGCCCCTGTGATGTGATCGGGCCCTTCGTCGATGACCGCCGCCAGCTGGGTGTTCTGGTTGGAACGGTTACCCTGTTCGAAAGCAACCGGACACGCACACTGACCGATCACCTCCATGATGCCCAGCTCTCCGGCTGGAACAACGTGGAAGAGGGAAGCATGCGCTGGACCAGCGGAAATGCTCTGCTTCCCCTGGGGGAACGTGCACCAGGAACCCTGGCTCTGATGGCAATCGAAGTCAGGGCCGCAGGTCCGTATGTCCTGGACGAGGCGATCTCAGAACATCAGGCCCTGAAAGCCTGATGTTCTATTCAGTCCCGGGGAATACCCGGGGCAATTCACGAACGCCCGATGAGGCGTATTATGGGGCGCCGACGCTATCTGGTCAGGGGTTAACCCCTGACCAAATGGCCACCAGCAACGCCGTCAAAATGGCAGCATACCAACAACCGGGTATAGCTTTTTCAAACCCCAAAACTGTCCGAACAGACGAGGCCACCTCTCTTTCCTCTTGAAAACTTTAAACGCTCAATCAACAGGCACAAAACCGTTACAAGTCCAGTTAAATTGATTAAGCAGATTTTACCGTTTTTGCCGCTTTCTGATTGTTTACGACATAAGGGCCTGCAGCACGGACGGTCATGGACAGGATACCCATTTTTCCGTGCGCCAGATGATCCCCCAAGGGTAGTTCGGCGTTACCGTTTGTCCATGCAACACCTTGCCAACCCATGTCAGCATGCCAACCTTCAGGTTTTTCAGTCTTAAGGTGGGATATGATATCAAACTGCTGTTTTGCGCAGAACAGGCAAACCTCCCCAACTGCTACGCCCATGTAACGGCGATCATCCACAAACGGGCCGATCACATCAGAAGGACGGCTGGCGCGTGAGACAATCCTTACAGACCGTGTGGAAGGCGGAAGCATGAAACTATATTCATGCATTGCATTGCGCATCGGACGCACAACGGCACCGGTTTCCGTCACCAGATGCAGGTCTGGATCACTGGTCAGTTCAGGAGCGGCTGGTAACTGTTCTTTTGAGATCTTGTCTTCGCGCCACTCGATGGCACGGAACAGCGGTTCAACAAAAGAACGTTCAACACCCAGCGGAGCACCGGCATCATCTCCCCAGCTTTTGACAGCGCCACGAAGGGTAGCAATCTTGCCTTCCTGCCGGAAAGAGGAGCGGTTGCCAGTGTCCAGATAGCTTTCGGTCAACATGCCATCCGCCGTGATAACAGAGTGCTGCTCTGTTTCCACATGATAGTAATCATAGGACGAGATGGATTTATCGTAGAAAATAGACACACCATTGACCAGCATACGCACTGGCACAAACCGATCCTTGAAGAACAGACAATGTTCCGATGTAATCAACATGTCTTTGTAAGGGACGCCATCTGCAATCGCATCTTTCAGGACGCGAACAGGCCAACCAGCTTCATCGTCGGACAGACCGTGACGAATATTAAAGTGTGTTTTCCCAACCCAAACAACAGGCCGAACAACTTCTGTATTGGTCCGCCAATCAAAGGCAATCACTTCATCACCGATCTGGATATTTTCAACAGCGATTTCGCCATTCGTCGTACGAATCATGCTACCGGAAAGGAAGCATGCCCCAATATAAGTGTTGCCATCAGAGTAGGTGATTTTAAGGGGGTTTTTATCAAGATCGTTTGAATTAACAGCATTATTGTAAACGCCGGTTGGCACATTTGCCCCATCTGCAATTGTTACAGAATAACTTGCAACTTCGTTTCCGGACGTGTCCCTCAAAGAAACAGTACGGGACGTACCTGAGCCGGATATTACATAACCTGAGATTGCTTCGGTTGTATTTTGAAGTTCAATTGTATCTTTAGATGGATCGTAACCAGTAATAGTCGTAGAAGATAAATCAAGAAGAGTGCCGCCAGCATTAAGAACTAGGGTACCACCTCCTGTGGTGAAATTAATTTTTGTTCCAGACAAGAGCCCGATTAGATTGGTGCCAGATGAATAAGTGCCACCGTATCCGATATTAATAGTGCTTCCTTGAAGAGCACCCGCAACAATACCAGATGAAAAAGTCAGGTCACCACCATATACATTTAAAGTAGCGCCAGACAGAGCGCTGACACCGAGACTAACTGTGGTATCTCCACCGATATAGTATGTAAGGCCACTGAGAAGATTGACGCCAGTATTGATATTTCCCGTTGAGCCTGGAACGCTGACGTATGTGCCGATTATGGCACTTATTAGGTTAAAAGAATCGTTCTTGCCAGTTACAATGGAGCCAACGTAAACATTCGATGCAGAGGCTACTTTGTTGCCATCAGCATCTGTGATGACAACATTATAATACAAACCAACCAAATCAGATTGGGTAACTGTGTATGTCAGACCCGACGATTTGTCCGTATAAGCTGCCATTTTCATGATTCCTGATTTAAGAAATTGATAAAAGCCCTGCCTGATCCATAAAAATTCCCGATACATTTATTTCAGAAAGAAAATTGTTTACACAACAAAAACATTAATAAAGTAGGTAACAATCAAGAGAGGGGAAATGGAATGACAGAGGTGGAGGGTTCGAAGAACCATTGATTAAAATCAGGCAAAAGCAAAATCAATCAATGGTTCTTCGAACCCTCCATATCGCAGCAACCTTCATCTTCTATCTCAAAGAATGAGTGAGGTGGTCCCGTCCGTTCGGACAGTTTTGCGGGCTTGATAAGCTATACCCTCTGATTGTTTCACAGGTGCTGTCACATTAACTCTGACCTGTGATAGTCTCCGCTGATGAGCGCTGGATCTGTGAGCTACAAACGACATCGTTTTCCGAGTGAGCTGATCGCGCATGCGGTATGGCTGTATTTCCGGTTTCCCCTGAGCTTTCGTCTGATTGAGGAGATGCTGCTCGAACGCGGGATTGTTGTGTCGTATGAGACGATCCGCCGGTGGAGCCTAAAATTTGGAGTGGCCTTTGCCCGCTCGCTGCGCCGCAAGGCCGCTAGACCCGGGGATATCTGGCATCTCGACGAGGTCCGGGTCGTGATCCATGGCCGGCCACACTGGCTGTGGCGCGCCGTCGATCAGGACGGTTACGTTCTCGACGAAATCCTGCAGACCCGAAGGAACACTAAAGCCGCAAGGCGATTGCTGACGCGACTGCTGAAAAAGCAGGGTATCCGGCCCGCGCGCTTGGTCACCGACAAGCTGGGCTCTTACGGGGCGGCCAGACGTAAACTGAGGCTCACGGTCCGGCACCTATCCCACAAGGGCCTGAACAGCAGGGCGGAGAACAGCCATCTGCCACTGCGAAAACGCGAACGGGTCATGCAGAAATTCCGCTCACCTGGGGGATGCCAGCGCTTCGTCTTCGTTTTCTCCGCCGTCCGCAACCTCTTCGTCCCGCCCCACTCCATCGACAATGCCCTCTCCCGGCACATCCATCGGATCAGGGCTTTCGTCCAGTGGAACAACGCTACCGCGCTTACCGCCTGAATGCGTCAACACCGAGAGGAGCTCAACAAACCAAAGTTAATGTGACAGCACCGGCGGTCCTTCACCTGCTGGATGCAGTGCCTGCTGTTTTTCCTGTGGTCCGTGCCTGATGAAACTATCGACCCTGCCTTCCGCCGCATCCCGCCCTACCCGGCCCGCCAGATCAAAGGCGGGGCCCGGCCAGGCGCGGGCCGTGCCCGATGGCGGAAAACCACAAGGTCCAGGGCATGAGGACCAGGCCGACAGACGGCATGAAATTCTGGAAATAGCAGCCGAGCTGTTTGCGGAGCGGGGCTACCGCGCCACGTCGATTCGGGACATCGCGGAGCGGGCGGGCCTTCTGGCCGGTTCGCTCTATTATCACATCCGCTCGAAGGAAGCCCTGTTTGTCGAGATCCACAACAAGGCGCTGGAAGCCGCGGCCCTGCGTATCCGCACCGCACTTGACGGCCTGACGGACCCGTGGGAACGCCTGCAGGCCGCCTGCTTGGAAATGCTGGAAATCCAGCTTAATCCCGGCTCGCTCACGCTCCCGATCATGAACAACCTGCGCAGCGTGCCGGTCAATGTGCGCGATGCCCTGATCCAGCAGCGTGATGCGTTTGAGACGATCTTCCGTGACCTGGTGGCCGACCTGCCGCTTGAGGCCGATATTGATAAAAATCTTTATCGCATTCTGCTGCTCAGCCTGCTGAATTCGGCAGATGGCTGGTTCCGTGAAGGGCGTCTGGCCCGCGCGGAAATTGCAGCCCAGATCATCCGGATTTTCCGACACCAGAAAACCTGACCAGGCCGCAGGTCGTCCGCTTGCAAGGTCTGTTGGTGCTGTCACATTAACTTTGGTTTGTTGAGCTCCTCTCGGTGTTGACGCATTCAGGCGGTAAGCGCGGTAGCGTTGTTCCACTGGACGAAAGCCCTGATCCGATGGATGTGCCGGGAGAGGGCATTGTCGATGGAGTGGGGCGGGACGAAGAGGTTGCGGACGGCGGAGAAAACGAAGACGAAGCGCTGGCATCCCCCAGGTGAGCGGAATTTCTGCATGACCCGTTCGCGTTTTCGCAGTGGCAGATGGCTGTTCTCCGCCCTGTTATTCAGGCCCTTGTGGGATAGGTGCCGGACCGTGAGCCTCAGTTTACGTCTGGCCGCCCCGTAAGAGCCCAGCTTGTCGGTGACCAAGCGCGCGGGCCGGATACCCTGCTTTTTCAGCAGTCGCGTCAGCAATCGCCTTGCGGCTTTAGTGTTCCTTCGGGTCTGCAGGATTTCGTCGAGAACGTAACCGTCCTGATCGACGGCGCGCCACAGCCAGTGTGGCCGGCCATGGATCACGACCCGGACCTCGTCGAGATGCCAGATATCCCCGGGTCTAGCGGCCTTGCGGCGCAGCGAGCGGGCAAAGGCCACTCCAAATTTTAGGCTCCACCGGCGGATCGTCTCATACGACACAACAATCCCGCGTTCGAGCAGCATCTCCTCAATCAGACGAAAGCTCAGGGGAAACCGGAAATACAGCCATACCGCATGCGCGATCAGCTCACTCGGAAAACGATGTCGTTTGTAGCTCACAGATCCAGCGCTCATCAGCGGAGACTATCACAGGTCAGAGTTAATGTGACAGCACCAGGAAGCAGCACATGGTCATATCCGGCCTATAAGCCGTTCTGATGCGAGTCTGTTTTTTCGCGGGATACTCTCCCCCTAGGCAGGGTCATCGTCTGGACAGTGAGGCCACCAAGACGATCGTCTCCGTCTAGAGGGTTATCGACATGACACCCGAGGATATTAGCCGCAAACCGACGGACTATGACCGCGCCGGCATGGGCTGGTGAAATAATCTGGATGAGGCCACGCGGCATTTTTGGACGAGCTCGCTGGCAATACCGTTCGGACTGTTGACACCAGGCAGACATTCAAACGTGAAACCAGTTGGGAAACAGCAGCGGTGAGGGCGGGCCGGTACGACAATGCCGTTCTCCTCCTAAAAATAGTGTCTCATAAGACGATCGTTAAACGGACACTTTAAAAAGACGTGACAGCGGAACGAAAACCCTAGACAAAGTTCGTCTCATAAGGGTGGTACGGTGATCGTCTCAATAGAGGGGGGCTTTACGTTACATGATGCTGATCGGTTACGCTCGTTGTTCACGGGACACACAGGACCTGGCCGCGCAACGCGCTGCCCTCGCTGCGCTCGGGGTGGATGAAGATCGCATCTATGTCGATTTTGGATATTCTGGCACGAAGCGGGAGCGGCCGGGTCTTGACCAGGCACTGGCTGCGGTAAGGCGAGGTGACACGCTTGTCGTGCCGAAGCTCGATCGTCTCGCCCGATCGGTTCCCGATGCACGAAGCATTGCGGAGATGCTGACTTCCAAAGGGGCGAAGCTGGCGATTGGTGCGAACGTCTATGATCCGACCGACCCAATGGGCAAGATGTTCTTTAACGTCTTGGCAACATTTGCCGAGTTTGAAGTCGATTTGGTGCGACAGCGAACACGCGAAGGCATGCTAATTGCCAAACAAAAAGGTAAATTAAAAGGCAAAAAGCCAAAACTTAGCGTGCGGCAGCAGCAAGAATTACGCAGAATGCACGAAACTGGTGAGTATTCTATCAGTGATTTATCAGATGTATTCTCTATTTCTCGCCCAACAGTATATAGAACCATCAAGAAAATAGTGGAATAATTATTTGTATCACTATGTATCGTATTTATGGTGCCCATACGAATATACAAAGTGATACAAATTTATTTTGAGCATGAACGGCATTTCATGCACGATTTTTGCCACGAAAAAAAGTTAAAATCTCACGTAACAAATATCGTCGTTCTCGCCTGATCGTTTTCTTTACATTTTTCACAAATCCGTGATGTTCGACAGAAGTCGAACGTAATTTGTTCTGAATTTCCCCGGATTACCGCTGTTCGATATCATTTCATCAGCCTGAGTGGCGTCTCGGACCAAGGCTTTTTTTGTTGCGTCTCGTGAGAAAAATTCGATATTTCTACAAGGCAAGATATTTCGATGCGGTCAGATCGCTGACGATCGGGTGTCTCAAACGAGAGGTTTCGTCCTTGCCATGCGAAATTCTTCGGACTTGCCAAAACTTAACGCCCCGGTTTGTTTTCCTGCTGGGCCTCTCCGCGTTCAGGAGAAGGCTATTGTAGGAAGGGGGATTGTCACTTGCTGGAACCGTTCGAGCTGGCAGACATCAAAGCCGGACTTCGGGACGGCGGGAAAATCTTGGGCGTTTTCATCGTCGCACGACCGGACAGCGATGAAGGATCGGTCTTCGTGGTCTATTTCCGAACGGACTGGACACAAAGCCGCACGTTCAGGATTCTTTCCAGGTTCCGGACCGAAGGCGTACGAACGTACAAGAATCTCGGCAGCCTCTATAAGACCATCCGCAGCATCGGTTACGACGGACGGATCACGATTTATCCGTCTGGCGACCACGCGCTTCATACGTTCGTGGGCGTCCTTCCTGAAGATCTCGGCGACCATCCCCCAGATACGGTCACGTCGGAAGGCGACAAAGAGTAATCTAAAAACCGCACACTTTGCTGCTGCCGCGTTATTGTTGCCGCTCGCAGCGGGCGAAGTGTGCGCGCAGCCTTTGGCAATAAAGGATTTCGGACAGCTCGCGCTGAAATGCGGTCCGAATGTCGCGCCTATTACTTTGGCCTCGATTGCGCAGACTGAATCAGGGTTTGATCCATTTCTGGTTCACGATAACAACACGAAAAAAGCGTTCAATCTGGAAACAGATGCCGAAGCTGCGGAACTGGCAAGCCGACTGATCTCGATCGGCCATTCGGTCGATCTTGGGCTTATGCAGATCAATTCGCATAACCTGCCCGCTCTTGGATTACGGGTTCAGGATGCGTTTGACCCCTGTGTTTCGATAGGTGCAGCGTCGATCATCCTATCCGATACCTATGTTGGCGGTGAGAGCCACGAGGCGCAACAGAAGGCGCTGCGGGTAACAATCTCCCGATACAATACCGGAGATGCACAGCGCGGCTTTACGAATGGCTATGTGAGCAAGGTGGAAGCATCTGCCCGCAAGGTTGTTCCTGCGCTCGATGTAGGCATGGGTCAGAGCGGCGTGCCGGCCGCTCCCCAGCCGCAACAGGTTGCTGTTCCTACCGATCCAAATGCCCCCCCGGTGTGGGACGTGTGGGGCAGCTTCGAATACAGCACAGCGTCTGACACCAAGAAAAAAGGAAATGATCCTCGGGCTTCAGATGCGGTGTTGTTTGTCCAGGCTAGCGATGGTTCGGCCGTTTTTCCTCAACTGAGCAAGGAATAAGATATGCTGTCGTCCAGTCATTACGTTGCAGTTCGTAGTCCACGCTTGAAGGCGGGTCTGGTTGCATGGGTGGTTTTTCTATCTGTTCTTCCGGCAGTGGCCCATGCACAGACTGTTTCTGGTGGTTCAACGCCCACACAGATGATTAACAATATCTGCACATTCATCTTGGGTGATTTCGGCAAGAGCATTGCTGTCGTCGTACTCGCGGCTGCCGGATTGATGCTGGCATTCGGCCGTCTTTCGTTGGGTATATTCGCCGGAATGGTTGGCGGTATCCTCTTAATGTTTGGCGCGGCCTATCTCGGGTCCATGGTTACCGGGTGACTCATGGAAAAATTGGAAGAAGACACCCTCTTTCTTGCAGCAACCCGTCCGGCGCTATTGGCAGGGGTCCCTCTGCCGGTAGCTGCACTATTGCTGACGATGATTGGGCTCATAATGGTCCTTCTTCAAAACCCACTATATGAAGCAGTAATGGTTCCGCTTTGGTTCGGATCGCGAATACTTGTCGCGAGAGACTATAATGCGGTTGGCGTGGTAGTTTTGTTTTTGAAGACGGCCGGACGTTCTTTGGATAGTTCCTTGTGGGGCGGGGCATCTGTCAGCCCAAATCCGCTGAAGGTTCATAAACGGGGGAGGGGCATCGTGTGATGTTTGGCAATCCCGGTTATGGCGAACGCTCAGGTGAGATTTATCTTCCGTATGTTGGGCACATTACGGAAAATGTCATTCTGCTTCGTGATGGATCAGTTATGGCAATGGGCTACGTCAAAGGCGTTCCCTTCGAGCTGGAAGATACTGTCGTCCGTAATGGCCGCAAGCGCAATATGAATACTGTCCTTCGGAATATCTCCGATGATAACGTAACAATTACGACTCACATGGTACGGCATTCGGATGTGCCGGGATTGCCAAAGACGCATTTTAGGTCAGATTTTGCGTCGAGACTTCATGAAGATTACAATAGAAGAGTTCTAAAAGATCGTTTGTTTAGAAACGACTATTTTCTCTCTGTTGTGGTGACTCCCCGGAATGCACTCGGCAAGATGGGCAGCAAGCTCTTTCGGGTGGGTAAAGGCGAGGCGACAGAGGCCAGTGACGCGACAGTCAGGCAGCTTGAAGATGTCTGGCAGATCGTTTCGTCTGCTCTCGACAATTATAGCGTGCGGCGCCTGGGGCTGCGTGAGCATGATGATGTCGTCTTCACTGAAATCGGCGAGGCGTTGCGTCTCATCATCTCTGCACGCTGGATGCCTGTCCCGGTTGTATCGGGACATCTTGGAGCGTCCATTTACACGGATCGGGTAATCTGCGGCAAACGTGGCTTCGAAGTTCGTTCTCTGGATCGGAGCTATGTCGGTGGCATTTTTTCGTTCCGTGAATATCCGGCCAAGACCAGGCCCGGAATGTTGAATGCTCTGCTCAGTGTGGGTTTTCCCCTCGTGGTAAGTCAGTCCTTTGGCTTTCTGACACGCTCACAGGCTGATGAAAAGCTGACGCTGAAGGGTAATCAGATGGTAAGCGCAGGTGACAAGGCGACCAGCCAGATCGACCAGCTCACGGATGCCGTAGATAAGCTCATATCGAATGAATTTGTCTTCGGATCGCATCATCTTTCATTGGCAGTTTATGCTGATACCCTTGCGCAGCTAGGCGATAATGCTGCTCGTGCGCGGGCACGGCTGACCGATGCCGGTGCAGTAGTCGTACAGGAAGGTATCGGCCTAGAGGCCGCATTCTGGTCACAGTTGCCCGGAAATTGGGAGTACCGCACCCGTCCCGGCGCTATCAACAGCAATAATTTTGCCTGCTTTTCGACCTTTGACAATTTTCCGGCAGGAGCACGCGAAGGCCATTGGGGCACGGCAATCGCCCGTTTTCGGACGGATGGTGCGACGTCTTACGATTATGTGCCTCACGTCAAGGATGTGGGCATGACGGCGATCTTTGGCCCGATCGGCTCGGGCAAGACGACCCTGCTGACATTCATTATGGCGATGATGGAACAGGCGCTCTCTGAGGTGAACGGTGCCGTCGTATTCTTCGACAAGGATCGGGGAGGGCAGCTTCTGGTCCTTGCTACTGGTGGCACGTATCTTGTTCTCAAGCGTGGTGTTTCCTGCGGCCTTGCGCCGTTGCGTGGCCTGACGAACACGCCCGAGGATCGGGAGTTTCTGCGGCAGTGGCTCACCGGGCTGATTGAGAGTGACGGCAAGGGCACGGTCTCGTCAGAAGATGCAAAGCGACTGCAACGGGGGATCGAACGGCAGATGTCCTATCCCGTCGAAATGCGCTCACTTGCTGGATTGCGCCAGTTCTTGATGCACGGGCCAGAAGAGGGAGCTGGTGCCAGGTTGGAACGCTGGTGCAGAGGCGGCGCATTGGGATGGCTGTTCGACGGCGAAACCGATGAAGTGGATCTGTCGAGTGCCATAACAGGCTTCGATCTGACGGCTTTTCTCGATCATGACGAAATATGCGCCCCGACGGCTGCGTATCTGCTCTATCGGATCGAGAAGGTGGTTGACGGCCGACGTTTTCTTATGAGCTGCGATGAATTTAGGGCCTATCTTTTGGACCCGAAATTTGCCGCTGTAATCGACAAGTTCCTGCTGACCGTTCGTAAAAACAACGGGATGCTGATTTTGGCGACACAACAGCCGGAGCACGTTCTGGAATCAAAGCTGGGTTCGTCGCTCGTTGCGCAGTGCATGACAAAGATTCTCTACCCGTCTCCCACGGCTGACCGGCACGCCTACATCACGGGACTAAGCTGCACCGAGGGCGAGTATCGTGCTGTACGGGAAGGGATGGTGGGTGATCCCAAACGGTTTCTCATGAAGCGGGAAAACGGCAGCGTCATTTGTGAATTCGATCTGTCCTCCATGCCGGAATACATCGCGGTACTGTCCGGCCGCGCCAATCGAGCGAATTTTGCCGAACGGTTGAGGGCAGAATACGGGGCCGATCCGAGCCAGTGGCTCGACCATTTCATGGCCCGTTACCACGAAGCGAAAGACTGAGGCGAGGGAGGGCACGATGAAGGCATATAGTCTGGTTGCAGTGGTATGGTTTTCTCTCATTGGAGCGGATGCCGCCCATGCGCAGGTAGCTGTATTTGATAATGCAAGCATTGCGCAAAGCGTCACCAATACCACAAATGAAATCAATCAGATGATGGACGAGCTGAAGCAGCTACAAGCGCAATATCAGCTCCTTCAGAACATTCCGAATGTTGCAACGGGGATGCTGAAGACTTTCAACAGCGCCAATCTGCAAAATCCGCTGCCGACAGTTACACAAGCAACCGGTCAGATCACGGGAGCAACCAATACACTGAATAGCTATGGTCAGTCATTTATGAGCTTGAACAGGTATTCAGCTACGGGAACAGATCCAGTTGCGCAGTCATATCAGCAGAGAGAAACTTCTTTAGCAAACATTCAAGGTATAGCAGCGCAGAACCTTGATTCTATTAACCAGCGCCTCGCTTCGCTTGATGAAATGAAGCAGGAACTGTCGAACGCAAAGGATATTACGCAGGTCAGCACGATTAACGGTCGGATAGCCGTCGAGAATCAGGCCATCCAGGCACAGGCGGCTGCGGCCCAAAATCTTCAGACTCTCTCTATGGCGCAGATCCGAAATCAGGAATTGCAGGAGCAAGAGGCGGCGCGGAAGGACGACGAAGCGACCGCTGCTTATTTCCCTGCGGCCATCCAGTGAAGGGATATGCTGTGAACGGTTACAAGACCCTTGTTGTGGCATCTTTGGGCGTGCTTGCGAGTGGTGTGGCTTCTGCTCACCCGTTACCCAATGCCGCGGAGCATACAGTGGAATGGTATTCATCGCACGCGGCCGAACGGCGTCAGGTAAACCGTGAGTGCATGAACGACCGGACGTATGAGAATTATCCGGATTGTAGGAATGCCGTTGCGGCTGAGACAGGTGCCGAAGCCCCGGCCCAGCCAGCAACGGACGACATGACGCAGCCGGGTTATTACGTGGACAAGCGGCAGCGTGACATCGTGCTGGCTTTGTGCGGGGTGAACCATCCTCCCCCGGCCGCCGTATGTAGCGCAGCAAGAAACGCAGCCTCGGCAGCCAACAAAAAGGGAAGCGGTCGGCAATAGACGTGAACTTAAAGACGGTGCGCCGTTGACGCGGGGTAAAGACTATGACGACGCCATTTGAAGACTTCGACACAAGCCTACGGACAGCTTTTTCGACCGGGACATCGAATGTCATCAGCCAAGGACTGTCTGCTGTGGCGTCCCCGTTCACGGCGTTGATTGTTCTGTGGGTGATTGTCCAGGGCGTACTCGTCATGCGTGGTGATCTGGATGCCAGACGCGGCATATCAAGGATTATTCGGGTGACGCTAGTTTCCGCATTCATCTTGGAAGCTGGCATATACAACGGTTACGTCGTGAATCTTTTCCAGACTGTGCTTCCGACTTGGGCTGCGAGTTCGGTATCCAGCTCTACGGCTTCGACACCTAAATTGCTGGACGACATCTGGAACAGCCTCGTCAATTATTCGGCAACAATAGATAAGCAACTTCATTGGTTTCAGGTTGTCGATCTGATTGAGCTGGCAATGATAGCGATCGCAGATGGTGCGATGCTGACAATAGCTTTTGCCATCTACATCTGCTCAAGCCTCATGACTGCGGTGATTCTGTCTCTCGGTCCATTCGTCATTGCAGGTTTCCTATTCGATGCGACAAGAAATATTTCCGAACGATGGATAGGAAAGCTGGTGGGCCTCGCTCTCCTGTCATTGCTTGTTGATGTTACGATGATAATCGTGGCGACAGGCATACGGACTTATATGTTGGCCTGTAATCTTAATGCAGTTTCTGCTGCGGGAACGCCGGGTATTGCCATTCAGATTATGGAACAGACGGCGATGTTTATTGCCGTATCGACCTTTATTCTTATTTCGTTGCCGGCTGCTGCTGCTTTTATCGGCGGGGGAGTATCGCTCAATCCTGCTGGGGCAATCCTGAATACAATCATTGGCGGCGCAACGGGTGGTGTTGGGACTGTCGCAAAGGCAGGGGCCAACATCGGCAGGAAGTCTTCTAATAAATAACTAAGTTAAGTTTTAACATTACTAGGGGAGTAAGACGGATGGCAAAGATCCGTATAAGTATTTCTGTACTCATGCTCTCTGTTTTATCGGCGTGCGCAAGTCACGATCCGGTCCCAAAATGCAAAGGACCGACATTTGCTCTGAACTCGGGGCACTGGAAACCGACAGAAGCGGACCTCAAAAAGCCAAAGGAGATTGGGCATAAATGACAGATCAGAAATTTGTCCCGCCCGTTCCGAAGGAAAAGATGGCGGAATATTATGAGCAGGTCGAGAATTTCCAGAAGTCGCGAGCGCGCGCGGTCGTCAAGATCAATAAGTACCTGACGATCGGCTTAGGAATTTCATTGCTGGCTAACGTCGGCTTGGCCTGGTCGGTTGCTTCGCTGTTGCCGTTGGAAAAGCTGGTGCCCATGCCGTTGTGGGTTCGCCCGGACGGAACGGTTGATAGCGAGATCTCCATGTCACGCTTGCCGAAGACAATGGACGAAGCAGTCGTCAATGCAGCGGTGTGGCAATATGTTCGGCTGCGCGAGGGCTATACATATGCCACGGCGCGCTATGCCTATGACACGGTTTCTCTCATGAGCAACGAACAAGTCAGAGAGCAATATCAGTCGTGGTTTAATTTCCCCAACCCCAAGAGCCCACAGGTAACGGTTGGAAAAAGGGGCCAGATCGACGCCGAACGTCTGTCTCTCGCTCCCATTGGCAATAACGTCATTCAGGTGCGCTTCCGGCGCATTGTGTCGATGGAGGGAGCGCGCCCACAGACGACGACCTGGACCGCGACTGTGCAGATTCAGAGGGTCACGGATCTTCCGGCCAGTGCCCGCTTGGCAAATCCGGGCGGTGTGATCGTCACGTCCTATCAGTCGTCGGAGGATGGGGTATGATTCAGCGTCTCGCAGTTGCTGCCTTCCTTGCAGCGACCTCTCTTTCGGTCGTGCCCGCATTTGCAGAGCAAGACCCTCTACCCAGCCGTCATGACACGCGAATGCGGTACGTGCCTTATGTAGCGGATCAGGTTGTTCATCTTTCGACTGCCGTAGGGGCGACACTGGTGGTTGGTTTCAGTCCTCATGAAACCGTCGATCGCGTCGCAGTGAGTGACAGCATACATCTGAAGGCAGCCCCGGCAGGGAACTATCTTTTCTTCAAAGCGACACAGGGGCTTGGCCTTCAGCCTGTTATCGTGTTGACACGAAACGATACCGGTGCCGAGCGGCGATACGTCTTTGAAGTGACGACAGTTGCAAGTGCGTCGCTCGCGAATGCGACGGACGGCGTTTACTACAGCGTGCAGTTCACTTATCCCGCTGATGAAGCCGCAGCGCGTCGTGCAGCCGTCCTGGCCCGGCAGCAACAGGAGCGGGCTCAGGTCGAGGCACGAGCAAAAGAGTTGGAACTTCAGCTCGCGCATGAAAGGATGGAACGGGAAACAAAAGACCCGAATTTCGGTCCCAAGAATTGGAAATACATTGCTCAGGGTGATCGTTCTATTCTTCCTATCGAAGTATGGGACAATGGAAACATCACTGTTTTCCGGTTTCCGGGGAATGTGCGTCTTCCCTCGCTTTTCACGATCAATCCGGACGGCAAAGAAGCGACTGCCAATTATAGCGTGAAGAACGATCCGGCTGGGTGGGGAACACTGATGATTGCCGATCATCTCGCCCCAGCATGGCGTCTGCGAGATGGAAACACCGTCTTGTGCGTCTTCAACAAGGCATTTGATCCGGTTGGTCGTAACCCAGGCACAAATACCATCAGCCCGAACGTGGTCCGCACGCTGAAGGAGGCCGCCCAATGAGCGACGAACAAAACAACAATAGTGGAATTAACGACGGCGGCTCTCTCGTATCAAACAACAATCGACGCGAACTAAACGCATGGCAAAAGGTTGGCATTTTCATACTCGTTGTCGTAGTTGCGCTGGGTTTTATTTGGCTTCGTGCTCTCGATAGAGCGAAGAAAACAGAGGAACAGAATAATCAGCCTGTCGTAGCGGCTGGGACGCACATGCGCAGCGCACCGCTGACACCGCCACCTGCTCTTACAGACCAAAATCTGCCAATGCCGCAGCAAGCTCCGCAGCGGTTTTTTATGCCTGCGCAAGCAACGCATCACGAGGTAACGCCGGCAGAAAGCCCGATTTTTGCCGCGTCAGGAGGCTCGGGGGGAAGCTCTGCACCTCAGCCCGCGTCTGCGCAGGAATCTCCCAAGACGGTGACGGTCAATGGAGCACAGCCCCCGGCCGGACAAGATCCGCAGGGGGATAGGTCACTGGCCGTTCGGCTAAAGCCGACAGTGTTGGAGGAAGCGCGCGCGCGGTTGCTTCCGCACCCGGACTTTCTGGTTACGAAGGGGACAATTATCCCGTGCATTCTTCAGACCAAGCTAAACACTCAACTCGCCGGATACGCGAAATGTGTGATTCCCCTAGATGTGCGGAGCACAACGGGGAATGTGGTTCTCATGGACAAGGGGACGATTGTCACCGGTGAGATGCAGCACGGTTTAATGCGCGGTGAAGACCGGGCATTCGTGATTTGGGATCGGGCAGAGACACCGGAACACGGCATCATTGATCTTGCATCACCCGCGACGGGTGAGCTGGGCGAGAGCGGTGTTAAAGTGACGGTGAACAATCACTGGTGGTCGCGCTTTGGCAGCGCCATTCTTCTAAGCGTGATTCAGGGTGGTCTCGATGCCGGGGTCGAGCTGGCATCCCGGGTTGGTAGCAACAATAGCGGTGCATACTTCAATTCATTCCAGTCAAACGGGCAGACAGTCGCGAATACGGCGTTGCAAGCGGACATCAATATTCAACCAACTGGAGAAAAAGCACAAGGAAAGACGGTCGCTATTTTTGTCGCGCGCGATCTTGATTTCTCGGACATCTATGACCTGAAGCCAACGGTAGGTAGCAATGCTCAATGAAGCAGCGGTACAGCTCCGTTTCCTGATGCAGCCCCTTGCGGGCTGGCTCGAAGACCCGGCGACGGAAGAGATCTGCGTTAATAAGCCCGGAGAGGTTTTTGTTCGGCAGAGGGGTGTGTTTACACAACACGCTCTTCCCTTGAGCTATACGGATCTGGAAGACATCGCGATCCTGGCAGGAGCTTTGCGCAAACAGGACGTGGGTGAACGGCATCCTCTGTGCTCTACCGAGTTGCCAAACGGGGAGCGTCTGCAAGTGTGTTTGCCGCCAGCCGTACCCGCGGGGACGGTGAGCCTGACGATCCGGCGGCCAGGGGGGAGTGTGGCTGCCCTCAGTTCCGTGACAAAGCGGTACAACATTGCGCGTTGGAACCGCTGGGATAAACGGACAGAGGCCGAAGAGAAACGGCACGAAGAGGTTCTGCGGTATTACGATGAAGGCAATTTCGAAGCCTTCCTCGCTGCGTGTGTACGGAACCGTATGACCATGCTGCTGTGCGGGGCGACGGGCTCTGGAAAGACCACGATGGGCCGAACGCTGATTTCGGCCATTCCGCTGCATGAGCGGCTGATAACGATCGAAGACACGTTAGAGCTTGTTATTCCGCACCCCAACCATGTGCGGTTGCTCTATTCAAAGTCGGGAACAGGAATCAGCTCGGTCAGTGCGGAAGACCTTTTGCACGCAAGTCTGCGCATGAGACCGGATCGGATCTTGCCGGCGGAGCTTCGCGACGACGCCGCATGGACATATCTCAATGAGGTCGTATCGGGGCATCCCGGTTCGATTTCTACCATTCATGGCGCAAATCCGGTTCAGGCGTTCAAGAAGCTCTTCTCGCTTATCAAGGGCTCGCCCCAGGGGGCGGCGCTAGAAGACAAAACTCTTGTGGACATGCTCTCCGCCGCGATTGACGTAATCGTGCCCTTCGAGACGACAGGCGAGATCTATTCCATCGGCGAAGTGTGGCTGGCAGCGGATGCGCGCCGTAGAGGCGAGACAGCAGCAGATCTTCTGACGAAATACTGAAAGGAAGCGCACGATGGCGTCAGAAAACAAGTCGATCGTCTTGATCGCCCGGATTATCCTCGGAATTCTGATGGTATTTGTGTCTTGGACCGTTGTCGCGTCTTTTGTTTTTCTGAAGGGAACGGGTTTATCGGGCTCGTTCGAGCATCCTTTCTATCAATGGTGGCTCTATTTTCTGTATGGCCGGGATAATCCGATCGTAGTGCAATGGCTCAAGATCGGCGCGGGGGCAGGCGGTGTTGTGGTTGCGCTGGTAATGCTGGCGGTGATCTTCCGGCGTGGTGCAATCGGCCCTTCTCTGCGCCCGTCCATATTCAGTCGAAGGCAACGGCCTATCCGTGGCGTGACAGAGAATCATGGCTATGCGGACTGGATGACAATGAAGCAGGCCAGGCAGCTCTTTCCACGTCCTTCCGCTGAATATGGAGGTGTCGTTGTAGGCGAAGCCTATCGCGTGGACGAAGACCGGCATGCAAGGGTGCCCTTTCATCCTAAAGAGCCGAAAACATGGGGACAGGGCGGCCGTGCGCCATTGCTCATAGATCCCTGTGAGACAGGATCGACCCACAGTCTGGTTTTTGCCGGACCGGGATCGTTCAAGTCCACGTCGGCCGTCACCACGCTGACCACATGGACGGGCTCTGCCGTGGTGCTTGATCCGAGTACAGAATTGGGGCCGATGCTTCGACCGTTCCGCGAAACGCTGGGTCATCAGGTCTACGAGCTGCGGCTCGGTGGAGATGTTGGCTTTAATGTCTTGGACTGGATCGACATTCGTTCGCCCGAAGCAATCACGAATATACAGGACGTGGTGTCATGGATATGCCGGGAGAGTGGTGCCAAAAAAGACGCCAATAACGAGTTTTTTGACCGGCAGGGCCGCAATCTCGTGACGTGTTTATTGGCGCACATGATGTTTGATCCGGACCTTCCAGCCGAGGAAAAGACCTTGCGGACGCTGAGAAGCGGGGTCTGCACGCCGCAAGAAGAAATGCGGAATCTGCTGAACACGATCCATGCGAGCAGTCCGTGCGCCTATGCGAGCCAGACGGCCGGCGCGCTCAAGGGACTGGTCGATGAGACGTTTTCCGGGGTGTATGGCAATGCCGATGACAAGACAGCCTGGCTCAGTAATCCTGCGTTTGCGGACCTGGTGTCCGGAGACAGTTTTCGCTCGTCAGATCTGGTCGATGGCAAGATGGATGTTTTCGTACAGTTGCCATTGCGGGCTTTGGAAAACACACCCGAAATTGGTCGCACGATTATAGGGGCGTTACTGAATGCCGTTTATGAAGCTGATGGCAATATTCGGAATCGTGTCCTCTTCCTTCTGGACGAAGTCGCACGTCTCGGTCCTATGCGGATCATGGCAACAGCACGGGATGCCGGGCGCAAATACGGTATTACCCTGAGATTGCTCTATCAGTCGGTCGGACAACTCGAAGAACAATGGGGCCGTGAGGGAAAGCGAGCATGGTACGAGGCGGCCGCACATCGGACATATGTTGCGATCTCCGATCTCGATACCGCGAAAGAGCTGGAAGAAACCTTCGGTCAGTATGGTGTCATGGCGACATCCGTGGGCAGCAATACCGGCACGTCGGGGAAAGGCTGGGAAGCGAGCAACCGTTCGCGCGGGGCGAACACGAGCTATCACGAAATCAGCCGCCCGCTGATCCGACGGGAAGAACTGCTGAACGATGTCCGGGTAGATGAAGCGTTTGTGGTGGTGCGTGGTGGTCGTCCGTTGCGTTGCGGGATGCCTATCTATTTTCGACGGCCTGAAATCAGAGAAAAAATAGCGGCCAATCGGTTCAATAAGATCTCGGCCTGAGTGTCAGGGGGACATGAGCAATGTCGGAAACGAACAATGAGAAGCGTCGGGATAAGGCGCGTCAGCAGGGAAGCCAGAAGACGGCCGGTATTGCCGAGGCGCAGAAAGCGGCATCGCGTGAGAATGTCGCTGATCGCTACTGGAAGCAAACAAGCGAAAAGGGACAGACCCCTGGACAGCGGGCGGAGAGCAACCAGCCACGTGCAAAGCCCAAAAGCAGTCCGTAACTAGGAGGCTGACATGCCTGAAGCGGGCTGGCTGTACGTTCTCGAAATTCCGGCATTACCTGGGGTAGTGAAGATCGGGCGCACGTCCAGAGATCCGACGTTACGATGCCGCGAGTTGGGCGGCGCGGATTGCCCCTTTGAGCTGGTTGTCGCGTGGAAGAAACCTGTGCCTGATGCGCAAGCGGCCGAAAAGCAGGCGCATCGGATGCTGGTTGCCAAGCGGCTGCGACGTGCAGACCGGGTGCTTGGTCATGTGGCTTTTGCCCGGTCCCGCGAGTTTTATCGGGCGAATGTCCAGGACGTCACGTCGGTCCTTGAGGTCATTGTTGCTTCTCGCGTGCGCGCGCGATCTTTGCTGCTGGCGGCAGCTCGCCCAGGTCGGTGTCAGCCCTTTCGATCAGGATGGAAAGGGCGACGCAAACTGGCAAGGCATTATCGGCCGACTGGTCGGGCGGCCGGGTTTAATGCGCTCATGGTTCCTATGATGCTTCTTGCTGTCATTATGGCGGTGCGTCCGGATGTGAACTGGCTACCGTGGCCTATAGCGGCTTCGCTCGAATGGCTGGAATCGCTGAGTATGATGCTTTGGTAAAGACAGTGATGGGCGATCAAAAAAAGCCATACAGTAACAGTAGGGCTGTTGATCGGCGGCTTAGGAAGATAAGCGAGGTGTCTGATCTGAGCAGCAAAATTGAGAAAATCGACGGTCATGATCTCCGTTTGCTTGATAGGATACCTTGACTTGTATCCATATATCTGAAAAGCCAGATATATGGATACAAACTCTGCCATTGCCGCACTTAGCGCCCTGTCACAGTCCACGCGGCTGGATATCTTCCGCCTGCTTGTGCGCCATGAGCCGGACGGGCTGCCCGCCGGGGACGTCGCACGCCATCTTGATATGCCGCAGAACACGATCTCGGCCCACCTCGCCACCCTAGCCCGCGCCGGCCTGCTGACCTCGCAACGCCATAGCCGGCTGATCGTCTATCGCGCCTGTCTTTCTCGCCTGCACGACCTGATGCTTTTCCTCGTCAGGGACTGCTGTGCAGGCAGCCCCGAACTCTGTACGCCCCTGATCGCGACCCTGTCCTCCTGCTGTCCGTCCCCGGAATCCTGCTCATGACCATCACGATCTATCACAACCCAGCCTGCGGCACGTCGCGCAACGTGCTGGCACTGATCCGCAACAGCGGTGAGGAACCTCGCATTATTGAGTATCTGAAAACGCCTCCCAGTCGTGAGGAACTGGTCGATCTGATTGCCCGTATGGGCGTTCCGGTGCGCTCGGTCCTGCGGGAAAAGGGCACGCCCTTTCACGAACTCGGCCTCAATAATCCGGCCCTGAGCGATGACGCGCTGATCGATGCCATGATCGCACACCCAATCCTGATGAACCGGCCGATCGTCGTCACCCCGCTGGGTGCGGCACTCTGCCGTCCGTCCGAGGTGGTTCTGGACATCCTGCCCAACCCGCAGAGAGGCGCTTTCGTCAAAGAGGACGGGGAGAAGATCGTCGATGAATCCGGCAAGCGGATCGTCTGATGCTGGCGCTTCTGATTTTCGTTGCCACGCTAGTTTTTGTCATCTGGCAGCCTCGGGGGCTGGGTATCGGCTGGAGTGCCATGGCAGGCGCCGCCGTGGCCCTGGCGGCTGGCGTGATCCACTGGCACGACATTCCTGTCGTCTGGCACATCGTCTGGGACGCAACCTTTACCTTTATCGCGCTGATCGTCATCTCGCTGTTGCTGGATGAGGCCGGATTCTTCCATTGGGCCGCCCTGCACGTCGTGCGCTGGGGCAAAGGGCGAGGCCGGACGCTGTTCCCGCTGATCGTGGTGCTGGGAGCGGCCATTGCGGCTGTGTTCGCCAATGACGGCGCGGCCCTGCTGCTGACGCCCATCGTCATCGCCATCCTCACGCAGCTTCGCCTCAGCCCTGCTGCGGCGCTGGCCTTTATTATCGCCACTGGCTTCGTCGCGGATACCACCAGCCTGCCGCTTGTCATCTCCAACCTGGTGAACATCGTCAGCGCCAATTTCTTTGGCATTGCGTTCGATCGCTATGCCGCGATCATGGTCCCTGTCGATCTGGCAGCACTTGGTGCAACGCTTGCCGTCCTGTGGCTGTGGTACCGGCGGCAGGTGCCTGCGACCTATCCCGTCGCCGAACTGCCGGCACCTGCGACGGCCATTCGTGACCACAATGTATTCCGGGTAGCATTTCCGCTGCTGGCGCTCGTTCTGGCAGCCTATTTCCTGACAGCGCCGTTTCATATCCCGGTCTGTGTCGTCGCCTGTCTGGCCGCCGGAATCCTGTTGCTCGTCGCCGGATATGGCCGGGTGATCCCTATTCGCAAGGTGCTGCGGGGCGCCCCGTGGCAGATCGTGATCTTCTCTCTGGGCATGTATCTGGTGGTGTATGGGCTGCGCAACGCCGGGCTGACCGACTACCTAGCGACCGCACTGGTCTGGCTCGGTCATCAGGGACCGTTCACCGCCACGCTTGGCACCGGCTTTCTGGCGGCCCTGCTGTCCTCGGTCATGAACAACATGCCGAGCGTGCTGGTCGGGGCGCTGGCGATCGAGCAGGCACACGACCTCACCCCGCTGACCCATGACCTGATGATCTATGCCAACATCATCGGCTGTGACCTCGGGCCGAAATTCACGCCGATCGGCAGTCTCGCGACACTGCTCTGGCTGCATGTGCTGGCGTCCAAGAACCATCGGGTCACATGGGGGCAGTATATGAAAGTTGGACTGGCGATTACGCCGCCCGTCCTGCTGGCAACACTCGCGGCGCTGGCTCTGTGGCTGCCCCGGATCAGCCATCCGTAATGCACGAAGGGACCGATATCTATGACCGAATCTGAGCTGCCCGCCCTGCATCCTGAATATCTCGAACGGATTGACCTCGCGCGGCTTGAGCCACACTCACGGGATGACCATCCGCCGTGTATCCTTCTTCTCTACGGCTCTTTGCGCCCCCGATCCTTCAGCCGGTTGCTGGTGCTTGAGGCGGAACGCATCCTGAAAGCAATGGGGGCCGAGACAAGAGTGTTCGACCCGACCGGCCTGCCGGTAGCGGATTCCGTGCCCGCGACCCATCCGAAAGTGCAGGAATTGCGGGAACTCTCGATCTGGTCGGAAGGCCAGGTCTGGTGCAGCCCCGAACGGCACGGCAACATGACCGCCGTGTTCAAGAACCAGATCGACTGGCTACCCCTTACCGAAGGCTCGATCCGTCCGACGCAGGGCCGCACGCTGGCGGTCATGCAGGTTTCAGGCGGATCGCAGAGCTTCAATTCCGTCAACGCCCTGCGGGTACTGGGCCGGTGGATGCGGATGTTCACCATCCCCAACCAGTCCAGCGTGCCAATGGCCTATACGCAGTTCGGTGACGATGACCGCATGAAACCGTCCCCCCTCTATGACCGAATGGTGGATGTCATGGAGGAACTGATGAAATTTACATGGCTTTTACGCGACCGGGCCGACTACCTCGTGGACCGCTACAGCGAACGGAAGGCGGAATTCCGCCTCCCGGAAAGCCTGTGAGCCGGGCAATGGCGGAACAGTTCGATGTCGTGATCGTGGGCGGCGGTCAGGCAGCGCTCGCCGCCTCGTATTTCCTGCGCCGGACCGGGCTGACCTACGTCATTCTGGACAACGAGACGCAGGCAGGCGGTGCATGGGTCCATGGCTGGGACTCCCTGCATCTGTTCTCGCCCGCGTCCTACAGTTCACTGCCCGGCTGGCCAATGCCCGACACGCCGGATGGCAGCTACCCCACCCGCGACGAGGTGCTGGACTATCTGCGCCGGTACGAGGCGCGTTATGCGCCGCCGATCCACCGTCCGGTGACGGTCGATCGCGTGGAGCGCGCGGACGGAAAACTCCTGAATGTCCGGACGAACACAGGTGATTTCCTCAGCCGTGCGGTTATCGGGGCGACCGGTACGTGGTCAGCCCCTTTCATTCCCGATGTCGCGGGGCATGACCTCTTTGGCGGGACGCAACTCCATTCCAGCCATTACCTGAATGCCGCGCCCTTTGCCGGCCGGCGTGTGCTTGTGGTGGGAGGCGGCAATTCCGGGGCGCAGATCCTGGCGGAGCTGTCGCTTGTCGCCCAGGCAACATGGGTCACGCTGCATGACCCCGTCTTCCTGCCCGATGACGTGGATGGACGGGTTCTGTTCGAGCGGGCGACCGCTCGCGTTCTCGGCGGCCCGTCGGCCATGCCTGCCAGCGGTTTTGGCGATATCGTCATGGTACCACCTGTGCGCGCCGCCAGGGAGCGAGGCGTGCTCCACGCGGTGCGCCCGTTTGTACGTATGACCGCAACGGGCGTCGTCTGGCCCGACGGGCGGGAAGAAGCCATCGACGCGATCATCTGGTGTACCGGCTTCCGACCCGCGCTCTCCGCATTTGCGCCACTCGACGTGATCGAGCCGGACGGGCTGATCCGCGTTAACGGGCAGCAGGCCGTCAGGGAGCCACGTCTCTGGCTGCTGGGTTATGGCTCCTGGTGTGGTCCTGCATGCGCTACCCTGCTGGGGGCGGGTCGTGTCGCCAGATCCATGGTCCGGCAACTGGCGGCGTGGCTTGCGTTGCCAACATAGAATGTCTGCTTATTGAAACCTTGAGCAAGCTTATACATGGCCGCGATGAGGCGACTGCCGTCTGTCTGCTCCTGCGTCACTGAGCTGACAGGCAGATCAGGGGGGAGAAGAGACGGTCTGCTTGTCGACCGCCAATTAGGAAAGCGGTCACATAATGAAACCACTTCAATCTATTCTGTTAGCATTCGGGCAAGGTCAATGAGCGTCACAAAGTCGATATCGAAATTAGATTTTAGCCAGCGCCTGTGATCTTCATCAAGCACCGATGCCTTTTTGGAACTTTTTCCAAAGTCCTCGCTACAAAATAGATCCATCCCAAAACCATAGTGCGCTGCGATGCTGTCACCATCTGCCCATTCTGCGACTGCTTTGGCTACGTCTTCTCTTTCAGACTTGGTTTTAGCGTGCCCTAACCCACTATGAAATAGCTCGTCTTCACCGCTCCCATATTTTTTAGTGAGTTTTACGCCGAGTTCAATTGCAGCAGCCTTACCCACACCTTTACACCCTAAGTTTCTAGATAACTCATGCACTTTGTCCATGCAGTGGACTAATTCCGTAATTCCACCTTCAGGCATATATAAAGGGTAAATTTCATGATCCAAATGGAAATTCCCCATTTCCTTTCCAGTACTCAACGGAAGTATGTTCAAAGAAAGCGCATCATTAATTCTATTCATATGTTTTATATTTATAGGAGACCGGGTAAATGCAATTCCAATCCTTATGCCAATATTTTTATCATTTGTTTGATGGGTTTTTACCTTTATATGTGCGCTTCCCATTGTAGACGGACGATCCCGCTTCGTGATTCCTTCAAGTGTTACGAGGGTTTCACAAAAAAAACCTCGCAACTGACCAGAAATTATAGAATTTCGAACTATTTCAGCTTCACCTTTATTTTCTCTTTGTGAAAATTCTGGATATAAAACTGAGTTTAATGTATTTGAGTCGAATGTTACCGTTGGTATTGATTTTTTAATCATTTTTCTTTCCTTATTATTCCAACAATATATGACATTAACATTTATAAACTACTTCATATGGGGAATATATAATTACAAGATGTCCGCTTTTAGAGAAAGCACCATATACATCAACGTCTCCAATGTAGGCGACAACTGCCTGTCTGGCTACATATTACTGAGCAGACAGGCAGTTTAGGAGGAGAATAGAAGGTCCGGCTTGGGAGACGAAAGGTGTTAGGCGGACATTGGTTATCGGGAAAATTTACGGTAACATTCGATATGTTCTGTGATTTTTGGGGTAGTAATGTTATCGAAATATCGAATGTAAATAAAAACATAGACAAAACTTATTTTTATTGAATGGAAATACAGTGAAGTTTGAAAAGTTAGAAATCATACTGAGCGTTATTGGCGGATTTTGTTTGCTTTCTGCGATTCCTCTCGTGATCTGCATGAATCACACTACACCTAGAGGCGATAGCGCAAACTGGCTACAAGCAATTGTAGCAATTCTAACTTTATTGGGCGTAATCTATGCCGCAATTAAGGCATCAGATGCAGCTAAAAGCACTGAAAGTATAGCACATAAAGCGAATGAAATTTCTGAAAATAGCCTTATGTTGACCGAGCGCTCCTATGTGGTAAACATATTAGGATATTTGGGGCAACAAGCCAATGATTCATTAAGTAGACAAACTATCGCAACAAGAAGGTGGGCGGAGTATCAAGATATTATCAGTGCAGGTGGATTTCCATCCGCATCAAACGCCAAGACTGAACAAGACAAAATATTTATCAATACAACAAAAGACAAGAATATTTCTATATTCGTAACGTCAATATTAAAATGTCACCATGTTATCGATTCATGTAAATACAAAGATTCTGAATATTACAAAAATATTTTGCGTTCTTATTTAGACACTGACGCAATCATCGAATTACGAGACGAAACCCAATTGCAATGGGTATGTAAGAACTATAAACATCACGGAACTGCTTCTGATTTCTATCAATTGGCGTCAGATTTGGAAAAAAATTACCAAGATGCACGTGCTTTCCTAGAAATAAAAAAGTCTTCATAAACCAAATCGGTTGATGGCGTACAGTTCCCTGCTCGAAGTAGTGTCCCCTTTGGGAATTATGTCATGGTCTCCAGAACGGCAGAAATGAGGCGTAAGCCGACATCATATACCATTATACTTTCACCAAACCAGCCGTCTTTGGATCATAAATAAAACCTTCAATACTTCCATCTGATATTTTATCCACCATTTGAGACACAATATCCAGCGGAGCCAGAAACCACTCTTTCGGCTGCACGGGATGCCCAAACCGATCCTGAATCATCAGATCAATCTGTGCTGGAGCCAGAACCCTATGAAAGATCTTCTCCAGCTTCGTGCGATTGATGTTGAAGAGCTTGTAGGTCGCCACGACTTCCACATCAGCCAGAAGATAGGTTGCATCATGCCTGGCGTTGGCAATCCGCTTTTTCACATCGCCTCCCGTCACCCCGATCTTGTGGATCAGGTTACGATGCTGCGCGATATACGGGTTATCTGACAGACTTCTCAGCACATAGATCGTGCCGCTTTCCAGATCATCCGGTTCAACGGTTGTGCCAAACAAAGGCCCGACTGTCGGATCTGTAATCCGGCGACCAGCCTCATCCTTATAGAGCGCCCGCTGGAGCGACCTCAGAAGGACATCACTCTCGGTTCCGTTGTCATAGATAACCCGCAGACGGCTGTCTCTGCGACCGTACTCTGTCTCGAACTCTTTCCCGACATGCGCGACGTAAACCATCTGCCCTTTCAGGATAAAGAATTCTCCCTGCCGAATACCGGCTTCCTGCCCAAAAGGACGTGTTTCCCGCACGCCGGATTTCAGATCCTCCTGCACCTGTGCAAACAAAGGCCGGAAGGTTTCAAAATCCTTGCAGGGTTCGCGGCTGGCAATTTCTTCCGCTGCCCGCACTTCTGCGCGTGATTTCACATGCTTCAGGACAGTGATGGAGTCAGCCGCTGGCTCGGCCTCAATGCCCAGTTCAGCCAGAAGCGCATCATCGTCCAGCGTATCGGGATCAGGACTCTCATCGTCCGTCCCGGAAACACCCAGAAGCCCATGCGGATCACGCTGTGCCAGCAATGACCGGCATTTTTCCAAAGCCCGTATCCGATCCAGACGCACGGCATAAAGCCGCTCAAAGATATCCCTGTCTTCTCCATGCGCAGGCGCATGCCCGTGTTCCTCATAGAAACGACAGATATCCTCAAACCCGGCAATAATCCGCTCTTCCTCGGCTGTCAGCGCAGCCTTCTTTTTAGCCTCAAGCGAGACACCAAGTTCGGCCAGAAGCTCTTCATCGCTCAGGTCAGCCATTCGCCCGTTCCTCTGCCGTCTTACGCGCCAGAACCGCCACCCCTTCGGCCATCTTCCGTTCCCACGCATCGGGAGATGTCAGCTCCGGAAGGCGTCCCCTTTCCTTTTTGAACAGAAGGGCACGCTTTGCCAGATCCCTTGCCTCTTCAATCGTCAGAGCAATATGACGACCGGCAATGACCTCCTGAACCTGTTTGAGGGTCTCTGCATTCATGCTCCTGGCCAGGATCTTATAGGCTTCCTCAAACGGATTGATCGCATCAATCAGGTCGATATCCAGATCCCGGACATTCATGGCAATCTTCCGCATCCCCTCAATCAGGGCTGTATTGCCACCAATCTTCTCCTCGCCCCCCGCTGCCTTCTGCCCCTTCTGGGTCAGATTGAATGCCGCCACGGCATGCTGGCGCACAGCCTCCTGATCCTCATCCGAAAGCTCGGGATACCGATCCCGAATGATTTTCCCCAGCCTGACCTGTGTCAGTTCTTGGGGGGCTGTTTCCTCATCGAACAAACCATGCTCCAGGGAAGGCTTGTCCTGCACAAAGGACGCCACAACTTCGTTCAGATCCTCCCGGCAGATCCGCTGCGCTTCAGGGCTTTTGGGAGAAACGAGCCCCTTGATCTCCATATGGAACTGGCCGGTCTGCGCATTGAAGCCAACATTCGTGCCGTTTGGCTTGTAGCCTTCTTCCCCATAGTCATAGCCATCCAGAGGCGCACTTTCTGCGGTCTTCGGCGTGAACTCGAAACGTGGCGTCAGCACCTGTTCCATAAGCAAGCTGGCGGCAATGGCCTTGAGCATGTCATTGACCGCATCCGTCACTTTTTCCTGGGATGCATCCGGTTCAGCAATCAGATTGATGAATTCGGCCCGTGTCTTACCAGGCGCATCACGGGTGGCGCGGCCAATGATCTGAATGATCTCCGTCAGGCTGGAACGGTATCCGACCGTCAGCGCCTGCTCACACCAGATCCAGTCAAACCCTTCCTTGGCCATCCCCAGTGCAATGATGATGTCCACATGATCGCGGTTGTTCTTCTGCGCCGGATCCTTCAGGGCAGCGACAACCTTGTTGCGCCGCACAGGCTCATCTTCCACCAGATCGGCAATACGCAGCACCCGGCCGTCGGTAGTACGACGCACCAGATGAAAGCCCGTTTCCTCGTCCTCTCCTTCCCAGTCTCCCAGGACGGACAGGATATGCTCGACTTCCTTGTGCTTCTGGGTCGTGCTTTCGCGTGAATTGACATTGGGAATATGCACGATCGTTTTGCGCTTACCGTCCAGCACCCGGTCAATCGCATCCAGATAGGAGCCTGTATAGAAATAATATCCCAGATCCAGCTCTTTCAGATACTGGTACCCGTTCAACTGCTGATAGTAGGTGTAGGTGACTGTCTCGAATTTCCCTTCATCTTCAGGGGACAGCACAGCAACGGCATCCCCACGGAAATAGGAGCCGGTCATGGCGATGATATGCGTCTCCCCACGGGCAATCAGCTGGTTGAGATAATATCCCAGCCTGTTTTTCGGGTCTGCGCTGACATGGTGGAATTCATCCACCGCCACCAGACACCCATCGAAGGCAGCAATACCTAGTTCTTCCGCAGCGAACCGGAACGTCGCGTGGGTGCAAACCAAAGTCTGATCTTCACTCTTCAGAAACTCGCCAACAGCTTTGACCTTGGAGCGCGCGACCTGTCCTTCATCGGACCCTGGCGCGTTGCACAGATTCCATTTCGGCTGGACGATCCAGTCGGCCCAGAAGCCAAACTTGCTCAACGGTTCGCTCATGAAGCTGCCCCCGATCGAGCGTTCCGGCACAACGATCAGGGCTTTTTTCACGCCCTGATGTGCCAGCTTGTCGAGGGCAACAAACATCAGGGCACGGGATTTACCAGAAGCGGGCGGTGACTTGATGAGAAGATACTGCTCGCCCCGTTTCTCATAGACCGCTTCCTGCATGGGCCGCATGCCCAGCTCATTGGTTCTGGCAGACTGCCCTGTCTGGCCGGTACGCAGGGAAACAGCGGGAATAACCGGATTGATCGTCATGGCTCAGGCAGCGTCCTTCTTCTTTTTCGTCTTGCCGCCTTTTCTGGCGATCATCTTGCTGTAGAGGTCGAACAGCTTTTCCAGACGCTCCGTATCATTGCGGAAGCGCCGACCGATATAGATCCGCTCCAGCACTTCGTCATTGCGATCATGAGCGGCCCGCAGATTGTCTGGCATTTTGTCAGGATCATACAGATCGGCAATCGTGGCCGGGAAATGCGCCTCACGCGCCAGAAGAATGTCCTCGGCACAGCGCGTCAGATCGGCACGGTTCTTCTCGGTTAAAGTCGGAACAGGAAAGGTGTTCCAACCCAAAGTATTAGAGTATGAAAAATCCGTACGCATACGGACACAAACTGTACCAATCCACACCCAATGAAGCCGAGAGGCAATCAGGGCCATATTCCAGAGAGGGGCATCGTACAAAGCAAAATTTCTATCTGTAACAATAGATCTAGAACCAATATAACCAACTGGTAAGAAAGATCTATTTTCAGATGAAACACGAGGAACAATTATAAATTTTTCATTCCCTATCTGCCGAACTTCATCAAATTTATAGGGATATTTAGCTCCATCCCTTGTCGCAGCCTTCGTGCTGCTCGCACGCATGGCAGCTACTTTTTCAAAACGCTCTTTCAAAACTGGAATTTGAAAAGCCTCATCTCTCAGATCATCAGGCACCCAAATACAGAATCTCATATTCCCACGAATATATTCCGAAGACCCATAAACAGGCTTAATGAATTTCTCTTTTTGCTCTCCTGTGAGTCTAAGGTGCTCCACCTCATCCCATGAGAGCAGTAAATGCCCACCATCAACTGGTTTATTACCGAAATCCATCAGAGAAATTTGCGAAATCGGCTTGCTGCTCTTCTCAACAACGACATCAGCACCGGACACCAGATAAGCATTGATATGCCCAGCTTCCTGCCTGATCGTTTTCCCATCTGCTCCGTTTGAGAAGAGAATTTTGGAGCACTCTGAAACAGGAGCAATACCAATGATAGCGACAGTCACACCCGCATTATGTGCCGCCAGATTGGCCCACTTGAACGACGTATGGGCAAAACTGATCTCATAGTTCAGCCCAAAAATCAGCGGCCAGAGAATGGGAACCTGCTGCCCCTGACAGATGGAATTCGTGCTCACAAATGCGCTGGAAGACCCTGTTTTCTGGCCATAATCCGCAGCCTTCATGAACCAGCCCGCAACATAATCTAGGGACTTCCAGGATTTCGTACGCTGCCCGAAAATCTGCTCCAGATCCGCCTTCTGCTCAGCTGACTGCCAGGTGCTGCCCTTATACGGGGGATTGCCACAGATATAGGTTTCAGACCCCTTCTGAGGCGGGCAGACGTCAAACCAGTCCTTCTCCAGGGCATTCCCGCAGATGATATGCCCTGTATCTTTCAGGGGCAGCACATTCAGGCGGGCCTGTTTCTGGTCGATATGGATTTCGTCACTCTGGAATTCTGCGATCAGAAGCGACAATCGCGCGATTTCCACCGCAAAATCACGGATCTCAATCCCATAGAAATTGGCCAGAGGGATGACGGATTTCCGTTCCGCCCTCTCGATCTTCAACCGGTCATCAATCTCGCTCTGAATGTCCCGCATGTCCTTATAGGCAATCACGAGAAAATTGCCCGATCCACAGGCCGGATCAAATACCCGAATGCCAGACAGACGCGCCTTGAGGGCATGCAGCTTCTGGGTGTTGTGACCTGCCTTTTCCAGTTCCTCACGCAGGCCATCCAGAAATAGCGGATTGAGCACTTTGCGGATGTTGGGCACGCTGGTGTAGTGCATCCCCAGCGCACCGCGCTCCCCTTCATCCGCAACGGCCTGGATCATGGACCCGAAGATATCGGGATTAATCTGCGCCCAGTTCAGCTCACCAGCACGCAGAAGATAGGTGCGGGCCAGTTTATTGAATTTCGGGCAGTCCGTTGCCCCGGAAAACAGGTTCCCGTTCACATACGGGAAATCCCTGGCCCAGGATTTGACCCCGCCTTTTTCACGGTCGTCATTGCGCGTATCCAGATCCATCGTCCTGAACAGCTCAGCCATGACCTCATGCGTCTGATCCGTGGCCCCTTCCGTCATGGTCTGGATGGTTCTGGTGAACAGATTGTTCAGGAAGATCCCGGTATCCTCGGCAAAAAAGCAGAAGATCAGGCGCGCCATGAAATGGTTCATGTCGTGGCGGCGTTCTTCCGTTGCCCAGTCGGGGTTTTCCTTCAGAAGTTCGACATAAAGACGGTTCAGGCGTGACGTAGCCTTAACGTCGATCGGGTTGTTCTTGATCTTCTGAACGGTCGTAATGCCCGCCAGGGGCAGGAAAAACCCGAACCGATCAGCCAGATGCGTGAACACATCTGTAATGTGCTCATCTTCCGTGCGATCTTCCGCCTCAAACGTCACCCCATCCGTGGCCAACAGAAACCGTGCCTTGGCCGACTGGGTCTTGGGGCTTTCCCTGAGCAGATTCAGGGTCTGGGCAACCTGGCCTTCTGAACAGACAGCCAGATGGATGTTGTTGCGCTGGAGCACTGCTCCAGAAACGTCCGAGCGGTTATCCTTGCGAAGCCGCTTGATCGTGACATCGCGGTTTCCGAACGCTTGCAGGAACTCGAAAGGAAATTCCCCGGGATTAAAAGGTGCCTCGGCAATCCGGGAGACAGCTTCTTCAATCTCAACGGGATTCATGCGTAAAATTCCATACGTTCGAAAAACAGATCATACACTTCATGCGCCACCGGACACCTCCAGGAAGAGGCGGACCAGAGGTGCGTTGATATAATAATTGCTCCGTCCTGAGCGGTGCTTGGACAGCAAGCCTTTCTCTGAGAGCTGGTCGAGATATTTCCCTGCCGTCTGACGCGCGATACTCAGGTCCGACTGGACATACTCGATTTTCGTGTAAGGGTGCCGGAACAGGTTGTTCAGCAGCTCCTGGCTGTAAATCTTGGGCAGTTCCGTGCGCATCCGCTGCTTCATGGTGGCCATCTGCGCCCGCATCCCTTCAATCAGCTCCAGGGTGATCCTGGATGTCTCAGCCACGGCACGCAGCATGTAGAGGATCCACGCTTCCCATGCGCCTTCATCTCGCACCTTCTGCAACAGACGATAATATTCATCCTTGTGCCGTGTGATGTAGCGCGACAGGTAGAGGATCGGGATATCCAGAAGACCGGTCCGGGTCAGATACAACACGTTCAGGATCCGCCCGACACGGCCATTCCCATCGGGGAAAGGATGGATGCTCTCAAACTGATGGTGGATCAGGGCCATCTTGATGAGCGGATCCAGATCACAGAGCCCGTCATCATTCACGAACCGCTCCAGATCCGACATATGCCGGACGATTTCCTGCCCGTCTTGCGGTGGTACAAAGATAACTTTCCCTGTACCTTCATTTATCAACGTTGTTCCAGATCCTTTACGAAACCCATCACTCCGCTTCTTGAGACTCTGGAAAATCGCGATCAGCGCCTTGTTCAGGATCAGCCCGTCGGTTTCCTTCAGCTGCCGAAACCCCAGATGTAGGGCATCGCGATACAGGGCGACTTCCTTGGCCGCCACTGAGTCCGGCCCCTCGGGAAACAGATCGGCCTGGAAAAGCTCATCCTGGGTGGTGACGATATTCTCGATTTCTGAAGACGCCTTGGCTTCCTGCAAAGCCAGCGTATCAATCAGGATCCCCTGATTGGGAATGGTTGCCGCCCGCCCCTTCAGTTCAGCCAGGGCTTTATTGGCCTCGACCAGCGCCCTGAGAACCGGAACCGTTTCTATCTCCGTCTGAGGCGGCAAAGGCCGAATAAGGTAGGTTGGCGTTAACATGACATCCTGACGTGGTAGCGATATCCGTTTTTTCTAACACGTCAGAATGATCCGTCAAAGAAATCCGGTTTCTTTGACATATGACGGTCTTCTGGATCCACCCAGCCCTTTTAGGCCCGAGAAAAATCTGACCGCTCAGGCTTCAGTCAACAATATCTCAGCGGCCTGGAAAAAGGGCACCGCAAGACACGTGGTTATGACGCAGGCAAGAAGATCGTCGGTCGGAAACGTCACATCGCAGTTGATACGGATGGCCGCCTTCTCCTGGTTCAGCTGACAACAGCCGATATTTCGGACAGTGCAGGAGGACAGATGATCCTTGATGTCATTCGCAAACGCTGGCCTTGGGTGAAGCACCTGTTTGCCGATGGAGCCTATGACCGCCTCCAGTTGATGGATAAGGCCACTTTTCTCGACTTCACAGTCGAGATCATCCGGCGGTCAGAGACAGCAAAAGGGTTTGAAATCCTGCCGCGTCGGTGGGTTGTGGAACGGACCTTCGGTTGGATGATCCGCTGGCGTCGCCTTGTGAAGGACTACGAACAGCGGATCGACGTCGCAGAGGCCATGATCCACATCGCCATGGGAAGCCTCATGCTACGCCGAAACGCTCATCCGTGAATTTCCAAAAGGGCTCTTAGATTTGGCAAATTTTCTAAAAATGAAACAAATGATATAGAAAATATGACAGAGTGACTCGAAATATAATATAATATTATTGAAATAGTTATGTATTGTATGTGGATATTTTATGATATGTATAAAGAAAAAATTATGTAAATCATAATTATCAGATACAATCCTATCTTATAGATGTAAAGTGCGCCGCTTCTTTTGTTTTTCCTGCGCTTTGGCTTCGGTTTTGCGCGAGAGAATGGTTCTGACCTTCGCTTTCAAGGCTTCGGTCATCTCACGCAACCGATCCATCATACCTTTTCGGTCCTTCATGACTTCAGCCGTGTTTTTAAGGCCCTCGGCTGCCTTCTGCTCATGCCGGCGGGTTGAGAAGCGGCCTGCCAGAGTAGCACGTTGCTTGCCCTTTCCTTCCCGTGCTTCCAGACCCTGTTTTGTCTGCTGCATAGCGCGTACGGTGCCACGCCGGATATTTTCCGCTCGTTCCAGAAGGGCGTGTGCTGTCTCTTTTTCGGGCTGGCGCTCGAAGTTCCGGATGATATTTTTCAGGACATCGGTTGCGGTAATTGTACGCTGATCCCCCAGAGGCCGTCGGCCGGCAATCTCGCTCCGTTCAGCGCCATCCGATGTGACGATAAAGGTCTGCTCCCGGTGTCGGCTGGACGAAGTGTAAGCACCGAACGCCGTGACATTCCGTGACCCGGCTGGAATGGCAAAAATATGCTCGGTGACGGTGACACCCTGGCTGGTATTGGTGGTCATCGCGTCCCCATAGGATAGTAGAAACCGACCGGTTTCCTTATCCTTGAGGGAGTCCCATTTCACCAGTCCATCCCGACCATTGGCCCCTCGCAGAACCAGCCCCTCTTCGCGTATATCACGGACTTCAACCACAGTGCCGTTGCGGCCGAGATTCCCGCCTGAATTGGTATCGAGGAAGCGGGCATTTGTCCGCTGGAACAGGCGAACCTTGTCGCCGCGTGCCAGGGACAGGTCATAGGAGGTATTTTCTCCGGTAGCCTGTGCCTTGAGGGTAATCAGATCCGCGCTGATTTCCCCAAGCTCACGCCGGCGATCACGGATCGCGCGGCTGATGTTGTGGGCGTCAGCATTCGTCGGGGTGGAGATCGAAAGGGTGTATTTGTCGCGATCGGCATTCTCCGTACGGCGTTGCTGCCAGAGATCGACCACGGCCTTGATGGCTTCCTCGTAGCCTCCCGGTGCAACACGCAGGGTTCCATTTTCCGCCTTCCGCTTGACGGCTTCCTCGGTTTGCCCGTTGCGAAACATAAGGGTGGTTTCGCGCTCTTCCTGCTGAATCTGGCGCGTGGATGTCCCCAAGAGGGCTGTGTTTTCCTTGCCCAGCCCTCGTTGCAGTAATTCGATAACCGCGCCCGCCTCAACGGACTGCATCTGTTTCGGGTCGCCGATCATCACCAGCTTGAAGCCGATGTCCTCTCGCTTCCTGAGGATGTCATTGAGCTGGCGTGTGCCCAGGAGGCTGAGTTCGTCAACGACGACGACGGATTTCTTGGTGAGTTTGAGCTTGCCGTTGTCGATCCGGCGCAGGAAGGATTCCAGAGCGCGGGTCTTGGCGACTTCCATACCCGTAGCAGACAGATCGTCGGACTGTCGCCAGGCCAAGGCGATGCCGTGAACGTCCCGGCCCTGCTGCTTCCACGCGGTTACGAGCGGCTTCAGGAGTGTGGTTTTTCCTGAACCTGCAACGCCGATCCCCACGACGACCTGACCGCCCTTCCCTAGATCCTCCATCATCGTGCGTTGGGCCTGCCCGTGCGCGCTCTCGAAACTGAGTTCGGGATGGGCCTTGACGGCCTGGTCAATCTGCTTGTCCGTGAGCGCGCCGCTTCGATCCTTCGCGGCCTCGCGCGTCATGCGGATCAGGTCGCGCTCTTCGCTTTCGTGAAGGGCGGTCGTGATTCCGACCCGCTCTCTGCCTTCCGGGTCTTTGACTTCTCCCCAAATCAGGGAGGTTTGCCGTCCGTGCTGGCGGACGCCGCGATTGCGCATGGCTGCGGTCACGGCGTTGATGTCGGCTGCTGTGTCGATCCCCGCTGCGATCAATCCTTTGGCGGCGGCGATCCGGGCATCAGAACCGTCAAGAGATGCGCGCTGCTGAAGCTGCTTGTCAAAGACATGCTGTGCAGCTTCATAAGCGTGTTCCAGGCGCTCGGCCCGATCGCGCTCGGGTGCGATTTCATCGGGCCGGAGAATGCTCCGGTGCTTGTATCCGATCTCTGCGGCCGTGCGCTGCCATGAGGCCATGTCGGTAAGATCGTCCGACTTCGCGCCGCGCGGATCTTGCACCCCCTGCTTGATAAGGCCGATTTTGCGCTTGGCATCGAGGGTATCCCAATCAAGGCCCTGCCCTGCCGCATAGGCGCGCGCGGCGGCCGTTCCTGAAAGCGTGCGGCGACTGAACTGTTCACAGACACTCTCGGGAATGGCTGCAACCCTGCCCATTTCCGTCCGCTCGTCCAGCACCATATCGACCCCCTGCTTGCGCAGGTTCGTCGCTAGGTGGGCCTGATAGACGGCGCCCCACTCCTTGACCTTGCCGTTAAGCTGATCGAGCCACAGGCCGCCCATGCGGCCCTCGTCGGTCAGTGCCGCGTTCAGAATGGCAGTATGCGTGTGGAGCTGCATATCGCCTGGCACCCGGTCCCCTCCCTGACGGAGCGTATGCAGCTCGGTAAAGACCTCGCCCTGGTCGTCTGTCCGGATGACCTCAACGGTCGGCCGTGCCGTATAATGATCGAAGGACACCCAGCCGATGGATGCGGGGTCCCAGCCATCTTTTCCGGCGTCGCCTTTCCGCGCACGTCCGATCACCTTTTCCACTTCCTGCATGGTTGAGGCGATCGCGTCGTGATGTGCCTGAAGGATGATTCCGCGCTCGGCTTCTGTCGGGGCGAATGCCCATGCAACGGAAACCGATTTGGGGGCGGAAAAGGTGAAATCCACATACCCGATCCGGGCGCGACTGGTGTCCATGCGCTCGTGATATTCGGACACACTCAACTCCTGCCCGTCGGCCATACGCCCGGACAGGATGTTTTCGCGTTGGTCATTGGTCAGGCTGGCCGCATCGGCACCAAGGACGGCCGTAAAACGCCGTACAGCCCGTTCAGCTTTCTTGGCAGGTATATCGCCGCCAGAAACCGTCTTGCCCGCCAGAACGGCTTCCAGTTCGGATCTCGTGGGCAATCGGCTTTCATCCATCTCGAAGATTTTGCCGATTGCTTCCGTGGCCGATCTTTTCGTCTTCCCCGGAATATCCTGTCCGTCTGCTCGTTGCCCGTTCAGAAGGTGAGCGACTTCGGCCGGTGTCAGGCCCTTCGTGGGGTCGATCCCAAGTCGTGCGGCCAATTCGGGATTCATGTCCCGGCGTGGGACGGCTGTCGCACTGCTGTAGTCGCGGGCGGCGCTGGCGTTGCGGATCTCGCTATCAAGTGCGTCGGCAATGAAGGGCACGGCGCGTTGCTGCAACAATTCCTCGGCTTTGGCCCGGTCGATCAGATTGGCCGCCACGAAGGTTCCGGCTGCGCGGACTGCCAGCACGTCGTCCGAATCGGACGTGGCTTCTCGCAGGCGGTCGATTTCCATTGCCAGCGTGTCGGCCAAGTCATCCATCCCGCTCGTGGTGCCGGCATAGCGGGTGGCAGCGGCCTCGGCCGGGGTCGGGGGTCTTACACCCTGCGCGTAGTACTCCGCCATCACGGCCATCTCGGGCGGAAGGGTCTGCTGAAGCAGGTGCTCGCTCATGGCCTTGGCGGCGGACGTGGCCCCGGCCGCGCCTGTCCGATAGGTCAGCATCAGGGTGCCGGGGTATCGGACGCTTCGTGACCGGAAGCGACAAGAAGAGACGCCATATCATTCATGCTTTCGGCCATTGTGTTGACGGCCTGGGTATTCTCGCCCACGGCGGCGGTCAGGTTGGTGAGGGCCTGCGCGACCGGAGAATCCCCCGGCTCGTCTCTGGCGGCTGCCAGCACTTCGGTCAGCATTTCGGTCTGCGCCTGAAGCGTGTCGAGCATCATCCCGAGGACGGTCTGAATGGCCGAGAGCTGCTTACCGAGCTCTTCCAGCGTATCGGAAACATGGGCGAGATAGGCCCCGTCGGTATCTTTCGCCATGAGGGTTCGGGCTCCTTATTCCCGGCATTATCACGAAAACGTGAGCAATGAATCGGAAGGCGATGCGCCGGAATCAGTGCCCTCTTTTCGCACCTTTTCACCCCATGCGTCTAGCATGACTTGGTCTGTAGGAAAAACGCCACTCCCCCCTCACCCTCCTACCTCTCATGGAAGGATACGATAGAGGATACGAAAGAGGCCACGTATCAGGACACGAAAGAGGACACATCAGAGGATACGTTAGAGGGCACGCTAGAGGCTACGGAATAAAAAAAGAAGGTGACGGACGAGAAGAAAAATGCAATTTTTCTCAAGCCATGAAAAACGCCAACAGACAGACGATCCGTGGAGTTCCGAGCAAACGTCCTCGCACTGAAGAGGAATTGCAGGAGGCTGCGGATCGGTTCAGCCAAGACTGGACCCCACAGGATCAGGTGATGCCGTGGATACGCGCTCATGAGCCGGAGCTTAGTGCGATGGTGAGTGCGGGCTGGTCCTGGGATGATGTCGGCCGGGCGATGGCTCGTGCGCGCATCACGTATAAAACCGAGGTGCCCATGAAAGGGTCGATCTTGCGCGCGAAAGCGTACAAGGCGCGGAAGGACAGGTCAGAGGCGACGACAGTTCGAGCGGTTCCCGCGAGAACGCCAGTCGTCTCGGGAGGCGTGAAACCGGCTCCTGCTGCCTCGTCCATCAGACCGTCAGCGGACCCCTCGCCTGCGTGGCTGGAACAGGCCCCGGAAAGGGAGGAAGGCGAACCGGAGTTCAAGCCGATCTCACTGCGAACCCCTCTGCCCCCGACAGCCGAACCCAAGGCGGTAAAAACGCAAACGGCTCCTGAGCGGCCGAAACGCTCAAGAGCCGATGCTTTAGCAATGCTAACTAATCGTCCTGTAAAGACTGAGGAATCATAATGAGCGACACGAAATCAGGCAACAAAAACCCTGCGCCTGCTGCCAAGAAGCCGGTCCAGCCTGCGAAGTTCGATCTGAACCAGACACTCGCGCAGGAACCGGTCTTTGACGTTAAACCCTTCACGCCGCGTAAGGTCGAAGAAGCCGAGCCGGTGATTGCCGAGGGCATGGACCTGAGCGGCAAGACGAAGATCGTCTTCGTCAACGGGCGCGGCAAGACCGGCAAGACCACATTCCTGCGCTGGGCGGCCGAGCGTGCTCTGCTGGGCAACCGGCCGATCCTCATGGCGGATCTGGACCCAACCAATGCGTCGTTCTCGTCGTATTTTCAGGACGTGGCGCGACCGAACACAGACGATCCGGCAGGCGTTGCGCAGTGGATGCAGCGGTTCATCGAATACGCGGTCGAAAACCAGACAACGGCGGTTCTCGATCTTGGCGGCGGCGACACCACGCTGCGCGAGACGGCGGCCGAAATGCCGGGTTTCGCATCAGCGATTGCCGAGGCCGGCGCGGTTCCCGTCCTGATCTCGCTGGTCGGGTCGCAGGTCGATGATCTGGCCCCGATTGCAACACTGCGCGATCGCGGGTTTTCGCCGGACGCGCGGGCGATCGTGTTCAACGAGGCATCCAAGGAAATCGGTCACACGCGCGATCAGTCATTCGGCCGCCTGCTGACAAGCGCCGTGGTCGTGGATGAAGTCACGGACGGGGCGGTCCCGCTGTGGATGCCCCGGCTCAATGCGGCGGCAGCCGTCGAAAGCCGCCGGAGCCTGTTCAGCGCCGCGCGCGACGGCCTGACCACGCCTCCCCTCGGGATGTTCGACCGCTCGAAGGTCCGGACATGGCTCGAAGCGATGGACCGCCGGTTTGCTGGGATCATGTCATGGCTTCCGTAAGCCAGGACGAACCGGCAGACGATTTTGAAGGCGCGATCGCCAGCGCAAGACAGGATCTACAGTTGGCGATTGCCAAGGCGCACCTGACGGATGATCCGTTGGGTGTTGCCCTGCACGCGATGTCCGAGACGCTGGGTGCTCAGGCCGCGCTCTACAAGGCGACGTTCAACAAGTATCGCGACATCAGCGCGGACCTCGATCGCGCGCGAAGCGATGCGGTCGAAGCTGGACGGCTGGAACTTGAAGGCCAGAAAGCCGGTATCGTTCAGGAACTGGCTCCCCAACTCCTGAAGCTGACCGCTTCGCAGGTGAAGGTTCAGGAACGCACGGTCAAGCTCAAGACGCTGCTCATGGCGGGCGGCATTGCCGGAGTGCTCGCCATCACGGCGGCCTGTGTCGGATACGGCACGGGCTGGAAAAACGGCAGGACGAACGGTCTTTACGACAAGGGGGCACTGTTCGCGGCGCTACAGGAGCATGGCCCGGGCGCTGAGACGGCCCTGATTGAACTGGTCCGGAACAACGACATTCCGGCTGTCCTATCGGCCTGCCGCGCTCATGCTTTCGATCAGGGCGGGCGACAGGCTTGCGCCGCGCCGCTCTGGCTTGAGCCGCCTCGGCCTCCTGCTGCACAGGACAACAAATAAAGTCAGGGACACGGCATCATAAGGGAGGGCAGACTATGCGGAGAATGTCACTCAATCCGGGCCTGCGGCTTGCGCTTCGCCCGTTTGCCTCCCTGCTGGCTTTTGCCGTCGGCCTTCCGGCCGCCATATTGGCGGTGCTCTGCTTCATTCATGGTGCGTCGCTGCTCTGGTCAGCCGGAATCCTCATTGCGTACAAGACATTCATCGCGGGCGGAGTATGTGCGGCGCTGGCTGCTTTAGCGCGCTGGCCGCGCGAGTACCTGACGCGCTGACGGACCGGGCGCGAAGTGCCCGGAAACGTCGAGCGTCATCGACGGTGTAAAGCGTCGCAACGGAATGTTGAGGGCTTCCATCAGATCGTTGACGAAGCGGTCGCGGTCCTGCCGCTGTCGCTGCTGGTGGCTTCTATCATCGAGTTCGATGGCAAGGACCGGCCGCCCCGTCGCCAGTTCGATCACCACGAAATCGAGACTTTTACCGGCTACCCGATTCAACGCCTCGGGAAAGCGGCGTGGATCGACCACGATGCTTACCAGCTCCGCAAGCCGCACCTGCGGGCAGACATAGTGTCCGGCCGGAATCTGCGCCCGAAAGGCAAGAAGGGCACGGCGTTCCCAATCCGATAGAAGGGCTTTGGGCTGATAGCGTTTGCGCAGGATAGCTTCCCGCCCTGTCTGGTTCTGCTCGGGCGGTTCCTGCACGCTCTCGGCCGGCGTGTCGGCCGAGAGCGTCGCCGGCGTTGCCTTGCCAAGCGGCCGGCGGCGGACATGCCATACGACCGCACCAATTACGCAGGAGCCGCCAATCAACCAGAGCGTTTCGAGAGAAAGAAACAGGGCGCGGTCCTTCCGGTTAGCGGAGCTTCGGGCCTCGCAGTTTGGCCGCGGGCGCGTCCGGTTCCTTCATAACGCCTGCGGGGCTGGATCGCGCACCCTGCCCTTTCTGCACCTGGCCGGACCAGTAGCTTGCAGCGCGCTGGCTGGTGGCGGGCTTTTCCTGCGCTGTGCGGTCTGCCGCTGCTGCGGAGAACCCGGATTTGACAGTCACGGTCACGTTGTCGCCGGCGGCCGCCTTCTGGCGGCCGAGATCTTGCGTCGGTACAACGATGATGCCCTTTCCCGTGTTCACGCTGCTGCTGTGCGTATCTGTGGCGACCAGTACGCCCGTGATCTGTTCGCCGGGACGCGCGGTCCGCACGTCCTGGGCCAAAGGCTCCGCACCCTGTTGTCGCAGATGCTCAAACGCTGTCCGAAGGGCGGCCACCCTTCCCCGGTCCGTCGCGTCCTCGACCAGATGACGCATGGCCGGGTTGGCAGGGTCATCAGCACCCGCGATGGAGGCGGCCAGCATTCGCGGCTTGGTGATAACGGAGAAATCGACATCATGCCCGTACTTCTGCCCAAGCGTGGCGATGAAGGCTTCCTGAACCCGCCCATTTCCCTCGCGGAAAGGATGGACAAAATTAAGCTCGGACATGACGCGACCGGCCACGGCGGAAAACAGCTCGACGTTAGAGCCCTTCAGGACATCGGGATCACGGATCGGCCGGAATGCCTCGGCCAGCCCGCGATCGAGCCTCGAACCCGGCAGGAAAGTCGTGCTGCCCTTGGTCATGAATTCGATGGGCTCGACCGGCCGTCCATCCACAACGGGCCGCTCGTTGCGCGTATGTCCGGCCCATTCGTAAATCTCGCCGAAGAGATGCTGGTGAATGGCTTTCAGGTGCGCCGCATCGAAATTACCGGCCGGGCCTGAACCCAGCCGGATGTCGATCATGCGGTCACTGGTGATCCTGTATTCGGCCCGATTGAGTGCCGCGCGCGACCGTAGGTCCAGCCGGTTGCGCAAGACATCCTGTTGATCCGGATCGTTGGAATTGGTGGGATAGGTATAACCGCGCCCCGGATCGCCGGTACTCATGGCGGCCGCGAATTAGCGACCGGCCCGGATGGCGTCGCGCATCTCGCGGCGCAGGTCTTCGAGCGAAATCACGCCCCGGATATAGCGTTCGTTCGCCTCTTCAAGAACCGGATCATGGACGTATCCCTGCCGGTAGTTTGCCGCCCGGGCTTCCTCGACGGCGCGACGACGCTGCGCGGATTCTTCTGCGCTGATCGGTCTGGCGGAAAGGGTCTGTCCCATCACGCTCGCTCCTGACTGGTAAGCGGTCATAATAGCCGATTTTGCAAGCGGAACCAAGAATTTATGGGGATGGTGTCGCCGCGTGTCTGCATCTTGCGAAGCAAATATGGGAGGGTAAACCCGTCACGCGACGACACGATAGCATGTGCGCGAACGGGCCTGAAAAAGCAAGTGAAGAGCCGCCCGAAGACGGCTCCCCTCCCCTGCTTATTTCCGGTCGAACGGATCTTCTCCCTCCCACTGGTCGGCCGGTGGAGCATCGGCCCCCTGCCCGCGCTGCTGTGCGGGACGGCCCTTGAATTCGAAATCCGTCGGATCGACGTACCAGATCGTGACATCATTGGTTGCGCCCTGCGGCCGGAAAGTGGCCGAACGCAGATCGCCCCGGACCTCAACCTGCCGCCCCTGTGTCGCATTCTTTTCGACATACTCGGCGCGCTTCTCCTGCCGGAGATCGACGCGGACTTCGACCCATTCGGTCAGCTCGCGCCAGCCGGTTTCGGACTGCTGCGAACGCACATTCTTCGAGCACGCTACGCGGAAAACCACATATCCGCCGCCGTTGCCGAACGTCTTGCGCGTCGCATCCTTGCCAACACGACCAGAGAGATTGATGGATGGGAACATGGTTAGGCTCCTTCAATGATTGATAAGTGTGAGGCAGAACATCAGCGCGACGAAGCTGCCAAAACAGCAACAGGCAAGAGCGCCACAAAGAAGACAGCGCGGGTTTTCCAGAACGCCTTCTGACGGAGCCTCTGGGACTTCCGACAGATACGCGGCGGCAAAGAAAACAAAGGTTAAAACACCGAATACTCCGGCGAAAACAGACAGATAGACATCTGACATAGGGTTTACCCTCCCTCCACCGAGCGGCTGGGGACTGGCCCCGGCTTTCCGCCCGGTGTTCTTATTATATACGAGATATAATAAGAGAGAGGCAAGAGAAAAATGCTAGTTTTCACACAGAAAATGGCGGTTTCCCGCCAAAAATTACCCTTGCATCCGCCCCCTCAAAACCCCAGCCTTTCGTTCGACCTGCCAGCGGCAGGGCGAAAGGCAGCGCAGCGACGCCTTTCGTCCCGACACCTTCAGATCCGCCGGCAACGCAGCGCAGGTCTACAGGTTGCAGCGGCCCGGTCGGAGAATTTTTCAGTATTCAGGTATGGGGCTTTTGGGGATACGAGCCAGGTGCAACGGCAGCAAGGCGTGCCGCGTTTTTGAACTCGTGCTCCGGGGCGGCGGCCAACGAAGCAGTCGTGCAGAGGATCATCGGGACGTACGGGACACTGCTCGCTGCGCCATGACGAAAGACGCGGTTCCCCTCATGGTGGCGCATGTCATGAGAGGAACCGCGAAGGCGGACGTGGGATGACAGGCCGATCGCTGTTAGTCGGCCAGTGCCGGTCGCCATTGCGCGATGATCGCGGCGAATTCCGGGCCAAGGGCAGGATCGAGCTGATCGGGGTAATTGCCGGCCTGACCAATCAGACCGAAAACGACTGTCATATCTTCCACGATGGCCCTATCGAGCGCCCATAGCGACGTGAGATCAAACGATCCGCACGATCCTGCATTCCACCATGCCAGCAGGAAATCCGCGACACGCCGCGATTGTCCGGTGTCACCCTTTGCAATTTTAATCAGGCGTGCCAGCGCCGCCCGTTCACTGTCCTGTTTCGCGGTCATGGATCTTTTCCGTGGTTTGTTGGTTTGAACTGGCGGGCTGTGAGCGTCACCCCACAAAGGGTTTCCAGGTCCATTTTGCGGTCAGGTCTTCGTCATCAATCTCGAAGCCCATCTCCTTCAGTCCGGTCAGGACCATGTTCACGAGGCGCATTCCCGGATGCTCGCGCATCCAAAGTTCTGCCGCTACGCGGACATAGACCGGCAGGCTGACGGAGAGCCCGACCAGCTCGCCCGTGTCGTCGCCCGTATGCGGTTTGAGACGCCGCTTGCGTTCGGGTACCAGATCCTCGGGCTCCACATGCACGCCGATCGTCTTCAGCGCCTGAAGGATGGCGCAGCGCATGGAGGTGTCGTTATCGTTTACATACTCTTCGAGCTGCCGGCGCACGGCGGGCTTGACGCGGAACAGCGTCAGGCGCGGGGTGCGATCAAGGACAGGGACAGCAGACGCGGATTCAGACATCGAAACTCTTTCAAGGCACAGATCCTCTCCTTTAACATATATCGGATATAATAACGAGAGAGCCGGCCGCCCGCTGCCGTGGGCAGGGTCAAACATGCGCCTCTCCGAGATAGATGCCATAGCGGGGCCGGATCTTCGATCCGGGCCGCAATTTCTGGTCCATTGCCCATAGGGAAACCGACATGCCGCGCCTGCGCGCGAGCTGCACGGCCGACCGTGCTGCCGTGTCCCGGCTTTCCTTGACGGCCAGGACCGACAGGTCCGGGCCGGCCAGATAGACATGGCGATGCTTCGCCACCCGTCGCGGCGCGAGGTAGGTCATGACACCAGCCCTCCCATACGCGATGACACCCGGCACGCACGCTCTAGCCCGGCCAGAAGATCCGCGAGGACCTGGCGGGGCAGGGGGTGGGTGCCAAGCGCCACGATCCGGCCGCCCTCCATCTGGACGGGCAAGCGGACCGACCCCACGCAGATATGTGCGGGAAAGGGGCCATCGGCGCCGACCGGGTATCCCGGCCGGGCAACAGACATCCGCTCATAGCGGCAGACGAGAGCTTCGTATCTCACGCGATCAGTCATCGCTTCATCCTTTTATATCCGCGATATAATAGAGACACGGACGTTCACCACGATCGTCCGTGCTTGCTGGTCTAGTCGCCCAAGTGAGCTTCCCCGGCTGGCTCAGCGTCATCAGGGGGCGGTTCCCGCAAGGCGGCATCGACCAGTGACCTGAGCCGCCATACGGGGACCATGATCCGGAAGGCCATCCCGTATGAATCGGCCGCGCTTTGCACCCATGAGCGGATACGCTCGACCGGCGCATTCTCTGCTTTCATCGCCACGGCCAAGCTCATGAGATGGGCCATCAGCTCGTCCAGCTCGAACTCAACCACGCGCAGGGCATCTTCGAGACTATGTTCGGCCAGTTTTTCAAAATCTGCCGAAATATTCTGGCGTTCTGCTTCCTCTGCCAGTTTGGCTTCCAGATGGGCCACGGCATCGACATAGCTCGTAAGATCCATCAGGACCATTTTCGCTTCGGTCCGTGCATCGACCATGATGCGCAGGGCAAGAACCGCGTCTGCCACGGGTCCGGTTCGCTTGCCATTCGCAGGACTGTCATCTGTCTGCGTCATGCTGTGCTTCCGGCCCGCATTTATTGACGATATGGCATTCATGCTGCGGTCCTCCTGACGAAATCACAAGAAAAACCCGTTTGTTTTTTGAATCGTTTCAGTCGATACGCAGCCCCGTGCTGTCGATACGGGAAAGAACGGTATCTGTTGTCATCCAGCCCGCCACCCGACCGAAGCCGATGAAGGGGACCAGGACGGTATAAACAGAGTCCAGATCGTAGCTGGTGCGCTGGTCCCGTGGACCTTCCCACAGGCATGACAGCATCAGCCCCTCGATCTCGGTGCCGTCGCTGCCGATGGTCGTGACCCACAGATCCGGCAGGACGGCGGCTTCGCAGGCGCGAACGCGGCCCTTACGGGTCCAGTAGGCCATCAGATCCGGCTTTGTCTTCATCGCCGAAATCGTGCTGTATTCGTCGCGATCCAGCCGGATCAGCGGCAAGGTATTGTGAAGAGGCGATACCTGTTTTTCGGCGTGGTCTTCCTTGGACATAGGGCTATCCTCCCTGTGCGACGGATCGAACGGTTTTATCCTCCCGGCCCGCCTCTAATATATACGAGATATAATAAAGAGGGTTTAAGAGAAAAATGAAATTTTTCTCGCGAATGGTGGAGAGGCCGGCAAGACGGCCTCTCTCCCGGATTCAGGCGCAGGCTGCCTGCTCTTGCTCGGCCAGTATCTCGGCATGGAAGGCTTCCATCGCGCGCTGGCTTTCTTCAGGGTCGATCAGATAGGCATGAAAGCCGGTGAGGACGGTAAAGCCCGCCGCTTCCAGCGCCTGTTGTACCTCGGTGATACCCCATAGGGCACTCGCATACTCGGCCTCTTCGCGCTGCTCGTCGGAGACATATTCCAGGCCGCATGATGCGGCTTCATAACGGGCGATCGCGTCGTCCTCGGGGTCATCATACACGCCATACCTGATGCTGAGATCGACGGTCATGGAACTGGTGGCCTTGGCCTGTTTCATCGCATCTTCGAAGTGCTGGACATAATACATCCGATCACGCAGCTCGTTTCGGGTCGCATAGGAATCTTCCGAGGTATCATCCAGCCGGTCGGACAGGCGGCTGTACCATGCCTGCGTGTCGGTGATGGCGCGATCAAGAACGTCTGCCGGATTGGGGCGAGGTGGCATCTTTTTGGAGCGGAACAGAAAGCCCATCAGACCGGAAAGAAGTGACATAGGTTTACCCTCCCATGTTCGGACGGGGAGGGGGACGATCCCCCCACGTTTTCCCGCCCGGTGTCTCTATTATATACACGATATAATAAGGGAGAGGCAAGAGAAAACGGCAGTATTCCGCCAAAAATTACCCTTGCATCCGCCCCCTCAAAACCCCAGCCTTTCGTTCGACCTGCCAGCGGCAGGGCGAAAGGCAGCGCAGCGACGCCTTTCGTCCCGACACCTTCAGATCCGCCGGCAACGCAGCGCAGGTCTAGGGGTCATCTCAGGGGACCCGTCTGCACGGAGCGACCAAAGGGAGCGCAGGAAGATGGGGTGGATGATCCCCTAGACCGGAGCGAGGCTGCTGGCACCAGCGCAGCCCCCCTTGGGGGGGCGAGCACCGGGGGGACATACCGGGCTTCCGATCGTTACCCGGATGGGCGGAGACAGACGGCGACCGCAGCGCAGCGCAGGGCGGCGGCTGGCTCCGGTGAGTTGGCCGGGAGACAGGTGCAGCGCACCTGGCTCGCGGCCTTACGAACTAGAGCGGAGATCAAGCCCCCAAACGCAGATCGCACAAGCACCCAGCCTGTGCGGCATCAGTGCGAAAATTGGCCAATTCAGGATACACCAGAGGATATGGAACAGGACACGTTAGAGGATACGATAGAGGATACGATAGAGGATACGGCGGCCGGTAGGCCGCCCGGCTACTCTTAGCCCGCGAAGCGGGCTTCCGGTTCGGCGCGCGGAAATGGGGGCATATCGCCCCCGGAGTCAGATGTCTTTGCGTTCGCCCTCCCATGCCCTCAACGGCGAGTTGCCCTCCCTTCCGCAAAAGGGGCAGGTGGCCGGGTCGGGTGCGGGGTCGATGCCTTCATAGGTCCAGCCATTGCCACATGACAGACAATCATAATCGGCCCCGGCAAGTCTGCTCTGGTGTGAGAGGGCTTTGACGGCCGAGGCGATATTGTCGAACATCTGATAGCCGACATCCTGCGGTGTCCCGACGTGTGAGCGGACAAGGGCGGCGGCTTCGTCGAAGCTCAAGGGGCGCTCGGTGGGAATGGTCTGCGCAATTTCGAATGCTTCGCTCATGGGTGACGTTCCATCCTGAAGGGTAGGGGGGCACGCCTCGGGTGAGGCGTGCCGGATGACGGGATCAGGCGGCGTCCTGCATGAATGCTCCGCCTCCTTTCAGCCGGGCCATTTCCTCGTTGAGACGCCACAGGGCGCGGTTGATCTTCACGTCCGCATCAATGGCTTTGACTTCGCGGGTGGACACGCGACGGCGGCGGCCGTTGGCATCGCGCCCCCATGCCCGGAGACCGCCCCGGATGACGTTTTCCTGCACCACGTTTCCGACGGTCCACAGATCGGAACCGAGATCATCACGGCGGCGCGGGGCCAGAAGCTGGCGCGGCTCGATCGGGGTTTCGGCTTCCTCCCCGAAGCGGATTTCATGGGCCGCCCCGGCAAGGATCATCTGTTCGTCATGGTTCAGGGTGACACCGGACCAAGCGTCTGCGGCTTCAACCGCGCGGCAGCTCTCGGACAGCACCTTGAAGCTGCCCTCGATGACCTGCGCCATCACGTCGCCCTTGTGGTGGACGGACACGGAAGCAAGCTCCCGATCTGACACCATCAGCCCGTTAAGGCAGACCAGACGCATCAGCCCGGCCATGACCTTATAGGCGCTCGTGCCGTCATGGCTGTTGACGAGCACGACTTCCGGATAGATGCCGCCGACCTTGCGGACGGTTCCGGCTTCGCCCTTGTGACGGAAGCGGATCAGGTGCTTGGTAAAATCCGCCTTGCCCGGCACGCGCGAACCGCCCTGCTTGGCATAGACCGGCTCGAAGCCTTCTTTCCGCATTCCCGCGAGCACTTCATAAGTGGGGATGTAGGCGTATCGGTCGCTGCGGCTCTCGTGCTTGTCTTCCGCGAAGATGGACTTCGCCAGATGGCGCAGGGCTTCGTCGGACAGCGGATCGCGGCCGAGATTGCCGGAAAAGCGAGAAGAAACGAAGTGATTCATGGGTTTACCCTCCCGTGGCCCCGGTGATGGGGGAGACCGTCTCCCTCCTTTTCGTCCGGTGCCCTTATTATATACGCGATATAATAAGGGTCTGGCAAGAGAAAAATGCAAAAATTCTCCGGAAAAATTCCCGTTCAGCACGAAAAAACCGCTTGCATCCGCCCCCTCAAAACCCCAGCCTTTCGTTCGACCTGCCAGCGGCAGGGCGAAAGGCAGCGCAGCGACGCCTTTCGTCCCGACACCTTCAGATCCGCCGGCAACGCAGCGCAGGTCTAGGGGTCATCTCAGGGGACCCGTCTGCACGGAGCGACCAAAGGGAGCGCAGGAAGATGGGGTGGATGATCCCCTAGACCGGAGCGAGGCTGCTGGCACCAGCGCAGCCCCCCTTGGGGGGGCGAGCACCGGGGGGATATACCGGGCTTCCGATCGTTACCCGGATGGGCGGAGACAGACGACGACCGTAGCGCAGCGCAGGGCGGCGGCTGGCTCCGGTGAGTTGGCCGGGAGACAGGTGCAGCGCACCTGGCTCGCGGCCTTACGAACTAGAGCGGAGATCAAGCCCCCGAAAGATAGCTCTCACACATTCCAATGACCGGGAAGGTTTCAAGATAACTACCAATTATTTCAGCAAGTTTATCTTTTGAGATGGTCAATTTCTGACCGAACGACGGCCTCTTCTACGAATAAAGTGGTGATGAAATGTACGACATCATGGGTAACAAAATCCTTTTTGTTGGGAGTGTAAGCCTTTCAGTTGTAGGCGTTCTAGTGCTGTTTATTGGAGCCCTCTACAGGGAAAAGAGGGTTATATTTAACGGGGCTGCGCTTGTGCTGGGAGCGGCACTTTTCCTTGCGGGTGGCATTATATTGTCGCCGAAGAAAGCGGCTTCAGAACCGTTGTCGCAATTCGTCCAGGCACATCAGCCAGATCGCGGAACAGTGTCAGGTTGATAGCAAAGACGTGGAGAGACGCCCGATGAAGACTTCCGGACTAGACGTGTTTGATAGCGTCAAGGCGGCACAAGATCCTCGGATGCAGGAGGAACTTCTGAACATGGCATGGGCAGATGGCGACGCAGGGGCGTTTGCTCATGCTCTTTCGGTCATAGCGCGCGCGCAGGGAGCGGACGATATTGCGAAGGAAGCCCTGTCTGGAAAAGGTGATCTCGACCTGACCGACCTGTTCCGCATCATGTCGGCGTTCGGCATAAAGGTGACGTTTCATGCGGCGGACTGATGCGACACACGCCGAAGGGACGGCGGCCTGTCGGGCCGCCACAGAGCAGTCAGCCCCCGTGAGGGGGGCTTCAGTTTCAAGTGTCCGCTTAGACGTTCACTTGCCTTTGACTTTTTCGACGCTCTTCAGGCCGAAAGCGGAAATCCGGTCCATAACCTCGCCACATTCTGCGCAATGAACGGTAAATTTTTCGCTCCACCCTCCATGCTCCGGTCCTGTTTGAAGTGTTATTCTATTCACGGTACCGCATTTTTCACATTTCTCTCTGTAAGATTCTTCGCCAAGATTGTAAGACATCTATATATTCCCTTACTTTCCTGACCAGAACTCTTCATCAAGCTCTTCAATTCTTCTTACAACATCTTTCCAATCCTCAATTACCCTGTCTTTTATTTTTCCATCGCTATTTATTCCGTAAAAATCACTCTTCATAGCGAACGCATCTAGTAGTGTCCTTACTCTTTCAAGTTCTTTAGAGAGCGCATTTGAGTGTCCAACATATTCGTCAGGGGTCATTATTTTTGTTCCTTCCATTCAAAACCTGAGATTTCATAAGTGAAGATAATAATTCACCGGATTATGATAAGGCCACCATCAAAGATAGCAAATCAACACTGTTCATGCCCGTTTCGAGATACGCAATGCCTGTGCATCGCGCATTGAGCGGAACGCCAGAACGATCTGTTTGCTGAAAGCGGGGCTGAACTGGCCGCGCGCGGCCCGATCTTCCAGCGTGTAGGACGTTTCGAGGATGTCGTAATTCACTTCGTCCACCATCACCCACAGGGGCATGTCCGTATCCAGCTTCGCCCTGCGGACTTCTGTTTCCGGAATCAGTACGGCCTGACGATCAGCGGCCGGCTCTTTGCTCGTGATCGGCAGGATGAAGAGATGATGCTTGCCGTCCCGGTCAATGGCGACGACCACCACGCAGCTCGGCCGCTTTTTTCGGCCTTCCGTCTCACCTCGTAAATCCTGCCATTTCCAGAGATAGTAATAGTCGATGACCTGGCCGACACGCGGGAAGTCATCAGCCATTCAGATAGTCCTCGATCCCCTGATCGCACAGGGCGGCGACGTCTTCAGGCATATCGTTGACGGCATAAGCCTTCTGACTACCCGTATCCCTGCTGGTCAGCGTCTCGTATCGCTCCATCGACATGACAACAAACCGGGGCTTGCGATGCTTGGTGATGGCGACGGGGGCGACAGCTGCGGCCTCGAAGAGATCGCCGGTATTACGGGTCAGGTCGCCCGCTGCAAACTGCTTCACTGGCTTTATCCTCCCACGGGGTAATATCAAGAATATACAGAAATTCCGAATATTACGCAAATTAAATCGCTGAGGATAGCAGAGGCGCAGCGGCCTACAGGGCCGCCAAATGACACACAGCCCCCGTTAGGGGGCTTCCGTTTATCGCGGCTATCCCGAGGGGAGAAGAGACTATGCCACAGAGGGCACAACCATCCGCCCTTCTGTGCTCACCTCGCTGATTTTTTCGCGACCAGCAGCGCGACCACAGGTCCGCCCCATGCGCCCAGCAGGCCGAGAACGGCGATTGCGGTCGAGAACCAGAGTGGTAAAGCCACGGGCGAGGCATCGGCTCCCATCATCATCGGCAGACCCAGCACGCCGAACATGAATTGAAAGAAGACAACGGGCAGAGCGATGATTTTCACAGATCGAAAGCTGTGCGTGAACATCACAGACAGGCCCGCCATCATGACAGAAAAAAAGAGACCGGCCGTCAGGATGCCTATCCCATGAAGGGCCAGGAACCATTGCGGCAAGAGTTCCAGCCCACGGTCCCGCATCAGACAGAACATAATCACGACACCAGCCAGAAAACCGAAAGTCACGATCAGTTTCAGCGTGTCGATGACATCAGCAATATGCCCAGCAAGACGGTCAACGCCATTTGGCGCAGTATTCTGCTCTGTTGTCATGTCCTGATTCCGCTAGAACCTGTTTTGCCGTTGCTACCATAAACCCGGTCTTATCCGTAAGAAATTGCCGGTCGCTTATAGGAGCGGGAATTGATTTCGACTTACTCGCGCCGAGGTAACGCGCTGTCCGCCTGATTTTCGGGTTTCTCACTTTCTGGTACCTCGGAAAGAAGAGACAAAAGAGTATCGGGAACAGGTTCTTTCACCACAGCACCGAACCGGGCACGCAACGCGCGCTTCAGCCAAGACGCCAGAAAATTTTCATCTGAATACTTGTGCATATCCGATCCTTCCCACTGCATTTTAATCGGATCGCCCACGACAGGAAGATTCTGGCGTCGTGGGGCACTCCACAATATTGCGAGCCCAGCATCATCCGCCGGAGCGGGTGGCCGGGGCGCAATGCCCCGGCCGGTTGTTGTCATGCGGTCGCTGCGCCGGGTGTGCGGAGAAAGGCCGGAAGCCATCCGCTTTCCGCTGCGGCCTTGCCCGCGTCGGTGGCGAGGGCATCCCGTTTTGCCTTCTGCCAGTCGCCGGGGTTTGCTCCTGCCTCGGTGATGTAGTCGGCAATGGTGGATTTCGTCAGCGAACGGAAGAAGTTGTCCGCATCGGGCTTCCACCATTCGCGCATGTCGAAGCCGATTGAGGCTGCGATGTCACGCGATGAACCGCGCTGCCTGTCCTCGGACCAGTCCTCCTTTCCGGCATTCACGAAGGGCAGGGCGCAGGCGGCAAGGATTTCGACCAGTTCGCTTTCGGTACGGCCCAGCAGCCACAGCCACAGCCGATCATCCTGCGGGATGCGCAGAGGGTTGAGGCGTTCCAGCCGATATTCGGCAACCGCGCACATAGCCGGGTTGGTTGCCTTGTCGTGCGGCGTTTCGGGCGTCTCGAAGCGGGGAGACATCGCGCCGTGGTGCTGCATCAGAAGCGCATGGACCAGAACCCGCAGGACCATCACGCTGTCCCGCGCAAGCGTAGCCTGTAGGGCGGCTGTCCGCTCGCGATAGAGCGTTTCCATCAGACCGTTGGGAATGGTGGGCACCGCACTGTCATTCTCGGCTGTGCTGGCGCTGGCGGCGTCCTTCTTCTTCGCGCCGGGTTTGACCACGCCCACATAGGTCGTGCCGATCTCCGCCCCCTCGGTCATGATGAAGACCCCGGCCTGTTCCTTCTGCTCGGCGCTCCACAGGTGAGCCGCATTCTGCAATGCCTCAAGCTCGGCGGTCAGGGCGTCGTATTCTTCGTTTTCCTCGTCGGTCAGGCCCTGGGACTGCTCGTTTTCCTCGATCTCGGTCAGCCGGTCGGCAATCGCCTCGATGCGTGCGTCATCCTCGGCGGTTGGCTCGGCCTGTTTTGGCGACAGGCGAGGGGTGGAATAGAACCAGCTTGGCCGGTCCGTGATGCGTTCAACCCATGACCAGCCTTCGGCCCTGAACCCGGCTTCGACTTCGCCCAGCTTCTTTTCGGCCAGTTCGTGCAGAAGCGGGGTATCGGTCAGGAAACCGTTCTCTCCGAACAGGTCCTGCACCACGGTCCCGCCCGCAGCGCGGTAGGTATCCAGTCCGACGAAGGAGACGATGCGGCTGCTTTCGGGAACGGCCCCCTGCATGAGCCGGTTCTTGATGGAGTGCGGGGCAACCTGAAAGTGCGTATCCAGCACCCATTGCAGCACACTGTCCTGCGCCTCGTGATCGTCCGCCACGGTGAAGGCCGAAACCTGTTCGAGCGTGAGCTGATCCTGTCGGAAGGCGCTCATGACAGCAGGAGAGACGGACGCCAGCTTCAGGCGCTTCGCGACGATTGAAGCGGAGACGCCAAAACGCTGCGCGATCTGCTCGACGGAGCGTCCCAATTCGACCTGTCGGGCGAACGCCTCGAACTGGTCGGCCGGGTGCATCGCATGACGCTGCACGTTCTCGGCAAGGCTGATTTCCTCGGCTTCCTCGGGTGTCACGATCCGGCAGAGAACGGACTTGTCCTCGGTCCAGTCGCCGCGTTCGACCAGCAGGGACATGGCGAGAAAGCGTCGGCCGCCCGCGACAACGCCGAAGCGATCACCATCCGGCACGACGACAAGGCTCTGGATCAGGCCAACGGCTTTCAGGTTGTCGGCCAGTTCTTCGATAGCGATGGCGGGCACCGTGCGCCGGACATTCAGGGGCGAACGGAACAGCTTGCTGAAGGGGATGCGTGTCCCGTCTGTATCGTTGGCGGGCGTCGTGATTGGCGTCGGCGTCTTGCTCGTAGTCTTTCTGGCGGGCTTCGTGGTGGCTTTCTTGGGCTCACTGCGGAGTGTTGCAGACATAGGGTTTACCCTCCCTGCACCGGGCGGGGAGGAAGGACCATCCCCCCACGTTTTCCCGCCCGGTGTTCTTATTATATACGAGATATAATAAGAGAGAGGCAAGAGAAAAATGCAGTTTTTCACACAGAAAATGGCGGTTTCCCGCCAAAAATTACCCTTGCATCCGCCCCCTCAAAACCCCAGCCTTTCGTTCGACCTGCCAGCGGCAGGGCGAAAGGCAGCGCAGCGACGCCTTTCGTCCCGACACCTTCAGATCCGCCGGCAACGCAGCGCAGGTCTAGGGGTCATCTCAGGGGACCCGTCTGCACGGAGCGACCAAAGGGAGCGCAGGAAGATGGGGTGGATGATCCCCTAGACCGGAGCGAGGCTGCTGGCACCAGCGCAGCCCCCCTTGGGGGGGCGAGCACCGGGGGGACATACCGGGCTTCCGATCGTTACCCGGATGGGCGGAGACAGACGGCGACCGCAGCGCAGCGCAGGGCGGCGGCTGGCTCCGGTGAGTTGGCCGGGAGACAGGTGCAGCGCACCTGGCTCGCGGCCTTACGAACTAGAGCGGAGATCAAGCCCCCGAAAAAACCCGCACGCGTATCGCTGATCTTTGAGGGATAAATCCATTCGTCACGAAAGAATTTCATTGACGAATCAATGATACCCCATTTATCAGAAAGAAATGAGCGAGGAATCAGACCGATATGGCGAATATCTTTGAAGACCCCAAAAAGGCATCCAGAAAGACACAACTCTTTGAAGCTGGCATTCATGCGTTAGAGAATGACGGATGGCAGGTCGAGAAAATCCCCGGCTTCGGAAAAGGAAGCGTTCGGAAGATTACAAAAGGCAGCCAGGAACGAATCGTATCAATCAGGACGACGCAGGATCAATGGATTGCGTTTCCAAGGAATGATGCCGGTGATGCCTGGGTCACGTTGTCCGATGTGGATGCGGTCGTGGCCGTTTCTGTAGATGACAAGGAAAATCCGCGCTTTGCGCAGGTGCATCTTATTGAAGGTGATGAAATGCGCGCGCGCTTCGACCGGGCATATCAGGCTCGGATCAAGGCCGGACATAGTGTACCGAAAAAGCGGAGAGGGATCTGGATTTCACTCTACGATGAAGAAGCCAGCAGCCCCGTTTCGCGTGTGGGAGCTGGTGCCGGAATAGCTCATAAGCCGATCGCGCGCATACCTCTGGCAGAACCTGGTCTTCCTGCCGAACAGGAAAAGAAGGAGGCCGGTCATGCCGGCACCGATTTGCGGCCACTTTCCATAAGCGATGCGAAGAAAAGTCTGTCGATGTTTCTCGGGGTGCCGGAAGAATCCATCGAGATCATCATACGATCCTAGAGACAAGCGTGTTGCAGTGAGGTCGCTCAATGGCATCGCGCGCCGACGCCGCGATGCGCTTCCGTGGAGCGAACCGCGATATTTAGGACACGCTAGAGGATACACCAGAGGATACACTAGAGGGCACGTCACAGGATACGCACGGAGCGCGGTTTCCGTTTATGCTTGACTCCCGCCGTGTATCAGCTTAGAAGCCCACTTAATACGGCCGTCTCCGCTGTTGTGCTGTGCGCAAGCTCAGGACATCAAGGGACGGCCTTCTTTATTTTTAGGCACATGCGTCCGCCTTATACCAAGCCCCACCTCAGTTTTGCCGATCAAGTTGATCTCCTGATAAACCGGGGCTTGGGAGTGACAGACCGGACCAAGGCGATCCATCACCTTCAGCGCATTGGTTACGGGCGTCTGGCACCGTATTGGGAGCCTTTCGAACAGAACGGCCCCGATCCTCGCGATCCGTCCCGCATCATTCGCACCGACCAGTTCCGACCGGGTGCGGAGTTTCGCCACGCAGTCGATCTTTACCTGTTCGACAAGCAGCTCCGTCTTCTGTTCCTAGACGCAATCGAGCGGATTGAGGTGGCATTGCGCGTGGATCTGGCACACACGCTCGGAAAGCGCGATCCGTGGGCACATCTCTCGCCAGCTTTCCTCGACACGCGCCGAGCGAACACACCATTTCACGACGGCACACGCCACCAGAATTGGCTCGACAAGGCCAATCAGTCGATCCGACGTTCGAAGGAAAGCTGGGTAAAGCAGTTTTTCGACACCTACAGCTCGCCCCTGCCGATCTGGATGGCCGTTGAGACTTGGGATTTCGGCACGCTTTCCTGGCTTCTGTTCATGGCGCACCCACGGGACCGCTTCGCGATCGCGTCACGATACGGTCTGCTTCCCGATACGCTGGTGAGCTGGATCAGGTGTCTTGCGTTCGTCCGCAACATCTGTGCCCATCATTCCCGCTTATGGAACTCGCCGATCATCAATCAGCCCAATGTTCCGAAAGAGCAGGAGGCACCCACAGTCGTTCATATCGGAACGGAAGTCGTGCGGCGAACTCGTGTTTATGGTGCGGCAGCCGTGGCAAGCTGTCTCGTCAAGGAGATCAGCGCCGGCACATCATGGAGCCGCCGGATGAAAGCGCATTGGATCGACTTCCCGACAATGCCTCTTGCAAGGGCCAGCCAGGGCGGCTTTACCGCGCCGTGGGACACGCTTGAGATCTGGACCTAGACCCTTCCCTTCTTCTGTACTCGCGGCTGGTCCGGTGCTAGAATCTGGTTATGGGCAGGACCGTCATGAAATCCAGACAGTCGAAAAAATCCGCCGCCTTGCATAAGGCGGCCCAGCTCGCGTTGTTCCCGCTTACGGCACGTCTTCGGCGTATTCGACCGGAGCTGAATGAATGGCGCTTTTATGCGATGTCCGTTCAACCTGACCTGTTCGGCGGCGCGGCGCTCGTGCGGCAGTGGGGCCGGATCGGCACGACGGGATCGCAGTGTCTCGATCTCTATCCGGACGAAGGTACGGCCATCAATGCGCTGTCGAAAATGGTCCGTTATCGGCAGAAACGCGGCTATACGCTCGCCGTTGGTCAGGATTAACTCAGGGGCAGTGTGGTTCCTGCATGGCCCTGCGACAAACTCCATTCATTGAGCGAGCTGCACCATGCTGACACGAGGGTTTCACTCGTGTCAGCATCAGTTACCGCTTTCCACGCAGCATGAGTCGTTTGTTGAAATCTCAGGCTTGCGAGCGGGCTATCTTAAATCCGAAGCGCGGGAAGTGGACGACGACTGTCCCGGCATTCTCCTACTCGTTTTCTCATTCACTGGACGGTGATAATAATGCAATCAAGATAATGATTGCATTGTGATAGCATCTCGGTGCAATCATTCTTCTATCGAAGGAGGATGATCCTGTGCCAAGTCTGACAATCAGGAATTTAGACGACACTCTTATCAATGCTCTGAAGCGCAAGGCCGGGGCGTCGGCCCGATCCGTCGAAGCCGAACTGAGAATTGCGCTGAAGGCGTGGGCAGACCAGCCCGCCATGATGCAGGTCGAGGCAGTTTCACAACGCTTGCAGCAGGCGATTGCCCTCGCAGAAAACGGACGAGCAAGCGATTTCTCGACACGTCCACCATATAGCGCCGCGCGCCTGGCTGACGCGATCGGAGAAGATCACGTCACGCCTGTTGCACAATGGATTGAGGGGATAGCTGAGCCCAGCCTTTCCCAACTCAAGGCCATTGCCGCTTACTGCTCGGTATCGGCAGACTGGCTGGCTTATGGCGAGGGCACCCCATATCTTTGCGAGTATGACCGAATTCCAGAGAATGCCGGTCAAGGGGTCCTGTGGCTGCTCGATGCAGACCCCAAAACCCTGAAAACACACCTTCAGGGGCTACGGTTCATCCGATGCGCCGGCGAACGCGGTGGATTGCTCCTGGTGAAACAGTGGGCCGACAAGGATCTGGTTATCCGCACGCCTTACGTTGTATCCGAGGACACGGGCGGGGGCGGTCGGAGTTCCCTGCGTAATCTTACTCAGGTCTGGCACCTGCTTTATCAGGTCTACAGCGAGTGCGATCTGGCCCCGGATCTCGCAATCACGAGCCACATCGCAAGCGAGCGCACCTACCGCCAGCTTCAGGACGGTTGGCACAACCCGTCAGCACTGCTTCACGACCTGCCCTCCCAGCCGTGGTGGGAAGACATTTGGGATTCCAATGAGTTCGCACGGAGCAATTACTGGCCGGGATGGAAAAAGCTCTGCACGGATCTGTACGAAGAAATTTCTGACAGTAAGAGCGCATCGAACATTCGGGAGTCGATCGAAAGCGGTGAGCATCCGCTTTTGAAAGAAATCGAGAACGCAGCCCTTCTAGGGAAGCTCGATACGTGAAACAGTTCGCCTGTCACTTCAGACCAAATACATCTGTTGTGCAAAATCTATATAATCTCAGGCCCGCGCATATTGGATGGTGGCAAGTTTTTTTCGTTTGTCCGCAAATGAATAATAATAAAATCTGTTTCCATCACCTGCACCGAAACGATAACGTCGGATCAGAATCATCAAGCAGACAAACAAGCCTTGCGTCACACGCAATATGCTGAACAACGTAGCAGGGAAGAGAGGGATCGGACGAATGAGCAAACGCAAATCACCGCCTGAACAGAGTGAGCTTGTGCTTTCTCCGACAACCGCGCGCGTCATCCAGCTCTCGGCCGAAATCCAGGCAACACCGCCTGACGACATTGAGTTCATGCACACGGTCCTCTGCCAAGTCGGGCTCCCCCGCAAAAGGACGAAGGAAACGCGCTTCGAGCGAAACAATGGCAAGGCGTCCCTGCTCATTACAGCCGGCGAAATGTACAACGACGGTCATTGGGAAAAGCTCTTCGTTCCTTATGGGACAAAGCCGCGCCTGGCCCTCTTCCATATCAGTACCGAAGCCATCCGGACCAAATCGCGCACTGTCGCGGTCGGCCGGACCATCAGCGAATTCATGAAACGGCTGAACATCAGCCAAAACGGCCCATCCCGTGAGGCATTCAGGGCACAGATGAACGCCTTGTGCGCCTGTGAAATGAAGCTCGGTTACGGGTCGCGCAATCTGAACGCCCGACCGGTAGACGAATTCGATGCGTGGACCAAAAACCTCGCTAAAGACAGCACAATCGAACTGTCCGAGAAATTCTGGCACGAGTTAAAAGAAAACGCCGTCCCCCTTGATCCTCGTGCGCTTGAGGGCTTGCAGCATTCCGCACTGGCACTCGACATCTATACGTGGCTTGCCCATCGGCTTCATCGCGTGCGGGGATCTGGCGAACGGCTCACTTGGTCCAACCTTCGGCTACAGTTTGGGCAGGAATATACGGACGACAAGAATTTCAAGAAGGCATTCCTGATAGCCTTGCGACAGGTTTCGGCTGTTTATCCGGATGCGAAGCTAGAACAGGTTCGAACGGGTCTGAGGCTGATCGCATCGCCGCCCCCTGTCCCGCGACAGACCGTTGTCTCTTTTCAAAAAGTAATTGGGTCAGAGCCTTAACTCAAAAATTCGGGTATAATGGGCGGTGCAATCACCACCCTTTGGACAGCGTGTCTCCCGGTTTATCACGGTGCAATCACCACCCTTTTGGGAGCGATTCCGACATCCTCGGTGCGGTGCAATCGCCACCCCTTTGCGTCCGATTCGCCCTCAGAAACAGACGGTGCAATCGCCACCCTTTTTCCAAGCGGATCTCCGCAGGAAAGACGGTGCAATCGCCACCCTTTTTGGAGAAAGGCTCGCCTCTGTGGATAAAAAAGTTATCCCGGTGCAATCGCCACCCGGATGCGGTGCAATCACCACCCCAAAAGACGGTGCAATCGCCACCCGTAAAGACGGTGCAATCACCACCCCCCTAAAACCGGTATGATTCCCGATAAATAAACCGATAGTTTTTTCCGGTAGTTGCCTGCGGTTTTCCGGTGGATTTGTGGACAGTCGCCCAAGGGCGAACGCTCGAAGCGTGTGGACAGCTCTTCGACCTGCCCACACGCTCCGGCTCTGACCACAAGTCCACCGGACAACTTCAATAAGATTTTTTTTGATAGATTTAAGGGGAGGGCGCCGCTCGCCTTCGGCGCGGCGCTATGCGCAGACCTGGGAGGAAACGAAGAATGGGTTTTCTGAGAGACATCCTGATTATCAGGGAGCGAAAACGACTGCGACGCGAGAAAGCCGCTGTCGCTAAGCGATTAGCTGTCTCCCCGATGTTCAAGAACACATTCGCGGCTGATCGGGTGCTCGCTGATCGTATGCGATCGAACGGGGTTCCGTGGTGGAAACGAGCCCTCATGATCTTCTTACTCAGATAGTGCCCAGGAAGGTGCTGTCACATTAACTTTGGTTTGTTGAGCTCCTCTCGGTGTTGACGCATTCAGGCGGTAAGCGCGGTAGCGTTGTTCCACTGGACGAAAGCCCTGATCCGATGGATGTGCCGGGAGAGGGCATTGTCGATGGAGTGGGGCGGGACGAAGAGGTTGCGGACGGCGGAGAAAACGAAGACGAAGCGCTGGCATCCCCCAGGTGAGCGGAATTTCTGCATGACCCGTTCGCGTTTTCGCAGTGGCAGATGGCTGTTCTCCGCCCTGTTGTTCAGGCCCTTGTGGGATAGGTGCCGGACCGTGAGCCTCAGTTTACGTCTGGCCGCCCCGTAAGAGCCCAGCTTGTCGGTGACCAAGCGCGCGGGCCGGATACCCTGCTTTTTCAGCAGTCGCGTCAGCAATCGCCTTGCGGCTTTAGTGTTCCTTCGGGTCTGCAGGATTTCGTCGAGAACGTAACCGTCCTGATCGACGGCGCGCCACAGCCAGTGTGGCCGGCCATGGATCACGACCCGGACCTCGTCGAGATGCCAGATATCCCCGGGTCTAGCGGCCTTGCGGCGCAGCGAGCGGGCAAAGGCCACTCCAAATTTTAGGCTCCACCGGCGGATCGTCTCATACGACACAACAATCCCGCGTTCGAGCAGCATCTCCTCAATCAGACGAAAGCTCAGGGGAAACCGGAAATACAGCCATACCGCATGCGCGATCAGCTCACTCGGAAAACGATGTCGTTTGTAGCTCACAGATCCAGCGCTCATCAGCGGAGACTATCACAGGTCAGAGTTAATGTGACAGCACCCATGTTTCTTACTTCCACCAAGACACACCCGGCATAAGGCTCAAGAATGAATTATCGCCCGAGCGATATTAAAATCCGCAATGCGCACGGATCCCCCTTGTTTGAGAAATTAAATAAATATTTATAAGTCGTCAAAAAACCGGTAGAAGTTAGACGTAATCAGGAAGAATTAAAAGATAATCAATAATAGCATATCAGATATGCTTATTCCAACAACTGCGAATGATTGTCATTTCCAGTATATAGGCACGACTTCTTAAGTTCTGCTGAAAGTTTGGTGAATGACCAAAAAAGTGTATCGGACGTATCTTACGCCGATGTCCGTTGCCAGTGCTCTGTTTCTTTCAGCCCAGGCATTAGCATCGACACCGCAAGAGTCTCATGATGGAAAGAAACACCCAAAGCGTGAGAGCAAACGGCTGCGGACGGATGCACAGGGCGTAACCAATGTTGCGAGCGTCAATTCAGAAGACGAAGAGCGCCTGACGGTAACGGGTCATGGCTTCAACACCATGCACCAGTCTGTCGGGCTCTCGCGTATGCCCCAAGACGTTATGCATACGCCGCAAAACATCAACGTGGTTCCACAAGCGTTGATGCGTCAGCAGAATGTCAAATCACTGGATGAAGCCTTGCGCAACGTGCCGGGTGTTACAGCATCCATTGGTGAAGGCGCGGGGGGCATGAACGGGGATCAGTTCCTTATTCGTGGCTTTCAGGCGCAGAACGATATTTATGAAGATGGGTTGAGAGACTTTGGGGTTTATTCCCGTGATTCTTTCAATTTTGATTCTGTGTCCGTTATTAAGGGCCCTTCATCAGAAGTTTTTGGGAATGGCACAACGGGTGGCGCCATTAACATGGTAACAAAAACGCCCGGTTTGCAGAATCACTACTCCGCAGATTTTACGGGCGGCTCAGGCAGCTATTATCGCGGAACGCTGGATATCAACCAGAAGTTCGATAACTCAACGGCCTTCCGTCTTACCGGTATGGGCGATGAACATAACGTTGTCGGCCGTGATTACATCTATTCCCATCGCTGGGGGATTGCGCCGTCCATTGCTTTCGGGCTTGGAAAACGGGCAACGCTGGTGCTGCAATATATGCACCAACAGGAAAATTCCGTTCCTGACTTCGGGGTGCCGGTTGTTACAAAGCCGGGGGCCTCTTATGGCCAGCCTATTACCGAATATGGCATTCGCCGGACAAACTGGTACGGAACAAATAACGACCAGAATTCAACCAATGATAATATGGAAACAGCACGCTTCACCTATAAGGTGAACGATCATATTACGGTGTATGATGATCTGCGGGGCGGACAGTACTACCGTAATTTTGCAGCATCCAAAGCCACATGTGACACAACATGCGTCAATAATTATTTTAACGGTGATCCTGCTGCTGCTCTCGTCGCGCGGTCTGGACCCAAGGGTGCCGGAAATGGCACTGGAGCAGGCACGTATATGGCCCCTCTGCCGTACGAGCAGAGAAGCTGGTCTGTGCAGAATGTTGCGTCAATGGTTGCCAACTTCAATACGGGCTTTCTCCGGCATCAATTGGTCGCGGGTTTCGATATCGAACGTGTGAATGACGTGCGGTCTCAGTCAACGTATTTAAAAGCAAAACCTTACGCCAGTCTTGTTAACCCGAACCCGTATGTTGGTAACCTTGATCTTGTGCCGGGGGATTCTAATCCTGCGGGTCTGGTGACACTGGGTTCCTTGGGGGCTAAACCGCATAGCAGTGGGTATGGGTTTGATACAGGCCTGTTCCTGTTTGATCAGATCTGGCTGACAAAATGGCTGTCGGTTAAAGGTGGTTTCCGTTGGGATCGCTGGCAGACCAGTTATAATCTGACAGGCGGAAATACTGCCACCAATCCGGATAAGCATTTTCATGATGTGAGTAGCGTTTTCAACCCGAATGTCAGTCTTGTCGCGACACCAGATGAGCATCAGACCTACTATTTCACGTGGGCAAGCTCAACGACCCCGATGGGGATGTATGTTACCAACGGGTCTGTGCCCATCCGTCCGGGAACAAATTCTTTTGCTAGCCCTGAAAAAGCGCAACTCTATGAATTGGGCGCAAAATACAGCCTGTTTCATGATCGTATAGGCGCAACGGCATCCTTGTTCCGTCTTGATAAAGGGAATGCCATTAACGCTGACCCTGTAACGGGTGAGGTTCAGGGATCATCAGACCGCCAGCGTAACCAGGGACTGGAACTGTCTGTAGGAGGCATCATCCTGCCGGGTTGGAATGTAACGGCAACGTACGCGCTGTATGATAGTGATACGACTTACTCCGCCACAAAGGCTAATCGTGGTAAAAACGTTCAGTACGTTCCGCACAATCAGGCAACGTTGTGGTCAGTCTATAATGCGTTTGCAAACACGCCTTATAACATCGCTTTTGGGGGCGGCGTTACATGGCGGCAGCATGTCTGGCTAAATGCAGCGAATACCTTCCGGGCACCCGCCAACCTTGATTTCAGTGCGGTTATTTCTCACCGCTTTGACAAGCACTGGAAAATCTCCATGAACGGCTACAATCTGGCAAACCGCCTGAATTACCAGAGCCTGTTCTCTAACCGCTCTACACCGTCAGCAGGAAGAATGTTCCTGGGTGAAGTTAGCTTCACCTACTAATACTCAGATCTTTCAGAGAGCTCTGTTACGCAGAGCTCTCACTGATAACAAGATTTTAGCTATGATTGTTGATTTTCACTGAGAACTGACCCGGGTAGGGCGGAAATTTTCATCGAGATTTGGGTTCTTCCGCACTTTTCGTGATGGGTATCTTGTACTGAGGTTCCGGAAC
>NZ_LN606600.1:3422500-3889881 GCF_001499615.1 Acetobacter senegalensis | reverse complement strand
AAGAGCGCGACCATCGTGAAGCACTTGGCCGCTCTCGCGGCGGCTATGGCACAAAAGTCTGCATGATCGCTGAAGGACATGGAAAAGCCTTCGGTTCCCTGGACAGGCTCATGAGGGTCTCTGGTGCCAGCCATGCTCGACAGCCTTCCCGCTATTCCCCTGTGGGTAGTAGCGGACAAGGGCTACGCGTCGAACGCCATGCGTGAACGGATATGGGACATGGGAGCCCGGCCGGCCATTCCCGCGAAACGACGGGATGGGTTGGTCGCCTGCCCAAAGTGGGCCTAGCGATGTCGACATCTCGTTGAGAACCTCTGAACTCGCCTCAAAGAGTGGCGCGCTGTCGCAACCAGCTACGAAAAAACAGCAAAGTCGTTCCTCGCGGTCATCCACATCGCTGCCCCAGCAGACTGGATCAAGTCATAACAGGCCCTAGCGAGGCCGATCCTCGTGGTGGCGCGGGTGATACCCACTGTCCGGATAAACAGTCTCGTCTGTGCTTTTTGATCAGCAAAGACATGCTCGACACGAGGTCTGATGATGGACTTACCTACATTAGACTGTTGGATATGCCGCGGCATGGGCTTGATATGCGGCTTTTTCCTATGAACCTTGGAGACAAAGCCCTCCTTTTCCATGAAGGCTTCATTGTGCTTTGGAGTAATAGGCCGTGTCGGCCCAGACATCAGACGCGGTATTGCTCCTCCGGTCGAGTAGACCTTATCTCAATCGCGCACCATCTCTGGTTGCTGTCTCTGTCGCTTTCCATGTCCGGATCAACCGGAATTTTCGATCGCTGGAGATGTGCGATTTGTATCCGAAGAATGGGACGGCCAGATCCGTGGTCGGGAGCGTCCCATCACCAGTCTGGGGTTTTGCTTTTGTAACCTTCTGTGTCCAGCGGGCATCACGATCCTTGTGTGAGAGCTTTTCCTGCTTGTCTTTCCTGTCTTCGGGAATACGCTCTTCCCGAAAATCCGCCTTCTTCCCATTGGTATCGCGCTGCTTTAGAGCCGCCACCGGGGCTGCGTCCAGGATCTGTCCCGACACGACATCGGCAGATGCTAGGCATCCCGCCGGGTTTTATCAAAACGATTGAATAGGAGCTCAATCGTGCCAGCCTGTGTCAGGCGTTCGCAAAACAGCCAGATCATTTTGGCATCAGGCACACGATCCGACAGCCCAAGCCCGAGAAAACGCATAAAGGACAGACGATCGTTAATCAGATACTCAGTCCGTTCGTCGGAGAGAGTCTTCAGTGTCTGGAGCTCCAGGACTTTGAGCATCAGAATCTGATCATAGGGAGAATGGCCGCCTTTGCTTCCATCCGCATAGGCCAGAGCCTTGTCCAGATCTGGGCGGAAGATCTCTCACAATAAAGGCTTCGAGCAGGTCGCCAAGCTCGCTCAGCCACGACAGTCGCTCCTCAACATCCAAAAACCAAGATGCTTCATGTCATCCACTTCGATCCATGTGCAAGAGGCGAATCCCAGAGAGCTACGTAAAACCAAGAAGTTTTTTAGAATTCTTCAGATTCTGGGCGTATAGTAACAGTGAGGGTTTTTAAACCTACTAATTTTCTATACTATATAAGGGTTATAAAATTAAACTTGGTGGATCAGATGAAATCTTCTCTTTTGATTGGTTGTGTTGGAAATCCTAATTTCGGTGACGAAACAATTATGAGGGTGTGGATTGATAAATACAAGAATAGTGCATCCAGTAATATAATAATATGTGATGGTATTAATAATTCAAATTTAAGAAAATATATAGATATACTTGGATATAAAAATATAAATGTCATTCCAAATGATCTGAGTCTGTTTTCTCTTGGGAAATATATCAGTTATTCAGATTCTGGCATCAGAATAAACAACAAAAAAGATTTTTTTAGTAAAATTAGTGCAATATCTAAATATTTAGAAGACTGTGGGGTTAATAATATTCATATGTTTGGGGGAGGATATATTAATTCTATGTGGAGACACCATTTGCCTATTATTGTTGGATCGAAGTTGATTTCCGACAATATTAATTCTACCTTATTTTCTACGGGGCAGGGCCTTATCCCGTGGGATAAAAAATTAGATCCTTATCTCAATGTATTAATGGATTTTGATAAAATAGATGTTAGAGATATTTCATCTTTAAATGTATTGCCAAACCATAGTGGTCGACAGAATGTAAGTTTCTCAGGAGATGATGCAATTCTTTTGTTTTCTAATCCACAAAATTTTGCGATAAAAGAGGAAAAAGTACCGTCATTAGTTATGTGCCTTCAAAATGATTTATTCCAAGGTTCGGATTTGTTTTCAAAAATATTAACGGAGAAGAATTTGGCTGCGATTAAAAGTTGTGGGATTAGTAATGTAAAAATAATATCTGCGATGCAGAATGACGTTAAGAAATTAAATGAAAGGCAAGCAGAAATTATAAAAAATACTGGTTTTTCTGTTTCTTATGTAGATTCTGATGAGTTGTTAAAAAATGGAATCCCCTTCCATAAAGAGAGTTTTTTTCTAACTAGCAGATACCATATACATCTAATAGCGGCTTTTTCTGGGGGGAAGGGATTCGCATTTTATCAAAATAAATATTATGAAAACAAACATTTCTCTGTAAAAACTATGGGGAGTCTATGGCCTGTATTTGATGTGAAAGATTTTAATTTTAATGATTTTGGTAATTTAATTGCAAATCAGATAAAAAATCAAACACCCTTTGATGAGATGGTTTTTAAGTTTTGGCATGATAAGAAAAAAAAGCTAGCTGAGGAAATTTTCACTCAACAGTTCCAGAAAAAATATTTTTCAGAAAATATAAAAAGTTTATTGGAGTTTTTAGTATAACTAGGCTGTTTGGTAATTAATCATACTCTATGACAATCGGGAATGTGGCTAATGACGGAATGCTGATGTAGCCACTTCCTGAAGCGTATTGTTAATTCAATAAGGTGGAGGGATCGAAGAACCGTTAATTGGTTCTTTTTTTGCGTGTTGCTTGCTGGTTTGTTGACCTGATTTTCACTCTGCGTTTTGAGCAGAGTGAAGGTCTCATGCTCTGGATTGCTACGCTGCGGCGTTAATTCGCTCCAGGAGGAGAAAGCGGCGCATATTATAGACGATATTGGCCAGCCCGATCCTCATGGTGGCTCGCGTTATGCCTACGGTTCGTATGAACAGTCCTGTCTGCGCTTTCTGATCGGCAAAAACATGCTCGACACGCGACCGAATAACGGACTTTCCTGCATTCGATTTCTGGATATGTCGTGGCATGGGCTTGAGATGAGGCTTTTTCCTGTGAACCTTCGAGACAAAGCCATGCTTTTCCATGAAATCCTCATTGGCTTTTGAGCGGTAAGCTGTATCTGCCCAGACATCAGACGCCGTATTGCTGTGATCAAGAAGCCCCTCACGTAGTCTGACACCATCGCTGGCGGCGGCATCCGTCGTCTCCCATTTGCGGATCAGCCGAAACTTTCGGTCGATGGAACTATGCGATTTATAGCCAAAGAAAGGGATGGCGAGATCCGTAGACGGGATCGTCCCGTCATCCTGACGCTTTGCCTTGGTGAATTTCAGGGTCCAGCGTGCATGACGATCTTTATGGGACAGCTTTGACGGCTTGTCCTGCCAATCCTGTGGGATCCGTCCTTCCCGCAGATCGGCCTTCTCCCCATTGGTATTGCGCTGCTTTGGGGCCGCTACCAGTGTAGCGTCCAGGATCTGGCCTGACATCGGCAGATAACCGGCATTCCGCAGAGTTGCGTCGAAGCGATTGAACAGACCATCGATCGCACCCGCCTGTGTCAGACGCTCGCGAAAGAGCCTCACGGTCTTGGCATCAGGCACGCGCTCAGACAGTCCCAGACCAAGGAAACGCATGAAGGAAAGACGGTCATTGATCAGGTATTCTGTCCGTTCGTCGGAGAGGGTGTTCAGCGTCTGGATGACCAGAATTTTGAACATCAGCACTGGATCAAACGAAGGACGACCGCCTTTGCTTCCGTCTGAATAGGCCAACGCCTTGTTCAGCTCCGGACGGAACACCTCAAACTCGACAGTACGGGAAAACGCTTCAAGCTGATCGCCAAGCCCACTCAACCGAGCAAGCCGCTCTTCAACATCAAAGAAACCAGACTGCGTCATGAGCCACTCCTCCAGTCATCACACAAGAGAGGGAATCACAGAGAAAGGCCCAAAACCAGAGGGTTTTTCGAACCCTCCAGGTGTGTCATTCGTGGCCGATCAACTTGATTGAAAGAAGACGCCACTATCATGTGGAGGGTTCTAAAAACCCCTTGGTTTTGAGTACGTATCTGTGATTCCATGCCTCCTATGGTGATTGGGAGGATAAATCATGAAGCCGCCGGGTTTCTTTGATGTTGAAGAGCGGCTTGCTCATTTGAGCGGGCTGGGGAATCAGCTTGAAGCGTTTTTCCCGTACTGTGGATTTTGAGGTGTTCCGCCCTGATCTTGATCAGGCTCTGGCCTGTTCGGATGGAAGCAAAGGCGGGCGTCCGCTATTTGATCCGGTTCTGATGTTCAAGATCCTGGTGATCCAGACTCTGAACAATTTGTCTGATGAGCGAACAGAATACCTGACAAACGACCGGCTCTCCTTTATGCGTTTCCTTGGTCTGGGGCTGTCGGGCCGGATACCGGATGCCAAAACGGTCTGGCTCTTTCGCGAGCGTCTGACACAGGCGGGTGCGATCGGTGGCCTGTTCAATCGCTTTGACGCAACGCTGCGGAACGCTGGTTATCTCCCAATGTCAGGCCAGATCCTGGACGCAACGCTGGTGGCTGCTCCAAAGCAGCGCAATACCAACGCGGAGAAGGCGGATCTTCGAGAGGGACTGATCCCGCAGGACTGGGAGGACAAGCCGTCCAAACTGTCCCACAAGGACCGTCATGCACGCTGGACACTGAAGTTCACGAAAGCAAAGCCTCAGGACGACGGAACCATGCCGTCCAGCGATCTCGCTATCCCGTTCTTTGCCTACAAATCCCATATTTCCATCGACCGGAAGTTCCGGTTCATCCGGAAATGGAAGACGACGGATGCGGCCGCCGGTGATGGTACGCGATTGAGAGAGGGGCTGTTGGATAAAACCAATACGGCTTCAACGGTCTGGGCTGACACCGCCTGTCGCTCGAAAGCGAATGAGGACTTCATGGACAAAGAGGGTTTGGTCTCAAAGGTTCATAGGAAAAAGCCGCATCTCAAGCTTATGCCCCGTCATATCCAGCGCTCCAATGCCGCTCAGTCGGTGATCCGATCCCACGTTGAGCATGTCTTTGCGGATCAGAAATCACAGACGGGGCTGTTCGTCCGAACAGTCGGTATCACACGGGCCACCATGAAAATTGGGCGGGCTAATATCGTCTACAACATGCGCCGCTTTCTCCTACTGGAGCGGATCAGTGCGACCGAGTAGCAGCTCAGCGGGGGCAATATCTCCACACGGATCAAAACGCAGAGAAAAAGTTACCCTGACAACCATCAATCAAAACGTCATAGCCCTAAAATCAGGAAACAGGAGTTCAAAAAAACGGTTCTTCGATCCCTCCATTTTGAACATAATTACCGGATCAAACGGTGGACGCCCACTTTTGCGCCCGTCTGAATAGGCCAGAGCCTTGTCAAGATCAGAACGAAAGACTTCAAAATCTACAGTCTGGGAAAACGCTTCGAGTTGATTACCATGCCCGCTCAGACGCGCCAGTTGCTCCTCAACATCAAAGAAACCGGGCTGTTTCATATCGCCATCCCTTCATTCAGAACCGGAAAAATGGAATCATAGTGGAGGGCTCAATACCAAGAGGTTTTTCGACCCCTCCACCTTTGAGACATCCCCCTGTTTTTCCATTCTTTGGTTACAAACGTGGGGCTTTGAAAAAACCCCACATTATAATTTCTCCTATCTGAACAAATTTTAAATTCAAAAATAGATTTTTTATTTTACAAATTATTTTCTATTATTGAAAATAGCGTTTTTGATTGCTCCCCGAGATTATCTTTGTTTTCTCTCATATATTGATATATGAGAGAAATTCTATCATTTGTTTTTGCGATAATTTCAGAAATACAAGAATTTATAGATGGTATACTTCTTAATTTTCCTATGTAATTGGATAACTCTTTTTTGTCTACAAAGTAGATATTATCTGCTGTAGGCCCATATTTTTCAAACTGAGAATTAAAGGTATGAACTAAATTCTCATCAAAAGATGTGATTGAGATATCTTTTCTTTCAAACTCCTTGAGAACATCTCCTCTGTAGAGTCTGAGTAAAAATTCCTGTGAAGACTTATAGTGATAGTGGAGTATATAAATCATACCATGGTGATTTATATCAGCCCACATCGGATTATCAGAATAACCAGATGAGTTATGAGCGTATCTGTGCTCATAACCATTTGCTAATCTATATGAAATAGAATTTCTAGATGGACAAACTGCATTGTGGGCAGTCGAACTCATAATCATATTTGGCTTAGACATACTTTTTATTAAATTGTTTGCCGCACCAATTACATGGTAGGCAATAAATTTTCGTCTATCGGTAACAAAGCTATTTTTATATGGAATGCTTTCATCGGAAGCCATATATTTCCAATTTATTCCAATTGCATCAGTTTGCTTCTTTTCAGCCCACCTTATATATTCATTTACATTATTAAATTTATCATGGTTTATAGCTAAAAATTCGTCAGAATCTATAACTAGAGCCCATTCATAATCTAGAATTTCTTCAAGAATAGCGAAAGTATGCACACAAACCTTTGCTTGTGGTCTTACATTCTTTCCCATATTATTTTTAATTAATGTTATTTCTCCAATATTTGCTAGGTTTTCTAATAATATATCAGACCCATCGTCGTTATCATTAGTATAAATAAAAATATGTTCAAATCCCAATACTTTATGCCATGCAATCCATTCAAGTAAATAAATACCTTCATTACGAACTGTAGTTACGACACATGCCTTTTTTGTTGGTATAATATTTTTTCGAACGTAAAAATTCAAAGCATGGAAAATGGAAGAAAACTCTTTCTTCTCAAAAAGATGTTGTAAAAAATCAAAAGTTTCGTCACAGATAAGAGTGCCGCCGGAAAAATTTTTGATTTGTCTTGTTTCGTTCCATGATATGCAGGATCGTATTCCAAATTCGACCCAAAAATTATCATAGAAAATACTAAAGAAAGTTTTGGAAAAATCATTTTCTAGGAAAAATAATTTGGAAATTTTTTCAAGATCTTTTTCTTTCAAGAAAAAATAAATGGAATTAAAAATGATTTCTTTGTATTTAGTAGGGAAATCATATTTAAGGATTTTATAAAGGGATTCAATTTGATTGTCATCGGAATATAGATTATCAAAAAAATCTTTCGCTTTCCTTGCAAAATCAGGGATATCGCCTTGATATGGTTCAATATTAACTTCTTCCCAATCAAGGTTGTCTCCAACAATTCGTGCGTAATGTGTACTGTTGCTTATTTTAAATTGACCTATGTCCGCTGCTGTATTCAGCGGGGGAAAAGATAGCCAATTATGATCAAGAATATCAAAAATTGAGTTCGCAGTTTTGGATGCTCCGACGTCCCATCCAAAAGGATAGATAGGATTAGAGAAACAAGAACCTATATAAGAAATATTTTTATTTATATCTTCAGTGCAAATAAAAATTGTATTTTTGACATTTTTTGAGAAAAAACAGAAAATCCGTTCTAATTTATCATTGCTCTCTTCAAAAGATGATAATGATAGTTTTCCGTCATATAAACATATTTCTGTGCCAATTTTAGTTCTCAATAAAAAGAAATCGCTCATTCTAACTTTCTCCTTCGAAAAACGCTTTATATACATAAAATACTACATCCCAAAGAGAAGAGAAAGTTTGAAAGGCTCTGGGTGGTCCCTAATAGTTTTATCTTGGAGAGATCGAAGAACCATTGATTGAAGTTCTGAATGCCTGATTTCAGGCAAAGCGGATGACTATGAATTTTTTTCTAGAGCCGTTTCCGCTTTCCGTTTGGAGCAGAGCAGGAGTATTGTGCTATAGTTTGCTAGGCGGTTGCGCTGATTCACTCCAAGAATAGAAACAGTGCATGCTGTAGACGATATTGGCCAACATGATTCTCATGGTGGCATGGGAGATCCCAACGCTTTGGATGAAGAGAGCCGTCTGAAATTTCTGATTGACAAAAATGCGCTCGACCCGCGAACGGATCACCGACTTTCCCGCATTGGATATCTTGAAGTGTCGGGAGATGGGTTTGAGATGCGACTTCTTGCGATGCATCTTCGAGGCAAAGCTCTGCTTTTCCATAAAGCTTCGTTTGCTTTTGAGCAATACGACGTATTCGCCCAGACATCATAGGATGTATTGCTGCGATCGAGCAGTCCGTCTTTCAATTTTACGCCATTGCAGGCCACAGCATCTGTTGCCTTCCATTTTCAAATCAATCTGAATTCCTGGTCGACGAAGACATGCGACTTGTAGCTAAAGAACAGGATGGCGAGGCTTGTTGAAGGAGTTGTCCTTTTATCCTGCTGGCGTGCTTTCGTGAGCGTCGGTGTCCATCGCACGTGGTGGTCCTTGTGGGGTGGGTCTGCAGACTTGTCTTTCCAACCCTCGGAAATATGCCGTTCCCGAAGATCCTTTTTCTCACCGTTGGTATTGTGCTGTTTGAGGGCCGCCACCAGTGTTGCATCCAAGGTCTGGGCTGACATCGGTAGACAACCGGCGTTCGGTAATGTGGCATCGGACCGGTTGAATAGCATTTCGATAGGCATCGGCCTGCTCACAAAATAGCCAGACTGTCTTGGCTTCAGGCACCCGATCCGACAGCCCAAGCCACAGAAAGCGCACGAAAGAGAGAGGTCGTCGATCAAATACTCCGCCCGTTCATCGGACAGATTATTCACCGTCCGGATCACCAGGACTTTAAACATCAGAACCGGATCAAACGGTGGTGATTGCATTTTCTGCCATCCGAATAGGACAAAGGCATATCCCGACCAACCCGGAATGCCTCAAAATCCATAGTCTGGGAAAAGGCTTCGAGCTGATCCCTCGCTCGCTCAGGCGAGCCAGGCACTCTTCAACGTCAAAAAAAATGGCTGGCTCCCTCCATCTACTCCGATCCAAGAGCAGGAGATGAAATCACAGATAGCTACTTAAAACCAAGAGGCTTTTCGAACTCGTCCAGATGACGTCACCTATAGCTGAAGATGCCATGTAGTGACTCAGTTATGACGTATATCTCCCTTTACCCTTAGAAGAGCCGTTATATTTCAGCTTGGATCAACAAAGAAGGCTGGCAGATCCAATTCTTTCGCCTGCAAGGCTGCATCAATCCGGTCACACGCGGCAAGGGCTTCCGTGATGGTGACATCCATATCCAGATAACGATAAGTGCCAAGCCGCCCGAGGAAAGACACGCCTTTCTCTGCGCGGGCGAGGCCGATGTAGCTCTCCAGCATCTGCTTTTCGTTCACGAGGCGGATGGGGTAGTACGGCACATCCTTCTCACCGGCCAGGCGGCTGTATTCGCGGAAACACACCGTCTTGGAGAATTTGTCCTGCTCCCAGGGGGCAAAGTGCTTGTGCTCGGAAATACGGGTGAACGGCACGTTTTCATCACAGTAATTGATGACGGCAGTGCCCTGATGATCACCTTCATCAACAAACCGTTCAAAATCCAGAGTTCTGTAGCCCAGCCGGCCCAGTTTGAACTGGAAGAAGCGATCAATCGGGCCTGTATAGAAAACGTGCTGGAATTTTTCTTCCAGGCTTTCAAACGAACAGCCCAGCCGGAGATCAATCCCGTCAACATTCAGAATATTCTGGACAATGGCCGTATAGCCTTCCTCCGGCATACCCTGATAGGGATGGTTGAAATAGTTGTCGTCATAATTGAAACGCAGGGGCAGCCGCTTCAGAATGGACGCAGGCAGTTCCGTGGGTTCAAGGCCCCACTGTTTGCGGGTGTAGCCATAGAAAAAGGCCCGATACAGTTCCGGCCCGATCATGCTCAACGCCTGCTCTTCAAACGAGCGGGGGTTGGTAATGGTTTTATCCGCTTTGCCTTCAATAAAGGCACGCGCCTCCTTCGGCCCCATGGTGGTGCCAAAGAACTGGTTGATGGTCAGCAGGTTCACCGGAAGCGTATAGACACGCCCTTGGGAAATGGCTTTTACCCGGTTCACATACGGTTTGAACGCGCCAAAACGCTGCACGTAGTCCCATGCGCGTTGATCTGCCGTATGGAAAATGTGAGGGCCATATTTATGCACCATCACGCCCGTTTCGGCATCCCGTTCGGTATGGCAGTTGCCGCCAATATGCGGACGCTCATCCACAACCGTGACCTTATGCCCGCGTTCCGCAAGATGGCGCGCAATAATGGCACCACTAAACCCGGCACCCACAACGCAAAAAGACATCCAATCCCCCACTACTATTTTCGAAAAAAGATATATTAGATTAACGGTGATGTATCAGTTAGATAATATTATTTTTTTGATTGTTAGTTAGATCGACTGTTTTTTCAACCGCCCCTCTCCCATAAACAGCAGCAGCGGGGCGGCGATGAAGATGGAGGAGGACGTTCCTACTACAATGCCGAACAGCATTGTCCAGGCGAAGCCGGAGAGGGTGGTTCCGCCGAACAGGGCCAAGGGCAGGGCGGCCAGGAAGACGGTGGAGGAGGTGCCTAGTGTGCGGTTGAGGGTCTCGTTAATGGAGAGATCAATCAGTTCGCGCAGCGGCATGGTGCGGTATTTGCGTAGGTTTTCACGTACGCGGTCGTACACCACAACCTTATCGTTGGTCGAATAGCCAAGAATGGTCAGGATGGCTGCCACCATCACCAGATCAAACTCAAAACCTGTAATCACCAGGAAGCCCATGGTCTTGGTCAGATCCAGCACCAGTGTAATGACGGCGCTGAGAGCAAATTCCCACTCAAAGCGGAACCAGATATAGGCAAGGATCATCGCAAGGCTCAGGCCAAGGGCCAGCATGCCGTTGCGGAACAACTCGGATGAAACGGATGCGCCAACGGCATCGGCCCGCAGAACAGTTGTGCCGGGCTGAGCTTCATCGACGGCGTGGCGCACGCTATCAACAACCTTGTTGGTTTCCTGCCCATCGCCCGCGTCCAGCCGGATCAGCACATCGTTCGGTGCGCCAAATGCCTGGATAGAAGCATGCGTGATGTTATGGGCGGCCAAAGCCGTACGCAACTTGCCGAAATCGGCCGGGCCGGATGTTTTGGCTTCCACCACAATCCCGCCGCGAAAATCCAGTCCGAGTGTCAGGCCCGGATAGAAGAACAGCCCGATGGAGGCCAGAGACAGCACGGCTGAGGTAATCAGGCCCGCAAAGCGCCCGCGCATGAAGTTGATATGGGTATCCTTGCGCACAAAACGCAGGAGAGGACGTCCGAACATATGCGCCTCGTCTCAGACTGGTAGGCTGGTGGGGCGCGCGAGCGCGTACCAGCGGACCATAAGCAGCCGGGAAAGAAGAAGAGTGGTGAACAGCGTGGTGGCAATACCGATGGTGATTGTCAGCGCAAAGCCACGTACGGGGCCGGTGCCAAACACAAACAGCATGACATGTGCCAGAAGGGCCGTGGCGTTACTGTCCACAATGGTGGAGGTGGCGCGCTCAAAACCGGCCTGCATGGCTGCCAGAGGCGTGCGCCCGCGAGCCACTTCTTCACGAATACGCTCATTGATTAGAATGTTGGCATCAACCGCCATCCCTAATGTCAGCAGCATGCCGGCCATGCCGGGCAGGGTGAGTGTAGCTTCAAACAGGGAGAGGATGGCCACCATCAGAACCAGGTTGGCCAGCAGGGCAACGTTCGCGTACCAGCCGAAGCGGCCATAGAACAATGCCATGAACAGAATGACCATCACGAAGCCAGCGGCCAGACTGAGCATGCCAGCCCGGATGGAATCTGCGCCCAGAGACGGACCGATTGTGCGCTGTTCAACCACGCTGAGAGGAGCGGGCAGAGCGCCAGCGCGCAGCATAAGGGCGAGGTCTGTCGCGCGCTGGGCGTCAAAGCCGCCCGTGATCTGACCATTGCCACCCGTAATGGGGGAGCGAATGACCGGCGCTTCAATCACCTTATTATCAAGCACAATGGCAAAGCGCTTACCGACATTGGCCTGCGTGACGGTTGAGAAAGCATGCGTGCCGATTGAGTCAAACGTGAAGGAAACGGCCCATTCGCCTGACTGGGAATCAATGGCGGCACCAGCGTTTGTCAGGTCCGTGCCGTCAACATCTACATGATCATAGACGGGTAGGGGGCCACCTTCCGCCGGGTTGGACATGGGTAGCAGGCTGACGCCAGGTGGCGGAGCCGTAGCGTGCATGGGGTTTGAATCGACCAGCCGGAACGTCATCTTGGCGGTGGTGCCCAGCAGAGTCTTGATCCGCTCCGGGTCACTCACACCAGGGAGTTCGACGACAATGCGGTCGTCGCCCTGACGGGTGATTTCGGGATCAACCGCACCTGTGGCGTCAATACGGCGGCGCACGATCTCGATGGACTGGGTCACGGCTTCACGAGCACGGGCTTTTACCGCATCATGAGACAGGGTCAGGACAATGGAGCCATTATCCTGCTTCTTGACCGTGAATTCGTTGGGAACAACGCGCGGCAGTTTTTCCAGCGCGGTTACGTCAGCATCAGCTTCAGACGGATCACGCGGGTTGAAGGAGACGGTGCCTGCATCCGCATTGGTGGTAATGTTGCGGTAGCCAAGCTGGGATTTCAGCAGGGTTTCCCGCGTGGTGTCCGCCAGCGTTTGCAGACGGTCATGCGTCAGGCTTTTCAGATCCACCTGCATAAGCAGATACGAGCCGCCGCGCAGATCCAACCCAAGGTGGATTTGCCGCCAGGGCATGGACGGGAAGGGGTTGCGCAGGCCATTGGGCAGGCAAAGCAGCAGACCTAACAGGCATACACCCAGTACCGAGGCCAACTTGAGGCGGCTGTAATACATTCTCACCTGAAACAATCGGTTTTTGTCGCCCGGAACATGCCGCTCCCTTGCGTGTGATGCAACACTCTGTGGCGATATGAAGGAGGGTGTCCGGTATTCGGCGTGGGAAAGTGGCCTCCTTGCATCAGTCTGAAAGCGCGGAAAGCTGCCCACAAATGGGTAGAGACACCCACTGAAAAACTATTTTCGATTCGGAGAGAGAAATGGAGGGGAAGCCTCACTCTCCCGGTTTTGCAGCGGGGGAAAGCACAGGCTCTTGGCAGGAGCACGGAAGGCGATTAGGAACAAAATAGAAACATAATCTGTGATTTTGGGGTTTGTGCCGTGGGCTGCTACCGCTGTGTCGAATGAAAGTGCGCGGGATGAGGAAGGATCGGGAATGACACAGGGCAGCTTGCGGGTTGGGGTGATTGGAGCCGGACATTTCGGGCGCTACCACACCCTGAAAGTGCGGAGCGTGCCGCGTGAGGTGCTGGTGGGTCTGTTTGATCCGGACACGCGCAGGGCTGCCGAGGTAGCGAAAGAAGCCGGGTGCCCGGTTTTTGATAGTGTGGAAGACCTGTTAGCCCAGTGTGATGCTGTGGTGGTTGCTGCCCCGGCAGAGTTCCACTTTGAACTGGCGGTGCAGGCGCTGCGGGCCGGTAAGCATGTGCTGGTGGAAAAGCCGGTGGCGGCCACGTTGGAGCAAGCGGATTTTCTGGTCACTCTGGCAGATGAAACCGGACTGGTGTGTCAGGTTGGGCATTTGCTGCGCTATTCAGCCGAACATGAGGCTATCACCCGCCGTATCACCCGTCCTCTTTACATAGAGGCAACACGGATTGCGCCTTTCAAACCGCGTGGCACGGATGTGTCTGTGATTCTCGACCTGATGATTCATGATCTGGATCTGGTGTTGGCGATTGTAGATAGCCCGATTGCGCAGGTGGATGCCCTGGGGGCAGCGGTCAGTTCAGCCCATGAGGATATTGCCAATGCACGGGTCCGTTTTGAAAACGGCTGCGTAGCAACCATTACCGCCAGCCGAATCTCCCTGAAGACAGAGCGCCGGATGCGACTGTTTTCTGAGGAAGGCTATCTCTCTGCCGATTTTGGCAAGCGTGAGTTGACCATGATTGGTAAAGAGCGTGGGATTCCGTTGCCGGGAACGGGTGGTTTCCGACGGGAAGCGATCTCTTGGAAAGATCATGATTCGCTTCACGCGGAACATGAGGCCTTTGTGGCGGCGTGTCTGGATGGAGCGCCGGTTGTGGTGGATGTCCGGGCCGGACGCCGCGCTCTGGCAGCGGCATTGGCCGTGGCGGATGGCATTGAAGAGTCACGCAGACGGATGGAGATGTCGGGTCTGATTGGCGTGGTCTGAAAAAAATATTCAGCCCCGTATATCTGACGATCGCTGAAAACTGCGCCAAAAGTGGAAAGCAAGTTTTTTTTGCCGATTCAGGGTGAAAAAAAACACTAGATATAGGGTCGATGATGGCGCAAAAACGCGAGATATGGTGCCGCGGCAGAGCGCGCCCACAAGCACAGCCACACCTTACCTAAAGCAAGCGGAGCAAGTGACCTCATGACTCTGGTCGACGTTCAGGAAAATGAAAGCCGCCGTCCCGAGACGCGTGAGGTCGGTACGGGCGATCTGTTCGAGCCCGGCAAGCTGGAAGACATGGTTCAGTTGCCTGGCCATCACCAGGTAAGGGTGGACCGTTCACGCGATGCGCTGCTGACACCGTTTGGCAAGGCCACGCTGGATAACCGCTACCTGCTGCCTGATGAGAGCTATCAGGATCTGTTCGGGCGTGTGTCGTCCTATTACGGGGCGGATGCTGCGCATGCGCAGCGGATTTATGACTATATGAGCCAGCATTGGTTCATGCCCGCAACGCCGGTACTCTCTAATGGGGGCACCACTCGCGGCCTGCCTATTTCCTGCTTCCTGAACGAAGCAAGCGATAGTCTGGACGGCATTGTGGGGCTATGGAACGAAAATGTGTGGCTGGCCAGCAAGGGCGGCGGCATTGGTTCCTATTGGGGTAATCTGCGCTCCATTGGTGAAAATGTAGGCCGGAATGGCAAGACATCCGGCGTTATCCCCTTCATTCGGGTGATGGACAGCCTGACGCTGGCCATCAGTCAGGGGTCTCTGCGTCGCGGCTCAGCTGCTGTCTATCTGCCGGTCTGGCATCCGGAAATTGAAGAGTTCATTGAAATTCGTCGTCCTACGGGGGGTGATCCCAACCGGAAGGCACTGAACCTGCACCATGGTATTCTGGTGTCTGACGCCTTCATGCGGGCCGTGGAAGCGGACGATGAATGGGGACTGGTTTCCCCCAAGGACGGCACCGTTATCCGTAAGGTGTCTGCCCGCGCACTGTGGATCCGTATTCTGACAGCCCGTATGGAGCAGGGCGAGCCGTATATTGTGTATTCAGACCACGTGAACAACGCGCGGCCGGAACATCACAAACTGGCAGGGCTGGAAGTCAAGACGTCCAATCTGTGCTCGGAAATTACGTTGCCGACTGGGGTGGATCATCACGGAAAGCAGCGTACGGCAGTCTGCTGTCTTTCGTCCCTCAATCTGGAAACGTGGGAGCAGTGGAACGATAACCCGCAGTTCATTGAAGATGTGATGCTGTTTCTGGATAACGTGTTGCAGGACTTCATTGACCGTGCACCGCCGGAAATGAAGCACGCAGCATATGCCGCCGCGCGGGAACGTTCTGTTGGACTGGGAGTTATGGGGTTCCATTCCTTCCTTCAGGCCAAAGGTGTTCCGTTTGAAGGTGTGATGGCAAAGGTTTGGAATCGCAAGATTTTCAAACATATCCGCGAACAGGCCGATGCAGCATCCCGCAAGCTGGCGGATCTGCGGGGACCGTGCCCTGATGCGGCCGAATATGGCGTGCATGAACGGTTTTCCAACAAGATGGCGATTGCGCCTACGGCGTCCATCTCCATTATCGCCGGGAATGCGAGCCCCGGAATTGAGCCGATTGCAGCGAACGTGTTCCTGCAGAAAACGCTTTCCGGCTCCTTTACCGTGCGTAACCGCCACCTGCTGAAGCTGTTGCAGGAGAAGGGCAAGGATACGGAGGAAGTGTGGTCCTACATTACGCTGAACAAGGGCAGCGTGCAGGGACTGGACTTCCTGAGTGATGATGAAAAGGCCGTTTTCAAGACTGCCTTTGAACTCGATCAGCGCTGGATTGTGGAGCACGCGGCAGACCGGCAGCCTTATGTGTGTCAGGCGCAGTCGGTTAATCTGTTCCTGCCTGCCAATGTGCATAAGCGGGACCTGCATCAGATTCACCATATGGCATGGAAGAAGGGCCTGAAATCCCTGTATTACTGCCGGTCCCTTTCCATCCAGCGGGCAGATACGGTTAGTAACGTGTTGACCAAGGCCGATGTGCTGGCGGCGGAAGATGCGCAGAGAGCAGAAGCCGCTTCGGCATCGGGCAATAACAACAACTATGATGAATGTCTTGCCTGCCAGTAAAAGGCAGGGAAGATATTCAGCGTCTTGTTTTTAAAGAAAATGCTTCAGGTATGAGGACAGCATCATGAGCGAAACACAAGCCGGGGGCGGCGAACAGGAACAGCATTTCGATCTGCTGACTTCCAATCCTGTTTACAAGCCGTTTCGTTACCCGTGGGCCTATGATGCATGGCTGACGCAGCAGCGCCTGCACTGGCTACCGGAAGAAGTGCCGCTGGCAGACGATGTGAAAGACTGGCACCGTGTACTGAATGAAAGCGAGCGGCATCTGGTAACCCAGATTTTCCGCTTCTTCACGCAGTCCGATGTGGAAGTGAACAATTGCTACATGAAGCACTACAGCCGGGTCTTCAAACCCACTGAAGTGCTGATGATGCTCTCGGCGTTCTCAAACATCGAGACCATTCATATTGCGGCATACAGCTATCTGCTGGACACGCTGGGCATGCCCGAAGCGGAATATTCTGCATTCCTTAAGTATAAGGAAATGAAGGATAAATACGATTACATGCAGGCGTTCTCCGTGGACAGCAAGCATGAGATCGCCAAGACGCTGGCAGCGTTCGGTGCCTTTACAGAAGGCCTTCAGCTTTTTGCGTCCTTCGCCATTCTGCTGAACTTCCCGCGCTTCAACAAGCTGAAGGGCATGGGGCAGATTGTGTCCTGGTCCGTGCGGGATGAAACGCTGCACTGCCTGTCCATCATCCGCCTGTTCCGCGTATTCGTGCACGAAAACCCGGAAATCTGGACGGACGAGCTTCAGCAGGAACTGCGCGATATCTGCGCTACCATTGTTGAGCACGAAGAAGCGTTCATTGATCTGGCGTTTGAAATGGGGCCGGTTGAAGGGTTGGATGCCGCACAGGTGAAAACCTACATCCACTTCATTGCAGATCGTCGTTTGATTCAGCTTGGGCTTGAGCCTCTTTACAACACGACAGCTAATCCGCTGCCATGGCTGGATGACATGCTGAACGCGGTTGAACACACGAACTTCTTCGAAAACCGTGCAACCGAATATAGCCGTGCGTCCACCACTGGTACGTGGGAAGAAGCCTTTGAGGCGTCCGTTTTTGAATAAGGGTAAAGATTTTCCCTAAAGGAAACGTTTGTAAGAAAGGCCATCCTTGCGGTGGCCTTTTTTTTTATGGAGGCAGGGTAGGTGGTGCAGGTTTTTCGTGAGAAAATTTCGGTAACCACTTGTTCTTAAAGTTTAAACCCGAGAAGCCTGTTGCCGGTGCAGGATGAGTGGGCTACCTTCTTTCAGAATGGTGCGGCTTTCTGGAGTAAACCCGCCTTCCTGCTGGTGCAGGACAAGACCAGGGAGGATGCGCGAGGGGCTTTTTACGCCATAGCGCGCCTGGATCAGCATCAGGCGCGCTTGTCGGCCGGTTTTGGGCCACAGGGGGCATAGCGTTACATCTCCAAACCGGGCGCGGGTCAGGAAGGTGCACGCCGCAGCCATCTGAGTGGCGGGCAGGGCCAGCGTCAGGCTGCCCTTATAACGGAGCAGCCGTGTGGCTCCTTTGATCCAGCTTTCCAGCGTGTCAGGCATGGCGCGGCGGGCAAGGTCTCGTTGCTCCATGGGTGAGGCACTGCTGTCCGTGTCATGCCACGGCGGATTCGCAAAGCAGTGGTCAAATTGGCCGAAGGGGAAGTCGGGAGGCAGGGCGTCAGGGAAACGGGCGTTCAGAAGCGTGACTCCGGTGCGTCCATTGGCCTTGAGATTATGCTCCGCCAGCGCAAGAGTGGCGGAATCCAGTTCGATGCCCCATACGCTCAGTTCTGGTATGCGATGAGTCAGGCACAACAGCCCCGCGCCTGCGCCACAGCCGATTTCTGCCACGCGCTGGCCGGGGCGGGCGGGAACGGCGGCCGCCATAAGCACAGGTTCAAGGCCGGTTCTGTTCCCTTTGAGGAATTGGGAGTAAAGAATTTTTCCGGCCATAAGGGTGCCGGAAGAAAGCGCGGAAAGATCGGGCATGACCGGCCTTGCCAGAAAGTGTCTGGCTGTCTTGAAGTGGTTGAACCTTGACCGTTTTTCTGGTGCCCCGCATATGGTTGGACGTCAACTCATCCCATGGCTGGGGGAATAGCGTTTGGGTGTTGCAGTTAGTCTGCCAGAATCTGGCACGGCCACAAGCCAGGATGGATCTAGTGTTTCTGTGAGTAAGCCAGGAGAAGCGGGCTTAAGAGCCTTGGCCGATTACCTCGCGCAGGATATGCGTGCGTGTAACCAGGTTATTATTGACCGTATGCAAAGTCCGGTTGCGTTGATTCCGCAGTTGGCGGCCCATCTGGTGGCTGCTGGCGGAAAACGCCTGCGTCCTTTGCTCACGCTGGCTTCGGCCCGGATGTGCGGTTACGATAATCAGGACGGCAAGTTGCGGCATGTTGAAATTGCCGCGTGTGTGGAATTTATTCATACAGCCACATTGCTGCATGATGATGTGGTGGATGAAAGCCAGCTTCGGCGTGGGCTGGCCAGCGCCAACGCCATTTTTGGCAACAAGGCCTCCGTGCTGGTGGGGGACTTCCTGTTTGCCCGCGCCTTCCAGATTCTTACGGCCGATGCGTCGCTGGATGTGATGGCCATTCTCTCCGCTGCATCCGCCACCTTGGCGGAAGGCGAAGTGATGCAGATGACCACGCAGAATGATCTTTCCACATCGGTCGATCAGTATTTGCAGGTTATCTATGGCAAGACGGCGGCTCTGTTTGCTGCTGCCTGCGAATCTGGTGCCGTGATTGGAGAGGCAACACCTGAAAAGCGTGAAGCGCTGCGGGTATATGGCGCCAATCTGGGTATGGCTTTCCAGCTTGTGGATGATGCGCTGGATTACGCAGCGGATCAGGCCGTGCTGGGCAAGGAAGTGGGTGATGATTTCCGTGAAGGGAAAGTCACGCTTCCGGTGCTGGCGGCGTATGAAGCCGGGAGTGAGGAAGACCGTGTTTTCTGGCGGCGCGTAATTGAAGACTGCGAACAGACCCCAGAGGATCTGGATGCGGCGCTGGCCCGGATTGCGGCAACAGATGCCATTGCGACCACTTTGGCGAAGGCGGAGGATTACGCGGCCAAGGCGCGGGAAGCACTGGCAATTTTTGATGAGAGTGAGATCAAGTCTCTCCTGATCGAAACCGCCAGTTATTCGGCCAGTCGCGCAAGTTAAGCAGTTCAAGCGTGACCGGGTAAGCGGGAGAGGCCAGAGACTGTGTGTCTGGCCTCTTTTTTGTATACCTCTCAGGGGTTAGCTGGAGCCGCTTTGTCTGCTGATCTGACGTCTTTCAGATTAGGCAGAAAGGCTGTCAGAAGCCCGATAGCGGGCAGATACGCACAGACATGATAGACAAATTCAATGCTGGTGTGATCGGCCAGTTGGCCGAGAACGGCGGCTCCTAGCCCTCCCATACCGAAAGAGAAGCCGAAAAACAGGCCCGCAACCGTGCCAACCCGGCCCGGCATGAGTTCCTGCGCATACACTACGATGGCCGAGAAGGCTGAAGACAAAATCAGGCCGATGATAATGCTCAGGCCGATAGTGGCATTAAGTCCCGCATAAGGCAGCATGAGGGTAAAGGGCAGCACGCCCAGAATAGAGACCCAGATCACCAGTTTGCGGCCAATCCTGTCTCCCACAGGGCCGCCAATGATTGTGCCTGCCGCGGCGGCTGCCAGAAAGACGAACAGATAAGTCTGTGCTGTGCGGACGGGTAAACCAAAATGGTGCATCAGGTAGAAGGTGTAATAGCTCGTGATACTCGCCAGATAGAAATATTTGGAAAAGACCAGCGCGATGAGGATAAAGAGCGCCTTGCCGACCTGAGCCCGGCTGAGATGGGCATGGATGGCGGTGAGGGAGGGTTTGCCAGCCTGTGCTCGGCTGTTGTGTTCATACCAGCGCCCCAGAATGCCCAGCAGGGCCATGCCGCCCAAAGCGACCAGTGCGAACCAGGCAAGACTTTCCCTCCCCCGAGGCACGACAAAATAGGCGGCAAGAAGCGGCCCCATGGCGGTGCCAAAGTTACCGCCCACCTGAAACAGGGATTGTGCCAGCCCGTGTGCGCCGCCTGATGCCTGACGTGCGATCCGAGACGATTCGGGGTGAAAGATGGACGAGCCGATGCCAAGCAGCGCTGCCCCACAGACCAGAAGCACGTAGGACGGTGCAAAGGCGAGCGTGACCAACCCGATCAGGGTAAAGCCCATGCCACAGGGAAGAGAATAAGGGCGTGGTTTGCGATCACTCACTAGCCCGACAAGCGGCTGAAGCAGGGAGGCGGTAATCTGGTAGGTAAGGGTCAGGAAGCCGATCTGCCCGAAATTCAGCGCAAAATGTCCTTTCAGAACCGGATAGAGCGCTGGAAGAAGCGATTGCATGGTGTCGTTGAGAAAATGGCAGAAACTGATAGCCCCCAACACCGGAAACACGGTGGACGCGGTGCGGATGGGGCGGCCGGCGACAGACTGGCTCACGAGACGATCCTTGTTATTTTTCTTAAAGCTGTTGGAGGTCTTCCTGTCAGGGAGCCTGAAACAGCCTTTTGTGCGTCTTTCGGAAAAAGAGGGCCGTTGTTGGTATCGCTGGCCCATTTGACAGAAGCCTAGCTCTGCGGATCAGGCTTTGTCACGCGCGCTTGTTATAACGAGACGGTGAAGCCTTACCCCGAAAGGGTGAGGTGGTTTCAACAATCTGGAGGTTAAGGCGGCCAGATCACTTTATGACTGAAAATGCTGGTTTGCCGTTAGGATGGTGCCACTGCTGGGCAAAGAGGCACCACATTCAGGCAAAAAAGAACCACAGATTGGCCTGAGTGATTTTGGAAAAAGCCACTCAGGTGCCGCCCTGCCGCTGTACGACGTGACCAGTCAGGTTAGCCCGGAAAAAGGCGCTAACCGGGTTTGGAAGAGGAGGGGTAGGGCGTGGCCGGAGAAACAGCCGATAATTTTTTGCCACGCTGTTGTTCTGGGTGCGCTTTTACGTCTGCCGCCCTCGGGACGTATTTTGTCGCGGGCCTCTACGCTGCTTGGTTTGGGCTAGGCCGTTATTTTTTGTGACGCGGGCAGGCTTGGCCAGAGCGTTATCTCATCAAACCCGAAATCGGGCAGCTTTCGCCGCAGCGCCTCTGCTTCAGGAGGCATCGAGGTAAACCAGGCACGGGGCTGGACCGAAGGAGAGGTCACTTCCGGCTGGTTCTGAAGAAGGGTGAGCGTGTGGCGCGCCACGGCATTTGCTGGGTCCAGCCATATGATACGAGGCGGAGAAAGAGCCCGGAGTTGCTCCAGCACGAATGTATAATGCGTGCATCCCAGGCCCACGGCATCCAGTTTACCCGTGGTGTCGCGATCAAACAGGCCCGCAATTTCCCGTTGAATAGCGCTTGGCGGCACGTCCTCGCCCCGGAAAAGATGCTCCGCGCAGGCGGCCAGACCCGGTGCCGCATGGGCGATCAGGGTACAATCCGGTGCATACAGGGCGTGCAAGCGGTTCAGATAAGGCCGCCGGATGGTGGCGCTGGTGGCCAGCAGGCCAATAACGTGGGAGCGGGTGAGACGAGCGGCCCAGCGGATGGGGGGCACGCACCCGATAAAGGGTATCTCTGGCCATGCTGCGCGCAACGCATCCAGCGCAAGCGTGCTGGCTGTGTTGCAGGCAATCACAACAGCCTGTGGGCGTAGCCTGCTGATGGCCTCGGAAATGAGGGTGAGAACACGCTCAACCAGAAACGCGTCATCCTGCTCACCATAAGGAAAGACGGCTGTATCAGCCAGATACTCTATGGCCAGTGCAGGATTAAGCGTGCGTAAGGCCCGCACAATGCCAAGCCCACCTATTCCGGAATCAAACGCCAGAAGATGGTGTGTGCCTGAATGTGCGGGACCAGTCATTTTTCTGCGAAGATCAGCCTTGTTTAGCTTTGTATTCTGCGGCTTCTTCCAGGCTGCCGACGCCGCCGTGGCGGGCAGACCATGCGCACGGGTCTTCAAGGAAGCGCCTGACTTCTGCCGCAGCAGACTCCGAGAAATAAGGACGGGTTGAGCAGGCTTCCAGAACGTCCCACCAGGTGCAGAGCGAATGCAGGGCAACATTCATTTCAGACAGCGTGCGCTGCGCACCGGGGAACACACCGTAGTAAAAGACCACGAACGCGTGGTTCACAAGCGCGCCCGCATCCCGCAGGGCGTTGGCGAAGCGTACTTTGGATGCGCCATCCGTGGTGAGGTCTTCTACCAGCAGGGTGCGCATGCCTTCGGGCACATCGCCTTCAATCTGGGCATTACGGCCAAAGCCTTTGGGCTTCTTGCGCACATAAGCCATGGGCAGCAGCATGCGATCCGCCATCCACGCTGCAAAGGGAATACCGGCTGTTTCCCCGCCAACCACGGCATCCAGGCTTTCATACCCGACGTGCCGGCCGATTTTTTCTACCCCCAGTTCCACAATTTTCTGGCGGGCGCGTGGAAAGAAAATAATGCGGCGGCAATCAATATAGACCGGGGATTTCCAGCCGGAGGTCAGGGTATAGGGTTCTTCCGGGCGGAAATTGACAGCTTTGATTTCCAGCAACAGACGTGCCGTGCTCAGAGCCGCATCGCGGTCCCAATCGCTGGTCTCGCCAGAATGGGGGGCGGCCAGGTTTGCGGGTGACGTCATGAAGCGTTTCCTTGAATTGGCGGTTGGAATTTGCTTTGCAATAGCCTCAGGCAGCCTGAAAATCTATGCTTCATCTCAGTCTTCGGCGGCGGAATGAAAAAATGATGTTGTCTGTGACGCAGTTGGCCCCGGTATGGGTGGTGGAGAAGGCCGCAGCAGGAGAAGCTGGGCCCGCCTATATTCTGGCGTCCCGGCTTGGGTGTTTGTTCAGGCGCATCAGTGTGGATGATCTGGCGCTCGATTCGGACCTTAAGGGACGGCGCGCACCGGGGCTTATTCTGACATCTGGCGTGCGGAGCGGCTACGCGGCCTTGCGGGCGGCTCGAAAAGCAGAATGCCCGGTGGTCTGGTGTGTGCGGGGAGAGGCCCGTACAGCCCCCATGCTCCGTTCTCTTCCGTTTGATCTGGTGGTGGCGTCTTCCGCCGCAGCGGTTGCCCCCCGATTCTGCCCGACATTGGGGCCCTTGAGTATTGTGTCGCCTCATCTTGTGGCGCGTGCTGGTAAAGCGTGGCAGGAGCGGCTGGAGCATCTGCCTCATCCGCGGGTTGCCGTTGCCGTGGGTGAAGGCGCGTTCCGCACCGAGGAAGAAGCCCTGCTGAGTGGCAAGAAACTGGCCATGATGGTGAACCGCTACGGGGGTTCCGTTCTGCTGAGTGTGCGGGGGGAAAACCGCAGGAGCCTGACGGATGCCTTTATTACCGGGCTTTCGTCCGCATTTATGCTCGTTTGGCGCAAGGGCGAGCCGGATGAGGACCCCACCTTGGGGTTTATGGCTTGCTCTGACTGCGTTGTGGTGGCCGGAGGCGAGAGCCCGATGTTGGTGGAAGCCTGCGTTGTGGATGTGCCGGTTTTTTTGATGGAGCGGGAGCAGGACCTGCGTGGAGCCCGCGGCAGGATTGCCCTGAGGCTGATTGAAGACAGGCATCTGCGGATTCTGAAAGATGATTTTGTGCCGTGGCCCCGCTCTGTGCTGGATGAAGCAGGCCGTGTGGCGGACATTATGAAGGCGCGTTGGGCCTTGTAAAAATGTCACTGAAAAAACTTGTGATCAGGAGAAAGGACATTCCTGCTTGCGTAGGGGAGGGAAGAGGCGTTTAATCTGAACTTGTTGAGATTGATTATTAACTTAAGGATGGTGCTGTGGCTGTTGAACTAAGTCGGATCGCACGTAAATGTGAGCGTGCTGTTATCACGGCGTATCAGGAGCTGCGTGAGGTGGGCACTGAAGACGTAACCGCGTTTCATGCTTGCACCACGCTTTATCGCATTCATCATCCTGAAGCGTCTCTGAACGAAGCACGCCGCTTGGTCTCTGAATGGATTGATCATCACGTTGTGCGTAAATCTGAAGGACCGACCAAAGGCTGTGACTGCTAACGGCTGAGGTCTATCGAGGTTTCAAATTCTTCTGTGGAAGAGTGTGAGCCAGATCGGGTATTCCGGTCTGGCTTTTTGTTTGTTCAGAGGCGTCATGACACAGCATGATACATCCTCCTTGACAGGATTATGGCAGGGGCAGTTCACGTATCCGCGCGGGTATGCACCAGAATTTTTCACGGCTTCTCTACTCGATCAAGCAGGCATGCTGTCTGGTGCCATTACGGAAAAGGCGACTGAAACAACGCCTGACCATTCCATTCTGTATGCTGGGCTGAGCGGTCATCATACAGGGCGGCAGGTTGTGTTTGTGAAGACCTATGAAGGCACAGTCCGCGCGCATGACGTGCATTACAGCGGCACGGTCAATGACGATGCGACGGAAATCAGCGGAACATGGTCCATATCGGGAAACTGGTCTGGCCAGTTTCTGATGATTCGGGAAGGACAGGCCACGCAGGATGAGGCGCTTCTGGTGGAAGCCGAGATCTGAAAGCTGCGTCTGTTCATCAGACAGAAATGCTGAGGAAAGTCTGTTCGCTTAAGAAGAAACAATTGCTTCCAGATGGCGCATTAGAAACGCTGCGCTGATTCGTTTTGAGAACGTCTGGAGAGGAAAGCCGGGGAAGGCAGAAAAACCTTCCCCGAAGCTGATGATTACCGCTTGTCGAACGGAACAAAATCCCGCTTTGCGGAACCAGTGTAAAGCTGGCGGGGGCGGCTGATGCGCTGGCCAGGTTCTTCAATCATTTCTTTCCACTGGCTGACCCAGCCGGTGGTGCGGGCCACAGCGAACAGCACGGTGAACATGCTGGTGGGAATGCCCATGGCTTTCAGAATGATGCCTGAATAGAAATCCACATTCGGATACAGCTTCCGCTGCACGAAGTACTCATCATTGATGGCGATTTTTTCAAGCTCGATCGCCAGATCCAGCAACGGATCATCCTTGATGCCCAGTTCGGTCAGCACTTCATGGCATGTCTGCTGCATGATCTTGGCGCGCGGATCAAAGTTCTTGTACACGCGGTGGCCGAAGCCCATCAGCTTTACGCCGCTGGATTTGTCTTTCACCTTGGCAATGAAGTCAGGAATATTTTCCTTCTTGCCAATGGCGGCCAGCATTTTCAGAACGGCTTCGTTCGCGCCACCATGAGCAGGTCCCCAAAGGGCGGCAATGCCAGCGGCAATACATGCGAACGGATTGGCGCCCGTTGACCCTGCCAGACGAACGGTGGAGGTCGAGGCGTTCTGCTCATGATCCGCATGCAGGATCAGGATACGGTTCATGGCGCGAGCCAGAACAGGGTTGATCTTGTATGGCTCTGAAACGCGCGCGAACATCATGGAGAGGAAGTTTTCGGCGTAGTTCAGATCATTCCGCGGGTAGATGAAGGCTTCACCCTGCGTATATTTGTAAGCCCACGCGGCAATGGTCGGGATCTTGGCAATCAACCGCATGGCGGCCAGATCACGGTTGGCCTGAACCGCGATGTCATTGGCGTCCGGGTAGAACGCGGACAGCGCCCCAACGGTGCCGCACAGAATGGCCATGGGGTGAGCATCACGCCGGAAGCCATTGAAGAAATTGCGGATCTGCTCATGGAGCAGCGTATGGTTGGTCAGGGTGTGCGTGAATTTCTTGTATTCAGCATCACTCGGCAGTTCGCCATTCAGCAGAAGGTAAATGACTTCTTCGTAAGATGCCTGTTCTGCCAGTTGGGCGATCGGATAACCTCGATGCAGAAGGACACCATTATCCCCATCAATAAAGGTGATCTTGCTGTTGCAGGATGCTGTTTCACCGTATCCGGGATCAAAGGTGAAAACGCCCAGCTGAGCCGGAAGCTTGCGAATATCGACAACATCCGGCCCCAGGGTGCCGGAAAGAACAGGGAATTCGGCAGTTTTTCCACCCAGCGAAAGGCTGGCGGTGTTCTGCTTACCTTCGTTCTGCGACGCGCTCATGATGTTTCCTTCTGCATTTAGGGACCGCAGCCCTGTTGCGGCCTGCTGTTTGAGTGTTGTCTCCGATCCCGTGAGAAACAGGAAGAAGTGTGCCGATAAACCGCGCGTTATCTTGGGAGCTCTCCGCCGGAAAACCGCTGTTTTTCCGCGCTAGGGTCGCGCGAATGTGTCCAAAGTCAGGCTTTGTCCGTCACATTGCGCCCAGTTTGGTGTGTCGGTTCCTGTGTCTGACCCCCACATACTGAAGACTGCAAGAGACGCAGTTGCGAATCCCTGATCAAGTGCAATGGCCTGCTGATCCAGCAGGCGGGCCAGTGCAGAGATGCCCGGATTATGGCCGATCAGAAGAACGGTGCGTGCCTGAACGGGTGCGGTACGAATCTGGGCAAGCAGTGCTTCTGGTGGCGCTTCATAAATTTCGGGGCAGAAGCGGGTAGGGAAAGCAGGAGGCTGCTGAAAGGGAAGGAGCCCTTCCAGAGTCTGGCGGGTGCGAACGGAGGGGCTGCACAGTACAAGGTCTGGCGAGAGCGTATGCTGCCGCAGCCAGACACCGCATCTTTGGGTGGCGGCGCGGCCTGCTGCCGTCAGGGGGCGGGCGAGATCAGCCGTTTCACTGAAGTCACCTGCAGGGGGCGGGGCTGCCTCCGCATGCCTTAGCAGCAGCAGGCGGCGTGTCATGTGTTTGCCGAGTCTGAAGACTGTCTGGCAATCGCTTCATGATGCCGGATGACTTCGTGAATAATGAAGTTCAGGAATTTTTCAGCAAAATCCGGGTCCAGATGAGCTTCTTCTGCAAGGGTACGCAGCCGTGCGATCTGCCGGCTTTCACGCGCGGGGTCAGCAGGCGGCATGCCATAGCGGGCCTTGAGGGCTCCAACAGCTTTTGTGCAACGAAAACGCTCTGCCAGTATGGCAACAAGGGCTGCGTCAATATTGTCAATGCTGCGGCGGAGGTCCTGAAGAGTATCTGCGGGAGAAGTCTGGTCTGTCACGGTGGTATGGTATCTCTTGGTTGAAGGTCAAAGAGGCCGGGTTTCAGCGCTTTTTTTATACGGCTCCGGTTCAGTTTTCCATCGAAACCGGTGGCAGGTCCAGCCATGCAAGATGGCCGCCTTTGCCGGCACCGGTATCTGTAAAGATGGCTTGCCCCCCTGCGCGACCGGGAATGGTAAGGGGGCACCCATTGGTGGAGCGTTGATCATGCCCACAGTAAACAGTGTAACCACCGGGAATATGGTTGACCCAGTTCAGGCACCGTTCGGGGTAACCATCTTTCTGCATGCGGTTGGTGGTTTCACCGAACAACGCGCGTGAGAGCAGGAATGTCACCCGTTCCAACGGTGGTGGCGGTGGTTCCATGAGCATGCGGACATCAAAGGCACCATGTACAAAAATCTTGCGGTCCAGCACCAGCCATGCCGGGGCTGATTCCAGGCACGAGAGTGCGGCACGGGCGATATCGGCATTTTCGGGCAGGGCAAGCTGTGAAAGCGTTGCCTCAAGCGGCGGGTCCGGCCGCACTTTACGGCCCAGCAGCGCCCGGCCCAGCTTGCGGTCATGATTCCCGATGAGAAACAGGCCACGCTTCTGTTGCATGACCTCCATCATCAGTCGCAGAACACCTGCGCTGTCTGGCCCGTAATCGACAAGATCTCCCAACTGGATGATGAAACGTTCTGTGGCGACGGCGTGTCGGAAAGCGTCAAGATCACCGTGCACATCTCCCACAACGCGGAGTCCTTTCCGCATTGCTTTTTTCACGTTTTCGTCAAGGAAGAAGCCTTTGTCCATCCGCGTTTGTCCACCATTCCTTCCTTCCATGTAGGCTTCACTAGTCTGGACAGGGAAGGGGATGGCGATATTTTTTTGCATTCGGCTTTTTGTGCACAAGCATGTGACACGCCAGAGAGAAGTTTTTCTGCCTAGGTTACGCCATTACCCGGCGCCGGGACGGTGTCGGTGGGAAAAAGGCTGGATATAGAGGGCGGTAGCTGCATGGCCACATGCAGTATATGTGTCCCCTCTCTTCGTTCGGCCTTTTTTCAGAACAGTAAGAACAGGAACAGGAAAGCCTCTCATGACAGAGCGCATTCGTAATGCCTCCCTGCGCAGCAAGGTCCGCCCGGCAGAAGCCGCAGCAGAACTGATTCGTCCGGGCGATGTGGTTGGTACCAGCGGTTTTACCGGGGCTGGTTACCCCAAGGCGGTGCCGGAAGCACTGGCCCAGTTGATGGAAACAGCGCACGGCAAGGGAGAAGATTATCGTATCAGCCTGATTACCGGCGCTTCCACCGGCCCGCAGCTTGATGGCGCGCTGGCCAAGGTGAATGGCGTTTATTTCCGCTCACCCTTCAATACGGATGCTGGCATGCGCAACCGTATCAACGCGGGTGAGACAGATTATTTTGATAACCATCTGGGGCAGGTTGCTGGCCGGGCCATACAGGGCAACTACGGCAAGTTTGATGTTGCCGTGGTGGAAGCCACTGCCATTACGGAAGACGGCGGCATTGTGCCAACATCTTCTGTTGGTAACTCCCAGACATTTCTCGATATTGCCGAGAAGGTCATCATCGAAGTCAATGAATGGCAGCATCCGGGTCTGGAAGGCATTCATGACATCTGGGATGGCAATATCAGCGGGATTCCGCCGCGTGACATCATCCCCCTGACCAAAGCTGATGGGCGCATTGGTGGCCACTCCCTGAAAGTGGACCCCAATAAGATCGTGGCGATTGTGCGCTCCAACGATCGGGACCGGAATGCGCCGTTTGCCGCGCCGGATGATACAGCAAAGGCCATTGCCAAGCATCTGCTTGATTTCTTTGAGCATGAAGTCAAACAGGGCCGCCTGCCACCGTCCCTACTGCCGCTTCAGTCCGGTGTGGGCAACGTGGCCAACGCGGTGCTGGACGGACTGAATGAAGGGCCGTTTGAAAATCTGGTTGGGTACAGTGAGGTCATTCAGGATGGCATGCTGTCCATGCTGGATTCCGGCAAGATGCGTATCGCCTCGGCCACGTCTTTCTCACTGAGCCCGGATGCTGCCGAAGAAATCAACAACCGGATGGATTTCTTCCGCAACAAGATCATTCTGCGCCAGCAGGACGTGAGCAACAGCCCCGGCGTGATCCGTCGTCTTGGCTGTATTGCCATGAACGGCATGATTGAAGCGGACATTTACGGCAACGTGAACTCCACCCGCGTGATGGGGTCCAAGATGATGAACGGGATCGGCGGCTCAGGCGACTTTGCCCGTAGTTCCTATCTGTCCATCTTCCTGTCTCCGTCCACGGCCAAGGGCGGCAAGATTTCCGCCATTGTGCCGATGGCCGCGCATGTTGACCACATCATGCAGGACACCCAGATTTTTGTGACCGAACAGGGGCTGGCTGATCTGCGTGGACTGTCCCCGGTCAAGCGCGCACAGGAGATTATCTCCAAATGTGCGCATCCTGATTATAAGCCGATGCTTCAGGATTATCTGGACCGCGCGCTGAAAGACTCGTTTGGTAAGCACACGCCGCATCTGCTTGATGAAGCGCTGGCATGGCATCAGCGTTTTGTTGAAACGGGTAGCATGCTCAAAGCCTGATCTGGCTTTTTTGCAGACAGAAAAAGGCCGGGCGCAGAGGGGAAACCTCTGTTGCCCGGCCTTTTGTTGTTTCACCATGAAAGCAGGTACCAGCGTTGGGTACAAGGCCGCGCCTTGATCGGGGCGTTCCGAGCGCTCCGAAAAGCGGGAGGTAACGGCTCGCAGGATGCTTTATGGCTGAAAAGGTGTTTTGCTGCCCGGGACGGTGGCGTGGGGCAATAAAGACAACAGCGCTCAGGTAAAAAAGGCTGCCCGATTGAGCGGGGTACTTTTGAAACTGTTGTTTTAGAGTCAGGAGCCGTGTGGAAAAGCATGACAGCGCGCTCTGGCGAGAGTTTTTTCTCGATGACCGCCATTTTTGGGTATGTGGCCTACGGATTAGACCGACACACCCATGCTCATGTTCCAAACTTTCCCCATGGTACCTGGTGTCGGCTTTCCAAACAGCTTCCTCGCACACTGAACGGAGGGCTGAGGCCTGTTAGTTGTGCAGCGTCAGGTCTTGTGTGAGTTGCGCTGGCTGCTTTGTCACCACGATATCAACTGGGCGTTCCGAGAGAAACTGGGAAGCCGAGAAAGAGGGGGTGGCAGGATTTTCCGTGATGATCGCTTCAGCATCACGATGCACCAAGGTAAACAGGCCCGGTGACGCCGTGGGAGAGAGATAGGCTGCGTACGGATGGTGTCTAGCCAGCTTATGCGCTGCGTAGGCATCCCGTGTGGAATTGATGGGGATAGCCACCATCATGGCCGAATCTGCCTGTAGAGCAGCTTCAATGCCGTCATGATTGGGAGCCACCAGCACCACGCGATCACGCATTCTGGCTTTGCGGACCAGTTTTGCTACATCTACCGGGTTGGTATCGTTCAGATCCAGCATCAGCAGAGTATGTGCCCGGCGGGAAGAGGCCAGAACATCGCTCAACTGATTGGAGCCTGGCACCACAATGACGCGGCCATCATCCTGCGTGGCAAGCGCCAAGCGGATCATGGCAGGGGAGGTTGCGCCGCTGAGTAGCCCGGTAGAGGCCGGAGTCATGCTCAGTCCGGTGCCCGGCGTGCAGATAACAAGCCCATGATGAATACGGGCCATCAGCCCATAGGCTTTTGAATGATGGAGTGCCAACCCGAACCCGGCCAGCGCACAGACGCCAATAGCCAGCGCGGCCTTGCCCAGGCATCGTTTGAGTGGGTTCCCCTCAAGTTTAGGGGCGTCCACCGTCATTTCAGGATGAGACATGTGTGGTTTCCCTGTCTTGCTGGCCAGCCATAGCCGCCGCACGCGCAAGATCAACAGACAGTACGCGGCTCACCCCACGTTCCTGCATGGTCACGCCAAACAGATGGTCCATATGGGCCATTGTCAATTGATGATGTGTCACAACCAGAAAGCGAGTCCCTGCTTCTGTTACCATGTCACCAAGCAGAGCACTGAAGCGCCCGACATTGGCATCGTCAAGAGGTGCATCAACTTCGTCGAGGACGCAAACGGGGGCTGGGTTACAGCGAAAGACGGCAAAAATCAATGAAAGAGCGGTTAAAGCTTGTTCACCCCCGGAAAGCAGGGAGAGTGTTGCCAGCTTCTTACCTGGGGGCTGCGCGTAGATTTCCAAGCCTGCTTCAAGCGGATCATCACTGCCAACCAGCCCCAGATGCGCACGGCCACCGCCAAACATGCGTGAAAAGAGCGACTGAAAATGGTGATCGACCTGTGTGAAAACGGCCATTAACCGCTCTCTGCCTTCCTTGTTGAGCGCGCCGATAGATCCGCGCAGGCGGGCAATGGCCGCTTCAAGGTCTGCAATTTCAGCAGCCAAGGTATTCACTTGAGTGGAGGCTTCTTCCGCTTCAATTTCCGCGCGCAGGTTGACCGGCCCCATATCGTCCCGCTCCCGAGTCAGCCGGGCGATCTTGCGCCGCAGGGAGGTTTCAGCGGCTTCTGTCAGGTCCCCCATCGGGGGGCGGGGTGGGGCAGGCGTTTCCGTTAGCAACTGGTCCAGAATGGCTTGGGCCTGTTCGCTCTTGGCCTCGGCTTTCAGGAGGTTTTCGCGTGCGGTGGTCAGTTCACCTTCGGTCTTGCGGCGTTGCTCGTTGGCAGCGGCAAGGGCGGCTTCTGCATCCGCGCGGGCTTTATCAGCCGCGGCATACTGTTCTTCTGCTTCGGTCAGCGCACGCAACGTCTCTTTTTTCTGGCGTTCGGCTTCTGCTGGCAGTTCAGAAACGGTCTGGTGTTCTGATTGGGCTGTTTCAAGGCGCAGGCGGGCGTGATCCAGATCCGTACGGGCTGTGGCGGCGCGGGTGGTCCATTCTTCAATGCCAGCGGCCAGAGTGGTCTGACGGGTGGCGAGTGTGGCTTTTTCAGCCAGCAGCGCAGCACGTAAGTCGCGTATCTGTTCAAGCTGGGTGGCCAGCGTGGTTTTTTGATCCTGAAGCTGGATGACTTCGGCATCCGCATTTTCCGGCACGGAGGCAGAGGCCTCTTCCAGCGCCGCAGTTGCACGGGCCAACAGATCTTCCCGCTCAGCTTTTTCTGCTGTGAGTTCCTGAAGGCGCGGCGTCAGGGCTTCCAGACGGGAGCGAAGTTCCAGTGCCTGCTGTTGCAGTTGCTGGTGTGCAATATTGGCTTCCTGTGCCGCTTTTTCAGCAGCGGCGGCATCCTGCTCTGCTTTACGGAAAGCGGCTTCCGCTTCGGTCTGATGGGTCTGCGCTGCGCGCAGGGCGTCTTCAAACTGTTTGTTGGCTGCCCCCGCGCTTACGCGGGCTTCCAGTTCAGCCAGTGTGTTTTCTTCCGTCGCTACGTTCTGTCGCAGACGTTCCCGTTCAGGCAGCAGGGTTTCCATGCGGGCATTGGCCGCCGCCTGCTGATTTTCGGCTCGGGTAAGGGCATCGTTGGCGGTACGCAGGGCCTGTTCGGCAGCTTTGAGGGCCGAGCGGGCTTTTTGCTCGGCATTCTGTGCCGTGGTGTCCTGCTGCCGTGCGTCTTCCAGTGCGGCGCGGAGCGATTCGGCGGAGGGCAGAGCTTCGCTTGCGGCTTGGGCAGCAGCGAGAGCGGTTTCAGCATCCGTGCGGGCACCAGCCGCACGTTCCTGCTGGGGGCGTAAGCCATCCAGCCGTGCACGGGACGCAGCATGGCGGCGTTCAATGTCCGCTTCCTGCGCGCGGGCCTGTTGCAGTGCCTGCTCCAGCCGGGCCCGCTGGGTGCGGTATTCCGCGACCTGCCGTTCCACCGTCTGCACGGCTTCCACTGCCGCTTTGGCAGCCTGTTCGACGGTAGGCGCATCCTGCTCCAGCAGAGTGATGCGCTGCTCTGTCTCTTTTAGAATACGGCGCTGGCCGAGGCGTCGCGTTGCGGCATCCGGCTCGCCTGCGCGGGTATAGAACCCGTCCCACCGCCATAGATCGCCCTTGAGTGAGACAAGACTTTGCCCGGGCAGAAGCAAAGCCTGATACGCTGCGCCATCAATTCCATCAGGCAACAGGCCGATAAAACCGAGAAGCCTGTCCAGCACCGCCGGAGCCTTGATATGTGTTTTAAGCGGCGTGGCATTGCCGGGCAGTGCGGGGGCGGTACCCTCCGCGCCTGTCAGCAGATGCCAGCCGCGCGGCTGGTTATCAGCGGCGGGTGCATCCAGTCCTTCTGCCAGCGCAGCGGCCAGAGCGGCTTCGTACCCTTCTGGCACATCAATCTGGGCCGAGACAGGTTCAGCACTCGTTGTCTCATCCTGACCGAGAGCCTGTGCCAGACCATCCGCCTGCGCCTTTAGCCGCGTGAGTTCCGTGCGCAGCGTATCATGATTACGGAAGGCTTCGGTCTGCGCGGCTTTCAGGTCCGTAAGGTGCGTATCGGCCTGTGTGAGTGCCGTGCCGACTTTCTGAAGATCCTCTTCCAGCGCACCGCGTTTTTGCTGGGCTTCCAGCAAAACGGTATCCGGCAACGCCTCCTTCATGGCCTGTTCAAGGCCACGGGTGAGGGCTTCTTCTTCCTGTCGGGCGCGTTGCAGGGCGGTTTCTGCCGTGCGCCGGGCTTCCGTTACACTTTTACGTTGTGCCTCATCCGCCTGAAAGCGACGGCTGGCGTCCGTCAGGGCCGCGCTGGTTGTGCGGCGTGCCGTTTCACTTTCTTCAAGAGTGCGGGCAGCAGCCTGATGGGTCTGGCTGGCGTGGGCTGCCTGATCGCGCAAGGTCTGAAGTGCGGAGTCAGCCAGCAAAGCGGCCTGTGTATCCGCATGCCGCTTTTCAAGGTTTGCCAGATCATTGCGCAATGTCTGAAGGCGGCTTCGCGCACGGTCCAGCGCCTTGCTGGTTTCGGCCTGTGTCTGCCGTGCGTTTTCCGCATCATTGCGGGCGATCGAGAGCGCCACGCTGGCCTGAGACCGTGTGCGTTCAGCCTCTTCCAGTGCCGTCCGCGCATCCGCCTGTGCCTTGGTCGCTGCTTCCAGCGTGGAGGCTGCTGCTGCCCGTTCCTCTTCGGACGGCATGCGGGTTTGCAGGCTGTCCAGTTCGGTTTGAAGCGCTGTTACGGCCTCGCAGGTACGGGCATGTAGCGCCTTGGCTGTTTCAAGTTCTTCTGTAGCCCGGTCTCGCCGGGTGCGGGCGGCGGTCAGGGTTTCTGTCAGTCGGGTCAGGGTCTGTTCAGCCTGAGCCAGATCTGCGGTGAGTTGTGCCTGCTGTGCCTCGGCTTCCGCCATACGCGTGGGCAGGGAGGTTATGGCTGCCTGTGCTTCTGCCTGTTCTGTTTGCAGGCGTTCCAGCGTGGCGGCGGCATCGTCCGCACGGGTCTGCGCGGCGGCAAAATCGGCTTCGTGCTGGTTCAGGCGTTCTGTGGCAGCCTGTGCCTGTGCCGTGGCGCGCTGTTCTTCTCGCGCCATGCCTTCAGCCGTGACGCGGCACCGTTCCAGAAGTGTGCGGGCCGTATCGGCTTTTTCCCGAATGGCGGGAAGCGCCTGATTGGCTTCAAATTCAACAATAACCGCTGTTTCGGCGGCTTCTTCATGCTCGGTCAGCGCTGTGCGGGCGCGGGCGGCCAGATCAATGGCGCGTTCTACCGCCAGCCGGGCGCGGGCGTGCAGCACGGCCAGCAATTCTGTTTCCGCTTCACGCAGGGCGGATGCAAGTTCCCGGTAGCGGCTTGCTTCTTTCGATTGTTCGGCCAGACCATCCAGCCGGGTAGAAAGCTGCTGGCGAAGGTCTTCTGCGCGCGTCAGATTATTTTCAGTTGCCCGCAGCTTGAGTTCGGCTTCATGCCGGCGGGCATGCAGGCCGGTGATTCCGGCGGCTTCTTCCAGAATGGTGCGGCGCTCTTCCGGGCGGGCGCCCACCAGCATGGCCACACGGCCCTGACTGACCATGGCGGAAGATCGTGCGCCGGAGGCGAGATCGGCAAACAGGGTTTGCACATCACGCGCACGCACGGGTTTGCCGTTGATACGGTAGTCACTGCCGGAGCCACGTTCGGCCCGGCGGCTGATCTGGAGTTCATCAAGATCCGTAAAGGCGGCTGGCCCAAGGCCTTTTGTGCCTTCAAGCGTTACGGTGACTTCTGCCAGAGACCGGGCAGCCCGGCCCGTTGTGCCAGCAAAAATCAGGTCATCCAGTTCTCCACCGCGCAGGGAGCGTGCGGAGGATTCCCCCATGACCCATCGTAGAGCTTCCACAACGTTGGATTTTCCGCAGCCGTTTGGCCCCACAATACCGGTGAGACCGGGCAGGATTTCCACCGTTACGGGATCAGCAAAGCTCTTGAAACCGGCAATCCGCAGACGAACAAAACGGACGGTCATTTAAGAACGGGCCTGCACGAACACGTGTGCCGTGCGGATGCTCAGCTTGCGTCCGTCACGTTCTTGGCAAAGGTTTCATAGTCCATATCGTTTGAAACCTGAATTTTATTGTTGAAGCGGAAGGTGGGGGTGGAATCAAAATGATATTTGTCCTGCGCTTCCGTCTGCTGTGTCAGGATGAACTGCATCAGCTGCTGGTCTGCCACCGTTTTATCAAACGTTTCGCCCGGCATGCCAGCAAAGGCCGCCATTTTCTTCAGGGCCTCAAGCGGGCTGCCATCCTGCACATATGCCCAGCGATCAAGGCTGGAAAGGAGGGAAATGGCGAAGGCTTCGTACCGTTCCGGCGGCAGGGTGCGGGCCACCATGGCGGCAACCGTAGCCAGTTGATCCGTGGGGAAATCATGGAACACGTAGCGGATCTTGCCCGTGTCGATCAGGTTCTTCTTCACCAGCGGGAAGGTGTTTTCTGCGAAATGGGCGCAGTGAATGCAGGTGAGGGAGAACCATTCCTCCACCACGATCTTGGCTTTGGGGTCACCCAGTTCACGGGGGGTTATCCGGGTGTCCGTGGTTGTGCCCTGAGCGCGCGCCAGACCGCCAGTTGCACCTGCAACGAGTGCGGTACCTGCTGTGACAAGAAGTGAGCGGCGAGAAAAGGCCATGGAAATCCGGGCTCCGTGAACTTGTTGGGACTGATCCAGAAAAATAGGCATGACGGCAGAACCATGCTGCCGTCAACCCGTTCTTTATTCTTGCGCTGTGTTCTGGCCGTTGCCAGCGGGCTTTTCCGGCGCATTTGGCAGCTTGCGCAGCCTTACACGGCGGATATGGCGGGCGTCCGCATCAAGAACGCGGAAGACATAGCCGTTCTCGTGCGTCAGAACTTCGCCGCGAGTGGGCACATGCCCCGCCATACGGAACACAAGGCCACCAATGGTTTCGATCTCGGCTTCTTTTTCCGAGGGCGTGAGAATCGGGCCAATCTGGCGTTCAAACTCTTCCACCGGGCAGCGGGCGTCCACATCAAATGACCCATCGGGCCGTTCCACAATCAAGGTGGCGGCGGGTTCGTCATGCTCGTCCGAAATGTCGCCCACAATGGTTTCAATGAGGTCTTCAATGGTGACCAGACCATCAATGCCGCCATATTCATCAATCACCAGCGCCATATGAGTCTGCCGCTGGCGCATCTGCAACATCAGGTCCAGCACAGGGATCTGTGGCGCGACCATAAGGGGCTGGCGCAGCAGGGCTTCCAGATTGAAGGCTTCACTGGTGCCTACATAGGCAATCAGATCCTTCACATGAATCATGCCCACAATGTCATCCAACTGGTCCCGATAGACGGGCATGCGGGAATGGTTTTCACGCCGCATCATGGCCAGCGCATCATCCAGACTGATGGAAACGGACATGGCCACAATATCAGGGCGCGGGACCATCACATCATCAGCGGAGATGTTGCGCAGGCGCAGAATGTTGGCAATCAGCGCGCGTTCCTGGCGGTCCAGTTCCGGTTTTTCGCCGTCTGCCGTTTCTTCTTCGGATTCATCTGCGGCCTGCTGCACGAGGGCCGCGATGGAACTGCGCAGCCCGGGGGCATTCTTCTTGCGGCTGAAGAAGGAAAACAGGCCGCCGCCGCGCCCCTGCTGGGGGTCCTGCGTGGACTCGTATTCGCTCATGATCGCGGCTTCCACGGATTGGGAACACCCAGCCGGGATAGCAGGCGGGATTCCAGCATTTCCATTTCGCGGGCTTCCCCCGCATGGTGATGGTCGTACCCTGCCAGATGCAGACTGCCATGCACGATCAAATGCGCCAGATGGTGGCTGACCGGTTTGCCTGCTTTGTGCGCTTCCCGCACCACGGTTTCCAGCGCAAGGATGATATCCCCGCCCGGAATGCCGGGTGGCGGTTCAAAGGTGAGCACATTTGTGGGGCGATGCTTGCCGCGATGCTCCCCGTTCAAGCGTTTGACCACCCGATCTGTGGATAAAACCACACTGCCGGGCTGCTTGCCGTAATCCGTGCAGGCGGCAAGGGCGCGCCAGACCAGTTTTTCGGGGGAGGCGATATAACTCCGCCAGCGCCTGTCCTCAACAAGGACTTCAGGCGCGTCTTCAAAGGCGGAGGAGGGGAAAGACTCTGCAAAAACAGAGCTTTCCCTGTAAGTCACGTCCTGAGGCTGGACGTGACTGCTGCTACTGGGCGGTTCCATTGTTCTCCTGACGGCCCTTATTGCGGGAGGTCTCCCTGTTAGCCGTCGCTTTCGCATCATACGCTTCAACAATGCGGGCGACCAGTCTGTGCCGCACAACATCTGCTGCTTCAAAGCGAGATATGGTCACGCCCCGCACATGCGCCAGTGTTTCAATGGCGTCTTTCAGCCCGGAAGTGGTGCCGGAGGGCAGATCAATCTGGGTCAGATCTCCGGTCACAACCATGCGGGAGCCTGGGCCGAGGCGGGTGAGGAACATCTTCATCTGCGCGATGGTGGTGTTCTGTGCTTCATCCAGAATAACAAAAGCGTGGGAGAGCGTGCGGCCGCGCATGAAGGCGAGGGGGGCGACCTCAATGTCACCCGCCGCCATGCGGCGCATCACCTGATCACCCGGCAGCATATCGTGCAGGGCATCATAAAGCGGGCGCAGATACGGGTCGATTTTGTCTTTCATGTCTCCGGGTAGAAAGCCAAGACGCTCACCAGCCTCTACCGCAGGCCGGGAGAGAATGATGCGATCGACCGAGCCAGCCTGAAGCATGGCCACAGCCTGCGCAACGGCCAGATAGGTTTTGCCGGTTCCCGCCGGGCCGATGCCAAACACCAGTTCCTTGTTGGCAAGCGCCTTCATGTAGGTGGCCTGCCCGGCGGAGCGGGGTTCGATCACCCCATGCCGCATTTTAAGGGCTGGCAGCCCTTCAGTGGGGAGGAATGCAGGGGCAATGGTTTCTGTATCGGATGGCCGCATAGGAGATTGCCTTATGGTTTCATGCAGGCGGGTCATGCGGATAACCGCATCTATTGCGCTAACGTCTACAGCACCACCGGAGGCGAGTTTCTGATAGAGGGTGCTGAGCGTTGTGCGGGCCAATGCTGTGTGGGGTGCGGCCCCTTTTATGGAGATTCGGTTGCCGCGCCGTGCCACCTGCACATCCAGCCCTTCTTCCAGATGCCGCAGGTGGCGGTCATGATCTCCCACCAGTCTGGCCAGTAGCGTGTTGTCTTCAAACAACAGCGTTAGCGGTTTTTCCGGTTCACCAGAGCCGGAAACAGGGGGCGGGGCTGAAAGGGGCTGGTGCGTTGTGTTCAAGCGTACACGGTCTCCTCTACCAAAGTGCCCCCCAGTGAATTGGTCAGGCGCTCAGTAATTCTGACAGGCAGTTCCTGACCGATCAGATGACGCGGGCCAGAAACATGAACGGGCTGAAGCCAGGGGGAACGCCCTGCAATCTGGCCCGGCTTGCGGCCTTCCCCGGTAAAGAGCACGGGAATGGTCTGCCCGACCAAGGCAGCGTTGAAGGCATCCTGCTGCTGGCGAAGCAGGGCCTGAAGTGCCTGCAGGCGGGCGTCCTTCACATCCTCTGGCACCTGTAGCGGCGCACCTGCTGCTGGCGTGCCGGGGCGCGGGGAGTATTTGAAGGAATAGGCCTGCGCAAACGTGACATCCCGCACCAGTTGCATGGTGGCTTCAAAATCTTCATCCGTTTCACCCGGATGACCGACAATGAAATCTGAGGAAAGGGCCAGATCTGGCCGGACGTCACGCAGCCTGCGGACAATGTCCCGATACTCGTCAGCCGTGTGGCCACGGTTCATCGCCCGCAGGATGCGGTCGGAGCCGGACTGCACTGGCAGGTGCAGGAACGGCATGAGCGCTGGCAGATCACGATGGGCGTTGATCAGGGCGTCATCCATATCACGCGGGTGCGATGTTGTGTACCGAAGACGCGAGAGGCCCGGAATGGTTGCAAGGGCGTTCGCAAGTTGTGCCAGCCCCCAGACAGTCCCATCCGGTCCTTCCCCATGATAGGCGTTTACGTTCTGGCCCAGCAGGCTGATTTCCTTCACGCCGCTTTCCGCCATCCGGCGGGCTTCCGCCAGAACGGAGGCCACCGAGCGGCTGCTTTCGGCGCCCCGGGTGTAAGGCACCACGCAGAAGGAGCAGAATTTATCACACCCTTCCTGAATGGTGAGGAAAGCAGTGTAGTTGCCCGGTGTCTGCGGTGCGGCTGCATCTGGCAGGAAGTCAAACTTCTGTTCTGCCGGGAAATCGGTATCAATGACCGCACCGCCAGCACGGGCGGCTCGGGCCACCATTTCCGGCAGACGGTGATAGGTCTGCGGGCCAAGCACGATATCCACGTAAGGGGCACGGGTCAGAATTTCCTGCCCTTCGGCCTGTGCCACGCAGCCAGCCACGGCAATAATGGTCTGCGCGCCTTCTTCCTTGCGGGCTTCCTTGATTTTGCGCAGGCGGCCAAGCTCGGAAAATACCTTTTCCGCCGCTTTGTCACGGATGTGGCAGGTATTGAGGATAATCATGTCCGCAGCTTCAGGCGCATCCACGGATTGGTAACCCAGCGGGCGCAGCACGTCGCTCATGCGGGCGCTGTCATACACATTCATCTGGCAGCCCCATGTGATGACATGCAGGCCGCGGCGAGAGGGAGACAGGGCGGTGGTCGATCCAGTCATGACAACAGGGGCTCCGGCGTGCCGCAGGCCCATTCCATACGGCAGGGGGAGGAAATCAGGCGGACAGCGTCCGAGGTCAAGCCTCTTTTCTCACATCAAGGATATCCGTGCCAGAGTTCTGTGTTCTGAAACCGACAGGAGAGACCTCCTTCCGCAGGGTATTCCTGCATGTGGAGCAGCCGTTTTTTTCGTCTGCTCAGTGCCTGTTTCTGTATGAAGCAAAACTGGAGGCCACTCTGTCAAGCTGACGTTTGAGAAATCCTGTTTTATTGCACGGAAGCTCGGCAGGATCACAGCGACCGGGCTGCGTGCTGCCTTCTTCATTCTGGCGGAGTTCTGCCGCGCCATTGGCTACAGCGTGCCACGCGGCCTGAGCCAGAGCCTTGCGGCTGGGGAACAGTTCCGGGTCTAGCGGTTCGTGCAGGATCACGCTGGCCTGAAGGGATTTCCATTGCACCATCTGCCAGAGGTGCGGGCCGAGATCCATGTCTCCATACCATGCAAACACAGGCCGACGCAGGCGCTGGACGGGTAAGCCCTCCAGCCTGTCATACACCACGGACACGGGCTGGATAATGGGTGTCATGCCCGGTTCATACGTGATGGGCAGGAGTGATTTATCCATGCCATCACGCAGTTTGGGCAGTTTGGCGATGGCAAAGAAGGCGGACATGAAGGGCAGCACGCGTGAGCCATCAGACGATGTGCCCTCCGGGAACAGCACCAGATTGTCACCATCCACCATGCGACGAATCATCTGATCGCGTTCGCGGCCTGTTGTGCTGCGCTGGCGGCTGACAAAAATGGTACGCCCGATTTTGGAGACCAGCCCCATGATGGGCCAGTTTTCAATGTCGCCTTTGGCAACAAAGACGGAAGGCAGAATCGTTCCCAGAATGGGCACATCCAGCCATGAAGAATGGTTGGAGATGTAAATGACGGGTCGCTCACCCCTTTTGCGGGCGCGTAGGCCGCCAACAGTGCCCGCCCGTTTGCCTACCACCCGGATACGGACACCCAGCAATTTGCACAGCACGCCCCAGATGACGCGCGTCCATCTGATTTTTGCCGTGCCCGGAACAAGAAGCAGGCACGCTTCAAACCCGACTGAAAGCGGCACCCAGAACACGATCCCGCCCAGACGCAGGCTGCCACGGATGTTGGCAGAGAGCGTGCAGAGCCGTTCCGCCCAGACAGGAAGGGGCGAAAGGGCGGCGGGATCGGTAGGGCCGGAAGGAGCAGAAGAGCGCTTTGGCGCAGGGCGAGCGCGGGTCATGTTCTTGCCCCTGCCACAGCGTGGCAGGTTTTGCTCAGGCAACAGGAATGAAAAACCATGCGGCTTTCATAACGCGAACTTATGGAGGTGGACAATCGTGCTTCGCAATCCGTGTCAGAGATGGCACAAAGGCGAAAAGACCCATTCTGTTGGACTGTGCTGTGCGACTGACCGTATTTTCGTCATGGTGATACGGCATGGAGCAATGCAGACCTTGAAAAAACACAGATGAGAAAGTGGCGGCAACGGTGCAACGGCAGGCGGAAAGAAACGGGTGAGGATGAGCGGTAGAGGCATCCTGAACGGACTCGTGCTGACGGCGAATCGTGTGGTTGTTGGTTTTTCCCTGTGGGGTGTGGCGGCGGGAGGCTGGTCCTGGGCGGCGGAAACGCAGGCTTATGTGACCAACCTGAAGCCCACCGGGCAGGCTGATCTGGATGCGGCGCTGAAATCATCTTCTGATCTGCTGGGCCTTCAGGGGACGCATGCTGTGGGGCCTTTTGCCCTCGCTGGGCGCGTGCGCAATGAGTATGACCGCCTGAAATCCGCGCTGGAAAGCTATGGGTATTACGAAGGAACGGTAAAAATCACCCTTCACCGCGCCAAGGACAAAGACGCAGTGGTGATGGATGGCCAGTCTCCGGCACTTTCCAACTGGATTGAATCGGTTCCCGCCAATGAGAAGGTGACTGCCGATATCTCGGTAGAAAAAGGCCCTCTGTATCATCTGGGTTCGGTCAAGCTGGTTGACGAAAAAACCAATGGTCCGGCGGAGCTGACACCTGAGCAGAAAGCCGCGTTCACCCTGAAAACAGGGGATGCGGCCGAAGCGGAAACGGTGCTGGGGGCCGGAGGCACGCTGCTGGATGCCCTGCGGGAAGATGGCCATGCGCTGGCGCAGGTGGAAAAGCCGCAGGCCTATCTGCGCCCGCAAACCCGCACGCTGGATGTTGTGTATCCTGTCTCACCCGGGCCGGTGCTGAATGTGGGCCGGATTGATGTGTCTGGCCTCAAACGGGTGCGGGAGCCTTTTGTAAGGCGACAACTGACGCTGAAAGAAGGCCAGCTTTACCAGCCATCCAAAATTGATGCAGCCCGACAGGATCTGACCTCTCTGGGCGTGTTTTCCAACGTGGCGGTCAAGGATGGGGCAACGCAGCCAGTAAACGGCACCATGCCGCTTGATTTTACATTTCAGGAAGCCAAGCGCCGTTCTGTTGGGGCGGAAGCCGGGTATTCAACAGATCTGGGGGTGCGTGGCGGCGTGACATGGACCCACTACAATCTGCTGGGCAACGCGGAACGGCTGAAGCTGACGGCACTGGTTACCGGTCTGGGTGGGTCTGCCCAGCAGGGGCTGGGGTATGATGTGTATGCAGATTTCTTCAAACCCGGTTTTTACAGCCGCAAGCAGAATCTGAGCGTGCGTGTTGAGGCGTTGCGGCAGTTGTTCTGGTCCTACCGGCAGACGGCTTTTCTGGTGCGCGCCGGGATTACGCGCCAGATTGACCGCTACTGGAATGTCAATTTCGGGGTGGCCGGCGAGCAGGAGCAGATTGAACAGTTTGGCGTGACGCGTGATTACACCATCGGTTCTCTGCCTCTGGGCGCGACCTTTGATAATACGGAAGTTGGGAACCCCATTGAACCTGCCACTCATGGCGTGCGTGCCAACGTGAATATTTCTCCTTCCATCTCCTTGGGGAGCAAGGGGAGCGGCACGTCTTTCTTCACGATCATGAATGCGTCTGCCTCGTATTATTTTGACCTCAAACATCTGGGGATCAGCAAGCCGGGGCGCAGTATTCTGGCTATTCGCGGGACCATTGGCAGTATTCAGGGCGCAGGAACCTACGATATTCCACCAGACCAGCGCATGTATGCGGGTGGCAGCGCCACCGTGCGCGGGTATCGCTGGCAGGGCGTGGGGCCGCAATATGGCCGTACCCGCTACGCTATCGGCGGTACTTCGCTGGATGCAGGCACGGTTGAATACCGGCAGCGGCTGTTCAAGAGTTTTGGTATGGCCGGGTTTGTAGATGCCGGGCAGGTGGGCAGCAGCAGTTCTCCCTTTACAGGCACTCTGCGCGTGGGTGCGGGCGGTGGCGTTCGGTACTACACGCCTATTGGCCCAGTGCGCGTGGATGTGGCGGTTCCGCTCAACCGTCCGCATCGTGGGGACAAGTGGGACCTTTATATCGGGCTGGGAGAAACGTTCTGATGGCGGGGCAGGATGGGGATATGCCCGCACCGCCGCGCCGCAGCGCTTTGCGGCGTGCAGGGCGCATTGCCGGGCTGACAGTTGGCGTTCTGGCTGGCGTGGCAGGTCTGGCGGTTGGGGTTATTCTGGTTGGCGCCAATACCGGGCCGGGCCGACGGTTGCTGATGCAGCAAACAACTTCCCTCACGGGGGGAATGGTGGCGCTTTCCGGGCTTTCAGGCCGGTTTCCGGATAATTTCCATCTGGATGCCATTGCGCTGCGCGATAAGCAGGGCGTGTGGCTGTCGCTGAAGAATATTGACCTTAACTGGTCTCCTTTAAGTCTGGTTGGGCGTACGGCCCGCATTTACGCGATCAAGGCGGATCAGTTGGATATCCCGCGTCTGCCGGTGTCTGACACACAGGCAGCCCCTGCCAAGCCATCCACCAGTAAATCCAGTCTGGGGTTGGGGATCGATATTCAGGATCTTGCCGTGCGGCGGATCAACGTGGGCGCCCCACTGGCGGGAACCGCAGCCAGCTTCTCGCTGGCAGGGCATGGTCGGTTATCGTCCATTGATCCGGTGCTGAATGGGCTGACACTGCCATCCTTGCCCAAGTCGGACATTGCGCTGAGTGTGAAGCGGCTTGATGCAGAAGGGCAGATTGATCTGGCCACCACTACGGGCGGCGGCAAGCTGGGCCTGCATCTGGACGCCAAGGAAGGAAAAGATGGCTTTGCAGCCACCAAACTGCAAATGCCGGAACTGACCCCGCTTGCGCTCTCTCTGGATATCAAGGGGCCAACAAACGCTGCGGTTCTGGCGTTTTCTGCCGGAGCAGGGCCGATTACCGCCAAGGCGGATGGCGTGCTTGATCTGCTGGGTGAAAAACTGGGCAGCCTCAGGGCGCAACTGGATGCGCCCAAGCTGGCCTTGCGTCCTGATCTGGGGTGGGACGCCATTCATCTGGTGACACAGCTAAAAGGCAAGATGAGCCAGCCGGATGGGACAGGCTCCCTCCAGATAGACCGGCTTGTGGCATCTGGCGCGGGAGTCGGCACGTTGAAGGCTGCCTTTACCGGGCAGAGCGGTCACCCCGGCGCGGCGGACCAGATGCATCTGGTCATGACGGCGGATGGTGTGCGGCTTCCTGGTTCTGCACCCACCTTGCTGGCCAGCGCCCCGGTGCAACTGGATGCTACAATTTCTCCGCAGGCGGATGGCAGGCCGTTGGTGCTGGATGTGTCGCACCCGCTGTTGCATTTGACCGGCAATGTGATGACAGCCGCGCCACAGCGCGGCACGCTGGAACTGGCGCTCCCTGATCTGCGTCCTTTCGGGCAGATGGGCAATACGCCCCTGCAAGGGCAGATGGGCATGAAAGCCGCGTTTGATCTTCCTGCCAAAGCCACGGGTGATACGCATGTCAGTGCGGATGGCACCTTGGCTATTACGGGTGGCCAGCCACAGGCAGTCGGGCTGATCGGCCCGAAGGGAACGTTCTCGCTTGTCGCAACGCTTCGCCCGTTGGAACCCGGAATGGTGCAGCCGGAAGGGAGCTCGGAAAAAACGGTTTCCAAGAAGGATAATGGCCCGGAACTGGCTGCGCCGCAGAACGGTGTGAAGCCTGCGGCAACGGATCATGGGGCTGGCAAGGTCGCTGACGAGACGCCTCATAAGCCTGAAACAGACAAAGCCACAGCGAAGGCCGAAAAGGCAGAAAGTTCTGGCGGGCAACAGGTGGATATCACCAAGCTGGCTGTGGACGGGCAGGCGTTGCATCTGGCAGCGCATGGGCGGGTGAATACCGGCCATGATATGGATGTTGCCTCCACGTTGGCGTTGCCGGACCTGAGCAAGGCACTGCCCTCTCTGCGTGGCGGACTGACCTTTGCATTGAACGCCAAAGGGCTGATGCAGGATTTTGCCGCCACCCTCCATATGGAAGGTGATCCCGGCACTGCCACCATGCCGCGTGGCCCCGTTGTGCTGGATGCGGCATTGACGCATCTTCCCTCCGCGCCCACAGGCACGCTGACGGCAAACGGCTCAGTTGATAAAGCGCCTCTGCTGTTGGATGCGGCCTTTGCGCAAGATGAAAAAGGCGCGCGCCAGCTTGATCTGAAAAAACTCTCCTGGAATAGCCTGCAAGGGGCGGGTGACCTCTCGCTGCCGCAGGGAGAGGTTGTGCCGTTGGGGAATTTAACTCTCAAAATCGGGCGGCTGGCAGATTTCAGAAACCTGATTGGTCAGCAGATTGCCGGGGCACTGGCGGCGTCTGTTCAGACTACGCAGGTGGGCGAGAAACCTCAGGTAGCGCTGAAGCTGGACGGCAATGTCTCAACTGCTCAGGCTAAAATCGGGTCTCTGGCGCTGGCGGGCACGGTGCGTGACCCTGCCGCGCATCCGGATGCAGATCTGACGTTGAAGCTGGCCGGTCTCTCTGCTGCGGGTGTTACAGGGCAAGCGCGGGTAACGGCCAAAGGGCCAGACAACGCCATGGCGCTGACAGCGCAGATTGGTCCGGCAAGCTGGTCAGGGAGTCCGTTGTCTCTGGATACGGCGGCACTGCTTAATCTGCCTGCAAAGCAGGTAAAGGTGCAGAAACTGGCGGCAACCGCCAAGGAAGAATCCCTCAAGCTGCTGGCACCCGCGCTGGTTTCCTTTGGTGACACAATGGGCGTGGACCGTCTGCGTGCTACTCTCAGCACGCGTGGGGCCGAACCCGCCACTCTGGATGTGGCGGGGCGCATCAAGCCCACACTGTCGGTTACGGCAGATATCCGGCACGTGACGCCTGCTTTGGCGCGTCCATTTGCGCCGGATGTGCATGCGCAGGGTGATCTTTCCCTTCAGGCCAAGGTTGCGGGCAGCATGGATCGGCCGACAGGACAGGTGCATCTGACCGGGCGCGGGTTGAGAATGGACGGCAGCAGTGCAGCAGCCTCCATTCCGGCGTTAAGTGTGGATGCGCAGGCTGATCTGGCCGGGACAGCAGCGAAGGTGAACGTAAAGGCAGCGGCGGGGCCGAAGCTGGCGCTGACTGTGGCTGGCACGGCTCCGCTTTCCAAAACAGGGCCGATCAATCTGCGGTCTGACGGGCATCTTGATCTGGCCATTGCCAATGGGGTGCTGGGTGCGCAGGCGCGGCAGGCCAAAGGCGATGTGCAGCTTGCCATGCAGGTGGCTGGCACCATGGCGTCCCCCAACGTGACGGGCACAGTTGATCTGCATAATGCGGATTTTCAGGATTTTGCTCAGGGCGTTCACTTGGCGGAGATCAATGGCCGGGTTGTCGGCTCGCACGAGAATGTCGTCATCCAGAACCTGACGGCCAAGGCGGGTGAAGGCACGCTCGGCGTTACAGGGTCTGTGGGTGTCATGGCGCCGGGCATGCCGATTGACATGCATATTACGGCCAAGAACGCACGGCCCATTTCCAGCGATCTGCTGACAGCCGTCATGAACGCGGATATCGCCATACGCGGGCAGGTAAGTACCCGTATGGATGTTGTGGGAGGTATATCCCTGCCACGGGTGGAAATTAACATCCCCAACTCCCTGCCGTCTTCCGTGGCGCGTCTTGATGTGGTTCGCCCTGGTGACAAACCGCCGGAACCCAAGGAGGCTACAGCCAACACCAAGGCAGCCGTCATCGGGCTGGACCTGACAGTGACATCGCCGGGTAAATTCTTCGTCCGCGGGCATGGGCTTGATGCCGAAATGGCAGGCAAGCTCAAAGTGAACGGCACAGCGCAGGCACCGCAGGTTACCGGCGGGTTTGATCTGAAGCGCGGTAACTTTGACCTTGCCGGGATCTCTCTTAACTTCACCAAGGGGCGCGTGGCTTTCAACGGGAGTGGCGTGAGCCACAAGCTTGACCCCACTCTGGATTTTGAAGCGGACCGTGTGGTGAATGGCGAGACCGCCATGCTCAAGGTAGGGGGATACGCCAGCGCCCCCAAGATCAGCTTTGTCTCCAACCCGCCGCTGCCTCAGGATCAGGTGCTGGCCATGCTGCTGTTTGGCACGGATGCCCACTCCCTTTCTTCCACGCAGATGGTGGAACTGGGAACAGCGCTGGCGACGCTGACCGGCATGACCTCATTTGATCCGATGGGCACATTGCGGAAAACTCTGCATCTGGACCGTCTGGCCATTGGCGGCGGCTCTGGTGTGGGCAACGGCGGAACAACGGTGGAAGCCGGAAAATACGTAATGAAGGGTGTTTATGTGGGGGCCAAGCAGGCAACCTCTGGCTCAGGCACGCAGGCGCAGGTGCAGGTGGATCTGACAAAACACCTCAAGCTGAACACGACCGTCGGCACGGGCGGAAACGTAACGGGCTTTACAACGCCGGAAAATGATCCGGGCAGCAGTGTGGGTCTGCTCTGGCAGTACCGTTATTAAGCAGACAGTTGCTCGGGAAGCCGAGCGAAACTGGCATGGAAGTTTTATCTCGTGGCCTAATTGCCGGTAGCCCTGTTTTCTTTTTGGGGGCCGTTTCAAAAGTATGGAGATAAAGGCTGCCGCGGCATTTTAGGATAAAAAAGAGGTCTTTCCGTTGCGAGGCAGCGTATGACGGGGATGGCTAAAGACAACATAGTCAGACATGCACAGGAACGCGCTCCCTCAACGTCTGACTTTTCAATGCGCCTCGTGAACGACTGCTTGAAAGACCCGACAGGCGGCGCGGTGGGTCTTTTGAGCTGCTGAATGCGTTTGGCGGTTAAAATTGCGCGAGGTTTCCCTCCCGGCAGATTTGGCCCGTGTCCTTTATGTCCGCTTTGTCACCCTTGAAATCCTGCACCAATCCCTATCCGCAGGCGTTCAATCAATAGCTACAGACTGAAATCGACAATCACAGGCACATGGTCAGACGGGGTATCCCAGTCTCGGGCTTCACGCACGACGGTCATGCCGGTGAGGTCTGGCACAAGGTCAGGCGTAATCCAGACATGGTCCAGCCTGCGGCCACGGTTGGATTTCTTCCAGTCCCGGTTACGGTAGGACCACCATGTGTACAGCTTCTCGCTGGCAGGGACAAAGTGGCGCATGGCGTCAACAAAACCCACATTCAGCCACGCATTCAGGCGTTCCGTTTCTGGTGGTGTGTGACTGACCACATTCAGAAGCTGCTTGTGACTCCAGACATCATGCTCCAGTGGGGCAATATTGAAATCCCCAACCAGCACAGTCCGGTCCCGTTTGCGGGTGGTGAACCACTCGGTCACTTCCTCCACAAAGGCAAGCTTGTGGGCAAATTTCGGATTGGTTTCGGGATCAGGAATATCGCCGCCTGCCGGCACGTAAAAATCGTGCAGTTCGACAGGGCCGCTTGGCAGGTGCACCTGCGCGCCTATGTGGCGGCAGTCTTCCTTGCCATGCCAGTCCGGCAGTTTTTCAAGCGGCGTAATGGGATGGCGCGAGAGGATGGCCACGCCATTGTAGCTCTTCATCCCTTTGTAGTGGAGGTGCTCAAACCCCATGTTCCGCAATGCATCTGCCGGAAAAAGAGGGTCTGGCACTTTGGTTTCCTGCAGGCAGATGATGTCTGGCGCGAGGGTGGCGTCCAGCTTTTCCAGCACTGGCAGGCGGAGGCGGAGGGAGTTGATGTTCCAGGTTACAAGTCGCATGCCCAACGGCATTGCGCATCCCGGTTTGCGGGGCAAGTGAAATTCGGCACATAGTAGGGAAGGTGTTTGAAAAGTCTGTCAGGTCTCTCTGGCGGAGGTTTGCGCCAGAACAGGGTGATGATGCCCCCGATGCCGCCGTATCGGGCCTTCCAAACCACCGTGTTCAGGCGTGTATCGTTCCGCGCCAGCCGTTGTGCTGCTGAACTTTCAAACAGCCTTTGGAAACAAAACCGGCAGGGCGTGCGCCTTGCATTTATCGCATATGGGACCATTTCTGCAGCATGACGCTTCTTTCTTCGGCTCCAGTGAGCCAACCTTCCGCTTCTTCTGCTGCGCGTGCGCTTCATAACGCGCTTTTCACGCTGGACAGCCACATTGATATTCCGTGGCCGGATCAGGGTGATGCCTTTGTGGACACGGAAACCCGCAGGGTTGATCTTCCGAAAATGCAGCAGGGCGGCATGTCTGCCGGGTGTTTTGTGGCCTATATCGGGCAGGGGCCGGTGACGGAAAAAGGTCACGCCGATGCTCAGACGCAATGCCTGGCCATGTTGGATGCCATCAACCGTATGCAGGGCACGCAGAATGGTGTGACAGCACGTGTCTGCTCGACTGTGGCGGACATGCTTGCAGCGCAGGCAGCGGGCGTGCTGGCGGTGGTGCCTGCCGTGGAAAACGGCTACGCGATGGGAGACGACCCCGCGCTACTGGCACAGTTCCGCGCGAAGGGCGCACGTTACGTTACGCTTACGCATAATGGGCATAATGCGCTGGCCGATGCGGCCGTGCATCGCCCTAGCCTGGGCGATAAGCCGGAGCGGCACGGTGGCCTCTCTGCCGTAGGGCGGGATGCCATCGCTCACATGAACCGGCTGGGGATGCTGGTGGACGTGTCACACTCTGCCAAATCCACCATGTTGCAGGCGGTGCAGGTGTCTGCGGTGCCGGTGGTGGCCAGCCATTCCTGTGTACGCACGCTGTGTGATCATCCGCGCAATCTGGATGATGAGCAGCTTGATGCGTTGAAGGAAAGCGGCGGTGTGATTCAGATCACGGCTATGCCTGCGTTCCTGAAGCCAAGGGAAGGGGATGGCCCCCGTACCGCCAATGTTGCGGATTTTGTGGACCATATTGACTATGTGGTGAAGCGCATTGGGCCGGAATATGTGGGGATATCCTCCGATTTTGACGGTGGTGGCGCAATTGAAGGCTGGCAAAACGCCACGCAGGGCGTGAACGTGACAGAAGAATTGCTGCGTCGCGGCTATGACCGCAGCGAGATCGCGGCTTTTTGGGGTGGAAACTTCATGCGGCTGCTGAAGAAGGCGGAAGAGGTTGCGGAACAAAGCGCGATCACTGCGTAAAAAGCACGGTGGACAGATTTCTGCACAATTTGTCCACTTCCTCCCTTGACTTCCTTTATTTTCAACAAAATCTCTGAAACGCACGTTTCCTCCTCAAATGTCCTTTTATAAACCCTTTGTAAATCAAGGGTTTGGGTTGTGTGTCTAAAAAATATGCAAAGCGTTGAGGGGGCTGGAAATCTGCGGGTTTCAGGGGCGATGAGCCCGGTACTCCACAAACTTATCCACAGAAACGGTGGATGAAATTGATTTCTCGGAAGAGCGCCTGATGACAACTGACATTTCTTCAAATGATGTGCCCGCAGGCGTGCCTGCGGCTGTGGAGGTGTCGGCTGCCAGACCCAAAGGTGTGGAGGTGATCCGGAATGCCCTGAAGACCATGCCGCTTTCGCCGGGCGTGTATCGTATGCTGGGCGAGAAAGGAGATGTGCTTTACGTCGGTAAGGCGCTGGCGCTGAAAAAGCGTGTAACGTCTTACACTCAGGTGGCGCGTCTGCCTGAACGGCTGCGGCGTATGGTGTCCGAGACAGCCTCCATGGAGATTGTCACCACCCATACCGAGGCCGAGGCCCTGCTGCTTGAGGCCAACTACATCAAGCGCATGAAGCCCCGTTTCAACATTCTGCTGCGGGATGACAAAAGCTATCCGTGGCTGATGTTGACAGACGGACATCCTTTTCCGCAAGTGGCCAAGCACCGGGGAAAGCCCGTGAAAGGGGCGAGCCTGTGGGGCCCATTTGCTTCGGCCTGGGCTGTGAACCAGACGCTCAACCTGTTGCAGCGCGTGTTTCTGCTGCGCTCCTGCACGGATGCGGTGTTCAACAGCCGGACGCGGCCCTGCCTGCTGTATCAAATCAAACGCTGTTCCGGCCCCTGTGTGGATCGTATCGACCAGCCCTCCTACGCCAGATTGGTGGAACAGGCGCGGGAGTTTCTCTCCGGCAAGGATATGGCCTTGCGGGAAGAGATGAGCAACGAGATGCACAAGGCTGCGGAAGCGCTGGACTTTGAACGGGCTGCCATGCTGCGGGACCGTATTCGGGCGTTGGCGCAGATGCAGGAATCGAGCGTGATTAACCCGGCATCCCTGCATGATGCGGATGTGTTTGGCATCTGGCAGGAGGCGGGGCAGGCCTGCATTCAGGTGTTCTTTATCCGGGGTGGTAGAAACAACGGAAACCGTTCGTTCTTTCCGGCTCACACCAAGGATGAGGAGCCAGGAGATGTGCTCTCTGCCTTTATTGCGCAGTTTTATGATGACAAGCCATGCCCGGCGCAGGTGCTGGTTAATCATCCCTTGCCAGAAGAACTCCTGCTGAGTGAGGCGCTCTCCCTCAAGCGGGGGCGGAAGGTGGAAATTCTCTCTCCCCAGCGCGGCGAGAAAAAGCAGGTGCTGGATCATGCTGTGGCGAACGCACGGGATGCCTTGCACCGTAAGCTGGCCGAAACCGCAGGGCAGGCCAAACTGCTGGAGGGTGTTGCGACGGTCTTCGGGCTGGATGCGCCGCCCCAGCGGATTGAGGTGTACGACAACAGCCACATCATGGGGTCTCATGCTTACGGGGTCATGATTGTGGGCGGCCCGGAAGGGTTTGATCGCAGAGCCTATCGCAAATTCCTGATCAAAGGCCCGGTAACGCCGGGGGATGACTTCGCGATGATGCGTGAGGTGCTGGAGCGTCGCTTTGGCCGTGCATTGAAGGAAGCCGCTGAGGGCGATCTATCCAACTGGCCTGACGTGCTGCTGATTGATGGCGGAGCCGGGCAGTATTCAGCCGTAAGGGCCGTGCTGGATGATCTGGGCGTGACTGGTGTGAAACTGGTGGGTATTGCCAAGGGGCCGGACCGGGATGCCGGGCGCGAGTGGTTTCATACTGGCGATGCCGAGCCGTTTCAGCTCGATCCGCGTGACCCGGTTCTGTACTACCTGCAAAGGCTACGCGATGAAGCGCATCGCTTTGCCATTACAACCCATAGGGCGGGACGTTCCAAAACGCTGGTGACATCCGAGCTGGATGATATTCCGGGGGTGGGGCCAGCGCGGAAACGCATGCTGCTGAATGTTTTTGGTTCGGCCCGAGGCGTAAAGCAGGCAGGGCTATCTGAACTCGAATCGGCTCCCGGCATCAATCGGGAAACAGCGCGGGCCGTGTATGGACATTTTCATCCGGACTGGACGCCAAACTGACGTGAAGGGCAGGGCTGCGCTACGTTTCTGGGTGAGTGGCATGAACGCGGTGCCAGAAACCATTTCAGCCGGGCGGGAAATAGGCTAGTCTCCCGCCAATGTTGACAGATTTGCCGAATGTTCTGACGATATCGCGCATTGTGGCGATTCCCATAGTGGTGGTTTTTGCCGCATGGGGAACGCCGCAGACTGATGCTGCGGCCTGCGTGCTGTTTATTCTGGCAGGCATTACGGATTATTTTGACGGCAAGCTGGCGCGTTCGCGGCACCAGCTTTCAGACTTCGGTAGAATGTTTGATTCCATTGCCGATAAGCTTCTTGTGGGGGCCTGCCTGATGGTTCTGGCAGGCTTTGCCCGGCTTCCCTACCTCAGCCTGTGGCCCGCCATTGTTATTCTGTGTCGGGAAATTCTGGTCTCCGGCATGCGGGAGTATCTGGCGGAGCGCCGGGCCAGCCTGCCGGTAACGCGGCTGGCAAAATGGAAAACCGGCTTCCAGATGACCGCCATCGGCTTTTTGCTGGCCGGGGATGGCACGGGTATGCTGCTTGGTATGCCATGGCTGCACGTGGCGCTGATTGGCTCCGTTCTGCTCTGGATTGCGGCAGCCCTGACCCTGATTACCGGCTGGGATTATCTCACCACAGGTTTGCGGCATGTGGACCTGTAACGGGTGACTGTGGGTGATACCTGCCTCAACCAAGGGTGGCCTGTTGCATAATTGTCTCAAAATGAAGGCATTGGCTTGTATCCCCTCCGCAAACCGTTATTTACCTTTCTCTGGCACAGTGTCGCTACAGCGGGCATCGCTGATTTGCCTGTGCAACGTCATGGTTAGCGGAGTCAGATGATGCGGAAAGCTGCTCTACTGGGAGCCTGTCTGGTTTTGAGCGGATGTTCCGGGTTTGGGAAATATATTTCCGATACTGCGACTCTGCCGGGAGAGAATCCCAATTCTCCGGCGGGAGAAGATCTGAACATGAGGCGGGTGCACGGTTATTCCACAGCTGCCACACCCATCTTGCCGCAGGGCGGTGATATCTGGCCGGGTCCTCCGGCACCGTTGCCAACACTTGAAGATGTTGAAAAAGACCGGATTGGTACAGTGCTGGGTGGCGGCGCCGGTGAGAGCGGGCCGGAGTTGCAGGATGGCGGCGAAATGAGCGTGAGCGGGTCTGAGAACGCCACGCCCGCTAAAGAACCGCATGGCAAACTGCCGGAAGCCGAACCGGATGCTGCAGATAAATATGGTGTGCAGCGCGGAACAGCTTCCACCATTGAAATTCCAAACGGTGATGGCACGGTAACGCTTATCCATCCTGATGGATCTGTCAGCACCGTTCAGGCCAGAAAAACGGCACCTTCTGCTGCTCATTAGGCCGCTTGGGCCTGGGGTAGAGGATTGTGGAAAAGGAGAAAGCAGAGTGGCCAGTGTGACCATTCTCTATTTTGCTTCCCTGCGTGAACAATTGGGGCGTGAGCGTGAGACGGCGGCTGTGGCTGCTGAAGGCGAGAGTGTGACCTCCCTTCTCTCGGCTCTCCGCGCTCAGGATTCTGCCCTGAATGATCTTTTTGAACGGACACCGCGTATCAGGGTAGCGATCAATCAGGCACTAGCCAGTTTTCAGGATACGGTCAGGCCGGGCGACGAACTGGCGTTCTTCCCACCGATGACGGGGGGATGATCCCTGATGATACGAGTTCTGGTCCAGACTGACGCTTTTGATCTGGGTGGCGAGATGGCGAGTCTTTCCCACATTTCTGACAGCGTGGGCGGCATCAGCGTTTTCATGGGGCAGGTGCGGGGACAGGGTGATGGGCTGGAAAGCCTGACGCTGGAGCATTATCCCGGCATGACGGAAAAAGTGCTCATAGGCTTAGCGGAAGAGGCCTCCGCCCGCTTTAGCCTGTTAGGCTGCACGGTTATTCACCGCGTTGGCACGATGCGGGTGGGAGAGCCGATTGTCTTTGTTGGAACAGCATCTGGACATCGAGCTGAGGCGCTGCAAGCAACCGCGTTTCTGATTGATCGTCTGAAAACGGGCGCGCCGTTCTGGAAATGTGAACGGTTTGCGGATGGTCGCACAACATGGGTGGAGGCCCGTGAAGCGGATGATGATGCCGCGGCTTTGTGGGATTAACCTTGGAAGCCCCTGCGCGAGAAGCTGATTTTTTGTCGTTCTGAGAGGATGCTGCCCTGAGTGGTGGCTCTCTGCCTGGATAGTTGTCAGCGCGTGCCATCCTATGGGGTGTGGCTGCACTCCCGAAGAAACATTCGTTGCAGAGTGATCATGCTGAAAGTCACTCCATATTCTGTTCGCCTGTTCTGTCAGGCGTAAAAGTCTCCCCGTCTTTTCAGGCTGTCTTTCGTTCCTTCTGGCCATTCCCTTTTTGGAGGGAGCTTTCTCTCTCCAAAAGGGACGGTGGAGCAACGGAGCCCCAAAAAACCTTAAGAATATCGCTGCTGTATGCACTGGTCTTCTCAGGCTGAGAGGACGCGATAAATGGTGTCCGTCAAGGTTTTGAGGTCGCTCTGCGTTATGGTGAAGGCGGGGGTCAGGTAGATGATGGAGCGGAACGGCCGTATCCATACGCCTTCTGCAATAAAACGCTGGCGCAGGGCATCGGGGTTAGCGATTTTTTCCAGTTCCACCACGCCAATAGCGCCCATCGTGCGTACATCCTTCACGCCCGGCAGGGTGCGGCAGGGTTCAAGCGCATCTGTCAGGAACGCATTGATAGCCTGAACCTGCTCCAGTCGGGGCTCGGTTTCAAACAGGTCAAGAGACGCATTGGCGCAGGCGCAGGCAAGGGGATTGGCCATGAAGGTGGGTCCATGCATCAGCGCATGTTCCGGGTTGTCAGACAAAAACGCCTCGAACACGTGGCGGCGGGCCACGGTGGCGGCCAGCGCCAGTGTGCCACCCGTCAGCGCTTTGGAGAGGGTGACAATATCTGGCACGATTCCGGCCTGCTCATAGGCGAACATGCTGCCTGTGCGGCCGAACCCGGTGAAGATTTCATCCAGAATCAGCAGCAGGTCGTGGTCATCTGCGGCCTTGCGCAGGGTGCGCAATACCTCCGGACTGTGGAACAGCATGCCTCCGGCTCCCTGCACCAGAGGTTCGGTCATGATGGCTGTCAGCTCGTGAGCATGGTTTTTCAGCAGGCGCAGAAATTCAGCGGTGCTGGCCTCATCCTGTGGTAGAGGGGCGATAATATGCTCGGCCAGCGCGGAGCCATAGAGGTGGTGCATGCCTTCTTCAGGGTCACAGACCGCCATGGTCGCCAAGGTGTCTCCATGGTATCCACCCTTGAAGGCCAGCAATTTGGTGCGGCCTGTCTCGCCTTTGTTCAGCCGATACTGAATGGCCATTTTCATGGCGACTTCAACGGAGACTGACCCGGAATCGGTAAAGAAAACCCGTTCCAGATCTCCCGGCAGCATGGCGCAGAGGCGCGCTGCAAGCCTGAGAGCGGGTTCATGCACCGTGCCGCCGAACATGATGTGCGGCATGGCTGCAAGCTGAGCGCTAACCGCTGCGCGAATATGGGGGTGATTATAGCCGTGGCAGGCGGTCCACCATGCGGCAACGCCATCCACCAGTTCTCGGCCATCTGCAAGTTCTATGTGTGTGTCATGGGTGCGTACAGCAGCCAGCGGAGCAGAGGCCGTCTTCATTTGGGAGTAGGGGAGCCAGATGTGGGGCAGGCCGTCCTCGTACCACTGTGGCATCTGCTGTGTGGACGGGCTGGGACGGCTGGCGGACGCAGACATTCTGGTTCTTCTCCTGCTGGGTGATTGACCGGCGGGCCGGCCTCCGGCACCAGTCTTCTCATGACGCGGTTTGATCATCTTTTCCAGCAGGGGCTGGAGAAATTGGCTGAGCAGGGGCGTCTTCGCACGCCACGCGCGCTGAATCCGGCAGGCCATGGTCTTCTGGAACGGGCGGACGGTGCTGTTCTGGTCGATTTCTCCTCAAATGACTATCTCGGCTTGCGCACGCATCCGTTGCTTCAGGAGCGCGCAACCCAGTGGGGGCAGCGCTTTGGCACGGGTTCTGGCGCGTCCCGTCTGGTGACGGGAACGTGCTCTGGCGCGGAGGCCCTGGAAAATCGGCTGGCCAGCCTCAAGGGGATGGAGGCCGCCTGTATTCTGTCTTCCGGGTGGCAGGCCAACGCTACACTGGTTCCGGCGCTGGCGCGTCTTTCTGTGGCGGTTACAGGCGCGCCGCCCACAGTGCTGGTGGACAAGCTGATTCACGCCAGCCTCTATCATGGGTGTGCGGCGGCGGGTGTGCGCCCTGTTCGGTTCAGGCACAATGATGTCAGTCATCTGGAAGCTCTGCTTCACAAGGTGGAAGGCCCCGGTCTGAAGATTGTGCTGACGGAAAGCGTGTTCAGCATGGATGGAGATCGGGCCGATATGGCCGCGCTGGCGGCAGTCTGCCGCGCAAACGGCGCGTTTCTCTGTGTGGATGAGGCCCATGCAACCGGCATTCTTGGCAAAGACGGGAAAGGTCTGGCGGATGGGCTGGCCGATCTGGTGATGGGCACGTTCAGTAAGGCGTTGGGCGGAATGGGGGCGTTTGTTGCGTCCTCTTCAGCCGTGTGCCGTTGGCTGGAAAATAGTGGTTCGGGCTATATTTATTCTACCGCGCCGTCCCCCATGGTGCTGGGGGCCGTAGAGGCAGCGCTTGATCTGCTACCCCGCCCGGAGATGGAACGTGTTCGCGTGCGGGTGGCCGATCTGGCGGAGCGGTTCAGGCAGCATATGCAGGCAGGCGGTTTGGATACCGGACCGTCTTCTACCCAAATTGTGCCGGTGGTGGTGGGGCGTGAGGAAACTGCGCTTGCTCTCTCCCGCTCTGTTGAGGCTGCGGGGTTTCTGGCCATTGCCATTCGGCCGCCAACGGTGCCACCGGGAGCTTGCCGCCTGCGCGTGGTTCTTCATGCGCAGCATACGGCGGAGCAGGTTGATGCTCTTGCGGAGGCGATCTTCTCCGGGGTGCGGGATATTCCATGACAGCCTTACAGCCGGTTTTTGTGCATGGATGGGCCTGCGGCCCGGAGATATGGAACGCTGTGCTTGCGCATCTGGAAATGCCGCATGCATGCGTGGTTGATCAGGGATATTTTTCGGGCTGGTCGGAGGACGCGTCGGCTGTCTCTTGTCTGACCGGACTGGACATGAACCGTCCCATCCTTGGCGTTGGTCATTCACTGGGGTTGATGTGGCTATTGTCTCAACGCAAATGGCCGCAGGGGAGTCGCTTTGTGGGGATCAATGCTTTTGGACGGTTTGCGGCGGGGGTAGATTTTCCCGAGGGAGTGGCAGCACGCGTATTGGCCCGGATGCAAGCTGGTCTGGGGCGTGATGCTGGAGCGGTTGTAAACAGCTTTCGTGCCCGGTGTGGGCTGGATGCCGTTGATCCGGCGACCTGCCATGTTTCAACCTTGCAGGACGGACTGTCTTTGCTGGCGACTGGCAATGTTTATGCCCGAATTGAGCAGATGGTCGCACACGGTTCTACACGCATGGTGGCCTTGGCGGGCAAGCAGGACCCTATTGTGACGGAGCGCATGACAGAGGCTGCTTTTCCTTCGAATGTAGAGAAAGTCTGGCATGAGGATGGTGGGCATATGATGCCGCTGACTTACCCGGAGTTTTGTGTGGCACACATCCAGCGCCTTATGACGGAGGCTGTCTAGAATGGGGCAGGATATGGCACGGCGGGATCTGGTTCGTGATCGTTTTGACAGGGCCGCGGGCTATGAAAGAGCCGCCACCGTGCAGCGGGTGGCAGCACAGCGTCTGTTTGAAAAACTTCAGGATCGACTGGGGGAGCGTAAACCTGTGCGTATTCTTGAACTGGGATGCGGCACGGGTTTTCTGACAGAGAAGCTGCGCCGTGCATGGCCGGAGGCGGAGATTGTTGCCACCGATATTGCGCCCCACATGCTGGAACGGGCGCGCCAGCGTGCTGGTGAGGCCATCTGTTACCGCGTTATGGATGCGGCAAATCCAGACATAAGCGGGCCGTTTGATCTGATTTGCGGCAATCTGGTGTTTCAATGGCTGGAACAGCCGCAGGAGGCGATGGAGACGCTTGAGGGGCTTTTGGCACCTGCAGGCGTTCTCGCGCTTTCAACACTGATGCAAGGCACCTTTCAGGAATGGCGTCATGCCTGCGCAATGGAGGCGGAAGGGAGCGGCACCCCTGATTATCCTTCCACCATCCAGATTCAGCGGTGGCAGGTGCCTCTGCTGAGCGGCATGTGGGATAGTGAGGCCTGTGTGCAGACCTTTGACAACGGCCGCGCGTTTCTGCGCCATTTGAAAGAAACGGGGGCATCTTTGCCGCGCGCTGGGTATCACCCGATGTCCTCTGCCGCGCTGATGCGCAGTCTGGCTCGGTTTGAAGCGCAGGGGAGTGTGATTACGTGGCGTCTGGCATATGGGTGTTTTGCAAAGGCCCCGCGCGCGGGTGTGTTTGTGACCGGGACGGATACGGGGGTCGGGAAAACCTTTGTCTCCGCGTGTCTCGTCAAGGCATGGAGCGCGCTTTACTGGAAGCCTCTTCAAAGCGGGCTGGCTGAAGAGGCTGGGGATACACCGACCATCCTGTCTTTGACGCACTGCAACCCAGTGGACTGTTTGCCGCCCGCTGGCGCTTTTCAGGCCCCCTTGTCTCCTGAGGCGGCTGCTCGTGCGGAGGGCGTAAGTATTGACCCTGCCAGCCTGACCCTGCGGATGCAGGCGCCCGAACGGCCTATGGTGGTTGAAGGGGCCGGTGGCCTGATGGTGCCCGCGACGGACACAGTGATGATGTGTGACCTCGCCGCCCAGTGGGGGCTACCCGTTGTGCTGGTGGCGCGAAGCGGCTTGGGGACATTGAACCATACGTTATTGAGTCTTGAAGCATTGCGGCGGCGGGGCATTGCCGTGGCAGGCGTGGTGCTGAATGGTCCACCGAACGAGGAAAATCGCGAGACCATCGCGGATAAAGGGCAGGTTCGTATCCTGGCTGAAATTCCGTTTCAGCCTGATGTCTCGGCAAAAAGCGTAGAGCAGATAGCGGCGCAGTTACCCTCTTGGGCAGAAGTGAGTGATACATCACGTTAGCGGGCGGATTTAAGGCCGCTAGCGATTGATAGATATTTTCAAGAATAATGAATATTTCTTTGATGTTAAAAAATTTTCTTTGGAAAAATTTGCGAAGGTAGGGCATTGGCAACGACGCAGAATAAGCGCGTTTCGCCACCGGTCCGGCGTGCCTCTCTAAGGTGGGCTATTGGTTTTTATCGTTCCGTCACCAGCCTCGAATAAGGGGCAATGGAAGCCTCACGTGAGAAGCAAAATTGTTACTGGAACGGATAATCTGGCGGATGTGACCAAGGTGCTCATCCAAACAAAAAAGACCTCTCCGTTAGAGGGGGAGGTCTTTTTAGGATCTAAAAAACTGTAAAGTCGCGGCTCAATGGTAGCGGCGGATCAAGCCTGCTAGTTTTCCCTGAATTTTCAGGCGTTCGGCAGGCACAATACGCGTTTCATAATTCGGGTTGGCCGGTTCAAGGGCAATCGCGTTCCCTTTGCGGCGCAGGCGCTTGAGCGTGACATCATTATCATCAATCAGCGCAACGACAATCTGGCCGTTTTCCACACTCTCCGTGCGGCGGATAACCACGAAATCTCCATCCATGATTCCTGCGTCAATCATGGAATCGCCAGTCACTTCCAAGGCGTAATACTCACCAGTGCCAACCAGCGTGAGGGGGACATCCAGAAACGAGTCCGTTTCTGCCATGGCCTCAATCGGCAGGCCTGCGGCAATTCGCCCGTAGAGGGGAACCTTGAGTGTCTGAGCCGCCGGGCGGGAGAAATCAGCATGGACCACGTTTGTAGAGGGTGCGGTAGGAGCAGGCGCCATTTCGGGAAGCTGAATGACTTCCAAAGCGCGGGCGCGGTGGTGATGGCGGCGTAGAAAGCCACGTTCTTCCAGGCCGGAGATAAGCCGATGGATGCCGGATTTGGACTTCAGGCCCATGGCTTCCTTCATCTCATCAAAGGAGGGAGAAAAGCCGGTCTGCTTGAGGTGCGCATCAATAAAAAGCAGGAGCTTGTGCTGTTTACGGGTCAGCATCGGGTGTCACCTCGGAGTGGAATTCAGACGGCTTTATTAAAGAATTTGTTCTATATAAGTTCTCTTTTGAGGTCAAGGTGTTATTCCCCTAAGCCTTATTCTCCTCTGGGCCGGAAGGAGGTCTGTGATCATCGTATGGTGTGACGCGAAAGTACAGTTCAGCGTGAGGGGCAGGGTCCGGGGGACGGATGTTTTCATCCTCTCCAATTCAGGATAGGTGCGCAGAGCGTTTGGTTATGTTGCCCTGCTTTGTTCTGCTGGGAAGGAAGTTTGTTCCTTTTTTCAGTGCTGCTGGTGGGCGCTCTGCGGAGAAGATCGATTTCCTGTCACCACACCTTTTTTGGGCGGGCGTGTCTGTTTGGTTTGGCGGTACTTGCATTTGCAGAAGGGATCGTAGCGGGGCCTGCGTTGGCCGAGGACGGGGCGTTTGCGGATAAGCTGACTGGCCAATGGGGTGGGATACGCACAACATTGAAGGCCCATGGCGTTGATTTTCAAGTAAATGATCAAAATGAGTTCTGGGGTGTGCCAGTGGGGGGCAGCCAGCCATCCAACAACTATGTGGGGATGACCACGGCAACCCTCTCGCTTGATCTGAGGCGTATGACCGGGCTGAAATTGGGAACATTCAGTATCAGCGGGGTCGATATTCGGGGCAGACCGTTCAGCAACCAGCCGCTTTACGTGTTCAATCAGGTTTCCGGCATTGAGGCAGACGATAATTTGCGCCTGTATGAACTCGCCTATGATCAGACGTTCGACCATGATCGGGTGGATGTGCGCATTGGTAAGCTGGATTTGAGCCGGGATTTTATGGGGAGTGATACGGCCCAGACTTTTTTAAACGCGTCTTTTTCCTGGCCGATGGTTCCTGATAATAACCTTTATGATCAAGGGCCTTCATCCCCTTTGGCTACGCCTGCTGTAAGGGTGAAATACCATCCGGATGATCATTGGACGGTGTTGGCGTCCGTAGGGGATGACAACCCTATTGGCGCTGGGTTCATTAACGAAAATGATCCATGGAACCAGAATCAGGACCCGGGGGGCACGCGCTTTCATTTCGGGACGGGGGCGTTGATGTTTCTGGAAGCCCAGTATCGCACGCAGGCTCCGGTTTATGCGGGTACGTTCAAACTGGGGGGATATGGCGATACCGGCCGTTTTCCGGATCAGGCGACTCTTGAAATGCGGCACAAGGGGAACTGGGCCCTCTATGCCGTGGCGGATCAGGTGATAGCAAAGCTGCCTGGGCGTGAAAGTCTCTCCGCTTTTGCGCGAGGCACCGGCACGGCGGAGGCTGATCGCAACCAGATTGTGTATTCTGTAGATGCAGGGCTTGTTCTTAATGCCCCTTTTCAGCGCGCCGATGATTCTCTCGGTCTAGGCTTTGGCGTGGGTGCCCCCAGTAACATTCTGGCGCGCTCAGAACGTCGGTCTCATGAAATCGCACAGGGGAACGAATATCATCTGGAACTGACATACCAATGGCAGGCATGCCCTTGGTTGCTGGTTCAGCCCGATATTCAGGGCATCCTTGCCCCCAGCGGCGGCGTGGTGGGGGATAATGGCCGCCGCGTGAAAGATGAAGCGATCTTTGGTTTTCATTCAAGTGTGGATTTTTAGGTTTTGATTTTAAAGTATTTTCATGGAAGGCGCAGAATGCGGCAAAGTGTACCCGCCTTCTGGGGAGGGGCATGGGGTGCGCGGATAATCAGAGCGTCACTTTGCGCCAGAATGTTCATCTGAGCGGAATCCTGCGAGGCGAAGGGCGTGGCGATGGGTGGCTGCCCATCGGGCTGAGAACGCAGGGTGCTGCGCAGGAAATCCTGCCGTTGGTCATTCTCTTTCAGGTCAGCGCCGAGAATGGCTGTTTCTGTGTCAAGTTCAGCGGCTTGGGGAAGACCCATGAGTGTGCGCACCGCGGCTGCAACAAACACCACGGAGCACACCATGGCGGCCACGGGGTTGCCTGGCAGGCCGATCATGGGTGTTTTGCCAAGCTGACCAGACATCAGGGGGCGGCCGGGCCGCATGGCAATTTTCCAGAAATCCAGATTGAGGCCATGGGGCTTGAAGGCTTCGCGCACCAGATCATACGTGCCTACACTGGCTCCGCCGATCGTAACCAGAAGATCAAGATGATCGGCTTGCGCGATGGCGGCGGAAAGAGACTCCACATTATCGCGGGCTACCGGCAGTAAAACGGCTTCGGCGCCTATGGAGCGCAGGAACGCCGTCACCATGAATGCGCCGGAATTCACAATGGAATCAGGTTGGGCCGGGTCCCCGGCAGCACGATCTCATCTCCCGTTGCGAGAATACCAACGCGGGGACGACGGCTGACTGTCAGCCAGACATGCCCTGCGGCGGCGGCCAGCCCAATATCCCGCGCTGTCAGAACCTTTCCTGCCGGAAGAAGCGTTTCCCCTTTTTGGAAGTCCTGACCCTGTTTGCGAATGAACTGTCCTGCCTTGCCGCCGGAAAGCAACGTTACGGCGTTCCCGTCTCGCCGCATGTTTTCCTGAATAAGCACCGTATCCGCACCTGCCGGAATCTGGCTGCCGGTAAACAGACGGATGCACTGGCCTTTCTTTACCGTCAGGCTGGATGGGTGGCCTGCGGGCGCTTCGCCGATAATATCGAGCGTGGCTCCTTCCTGCGCATCGTCTATCCTAACGGCGTATCCATCCATTGATGACACGGAAACGGGCGGATTTGAGAGACGGGCGACCACGGGAGCGGCGAGCACGCGACCACAGGCGTGTGCCACGGAAACTGTTTCCAGACCGCACGGAGAGAGTTTTTCCAGGATTCGGGCGCGCGCAACAGCCACATCCAGCATGTTTTTTTACTCCTTTTGGCTTTTACCACGCCTGATTGATGGAAGAATACTTGACCTTTGGCTCTTGTATGCGCATTTTGCGCCCACTTGAACACCACCCGGGCCTTCTGTCCGGACTCATGATGCTCTGCTGAGGAAGCCATGGCCAAGACCAATGTTATCAAGATCCGTCTCGTTTCCACGGCGGACACTGGTTATTTCTACGTCACGAAGAAGAACGCTCGTGCGCATACCGGTAAAATGGAACTGAAAAAGTATGATCCCGTTGCCCGCAAGCACGTTGTGTTCCGCGAAGCAAAGATCAAATAATCATCCGCCCTGCGTGGATGATGCAAATGCGGCGCCTCAGGGCGCCGTTTTTTGTTTGTGGCGTTTGCCTTCACTCTGTGTTGGCTCTTTGGCGGAAGCAGCGCTTTCGGGGAGCGTCGGAAGGGCTTCCCTGATCAGAGTTTGCTGGGCGCTATAAAATGGTTTCCCCGTAATATGGCGCGCGGCATTTCCGGCCAGTCTGACCGGGATGGATGCTTAATCATTCATGAAACGGGGAATAACCCCTTCATCTGGGGGAGGAGCGTAGGCTTGAGGGAAATGGTCCTCAGGAGCCGCCTGCATTTACCCCATTCCATCCGCACACTTTGCTGTCCTGTTTGGTTGCCAGAGGCAGGGCTGCAAACAGCAAGATTGGCCGAGCGTATCGTGCGTCTAGTGGCTTAGGTTGTGGGAGCCACCAAACAAGGACCACGTTATCGTGTCAAAGCGGTCTGCTGATTATAGGCACTATCACGCACGGATGCAGCGTGTTCTGACGTATATCGACCAAAATCTGGATGGGGATCTTTGCCTGAGAGCATTGAGCGCCGTGGCTGCGTTTTCACCCTGCCATTTTCACAGACAATTTAGCGCTGTTTTTGGTCTTTCTCTGCATCGCTATGTCCAATTGATCAGGATGAAGCGCGCTTCGTGGCGGCTTGCCTATCGCAGCGATGTTTCGGTTACGGAGATCGCTCTTGATGCAGGTTATGAAACCCCGGATGGCTTTGCTCGGGCTTTTCATCAGAGAATTGGGCAGGCTCCAAAGGCTTTTCGGGAAAATCCTGACTGGGTGGCGTGGGCTGCAGCACTTGGGCCGCTGGCCGAAGCAAGGAACCGGATCATGACACAGAATTTTTCTTTAGATGATGTGACGATACGTGAGGAAGTGGCCATTCCTGTTGCGTTTATGACGCATCGCGGTGCGCCCGAAAGGCTGGGTGAAACAATTCGGCGTTTCATATCTTGGCGGAAGGCGAACGGTGTAAGGGCTGCCACACATGCAACTTATACAATCTTCCATACAGACCCGGATCATGTGCCGGAGCAGGACTACCGAATCGATTTGGCCGCAGCGACCACCCGTAAGATTACGCTTGCCGATGAGGGCGTGGAGGCAGGGCAGATTCCAGCGGGACGCTGTGCGGTGCTCCGCCTTGTTGGCGAGAGTGAGAACCTGCGGCATGCAGCGCAATTCCTCTATGGCCAATGGTTGCCTGCCAGTGGCGAGGAGCTAAGAGATTTTCCGTTCTATGCCCAACGTGTGAAATTTTTTCCGGACGTGCCAGAGCATGAAGCGATTACGGATCTTTATTTGCCCCTGAAATAGGGAAGACGCGCAGGGCATGCGTCAAGTTGCAGCCTGATCAAACAGCCTTTTAGTAAAGCGGATCACGCCGATCATAGGGGACGACGATATCGTTTTTGTCGGCCAGATTGAGCATGGCACGTGCCCGTTCATCCAGCGTATCTGTATCCAGAGACTGTTCACGCAGGCCATTAACGCGGCGACGCCATGCTGCCTGCTCGGCAATGGCGTCCTGCTGGGACTGTTTGGCCTGATCAAGCAGAAGAAGCTGTTGCTGATAGGCTTTCATGCCATGATCGCCCTGGGTCGCGTTCCAGCCAAAATAACCTGCGATACCAAGAAAAATCATGGGGGGAACAACGGCTCGTACTGCGCGTCTGATCATGCGGCCTATCTGCACGTTGTTCTTGTCCTTTTTGCCATCAGAAAATGAATTTTCCCAGAACAGTATGTCTAAACCATGAACACCCGGACAGAAAAGCATAAGGCGGCCCGATAATGTAAAAAAAGAGCCGCACGGTTCCCCATGCGGCTCTGGTTTTCCTGTTTCAGGAAAGGCTGAGTGCGGGATCAGACTTTCAGGATGGTGCGGCCCGCATATTGGGCAGCCGTTGCCAGTTCCTGTTCAATCCGGATGAGCTGGTTGTATTTGGCGGTACGGTCAGAGCGGGAGAGGGAGCCTGTCTTGATCTGCCCGCAGTTGGTTGCGACGGCCAGATCCGCAATGGTGGAATCTTCCGTCTCACCAGAACGGTGGCTCATGACGGCGGTATAACCAGCCTTGTGAGCCAGTTCAATGGCCTGCAGCGTTTCCGTCAGCGTGCCGATCTGGTTGACTTTCACCAGCAGGGAGTTGCCAACGCCCGCCTGAATGCCACGGCGCAGACGTTCGGGATTGGTGACGAACAGATCATCCCCAACCAACTGGACCTTGCGGCCAAGGGTTTCGGTCAGAAGGCTCCAGCCTTCCCAGTCATCTTCCGCAAGACCGTCTTCAATGGAGACGATGGGGTACCGTTTGGTTAGATCTTCAAGGTAGGCAACCATTTCGCCTGCATCAAAAACCTTGCCTTCGCCTTTCAGATCATACTTGCCATCGTGATAAAATTCGGTGGAAGCGCAATCCAGAGCGTAGGTGATGTCTTCTCCCAGACGGTAACCTGCGGATTCGACGGCACGGGAAATAAAGCTCAGTGCTTCATCAGCAGATTTCAGGGCCGGAGCGAATCCGCCTTCATCCCCAACATTGGTGTTGAGGCCCGCAGCCTGTAGCGCTTTTTTCAGATGCGCGAAGATTTCACTTCCCCAGCGGATGGCATCGGCCACGGTAGGCGCGCCAACCGGCTGGATCATGAATTCCTGAATATCGATGGGGTTATCTGCATGTTCGCCCCCGTTCACGATGTTCATCATGGGCACTGGAAGCGTGTGGGCAAAAACACCGCCAACATAGCGATAGAGCGGTACCTGAAGTTCTGCTGCCGTGGCTTTGGCCACCGCAAGCGAGACACCAAGAATGGCGTTGGCGCCCATACGGCTTTTGTTAGGGGTGCCATCCAGATCGATCATCGCGTTGTCGATATCAATCTGATCGGAGGATTCGGCTCCCTGCAGGGTGGGGAGAATCTCGTTTTCGATATTTTCAACAGCGTGCAGCACACCCTTGCCGTTGTAGCGCTTGGGGTCTTTGTCACGCAGTTCCACTGCCTCATGCGCGCCTGTGGACGCACCGGACGGAACGGCTGCCCGGCCTTTTGCGCCAGAAGCCAGCTCTACATCCACTTCAACCGTTGGGTTGCCGCGGCTGTCGAGGATTTCGCGCGCGATGATATCGACAATGGCACTCATACTTTTTTCATTCCCGTTTCTGGCGCCGGCTATGCGTCCGGCAGCGGTGTCTTGTTCTTGTTTTCGAGCGTAACGAAACATGGAAGCCAATGTTCCGTGTGGTTGCTAGTGGCAGCCTCTTGGGCTTTTCTGTCAACCAATCTATTGCAGGAAACCGTGCAAAGGAGGCACGCCGAACGCTCATGAAAAGACTTCCATTTGTAGCCGTGGTGCTGACAATGGCCGGATTACTGCCCTTTTTGTTCGGCGCGTGCTGTATCGTGTTCTTCTCTTCGGGCGTGCCCGTTCCCAATCTGCTTATGGCGTTTGTGTTTTATGGTGCAGTGACCCTCAGCTTCTGGGGGGCGGTGCAATGGGGCCTGGCGCTGGACCCTTTGCCCTCCATTATTACGGCTGGCGCAGACCGTATGGATGTTTTTCGGCTGCTTCTGGGCGTGGTGCCTGCCTTAGCTGGCTGGCTGGCGGCCTATCTGGCTTTTGCATGGCAGCCTGTTGCTGGCGTGGCGGCTTTGGCCGTGGCTGTGCCCATTCTGGCTTTGGTTGAGCGCGAAGGCTGGCGGCGCGGCGCGTTGCCCAGTGGCTATATGGGGCTGCGCTGGATTGCCACGGCGGTGATGGAATGTTGTCTGGTGGTGGTGCTTCTGGCGCGCGCTTTCTGACGGGCTGGTGACCGGACAAGGGGTGGCCGCGGCTGCTGCGTGCGTTATAACATATCTCCAGAATTCGAGACGCTCGGCAGCATACACAGGATCGGGTGGCAGGAGGCCAACACATCATGACCCATACTCCCCGCATATTGGTAAAAGGGGCTGGTGTTGCAGGCATGACGGCCGCAGTTACGCTGGCGGAGCGTGGCGGCGTGGTCACGCTTTATGAACCCGGCGGCCGTGTGGGGGCTGGCGCATCATGGATGGCTGGGGGAATGCTTGCCCCGTGGTGTGAGGCGGAATCCGCTCCACCAGAAGTGACCGCACAATCCGTAGATTCGGTTGACTGGTGGGAAGCGCACGTGCCCAATGTGGTGCGGGCAGGCAGCCTTGTTCTGGCTCCCCCGCGTGACAGTGGGGAAATTGCCCGCTTTGGCCGTCGCACCACGCATTTCGAGACCGTGGACGGTGCGGAAATTGCCCGGTTGGAGCCTGATCTGGCTGGCCGTTTTCATAAAGGTCTGTTCTTTGCAGATGAAGGCCATGTCGACCCGCGTAAGGCGCTGGTTGCCTTGCTGGCCCGCTTGGAAAGTCTGGGGGGCAAAGCTGTCTTTTCAGCCGTAGATGCGCCCGATGACGCTGCATTTGACTGGATTGTTGACTGTACGGGCCTGAATGTGCGGCAGGAACTGCCTACTCTGCGTGGGGTGCGTGGAGAAATGCTGCTGCTCCGTTGCCCGGATGTTGTGCTGCATCGCCCCGTGCGGATGCTGCATCCGCGTATTCCCATTTATATTGTGCCGCGTGCGGACCACGTGTTCATGGTCGGGGCCACCATGATTGAAAGCGAAAACGCAGGCGGCATGACTGTGCGCTCCATGACGGAACTGTTGAATGCGGCATGGGTGCTGCACCCCGGCTTTGCGGAAGCGGAAATTCTGGAGATGGGAACCGGCTTGCGCCCGTCCTACCCGGACAACATGCCCCGTGTGGTGCGAGAGGGGAACCATGTGTTTGTGAACGGTATGTACCGTCACGGCTTCCTCCTTTCCCCGGCGCGCGCGCGGGAAGCTGCAGACATGATTTTTGGTAATTCCGTGGGAAATGCTGGGTAATTAGGGCCCTTCACAAGCGGAGAGGTGTGGCTGTGAGGGCCAAGTGGCTCTAAGAAAATTCATCCCACCATCCCTCCGGAAAAAACGGAGCAGAAAAGCCCGCGCTTTCCCTGGGCAGGGTGATGCAGAGAGTTTTTTGACAGCCTTGAAGAGGTTGCGTGATCGGGATGCTGTGCTTACGTGCCGAAGAGAAACAGGGAGAACGCCCGCATGAAGATCGTGGTCAATGATGAAGTTCATGAAGTATCCGCCACCACCTTGGCGGCGCTGATTGATGAACTCGGCTACGGTGGCGCCCGCATTGCCACGGCAATGAATGGTAGCTTTGTGCCCGTGCCGCTACGCGATAAAACTGCGCTGAATGATGGTGCGCAGGTGGAAATTGTTGCCCCGATGCAGGGAGGCTGACGTATGACAGCACGCTTTTATGGGGTTGAACTTTCCTCTCCCCTTATGTTGGGAACGGCGCAGTATCCGTCCCCTGATATTTTGCGGGATGCGGTTCAGGCAGCCCAACCGGGAGTGGTGACGGTTTCCCTGCGGCGCGAATCTGCGGGTGAGCGGGCCGGGCAGGCATTCTGGTCCCTTATTCGCGAATTGGGTGTGCCGGTGCTGCCGAATACGGCTGGCTGCCATACGGTCAAGGAAGCCGTGACAACGGCGCATATGGCGCGTGAGGTCTTCGGTACCGAGTGGGTTAAGCTGGAAGTGATCGGGGAGCTTGATACGCTTCAGCCTGACGTCTTCGGATTGGTTGAAGCAGCCCGTATTCTCAGTGAAGACGGCTTCAAGGTTTTTTCCCTACACCACGGAAGATCTGGTGGTGGCTGAGCGGCTGCTTGCGGCGGGGTGTGAAGTGCTGATGCCTTGGGGGGCGCCTATTGGCTCCGGTAAGGGGCTGAACAATATTTTCGGGCTGCGGGCTCTGCGTGCGCATTTTCCAGACGTGCCGCTGGTGGTGGATGCAGGGATCGGTGTGCCATCACATGCGGCGCAGGCTCTTGAACTGGGTTATGATGCCGTGCTGATAAACACCGCAGTTGCCAAGGCGGGTGATCCTGCCGTGATGGCGCGGGCGTTCCGGCTGGCAGTAGAAGCTGGCGTGCTGGCACGCGTGGCCGACCCTATGGAAGAGCGCGATATGGCTGTTCCCTCCACCCCTGTTGCAGGAAAGGCCATGCTGGCATGAGTGCGCTCCCTCAGAAAATTTATCCGGTTGTCGATACAGCAGAATGGGTCAACAGGCTCGGTGGGGCTGGCGCACGCTTTATCCAGTTGAGAATAAAAAATTATTCGCCTGAGAAATTGGTGGCTGAAATTCGTCAGGCTCACACTTACGCCAAGCGGCATGGCGTGTGTCTGGTGCTGAACGATTACTGGCAGATCGCGCTGGATGAAGGCATTGATTATCTGCATCTGGGGCAGGAAGATCTGGATACGGCAGATCTGGTCGCAATCCGAAAGGCTGGTGTCCGGCTGGGTATCAGCACGCATTGTCATGAAGAACTGGACAGGGCGTTGGCCTGTGCACCGGATTATGTTGCCCTTGGCCCCATCTGGCCCACGCGCCTGAAAAAGATGGCCTTTGGCCCGCAGGGTGTGGAAAAACTGACAGAATGGAAAAAGCTGATCGGTGATCTGCCTCTGGTGGCGATCGGCGGCATCACATTTGAGCGGCTACGGGCCTGTCTGGACGCCGGTGCGGATAGCGTGGCCGCCGTCTCTGACTTTACGCTGCATGCTGATCCGGAAGGGCAGGTGAAGCGCTGGCTGGCGGAAGCGGACGCCGAGACACGCGCTGTCGTCTGAGGCACGCCTTGGTAAAGCGTCGTCACGAAGAGATCAACTGAAACCGCCCCCTGGAATGCTGTTGAAAAATTCTGGTAGTAGGGCGGATCTCTTCCATTCTTAAAATTTGGGCGTTTCACTTCTCCAAAATTTCGACCCAGCCAGTTCTCCTGTCGTCTTCTCAAATGGGGACTGGACGGAGGGCTTGGTAGGAGTGCGTTCGCGTGGGCGCTCCGGCTCCTGTGGTGAAGCTGGCGCATGGCGCATCCTTCTGCTTCCGTGAAAAGGCAGCGCGTTCTCAAACTTCGGAACGAAACATCTAGCCGCCAGCAAAGATACGGGCAGCATCGGTCTTGTTGAACAGAGCCAGCAGCACCTGCGCTGCCGGGGGCAATGGCGCATTCTGGTCCGGGGCCGTGTCGGGCAGGATCTGTTCCGCTTCCTCGTGCGCGGCATCCAGCAGCATATCCACGAGGATCTCCGAGGCCATACGATAATCCGGAAGGCCGGACTGCCTGCGGCCCGTTACGTCTCCGCCGCCACGAAGGCGGAAATCCTCATCGGCAATCAGAAAGCCATCTTCGGTTTCACGCAGGCAGGTGAGGCGGCGGCGGGCTGTGAGGCCCAGCCCGTCATCATGCAGCATGAGGCAGAACGAGTCCTTCGCCCCTCGCCCTACGCGGCCGCGTAGCTGGTGCAACTGCGCAAGGCCGAAGCGTTCTGCATGTTCAATCACCATGATGGTGGCGGTTGGCACATCCACCCCCACTTCAATCACCGTGGTTGCCACCAACATGCGGGTTTTGCCTTGCGCAAAGGATTGAAGCGCTTCTTCCCGCACTGCGGCGTCCTGCCGCCCATGGGCCAGTCCGGCTATGGGGCCGAATCGTTCTGTCAGGTCTGCATGGCGGGCTTCTGCTGCTGCAATGTCCAGTGCTTCGCTTTCAGACACCAGAGGGCAGACCCAGAAGATCTGCGCGCCTTTGGCAAGGGCACGGTCAAGGCCGGCAAGCACGTCGTCCATTGTGCCAATGCTGTGCAGGGATGTGCGCACCGGTTTGCGCCCTGCTGGTTTGCCTTCCAGTTTGCTGATCTGCATGTCCCCAAAGCGGGTAAGCAAAAGGGTGCGTGGGATCGGTGTGGCGGTCATGACCAGCATGTCCGCGTTATGGCCTTTTTCAACCAGCGCCAGACGTTGCTCCACCCCAAAGCGGTGCTGCTCATCAATCACGGCGAGGCCGAGGTCTGCAAACTGCACGGTTTCCTGAACCAGTGCGTGTGTTCCCACCACCAGAGGAGCAGAGCCATCCGCAATGGCCTGAAGCACCTGCTTGCGGGCTTTTCCCTTTACGGAGCTGGAGAGATAGACCACCGGCACGGGGGAGAGGCGTTCAAATGTCAGGGCGTGCTGGCGGGCCAGAATTTCCGTAGGGGCCATGATGGCCGCCTGTGCGCCAGATTCTGTTGCCCGTAGCATGGCCAGCAGGGCAACCAACGTCTTGCCCGCGCCAACATCGCCCTGCAACAGGCGGCTCATCCGGTAAGGGGCCGCCATGTCGGCTTCAATTTCATACAGGGCTTTTTTCTGGCCGGGCGTGGGCGTATGGCCAAACGTGGCAAGCGCCTGTTGTTGCAGGTGCCCATCCCCGTTCAATGAACGGCCGGGCCGACTGCGGGAGGCACGTTGGGCAATGCGGGTGGCAAGCTGATCTGCCAGCAGTTCGTCACAGGCCAGCCGTGCCTGGGCTCGGGTTTGTTCGCTCCGCCATTCCTCGCCTGCTTCGCTGCCGGGAATGCGGTGAGGAAACTGCATCCAGGTCAGGGCGGTAACAAAATCAGGCCAGCGTCTGCGCTTGAGAATGGAAGGCGCGTGCCATTCAGGCAGGGTGGCAGGAAGGCGCTCCAGTGCGGTGGTCATGGCCTGTCTTACCTGCCCGGTAAACAGTCCGGCGGTAAGGGGCCAGACCGGGTCCAGACGTGGAATGCGGTCTGCCGAGCGGGCGGGAAGCAGATAGTCCGGGCTGGTCATGGTCAGCCTGTCATGAAACCGCTCGACCTTGCCTGAGGCCACAATAGATTCGCCAACCACAACCTGCTTGGCCTGCCACGGGGAGAAAAAAGCCAGTTCGAGGCGTCCGGTCGAATCTTCAATGGTGACACGCCACGGCTGGCGCGTGCGGGGGGCAGGGGCCCGGATATCCAGAACCGTGCCTGTGACTGTCGCAATGCTGTCAGGGCTGAGTTGCGCAAGCGGCGGGCGGGCGCGGCGGTCTGTTACACTTTCCGGCAGGCAGAACAGCAGGTCCAGCACGCGGGAGCCGCCCGCTATGCGGCTGAGCAGCTTTGCACGCGCGGCGCTGACGCCGGGCAGGCTGTCAAGTGGGCCCAGCACTGCGGAAAGGGGTGAAAGATCCGTCTGCTCCGTAACCGGAGAGGATGTGATGGAAAAGGGACTGGACACCGAAGATGCATAAGCCTCTGTTTGGCGGCTGACAGACAGGAATGCCAAGGCTATAGGACAGTAACGCCATGCAAGACAATTTTAGTAGTGCCCCCGCTTCCGCCGTATCTGAAGATGATCCGCTTGCCGCCCGCCGCCGCAGGCTGGTGTTCCGCGCCAATCATCGTGGTACATTTGAGACCGATATTCTGATCGGCGGGTTTGTGGAGGCTAACGTGGCGACCATGAGCGAGGCTGATCTGGCGGATATGGAAGCCATCATGCAGATGCCGGACCCGGAACTGACAGACTGGCTGTTTGGCCGCCTGCCATTGCCCGAGGAAAAAGCCACCCCCATGTTGCGCCGGATGGTGGAAGCCAGCCGCGCCAAAGGAGCCGGGAAGACGGAATGACGGCAGAAGCGAGTGTCGAGGACCGCATAGCCTCCATATGGGGTGTTGCGGAGGGGTATGATGCCTTCCTGCTGGCGCGCAGAGCGCGTGAGCACAAGGGACCGGTGCTGCATATTGCCCGGGATGATGCCTCTACCGCACGGTTGGCAGATTTGCTGGCCTATATGGGGGCTGATGTTGAGACACTTCGCTTTCCCGCCTGGGATTGCCTGCCGTATGATCGGGTTTCTCCCAACCCGACCATTGTGGCCGAACGTGTGGCGACTCTCACCCGGCTTCTGGAGCCAGCCAATGGCAAGCCGCGCCTGATTCTGACAACGGTGGCGGCGGTTGTGCAGCGTGTGGCTCCCCGCAGCACGTTTAAAGGCCAGTCCCTGACCATTCGGCAGGGAGAAAGCCTTGATCAGGAATTTCTGATCGAACTTCTGGTGGCCAATGGCTATACCCGTACAGATACGGTGATGGAAGCGGGTGAATTTGCCAGCCGTGGGGGGATTTTTGATCTTTATCCCGCCGGGGCAGCAGAACCTGTGCGACTGGATCTGTTCGGTGATGAAGTTGAAAATATCCGGGCCTTTGATCCGGGTAGCCAGCGGTCTACATCGCGCCTGCAGGAACTGACCCTGCGGCCCGTTTCCGAGTTTTCGCTCGATCCCGAAAGTATCTCCCGTTTCCGCACGGGCTGGCGGGACGTGTTTGGGCCTGGCGCCGCAGCGGACCCGCTTTATGAACATGTAAGCGACGGCCGCCGGTATCCGGGGCTGGAACACTGGTTGCCGCTTTTTCATACCGAGATGGAAACGGTATTTGACTATCTGCCCGGCGTGTCGATCTCGCTCGATTATCAGGCGGAAGAGGTGCTCAAAACCCGGCTGGAAATGATTGACGACCACTATCAGGCGCGTCGTCAGCCGCCGCGGGAGGGAGAAACGCCATATCGGGCTCTGCCGCCGCATCTTCTGTATCTGGATTCCAAAGGATGGAATGCCATCCTCAGCCGGCTGCCGGTTGTGGCGTTCAGTCCCTATGCCAAGCCCGATGGGGCCCGCGGTATGGATGTGGGCGGACGCCCCGGCAAGATGTTCGCCAAGATCGTGCCCAACGCCGAGCGTGAAAAGGTTTTCACCCTGCTGGGCGAGCAGGTGCGGGATTGGGGGCAGGTCAATCGCCGCGCGTATGTGACAGCGTGGAGCAAGGGCTCACGCGAGCGCATTGGCACCCTGCTGCGCGAACACGGGGTAGTGACCCAGAGCTATGAGAACTGGGAGCAGGCGAAAAAGGCCAAGCCCGGTTCTGTTGGCTTGCTGACGCTGGGTCTGGAACGCGGCTTTGTTGCGGAGGACATGGCGTTTGTTTCTGAGCAGGATCTGCTTGGGGAGCGTATTGGCCGCCCACCACGCCGCCGTCGCCGTGCTGATGAACTGATTGCCGAGGCCGGAGAAATTACGGCGGGCGATCTGGTGGTGCATCAGGATTACGGCATTGGCCGGTATGATGGGCTGGAAACCGTCAGTGTTGGCGTGGCGCCGCATGACTGCCTTCGCTTGTTGTATGACGGGAATGAAAAGCTTTACCTGCCGGTTGAAAACATTGAATTGCTGAGCCGCTTTGGCTCGGATCAGGCCGGTGTGCCGCTGGATAAGCTGGGCGGTGTTGCGTGGCAGGGCCGTAAGGCCCGGATGAAACAGCGCATCCGCGATATGGCGTCCGACCTGATCAAGACGGCTGCGGCCCGTGCATTGAAGGAAGCACCAGTGCTGGCCCCGGCTGAGGGCTTGTGGGATGAATTCTGCGCTCGTTTCCCGTTTGTGGAAACGGATGATCAGGCCCGCGCCATTGCTGATGTGCTTGAGGATATGGGTTCAGGCCGCCCGATGGATCGGCTTGTGTGCGGGGATGTAGGCTTCGGCAAGACGGAAGTTGCGCTGCGGGCTGCGTTTGTTGCCGCCATGTCTGGCGGGCAGGTGGCCGTGGTGGTGCCGACCACTTTGCTGGCGCGCCAGCACTACCGCACTTTTGCTGCCCGGTTTGAGGGCTTTCCCATCAAGGTAGCCCAGCTTTCCCGCATGGTAACGGGCAAGGATGCCACAGCCGTGCGCAAAGGGCTGGCTGATGGGTCCATCAATGTGGTGATCGGCACGCACGCATTGCTGGCCAAGACGGTCCAGTTCGCGGCCCTTGAACTGCTGATTATTGATGAAGAACAGCATTTTGGTGTGGCGCATAAGGAAAAACTGAAAGCGCTGCGCGATGATGTGCATGTGCTCACGCTTTCTGCCACGCCGTTGCCCAGAACGTTGCAGCTTTCTCTCTCCGGTGTGCGGGAGATGAGCCTGATTGCCACGCCGCCAACGGACCGGCTGGCAGTAAGGACATTCATCATGCCGTTTGACAGCGTGGTGATTCGGGAGGCCATTCAACGTGAACGCTTCCGGGGTGGGCAGATTTTCTGTGTGGCCCCGCGTATTGAAGATCTGGACCGGCTGGCGGAACGGCTGACGGCCATTGTGCCGGACGCCAAGCTGATTCAGGCGCACGGCAGGCTCACTCCCACAGAACTTGAACGGGTTATGACCGAGTTTTCTGACGGGAAATATGACATCCTGCTCTCCACCAACATTGTGGAAAGCGGGCTGGATATGCCTGCGGTGAACACGCTGATCATCCATCGGGCTGACATGTTCGGGCTGGGGCAGTTGTATCAGCTACGCGGGCGCGTTGGCCGTGGAAAGCAGCGCGGTTACGCCTACCTGACATGGCCGCAAACCCATGTTCTCTCGGCCTCAGCCGAAAAGCGGCTGGAAGTCATGCAGACTCTGGATACGCTGGGCGCTGGCTTTACGCTGGCGTCTCACGATCTTGATCTGCGCGGGGCGGGTAACCTGCTGGGAGATCAGCAGTCTGGCCATGTGCGCGAAGTTGGCATTGAACTGTATCAGCAGATGCTGGAAGACGCCGTGGCAGATCTGCGTGCGGACGCCAGCCGTCGACGTGCCGAGGACCGAGACTGGACCCCCAACATCATTGTCGGTTTGCCTGTACTTATTCCCGTTGATTATGTGCCGGACCTGCCGGTGCGGCTGGGACTGTATAGGCGCATCAGCGGGCTTGCTTCCGATGCAGAGCTGGAAGCCATGGAAGCCGAACTGGTGGATCGCTTTGGCGCAGTGCCGCCAGAGGTGAAAAACCTTCTGGATATTGTTGATCTTAAAAGATTGTGTCGGGCTGCGGGCATTGAGCGTCTGGAAGCTGGGCCAAAAGGAATGGTGCTTCAGTTCCGTCAGAATAGCTTCAAGAACCCCGCTGGGCTGGTGCAATGGATGGGCCGCTGGAAAGACGGTGCCGTCAGATTACGGCCTGACCACAAACTGGCGGTGGTGCGCGAATTGACGAATGTGCAGCGTATTGATCTGGCCCGCCGGGTATTGCGTGATCTGGTCAAGCTGGTGGAGAGAGCACCTGTAGCAGAGAGGGCTTGAGCTCTCTCTGCCCCGGCAAGGTTTCGGCTGGGAAACAGGAGAAGCTGCTGGATGGCTTGATGGGGCTAACGTGTTGATTACTTCAAACCATTTTTAAAAAAGAGTTTTCTGGCACAAAAGCAGGGGGCTGTTAGGCATAAAGAGGCTGCCAGACGACCATGCTGCCTTCCAGCCTGCATCACCGGGCTCATTTCCGTCTTTAGATGTGGGGCAAGGGGCGGCCCTGTCAGATCCTTTCTGGTCTGCCAAAGGAAAAGGAAACAGGATGATGCATCGCCCGCCTACCGGATTTCTGGCTGTTCTGTCTTTTGGGCTGCTGATGATGCTTCCATCTTGTGAGACGGCGTCCCAACAGATTGAAGGGAAGGAAGACCATCTGGCCGCGGCGGGCTTTTTTCAGAAACCGGCAGATACGCCTGAACGGCAGGCCATGCTGAACCGTTTGCCCGCGCATCATTTTGTAAGGCGCGTGAAGAATGATCACGTGTTCTACGTGTATTCAGACCCGTTGGTGTGTGATTGCCTGTATGTGGGGGATGAGGCGGCCTATAGCCGTTACCAGCAATATGTGCAGGCACAGGCGTTAGCAGATGAGCAGGAAATGACGGCTCAGATGTATGATGATGCCCAATGGAACTGGGGCGCATGGGGAGCCTGGAACCCCGCATGGGGGAACTGGGACCCGGGCATGGGGCCGATTGGGTGGTAGGGGAGCATAAGGCGGCTGCCACCGTATTCTTGTAAAAGCAGCTTAAGACGCTGTTTTGAAAAAGAATGGTACGCTGGTCTTGCCGTGGGCAACGACGATTGCGGTTGAACGCCGTCGTGAAGGCCCATCATCGGGCCGCCACAGTTGCCTGTTCGGCCCCACAAATCCCTCGCCAGCTAACATCTGCTGATTTTTTACCCAGCTTCTTCGATAAGCTCCCGCTTCAGACGATGGTGGACCGTGCTCAGGAGAGAGCGATGCTTCTCGTTATTTTAATGGAAGAGGGAAGCCGTTCACAGTCAGAACGCCGCCTTCCCAACTGGTATTCCAGACATTCGCGCCGTTTTGCGTATGGCTGACCAGACGGGCCAGAACGAGACCAGCTGCGAGTTTCATCTGTTGGGCTGCACGCGCCTTTTCGATCAGGGATTCCAGTTCCGTTATTTCCAGATGGCCGGATGCTGAGGTGGCGTTGACGTTACCGGTAAGGGTTGCCGTACCATTTCCCTTCAACTGCACGGTGTCGCGTTGCGCGTCAAAACTGGAGATGGTGACATGCACTGCCGGGGCTTGCTCTGCCTTGCCGCCGATAGCCGCCATAAGCGCGGGAAGCTCCGATGCTGGAAGAGAGAACGCAGCATGGGCGGTGGTGGGGAGAAGGTCCTGATTAGCGACATTCCGGAAGGACAGTCCGGTTAGGCCCAGGGTGGCCGCACTTGTGTGGGCTGTGGTGCTGCCTTCCAGTTTAAGGTGAGCCGACCCGATACCGACATGCGCGGTGCCGCGGCTGATTGCAGCACTACTCCATGCCAGATCATAGGTGCCTCCAGCTTTCAGCCCTTTGGCCACGCTCTGGCCCTGCTGTTGCAGCCAGTCAGAGCAGGCAGCATTGTGGTGGCCCGTCATGGCGGAAACCAGCAGGAGCGATGCCGCATCCGCCTGATTTTGTATGGAATCGTCATCCCCCTCCGGGGCGGTGTAATGCATCTGCTTGACGGTAAGCGTGGTGCTGCCATCCGGCGTGCGTACGGTGGTGTTTTGATACGTGACGCCGTGGGCGGATGCCTGAACCGCACCATGGTTTATCACAGCGCAGCTTCCGGGTGGTGCCGCCAGCGCCCGCACGGGTGAGGCTGCAAGGTAGGCCAGACCCGCACTCACGAGCATGAGAGAGGCCAGAGGGGGAATGGTGTGTGCTTTCATTTGTGCGTAAAGGTGGCGTAAGCAGACGGCAGACGCAATCTTGATGTGAAAAAATAGTGCGGGTTGGCTGTGCCTTGGGTTACGGACCATACGCCCCGGAAAAACAGGAAAGACGGTACGCGGCATGTTTGGATTAGATCCGTTTCTTCTCAGCCTGATCGGCACTGTGCTGCTGGCCACGTTTGTTCCCTGCCATGGTGCGGCCGTGCCGGTTTTTCGGTGGCTGGCCATTATTGTCATTGCCATGATGTTTTTCCTGCAAGGCGCGCGCCTCTCTCGTAAGGCCGTGGTGGAAGGGCTGACCGCGTGGCGCCTGCATCTGATGATCCTGTGCTGCACGTTTGTGCTGTTTCCGCTGCTGGGTTTGGCGTTGCATGCTGCTTTTCCCGGCCTGTTGCAGAATGAGGTATGGCTGGGCGTTCTGTTCCTGTGCTGTCTGCCGTCCACCGTTCAATCTTCCATCGCGTTTACATCCATCGGCGGGGGGAACGTGCCCGCCGCTGTGTGTGCGGCGACGGCATCCAATGTTTTTGGCATTTTCATTACGCCGTTTCTGGTCGGGCTGGTGCTGGCGCGCCATGGCGGGCAGTCCGGTGGCGTGATGGATATTGTCTTCCAGCTTCTACTTCCGTTTGTGCTGGGGCAGGTTCTTCAGCCGTGGATTGGCGCATGGGCGCACCGCAACAAGAAGTTGCTATCCATGACGGATCGCGGGTCGATCCTGATTGTGGTTTACACAGCGTTCAGTGATGCCGTGATTCAGGGGCTGTGGCACCGTCTGCCGCTGAGCGAACTCGGTCTGATTGCCGTGGTGGACTTTCTGTTGCTGGTGTGTGTGCTGGTCATCACGGCTTTTGGCAGCCGGCTGGTGGGTATGCCTTTGCGGGATGAGATTGCCGTGGTGTTCTGCGGGTCCAAGAAAACGTTGGCCTCAGGGGTGCCTATGGCCAACGTGCTCTTTCCGCCAGCTTCGGTTGGGCTCGTTGTGTTGCCGCTCATGATCTATCATCAGATCCAGTTGTTTGTCTGTGCTGTGCTGGCACGTAAATTTGCGGTCATGATGAAGAAGCACGAGGCAGAAAAAGCGCTCCTGACACCAGCCGAAGTAGGAGAATGAACCATGGCTGGGCTTGATCCGGAAAACTGGGAAGAGCTGCGTGCGCTGGGTCACCGCATGCTGGATGACATGCTGGATAACGTGAAGGCCGTGGCTGCAGGGCCAGTGTGGCAACCTATGCCCGAAAGTGTCAGGCAGGGATTTCATGATGCGCCTTTGCCGCAGTCAGGCGCTCCTGTTGACCAGCTTTACCATCAGTTTACCCAGCAGGTTCTGCCCTATGCGGTTGGTAACCGGCATCCGCGTTTTATGGGGTGGGTGCACGGCGGTGGCACCCCTCAGGGCATGTTGGCCGAGATGCTGGCCGCGGGGCTTAACGCCAATCTAGGCGGACGTGACCATGCTCCGGTTGAAGTGGAACGGATGGTCATTCGCTGGACAGCCAGCATGCTCGGTTTTCCGGAAACAGCGACCGGCGTACTGGTTACCGGATCTTCAATGGCGAATTTCATTGGTGTGATTACGGCCAGCCGCGGGGTGCCCGCAGGCGTGAAAATGCGGGCAGAGGGGATACAAAGCCGCAGGCTGGTGGGATATGCCGGGCAAACGGCCCACGGATGCATTGCCCGTGCTTTTGATCTGGCAGGGCTGGGAACCAATGCATTGCGGCGTGTGCCGATGGATGCGGCATTCCGTATGGATATGGACGTATTGCGCTCCATGATCGCGGAGGACAGGGCAGCCGGGTTTGAACCCTTTCTGGTGGTGGGAACTGCGGGAACAGTCGATACGGGCTCCATTGATCCATTGGCTGATCTGGCGGCTTTTGCGCGGGATGAGGGGCTCTGGTTCCACGTGGATGGCGCTTTTGGCGCTTTAGCGCGGCTTTCGGCTGAATATGCTCCAGCACTTGCCGGGATGGAGCAGGCCAACAGCATAGCGCTGGATTTTCATAAATGGGCGCAGACACCGTACGATGCCGGATGCATTATTGTGCGTGAAGAAGGGAAGCAGGCCGCAGCTTTTGCCCAGTCTCTGGCTTATCTGGCACGGGAAGATCGAGGGCTGGCGGCCGGTGCGCCGTGGTTCTGTGATCTGGGGCCGGATCTGTCTCGTGGCTTCAGGGCGCTCAAGGTCTGGTTCACTCTGGCCGGATTTGGCACCGATGGGCTGGGGGAGGTGGTGACCCGGTCCTGTGCTGTCGCACGCTATCTGGCAGCCCGGATTGACGACACGCCATGTCTGGAACTGCTGGCTCCAGTTACCCTGAATATCGTCTGTTTCCGTGTGGTGGTGGAGAACGAGGATCTGGATACGCTGAATGGCGAGTTGGTGAAGGATCTGCATGAAAGCGGGATTGCAGCACCTTCCACCACCACGCTACATGGGAAGCGGGCCATTCGTGCGGCTATTGTCAATCACCGCACCACGGAGCAGGACGCCGATATTCTGCTGAACGCCCTGCTTGATCTGGCCGAAACCCGGACAGGGAAACCCCTGCACCGGGCGAGCGCCGAGACCTTACCTGCGTGAGCGCGCCTTCCGGCGGCCACGCTGGGCACTTTTTTCATCAAACAGGCCGGACAGTGCCTGCAACATGGTGCCCCCGAGTTCTTCCGCATCGGTAATGGTGACGGCGCGCTGATAATAGCGCCCCACATCATGCCCGATGCCGATTGCTGTCAGTTCCACGGGGCTGCGGTCTTCAATCATATGGATCACCTCGCGCAGGTGATCTTCAAGATAGGAGCCCGGATTAACGGAAAGCGTGCTGTCATCCACCGGAGCGCCATCTGAAATCACCATCAGAATCTTGCGGGATTCCGGCCGGTTTTTCAGGCGCTTCCATGCCCACAGCAGGGCTTCGCCATCAATATTTTCTTTCAGTAGGCCTTCGCGCAGCATGAGCCCCAGATTAGTGCGGGCACGGCGCCACGGCATATCGGCCGCTTTGTAAATGATGTGACGCAGATCATTCAGGCGGCCGGGCTCTGGCGGCTTTCCATCCTGTAGCCATTTTTCACGGCTCTGGCCCCCTTTCCACGCGCGCGTGGTGAAGCCGAGAATTTCCACCTTTACCCCGCAGCGTTCCAGCGTGCGGGCAAGAATATCCCCGCAGGAAGCTGCCACGGAAATAGGGCGGCCCCGCATGGAACCGGAATTGTCCACCAGCAGCGTGACCACGGTATCCCGGAATTCCGTGTCGCGTTCCTGCTTGTAGGAGAGAGAGAGCAGGGGGTTAACCACCACGCGGGAGAGACGGCCAGCATCAAGCAGACCCTCTTCCATATCAAATTCCCAGGACCGTGTTTGCTGCGCCATCAGACGGCGTTGCAGTTTGTTGGCCAGACGCGAGACCACGCCATGCAAGGTGGCCAGTTGCAGGTCCAGTTGATGGCGGAGACGGTTGAGTTCTTCCGGATCACACAGATCTTCGGCGCGAATTTCTTCGTCAAATGCAGTGGTATAGGCGTGGTAGGTCTTGGCGGTTTCGCCCGGCGGGGTTTCCGGGCGGTTGCCCGGCCCTGCGGCATCCCCCGTTCCTTCTGCGCCGCTGCCCTCGGTTTCCTCTTCCAGCATGTCTGGTGAGGCTTCACCACTTCCGGCCATCAGTTGAGGCTGTGGAGCGGCCTCGGTCGATTCTGGTTCGGCTGGCGGTGCGTTTTCTTCTGATTCAGGCGGAGACGCGTCATTCTCATCCTGACTATCGGCAGAGTCCGAACCGTCAGGATCTTCTTCCAGTTCGTCAGAAGATGTGTCTTCCTCCGTCAGGGCGCAGGCAGCCAGAAGCTGGCGGGATGTGCGGGCGTAAGCAGCCTGATCATCCTGATTTTCACTGAGCTTGGAGAGGGCCTGCAAAGCCTTTGGGGGAAGGGTTTCCCGCCATTTATGCAGGATACCCTGCGCTGCCACAGGGGCAGGTTCGCCCGTCAGATATTCGCGCGCCAGAAGCTCCAGCGCGACAGCAGGAGAAAGCTGACTGGGGTCAGTCATACGTTCAAGGCCGCCTTCACGGCAGTCCTGTTCCAGCCGCTCCCGCAGATTGGCGGCGACCCCTTTCATGTGCCGTGCGCCGACGGTTTCAATACGCGCCTGTTCCAGAGCATCGTACACATCCCGCGCCATACTATCGTCAGGCGTGCGGGATTTGTGCAGATCGGCGTCGTGATGTTTCAGCCGTAGCGCCTGTGCATCAGCAGCACCGCGAATACGCGAAATTTCATCTTCCCGCAGATGGCGGGAGGGCTGCTGAAGGCGCACACTCCCCCCCACACTGAGGGGCGCGACCGGCATATTGCCCGTATGAAACGAGACATCCGTATCGCGTTGGCCGCCCAATGCGCGCAGGGTAGCGGCTGTGGCCTGCTTGAAGGCGTCAATCCGGTTTTCCGAGTCTGACGCTCCCTGATTCCGGTTATGGCCCGGCGGTGGAGCCTGTGCTCCTCTCCTGCTGTCAGCCATTGAAAAACCGCTCTCCCTTCAAACTTCAGAAGCCCTTTTTAGGCAGAGGACTCGTGTTGAAGCAGCGTTGGTAATATTCCGCCACCATGTTGCGCTCGGCTTCGTCACATTTGTTGAGGAACGTGACGCGGAACGCAAAAGCTGTGTCCTTGAAAATCCGTTCGTTTTCAGCCCACGCGATAACCGAACGGGGAGACATGACAGTGGAAAGATCGCCCGCCATGAATCCTGCACGTGTCAGGTTGGCAAGGGCCACCATGTTTTCAATGGTACCGCGGGCTGCTTTGTCATTCGGGTCAATGCCCAGGCGGGACAGCACAATACCGACTTCCTGCGTATGCGGCAGGTAATTCAGTGATGTGACAATGTTCCAGCGGTCCATCTGGCCCTGATTGATCTGCTGGGTGCCATGATACAGGCCCGTGGTGTCGCCCAAACCGATGGTGTTGGCTGTGGCGAACAGACGGAACCATGGATGCGGCTTGATGACACGGTTCTGATCAAGAAGGGTGAGTTGCCCTTCCACTTCCAGAACGCGCTGGATCACGAACATCACATCCGGGCGTCCGGCATCATATTCGTCAAACACCAGTGCGCAGGGGTGTTGCAGGCACCATGGCAGCAGACCTTCCTGAAATTCGGTCACCTGCTGGCCATCACGCACCACAATGGCGTCTTTCCCCACCAGATCAATACGGGAGACATGGCTGTCCAGATTGATGCGGATGCACGGCCAGTTCAGCCGGGCCGCAATCTGTTCAATGTGGGAGGATTTCCCTGTTCCGTGAAAGCCCTGCACCATAACGCGCCGATTGAAGGCGAACCCGGCCAGAATGGACAGGGTGGTATCGTGGTCGAACAGATAGGCCGGATCAATTTCTGGCACATGCTCGGTGCGGAGGGAGAAGGCAGGGACCGTGAAGTCAGAATCAAGGCCGAACACTTCGCGGACCGAGACTTCGCGATCCGGCGCTGAAAGGGCGGAAATCGGGGGGAGGTCACCCGTGGAAGCCGGGCTTGCAGAAGCAGTCATTCTTTATCCGTCTGATTTTTAAGTGGGCTTTCCGGTCATGCGGCCAGATGCACAGAGCCCGGTGGGCAGAGAAGGGGATGCAGGATGGCACGATCAGCCAGCTTTTTCGAGACCCTCTCCTGCAAGATGTGATCTCACGATCGTAAAGGCAACGTTGATAACCTTGAGGCGTTCTTCCGCCTCACGATCTCCATTGTTTGTGTCTGGATGGTGCTTGCGGGCGAGCGAGCGGTAACGGGCCTTGGCTTCATCCATTGTGACAGGCCAGTCCAGACCCAACGTTGCCAGTGGTTCACGCAGGGCATCGGGGATATGCGGTCTGGCCGCCTGACGACGACGTTCTGCGCGGGCGCGACGATTCTGACCAAGAATATCCAGCGGATCGAGGATCTCTTCTTCATTGAAATTCTGGCTGCGGGGGCGGGCTGAACTCTGCCCAAACGCCCACGATGGCCGATCCCATGCGATATCGGCACGCAGATGCGCTTCGATCTGGCCGGGTGACATGCCTTTGTAATAGTCCCACCGGGCGTTATACTCCCTCACATGCTCGAGGCAGAACCAGTAATACTGGTTGAGCGTCTCACGTGAACGAGGGGCGCGATAACCGGCGGGTTTGTCACAATCGGGCATGTCACAGCAGCGCTGCGGGGCGTCCGGATCCGGATCGAACGCCCGATGACGGGTATTCCTTCGCTTCATCATCAGGGTTATGTGCGTCATGAACTGTTCTGTGCAAGGGGGAACGTATGGCTTCGCGTCGCAATTCTGCATCGACATCTGAGGCGAGTGGCGCACGGGCCAGCCGTGTGCGAGAGGCATTGACCGCCGCATTTGCGCCACAAAAGCTCGAAATTCTGGATGAAAGCAGCCGTCATGCTCATCATGTGGCCATGACACGAGGACCAGAAGCCGGAGCAACGGAAACGCATTTTCGCGTTCTGCTGGTCAGTCGGCTGTTTGAAGGGGTGAGCCGCGTGAATCGGTCGCGCATGGTGCATGACGCGCTTGGTTATGAATTTGGCAGCGGTCTGCACGCTCTGGCCCTGACATTACGGACACCAGAAGAGGATGCAGCTCTTTCATGACCATTCTGTTTGACGGTTCTGCCAGTCGCCCCATGCGCTATGGCCTCTCCCGCCGCATCGCTCTGTTCGGGCCGCTGGCGTTGGCGGCGTGTGCCACAGGCCGAGTGGGCGCTCCCGCCGGGCAGGATGATGTTCACAGGGTTGAAGCCTATCTTCGCGCTGTGAAATTGCAGAATGTGCCCTTTAGCCAGACATGGCCCAATGGCACGACAGGCGGAGGCGTGCTGACATATCATGCAGGGTATCTCCACCTGATTTACACAGCGCCTCATCCCATGGATCTGGAGGCATCTGGCTCTCACGCCGTATTTAAAGACAGTCAGACAGGCTCAGAAACCCGTATGGGGCTGGCCCACAACCCGTTAGGGCTTCTGATGGGCAACCCTTTGTCGCTCACAGGTGCTGTGACGGTGACGGACATTCAGAAGCCTGCCGGAATTCTTCAGGTGTCACTTGCGCGCACGGAAAACCCGTCTCAGGGCCTTGTTACCCTGATTTTCCGGGATGATGGTGCAAGGCTCGCTTTGTATGAGATCCGGCTTGTTGATGAGCGGCGCCGTACTTTGTTTATTCGTCTTGAAGAGGCGTAAACGCTGAAGGAGACTCACCAAACACCGCTGTCCAGTTTTTGGCGAGGGCGGCGTCCAGTTGGGCAAAGGTCACCGGCAGGCCAAGCTTCTGAAAACTGGTGACCCCAAATTCCCGGATGCCGCAGGGCACGATGCCGTCAAAATCCGCCATGTCGGGGTGAAGATTGATGGCTATGCCATGCCAACTGACCCAGCGTGAAACGCGCACCCCGATTGCGGCAATTTTTTCTTCCTGACCGCTTTGCGGATCAATGACCCACACACCGACACGTCCCTCCCGACATTCTCCTTTCAAGCCGAATTCTGCCAATGTGCGGATGATCCAATTTTCCAAGGCGTGCACATAGGCCCGTAAATCGCGCGCCGGGACCTGCCCGTGGGATTTTTGCAGATCCATCATGACATAGGCGATTCGTTGGCCGGGGCCGTGATAGGTCCATTGGCCGCCGCGTCCGGCATCATAGGTAGGATAATGGTGGGGGTTAAAGAGATCTGCCGGTTTGGCGGAGGTTCCGGCTGTATAAAGAGGGGGATGCTCAAGCAGCCAGACGCGTTCCTCTGCCTGCTGGGAGCGGATTTTCTGGGCAATATCCTGCATGCGGGAGAGAGCATAAGGGTAAGGGACCGGGTTTTTGCTGATTTCCCATAAAAAGTGTTTGTTGGTCATTGCCGCCTGATGTTGGTTCGGTTATAGGGCTTCTCACCAAACGGTATCGCTCTTTCGGTACTGGTTGTCACGGGGCGGCCGTGGCGGAATGGTAGACGCGCAAGCTTGAGGTGCTTGTGGGGGAATACCCCGTGGAAGTTCGAGTCTTCTCGGCCGCACCATTATTCTGATTTCCGGAAAAATTCAGCAAAAACCAAAAGCTGGTTTTTCCCGGAATCATGAAATTTCATGATTAAAATTATTATTTCAGCCTGAAAACGGCCCAAGTGCCATAGTCAGGCCTTTCTTTCTTTGTTTAAAATCCGCGTAATCTTTGTTGTCGCACCTGCGTTACCTCAGCCGGGACTATGCCCGTGCATGAGGAGGTATTGTGCTGTCAGGCCTGATTTGACGGAATATGCTCTCTGATAGTACGGGTACCGTGGCGCATTTGTTACAACTGAACTCTTAATTCAAGGTGTCGTATTCGTGTCCAAGCCCAAGCCTTTACGTAAAGCAGTTCTGCCTGTTGCAGGACTGGGTACACGCTTCCTGCCGGCAACCAAAGCCATGCCCAAGGAAATGCTGACAGTTGTTGACCGGCCTCTCATTCAATATGCGATTGATGAAGCGCGTGAAGCAGGGATTGAGGAATTCTGCCTGATTACAGGCCGTGGGAAAGATTCCCTGATCGATTATTTCGATATTGCTTACGAACTGGAAGCAACGCTGCGTGAGCGTAACAAGGTAGATGCGCTGGAAGCCCTGAAGCCGAGTTCCATTGAAGCAGGGTCTCTGGTGGCGGTGCGCCAGCAGGAGCCGCTGGGGCTCGGGCATGCCATCTGGTGTGCGCGGAGCTTTATTGGGGATGATCCGTTCGCCATTCTGCTTCCTGATGACATTGTGCAGGCCAAGACGTCCTGCCTGAAACAGCTTGCGGATGCGTACTACCAGACAGGTGGCAGTGTTGTGGCCGTCACGGAAGTGCCGCGTGAACACACCAACCGCTACGGTATCCTGGATACCGGCAAGGATGATGGTCGTCTGGTTGAAGTGAAGGGGCTGGTTGAAAAGCCGAAACCTGAAGACGCACCATCCAACCTGTCCATTATTGGCCGTTATATTCTCACCCCGGAAATCATGCCGCATCTTTCCAAGCTGGAAAAAGGTGCTGGTGGTGAAGTGCAGTTGACGGATGCAATGGCGAAGACCATTGGCGAAGTGCCATTCCATGGCCTGCGCTATGAAGGTCGCCGTTTTGATTGCGGCAACAAGATCGGCTTCCTTGAAGCTCAGATCGCATTTTCTCTGGATCGCCCTGATCTGGCTGACGATGTAAAGGGTTTCCTGAAGAACTATACTCAAAACCTTTAATGCTTTTTTCACACGTCTTTGATCCGAGCAGTCTGCGCGAATACGATATTCGCGGAATTGTCGGAAAGACGCTGACGACTGACGATGCTTTTGCCATAGGGCGGACTTTTGCCAGCATGGTCAGCCGGGCAGGCGGCAAGACGGTTGTGATTGGGTATGACGGGCGTCTTTCTTCACCAGTGTTGGAAACGGCATTGGTGAAGGGAGCCGCAGAATCGGGTGTGGACGTGGTGCGGATAGGCTGCGGTCCCACCCCGATGCTTTATTTTGCTTCCATCATGTTGAAGGCTGATGGGGCCGTTATGGTAACAGGCAGCCATAATCCGCCCGATTATAACGGCTTCAAGATGGTGTTCGCCGGCAAGCCGTTTTTTGGAGCCCAGATCCGTGAACTGGGAGATCTGGCGGCGAAAGGTGATGTGGTTGCCTTGCAGGACGGTACGGTTCGTTCCGTAGATATTCGTGAGGACTATATAAGCCGTTTGCTGAAAGACTGGGATGGAGGCCAGACATCGCTAAAGGTGGTCTGGGATAACAGCAACAGTTGTGCCGGAGAGGTTCTGGAAAAACTGGTCGCGCGTCTGCCCGGTGAGCATACGATTCTGAATAAGACGATAGATGGTCATTTTCCAGCGCACCATCCTGATCCCACGGTAGCTAAGAACCTTGAGCAGTTGATTGCGGCTGTTCGGGAAGAAAAAGCAGATATCGGCATTGCCTTCGATGGCGATGCAGACCGTATTGGGGTGGTCGATAACAGGGGCGAAATCCTATGGGGGGACCAGCTTCTGGTTCTGCTGGCGCGCGATGTGCTGAACGCCCATCCGGGTGCGACCATTATTGCGGATGTAAAGGCCAGTCAGGTTCTTTTTGATGAGATACGGCGTGCTGGCGGCAAGCCTGTGATGTGCCCTACCGGACATTCTCTCATCAAATCCAAAATGGCGGAAACGGGCGCCCTTCTGGCTGGCGAGATGTCGGGCCATATGTTCTTTGCGGACAAATGGTATGGGTTTGATGATGCCCTGTATGCAGCAGTAAGGTTGCTGGGGTGTCTTGCCCGTCTTGATGCACCGCTCTCTGTGGTGCGGCAGACGATTCCTCAGTCTGTTTCCACCCCGGAAATTCGGTTCGACTGTGATGATGAGCGCAAGTTCAAGGTTATGGAAGACGTTGCTGCTCGTCTTCGTCATGCCGGGGCAGAAATATCCGATATTGATGGTGTGCGCGTGACAACTCCGGATGGGTGGTGGTTGCTGCGGGCGTCCAATACGCAACCCGTTTTGGTGGCGCGTGCCGAAAGCACGGACGAAGTGGGCCTTGCACAGCTGAAAAGCGCGTTGACTGAGCAGCTTGCTCAGTCGGGAATAGCGCTGCCTGATTTCTCGGGGGCATGCGTAACCCACTAGAAGATGTGGGTAATTCAGCGGGTTCTGACTGACGCGAGAATGGGCAGGCCACGCCCTGTTGGTGGGCACGGTGTGCTTTATTTTCTTTCAAATGCTCTTTACGCAGGGGGCTGCCGTACCAGCTACGGGGACTGCCTGTATTTGGATTTCGACAACGTGATGGTGTTTTGTTATATAGTGGACCTATGTTGTCCTCTTTAATTGATCCAGCAGGCCGCCGTATTTCCTATCTCCGGATGTCGGTGACAGATCGGTGTGATATGCGGTGCGTGTATTGCATGGCCGAAAGCATGACCTTTCTGCCGCGTGAGGATGTTCTTGATTTTGAAGAGCTTTTTCGCCTTTGTCGTGTTTTTGTAAAGCATGGCGTCAAGAGGCTGCGCCTTACGGGCGGGGAGCCTCTTGTTCGCAAGGATATAGGCGTTTTTCTGGAGCATCTGGGTCAATGGTTGCATTACCCGCAGCAGGAAGGGGGGCTTGAAGAACTGACGTTGACGACCAACGGCAGCAGGTTGGCCCTTTATGCGGAAACATTGTTCAAGGCGGGTGTACGCCGGGTGAATGTGAGCCTTGATACGCTGGATGATTCACGGTTTTCGCAGATAACACGGCGCGGGAAGTTGGCTACCACATTGGAGGGTATTCGGGCTGCCCGAGCGGCAGGTCTGGCGGTCAGAATCAATACCGTTGCCATGGCTGGCGTAAATGACGATGAATTTGATGACATGCTGGCGTGGTGTGGTGACATTGGGGCAGATCTTTGCCTGATTGAAACCATGCCGATGGGCGAGACGGGCGAGGATCGAACAGCAACCTACCTCCCGCTTTCCAAAGTGAAAATGGAACTGGCGCGACGTTGGACTCTGGAGTCTTTGCCAGACAGAACGGGTGGGCCAGCCCGCTATATGCGGGTTGCAGAAACGGGACGACGCATTGGGTTCATCACCCCCATGAGCCATAATTTTTGTGATAGCTGCAATCGGGTCAGGGTATCCTGCACCGGCCGACTTTATACGTGTCTGGGTCAGGAAGATGGCATTGATCTGCGCGAGATCATGCGCTCGGGTGGAGATGATGCGGCTCTTTTATCCGGGATACAGACTGCCATTGCGCTGAAGCCGCGCGGTCATAATTTTATGCTCGGCGCCAAGCCGGGAGAGGTTCAGGGGCCAGCACGTCATATGAGTGTCACGGGCGGATAGCAACTCAGGGAGTTGTGTCCGGCAACGTGGAGCTGTTCAGCGCCTCTTCCAGAGAATGGGTAAATTGTCCCGGCTGGAGAGGTTTGGGTTGTGATGGAGACGGGCTCCACGCTGTAAGAATGGCCATATGCAGCGGCATGGCAAAAGATCCGTCCTGATCTTCCTGTGTGGCGAGTTCTGCCGCTGCGGCCGGGAACAGCATTCGCGGTGGAATGGCGCGGCTGCGGAGCTTCAAGGCGTTGGTTTCTCCAGCAGCGCGCAAATCCTGCATCAGACCCGTAAGCGATCGGTACCGTAAATCCAGTTTCTCGGTATCCACCACAGGAAGAGCAAAGCCGGTGCGCTGAAGCAGATGGGCGCAACTCTGCTGTGTGGGCAAGGGGGAAACACGGGGGGAAACACCGTCACTCAGGGCTAGTTCGGCCATTTCCAGCGCCTGTTTGAGCGGACGCAATGTGGGCAGGATGGGAACGCTCGCCAGAAACAGCCCATCTGGTTTAAGGATCTGGCGGATCTGGCTTAGCGTGCCGGGAAGATCATTGATCCAGTGAAGCGACAGGTTGGCCACGACCAGATCAAAGCTCTGAGGTGCAAAAGGGAGCCATTCCTCATCAGCACAGACAGTTGGTACGTTTGCTGTGTGGGGAAGGGGCATTATGGTTTCGCTGCATACAACGTCCATACCGCGGGCCAGCAGACGCGGCGCGATAATGCCGCGTCCTCCCAGATCAAGGGCCGAATGAAGCGGGCGCGTGACATCATCCAGTCGTTCCAGCAAAATATCCGCAGCCGCGGTAAGAATGGGAGCAACCGTATGCTGCAAGCGTGCTGCACGTGCCTTGTGCAGACGCACGGCGTGCCGGTCAAAAATGATGGGAGCCTCCATGGCTTTATGGTCTGCGCCAGTCTTCGTGCTTTGCCAAGAGAGGATGCATGACATCTAGGGGAGGCCGAACAGGTCTGGCGCTTGGAAAAGCTATGTGCAGGATGGGCAAGGGTATGCTTGATGTGCTTTTCCCACCGTCCTGTCAGTTATGTGGAGGAGAGACGGAGGAATCCGGTGGGGTTTGTCCCGCCTGTTTTGGTCGCCTCGCGTCTGTCACGCAGCCTTTTTGCGTCAAATGTGGCGCACCGCAGGCAGCAGAGGCCTATTTGAACGCCAAAGGATGGTGTGCCGCATGTGAGCGTCATCCTCCGGCATGGGACTATGCACGCGCAGCTTTTTTGTATGACAAAGGTGCCAAGGATCTGATTTTGCAGATGAAATATGCGGACAGGCAGGAGAACGCGCGTTTCCTTGGCAACAGAATGTGGCGGGCGGGACGAACTCTTTTTGCTGCTGATAGTCTGGTGGTGCCTGTCCCGGTTCACAGAAGACGGTTGTTGAAGCGACGTTATAATCAGGCGGCTCTTCTGGCGTGGGAAGTTGCCAGACAGGCCGGGGTTTCCTGGCAGCCGGATGTTTTGGCCCGTACGCGTGCGACCTCGCGCCTTGCAGGGTTCTCACGCAAGGAACGACATGAGGAAATGAAGCGCGCCATTGTGGTCAGAGCGCAGCGGGCGGAACTGATCTCGGGCAGGGCTGTTGTGTTGGTGGATGACGTGCTGACATCGGGAGCAACGGCCACCGCGTGTACTCATGCCTTGCGGCAGGCTGGCGCGCGCTCGGTCTCGGTGCTGGTGGCGGCTGAAGTGCCACTGCAAAAAGAGGTTGATCTGGCCTTTCCGATATTGGAAACGACATGAAAGGGGCGATGCCGTATATGGCGGGCATCGCGCTGCGCAAAAACGCGCATTCTATAACTGAAACACAAAAAAGCGGGGCACCCTATGCCAGCCATTGAAATCTATACTCAGCCCGGATGTCCCTATTGCGTACGTGCCGTACAGTTGCTGCGCAGCAAGAATGTTGCGTTTCAGGAAATCAACGCCCCGCGCGGAACGCCGGAGCGCCAGCAGGCTTATGACCGCTCCGGTGGCAGCACAACAGTGCCTCAGGTGTTTGTGGGAGAGAAGGCGCTCGGTGGCTGTGATGATCTGATGCGGCTGGAACGCCAGGGGAAGCTGAATGAGGCGCTCGGGCTTGCGTGATGGCCGGGAGCGCGCATTCACCTGAGAAAGAAGGAAGATGATCTGTTATCGCTTGCAGTGTGAAAACGGCCACGCGTTTGAAGGATGGTATCGGGATAGCGCGACCTTTGTGCAGTTGCAGCAGAATGGTTTTTTAAGCTGCCCTGAGTGTGGGACATCTGATGTACGGCAGGCTTTGATGGCACCCGCCATTGCCAAAGGCGGGAAGAGTGGCGGTGCTGCCGAGCACGAAAGCGCGCCGACCTCAGCGCCCGCCGCGCAGGCTGCTGGGGGTGCAGGCATTCCGGATAAGGTTCTGGTGGCCTTTCAGAAAATGCGGCAGGTGGTAGAGCAGAACTGCGAGAACATGGGTGACCGCTTTGCAGAAGAGGCTGTAAGGATTCACCATGGTGAAGCGCCTGAACGGGGTATTTATGGGAACGCGACGGAGCGTGACCACGAAATGCTCCGTGAAGAAGGGGTGGATGTGGTGGCCATTCCGTGGGTTCGGCGGTCAGATAGCTGACTGTGAAAGAGCGGTTGGCGGGGAAGTCTGTCTGACCTAGGCCGTTCCCGCTAAAGGCGCCCAAAATACAGATGCAGCCAGGCAGGTTGCAGGAATATGGAGAAGGACAAGGTGAGCAGAAAGAACAGATGGCTTGCGGCATTCCTTTACCCAGTTCTGATATGCGCGTTCTTTATCGTGTCAGGCACCGCCCGGGCGGAAAGTGTGCAGGCCAATCCGTTTGAAGGCTACTGGCTCAGTCAGGGCCATGATGGCGTGTTCAAGATAGGAACGTGCGGGGATACGGTATGTGGTCACCTTGTTGGGCTGCAATATGAGGGCACGGATGTTCCGCGTGACAAAAAGGGGAATTCGGAGTGCAATCTTCTGATGCTTACCGATTTCCGGGCATCTTCTGATGAAGGCGGGCGTTGGAACGGCAAGATTCTAGACCCTGACACCGGAAGCGTTTATCAGGCGCAGATATGGTCTCCCAGAAAAGATGTTCTAAAACTGCGGGGATATATCGGGTTGCCGCTTTTTGGCGAAACCCAGACATGGACCCGTTATCAGGGAACCATCGGGCCGGTGTGTAAAATGCCGCATTAAAAATTGAAAAGAACAACAAGGCTCTTGTTTATGACTCATTCTCTTTCCCGTCGTCTGTTCGGGCTTTCTGGCATGGCCGGAGCCGTGACGGTAGCGCTTCCAGCCTACGCTCAGGACGATACGGCCAAGGCTCCAGATCCGGCTGATCCGGAATCACGGGAGCGCACATATTGTTATGTGGGGGGATATACCCAGCACGGGCCGCCGGGAGGAAATGGGGAAGGAATTACCGTCTTTGAAATGGATCCGAAGACGGGCGTTCTGACAAACCTGATGACATTCACGGACATTGCCAGTCCGTCCTATATTGCGCTCTCACCCGATAAACGGTTTCTGTATGCCGTCAGCGAGATCAATGATTTTGATACGGCGCATAGTGGCTCTGTAACGGCGTTCTCAATTGATCATGCAACAGGTGCCCTGACAAAGCTGAATACTGTTGCCTCCGGCGGCGCGGACCCGGCGCATCTGAGCGTCCATCCCTCTGGCAGGTATGTCATGGTCGCTAATTATACCGGGGGAACGGTCGGGGTTCTGCATGTTCTGGCCGATGGGTCTCTGGGCCGTATGACCGAACTGCTGCACAACACCGGGCCCCGCATGCCAGATCGGGCGGCGGATAACCCGCCGGGCAATTTTGCCATTAGCGATCATTCATCAGCCCATCCCCACATGGTGAAGGCTGACCCCACAGGCAAATACGTTCTGGTGATGGATGCCGGGCTGGACCGTGTTTACGTGTGGACCATCAATCTGGATACCGGCAAGCTCACTCCTGCCGCTGTGCCCTTTACAACCATGACGCCGGGTTCGGCACCCAGACATTTTGAGTTCGGGTCGGATGGACACAAGCTCTATCTGCTATGTGAGCAGGACTCCAAGGTTGTGGTCGCGGATTTTGACCCGCAGACAGGCAAGATAGCGCCGCAGCAGACTGTCAGTAGCGTGACAGCGCATTTCCGTGGCAGCACGTTGGCCGCAGGCATTCTGCTCTCTCCTGATGAACATTTTCTCTATGTGTCCAACAGGCTGGGGGATTCGCTGGCTGTGTTTCAGGTCGCCAAGGATGGAGGCCTGACATTGGTGGATGAGATCTGGACCCATGCGGATTATGGGCGGTCGCTCATGTTTGATCCGTCAGGCAGCTATTTGTACGTTGCAAACCAGAGGAGTGATTCCATCACATCTTTCCGGGTTGATAAAACGACGGGAAAGATCAGTTTCACATGGGACTTTACGCCAATTGGCAGCCCCACGTGTTTTGAATTTCTGCGTGTTCCGGCTTCCTGAGCGCGCCGGAATCAGCTTTTTCTGAAAGCCGCAATGTAATTTACATCAAGGTTGCGGCTTTCCTTCCAGCCGGTCAGGCTGGGCACCATGCCCGCAATAGCCTGGATGCTCAGACCTGCTGAGCGGCCATATCGGCCCAGTTCGGCAGGGGTAATAAATTTCCGCCATTCATGCGTACCAACCGGCAGGAGGCGGAGCAGATATTCCGCCCCAATTTTGCCAATGGCCAGAGATTTCAGGGTGCGGTTCATGGTGGATACAATCACAATGCCCCCCGGTTCCGCCAGATCAGCCAGCATGTGCATAAATCTTTCAGGATCAGTGACATGCTCTATAATTTCTAAGGCGACCACGGCATCAAATCTGGCGTTTTCCGCCACCAGTTCTTCTGCGCTGCCAACACGATAAGTCAGCGGGCCGGAGCCATCGGGAAGCAGGTGATTTTCAAGATGCGTCCGTGCGGCGGCAATACCGTTGGGAGAGGCGTCAAGACCCAGAACATCATGGCCCGCCCTTGCCAGTGCCTCACTCGCCAAACCCGCGCCGCAGCCGATATCAAGCACGCGTACGCGGCGGCTGGTGCGCCCACGCAGGGGGAAGTGGCGGCAGGCCCAGCTTATGCGCAGTTCATTCATGGCATGCAGGGGCCGCATGGGGCCGGAGGGGTCCCACCATTTATCTGCCAGAGCGCCAAAGCGGGCAATTTCTTCGGGGGAAACGGAGGATGCAGCGTCGCGGCTGGAGGGATGCATGGAACAAAATTCCTTTCCTGCTGATCTCCCCCGCTGGACGAGAGGGGGCCGGGAAGGGTATGTGACGCGCCTTGTGAAGCTTCGCAACCGTCCTTTTGCGTCTTTCATGCCAGCAGTGCGCGTGGAAGGTGAAAAGAACGGTCTGTTTACGGCCTGTCTGGTGGAGAAAAAATTATGCCCGGTTCCGTGCCTCGGATCGTCATGAAGTTTGGCGGAACGTCCGTGGGGGATATTGAGCGCATTAAGGCCGTGGCCGAGCGTGTCAAGAAACAGAAAGACGCCGGTTGTGATGTGCTGGTTGTTGTCTCCGCCATGGCGGGGGAGACCAACAAGCTGGTCGGTTATTGCGATGCGCTTTCTGACCTGCATGACGCGCGGGAATATGATTCCATTGTGGCGACCGGTGAACAGGTGACCAGTGGCCTTCTGGCCATTGCCCTGCAGAAACTTGGTGTGTCCGCGCGTTCCTGGGCCGGATGGCAGGTTCCCATCCGGACCGATTCGGCACATGGCAAGGCCAGCCTGGACACAATTGACGGCGCCCATCTGCTGGGATGCATGGCGGAAGGTGTTGTGCCTGTGGTGGCTGGCTTTCAGGGCGTGGGGCCGGACGGGCGTGTGACCACGCTGGGCCGTGGGGGGTCTGATACCTCGGCCGTTGCGCTGGCCGCAGCCATCAAGGCAGACAGGTGTGATATCTATACCGATGTGGACGGGATCTACACGACAGATCCGCGCATTGTGTCAAAAGCACGCAAGCTTGAAAAAATCACCTATGAAGAAATGCTCGAACTGGCATCCGTCGGTGCGAAGGTTCTTCAGACACGGAGCGTTGGTCTGGCCATGCGGCAGGGCGTGCGTGTGCAGGTTCTTTCAAGCTTTGTAGATGGGCCAGCCTTGGTTGAAGGTAAGCTTCCCGGCTCCCTGGTGGTGGATGAGGACGAAATAGTGGAAAAGAAACTGGTGACTGGCATCGCGTATTCCCGTGATGAGGCCAAGCTGTCTGTAAGGCGGATTCCTGATCGTCCGGGGATTGCCGCTGCAATTTTCGGCCCGTTGAGTGAAGCCAACGTCAATGTGGACATGATCGTGCAAAGCACGGGTGCTGACGGCACAACGAACATGACGTTCACAACCAGCAAGACGGATCTGCCGCGCGCTATCAGCACACTGGAATCCGTGCGGGACGCTGTTCAGTACGAAGAACTGGTAACGGATGATGATGTGGTGAAAATCAGCGTGGTGGGCACAGGCATGCGCTCGCACGCCGGGGTGGCCAGCACCATGTTCCGCACACTTTCTGAACGTTCAATCAATATTCAGGTGATCTCGACCAGCGAAATCAAGGTTTCTGTTCTGGTAGCTGCTGAATACGCGGAACTGGCAGTGCGTGCCCTGCATACGGCGTATGGGCTGGATAATGTCTGACCTGATGGAACGCGATCTGACGGCATTGCCGACCGAGTCCGAGAAAGAACGGGCGCGCAAGCGCCTTCAGCACCTGTGCCAGCGTGGTGCTGATTTTCTGGGGACCCAGTATGCCATTCTTGGCGGGGCGATGTCCTGGGTTAGTGAGCGTCATCTGGTTTCCGCCATTTCCAACGCTGGTGGCTTTGGGGTGATTGCCTGTGGCGCCATGGAACCGGACCGTCTGGCCGAAGAAATAGCGGCTACCCGTGCGCTGACGGACAAGCCATTCGGCGTGAACCTGATCACCATGCACCCCCAGCTTTCCGAGTTGGTGGATGTGTGTTTGCAGGCAGGCGTTGGCCATATTGTGCTGGCTGGTGGCATTCCACCGGGAGCGGCTATCAAGGCCGCCAAGGATGGCGGTGCTAAGGTGGTGGCCTTTGCGCCTGCTCTGGTGCTGGCTAAACGGCTGATCAAAATGGGTGTGGATGCGTTGGTGATTGAAGGGGCGGAAGCTGGCGGTCATGTCGGCCCCGTTTCTTTGACGGTGCTCGCGCAGGAAATTCTGCCCCACATTGATCAGGTGCCGGTATTTGTGGCTGGCGGCCTGGGGCGCGGGGACGCGCTGGTTTCCTATCTGGAACTGGGGGCTTCCGGCGGCCAGTTAGGCACCCGTTTTGCCGCTGCGGCGGAAAGTATTGCGCATGAAAAGTTCAAAAAAGCGTTTGTGCGGGCTAATGCGCGGGATGCCATAACCTCCGTTCAGCTTGACGAACGTTTTCCCGTTATTCCGGTGCGGGGGCTGGCCAATGAAGGAAGCAGCCGTTTCGTGGCGCATCAGGCGGATGTGATCAGTCGCTTTCAGAGTGGTGCAATCTCGCGTGAGGAAGCCCAGCTTGAGATCGAACATTTCTGGGCTGGCGCCCTGCGTCGGGCTGTAATAGAGGGAGATGTTGAAAACGGATCTGTCATGGCCGGGCAGTCTGTCGGAATGGTGAAGGCCGTTCAGCCTGTGGCTGACATTATTGCGGACCTTGTTGATCAAGCTGTGCTGGCACTGGTGCGCCAGCAGCGACGTATGGATGCTGATGGCTGATACCCGTTCTGTTCCCGAGCAGGAAAAACCTGCCGCTTCCCCCGTCCTGCCAGATGTGGCGAGTGTTGGTGTGGGAAGCGCGTTGCGTATGCGGCGGGAGCAGCTTGGCTGGACATTACCGCAGATAGCCGACTGGTTGCGTATTCGGGAAGCTTATCTGGAGGCCTTGGAAAGTGGGCGTGCCGGGGTTTTTCCGGCAGAGGCCTACGCCTTGGGCTTCTTGCGCACGTATGCGCAAGCCTTGGGGTTTGACGCTGAAGATGTGGTGCAGCGCTACAAGCGGGAAGGGAAGGTTCGAAACCGCAAGCCCGAACTGACTTTTCCGGCACCACCGCCTGATCGGCGGATTCCGCCGGGGGTTACAGTTTCTCTCGGGTTGCTGGTGCTGGTAGGGGCCTATGTGGGCTGGTACCAATTCGTAGGCCATGCCCCTCCGGTGCCTGAGCATGTGCCGCCCGTGGCAGAGATTATTCCGGGCGAGAAAACGGCCAATGCTCCTTCCCCGCAGGTGGCGTCCATCTTGCCTGATCCGGGCGCTTCTCCTCCACCGCAGCCTGCGCCAGCCCCGGCATCGGGCGCGCCTTTAGGGGGCGCAGAGCATTCAGCTCCTGCCATAGCTTCAAATGATCCGTTGGCCCCGTCTGCGCAGGGAGCAACAGAACAGGCTTCCGGTTTGGCTGGCGGGACGGAAGGTGTTTCTTCTCCTGCGGCGAATACACCGGCACCGTCTTCGGACAGTGCCGAAGGGAGCGAGTCTACTGGGGCAGACGCAAACCAGCTTGTCTTGAAGGCGGATGCCGCGAGTTGGGTGCAAGTGAAGGATGGTGCCGGAAAAGTGGTGTATGACCACATCATGCAGCCGGGTGACCAGTGGGATGTACCACCAGAAAACGGCCCCTATAGCCTGACAGTTGGCAATGCTGGCGGCGTTATGGTTGCTGCCGGAAGTGTGACAACGCCCCACCTTGGTCGTAATGGTGCGGTGCGGCGGAAGCTGCCGTTGACGGTTGACGCTGTGCGGGACGGGAGCCTTGCGGGGGCGCCTGTATCGGGTGTGGTCACATCCCCTTCGGCAGCATCATCCGTACCAGCCGCTCCGTCGCTTCCTGCTGCCGGGCTTGCTTCACCGCAGAGTTCTTCAAAGCCGCAACAACAGAATAATGGCTCGCAGTCGGAAGATGTGCCATCCTCCACGTTGCCGGCAGGCGGAAAGGCCGCTTCTTCATCTGCCCAGCCGGATCAGGACGGTGTCGTGCAGGAGAATGCGCCAGCCATGCCAGTGCATTCCATGCCGCGGCGTAAGAGCAGCCCCCCTCCTGAAACCAGCGCGGATGACCTGAATGCCCGTCAGTTACAGGGATTGGGCGGACATTGAATGCCTCTTTTACGCGCTTTCATGTAGCCAACGCGCATTGATTTTGGCAGGAAGGCATCAAACGTAATGGGTGATCGTGCACCACAACACGGTTTGCCTGATCAACTGTCGTCTCGACAAAAGGATGTAAGATGAGTGGCTACCGGCCTTACCAGTATATCGAGCGTCGGAAATCACGGAAGATCCATGTCGGCAAGGTAGCCGTCGGTGGGGATGCGCCGATTTCTGTCCAGACCATGACCAACACCCTGACCAGTGATGCACAGGCCACGATCGAACAGATCCGCCGTGCAGAACTGGCTGGTGTGGATATTGTCCGCGTGTCCTGCCCGGACGAAGAAAGCACCAAGGCGCTTGAAGAAATTGTGCGGGAAGTGAACGTGCCCATCGTGGCGGACATTCACTTCCACTACAAGCGCGCCATTGAAGCCGCCAAGGCTGGCGCAGCCTGCCTGCGTATCAACCCCGGTAATATTGGCAACGCCGAGCGTGTGAAAGAAGTTGTCAATGCCGCCAAGGATTACGGCTGTTCCATCCGCATCGGTGTGAATGCCGGGTCTCTGGAAAAGCATCTGCTGGAAAAATACGGCGAGCCTAACCCGGAAGCACTGGTAGAAAGCGCTCTGGAACATGCCAAGATTCTGGAAGATCACGATTTCCGTGAATTCAAAATCAGCGTGAAGGCATCTGATGTCTTCATGGCGGTGGCTGCCTACCAGCAGCTGGCTGATGCATGTGACTACCCGCTGCATATCGGTATCACGGAAGCTGGCAGCAAACGTGCCGGCACTGTCAAATCTTCCATTGGTCTGGGCAATCTGCTGTGGGCCGGTGTGGGTGATACCATGCGCGTTTCGCTCTCTGCCGCGCCGGAAGAAGAAGTGTTGGTCGGGTGGGATATTCTTAAATCCCTTGGCCTGCGTCACCGTGGCGTAAAGATTATTTCCTGCCCGTCCTGTGCCCGTCAGGGGATTCAATGTGGTGGAAACGGTTCAGACGCTCGAAGATCGTCTGGCCCATATCAAAACTCCGCTGACGCTTTCCATTATCGGATGCGTCGTGAACGGACCGGGTGAAGCCCTGATGACGGATCTGGGTGTAACGGGCGGTGGTTCAGGCCGTCATATGGTCTATTCCGCTGGCAAGCAGGACCATACCATTCCGGCTGGCGACATGATTGAGCATGTCGTGGAGCTGGTGGAAGCCCGTGTGGCAGCCATTCAGGCCGAAGAAGCCAAGGAAAAGGCTGAAGGCAAGACGGAAGAACTGCCGGAAATGTCTTCCGCTAAATAAAAGCTGAGGCCCAGCATGGTCTGATTCCGGGCAATCAGACCATGCGCCTTGGTTTTTTATCGTAAAATTTGAAGAGTCAGCCCGCTGCGTAATAGCCGGTGGCGGGCGCTGTGATCGGGAAAAGATCTGTGAGCACCATTCAACCCGTAAGAGGAACGCACGACCTTATTGGCGAGGAGCAGCGGCGTTACACGCATGTTGTCTCAACAGCGCGCCATATTGCGGGGCTATACGGGTTTGATGAATGGTCCACCCCGATTTTCGAAGACACGAAAGTATTTTCCCGCTCGCTGGGTGATACGTCAGATGTTGTCTCCAAGGAGATGTATTCTTTCAGTGACCGTGATGGCGAAAGCCTGACCCTGCGTCCGGAAGGCACGGCTGCCATCTGCCGCGCTTTGGTGACAAATGGGCTTACGCAATCCCTGCCGCAGAAGGTTTTCTATGCAGGCCCCATGTTCCGGCATGAGCGGCCACAGAAAGGGCGTTATCGTCAGTTCCATCAGATTGGTGCAGAACTGATGGGTGCAGCGGAACCTCTGGCTGATGCTGAGGCAATAGCGTTGGGGTATCAGGTGCTTACGGCGCTGGGTGTGGCGGAACACGTGACCTTGGAGCTGAATACGCTGGGCGATACGGCCAGCCGGGATGCGTGGCGTGCTGCACTGGTGTCTTACTTCTCCGGCTATAAGGATCGCCTTTCGGAAGAAAGCCGCATCAGGCTGGAGAAAAATCCGCTGCGGATTCTGGACAGCAAGGACGCGGGTGATCGGTCTCTGGTGGCAGATGCCCCCATGATGGAAGAGTTTCTGACGCCGGAAGCCCGCACATTCTGGGATGATCTGCGCCGCACGCTTGATGGCTTCGGAATTGATTACAAGGTCAACACAAGCATTGTGCGTGGGCTGGATTATTATAATCACACCACCTTCGAATTTGTGACCAGCAAGCTGGGCTCTCAGGGCACGGTTATGGCTGGCGGCCGTTATGATGGCCTGGTGCAGCAGATGGGTGGGCCGGAAGTGCCTTCCATTGGTTGGGCTGCTGGTGTGGAGCGCCTTTCCATGTTGCTGGATGCGTCTCCGGCTGCGCCGCGCTCGGTTGTGATCGTGCCGGTTGGTTCACCAGATGAAAAAGCACTTTTTCAGATCTTGCAGGGGCTGCGTCGGCAGGGAGTGCGGGTGGAAATCGGGTATCGTGGCTCCTTGCGTAAACGTATGGAGCGGGCAGGCAAGCAGAATGCCAGCCACGTGATTTTCCTGGGCGAGGATGAGTTGGCTAAAGGGGCCTTCAGGGTCAAAGCCATGGAAACCGGGCAGGAGGAAGAGGTCTCTCGTGATCGACTTCTTTCTGACGCAAAGGCAGTGTTTGCAGGCGTGGGTGGATCAACGGCGCAATGACTTTGGATGAACGGCTGGACAGGATTGTCAGCCGGGCGCTTGAACTGGAAGCCCAGCTGGCCAGTGGCATAAGTGGCGAGGCTTTTACGCAGGCCTCCCGTGAATATGGAGAAATTGAGCCGCTGGTAGCGCGCATCACGGCGCTGCGCTCGGCTGAGCAAGCTGCCCAGCAGGCGGAAGCGTTGCTGGCAGACCCGGAAATGAAAGAACTGGCCGAGCTGGAACTGGCCGAGCTTCAGGAAACATTGCCGCAACTACGGCAGGACGTGCGCCTGGCCATGCTTCCGCGAGATGCTGCCGACGAGAGAAGTGCCATTCTGGAAGTGCGGCCTGCCGCCGGTGGAGACGAAGCTGCTCTTTTTGCAGCAGAACTGTTTGATCTGTACCGTCGATACGCGGACCTGCGGGGCTGGCGTTTTTCCATTATGGATTATGATGAGAGCGAGCTTGGTGGTCTGCGCGAAGGGATTGCGGAAATCAGCGGGAAGGGCGTTTTCGCACGGTTGAAATATGAATCTGGTGTTCATCGTGTGCAGCGTGTGCCTGCAACGGAAAGTCAGGGCCGGATTCATACTTCCACCGTAACCGTGGCAGTGCTGCCTGAGGCAGAAGAGGTTGATGTTACGGTTGATGAAGGTGATTTGCGGATTGACGTCTATCGGGCATCTGGCGCGGGTGGCCAGCATGTGAACAAGACCGAAAGTGCTGTGCGCATTACCCATTTGCCTACCGGCATAGTGGTGGCCATGCAGGAAGAAAAAAGCCAGCATAAGAACCGCGCAAAGGCCATGAAGATTTTGCGGGCGCGGCTGTATGAGCGGGAACGGGCGGAAGCCCATGCATCCCGCGCAGCGAACCGGAAATCTCAGGTGGGGACGGGCGACCGTTCAGAGCGTATCCGGACGTATAATTTTCCGCAGGGCCGCGTGACAGACCATCGGGTCAATCTGACGCTCTACAAGATTGATCGCATCATGCTCGGCGAAATTGATGATTTTGTGGATGCCCTGACACAGGAAGAACAGGCCGAACTTCTGGCGGCGGAAGGGTTCTGAGGTTCGGCCTTGGCCGAGCGTTCCAAGCTCTGCCGAGATGTTGGCCCGAACGGCTAACTGACCGGCATGGAGCAGACATTGGAATGGGTAGGGTGATGCTCTGCAATGGAGTCATCATCGGGGTCCATCAGGAAGAATTCGGTAAAGTTGTTGGAGCCCAATGCATAAAGGTGATGGCCATCCGGATTGTGAAGCGTGCCATCATTGCTGACTTCGTGTGTTTCCACCCGTCCTTCTGGTGTGCGAATGGTGATTTCGCCGCAGAGGGTATACGTGTGGTCAATCCGGCCAATCGGGGTCGGGATGCGCACGGTCTTCCCGCGATTTTTGTCATCCAGTTTGAAAATGGCAGCCAGCTTTCCATCAAGATAAAGACGGGAAATCTCGGAGATTTCTGCATCCGCTTTCTCGTCAGTCACCGTAAATTCGCCTGCGTGTGCCATTGATGCTCCGGCCGTAAGGGAGACAATGGCAGCGCAGAAGGGTAAGAGCACCCGCAGGACGCGTCCGGTGCAGGATGAAAATGTCATTTCAAACAGTACCGCTCTTATAAAGGGTTCCTTATGAGTAGAGCAGAAAAACATGCAGCCAGCCAGCCGCTGGGTCAGTTGCTTGCTCATGGTGCGCAGGTGCTGGCAGCGTCTGCTATTGAAAATCCTCGGCGGGAGGCCCGGCTTCTTCTGGCGTATGCGCTCGGCAAAAGCCCTGAGCAAATGTTGGCTGCATCTCCCAGAGATGATGTGCCCGCAGAACCCTTTCTGTCTTATCTGGCCCGTAGGGCTGCGCATGAACCCATGGCGTTCATAACCCGCAGCAAAGGGTTCTGGACGCTTGATCTCGCTGTTTCTCCGGCAACATTGATCCCGCGTGGTGATAGTGAGACCGTTCTCGCCTGTCTTCTTGATTACTGTCCTGACGTGCAGGCAGCCTTGTCTGTGCTGGATATGGGAACGGGAACAGGTTGCCTTTTACTTGCGGCTTTGGCGGAATATCAGAAGGCATGGGGCATTGGCGTGGATATCAACCCCGAGGCCGCGATTCTGGCTGCACACAACGCTAGGCGATGCGGGATGGCACAGCGCGCCTTTTTTCTGGCAGGTAGGTGGGATGATGCACTGAAAGGCCAGCGTTTTGATGTGCTGCTGAGCAACCCGCCCTACATTCCAACATCTGATCTTGCTGAGCTGATGCCTGAAGTCCGACTGCATGAACCGCTCACTGCGTTGGATGGAGGGGAGGATGGCATGGAGGCGTATCGTTTCCTTTGTGGGCGGCTACCTGATCTCCTCTCCCCACAAGGGGTGGCGATCTTCGAGATCGGAATTCATCAGTCGCGGGATCTACGGCATGTTGCTGCGGAACATGGGCTGGAGATTGTTGAAATCAGGCCGGATCTGGGTGGGGTGCCAAGGGCCGCAGTTTTGCGGGTCAGGACTGATGCAATCACATAAAAAATAGGTTGGCTTTAGCTTGGTGGATTGCTAAGATCATAACTGCTTATTCAGCGATGTGGCGATTATCATTTATTTTTCCGCCATATGAATAAAGCAATGAGGGCCTTTATCTCAGCAATGGTTTTTCCCTGCTGAAAAGAAGCCCGTTCCGACACACAATTCGGCCTTCAGTCAGGAAGCACGTCTTGAAAAGTTCGACTGTTTCTTCATGCAGAATGCCATGAACGTGAAAGTGCTGCGATAGCTCATGAATGTAAAACGGATGCGAACCAGAAATCATCGCTCTAGTGGTAGCGGGAGTGGTGGTTCTTCCCGGCATCTGAATGGTCAGATTCCGATGAACCGGAACCACGTGTTCGATAGTCATGGCCCTGATGTTCGTGTACGTGGGACGGCACAGCAGCTTTTTGAAAAATATCTTCAGCATGGTCGGGATGCGACGGGCGCGGGAGACCGTGTTGCCGCTGAAGCGTATTTCCAGCATGCCGAGCATTACTTCCGTATCATGAACGCCATGACGCAGGCCGCCCAGCAAAGCCAGCAGGAGCGGGCAGAGCGCCAGGCATCCCGCCAGCGCAATGTCAGTGCATCTGATGAAGGTAATGAAGCGTCTCGCGGAGAAGACGGCGAGGCTCCGGTGCGGGGCGAAGAACCGCAGCCCGATATTCAGCCCCAGCCTGAATTGTCTGAAGGCTGATCTGACGGTCTTTTAGAATGAGCGTCGTATGGCGTTGTGCCTTCTCTGAAGGACACGCTATGCGGCGCTTTTTTGTGTGGGTGGATAGCATCAGGCAAAAAGAATTTTGCTTATCCGTGGCAGAATAAGTGCCACCATAAATTCAGATGACTGCAATTTTTATGGAAAAAAACCGAACATCAAGGGCATAGAAAAGCTGCTGATTTCTAAAGTCTTGATTTTCAAGGAAAGATGGTAGCGGCGGACGGATTTGAACCGCCGACCAAGGGATTATGATTCCCCTGCTCTACCGCTGAGCTACGCCGCCATCGTTCGGTGGAGGTGATCTACCCTTGGTGGGGTGGGGTCGTCAAGGCGTTCTTGCTGTTTTTGTTACAAAAAATCTCAGCCGCCAGTGTGGGCGCAGGCAACGGCCTTCATTGATCCAGATTGCCTCCGCCAAAAATGTAGTTGCTCACCTGCTGCTCAAGGCTGGACGGCTCAAGCGTGTGGGTCATTACCGTGCCTGGGGCTGCCAGAGTGTGAGAATGGCCTGGTTCAATTATCAGAGCGTTATCAGAAGAGAGGGTGCTGCTGCCAATTGTCAGTGTGCTGTCATCAGGGATCTTGAGTTCCGTGTTCACCCGGAATTTCACAATGGCCATTTGAGAAACAGGATCAAGTGTAACAGAGGAAACACGGCCCACAGGCACGCCAGCCAAGGCAACATCCGCGCCGCGTGCCAAACCGTTGACAGAGACAAAGCGCGCAGAAAGGTCATACCGGTCCTGTCCGGGGGCGGTTTGGGTGGCGCGGGCATACAGCGCGAAGGCCAGCGTGCCAGCCAATACGGCGCTGCTGAAGAGTGTGGCGCCTGCGCGGCCTCTCCCAATCATTGATCTGCTTTCTCCGTTATTAAGGCAGGGCTCTTGCCCATTGGTTATGAATGCTTGCAGCAGGCAGGGACTTGGTGCAAGGACAAGCTTGTGTGGCCAGAACTGGGTTTTGTTATCAATGTCTTTCATTCAGGCTATTATCATAGCTATCCTGCAAGGGGCGACGGAACTGTTTCCGGTCAGCAGTCTGGGGCATGCGGTCATTTTGCCCGCGCTGTTGCACTGGTCTTATGATCTGCATGATGAAGCGTTTCTGCCTTTTCTGGTGATGCTGCATCTCGGGACGTCCGTTGCGTTACTGATTTTCTTCTGGAAAGACTGGGCAGCGCTGTTCAAAGGCTCTGCTGGCCTGCTGGGAAGCAGGATCCAGATGGAAAGCATGCACATTCTGTTCCTGCTGGTTGTGGCCACTATTCCTGCCGTTATCATCGGCGGGCTGTTTGAACATATGTTGCGCAGCCTGTTCGGTTCAGCGTCTTCCGCTGCTATTTTCCTGTTTCTGAATGGCGTTATGTTGCTATTAGCGGAAAAATTGCGGGGTATGGGCGGTCGCTATGGTGTGCGCACGGTAGCGGACATGACAATGCGGGATGCCCTAGTGATCGGCGTGTGCCAATGCATTGCCTTTCTGCCTGGCTTTTCCCGGTCTGGCGCGACCATCTGCGGTGGTTTGATCCGTGGTCTGCGGCATGACACAGCCGCGCGTTTTTCCTTTCTGATGGCTGAGCCAGTCATTATTGCCGCTACGGTAAGGGAAGCCTTCAAGATGCGGCATATGCCGTTGCAGCCTGGGCAGATGCATGTGGCTTTGATCGCTGCCGTAATTTCGGGCGTGACGGCTTTGGCCAGCACAGCTTTCCTGATGCGTTATTTTCGTGACCATGATAGATGGGCGCTCTCTCCCTTTGCCTATTACTGCATTGGGGCAGGGCTTATCGCGACGCTGATTTTCCATTTCAGTGCTTGAAGCAAAGAGTGGCTTGCCGAGGACGCAAGCCTGATTCTATTTGCATATTAGAGCCGGTTGCGTAACAAAAGCTGCTGGCGTGTGGTGGAGGTTATACAGGCTCTCATGGGGTTTTCATCCTGCCCGGAAAAAGGGCGGTCTCGCCGTAAATCACTTGAGAGAATCGAGCAGGAAAATGGCGCTCAGCGGTTAACCCGCACATTAGGCCCGCTTCAACTCACCATGTTGGGTGTGGGCTCCACTATTGGTGCTGGCATTTATGTGATGACGGGCACCGCCGCCGCCAATTATGCCGGGCCTTCCATTCTGCTTTCTTTTGTCGTCGCCGGATTGGCCTGCCTGTTTACGGCGCTGGCATATGGCGAATTGGCTTCAGCCATGCCGGTTTCCGGTTCTGCTTACACCTATGCCTATGTTTCCATGGGGGAAGCGTGGGCATGGGGTGTGGGATGGTTGCTTCTGCTGGAATACGGCATTTCCTGCGCGGGCGTGGCTGCCGGATTTTCCGGCTACGCGGTAAGTTTCCTACAGGATTTCGGGATTCATGTTCCCTCGGCGTTAAGCACCACAACCATGCAGGTCGCGCTGGATGGAACGCAACGTCATGTTTCCGTGGCAGGCCGACTGGATGCGGTCGGCGCTGCTTCCATTCTGGTTGTGACTGGCTTGCTGATTCTGGGCGTAAAGGAATCTCTGCGGATCAACACGGCCATTGTTTTCCTGAAAGTGGGCGTTCTGGCCGTTTTTGTGGGTCTTGGCGTATGGCAGATCCATCCCTCTTACTGGACGCCCTTTATCCCGCCGCATGAGGGCGGTTTCCGCTACGGGTTGCCGGGGATTTTTCGGGCGGCTTCCATTATTTTCTTTGCGTATGTTGGCTTTGAAGCTGTTTCTACGGCCTCATCGGAGGCCCGTAATCCGCGCAGGGACATCCCGGTCGGGATTATCTTATCCCTGTTGATCTGCACGGCGGTTTATATTGTTGTGGCGGCCGTCCTGATTGGGGTGGTGCCATGGAAAACGCTGGATGTGGCTGATCCGTTGGCAATAGCGGTGAATGCCATGCATCAGCCCTGGCTGGCCGTTTTTGTGAAAATAGGGGCGGTGGTCGGCCTGTGCTCGGTTCTGTTCGGGCTACTTTATGCACAAAGCCGTATCTTTTTTGCCATGGCGGAAGATGGCCTGCTGATGCCTGTCTTCAGCACATTGCATTCACGTTATAAAACACCTTGGATCGGTACCATCGTGCTTGGTCTTCTGGTGGCTGTGGCCACGGCGACATTACCGATCGATATTATTGGCGATCTTGTAAGCCTTGGCACGGCTACGGCATTCGGCATTGTGTGCTTTACCGTTATCTGGATACGCAACACTGCGCCGGATTTTCCGCGCTCTTTCAGCGTGCCCGGCGGCGGTTTTAAAATAAAAGGGATCTGGCTTGGCTATGTGCCCCTTTTAGGCATTCTATTCTGCCTGATTATGGCGGCTCCCCTGTTTATAGATATCATTATGGCCGTGTTTTCAGGAGATCCGGTACCGGCCGTTTTGCTGGCAGCTTATATTCTGTGTGGTTGGGCAAGCTACCGCTTTTACGGTCGGAGCCATTCTCGACTAGGCAAGGATGCTGCCCTTATCGAGCCAGCACCCTAAAAAATAGGGCGCCGCAGCACGGCCCATCCGAGTTATGAGCAGTGCTGCGGAGGGATCGCGTACCAGTGATCCTGTGTGAACGTTTTTATCATATCCTTGATTGGGATAAGTCGGCTTTCTCAATCATTCATGGGATAGGATGCCAGCAGCCGCTTTTGCCTGCGCCACAGCCGCACGCCATGCCAGAGGCCGCTGGATTTCCAGCCAGCTTTTTTCTTTTTGGCACCGATGCGGAATGTTTCCCCGTAATGATGAAACTGGGCGGCATAGGCTTCACGCAAGCTGGTGCGGGAGTCCCAGATATGGGTGGCCTCAGAACCTACGCCGTTGATTTCAATAATCTCGAATTTCTCGCCAGCACGCAGAGCGTCAACACTGTCGAATTTCACATCCACACGGCCAAAGTGGAAATCAGGGATATCCTGCATGATTTCGTCCAGCCTTGCCGTAAGGGCCGGTGTGATATCTGCTGCGCCGTTGCGGAAAATGGCGCCTTTACAATGGTTGCCCGTAAAGACGAGATCTATGGTTTCCCCTTCAGGCAGAACCTCATGCAGACGATTTTGCAGGCGTGGGGTGTAGATATGAAGCAGGAGGCGTGTGCGTGGATCCTGCTTCAGGAGTTCCAGAACCGTATCTCGTCCGTTGCCTTGTAGCGCAGGAATATCCTTGTAAGTCAGGGAGGAGAGTGTGCCATGCGGGCTGTCAGGATGGCGGATATAGAACAGGCCTGCTTCATGCCGGTAGGGAATAAGACGCTGAATGACCAGTTTTATCCCTCGCGGGAATGCGGCCAAGGCAGCATCCAGTTCGGCTGACGTGCGGGCCAGCTTTACGCCCGTACCATTGCAGCCAATATCCGGCTTTACCACGACGGGTAGGCTGAGGCCTTTATGCGCCATCGCTTCTTCCGCACGGCGTGTATCGTCAGTGCTTGTGAACAGGGTTGTGTAAGGGGCGATCCAGCGGGCGGCTGTTGTGCCCGCCATGTCCAGAATGCCGCTTTTACTTTCACCGCACAGGCCGCCCGTTTCAATCCGGGGGTTGGCTGCTGTGGGAGTGCTGAAGTCCCGATACCGAAGGCCCAACAGAATCCAGTAGATCACAATAGGCGTGTAAAAAATCCACCCAGGCCAGAATTCAAAGCTGGAAAGAGGCGATCCATTTTGGGATTGCGGAGCGGATTGAGCGTGGGCTGAGAGGGGCTGCTTGGTCATTTTCCCTGTTTCTGCATGCGGGCGACAATACGACCCATAATGATGATGACCAGCACAAAGCCGAGAATGCCCGCCCAGCGCCAAGCCCCAAGGTGGGCCAGAAGATAGCCACCAATGTGGAGCGATAGCGCAAATAGCGCAGATGTCCAGATCAGGGTGGCAGCCAGAGTGGCCAAGGTAAAGGTGCGCAATCCTGCATTGAAAAACCCGCAGGCAGTATAAAGGGGCAGGCGCGTGCCCGGAATGAATCGGCTTATGAAAACCACCTTGAACAGTTTTTGCGTCAGCCATTGGCGCTGCATATCGCGTTCGGGGGTGTTGACCCAGCGCCGGGCCGGGGGCCAGCGGGCAGCCAGATAGCCCATTCCGTAAAGCCCCACATCACCAAGAACAATGCCGACATACAGGGCGATGAGCGCTTCAAAAGGCCCCAGAGCATTCAGTTTGACCTGAATGGCAGTGAGCACAGTTGCCGCATCTTCCAGAATGAAGGTGGCCAGAATGACAATAAGCACCTGCACGGCCGGGTAGGCTGTTGTTGCTGCGAGAAAATGCTCCAGAGAGTCTGGCATTCAGTCAAAATATTCCATGTAAGGGTGATCCCTGCTGTGACAGGCAAAGGGCAGGAGGGCAAGGCTGGTAGAAGGGAAAAGCCATATGGCTGCCAGAAAAAAGAGATGGCGCGCAGGCGGATAAATACGCTTATATCCGCTCCAGTTAACGATAGATCATAGCGCGACTGGTGAATGATGCTGAGAAGAAGAACCCTTGTTTGTGGGACTATGTCCTCGCTGCTCGTACCTGCATTCGCCCGCAGCGCTGCTTCGGCAAAGCATGTCAAAAAGGTGAGCAGCCCGGCTGCAACGGGGAGCTATGCTGCCTTTCTGGCAGGTGTTCGACGGGAAGCTATCCAGCAAGGGCTTTCCGCTTCAATGCTGGATGAAGCCCTGGCTTTGACAACGCAACCAAATGCCAAGGTTTTGAAAGCTGACCGCCATCAGCCGGAATTCACCCTTACGTGGGCTCAGTATAAAGACCGGGTGATCACGGACAAGAAAATTTCAGATGGCCAGAATGCTGTTGCGCAACGCACGGCCCTGCTTAACCAGATCAGTCAGGCCTATGGCGTGGACCGTGGTGCCATTGCGGGAATCTGGGGGCTGGAATCTGCTTACGGCACCAGAATGGGAACCTACCATGTGGTCGATTCCCTTGCGACTCTGGCTTTTGATGGCAGACGATCCAGCTTTTTCCGTGCCGAACTCTTCAAGGCACTTCACATTCTGAACAACGGTGACATCACGCCCTCCGGCATGTTGGGAAGCTATGCGGGTGCAATGGGACAACCGCAGTTCATGCCCAGCGCCTATGAACGCTACGCAGCCAGTTTCCCGGCAGGGGGGCGGCGCGATATCTGGAATAATGAAGCAGACGTTTTTGCCTCTATCGCAAACTATCTTGCCAAATGTCATTGGCAGGCAGGAGAGCCATGGGGCGAACAGGTGCAAGTGCCTGATACGCTGGACCAGTCCCAGATTGGTCGTGCTGCCGTGCATCCCGTTTCCTACTGGGCGGGCTTGGGCGTAAGGCCTCTGTTAGGCGGAGGCTTTTCTCGGCCGGGTCTGGAAGGGGCGGTTATCCGCCCGGATGGTGTAGGTGGGGAAGCCTATATGGTTTACCACAATTTCAACGTGATCCGCCGGTACAATCCTTCAGACTTCTATGCTCTGGGAGTCGGTCTTCTAGGTAGTGCCATAGTGTGAAAAAAGCCGTTCTGCTGTGCTGTGTAGGGGTTGTGGCCTGTTCCAGGCCGGCGCCCAAGGTTCAGCCTTCCGTACATTATGTGGTGGGGTCGGGCTGGCAGGTGGAAAATGCCTGGTTCTATCCCAGAGAGGATTTTTCCTATCAGGCGACAGGCTTGGCTGTTCGTCAGAAACAGGAAAAGACCGCATCAGCGCTAACTACGGATGGTGAAGTGCGTGATGACGCGACCATGACAGGAAGCCATCCCACCTTGCAGTTGCCTGCGGTGGTTACGGTGATGAATCTGGATAATGGGCGGGAAGTAACGGTCCGGCTGAATGATCGGGGCCCGAAGGAAATTGGTCGCCTGCTTGGCTTGTCACGTAAGGCAGCGGATCTGCTGGGAATGGGAACCGCGCCAGCGCGTGTAAGAATTGTGGAAGATGAAGCAGCCAGCCGTCATCTTGCTGAAATCCTGCCCGGTGGCCCCATGTTGCAGATCAATGCGGCCCCACTGGAAACAGTAACCCAGACCCAGCTGAAAGAAGCGAAGGCAGGGGCCAGAGTCGGGCGCGCTGTTCCGGCTGTTCAGCAGTCTGCGCCGCAGGAAGCTACAGTGGCAGATGGTCCCATTGTTCTGTCTGATCTCCTTTTACGTCCCGTTACGCTGCCGCCCGAGAGGCGGCCCATCAGGGAGCGTCTGTTGTCCCTTCATTTACCCAGCAGGGAAAAATGTGGGCTGTCCGTCACGGACCGTTTGCGACTATAAGCGAGGCGGATATGGCCCTGAGGCATGCCCTTGCTGATGGTTTAACCGGATCTCATATTGTCGTCGAATAGGAAAGAACGTGCATACTCGCCGGTTTCTTCTCGCAGGGGGTGCGGCCCTTGCCTCCACTGGTTATTCATTCAATGCGTTTGCCCGTAAGGTAAGGGGTGGCGCGGCCCATGTGCATGCACCTGCCGCAGCAGCGGCCACGCAGCCTGCTCCCGTACCGGAAACGCCCGCCGTTACGCCGGTAGGGCCGGTGGATACCGTAGCGCGCTGGGCCTGCATTCTGGATTACAACAGCGGCGCAACGTTGCTTGAAAAGGCAGCGGATGAACGGATGCCGCCTTCATCTCTCACCAAGATGATGACGGCGTATGTTACCTTCACCATGCTGAAATCTGGCCGCCTGAAGCTGGACCAGACCCTGCCGGTGAGCGAAAAAGCGTGGCGCATGCAGGGATCACGGATGTTCGTGCCATTGGGGCAGAGCGTTTCTGTTGAAGATCTTATCCAGGGTATGGTGATCCAGTCTGGTAATGATGCCTGCGTGGTGTTGGCTGAAGGTATCTCTGGGTCGGAAGAGCAATTCGTCGCCCTGATGAATGAGATGGCAGGGAAGTTGGGGCTCACTAACTCACATTTCTTGAACGCAACGGGCTGGCCTGCTGACGGCCACTATATGTCCGCACGCGATGTTGCGTATCTTGCCTTGCGTCTCATCCATGATTTTCCAGAATATTATCATTATTTCTCGGAAAAAGAGTTTTTCTTCAACAAGATCCGGCAGGAAAACCGGAATGCTCTGGTGGTCAAGGGACTGGCGGATGGCCTGAAGACTGGCCACACGGATGCAGGTGGTTTTGGTTTATGTGCATCGTCTGAACGGGAAGGGCGTCGCGTCATTCTGGCTCTGAATGGCATGCCAACGTCCAATGTTCGTGCCCGTGAGAGCGAGCGGTTGATGGGATGGGCGTTTGCCAACTTTGAATCCGCAAAAATTCTCAGCAAAGGGGATGTGGTAGAACAGGCTCCCGTATGGATGGGGCAGGTTCAGACAGTCCCCTTGGTTGTGGCGCAGGACTTCACCATGCTGTTGCCCCATGGTTGGCGCAACTCAACGCATGTGTCTCTGGATTATCAGGGACCGTTGGCTGCTCCCCTCAAGCAGGGGCAGCCTGCTGGGCAATTGACGGTGTTGTTGCCGGGTGGTCGACAGGCGCTGGTACCCGTTGTGGTCGGGCAGGATGTGCCTGCGCTGGGTGTTCTGGGGCGTGCGGCCCGCAGACTGCATCTTTAAGACATGAGTAAAGGTCTGTTTATTACGCTGGAGGGTGGAGAAGGCGTAGGGAAGTCCACGCAGCTTAAACTGCTGCAGGCAGCACTTCTCTCCGCTGGTGTGGATGTTGTGACCACGCGGGAACCTGGTGGTTCTCCAGGAGCCGAAGAATTACGGCAGGTTCTTCTGTTTGGTAAACATCCGCTCTCTCTCCGGGCGGAGATTCTAACGCATTTTGCGGCACGCTATGATCATGTTGATCAGGTGATCACGCCTGCGCTGGAAGCCGGGAAAGTGGTGGTGTGTGATCGTTTTACGGATTCCACGCTGGCTTATCAGGGTTATGGCCGCGCAGAGGGAAACCTGGATGTCTTGCGCCTGATTTCTCGTCTGCAGGAGCAGTTGGGTCGTGATCCGGATATGACGTTTCTGCTGGAAGCTCCGCGGGATGTCGCTCGTCTGCGGCTGGCAGCGCGGGGGGCTCCAGTTGATCGTTATGAACTGTCAGATGAAGGGTTTCACGCCCGGGTTCTGGCGGGTTTTCAGGAGATCGCCCGGCAGGATACCGGCCGCGTCCGCCGTATCAGCACGGATGGCCTCTCACCAGAGGCGGTCAATGCCATGATTGTCAAAGATATTCGCGCACGTCTTCAGTAAAGGACTATCATGCAGGAGGACCCGCGCCTTGCATCACTATATCTGCAAGGGCATGAGGCCGCGTTGCAGGCCTTTCGCATGGCTCTTGCTTCCGGACGAATGCCTCATGCGTGGCTTATTGCCGGGCCACCGGGCATAGGCAAAGCGACGTTCGCATTTCGCGTGGCGCGCCTTATATTGGGCGGAGAAGATGCGGATAGTCCGGCAGGGCGGCGCATCTCCGCAGCAACACATGCGGACCTTCTGGTCGTTAGCCGAAGTTTTGATGAGAAACGGCAGCGGTTTCGTGGCGAAATTGTTGCGGATGAGGTCCGGCCTATTAACGCGTTCCTGCGCCGCACAGCGGCGGAGGGAGGTTGGCGCGTTGTGATTGTGGATGGTGCGGAGTGGCTCAACAGAAGTGCCGCCAATGCCCTTTTGAAGATTTTGGAGGAACCGCCTCCGCAGGCTGTGCTTTTATTGACCAGTTCTGCTCCGGGCCGGTTGTTACCCACCATTCGCAGCCGGTGCCGTAAGCTTGATCTGGCTCCCCTTGATACGCATAGCCTGCAAAGTGTGATTGTTCGGCAGGTGCCGGACGTTTCTCCAGATGACATGACGCGTATGCTTGAAAGCGCGCAGGGAGCACCCGGAAGAGCGCTTGCCCTTCTGGCGGATCAAGGCGGTAAGATGGCTGATCTGGCGCAGGAAGCTGTGGCGGGTGTTTCTGTCAGTCGATCCTATCAGATTGCTGAAGCTGTTTTGCGCAAAGACGACGGTTTTAATTTATTTTTCAGTCTGTTATCTGATTTTCTTCAGAATAGGGCGCGTCAGTCCGCACGGCAGGGGCTTAATCAGTCCAATGCTCTTGCTCAGGCTTGGGAGGCCATTATGCGTCTTCAGGGCGAGACGGAACGCTTCAATCTGGATAAACAGGAATCTCTTCTCCAAGCCATGACCATTGCGAGTAAAGCATGACCGGCCGTTTTTATGTCACGACCCCAATCTATTACGTGAATGGCGCCCCCCATATCGGGCACGCCTATACCTCCGTTGCGGCGGACGTCATGGCGCGTTTTCACCGGCTGGCGGGGGACGAGGTCTTTTTTCTGACCGGAACGGACGAGCACGGCCAGAAGGTGGAACAGGCTGCACAGGCAGCAGGTATTGACCCCAAAGTTTTTGTGGACCGTGTTTCTGCGGATTTCCGGAACATGGCGGATGCCATGGCCATCTCCTATGATGACTTCATTCGCACGACGGAACCGCGTCATATTACCGGTGCGCAGGCTCTTTGGCAGAAAGTGGCAGAAAGTGGTGCCATCTATCTGGGGGCTTATGAAGGATGGTACGCTCTTCGGGATGAGTGTTTCTACGGTGAAGATGAACTGATTGACGGGCCGGAGGGCAAGAAAGTTGCTCCTACCGGTGCACCTGTCGATTGGGTGAAGGAGCCCTCCTATTTTTTCAAGCTGTCAGCATTTCAGGACAAATTGCTGGAACTGTATGAAAGTCATCCTGAATTTCTAGGCCCCAACAGCACCAAGCGCGAGATTGTCAGCTTCGTGAAGCAGGGGCTGCGCGATCTGTCCATCAGCCGCACCAGTTTTAAATGGGGCATTCCCGTGCCGGGGGATGAAGCCCATGTGATGTATGTCTGGTTTGATGCTCTTGCCAATTACCTGAGTGCGCTGGACTACCCTAATCCTGACGCGCCCCGTGCTGCGTTCTGGCCTGCAAACCTGCATCTGGTGGGCAAGGATATTGCCCGTTTCCATGCCATTTACTGGCCAGCCTTTCTGATGGCTGCCGATATTGAGGTGCCAAAGAAGATTTTTGCGAACGGCTGGTGGACCATTGAAGGCCAGAAGATGAGCAAATCTCTGGGCAATGTGGTCGATCCGCGTGATCTGGCAAAAGAATTTGGTGTGGATGCCGTCAGGTTCTTTCTGCTGAGGGAAGTGCCGTTTGGCGGAGACAGTGATCTTTCTCGCAAGTCTCTGATCACGCGCAACAACGTGGAACTTGCGAACGATCTTGGCAATCTCTGCCAGCGCACGCTCTCTCTTGTTGCCCGAAACTGCGATGGTATCATTCCAGAGCGTCGGGTGCTGACGGAATCTGATACCCATCTCCTGGGGCAGGTGAGTGTTCTGCCGGAGTTGATGGCCGCCCAACTGGAACGCTGTGCATTGACGGATGCGCTGGAAGATGTCTGGAAAGTAATCCGGGCAGGCAATGCCTACATTGATCATCAGGCTCCGTGGGCGCTGCGTAAGACCGATGTCGAACGGATGAAAGACGTTCTGCGGGTGCTACTGGATGCATTGCGCGGTATTGCCACAGTGCTTCAGCCGTTCATGCCGCAGAGCATGGATCGCATGTTGACCCAGCTTGGGGTTGAAGACGGTGAGCGGACATTCGCTGCACTGGAAACCCTGATTCCGGCTGGGCGCAAGCTGCCAGCGCCACAGGGTATCTTCCCGCGTTATGTAGAACCCACGGAAGAGCCTTCATGAGTTCTACCATGGCAGGACTGATCGATTCTCATTGCCATCTGGATCACTTTACGGCGGAAGAAATTCCCGTGCTTCTGACAGCAGCCAAAGAAGCAAACGTGAGTGGCATGGTTACCATCGGTACGCGTCTGGCACGTGCTGACCAGCAAAAAGCACTGACACAGTTCAGCACGCCTGACGTGCGCGTATGGTGCACTGTGGGCACGCATCCAGACCATGTTGAGGAAGAGCCCGTGCCCTCCGTGCAGGCGATTGCGGCATGTGCAGATGCTCCGGAAGTAATCGGGATCGGCGAGAGTGGTCTGGATTATTTCCATGGGGAAGAAAGCGTACGCCCCCTTCAGCAGGAGAGCTTTCGGCAGCATATTGGGGCGGCCCGCGAGTTGAACGTGCCGATCATCATCCACGCGCGACAGGCGGATGAGGATATTGCGCAGATCCTCCGGGAAGAAACAGAGGTTGGGGCATTCCCTATTCTGCTGCACTGTTTTGCTTCCAGCGCCGCACTGGCCCAGTGTGTTGTCGATCTGGGAGGATATGTCAGTTTCTCCGGTATTTCGACGTTTCCGAAGTGCGGTGAGTTCCGTGAGGTAGCCCGTACCCTGCCGGCTGACAGGATTCTGGTGGAAACAGATTCTCCTTATCTGGCTCCTGTGCCGCGGCGGGGTAAAAGGAATGAGCCCGCGTATGTGGCCTATACCGCAGCCTGTATTGCAGAGGTTCGGGGTCAGGAGATGGCCGACTTCACGCGCATGACCACTGAAAATTTTTATCGGCTGTTCCGTAAGGCGGCATGAGTGGGGAGAGGCCGGGAGAAATGAAGGTCACCATTCTGGGGTGTGGCGGCTCGGCTGGTGTGCCGATGCTGGGAGGAGAAGATGGGCACGGCATCTGGGGGCGCTGTGACCCAGCAGAGCCGAAAAACCGTCGCTCCCGTGCCTCTATTTTCCTGGAAATGGGAAACGGCGAAAATATTCTGGTGGACACCAGCCCGGATATCCGGGCTCAGCTTCTGACAAACGGCATCAAGGCTTTTCGTTCCATTTTTTATACCCACGCTCACGCAGACCATATCGCGGGGCTGGACGAAGTACGTGGGATCAATCGTATTATCCGGCAGCCAATCAAGGCTTATGGCGCGGCTTCGGTGCTTGATGAAATCCAGACGCGGTTTGATTACGTCTTCAAACCATGGACATCACCTGAATTTTTTCGTGCGGTTGTTGAGGCCTGCCCTGTGCCTGAGCAGGGACAGTTTGAAATGGCAGGCTATCCTTTTACCGTATTTCAGCAGGTTCATGGCCGTATCCATTCCAGCGGATTGCGGTGTGGAAATTTTGCCTACAGCACGGATGTGGTTGAGCTAGGTCCGGAATCCCTGGCTGCCTTGGCCGGGGTTGAGACGTGGATTGTCGATTGCTTCCAGCAAAAACCCCACAGCGCTCATGCATGGCTGGAACGGGTTGTGGAATGGCAGGATATCCTTCAACCGCGGCGAACCATTCTGACCCATATGGGAACGGATATGGACTGGCGTTGGATGAAAAATAATCTGCCAGACACCATGGAGCCAGCATGGGATGGTATGACCCTGAGCGTGGACGAGCCTGCGCCCATTTCAGTGCGAGCGTCTGTTTCCTGCTCCTGAACTATGGCCGCTTTTCTCTCTTTTTTCTGCCTCTCGCCCATCCCGTAAAAGGGAGGGAACGAGACGCAGTATTATGCTTGCCGGGTTAGCGGCTCATCAGAACGGTGAGGTCCGCATGTTCCAGAACATGACGGGTTACGCCGCCCAGAATTAGCTGGCGCAGACGGGAATGGGAATACGCGCCCATGGCCAGCATGTCCGCATCGAAATCCTTACAGGCGGCTAGGAGTCCTTTGCCGACATCCCGATCTACCGGGTTGAAGGCAACCGCATCTGCCTTGATGCCATGGAAAGACAGGTAATCCAGCACATCCCGTGCTTTGGGACCGCGGCGCTGATAATCCTCACAATGCAGTACACGTACAGCGTCTGCCGTCAGTGCCCAAGCCAACGCTCCGCGCAGTGCCGAGGAGGATTCCGCAGTGCCATTCCAGCCGATACAGACCCGTTTGATAAGGCCCTGCGGTGGAGTGCGCGGCGCGATGACAACGGGGCGCCCGCTGTCAAACAGGACGGCATGCAGGGTTTCGGAGGACGAGACTTCTTCTCCTGAATCCGGGTGAGGGACCAGCGTAAAGTCAGAAAGCCGTGCGTGGGCAGGTACGATCTCGCTTTCCGCGCCGGAGAGAATATTGAAGCTCATGCTTGGCTCATCCCATGGGAAGGGAGAGCGTGGGGGCACAACCTGAATATCCGGATGGGTGGCGGCAAACTGCTCAAAAAGCTGGTGCACTTCGTGCGCGTGGCGAGCGCTTTCATGCTCTGCGGAGCGCATCAGGTCTTCCACCATGGCGCCTGAAAGTCCTTCGCCTGCCATAGGCGCAATGTCTCGTCCGTCTGGACGGACATGCAGCACGGCAAGGTGCGCCCCAAACCGGCGAGCAAAATTATAACCGCGTATCAGAGCCGCTTCACCATTTGAGATGCTGGGCAAGGGAAGCAGTATTTTTCTAACGTCTTTCATTCTTTTTATGTCCCCATCTCTCATTCAACGCTGTCATAAAATGGCTGTTAAGGATACAGCCGGGTTACATTCCATTCATTTCCATCGGGTGTCCATCTGGCCCGATCATGCAGCCGGTAAGGACGCTCTTGCCAAAACTCAAACGCAGCAGGAGCCACTCGGTACCCGGACCAGTTGGCCGGACGCGGAATATCACCCTCTCCATACTGTTCTTCAGCCGCTTTCAGGCGTGCTTCAAAAATGGAACGGTCAGCCAAGGGGCGGGACTGGTCAGAGGCAATGGCCCCCAGCCGTGATATCCTGCTCCGACTCGCAAAATAAGCATCGGCTTCTTCGGGTGTTACCGGGGTGACCGTTCCTTCAATCCGGATCTGTCGCCGCAGACTCTTCCAGTGGAACAGCAAGGCAACATTAGGGTCTGCTGCCAGTTCTTCGCCCTTGCGGCTGTGCTGGTTGGTGTAAAAAACAAAACCACGCCGATCCATGCCCTTCAGGAGAACGATACGTGCGGAGGGATGGCCATTGGGCGTGCTGGTGGCCAGCACCATGGCGTTGGGGTCAGAAGGCTCGGTTTTTTCGGCTTCTTTCATCCATGCGGAAAAGAGCTCAAATGGGTCTGCGTTCAGATCAATAAGTGTCTGTTCAGTCATGCTGTCCTCTTTGTCTCGCATCGGATGGTCAAAGGGTGCGAGCCCGTTTCTGTTTTCATACTGCTAATGGCGGAGGGTGAGGAGAGGCGATTACTGCCAGTGGTCTGCTTTTCTTGAGAAACCAGGGAAATGCGGTTGAGTAGAGTGCCTGACAGTTTTCATTTTCCCGGTGTAATCAGCAGGTATGTGGCAGACGGGCAGGTTTTCAGCCAAAGGACGAACGCAAGGTCTTGTTTAGTCCGTGCGGGTATGCGACCACCCGACTTAAAGTTCTTGCACATTCGTAAACAGATAGGTCGAGGTTTGCAGCATGTCGTCTCATGACACCACATTGCCCGCAAAGGGTACGCTGATGCAGGGTAAAAAAGGGTTGGTCATGGGGGTGGCCAATGATCGTTCCATCGCATGGGGAATTGCCAGCGCAGTGGCGGCTCAGGGCGGGGAAATGGCCTTTACCTATCAGGGTGAAGCTCTGGGCAAGCGCGTGACACCTCTGGCCGAAAGCATTGGCGCATCCTTGGTGCTACCATGCGATGTGACTGATGATGCAGCTATTGATGCCGTGTTCACAAAGCTTGAACAGGAATGGGGTGAGCTTGATTTTGTGGTGCACGCCATTGGCTGGGCAGATAAAAAATATCTGCGTGGCCGGTATGTGGACACCCCGCGGGATGCGTTTCTGACGGCGCTGGATATCTCCTGCTATTCCTTCACGGCCGTTGCACAACGTGCAGCGCGTCTGATGAAAAATGGCGGTTCTCTGCTTACCCTGAGCTATCTGGGGGCCGAGCGTGTGATGCCGCATTACAACGTGATGGGTGTCGCAAAGGCGGCTCTTGAGGCCTCCGTGCGTTATATGGCGGCAGATCTGGGTAAGGATGCCATTCGGGTAAACGCCATTTCTGCTGGTCCGATCAAGACCCTTGCCGCCAGTGGCATTGGTGATTTCCGTTATATCCTCAAATGGAACCAGTACAACGCACCGCTGGAACGCAATGTGGCTCTTGAAGAAGTGGGCGGAGCCGGGCTCTACATGCTTTCAGACCTTTCTTCCGGCGTGACGGGTGAAGTTCATCATGTGGATAGTGGCTACCACATGGTGGGCATGAAAAATCCGACCGCACCTGATATTTCTGTCGCTGGGGACTAAGTAAAGCCGTGTCCTACAACACCTTTGGCCAGATGTTTCGTGTTACCACATGGGGGGAAAGCCATGGACCGGCCATTGGCTGTGTCGTGGATGGCTGCCCGCCGCGTCTGGCGCTGACAGAAGCTGATATCCAGCCTTTTCTGGACCGTCGGCGGCCTGGGCAATCTGCCTTTACCACCCAGCGGCGTGAGCCGGATGCGGTGCGTATTCTGTCTGGCGTGTTTGAAGGACAGACCACAGGTACACCTATTTCCCTGCTGATTGAAAATACGGACCAGCGGTCACGGGATTATGGTGATATTGCCCAGACCTACCGGCCCGGCCATGCAGATCTGACCTATGATCTGAAATACGGTATTCGCGACTATCGCGGAGGGGGACGGTCCTCCGCGCGTGAAACTGCCTGCCGTGTTGCGGCCGGAGCAATCGCCCGGCGTCTTCTGGGGGATGATATTCGTGTGCGTGGCGCGCTGGTTCAACTTGGCCCGCACAAAATTGACCGGAGCCGGTGGGACTGGGAGGAGGTGGAGCGTAACCCCTTTTTCTGCCCCGATGCTGCGGTCGTTCCAGAATGGGAAGAATACCTTTCTGGTATCCGTAAAGCTGGTCTTTCCATTGGGGCAGTGATTGAAGTCGTCGCTGAAAACGTGCCAGCAGGTCTGGGAGCTCCTGTTTACGGGAAACTGGATTCAGACCTTGCGGCGGCACTGATGAGTATTAACGCCGTTAAGGGGGTAGAAATTGGTGACGGCTTTGCCGCCGCTGCCCTGACTGGTGTGGAAAATGCTGATCCGCTTTTCATGGAAAACGGGAAAGTGGCGTTTGGGGCTAATCATGCAGGCGGCGTTCTGGGGGGCATTTCCAGCGGGCAGCCGATAGTGGCGCGGTTTGCAGTCAAGCCCACCAGTTCCATGCTGGCTCCTGTTCCTTCCATCACGCGTGATGGACAGGAAAAAGACGTCATCACCAAAGGGCGGCATGATCCCTGTGTGGGTATTCGTGCTGTGCCGGTGGGAGAAGCGATGATGGCCTGCGTATTGGCAGACCATCTTTTGCGGCACCGAGGCCAGATCGGCTGATCAGGCGACCAGTGTCGCATCCAGCGTAATTGTTGCCTTGAACAGTTTGGAGACAGGACAGCCTGTCTTGGCTTTGTTAGCCAGTTCTTCAAACTGTTCCTTGGACGCGCCGGGAACGTCAGCCTTGAGCGTCAGGGCAATGGCGTCAATTTCAAAACCGTCAGCCGCTTTATTCAGGCTGACCTCGGCCTTTGTGTCGATGGATTTTGCCGTAAGCCCCGCGTCACCCAGAATAAGGGAAAGCGCCATGGAGAAGCAGGCAGCGTGGGCCGCGCCCAGTAATTCTTCCGGATTGGTGCCGGGTTTGCCTTCAAAGCGTGTATTAAAGCCATAAGGCTGCTGGTTCAAAGCCTGACTTTCTGTAGAAACTGTGCCTTTGCCTTCCTTGATGGGACCTTCCCAATGGGCAGTGCCGAATTTCTTGATCGCCATATCATCTTCCTTTGCAATACGCGTTGACGGGTCGCGGTGTGAACGTGCGCAATACTCGGGGGTTCAGTGCAATGCTGCTCCGCTCTCGCAGAGATGAGAAGATGTTTGCAGCGAAGGTGTGGCATATGACTCTCCCATAGGTGCGGCTCCGTCTGCCTCTGCTCTTGCGTCATGGCAGGAAGCGCTGCATTCGGAAATGCTTTCCGGCACTGTTCTTTTTGTGCGGACAAAACAGGACAGGGCTGACCAATTCGGAGACCATGATGAGTTCCACCACGACCGATACCTCTTCTTCCGTTGATGTCGTCCTGATCGGTGGAGGCGTAATGAGCGCCACGCTCGGGGCTTTTCTTAGACAGCTTCAGCCAGACTGGAGCATTAGTATTTTTGAACGCCTGGATAACGTGGCGGAAGAAAGCTCGGATGCCTGGAACAATGCGGGCACCGGCCATTCCGCGTTGTGCGAACTCAATTACACCCCGCAGCAGGCTGACGGCAGCGTGGATATCAGCAAGGCTGTTGCCGTTAACGAATCCTTTCAGATTTCCCGTCAGTTCTGGGCGTATCTGGTAGAGCAGGGGATTATTGCTACCCCACGTGACTTCATTACGCCCGTGCCGCATATGAGCTTTGTATGGGGCGATGCGAATGTCAGTTTTCTGAAGAAGCGGTATGAAGCCCTGAGTGCGCATCCGTTGTTTGAAGGCATGGAATATTCGGAAGACCCCGCGCAGATGGCGCAGTGGATGCCGTTGGCCATGAAAAATAGGCCCGCTGGCCAGAAACTGGCTGTAACCCGGAGCCTGAACGGCACGGATGTGAATTTTGGAGCCTTGACGCGCCTGCTGTTCGGATATTTGGCCAGCACTCCAGCCTGCACATTGCATACCAAACACGAAGTTCAGGATATCAAACAGGGGAAGGATGGACGCTGGCGTGTTCAGGTTCAGGATTTACGCCTGAACACACAACGTACCGTCAGCGCCAAGTTCGTATTTATTGGCGGCGGTGGTGGCGCGCTTCCTCTGCTCCAGAAGACGGGTATTCCGGAATCCCGTGGTGTTGGTGGCTTCCCGGTCAGCGGTCAGTTTCTGCGTTGCAAGAACCCGGATATCATCGCCCAGCATCATGCAAAGGTGTACGGCAAGGCCTCAGTCGGGGCTCCGCCCATGTCTGTCCCGCATCTTGATACCCGGATGATCAATGGTCAGCGGGCACTCCTGTTTGGGCCCTATGCAGGGTTCTCCACCCGTTTCCTGAAAAACGGATCTTTGCTGGATCTGCCCCGGTCCATAAAATCCAACAATATCGGTGCCATACTGGCCGTGGCGAAGGATAATTGGCCGCTGACTAAATATTTGATCCAGCAGGTTTTGCAGTCCAATAGTGAACGTATAAACGCCCTGAGGGATTTTGTGCCTGAAGCCCGGTCTGAAGACTGGGAACTGGTGACAGCAGGCCAGCGTGTGCAGATCATCAAGAAAGACGCCAGAAAGGGTGGGGTGCTGCAGTTCGGCACCGAAGTTATCGCCAGTCAGGATGGTTCGGTTGCGGCATTGCTGGGCGCTTCTCCCGGTGCATCCACTGCGGCACCCATTATGTTGACGGTGCTGAAAAAATGCTTTGCAGACAAGTTGCCGGAATGGGATGCCAAGCTGAAGGAAATCATTCCGTCTTTCGGGCAGAAGCTGGCCGATAATCCCGAACTGTGCACTCAGCTTCGCGATAAAACCACCACAGTCCTGAATCTGAAAGAATAGAGAACAGCCAAAATGTCTGGGTCGCCTGCTAACAGGGCCCAGACTAATTTTTAGCTGGCAAAGAATGGAATAGGTTCAGGGGCATCTATCTATAGGGTTCGAAAGCCCCTCTTTTTTCGATTATATCGAAAGTGCAACCTATTGATATTTCTAGTGATAGAAACGTTCAGATAGGATTTTTCGGCCCCTCCACCTCCGTATATGAGACCATATGGGCACAAAAGAGGGCTTCTTGGCTGGTTTTCAGTCCAGCAGACGAGCCAGCTTTGAATTTCCAAAATCCTCAGCAAAGAGGATGGGGTGGAACAGGTTCCGGCATGGGCGGCCCTGTCTTGAGAATGCCTCCGACAGATGGGAGACTATTTGAGAAAGTCTGTCCTAGCCCGCTGGACTGGAACGGCTTTTTTGAGGTCACGCACGTGGGAGTATTGTTCTGAGTACTAAGCGTTGGGTCTTAAAGTCTATCTTTTTAGCCCCGGAAATTTCTTGCTGACTCTCTGCGGCTTATTGTTCAAACAGCCTCGAAGATAGACAACGCGCCAAATTCTGTTGGCGCTGGTTTCAGGTTGCGTCCGAAATACTCATGTCAGCCCGCTGCCACCAGCATTCAGCCGGAGGGCGGATCATCGGAATGATTTCGTCGGGATTTCCGCTGAATGTGACCGTGTTTGTCGGGGTTTCCTGTAAGGAGAGCTCCGTGCAGCGGAGCATATCTCCTTCTGCCCGCAGAAAGGCGTTGATCTTCGCCATCATCAGGCAGACCATCAGTTCCGTGGTGGGGTCACCAGGCGTTACCACAATGCGGCGTGCACGCTCCGGTTCATGGGCCTGAAACCATCCCAGAAGAGGGTCATCTTCTGCCAGTTGCAAAGCATGATCCAGTTTCTCATCTACAAAACGATGCCAGGTGCTTTTGGCTTTCTGGAACGAAACAGGCATATTGCCTTTGCCATCCAGACGGGTCTGGTGGGTAGGGGATAATTTTACAGTTACGAATTCATTATGCCCATGAGGTAGAGCGCAGGACTCGCTGGCGCCATGAATAAGCCGATGGCCCATGGAAAAGCGCCGGGTAAAAACCAGATTAGGCATGAGCCTTCTCCGCTTCATAGTCTTCCCATCCCGCTCGGCGGAGATCACAGGCAGGGCATTTTCCGCAGCCATGGCCCCACGCGTGGAGCGCTGTGCGTTCTCCAAGATAACAGGTATGGCTTTCACGGTTAATCAGGGTGACAAGATCATCGCCACCCAGTTCCTCAGCCAGTTTCCATGTTTCAGCCTTGTTGATCCACATCAACGGGGTGTGCAGCACGTAGCGCGCATCCATCCCCAGATTCAGGGCTACCTGAACGGCTTTTATGGTGTCATCCCGGCAATCCGGATAGCCGGAATAGTCGGTTTCACATACCCCGGTGACAATATGCCGGATGCCGCGCCGGGCTGCGAGGGCCGCGGCAAAGGTCAGAAAGATGATGTTCCGGCCCGGCACAAAGGTGTTGGGCAGGCCCCCTTCAGCCATTGCGATTTCAGCATCGCGAGTCAGTGCTGTTTCTGAGATATCGCCAAGCGCGCCAAGGGCCAGAGTGTGATCCATGCCCAAACGTTCAGCCCAAACCGGATTTTGAGCCCGCATACCTTCACGCAGTGCTTCGCGGCATTCCAGTTCCACCGCATGGCGCTGGCCATAATCAAACCCCATGGTTTCCACACGGCTGAAGCGGGCCAGCGCCCACGCCAGACAGGTTGCGGAATCCTGTCCGCCAGAAAACAGAACAAGAGCTGATTCTTTTTGAGCGTTGAGAGGGAAGGCCATGGATCAGGGAATACCGGTCAGCTTGTGGGTCTGAAGAGAAAGACCCCATTTGGGGTGCGCCATACAGTAGCGGATGGCAGCCTGTATATTGGCGCTTTGCTCTGGCCCGTCCATGGGTTGAAGCCAGAAATGTGAGAAGTCGAGATTTTCCAGCGTAGCGGGATCAAGTCCCGATTGCGGGAAAACCAGTTTGAGCTCAGTTCCGTGCTGCTGTTCAAGCGGTGCGCCGGCTTTGGGGCTGATGCACAGCCAGTCTATCCCGTCAGGTGCTGCGACAGTGCCATTACTTTCAACTGCGATCTTAAAGCCTCGTTGGTGCATGGCATCAATCAAAGGGGTATCAAGCTGGAGGAGGGGTTCTCCTCCCGTAAAGACTACCAACCCCGGTACGGAACGTGAAACAGGTTTGTCAGGCCACAGGCTCGCAATTGCATCTGCCAGGGCATCAGCGTTTTCAAATTTCCCACCGCCGGAACCATCGGTGCCAATGAAGTCCGTATCGCAGAACTGGCACGTGGCTTTGGCGCGATCTTCCTCACGCCCGGTCCACAGATTGCACCCGGTAAAGCGGCAGAACACGGCCGCACGACCAGCCTGTCCTCCTTCTCCCTGAAGGGTGAGGAACATTTCCTTTACGGAGTAAGTCATTGTTTTAAAAGGTCAGGGCAGCTCAGGCCTGAGCTGCGTCCAGACCAATCCCTGTAGTGTGCATACCCAGGCGATCAAGCAGAACCCGATCACGCTGAGCCTGAGGGTTGGGAGTGGTCAGTAGCCGTTCCCCATAAAAAATGGAGTTGGCTCCCGCCAGGAAACAGAGGGTCTGCGTTTCATCGCTCATGTTTTCACGGCCCGCAGCAAGACGCACGCGGCTTTTGGGCATGGTGATGCGCGCTGCGGCAATCATGCGTACAAAGTCGAGCGGATCAATTTCTTCGGCTTCGCCCAGCGGAGTACCTTTTACGCGCACCAGCAGATTGATGGGCACGCTTTCAGGATGGGTGGGGAGGGTAGCAAGCGCGGCAATCAGGCCAGCCCGATCCGTCTCGTTTTCGCCCATGCCAACAATACCACCGCAACAGACATTGATGCCGGCATCACGCACATGGGACAGCGTATCCAGGCGATCCTGATAAGTGCGGGTGCTGATGATTTCACCGTAAAATTCGGGGGAAGTGTCCAGATTGTGGTTGTAGTAATCCAGCCCCGCATCCTTGAGTTTTCCGGCTTGCGCGGAATCCAGCATGCCGAGAGTGACGCACGTTTCCAGCCCCAGATCCTTGACACCTTCCACCATGGCGCAGACGGTTTCCAGATCATGCTCTTTGGGGGAACGCCATGCGGCCCCCATGCAGAAGCGGCTTGCCCCGGCGTCACGCGCCTTGCGGGCTTCTGCCAATACGGTTTCCACAGCCATCAGGCGATCAGCTTTAACGCTTTTTTCATGCCGCGCACTCTGCGGGCAATAAGCGCAATCTTCCGGACAGCCGCCAGTCTTGATGGAAAGAAGGGTGGAAATCTGGATATCTGTCGGGTCAAAACTGGCCCGGTGAATAGTCTGGGCCCGGAACATAAGTTCAGGGAATGGCAGATCCAGCAGAGCCTGAATGTCAGCTACTGTCCAGTCATGACGAATATCAACGCCAGTTACGCCGGACGCAGACATGGTGGAGGAGGGACGGGAAACAGGAGAAGAACCATCGGGCATGTGAGAAACCGGATTTTTTATGATATAAAGATAACATCATATCTGCTTTGCAGCCTGAACGCCAGCGTGCGTCATTCTGAGGGAGACGGGATTTCTTCCAATTAAGAAGGTGTCTCGAAAAATCAGTATGGTCGGACTGCTGAGAAGCTTGTGGCGGAACACACCGGATTGTTGTCCCGCTGGTCACATCGTGCTTTCAGATCGGTTTTTGGGGTCTGAAAAAAATCTTTGCCCGTCCTCACATGCTGCTGGTTCAAACGGCGTTTGAAATAGCGGATTCAAATGCCGAGCAAGTTGGCCTGCTGGGCTGTTGAAGGTAGCCGACAAGGGCTTTTCAGGGGGCTTGGCTCGTATATCGCGTCAAAACAGGGCTGTTTTTCGGTCACTACGGCGTGTCGTCAGTTAAGCGCTGAGTATGGCACGTGAGGGTTGTACTTTGTGGCGTCCTGTGCTGACTGTTTTCCCGATTTTGTGGGAGAGCAACAGATGCGGCGCTACGGTTTACGCAACGATCAGTGGGAACGGATAAAAGACCTTCTCCCCGGTCGTGAAGGTCATGTCGGCGGCACAGCAGCGGACAACCGCCTGTTCGTGGAGGCCGTGCTGTATCGCTATCGCGCAGGCATTCCATGGCGTGATCTTCCTGCCCGTTTCGGAGACTGGAAAAACGTGCATCGGCGTCTGCGCCGCTGGTGTGAAAGCGGTGTTATTGAGAGGATCTTTCGCCATCTAGCCGCGGATCACGACAATGAATACATGATGATCGACAGCACCATTGTCCGGGCACATCAGCATAGTGCCGGAGCCCTCAAAAAAGGGGCGCGGATCAGGCCATCGGACGATCACGAGGCGGGTTGACGACAAAGATCCATGCCATCTGCGACGCTCTGGGCAATCCGGTGGAACTCGGCATCACACCGGGGCAGGATGCGGATATCAGCCAGGCGGAACCGATGCTGGAAAACATCGATCCGGATGCCTTCCTCGCCGACAGGGCGTATGACGCGGACAGACTGATTGATCGGCTGACACAGCGCGGGATTACTCCGGTCATCCCGCCGAAACGCAATAGAACAACCCAACGGGAAACCGACTTCGCTCTCTACCGCGAACGGAACCTTGTCGAGCGGTTCTTCAATAAACTCAAGCAGTTCCGTGCTATCGCAACACGCTACGACAAGCTGAAATCGACCTTCCTCGCAGCCGTGCAGTTCGCTTCAATCATTATCCTACTTAACTGACGACACGCTCTAAAACCAGCGGCTGATTTCTGGATCGGTCTTCCTGATATCTCTATGAAAAAGCCAACTCCAAGAAGAAGGCTTTTGGGAGACAAAAACCTTCTTCCTGCAAGCGGTGTGGACTTATTTTGTCGTGTAACCGCCGTTAACCAGAATGGTCTGTCCCGTCATCCACCATCCATCAGAAACCAGCGTGCGAACAAACGGCACGACATCTTCAATATCCGTCAGGCCGGTTTTGCTGAAAGGCGAAAGGGCCGCGGCGGATTTGTGATAGGCTACAGCGTCAGGCGCTTCTTGCCCGTAGAAAAACGGCGTATCCATGGGGCCGGGCCCAATGGCGTTTACGGAAATGCCACGTGCGCCAAATTCCTTGGACGCAGCACGGGTAAAGTGCTCCACCGAGGATTTTGAGCCTGCATAGGTAGAGTAAAAGGGCGTGTAGGCCCCCAGAAGAGACGTAACAAGCGTGACGATCTTGCCGTTATCCTTCAGGTGAAGGCCTGCTTCTTTCAGGAAGAAATAGGCAGCCTTCGTGTTGACGGCAAACATCTCGTCAAATTCAGCCTCAGTTGTCTCCATGATCGGTTTTTTGAGAACTTTGCCAACGGTGTTGATAGCGATATCGGGCTTGCCGATGGCGGCAATAGTGTCCGCAAACAGCTTTGTTGTTGCGGCTGCCGTTGTGAGATCTGCCTGAAAGGCTACGGCTTTGACGCCTGCCTGCGTTAACCTTGTCAGCGTTTTGTCAGCATCGGCTTTTGTGGCGGCACTATTATAATGAATAGCAATAGCGCCTACACCATGGGCAGCCAGATCATGTGCAATCAAGGCACCAAGATTTTTGGCGCCTCCGGTGATGAGAACTGTTTTTCCGCGAAGAGAATGGTCAACCATAGTGTATCTCCTGTTTTGTGCATGAGTGACAGCCACAAGACTGAGGACAATAATATTGGTCGGCATTAGGCGAATAAATTTGTAATTTTCGACAACATATGTCGTAAAAACAGGACAATCATTGAGTTCTGGAGAAGGGTATGGATCGGATTGATCTGTTCCGGATTTTTACGCGCGTTGTGGAGACAGGAAGCTTCTCAAAGGCGGCAGATTTTCTGGGAATGCCCCGCTCCAGTGTCTCCACTGCCATTCAGATGCTGGAGCAACGGGTAGGGGTACGGTTGCTGGCACGGACGACGCGTTCGGTTTCCGCCACGCCTGACGGACAGGCCTTTTACGACCATTGTGTAAGGCTGATTGTGGAGGTGGAGGATGTGGAAAATCTGTTCAGGCAGAATCACGTCAGCCCGCGTGGGTTATTGCGGGTCAACATGCCGGGACGGATAGGGAGGCTTGTTGTGGCACCTGCATTGCCTGAATTTCTTGATTGCTATCCGGATATCGATATTGAACTGGGCGTAACGGATCGGCCCATCAATCTGGTTGAAGATGGTGTGGATTGTGTTCTGCGTGTTGGGCCTTTGCAGGATTCCAGCCTGATCGCCCGTAAAATTGCGGAACTTCCTTTGGTGAATGTGGCCAGTCCTGCTTATCTGGCGCGGTATGGTTGCCCGATGGTGCCAGAAGATCTGATTCATCATCAAGAAGTGCATTATGCTTCTCCCGGTACCGGGCGCATGGAGGCATGGGAATGGGTGGACGAAGTTCACGGACTGCACAGACACGAAATGGCAGGGCGGGTAACAGTGAACAGTGCCGAAGCCTTGATTGCGTGCTGTCTGGCAGGCTTGGGCCTGATACAGGTGCCGGCGTATGATGTTAAGGCAGATTTGCAGGCGGGACGTCTGGTTGAAGTTCTGCCTGATTATCAGGCAGAGACCTTGCCGCTGGCATTGGTTTATCCTCACAGAAAACATCTTTCCCGCCGGATTCAGGTTTTTGCGGACTGGGTTGTCGATGTGTTGTCCCGGCATGGCGTTGAGAACAGGCATGACAAGTCTTGAATTTTAGGGCAACAACACGCGATACGGGTCGGAATAGGAGCGGGGGAAGAGACCTGCTTTTGGCCGTACCATTCTGTAAGAATTGAACAGGATAATCAGGTCATGAAGCAGATTTTTCAACGTACAATGCAGGCAGCGCTGATGGTGAGCACGCTTGGCATGCTGGCTGGTTGCCAGACACCACACCATGAAGATCGGTCAACACAGCGGGTGCGGCCGTTACGGATGCCTAATCCAGCCACGCTTTATTGCACCAAGAAAGGCGGCACGTTGACCACCCAGCACGATGACCAGAAAGGGCAGGTTAATTTTTGCCATCTGCCGGACGGAACCGTGATGGAAGAATGGGCACTGTTCCGTCGTGATAATCCGAAGCCGCCCGTTCAGTAATTATAGGTAGCAGCACAGTCCTGTAGCCATCTGACTACGGGAGGGAGGATGATGGCAGGGACTGTGCAGAGCCGTGAGGCAAAGACTATGCCAATCATTTAGAGCGTATTTTAAAGCGCGCATAAAAATCGCATAAGGTATATTATGCCAACTAAATGGTAACGGGGGTGGATCCTGGTAGCGCTCCCGGCTTTAAGTCTATGGTTTTGACGGTCTTTGCTCTGTGTTTAATATTCTCGGTTTCTGGCTGATTTCTCACAAAAACCGTTCTGCCAACCGTTGCTGCGGCTATCCACATAAGCAATGGGATCTATCTGCGGAACAGCAGTAAAGGCTGTTTGGGTTGTGGGTGCTCCGTGGCAGGCTAAGAGATATATCACGAAAAAATAATGTGGTTTTTGTGGCGCAAGTTTAAATGTGCCTTGAGCCTTATGTATGGCTTGGATGCAAATTTCGCGTTCATTTTGTGTGGATTGTCCTTGAAGATGCCCGTTTTCGTGTGTAATTGAGGGCGGGCACGGCAATCAATGGCTTTTTTGGAAAGTGCTTTTATGTCTGTTGAACCACAGGTTCTCTCCATGCTGCGTGCAGAGGAAGATGACCCTGTCAAACTTTTGCGGTCAGCCTTTCGGCTTCTCAAAGACAGAATTGCGGTTCTCTCTTCCTTCGGTGCGGAATCTGCGTTGCTTCTTGCGCTTGTAGCGGAAGCAACGCCTGATATGCCTGTGCTGTTTCTGGAAACAGGAAAACATTTTCCAGAAACGCTGGCTTACCGTGCCGAGTTGGCTCGCTTTTTGGGGCTGACCAATGTGCAGGACATAAAGCCTCAGAAAGCGGCGCTTGAAGCGCGAGACCCCACCGGAGAATTGTGGGCGTTTGACCCGGATGCTTGCTGTCAGTTGCGCAAGGTCGAACCGCTTGATGCGGCCTCCCTGCCCTATGCTGTGTTGGTGACGGGCCGAAAGCGCGGTCAGGCGTCCACCCGCGCGGCACTACCTGTTGTTGAGGAAAAAGCTGATGGGCAGGTGCGGCTTAATCCTCTTGCAGCTTGGACGGGTGCAGAAATCACTGAGGAAATGGCACGGCGTGGCCTACCGCCTCATCCTTTGGTCGTCCAAGGTTATCCTTCCATTGGTTGTGCACCCTGCACGCATCCCGTGGGCGCAGGCCAAGATGCGCGTGCAGGACGCTGGGCCGGACTTTCTAAAACGGAATGCGGCATCCATACGGCAGGTTGATGCGCCTTTTTCCACCACTCCAGGTTCACATCTATTTTTCTAGAAACGGGTTTTGATCGTAACATGGACCATCTTGATCAGCTTGAGGCGCAAAGCGTCTTTATTCTTCGGGAAGCCTATCGCAAGCTTCGCCCCCTGGCCATGTTGTGGTCTCTGGGCAAGGATTCCAATGTTATGGTCTGGCTTGCCAAAAAGGCGTTTCTTGGGCGTGTGCCGTTTCCTGTCATGCATGTGGATACGGGCAAAAAATTTCCGGAAATGTATGCGTTCCGTGATGAATACGCCAAGAAATGGGATCTGGACCTGCTTTTGGGCACCTGCCCGCCTGTAGAAGACATGGACCCTTCTTTGCCGCCGGCCGCGCGTTCGGCTGCTCGTAAAACGGCTGGCCTTGCTGCGATGATTGAAAAGCATCATCTGCAGGGCGTGATTGCTGGAATTCGGCGTGATGAACAGGGCACGCGCGCCAAGGAACGTGTGTTCAGTCCGCGTGGTGCGAGCCATAAATGGGATATCCGCAACCAGCCTCCCGAATTCTGGGACCAGTATGCCACCCCGCATGAAGAAGGGATGCATATCCGCGTTCATCCTCTGCTTTCATGGCGTGAGATTGATATCTGGCGCTACATTGAACGCGAAGGCATTCCGCTAGTTGATCTGTATTTTGCCAAAGATGGCAAGCGCTATCGTTCTTTGGGCGATCAGGATATTACAAATCCGGTGGAAAGTAATGCAGCCACGGTTGCTGAAGTTATTGCCGAGCTTGAAACCACCCGCACATCTGAGCGCGCAGGCCGTGCCATGGACCATGAGTCCGAAGATGCCTTTGAACGGCTTCGTGTTGCCGGTTATCTCTGATCTTTAGTGCGGACTGGAATTTCATCATGAGCCAAAACGTTATTTCGTCTCAGGACGCGGCAACTCCTATTGTTATCGTGGGGCATGTTGACCACGGAAAATCGACCCTGATCGGCCGGTTGCTTCACGACACGGACAACCTTCAGGAAGGTAAGGTTGCCCAGATTATTGAGTCATCCAAAAAGCGCGGCCTGAAGATCGAGTGGAGCTTCCTGCTCGACTCTCTTCAGATTGAGCGTGACCAGGGTGTGACTGTTGATTCTACACGTATCCCTTTCCTGCTGGGTGGGCGGGAATTTGTGATTGTGGATGCGCCGGGACACCGTCAGTTCCTGCGCAACATGATTACAGGTGCCGCAGATGCAGAAGCCGCCGTGCTGGTGGTGGATGCTGCTGAAGGTGCGCGTGAGCAAACCCGTCGCCACGCCATGTTGCTGCATCTTATTGGAATCCGGCATGTCATCGTGTTGCTGAACAAGGTCGATCTGCTTGATTTTGACCAGAAGAAGATTGAAGCGGTTGAGCAGTCTGTTTCTGAACTTCTTGGCAAGCTTGATCTGGAAGCCGCGCTGTTCGTGCCTGCTTCTGCCCGTGACGGCGATAATATCGCCTCCCGTTCCGAGCGTATGCCGTGGTACGATGGACCGACGCTGACAGAGGCTCTGGCACAGGTTCCCTCACCTGCGTCACGCGCCAATCTGCCGCTACGTCTGCCGGTGCAGGACGTATATCGCTTCAACGACAAGCGCTATGTGGCCGGGCGTATCGAGCGTGGGCGTGTGCGCGTTGGTGATACGGTTATTATCGGAACGCAGAAGACCCCTGCGCGCATTGCATCCATTGAAAGCTGGCATACTGCACCGCAGGTTGCTGCTGTGGCGGGGCAGTCCATTGCTGTTACGCTGGAGCCGGATGTTATTCCAGACCGTGGTGATCTCCTCCATCTGCGGGAAGAACCGCCGGTTGAGGCGTCCCGTATTCGGACGCGTCTGTTCTGGCTGCGTCAGGAGCCTCTCCGGGTTGGGGAAAGCTTCAAGCTGCGTCTGGCTACGGCAGAGCATGCTGTAACGGTCACGTCCATTGATTCCGTTCTGAATCTGGACGACCTGACCGAACAGCCGGGCGAAGAAGTTCCCGCCGAAGGCTTCGCGGAAATCACGCTTTCTGCCTCGGAAAACGTGCAGTTTGATCCGTTTGTGCCGGGCACCGCAGATGGGCGCGGCGTGCTGGTTGACCGTCAGCAGCGTATTGTTGGTGGGGCACCGTTGATTGGACCGGCTGCAATTGCGGCTGGTGAAAAAGTCATTCATCCAAGTGCCAGCACTGTTACCCTGCAGGACCGCGAACGGATCAAAGGGCATCGGGGTGCCGTGTTCTGGCTGACAGGGCTTTCAGGTGCCGGAAAAAGCACGTTGGCGCGCGGAGCTGAAGCTGCATTGTTTGCCGCCGGGCTGGATGTGACGGTGCTGGATGGAGATACGCTGCGCACAGGCCTGTGCAAGGATCTGGGGTTCTCGGAAGTGGACCGGACCGAAAATGTGAGGCGCGCGGCTGAAGTCGCCCGTATTCTGCGGGATGCAGGACAGGTTGTACTGGTCGCCCTGATTTCTCCTTTGCAGTCTGATCGGGCTCTTGCCCGCCAGATCATTGGGGAAGGTTTTGAAGAAGTCTTTGTGGACGCTGATCTCTCCACGTGTGAACAGCGTGACCCTAAAGGACTGTATGCAGCAGCACGGTCTGGAAAGATCAGCGGTTTCACGGGGATTGATGCTCCCTATGAAGCACCTCAGGCTCCTGCCCTTCATCTGAAGACGGCCTCAGGCAGCGCGGAAAATGTTATAAAAACGCTTGCGTCTTTCGTGAAAGACGCCACGGCGTTATCAGGTGCAGCACGCGCGCGTTCCTGATCGAGTTTGTAAGACTTTTTCGCTTGAAACCCGGTTTCTGGCCTTTTCAGGAACCGGGTTTGGTGTGCGTTGAGGAAAGTGACATGGCTGATGTTTCGCCTCACCTGCTCCAGTGTTTGGCGCAGATCAAATGCTGCGATGTGAGCGTGCCAGCAGGGCCAGAGGCCCGTTCCTTGAAGTGCCATTGATGTGATGAGGCAGACTTTTCTCACTTTTTTGCGGGGTGGTGATTCCGCCCTGCCCGGTTACCGGCTTTCCCTTGCGGCAACGCTGTTGTGGACCGGTTTTTTTATTGTCCTGCCGTTATGCGCCCTTGCGATCCGTCCCTGGCAGGATGGCATGGGTGCTGTGGTGGGCGCTCTGCATGATACCCGCATGTTTGCCGCCCTCTGGACCAGCTTTTCCTCTGCGGCCTTGGCGGCCCTGTTCAACCTTCCGATTGGACTATTTCTTGCCTGGGCATTGGTTCGGGGAGATCTGCCGGGGCGTAGAGTTGCTGATGCTTTGGTCGATTTGCCACTGGCGCTCCCTACGGCTGTATCTGGTATTACGTTGGCTACCCTTTACGGTCCCCAAGGTTGGCTTGGCGCCCCTTTAGCTAAGCTCGGTATCGTGGTGGCATACAGTCGGCCCGGTATTGTTCTGGCTCTTATGTTCGTAGGGCTACCTTTTGTGGTTCGTACAGTTGAACCTGTGTTGAAAAATCTCCCACGTGATCTGGAAGAAGCTGCGGTGCTGTTGGGCGCACGGCCCTGGCAGATTGTTCTCAGGGTGGTTCTCGCGCCATTGCTTCCGGCCTTGATTACAGGGTTCGGGTTGGCGTTCGCTCGCGGCGTTGGAGAATATGGCTCCGTGATTTTTATTGCGGGCAACCAGCCTTTTCGGAGTGAAATCGCCCCCCTTCTGGTGGTGGTCAGGTTACAGGAGTTCGATTATCCCGGCGCAACAGCGATTGCCCTTGTTCTGTTGCTGACATCTTTGGCAGCCCTTGCTCTTGTGGGTGTGGTGCGGCGGAAGTTTTCTGCATGGGGAGATGCTGCGTGAAAACCTACATTCTGTGGGTGGTCTCATGGACTGTCATAGCCATTGTCTTGCTGATGCCCCCGGCCGTTGTGGTAAGCGAAGCCCTGAAAAACGGGATAGGCCCAGCCCTTCAAACATTGAAAGATCCGGATGGTATTGCGGCTATCTGGCTGACACTGGAAGTCAGTGTTGTTTCCGTGGCGGTCAACACGCTGTTTGGTGTGCTCGCGGCATGGTTGCTGACAAAATATCGCTTTCCGGGACGTTCTGCCCTACTCGTCCTGGTGGAGCTTCCGCTCAGCATTTCTCCTGTGGTCTCCGGTCTGGTGTGGTTATTGCTGTTTGGAGCGCAAGGCTGGTGGGGACAGGCTCTTGAGCAGGCGGGTATCCACGTTGCCTTTGCCGTACCGGGCATCATGCTGGCGACTTTGTTCGTGACGCTCCCGTATGTGGTTCGCACTCTGGTGCCATTGATGGAGCAGCAGGGGCGTGATGCTGAGGAGGCCGCGATGCTGGCCGGAGCCGGGTTCTGGCAAATTCTGTGGCGCGTTACCCTGCCGGGTGCTCGGGTGGCTCTATTTTCAGGTATTTTGCTGACAACAGCGCGTGCCATGGGGGAATTTGGCGCAGTCTCAGTTGTTTCCGGGCATATCCCCGGTCTGACCGAGACCATGCCGTTGCATATTGAAAGTCTTTATAATGGGTACCAGACTGTGGCGGCTTTCACCATGGCAACGCTTCTTGCTGCTATGGCGATGAGCGCGGTTCTGCTGCGTTCCGTGCCGGAATGGATCACCCGCTGGCGGGAAAAACAGGCATGAGCGTCTTAATCCAGAATCTGGTGCGGTGTGCGCCGGGTACACGCAAGCGGCTGCTCAATGATGTTTCTCTGGATGTACCAACCGGCGCTTTTGTTGCGTTGGTGGGGCCATCCGGCGCAGGCAAAACAACATTGTTACGCGCGATTGCGGGCCTTGATACGTGTGAAAGCGGTTCCCTGCTTCTGGATGGCCAGAAGGTGGAGAACATGCAGGACAGAGCCCGCAAGATCGGCTTTGTTTTCCAGAATTATGCCCTGTTTCCCCATATGACGGTGGCCCGCAACATCAGTTTCGGGCTCGACGTTCAGCCACGGGCCATGCGGCCATCACAAGGCAAGATTGCCGCCCGCGTGCAGGAATTGCTGGATCTGATGCAGTTGCCCGATATGGGCAAGGCCTACCCTGCCCGGCTTTCTGGCGGACAACGGCAACGTGTCGCCTTGGCGCGTGCGTTGGCGACCGGGCCTGGTCTGCTGCTGCTTGATGAGCCATTTGGGGCGCTTGATCCCATTGTCAGGCGCACCATTCGCTCGTGGTTACGCTCCCTGCATGATCGGCTTGGTCTGACCACCATTCTGGTGACGCATGATCAGGAAGAAGCGCTTGAAGTGGCGGACCGGATTGTGGTGATGCAACAGGGTTCCATCATGCAGGATGCCAGCCCGGAAGAGTTGGACAAGGAACCGGCAACGGCGTTTGTGATGGAGTTTCTGGGAGAATCCGCTACCTTCCGTGGTGTCGTGCAGGATGGGTGGTTCACGCCGGAAGAAGACGGAGTTCTGCCGTTTGCAGTTGCTGCCGAGATCGCTCCAGGTCCGGCTGATGCTATGATCCGGCCTTTTGAAATTACGATCGCATCTGCCGATCTTGTGCAGGCGCAGACTGTGCCCATTTCTTCCCAAGGAGTGAGAAATGGCTACCGGCATTATCTGGCTCGATTGAAAGATCGCACCATCGCTGTGCATATTCCCGATTATACGGGGGAAAATGTGCTTTCAGAGAGCAATGGTGTTCTCGACATCAGCCGTGCGCGCCTGTTTCGGGATGGAAAAAGATACAGCTAGTGCCAAGGATGCGTGAATTATCCAGATAAGGTATGCGTTTGGGCGAGAGTGGTCGATAATCATCGTTCAAAAGCGTGTTATCTTGATAATCTCCACCATTATGTGTAAATTTTGCCCACTTGGGTCGTTCGAGAAAGGTGCCTCTCATGGACCGCAGAAATAACCGCCGGGACGCAGAAGGTTCTAGCGTGATTACCGCCAATCGTTTGCTTGACGGACGTATTGTCTGGTTGGCAGCCGATGGAGAATGGTCACCTTTCATTCGGCACGCTCATGTCTATTCAAATGCGGACATTGAGGATGCCCTGAAGCAGCAGACAGCAAGCGCGCAGGATAATGAACTGGTTGGTGTCTACGGCGTGCAGGTTACTGTTACGGCCAGTGGGCCGGTGCCCATCACCAGCCGTGAACGCATTCGGGCTGGCGGCCCCAGCGTGCATCCGGACTTTACGCCTGAATGGCAGGAGCATCCTGCCGTTTCTCCCGCCTGATCCGCGACGTTAACCAAGGTCTCTTTTTATCATGTCTCACGCCCCTCATTCTCCCTTGCCTGTTGGGCATTATGCCTATGATGAGGTTGACCGCACGTTTCTCAAGCAGCGTGTGGCTCAGTTTCGGGATCAGGTGGAACGGCGCATTTCCGGTGCGTTGACAGAGGAAGAATTCAAGCCGCTTCGTCTCATGAACGGGCTGTATCTTCAATTGCATGCCTATATGCTCCGTGTGGCTATTCCCTATGGTATTCTCAATTCTGGGCAGATGCGTGCTCTTGCCCAGATCGCCCAGAGATATGACCGTGATTACGGCCATTTCACCACGCGACAGAATATTCAGTTTAACTGGATCAGGCTGGAAGATACCCCGGATATTCTGGCACTTCTGGCCCATGCGGATATGCATGCCATTCAAACCAGTGGCAACTGCATCCGGAACGTGACGGCAGATCAGTTTGCTGGCGCGGCTGCTGATGAAGTGCTGGACCCAAGGGTGCATGCGGAAATTTTGCGGCAATGGTCCACTTTGCATCCAGAATTCACGTTTCTGCCACGTAAATTCAAGATTGCAATTTCTGGCAGCCCGCAGGATCGGGTGGCGGCGCGCTTTCACGACATTGGGTTAATGGCCCGCAACGGTGAAAACGGCCGACCGGTATTTGAGGTCTATGTTGGTGGCGGTTTGGGGCGGACACCGATCGTCGGTGTAAAGCTGCGTGATGATCTGCCTGAAGAAGATCTGATTGCTTATCTGGAAGCTATTCTGCGCGTTTATAACGAATTTGGCCGACGCGATAACATCTATAAGGCCCGCATCAAGATTCTGGTGCAGGCCTTGGGTGTGGATGAGTTCCGGGATCGTGTGAACGCAGAATTTGTTGCCATGGATCGGGCGCGCTACCGGCTTGATGAGGGGATTGTAGCGGCTATCCGGGCGCGGTTTGGTGTGCCTGATTTTGATCCGGCGGGTCAGGCGGCGGAAAAACTTGCCCAGCAGCGTAAAGCGGATCGGGCGTTTGATTTCTGGGTACGCACGAATACGCACGCGCATAAACAGCCGGGATATGTTTCGGTAACAATTTCCTGCAAGCCTGCAGGCGGAATTCCCGGAGACGTGACATCCTCGCAGATGAATCTGCTAGCGGATCTGGCGGATCAACTGAGCTTTGGTGAGTTGCGGATCACGCATCTGCAGAACGTTGTTCTGGGGCATGTGCGGCAGGACAAGCTTTATGGCTTGTGGCAGACGCTTGAGCAGAACGGGCTGGGCACGGCGAATGTCGGGTTCATTACCGATATCGTGGCCTGTCCTGGCCTTGATTACTGCGCGCTGGCCAATGCGCGCTCCATTCCTATTGCGCAAAAACTGAGCGAACGCTTTGCAAGCCCCGATCTACAGCGGGAAATCGGCCCTATGCGGTTGAATATCTCTGGATGCATCAATGCCTGCGGGCATCATCATGCCGGGCATATTGGCATTCTTGGGGTGGATAAACGGGGTGAGGAAGCCTTCCAGATCACACTGGGAGGAGCTGCGGATCAGGATACGGTTTCAATTGGCCAGATTATCGGGGCAGCCATGTCCGAAGATGAAACGGTTGATGCAATCGCCCGGATCATTGATACGTATCTTGCCAGAAGGACGGCGGGTGAGCAGTTTATTGAAACGTGCCGCCGTTTAGGCACAGCACCATTCAAGGACGCCGCGTATGCCACTGCTTGAGAACGGCCAGACTAAAGACGATAACTGGCAGATTGCTATTGAAGGCGAGAGCCTGCCTTCAGGTGATGTGTTGGTGCCTCTGGCGCGGCTGGCAGAGGGGTTGGGCCGGAACGGTGATGGCCGTCTAGGTGTCCTGCTGAACGCAGGAGATCAGGTAGAAGACCTGCGTGTCGCCCTACCCCGTTTGTCCTGTGTGCAGGTTACGTTCCCGATTTTCCGGGATGGACGCGGGTTTACACAGGCCAGAGCCTTGCGTGAACACCTGCATTTCAAAGGTGAAATTCGTGCTGGTGGGCATATCCTGCCTGATCAGTATGAATTTCTGCTTCGGTGTGGCGTCAATAGCGTTGTTGTGCCGGAAGGCGTGGATGCTTCTGTATGGCAGAAAGCGCACGAGGCTTTTACCGTCGCCTATCAACCTGCTGTTCTGAACGAACAACCGGAAGGTTTTGCCTTTAGGAGGAAATTGCTTTAGCGCCGGAGGCAGTCTGGCATGACGGCATTTCGTTTTTCCTCCAGTTCTCTGCTGCGCAAGATCCTGATTTCTTCGGTCAGAGGCTATCTGGGGCTGACACTGCGCACCATGCGCTGGACGTTTACCGTGGACCCAGCGGCCCGCAGGCTGTTGACTGCGCAGGACGGGCATACGGCCATTGTGGCGTTCTGGCATGAAGCTCTGCCGTTAACACCTGCTCTCTGGTGGTGGGCGGAGCCGCAGAACCCTACGTTACGCTTACATGTGCTGATAAGCCGTAATAAGGACGGTCGGCTGATTGCCGATATTGTTGGCCCATGGCGCATATGGTCCATTGCGGGCTCATCTGACACGCGCGGCAAGAATAAAGGCGGAGCGGCTGCAATCCGGCGTATGCGTGCCAGATTACGCCATGGTGGTATTGTTGCCATAACGCCAGATGGTCCGCGTGGTCCGCGTCGGCAGGCGCAGCAAGGGGCGGCTGCGCTGGCGGCAATGGTAAAAATGCCTATCGTGCCTATAGGCGCAACATGTTCAGGCTTTCGCCTGAAATCCTGGGACAGAATGATTATTCCCGTGCCCTTCGGGAACGGTCGTTTTGTCTGCGGTGCTCCCCTTTTTCATCTTAATGCTGATGGAAGAAGTGCGGAGGAAGCCGGACAGATTTTATCAGATGCCATTACGGACGCGATGGACAAGGCGGAGGCCGCCATGCATCGTAGAACCGTTACGCATCAGGCCCCGACAGAAGAATTTCGCCCCGAACCGCTTGATCTCATGCCATCGAGGCTGTGGGCTACGGTCGCTACAGTTCTTGCTCCGGCATTACCCTTTTTTCTGAGGTGGCGGCAGACGAGCGGCAAAGAAGTCGCAGCTCGTGTGCGGGAAAAAATGGGGTTTGCGTCTCGGTCGCGGCCAACGGGGGCGCTGATCTGGTTCCATGCAGCCAGTGTCGGAGAAGTCGTTTCCATTCTGCCGCTGGTTGAAAACTGTCTATGCCAGAATACTCGGCTCACGGTGTTAGTCACAACGGGCACAGTGACAGCGGCCCGAATGGTTGAACAACGAATGGCTGATGCGGCGCGTGTCATCCATCAGTTTGTTCCGTTGGATGTTCCACGTTGGGGCAAACGTTTTCTCGGTTACTGGCAACCGCAGGCCGCTATTTTTACAGAAAGCGAATTATGGCCCAACCTGATTGGGCTGTGTCATGAGCGCAACCTGCCGGTGGCTTTGGTTAATGGCAGGTTGTCAGCTGCATCTTTCCGTAAATGGCAGAAAGTGCCACGGATTGCGAAACGGATGCTGGAACGTTTTGCGTGGATTGCTCCTCGAGCTTTGGAAGATGCGCAGCGTTTTGAGAAACTGGGCGCTCGGACAGTACTGGCGAGCGGAGATTTGAAAACGGTTGCGAGCCCTCTTCCTGTGAAGAAAGAGGCATTGCAGTCGCTTAGAGCGCAGTTAGTGGGGCGTCCTGTATTTCTGGCCGCGTCCACTCATGAGGGTGAAGAGCACGTTATCCGGAAAGCGCTTGAGACTCTGCGAAATGAGATACCAGATCTTTTGACGCTTATTGTGCCCAGGCATCCGGAGCGTGGTGCTGAGGTTGGCGCACTTTTCTCGGGTGCGCCTCGGCGTTCTTTGGGGATGGTGCCGCAGAAAGCGGACGCTGTCTGGATATGTGATACGTTAGGCGAACTTGGTCTTTTCTATCGTCTGGCGGACGTGGTGTTTATTGGAAACAGCCTTCCGGGCGTAAAAGGTGGTGGTGGCGGCCATAATCCGTTTGAACCGGCGCGCTTGAATTGCGCGCTGGCAACAGGCCCGTTGGTTCATAATTTTGAAGAGGCGTTCCAGAAGTTGGGGAATAGTGTGGCCGTGGTGAAAACGGCTACTGATCTTGCTCAATGGGTCAGACAGATGTTCGCAGATCCCGCACTGCGTGCGCATAACGCCGCAACGAGCAAGGAGCGTGTTTCCGCCGCCAATGAACATCTTGTGGACCGTTTGACCAGCCGCGCTCTGGACCTGCTGAAGTCATGATCCATCCGCCTCGTTTTTGGCAGAATCCCGAGGCAAAATGGTTGCCCTTCGTGCTTTCACCGATAGCGGCAGTAGTGTCTGCCTGGGCGGACAACAGGCAGGCGAAAAAGGGGTGGAAAGCCCCCATCCCTGTTTTATGCTGTGGGAATATAACAACCGGAGGTACCGGCAAGACAACAGTCGTGCTGGATCTGGTAAAACGGTTGCAGAACCGGAAAATAGCCGTTCACGCGTTGATCCGCGGGTATGGCGGCAAGGTCAAGGTGACCACAAGGGTAGATCCTGCCCGGCACACAATTAGCGATGTGGGAGATGAAGCCCTGCTGCTGGCGACCCACTGCCCGACATGGGTGGGCGGTGATCGTGTCGCATCCGCACGCGCCGCTATCAGTGCAGGCGCGCAATGTCTGATTATGGATGATGGGTTTCAGAATCCCGGTTTGCACAAAGATGTGTCGCTTTTGAGCGTTGATGGCATTGTCGGCTTGGGGAATGGCCACGTTCTTCCCGCAGGCCCTTTGCGTGAACGGGCGCAAAAGGCATTAGCGCGAGCCTCTGCTGTTCTTCTCATCGGGCTGGATAGAACAGGCTTTCTGGCCCGCTATAAACGAGAACTTACGGCGTGCGGGCCGGTTCTGCGTGCCGCTCTTCAGCCAAATAGGGCTGATATTGCAGCGTTAAAAGACGCACCGTGCGTTGCCTTTGCCGGACTGGGGCGGCCGTCCAAATTCTTTGAGGGATTGAGTGAGGCCGGGGTCATGCTCTCCCAAAGCCTCGCCTTTCCTGATCATTATTTCTATAAGGCGCGGGATATGGAGCGTCTGATTACTCTTGCCGAGCAAGACGGTGCGCAGTTGGTTACAACGCCCAAAGATGCGGTGCGTCTCCCGGCTTCTTTTCGGTCCCGTGTTCAGGTTGTGGGAGTGGGATTGAAATGGGATGATGAGATAGCACCAGAAAGGCTTCTTGATCGGCTTTTTTCTTCAGGAACAACCAGATGAGTAAAGGAGAGATAACGGCTCTCATGAAGGTGGAGGCCGCTGTTGCGCGCTGTCTGCTTGATGCGTTCCTGAAAATGGGGCCAGTCAAAGCATCCAATTTTGCTGGTCGTGTTACTCGTTTTGTTGGGCCGTTGCTGCCTGTTTCCAAGGTGGCTGACCGTAATCTGCAAATTGCCATGCCAAGTCTGGCACGTCCGCAGAGAAAGCGGATTGTCAAAGGTGTATGGGAGAATTTGGGGCGTACGGTCGGGGAGCTGCCTCACCTCTCGCGCTTACAGGAAAACACCCCCTCTGGCCCGGGATTTGAGGTTCAGGGGGCCGAATATCTAGAGGAGCAGGCCCGTCGCGGTGGTTCTGTTCTGTTTGTTTCCGGTCATATTGGCAATTGGGAAATGCTACCTCCCGGCGTTGCACGGCATGGTACGCCATTTGCGTCATTTTACAGGGCCGCCGGTAATCCTTTGATTGATGATATGATCCGTAAGCTGCGTGATGCGGCAATGGCGCCTACCCCCATGCCTCTTTTTGCCAAAGGGGCACGCGGTGCGCGGGAAGCGTTGGTATATGTTGCCAAAGGTGGCCGCTTGGGGATGCTGGTCGATCAGAAAATGAATGACGGCGTGGAGGCGCGTTTTTTTGGTCAACCGGCCATGACGGCCCCTGCCCTCGCAGCCATGGCTCTGCGATATCGGTGTCCGGTTATTCCTGGATATGTAGAACGACTAGGACCAGCGCGGCTGCGAATTGTTGTGGAACCGCCCATGACCTTGCCTGATACTGGCGATAAGCAGCGGGATTTGGAAACCCTTGTGCAAATGGTGAATGATCGTCTGGAAAGCTGGATCAGGCGCAAACCTGAAAGCTGGTTGTGGCTGCACAGACGCTGGCCGAAAGCCTTGTATCGCTAGAAATTCGCCGCGCTAGCCCATGCGGATTTTCCTGAGGCTTTGCGTGCAAAGTGTTTCAGGCAGCATAGCCAGATCTTCAGGGGCTTGTGCGCGTGGCTGTTTTTTGGAGCCACCGTTTGACATCATGCACATGACGGAGTGGTGAATGGCTGATGCGTTTTGCATCAATCAATGTCACGTCTCCGGCGGCCGAAAGGGTATGCAGACCATCCGTCCATGGGCGAAAAGCCGGGGGAGCTACAAGTCTGGTGGTCACAGAGGTGGTGCAGGATGTGGGGCTTAGGCCAGAAATACGGACAATAGAGATCGCACCACCGTAGGTTTTTGTGCAGTCCTGCGTAGGAAGAAGTACGTCGTCCCCATCAATGATGGGGGTTCCGCCTGGTCTGCCGCTAGCCAGATTTTCACGGATGGGGTTGGCAGGATGCAAGCGCCAAGGGCCCGTAAGATGCTCAGAAAAAGCTGCACACAGCATGGATTTTTTTTCGCGAGCTGAGCCCGGAGGGCTGAAAAACATCCACCATAACCCTTTGAAGAAAATGGGCGATGCATCAATGGCTGCAACCGGAAAAGAGAAATGGCCAATTTTCTCCCACCTATCCGGAAAATGAGCGGCGCGGTAAAGGCTTAGTGTTCCGGAGCGGTGTGCTTCGGGAAGCATCCAGAATGCGCCGTCATGTTGGAAAACAACCGGATAGGAAAGATGCCACGGTTCCGACAGCACCCGTGCGCGGCGAACAAACCGAAAAGAGGCATCAAACTGAAGCATGTCTATTTTGCCGCATTTGGTCCGGTAATCATAAGCTTCGGCAAAAACATACAGGTTCTGTTCGTGCCATAGACCAAACGGGTCTGCCAGAAACCGCAGCCCATGATCATTTCCGATCCAGTGAGGAGAAAATCCTTCGAGTGTTCCCGCCTGAAGTATGGAGGCCATGGAGGCACGGATGATACCTGTCTGCCACTGGTCTGTTCTCATAAAGGGCAAAATCCAGCCTCCTTGCCGTGGGTTCAGGGCTTGTCTGTAAAGCGATCCTGCTTTTGTACGCACAGGTGTCGCTTCGCAAGGCACTTCCCGTTATGGTGCACGCCACCATACGTCTGTTTTTTTGGAGTTGTGTTTCTATGTCCTCACCCAATCCGGCTATTGCCTGTCGTTTGGAAGCCGCTCGGGCCGTGGTACATGATGCGGCCTGCCTGGCCATGTCCATGCGTCCGCCGCCAGGTGGCCCGGCAGGTAAGCAGAAAGCCGCTCAGGATTGGTTGACAGAGACAGACGGTGCGGTTGAAGCGTTTATTGCCGAGCGTATGAAAGCCCTTTTCCCAGACGACGGCTTTCAGGGTGAAGAAGGCGGCGTGGCCCGTGCAGGCCAGTTGCGCTGGGTGGTGGACCCGATTGACGGAACCTCCAATTATGCCCGCGGGCGAAGCCGCTGGTGCGTGTCTCTGGGGCTTCTGGATGGAGATGATCCCATAGCGGGCGTGATTGAAGCCCCGGCGCTGGGAGAAGTTTATACCGCCTTACGCGGCCATGGCGCTTTTCTGAATGGCAAACGTATTCAGGCGTCTCCTGTTACAGACCCGGCAAGCGCCATGATTGAAATGGGATGGAGCAATAGGGTTCCAAAGCCCGTGTTCATGGAAAAGATTGACGCCATCATGGACCTGGGAGCCATGCCGCGCTCTGGTGGTTCCGGGGCCCTTGCCTTGGCGGATGTCGCCTGCGGACGGCTGGACGGTTATATAGAAATTGTTATCAATCTGTGGGATGTGGCGGCGGCACTTCCCCTGCTGGCTGAAGCCGGGGCGAGAGTGTCGCCTTTCCTGCGCACGGGCGGTTTGACAGGCCCTGCAACCATTCTTGCCGCCAACCCCCATATTGCCGACGCTCTTTCAAAAGCTGTCTCGATTCCGTTGGAGTAGGAAACAGCGGAAAGGTTTATTCTTCAGGCCATTCTGCCGCCATAAAATCCTGCTTTTGTCGTGGCCCATGATTGCGGCCCATAATGGAGACCACCCGCATGCGGTCTGTTTATCGTTTTACTTCTTTTTCTCTGGCTCTGGTGACAGCTCTGGCGAGCGCTCCTGTCAATGCCAATGCCGCTGAAACTGTTCAGACGCTGGTCGATAAGGCAGCTCTTACGGTTCAGGATATTTTTGTGGGGGCCACGCCTCAAAGCGCTGTAGCTGTCAACCTTGCCAAGGCCCGTGCGGTTATGGTCTGTCCTTCTATTTTCCGGATGTCCATCGCCTTTGGTGGCGCGGGAGGTGGGTGCCTTCTTCTGGCAAGGGATGCTCGTGGATCATGGTCTGATCCTGCATTTTATACGCTCAGCACGGCATCCTTCGGGCTGCAGTTGGGCGTACAGAACTCTCAGGCCATGTTTTTTGTCATGACAGACCGTGGCCTGCAGGCACTACTGGATAGCCAGTTCCAGTTTGGCGCAAACGCAGGGGTCTCTTTTGCGACGCTCAGCAGCAATGTAGAGCGCGGGAATGCTGGCGCACGGAATACGGATATTCTGGTGGCGCAGAAATCTCAGGGTGTGTTCGCCGGGGCTGCGTTGGGTGGTACCAAACTGACAGTGAATAGTGATTCCAACCGCAAATATTATGGCCAGAGCGTTGGGCCAGAAGACATTGTGGTTTCCATGCGCGTCAACAACGCTGGTGCGGACCCGCTGCGCAGCGTGTTAACCCGATACGGTAAACTGTCATCTGCCACGCCAGCCTCCACAAGCGGTAAAACAACGCAATCAACCCCGGCGTTTCAGCCGACCAATGACGCGGATACTGTGCCGAACTATAATTCTGGCACACCGTCCAGTTCTGGTGCCGTGCAGCACGAAACTCTTGCGCCGCTCAAAACTGGAAAATAGTGCGACGCGCGCAATCTTAATATCAGGGTTAGAAAGGGCGGGAGAACCGAAGTCATTCCCGTTCCTTCCTGCGCGTTCAGACTCAGAAGTCGTTTGAAAGTAAACGGGAAGCTGTTTGCGTCAGAGTATGACGGGCCTGAGTTACCCGATGGTTCTGCACATACGATGAAATCCCCCGTTCCAATGTCGAAAATTTTTCGTCATTCTTCAGAGGCTGACATCTCGCTCTGGTCTTTTATCGTTGGGAAGCGATGAGAAAAAGAGCACGCGTTGTCTCTTATTCGGGAGCTTCTTTTAGAGAGGCGCGGGCCCAGAAATAGGTGGTTATTCTTTTTTCTGTCGAAAGAGAGATACGTTCCTGTTGTGGTCTGCAAGGGTAGCGGCAAAATTGTGCCCCCCTTCCCCATTGGCAACAAAGTAAAGCATCTCTCCTGTCGCAGGATGAGCAACGGCCTGGAGCGATGAAAGCCCGGGCGAACAGATGGGGCTCGGCGGAAGGCCTGTGACCGCATAGGTATTATAAGGGCTGGATATTTGCAGATCCGTATGGGTCAGAGGTCGCCCCAAAGGCGGGCTGCCATTGGTCAGGGCATAAATAACGGTTGGGTCTGTCTGTAACCGCATGCCTTTTTCAAGACGGTTAAGAAAGACTCTGGCAACCATCGGGCGTTCTGACGTAAGCGCTGTTTCTTTTTCTACCAGAGAAGCCAATGTCACAAAGGCGCGCTGATCTGCAATTAAGCCAGTGTCTTGCCGGTCGGCCCACAGTTTAGAGACTGTGGTTACCATGGCGGCATGTGCCCGATCGATGAGGGCGCTTCTGCTACTGTTGCGCAGATAGCTGTAAGTTTCTGGCAGAATACTGCCTTCCTGTGGCAGGGGAGTGTCCCCGTTCAAGAAAGGGGCAGCTTGAACGAGCGTCTGAATCTGATGCGCAGTCAGGCCTTCCGGAATGGTAATCTTGTGAAGAACTGGCTTGCCATGACGCAAAATCCAGAATGCATGTTCCATTGATGTAAATGCAGGGAAATGCAGTTCTGCGGCGTGAAGTTGTCCATCATGCCGGGTTAGCAAAATTGCGCTCAGAGCCAAGCGCTCAGTCCACCATCCCTGTTTGAGAACGCCAGCATTTTGCAGGGTGTGAATGGTGCTCTGATAATCGCCGTGTGGAATAACCACATCCGTATCTTGAGCAAGCGGACCAGAACCGTGATAGTCTTGCCACGCTTTTAATCCTGTTCCTCCCGCTCCAACAAAGAGCAGAAGAAACAGGAGAAAGAAGAATTTACGCATGCCGTCTTATTTATTCCTTCTTGCAAAGGAATAACAGAGCGAAGTCAGACGCCGCGTACAACCAGACTGGCGTTGGTGCCACCAAACCCGAAGCTGTTTGAAAGAGCGACATTCACCTGACGCTGCTGCGCCGTGTGTGCCACACGATCAATCACGCTTTCTCTGGATGGGTTATCCAGATTCAGTGTGGGAGGAACCACATTGTCCCTGATAGCCAGCATGCAGAACATGGCTTCCACCGCACCGGCTGCGCCAAGCAGATGCCCGGTTGCAGATTTGGTGGAAGACATGGCCAGTTTGCGAGCGTCATCACCGAACAGACGTTCAACGGCTTCAAGCTCGAGGTCATCCGCCATGGTGGATGTGCCGTGAGCATTGACATAGCCAATATCTGCTGGCGTAACGCCTGCGCTTTTCAGTGCAGAACGCATCGCGCGGAAGGCGCCATAGTGGCCTTCAGCCGGAGCGGTAATGTGGTACGCATCGCCTGACATGCCGTAACCGACGATTTCGGCATAAATCTTGGCGCCACGAGCTTTTGCGTGCTCATATTCTTCCAGCACGACAACACCAGCTCCTTCCCCCATAACAAAGCCATCACGATCTTTGTCCCAAGGGCGGGAGGCTTTTTCCGGTGTTTCATTGAAGCCGGTAGAAAGGGCTCTGGCTGAGCAGAAACCTGCAATTCCCAGTGGGCAGACCGTTGCCTCGGCTCCACCCGCAACCATCACGTCAGCATCACCAAACATGATGATACGGGCTGCATCCCCAATGGCATGTACGCCGGTTGCACAGGCTGTCACCACAGAGTGGTTGGGCCCCTGAAATCCGTATTTGATGGACACATGCCCAGATACCAGATTGATCAGGGCAGACGGGATAAAGAAGGGTGAAAGACGCTTGGCGCGACCTTCATGCACCGTGATCGACGCATCATAAATGGTCTGAAGACCACCGATTCCCGATCCGATCATGACGCCGGTGGCGCATTTCTCTTCTTCAGTCTGTGGTTTCCATCCGGAATCTTCCACAGCTTCCGTCGCAGCAACCAGCCCCATGTGAATGAAGCGGTCCATCTTGCGCTGATCTTTGACAGGTATCCATTCAGAAAGCGTAAGCTTTCCTTCCGCGGTTGGTCCTTCCGGAACCTGTCCCGCTACCTGTGCAGGAAGATCGCTAGGGTCAAAATGCGTGATCCTGCCAATCCCGCTTTCGCCTGCAATCAGACGTGACCATACGTTTTCGACACCGAGGCCAAGCGGCCCCACCATGCCCATACCGGTGACGACAACGCGTCTCCGGCCCGAATTTGCTCCGGCCGACTGCAACAAACCAGCCCGCTCCCCGCTTGAATCTGTTTGGTCCCTCACGGAAAGAGGGACCTTATATTGCTTGGCAAAAAGGCCTGATCAGGCCGCTTTCTGCTTTTCGATGTAGTCAATCGCGTCTTTGACAGTGGCGATCTTTTCAGCAGCGTCTTCCGGAATCTCAACGTTGAAAGCTTCTTCAAAAGCCATCACGAGTTCAACGGTATCAAGGCTGTCTGCTCCCAGATCGTCGATGAACGACGCTTCCGGCGTGACCTTGCTTTCCTCGACGCCGAGATGCTCGACCACAATTTTCTTAACCTTATCAGCGATTTCGCTCATCTGTCTCTGCTTCCTATATGCCCATGAGAAAAAGGGGCAAGTTGTCTAGGCGCTTAATTTGCCAGCTTCCCTGTTGTGCATCCGGATGAAGCGAAGGGCTTCAGTCCTGCAAACAAGGCTGCGGGCGCATAGCACGTTTCTTTGGTTCAAGCCAAGATGAACCGTATGAAGGCTCTTCCAGATGGACTGGCCAGCACCAATTACGGAAACTGTCTGCCACATCTGAAAGCGTTTTGCACGACCTGTTATGCGTTATACATGCAGGCTGCCTTCAGATCATAGCCATGCCACCATTAACATGCAGGGTCGCTCCTGTAACCCATCCGGCTTCATCCGAGCACAAATAAAGTACAGCTGCGGCAATGTCTTCTGGTTTTCCAAGGCGGCCCAACGGAATCTGGCTTTGCAGCTTTTCCTTCTGGGCGTCCGGCAGAACGTCTGTCATTGGGGTTACAATGAAGCCCGGAGCGACCACGTTTACCGTAACGCCGCGGGAGCCAACTTCCTGCGCAAGGGATTTGCTCATGCCCACCATGCCAGCTTTTGCGGCTGAATAGTTGGCCTGCCCAGCATTGCCTGTTGCTCCGACCACAGAGGCAATGTTCACAATTCGTCCGGCACGCCGACGCAGCATGCCTTTCAGAACAGACCGGCACAGCCTGAAAGGGGAGGACAAATCGACATTCAGGACCTGATCCCAGTCTTCGTCTTTCATGCGCAGAGCCAGCGTATCTCGCGTAAGTCCTGCGTTGTTGACAAGAATATCAATGGGTTTGCCTGCTTGGTCTTCCGCTTTGTTGACCAATGCATCCGCTTCTGCGGGGTTCGAGAGATTGGCAGTGACGTAGAAAACGCGCTCGTTTCCCAGTTTTTCCGCCTGCGCTTTTAGGGCTTCTTCCCGCGTGCCAGAAAGTACGACTGTTGCGCCTTGGGCGTGCAGGGTCGCTGCAATGGCGCCCCCGATGCCGCCAGAGGCTCCTGTTATCAGTGCAACCTTGCCATCAAGCTTGAACATAAAACTCTACCCGATTGTTTTAAAAAGATTTTAAGAGTGTTTCAATGTCGGCAGGTGTGCCGACGGAAAGCGTGCTGACTTCTGGATCAATGCGACGGATCAGGCCGGAAAGAACTTTTCCTGCGCCAATTTCTACAAACGTATCAATACCCGACCCGCTCATGGCTTCCACACTTTCACGCCACCGGACCCGGCCTGTTACCTGTTTGGTCAGGTTGGTCCGAATCGTATCGGCATCGGTTTCCCGCTCGGCCGTCACGTTGGCAATTACCGGCACGATTGGGCTGGCAATATCAGTCATTGCAAGGGCTTCCGCCATAATGTCTTCTGCAGGGCGCATCAGAGAGGAATGGAAGGGAGCCGATACAGGCAGCTTTAGGGCCCTTTTGATCTTCATTTCCTTGGCAAGGGCTACGGCCTTATCAATGGCATCCATAGCACCGGAAATCACGATCTGGCCGCCGCCATTATCATTGGCAATTTCCAGAACACTTCCTTTTCCTGCTTCCGTGCAGATTTCCTGCACCTGAGCCAAGGTGCCGCCAATAATGGCCGCCATGCCGCCCTGCCCGGCTGGCACCGCTTTCTGCATGGCTTGCCCGCGAAGCCGAAGAAGGCGAGCTGCTTCTGAGATACTGAACGCACGCCCTGCAGCCAAAGCGGCATATTCTCCCAGAGAATGGCCCGCCAGAAGAGAAACTTTTGCGGCGAGATCCAGACCACCTTCGGTTTCCAGAACCCGCATAACCGCCATGGAGACTGCCATCAGCGCAGGTTGCGTGTTCTCCGTGCTGGTCAGGGCTTCCATTGGGCCTTCAAAAATTGTCTTGGAAAGGCGTTCTCCCAGAGCCTCATCCATTTCTTCGAACACAGCCCGGGCAGCGGGGAAAGCTTGGGCCAGTTCAGCCCCCATACCGACGGACTGACTGCCCTGCCCCGGAAAAACAAAAGCGTAAACGGCCATTTTACCTACTGTTTCTAAAGGTTTCTCAGGCTGGATAAGCCTGAAAAACATGAGAGACGTTCAAGTGAGGATAGGGCTGAAAATTCAAAAGCATTCAGCTTGATGCTTTTTGCAAGACACTGATCAGGCAGGAGCGAGTTCACCGCCGCTTCTTGTCCTGCATTTCCAACAAAACCCTCACGGATGTGCGGGGAAGATACGCTGCCGCTTTCTAGCGCACAATACGCCATCCCAGAACGAGCAATGCATCCCACCCAGTGGCAAGCACTTCATGCGCAATGATCAGGGTTTTATGAAACAGGTTTGTTTGGGGCAGATTTTTGTAAGGAAACGGGATCTGCTGCACACGCCAGCCAGCCAATCGCATCAACAGCATGCAGCGTGGCATATGATAAGGACTTGTGGCTAGAGCGACAGATTGCTCGCCAATGCCTTGTTTTTGTAAGATTTTAGTGCAGGCCACAACGGAATCAAAAGTATCTGTTGCCGTTTGCTCGGCTATTATGTGTTCCGCAGATATGCCTCCTTTAAGAAGAAGGCCGGTCATGACATCTGCTTCGGTTACGCCGTTTTGAGGTACGTTGCCCGTAGGAATGTAGAGAACGTTTTTATACTGCTTTCCAAATGCTAGGGCTGCCCTGACCCGGTCCTGCAACGCGGGGGTGGGAGCCCCATCATTTTTCAAAGCGGCACCAAAAATAATGATGGGACGCCACTCTGCGTTCGCTGTGCGAATGGTATTCTGTGCCGTGTTTAAGCTGGTGTGCTGTTTCACAAGGGAGATTGAAGCAGCACCCTGTTCAGGCTTTCAAGCGTTAAAAACGTTTCCTTCCAGATTTTTCGGAATTTATCTTCTGGGACGCCGCGTGTGCTCAGAACGGCGGCGAGATCCCCCACTGTCTGTTTTCCATCAATCAGCGGCAGAAGGCCTCTTGCCTGCGGTGGAAGTGGTATGGGCACAACGATCGTGCCAAAGGCAAATGGCAACGTGTGATCCGCACGCATCTGCTTTGCCAGCTCTATGCCGGGAATTTCCCGCATGACAGGAACAGCGTGGAAATCATTGAAGTCAGGAGGGGGTGTTCGTGCGCCCTGCCGAACGACATAAGCAACATGCGTGGCCATGTTGCCCGTCAGTGCCTCTGCAACAATCGCTTTTTCTCGCCAGTCTAATGCGCCGATACGGTTTCTTAGTCTGGGGTCCGGCAAAAAGAGTGTGGGGTCATACCGTGCTGGTTCCATAAGGCAGGATGGCTCAAGCCCCGCTCCGTTCAAGAGATCAAGGAAAGCCCCGATGGTGTATGAACGGTCTCTCGGGTTGAGCAGAAGATCATAGAGGCCAGCATCGCCGCCACTCAGATGATCGCCAAAATTGCCGTTCTGGCGCAGCCACGCAGTAGCAGGCAGAGAGCGCATAACCCGCTTGGCTGTATCCAGTCGGGCTGCTGGAGCCTCGGTATGGGGGGCCAGTTGCTCAAGAGCCTCCTGCACCATGTAGACGCCAGTTCGGCCATAAGGGGCATAGACCATAAGGCCCATCCCCCCATGTGGAGCGAGTAGCTGCTCAAGGTTTTTCAGGGTGGCTGCCGGGTGTGGGAGATGGTGCAGGACGCCGCAGCAATCTATGTAATCGAACAGGCCCAGCTTTAGGCTATCAAGATCGCTCAGAGAGCCCTGAATAAAACGGATATTTCCAAGCTTACGTGTGGTTGCACGGGCTTGAGCGATAGATAGAGCCCGTTGGGAACGATCGAGGCAGACTACTTCTCCGGGACGATCTGAACGCGCCATCTGCGTTGCCAGCATGATGGCTCCATCACCTGTTCCACATCCGGCTACCAACGCGCGAAGCGGTTTGCTGCGAGATCTACGGGCACCAAACACCCAATAATCTATTTCTCGCAGATGGCTGGGGCTTCCAATAAGAAGCCGCTTTGTCTCATCCTGTGGGTTACGTTCTGGATAGGGATAGGCTTCGTACTGAGCCGCCAGTTCCGTATCGCGTGTATCTGTTTCAACGGGCATGGTCATAGACAGCCTCCTTTAGCGCGGAAGCAGTTTGCCCCGTTGCCAGGATTCCGCGGCTTCGTCAGCTGTCAGGCCTTCCGTGCGCATGGCGTAATCCATGGCGCTGATCACTTTGGCGCTCAGCATCAGTTCATCCAGTTCGTCCAGGAGGTCTCGGTCAAGTTCTTCTGCCAGGCCTGGGCGCAGAAGCATGCGCGCATCCATTTCTTTTCCCATTCCATTTTTAGGGTCGGTCAGGATGCGGAAGCCACCTTGGTGGAATAGAAAGCAGGGCTGCATCAAAGGCATAAGGATGCGTTCCTGTGTTCCCAGCTTATGGGAAAGCGAAGCCAATGCTTGCTCATCTTCCATAATCTCTGGCGCAAAACCCGCTTCCGCCAGAGCGTAAGCGCTGATCATATGCTCAACCTGCTGCTGCAAAGAGGCAGGCGTAATAATGGTTCGGGATAGGTCGTCCGGCGTAGTCTGAGCAACATGCTCAAGGGAGGTGATGGCTGTTTCTTCTTGCGAAATGCAGCAGCATGCCCCCGGATTGAACAGATGCCCTAACGGCGTTACGCCCGAGGTCAAAAGATCAGAATCCAGATCAGGCAGCCAAGCAGAGATGTAAAGATCCACCTCCCCATTGCTGAGCATCTGACCAAGTGCGGCTTTAGGCCCGACCACAATTTCTGGTTCAACGTCGTTTGCTTCGAGAACCCGGATGATTGCCGCCGCTGTCGCCTCATGGACTGTGCTATCAGGATGGGCGAGAGTAATGGTCGTCATATCATCTTCCTTCAGGTCGAGCACGCATGTCTTTCTCCTGCTCCTTGCAGCAGGAGAGACGCTAATGCGCAATCCCTGAAATGAAGTATCTGCCCCGTAAAGTGAGATAAGAGCAGAAAATGCACATTACACAGCGCCACTGAAAAGCTCGGAACGCCGATAATATAATATATGTGCAATAGGCCCGTGGAACTCATTGGAGTAAATACACGGGCATTCTCTTCTGGCAGCTACCGTAAAGGAAGTGCAGTGAGCGTGTTTTGTAACAAATGCGCTGCTATCAGGCTGCTACAATTTTTTCCGGACGGGGAAGAACCGGACGCACCATGTTGAGAGCGTCGGCAAAAGAACTGAATTGTCCAAGTTGATGCTCGCGAATGGCATCGACAACAATCCATCGGTTTCCCCGGGAAAAAACCTTGTATGCCGGATCTGGTGTTTCACGAACCCAGATAACCACATATTCAGATGAAAGGCCGGGCTGGCGCTGGGATGCGGAAAATACATCTGCATCACAAACGCCCATAGGGAGTCCGGCTTCAACCCAGCGGGAGAGATACTCCCGGTGCCGTGACAAAATTTCCATCTGAAACGGAATGATTTTACAGACGGACGGTGTTTCGTTCATGTGCAGCATCAGACTTTTCCATTCCCATCAAACACCAGAGGGCTTCTGGTATTGACTGTAAAATGGTCCTTTCTGTCACGCCAACATAAAACGAAGGGCAACGCCTCAGAATGAGGCAGAAAGTTCCTAAAGTTGCGCAAAAACCACAAAATCTAGTCAGATGCGAAAAATATCATCCTATTTTTTGAGCGATTGCTTATTTTTTAGGCTGATCGTTTAGAATTTGGCAGACACCATCAGAGAGCCGTAGTTAAAGAGGCCTGATTTTGCGCCATCAAACTGCTGAGTCTGCCAGACCTGACTGTAAGAAACACGCAGCCCATAAAACATGATGGCAAGCCCGGCGTGAATTTCTCCGACGTCCCATTTTTTGTTCACGTGCAGGGAATTGCTGCGCATTGTATTGCCTTGGAGAGTGGCATCGTAGCCGACAGCCTCCCCGGTTACGCCGCCGAAGAAATACCAGGCAAAGGGGCGTGTCGCTTTGTAGGCATCTGTTCCGTCCGTGCCTGACCCACCAATGGTCGGAATGCCAAAGTCACTATTAAGGCCCTGCCCTATCCGGATCATGTCGCCAATGCGCCCATAAATTTGATAGTCACCAATAGCGGCGTCGGCAGATGGTAGCATGTCCATTTCAATGCCGACTACCTTGACGAGCGGTAAGCGCCACGTCCGTCCGCCTTGCACCTGAAAAATAGGTTGGTTTTGGAGCTGGTGACTCCAGCCCTGGTTTTTTGTGTCGCCAATGGCGCCGTGAAAGCCATTCTGAAGCTGCCGCCCCAACCCTGCAGGTCCCATCACCCCGACCTGAATGCCGAATACGCTGCGGGACGTATCCGTATCACTAATAAGGTTAATGGTGCCCAACAGAACACTGGCATAAGGCCGGTCACGCAGAAGGCTGGTCTGTGCTTGCCCGGGTGCCCACGGGCTGGGCGACTGCGTATCGCGCGGCGTGAAGATCATCTGTTGCAGGCCCATGCTGATGCGCTGCACACCTTCCCCCCAGATAGCTTTGCTGATGGCGGCTATAGGGGTTGGGAGTGTGTCTGTGCCGGACGTCCAGTTCAACCGGAGACCACTAGTATAGTACTGGTCAGATGTAGATTTCAGGGTGGAAACAGCATCATTTTCCCCTTGAAGGGTCCATGTGCCCTGCTTGTCCTGTAGAGGAGTCGCTTCTGCTGTTGATAGGGAGCCGAGAGCGCCGCCTGCCAAAAGAAGTGTTGTGGCAGCTATATGCCGGACGCGGGGCAGTTTTACGACAGCAGACATATTTTTCCTCTCACTCTGCAGGCGCAGATGTAATCTTTATTTTCTTTAATTGATAGCGTCCCAACAAGAAACCCTGATTTCTCCGCGCATGGCACACATGAAGGGTGTCTGCGGAGCAGGCGTATTCATGCGGGTATCACAAAATTGTTATAGGTACGAAAAGGGATGAAACGCGCGCTCGTTTCATGCTTTCCTATAGCTACGCTACAGACGGTATGCTAGAAAAATACCGGGTGTGGTTGCAGTGCTTATGGAATGGGACAGGGTTTTGCTCGTTTGCGGGCATTGCGTCAACCAGTTCAGGCAATCTGCCCATTTTTCAATATCTGGAGAAGGCTTGGCTTTCTCCATGCTCCAGGATCAAGACCGTTGAGAAGTAACAGGACCGACCGCAGCTCTCGCTCTCCGCGCCGCGGCGGATTTGACGACGATTTTATGTCAACGCCTTCTTATGGCGAACGCCCCTCTTTTGGTGCAGACCGTGGTGGCTTCGCTCCGCGTAGACCCGCTGGTGGCGGTGCTGGTGGCCCGCAGGTTATCGCTTCCGGTCCGGAAATCGGAGCGACTGTCAAATGGTTCAACAGTGAAAAAGGCTACGGCTTTGTTGAACTGGCTGATGGTTCAGGCGATGTGTTCCTGCATGCCAACGCTCTTTCCCAGATTGGTCACGAAGGCGTAAGCCCGGGTGCGACGCTGGTTGTGCGTATTGGCCAGGGCCCTAAAGGTCGTCAGGTCGCGGAAGTGATCTCTGTTGACGAAAGCACGGCTCAGCCGGAACGTCCGCGTTCAGCAGGCGGTGGCTTTGGTGGCGCGCCTCGTAGCGGCGGTTTCGCTCGCGCTCCGCGCCCTGCTCCTGATATGTCTTTCGCAGAAGAAATTCGCGGGACTGTCAAATGGTACAATGCAACCAAGGGTTTTGGTTTCATCACGCCTGATGGTGGTGGCAAGGACATTTTTGTTCACGCTTCTGCTCTTGAGCGTTCCGGTCTTTCCAGCCTCAACGAAGGTCAGACGGCAAATGTGAAAGTGGTTCAGGGTCAGAAAGGCCCAGAAGCCGCTCAGATCGACCCGGCCTGATAATTTCTGTTTTGGCAGAAAACGAGAAACCCCGCTTTTAGCGGGGTTTTTTTGTATGAAGGTGGTGAGGAAAAATCGAAAAGGCAAAAGTGCGCTTAGTAGTCCCCTCGCCCTTTGTTGCGCATTAGGCGTGCTTTATCGCGTTGCCAGTCTCGTTCTGCGATGGCGTGGCGTTTATCGACATTCTTTTTCCCTTCCCCAAGGCCGAGCGTTACTTTGGCAACACCACGGTTGTTGAAATGGATGTCAAGTGGCACCAGAGTAGCTCCTTCCCGTGCAATAGCCCCAAGATATTTTTCGATCTGTTTCCGATGCATGAGGAGCTTGCGGGGGGCTCGTGTGTCAAATCGAGAAAGAACTCCCCCCTGATATTCAGGAATGTAACTGTTGAAGAGCCAGAGCTCACCATTACGTTCGCCTGCATAGGCTTCGGTAATCATGGCGCGGCCAAGACGCAGGCTTTTGACTTCCGCTCCTTTAAGAACAAGCCCTGCTTCAATGGTTTCCTTAATGGCGTAATTGAAGCGACCCTTGCGATTCTGGGCAGCAATACCATGGGATATCATGGTATTTTTGCGCGGTTTTTGAGCCATTAGTCGAGCAGCCCAACATCAACAAGCGCAGAGCGGACAAGCCGACGCGACGCTTCCGTCAAGGGGGCAAGCGGCAAGCGTGTGGTTTCTCCTGCCAGACCAAGCAGGCTGGCGGCATATTTTACCGGGCCAGGATTGCTTTCGCAGAAGAGAGCGTCATGCAGGGGAAGCAGTTTGTCCTGAGCCGCAATTGCATCAGCCGCACGCCCTTCCTGCCAAGCCTTCTGTACAGCAGCACATAGAGATGGGGCAACATTAGAGGTTACGCTGATGCAGCCATCTCCCCCCGCTCCCAGAAATGCAACTGCTGTGCCGTCTTCTCCAGAAAGCTGGTTGAACCGTTTGGTAATGGCGCGGCGCACTTGCAAGGGACGGAGCAGATTTGCGGTTGCGTCTTTCACGCCAATGATATTGGCATGTTTGGCGAGCCGAGCCATTGTGTCAACGTTGATGTCCACAACGGAGCGACCCGGAATATTATACAGCACCACAGGAATGGAAATGGCATCTGCAATGGCCATGAAATGGCGATAAAGCCCTTCCTGCGTGGGTTTGTTGTAATACGGCGTTACGACGAGAGCGGCTGCGGCCCCTGCCTGTTCTGCATGTTTTGCCAGATCAATTGCTTCAGACGTGCTGTTCGACCCTGCCCCTGCAATGACGGGTACACGACCGCCGGAAACCTTGATTGTCCGCTCAACCACAGCATGGTGTTCGGAGTGGGAGAGAGTCGGGCTTTCGCCTGTTGTGCCCATCGCGCAAAGCGCGGACGTACCTTCCTCTATCTGCCAGTTCACCAGATTTTCGAAAGATGTGAAATCCAGACTGCCATCGCGGTTCATAGGGGTAATGAGGGCGGTGATGGAGCCGGTAAACAATGTATCTGACATGGGCTGTCGTCTATCCTGCAATGGCGTCTGCGCATCCTGAAGACGGTTCTTCAGGGGGACGGCCTGACATTTGCCGCCGGAAGGGCGACTGCTTGTAAACACCAAGGATTTTGGCGTTTTCGGAGAAGAAATCAAGTTCAGCTAACGCTTTGCCAAGGGTGGCATCTTCAGGGTGGCCCTCCACATCCAACAGAAAGCGGGTCGCGGCAAAGCTACCGCCAGTCATGTAGCTTTCTAGCCGGGTCATGTTGACTCCACTGGTGGCAAACCCTCCCAGAACCTTGTAAAGCGCGCCCGGGATATTTTTGACGCTGAAAATGACCGTTGTCATATTGTCAGGCGTACCGGGTGACGGGCGCTGTTCGGAGCGGGATGCAATATAGAAGCGCGTTGTGTTGTGCTTTGCATCTTCAACGTTTCTCTGCAGAATTTGCAGCCCGTTCAATTGCCCCGCCAGTTCTGATGCGACCGCTGCTTCCTCGGGTTTTTTCCACAATGCGACCAACTCTGCCGCCCCGGCTGTGTCAAACTCAACGACAGGCGTGAAATTATGGGTTTTTAGCAGGGTGCTGATCTGGCCCATGGCAACAGGATGGGTGTGAACGCGTTTCACATCTTCAATGCGGGTTCCCGGCACACCAAGAAGGCAATGCTCCACGCGCTGGAAGTGCTCTCCCACAATATAGAGGCCTGAATTGGGCAGGAGCGAATGAATGTCCGGCACGCGGCCAGCCAGACTATTTTCGCACGCCAGCATGGCCAGTTCAGCGTCACCTTTGTGTACAGCCTCAATCGCTTCCGCAAATGTTTTGCACGGTAGCGTTTGCCAGCCGGGCTTGGCGGTGCGGCATGCCAGATCGGAATAGGCGCCGGGTCTGCCCTGAAAGGCGATAACCTTTTTGGTCATGTCTTTGATTATGCTCCGAAGGCCTGTCGGGCGCGTTCAAGGTCTGCTGGGGTATCTACGCCAAAGGGCGCTATGTCAATTTTCGCGCACCCGATACGCATCCCAGCTTCAAGTGCGCGAAGCTGTTCCAGCTTTTCACGCTTTTCCAACCCAGATTCTGGCAGGCTGACAAACCGCTGGAGAGCGTCACGGCGCCAGCCATAGACCCCAACATGATGCCAGAGCGGCCCTTCGCCCCATGGAAGAGGAAGGCGCGAAAAATATAATGCCGGGGCCGAAATGGCATCTACCGGGAAATCGCACGCGACCTTGACCACGGAAGATGCCAGTTTTTCTTCCTCTGACAGAACAGGAGCCACGAGGGTCGCGATATCGAACTCCGGCTTTTTCAATGGTTTCAGGATGGCCCTGAGAGAGGATGGCGGAAAAGTCGGCAAGTCACCTTGCAGGTTGATAATGAGATCATGCTTGCCGTGAGCATCAACCAGTTGGGCTGCCTCCCAAATCCTGTCTGAGCCAGACGGTAACGCAGGGTTGGTCAGAACAGCGTTTCCTCCAGCATCCTGCACAGCATCACAAATAGCCTGATCTGCGGCCGCGACGATCACTGGTCCGATGTCAGCGGCTAAAGCTGCTTCCATAACCCGCACGATCATGGGTTTGCCTGCAATATCAGCGAGCGGTTTGCCCGGCAGGCGGGTGGACGCAAGTCTTGCGGGAATAATAACAAGCGGAGAAACCATCAGCTTGCTCTGTCATTCGGCACGGAATATAGCCTTGGAAACATTGTGGAAACGGTGCTGCATATCCAGCACGGTGAGATGCTTCACACGAAGCGGCGCGTAGTTTAGGAAAGCCGCAGGCCAAACGCAACTGGAGGAAGCAGCGCCCAGATGGATAGCGTGTTTCTCAACAAGGCTGCCGCTGCCGGGTTGCTGAGTATTGCTGTGGCCTGGATCTGTAGCGCGGTAGCCTCAGGCTTTGTGCCAGCCAATGTCCCTGTCAAGCCAGCCTTTTCCGTACCGGGCGCGGAAAATGTGTCTATCGCACCTTACATGGCGCATGCTGATGCTGACCGTGGTGAAGAACTTGCGCGTCAGATCTGTTCAAGTTGTCACGCGCTTGTCAGTGCGGCCGCTGATGGTGTGGGTCCCAACCTTGCTAGTGTTGCGGGTAGACCAATAGCGACTGCTGCGGGATATGCGTATTCGTCCGCGCTTCTTGCGCAGAAAGAGCATGTCTGGTCGGATCAGGCCCTGTCAGACTGGTTGACTTCCCCTGCCCGCTTTGCTCCCGGAACCCGGATGTCGTTTGTCGGGATCTCATCACCGGAGCAACGTGCGGATATCATAGCCTATCTGCACAGATTGGCTGAATAGATCATTCCTTTCTTCAAGGCTTCCCATGACCGTAGATGATCTGACCCCTTTTCTGAATGTTGCTACCATGATGGCCGATGCGGCGCGATGCGTGGTGCGTCCTTGGTTTCGTTCTTCTCTGGCTGTGATTGATAAAGCGGACCAAAGCCCGGTGACGCTGGCAGATCGGACTGCGGAACGCGTGATGCGGGCTATTCTGGCGGAACGTCTGCCTGACCATGGCGTATTTGGAGAAGAATTCGGGCTGGAAAATGAAAGTGCTTCTTACAGATGGCTGCTTGACCCTGTGGATGGCACGCGTTCGTTCGTGACGGGTCGGCCGATGTTCGGAACGCTGATTGCTCTTCTGAAAGACGGGGTGCCGGTGTTGGGTATGATCGACCAACCGGTCACTCAGGAGCGATGGATTGGGCTGGCAGGGCAGCCGACGCGTTTTATTTCCCCTCTCGGAGGGCAGGCAGGTACCCGTGCCTGTAAAGAACTGGCTCAGGCAGAACTGTCATGCACGTCTCCTGAAATGCTGGAAAGCGCCCCGCATGACGGATGGAAGACCCTTAAAAAACGGGTCAAACGCATGACATGGGGAGGAGACTGCTATGCATATGGTCTTCTGGCGTTGGGGCAGATTGATATCATAGCTGAATGTGACATGAACCCATGGGACTGGGCAGCACTGGTGCCCATAGTTGAGGGCGCGGGCGGCAGAATAACGGCGTGGAACGGTTCTCCTTTGCATGCTGATGGGGACAGGACCGTTTTGGCTGTGGGAGACATTTCCCTTCATGCCGAGGCCGTTCGGGCACTCGCGCCCAGTCCGTGAAGGTCAGGGTTAACTGAAGTTATATGCCGCAGGATCTATGAATTTGCCGCAATTTGCGATAGGCCTGCGCATCGGCACAACAGGTATGGTTATTCCGCATGAGCACGCAACTGTCCCTTCCCAAGGACAAGATCCGCATTCTGCTGCTTGAGGGCATTCACGACAGTGCCGTCGCATTGCTCAAAGCCAGTGGGTATGAGAACGTCACGCGCCACAAAGGCGCGCTTGAGGGCGATGCCCTGAAAAAGGCATTGGAAGGTGTGCATATTGTTGGCATCCGTTCACGCACACAGTTGACCAAAGAGGTCATAGAAGGTGCAGATCGGCTGGTTGCCATCGGGTGTTTTTGCATCGGCACCAATCAGGTTGACCTTGATACGGCCCGCATGAACGGTATTCCCGTTTTCAACGCACCGTATAGCAACACGCGGTCTGTAGCCGAACTGGTCATGGGCGAGATTGTCATGCTCATGCGCCGCATTTTTCCACGTTCTACCGAATGCCATGTTGGTACATGGAAGAAATCTGCCAGCAATAGCTGGGAAGTAAGAGGCAAGACACTCGGTATTGTTGGTTATGGCTCCATCGGGTCACAGCTTTCCGTTCTGGCGGAAGCCTTCGGTATGCGTGTGATCTATTTTGATGTGGTCGATAAGCTTGGCCATGGCAATGCGGGATCTGTAGACACGTTGGAAGAACTGCTGGCTGAAAGTGATGTTGTCAGCCTGCATGTGCCGCAACTGCCGTCCACCAAAAACCTGATGGGTGCAGATCAGATCCGAGCCATGAAAAAAGGCTCTTTCCTGATCAATAACGCTCGCGGGAACGTTGTGGATCTTGATGCTCTGGCCGAGGCGCTCAAGGACGGTCATCTGCTGGGTGCCGCTATTGATGTGTATCCCAAGGAGCCAAAAGGTCCGAATGATCGCCTTGAAACCCCTCTTCAGGGCGTGGATAACGTGATCCTTACCCCTCACATCGGGGGTTCCACAGCCGAGGCTCAGGAACGGATTGGCGTGGAAGTGGCGCGCAAGCTTGTTGAGTATTCTGATGTCGGCTCGACGTTTGGGGCGGTGAATTTCCCAGGCGTGCAGTTGCCGCAGAGCCCACGCGGAACGCGGTTTATGCATGTGCACCATAACGTGCCGGGCATGATGATGCGCCTGAATGAAATTTTCTTGCGCGAAACCTGCAACGTTACAGCTCAGTTCCTCCAGACTGACGGAGAAATCGGGTATGTGGTGGTTGAGGCGGACACTGGGAAAAATACCGATCTTGATGATCGGATTTTGAAGGCCTTGCGTGAACTTGAAGGCACAATTCGTGCGCGTTTGATCTACAAAGGCGCGTGAGTTCGGTGTTGAGAGTGCGGGAATGATCAACTCCCGCATTCGGAGTTTTGCTTTTTCAGGCATAGAGGCGCGACCCGTCTGGGTTGAAGTCCAGATCTCCTCTGGATTGCCTGCTTTTCTGATTGTGGGGTTACCTGACAAGGCTGTTGGAGAGGCTCGGGAGCGTGTCCGTGCCTCTTTTACATCTATCGGCCTCGCCCTGCCCGCCAAGCGGATTGTGGTAAATCTTGTCCCGGCGGATATTCCCAAAGAAGGGTCACATTTTGATCTCCCTATAGCGCTTGCTCTCTTGAGTGCGATGGAGGTCATACCGTTTGAAGACGTTACCCGCTTTGCTGCGCTGGGAGAATTGTCTCTCGATGGTTCTCTTAATCCTGTAGCGGGTGTGCTTTCTGCCTCCATTGAGGCAGCGTCCATGGAATTAGGGCTTGTGTGCCCTGCCTCTCAGGCTCAGGAAGCTCTTTGTGGCGGCGATATCGCCGTACTTGCTTCCCCAGATCTGCTTAGTCTGATCAATCATTTCAATGGGTTGCAGGTTCTTACGCCACCAGTATTGGCGATTAAACAGCTTGGTCTAGAAGAAACCGTTCCTGATCTGGCAGATATCAAGGGGATGGAAACGGGTCGCCGGGCGCTGGAAATTGCAGCGGCGGGGGGCCATTCCCTTCTTTTATCGGGACCACCGGGTGCAGGAAAATCCATGTTGGCTGCGCGGCTGCCCGGTTTGTTGCCTGATTTGACACCACAGGAAAGCCTGGAAGTCTCACGTATATATAGTGCGGCGGGATTGTTGAAAGATGGTCGGCCTCTCCGTCGGCCGCCTTATCGGGACCCTCATCATTCCGCCAGTCAACCCGCCTTGATTGGCGGCGGAGCGCGAGCCAGACCGGGAGAAATCAGTCTCGCTGACCATGGCGTGCTGTTTTTGGATGAATTGCCTGAATTCTCGCGGGCGGCTCTTGAGGCGTTGCGTCAACCTCTGGAAACAGGTCGTGTCAGTATTGCCCGTGCGGCTGCCCATGTTACCTACCCTGCCCGCTTCCAGCTTATCGCGGCCATGAATCCCTGCCGTTGCGGATATTTGGGAGATGCCGAGCGGGAATGCCGCAAAGCGCCTCGGTGTGGAGAAGATTACGTTGCCCGCCTATCTGGGCCGCTGCTGGATCGGATTGATCTGCATGTTGCCATGCAGCCATTTACGCCCTTGGATTATATGACTCAGCAGGCTGGTGAACGTAGCGCTACTGTGGCGGTACGCGTGAACATGGCGCGTGAATTGCAGTATGCCCGCCAGAGTGGCCGCAAGAATGCCAACGCGGTGTTGGAGGCTCTTTGTCTTTCTACGTCGGCGCAGGCCATGGCCCAAAAGATATCGGCGCGGTTTCGCTTTTCAGCGCGGGGTTATACCCGTCTCTTGCGTGTGGCACGGACAATTGCAGATCTTGCGGGCGAAAAAGAAATCCAGCCTGCTCATGTGGCGGAAGCGGCAACCTTTCGGCTTCGTGCCGGGCTGGATTGATCTGTTATCGGTTGCCGGCAAACTATTTTTTCAAAGTGTCGCGGAGTAGCTAAATCTCATATGCCGTCTAAAAAGGCAGTCCGGTCGGGCTGGCTCTTATTTTCGGGATTGAAGGTATTGTAATTTCATCCCGGCGAGCGGATAGCCAGCTTTCCATTCTGCCTTTTCAGACTCAAAAAATCTTGATTCTCTTCAATCTACTGATTTTTCAGATGCCTTTTAACGAGGGTTTTTAAGAACCTCAAAGGCTTGAGCCAGATCATCCTGCAGATCTGTGGGGCTCTCCAGCCCAATTTGTAAGCGGAATGAAGGACCTTGAGGGGTGTCCGCTACGGGATGCTTCCGAATAATGCCGCCGGATGTCGGCAGAACCAGACTTTCGTAACCACCCCAGGATGCTCCGATGCCGAACATTTTGAGGGAATTAACCATGGTTTCCATGGCGCTTTGGCTTATGTCTGAACTGAGGACGACACCGAACAGGCTACCTGCCCCGGTGAAGTCACGTTTCCAGATCTCGTGGCCGGGGCAGTCAGGGAGAGCGGGGTGCAGAACACGCGCGACTTCGGGACGAGTTTTTAACCATTGAGCAATCTGGAAGGCGACACGGGATTGTTGTGCCAGCCTAACCCCCATGGTGCGTAAACCGCGCAATGTCAGCCAGCAATCGTCAGGGCTTGCAAGCTGCCCGAGCTGAATGGCGGCATCCCGGAGGATGTGCCAGTCTTCCTCCGTATTGACAGTAACCGCTCCTGCAATGACATCGGAGTGGCCGGAGGGATATTTCGTCAAAGCCTGGATGGAGATATCCACTCCGTGCTTGAAGGGCGAAAAGATGCCCAACCCCCAGGTGTTATCAAGCATGAGCTTAGCCTGCCCTGCATGGGCGATGGTGGCCAACATGGAGATATCCTGCACTTCAAACGTGTGGCTACCAGGACTTTCAGCAAACAGAACGCGTGTGTTGGGTTGCATCAGACCCTGAAGCGTTTCTGCATTTGCGCAGGGTGGATAATAGGTGGTGGTAACACCAAAACGCTTGAGGAGTGTTTCAGCAAAACGCCGGGTGGGGCCATACACGCTATCAGGTAAAAGACAGTGATCGCCTGTTTTCAGAAACGCCAGTAGCGGGGTTGTGCACGCGGCTAAGCCGGAACTGACGATCTGACAATCGGTGCCGCCTTCTAGAGAGGCAATAACTTTCTCAAGCTCATGTTGCACAGGTGTGCCCATGGCACCGTAAATATATTCGTGATCATAGCGCCGGTGTCCCTGCTTGTTCATGGCATCCAGAGAGGGAAACAGAACGGTGGACCCGCGCGTCAAAGGCAGGTTGACAGGTGATCCTTCCTCCCTTTGCGCTGGGCGGCCCTGACGTGTGAGCGCGGAAGAGAGTTTTTCCCATCCTTCACTAACCTGAAACTCTGAAGCCATACTCTTATGCATCCTTTGTTACGGGTGCATCTGGCGTTGCACCCCATTCTGCCCATGATCCATCATACAATGCGCTGTCAGGAAAACCGGCCCTGCATAGGCCCACGTTGAGCACGCTTGCTGTCATGCCAGAGCCGCATGTTGTAACGGCGGCTTGATCTTCCGGTATGCCTGCTTCCAGAAAAATTTGTCGGAGAGTTTGGGGCGGAAGAAAGCATCCTTTGTCATCAAGCATCCGCTTGAACGGGATGTTCAGAGCCCCAGGCATATGGCCGGAGGCCAGCCCTGGTCTTGGTTCGGGAACGCGGCCATAGAAACGGTCAGCGGAACGGGCGTCAAGAATACGCGGCGTATCCGTTTGCACGTATTCCAGCATGTCTCCCAGCCCTTTCAGACGCTCGTAGTGTGGGCGGGGCTGGTAAGTTTCGGCCGAAACTGGCTTTGCTGGTCCTTGCTCGACAGGCAAATTATGGCGTTGCCATTCGGGCAGGCCGCCATCAAGAACATAGGCAAATTCATGCCCAAATAAGCGTGCTAGCCACCAGGCCCGACAGGCAGAGGCGATGTTGCCCTGATCGTAAAAAACAACTCTATCCGTATTTTTTACGCCCAGACGGCCAAACAACTTACCAAACCGTGCTGGCGTGGGAACAGTATGAGGTTGAGTGCTCTCCGGATCAGAAAACTCATCACCATCAAAATACTGGCTGCCAGGAATATGGGCCTGCTCAAAGCGTGCATATGGGTTGAAGGTGTCACCAGGAAGAAGGGCTGTCGCATCAAAGATGCGAAGTTCTCCTGTGGGCAATGTTTCGTACAGTTCTTTTACGGAGAGTAGAGGAAACATCAGCCGTTCTCATCCCATCGCTGCATCATGTTGGCTGGAAGTGTAACGCATGATCAGGCGGATGCGTAAAGTCGGATCATCGGAAACAGGAGCGTAAAGTGTTTCCAGCGTTTTGTGGCGTAATATTCGTTGTCTTCCTGCGCGCGAGATTTTTAGGAGACAGGTGCCAGGACGCTACCGGAAAAAGTGGATGATGATGCATGCCGCACCTCTAACATATCTGATCTGGGATGAGCATAAAAGGGCCAGACAGAAGGCGCTTTCCGTGTTTTACTCGTCGGATGATCAACGGGTCAGGCATAACAATCGAACGTATCATGCTCGGGCTGCTTCTTGGCGGTATTGCCTATGGCTGTGTGATCGTTCTGGCTCCTTTTTCCTCCGCCCTGCTTTGGGCTGCGGTGCTCACGTATGCCACGTGGCCTGTCTTTCAATATCTCCGGCGCCGCATGCAACCTCTTGCGGCCAGCATGACCATGGCGGGCCTCTGCACCTTCTGCTTTGTTCTGCCCTTGGCGCTTCTGGCGTCCGCAACGGTTTCTGCGGGACCGCGGTGGGCCTATCGGCTGAATGCGCTGTTCAGTGTGCCCCATGAGTTGCCACCGCCTCCCCAGTGGCTCGTCAAACTTCCCATGTTTGGGCAGGAGTTGGCAGTAAAATGGGAGCATCTGGCCCATAATGTCGATCATATTGGCGCAGAACTGCGTCCGTATGCAGGAGACATTGTGCAGTCTCTTCTGGTGCTGCTCATGCAGGTTGCCAATGGTGCTCTGCATTTGGTGATGGCCCTGTTTATCGCGTTCTTTTTCTGGCTGAGTGGGCCTTCTCTGGCTGATACACTGACTGCTGTTGTCACACGCGTGGCGGGACCTCACGCGGGGCGGCATCTGCACATTATCGGCGGGACTGTTCGTGGTACTGTTTATGGTATTTTAGGAACCGCCATTATTCAGGGGTTGTTGACCGGCTTGGGGTTCTGGTTCGCTCATCTTTCCGAGCCCGTCATGTTCGGGGTGATAGCGTCTTTTCTGGCTGTATTGCCTGTCGGGGCACCATTGGTATGGGTGCCTGCAGGCTTGTGGCTTATGGCGGATCACCATTTATGGCGCGGGATTCTGCTGCTTCTGTATGGCGTCATTTTTATTTCTGGCGCGGATCACATTATCCGCCCCCTCTTTATTGCACGGGGCACCAAGCTTCCTTATCTCCTTACTGTGTTGGGTGTAATAGGCGGGGTTCTGGCTTTTGGCGGGTTGGGGATATTTCTTGGCCCTATTCTGCTGGCTGTCGGTTTCACTCTTACTGTCGAATTTGCAGGGCGGGAGCAGACCCCGCTTCTGCCGTCTGATGATAAAAGGAGCATGCCTTTATGAGGCGTCAATTTCTTCGTCTCATTGAGGGCAGACCTCGCCAGCAAGTCCGTTCTGCCCTGAATTTTGTCGATGGTGAGAGCACTAAGATCATCAGTTGGAACTTGCTCCGCAGAACCGGGGCAACAGTGCATGATGTGGTGGCTCTGATAGAAACAGAGCAGCCAGACATTCTGCTGATGCAGGAAGCAACTGATGAGATTGATATGCTTCCTGATATCATGGGCGGATATTACGCACGCGCCCCTTTACCGGGCCGAATTCACGGGGTGGCATGCTGGAGCAGTAAACCGTTTGCCAGGCCCCCTCGTGCCTGCACCATTCCCTCAGGGGCCGTGGTGAAGCGTCATGCTCAGATTATCGATTACGGCCCCTTTTCTCTGGCTAACGTTCATCTCTCTCATGGCCAGATGTTGAACCGGCGGCAGTTGCGACGTATTGCTGCGCTTATGCCGCCTCCCTGCGCTATTTTGGGAGACTTCAACCTGCTTGGCCCAACTTTGGTGCCCGGATTTCACGATGTAGGGCCCAAAGCCCCAACACATAAAATGGTTGATCTTCTACCAATTCGTATTGATCGTTGTCTGGTGGATGGGATGACGTGCCTTAACGCCCGTGTTCTGCCCGTCTTCGCCTCAGATCATCGGCCAATAGCTGTGCGGCTGAAGCCGCTTATAAGCGCTCTTGCCAAGGCCTCTCACAGGTAAGGCATAAACAACCTGGCGGCAGCGTCTCTGATCTTGGTCAGCTTGTGACGTTTATCCAGATCATGGTGAGTCAGACGCTGATTGCGGTGCCGGATCATGAAATCGTCCAGTATGCCTGCCAGCGTGACATCATATGTTTCCATATTGATTTCAAAATTGAGCCGCAGGCTGCGGATATCCAGGTTTGAACTGCCAACGCAAGACCACGCGCGGTCTACCACCATCAGTTTGGAGTGATTGAAGGGCGGATTAACAAGCCAGACCCGAACACCTGCATCCAGAAGTGGGGAGATGTTTGCTGAGCACGCCCAGTCCAGCGGTGGGTGGTTACTTTTGCGTGGAATAATGACATCCACCTGCACACCCCGTAGTGCGGCCAGTGCCAGTTCTGACAGCAGGCGTGACCCAGGTAAAAAATAGGGGGTCATAACTCTTACCTGTTTGCGGGCGAGCGTGATGGCCTGCAACATGGTATATTCTATTTTCTCAAGGTCCGTATCCGGCCCGGCGGTGACAATGCGCGCTATGGATTCCCCTTCCCCCTCGTGCTCCAAAAAATAGATATCGCCTTCCAGTTCTTCCTGCGTGGCAAAATACCAGTCCCAGGCCATGGCTTCAGCCAATTGGCGGACAACTGGTCCTTCAAGCTTGAAGTGAGTGTCGGAAACGGGATTTTTGGGTTTTCGTAAAATGAGGTTTTCATCGGCAATATTCAAACCGCCCATGAACCCGATTTTACAGTCCACAACCAGAATTTTACGATGGTTGCGCAGGTTGAGAAACGGCATGCGCCAAGGCAGCATGGAGTGCATGAACCGTGCACAGGGTATGCCCAATTTTTTCAGGTGGCGATAAACCCCCGAAATAAAATAGCCACTTCCAATCCCATCTACGAGGACGCGTACCTGCACGCCGCGTTTTTGAGCAGCAGCCAGTTTTTCAATAAATTGGCCACCAATTGTATCGTTTCGAAAAATATACGAGCAGAGTAAGATGCTTTTTTCTGCGCCATCAATGGCAGCAAGCATGTGCGGGTAAGCGCCATCTCCATCATGCAGGCAGGAAATGCAATTTCCACCCACAAGCGGGCGGCTGGTCAGTTTGCTCACCATGAGCGCCAGCGGTGCAAACTGCCCGTCCAGTTCTCTATTCCATGACGAGTTCTGAATGGCCTGAAAGCGATGGGTAGAGCGGCCGCTTACCAGTTTTTTAGCCAGTCTGCGCACGCGGTTGATACCGAACATGAGGTATAAAATAGTACCGAGCGCAGGCATCATGACACAGGTGCCAATCCAGCCTATTGCAGAAGATGTATTCCGTTTTGTAAGCAGAATATGGAGGGAAACCGAGGTAACCAGAACAAAACGTATGACTGTTACTGTCAGCAAAGGTAAATGCGGCAGAATATCAAACGGCATGATCTGGGGTAAATCCTTGCAAAGGATGATGCGGTGCGCACAGTAACTTACAAAAAGCCCCCACAACAGGGGCAGGCTTCATCTGTTCGCAAGATGCGGGGCTATGTGGCTTATAATGATGGTCTTTCTGCTGAAGAAACTGTCAAGGCCTTTTGCATTCAGCAAGGATGGATCATTTTAGGGCAAAGAGCAAAAACGCCACGTGGCGAAATAGATATCGTCATGCGCAAGGGTGCGATGATCTGTTTTGTGGAAGTAAAGAAACGTAAAACACAGAGAGACGCAGCCGAATGTCTTCTTCCGGCTCAACAGGGAAGACTGTTTCGCGCGGCAGAATGCCTGCTCGCTTATCATCCGGAATGGCATTATGAGGAATTGAGATTTGACCTCATTACCGTGGACGAGAAAAATGAGGTAGTCTGGATAAAAGATATTATCCGGCAGATGTAGAAGCAATCTGCCTTATGCGCGTTTTAGAATAGAATGTCGTAAGGAAGTCTTCTCTTTTTTATGCGTCATAAAAGAGAAGAGACTTCTTGATGACTGTTTCAGGTGCGATGCCGACGAGCAGCGTGCGCAGCATGTTTGGGATGATAGGATACCAGACGAACCATGTTGTGGCTGGAAGCGTGATGGTTGCTGGCAACCTGATGTACGGTGTGGCTCGTACGGCGCACATGAACCACAGGCGGCGGGGCTGTCAGGGAAGCAAAAGTCAGTTTGCTTGCTTCAAGATCTGAAATAATACGTTCTGCATGTGCAGAAGAACTGACAGCAGCAAAGCCAGCACTCAGGCCAACAAACGCAAAGGCACAACGCACAAACGGAAGACGCATCATCAAAAAAGCTTCCTCACCTCATCAAACTCTTGGGCAGACTACACAGCTACCCAAAGAGCTGACAACTTAAAAATCAGGATTCAGCGTTACAGGCGATATTTTTTTCCTTGAGGAGAGCCTGAAGCTCACCAGACTGGAACATTTCCATAACGATATCGCACCCGCCGATAAACTCCCCTTTGACATAAAGCTGGGGGATGGTCGGCCAGTTGGAGAAATCCTTGATGCCCTGACGAATGGCCGGGTCAGCCAGCACATTGATGGCCTTGAAGGGCACACCAAGGTGAGAAAGGATCTGTACAACACGCGCAGAGAACCCGCACTGCGGGAAATCGGCGTCCCCTTTCATGAACAGTACGACCGGGTTGGTGTCGATTTCGTTCTGAATATGCTGTTTGACTGTTTCAGACATGATTGACGTCCTTGGATGAGAAAAAAGATACCGTTGTGTCAGGGGGCAGAGGTCTGAAGGGCCAGCGCATGCAGTTTGCCCCCCATGTGACCTTGCAACGCCTGATAGACAAGTTGGTGCTGCTTTACGCGGGAGAGCCCCTTGAACGCTTCACTGATAACGGAGCAGGCATAGTGATCACCGTCTCCAGCCAGATCATCAATCTTGATCTGAGCATCCGGAAAAGCCTGACGGATGTAAGTTTCAAGTTCTGTGGCAGACATTGCCATTGGTAACACTCCTAAGCAGTCTCTTCAGCGTTCCATCAGAGCCGGAAAAAAGGCTTCATGCGCAACGGCAAGGCGAGCAGCAGATATTGTGACGCCACTCGGTAAAATCAAATCACTTCCACCTGCCCGACCGATCAGCCTGGCTGGCACGCCAGCTTTTTCAGCTCGGGCGCAGAAATCTTCGGCGTCACTAACGCAAACCAGATAACGCGCCTGATCTTCACCAAACCAGAAGGCTTCCGGCCGGATGCCAGAGTCAGGGCTTTCCAGCTCACACCCAATGCGGCTGGCCATAACCATTTCAGCTACGCCAACCAGAATGCCGCCATCAGCAAGGTCATGACAGGCTGAGATCGTGCCATTCAGGATTTCCGCACGGACGAAATCGCCGTTACGTTTTTCTGCCGCCAGATCGACTCGAGGAGGTGGTCCTTCCTCACGGCCCAGAATTTCACGCAGCCAAATGGATTGCCCCAGTTCGCCCCGTGTTTCCCCCACCAGAACCACTGCGGCTCCGTCTGTCATGCCTAGGCCAATGGCCTTGGAGACATCCTCCAGTACACCCAGTGCTCCGATTGCCGGCGTTGGAAGAATGGACATGGTTGAGCCATCAGGCTGACGGGTCTCATTATAAAGGGAGACGTTGCCGCTGACGACCGGGAAATCAAGTGCCCGACAGGCCTCCCCCATTCCTTCGATAGCCGCAACAAACTGGCCCATGATTTCTGGTTTTTCCGGATTGCCAAAATTCAGGTTGTCCGTGACTGCCAGAGGACGAGCACCGGTGGCAGTAATGTTGCGCCACGCTTCTGCTACAGCCTGTGCACCACCCGTTTTGGGATCAGCCTGACAATACCGGGGTGTGCAGTCCGTTGTCAGTGCGAGCCCGAGTGTGGTGTCTTCTATCTTGACAATCGCTGCATCAGCGGCGCCGGGGCGGCGGACCGTTTGTCCCCCAACGGTGCTGTCATACTGGTTCCATACCCATGCACGGGAAGCGAGATCAGGTGAACCGACCAGCCGTAGCAGCATGGCGTCCAGAGAGAGTGGCGCATGAACGCCTTCAAGAGGAGCCGGTGCTACGGGTGTCGTGGCAGGGCGATCATAGATCGGCGCTTGCTCGGCCAATGGATCAAGCGGAATGTCCGCTTCCACCGCACCTTTATGCTTGACGACAATATGGCCGGTATCAGTCAAATGACCGATGACGGCAAAATCCAGTTCCCATTTTTCAAAGATTTTGCGCGCAATTTCCGTGCGGTCAGGACGCAGGACAATCAGCATACGTTCCTGGCTTTCAGACAGCATCATTTCATAGGCTGTCATGCCCGGTTCACGCTGAGGTACGGCATCAAGGTCCAGTTCAATGCCGACACCGCCCTTTCCTGCCATTTCGACGGAAGAAGACGTCAGCCCTGCCGCGCCCATGTCCTGAATGGCCACAATGGCGTCAGTCGCCATCAGTTCCAGGCAGGCTTCAATCAGCAGCTTTTCAATGAAAGGGTCACCCACCTGCACTGTGGGGCGTTTGGCGAGCGCATTTTCATCAAATTCTGCGGAAGACATGGTGGCGCCATGAATGCCGTCTCGTCCGGTGCGGGAGCCGACATACACAACCGGATTTCCAACACCTGCTGCAGCAGAGAGGAAAATGCGATCCTTGCGGGCAATGCCCACGGTCATGGCGTTTACAAGCGGGTTGCCATCATAGGCGGGATGAAAGTTGATTTCCCCCCCTACAGTCGGGACACCCACGCAGTTACCGTATCCGCCAATACCCCGTACCACACCATCAATAATCTGGCGGGTTCTTGGCGTTTCCGGACTACCAAAGCGCAGCGCGTTCAGATTGGCGACTGGACGTGCGCCCATGGTGAAGACATCTCGCAGAATGCCCCCAACCCCTGTTGCAGCCCCCTGATAAGGCTCAATGAAAGAGGGATGGTTGTGGCTTTCCATTTTGAAGATGGCGGCATAGCCTTCTCCAATATCGACCACACCAGCATTTTCACCTGGGCCATGGATGACCCAAGGGGCTGTTGTCGGCAGGGTCCGGAGCCACTTACGTGATGATTTGTAAGAGCAGTGTTCGGACCACATGACGGAGAACACGCCCAGTTCTGTCAGGCTGGGCGTGCGGCCCATAATCTTGAGAACACGGTCATATTCTTCAGGTGTCAGCCCAAATTCCTGAGCCAGAGAAAGATCGACGGTCTTTTTCACCGGACAAAAGCCTCCACCAGACCTTCAAACAGCGGCAGACCATCTTCTCCACCCATAAGGGGATCAACAAGGTCTTCCGGATGAGGCATCATGCCGCAGATGCGTGTATTCGTGCTCAGGATACCGGCAATGCTGTTCACGCTACCATTCGGGTTGGTTTCAGTATCATTGGCTTGTACCGAGCCATTGGCTCCGGCATACCGGAATGCAACCAGCCCTTCACCTTCCAGACGATCCAGCGTCTGGCTGTCAGCAGTGTAGTTTCCATCACCATGCGCCAGAGGCGTGCGGAAAACATCCCCCTTTTCCCATTTGTGGGTGAAGGGTGTATCGGCACGTTCAACTCGGAGATGGCAGTCCTGAGACAGGAAACGCAAATTGGCGTTACGCAGCAAAGCACCGGGAAGCAGGCCCGTTTCCGTTAGAATCTGGAAACCATTGCAGACGCCTAGAATGTGCCCGCCCTTTTCAGCGAAGGCCCGGATTTCAGCCATGATGGGGGAATGTGCGGCCATGGCCCCGCAGCGCAGGTAATCACCGTAGCTGAAGCCACCGGGTAGAACCACCAGATCAACATCAGGCAGTACGGTATCCCGATGCCACAGCATAGTGGGGGCTTTGCCGGTTACACGCTTGAGCGCGATTGCCATATCGCGCTCACGGTTGGTGCCGGGAAAAACGACAATCGCAGATTTCATTTTTTTACGCTACACGGATAGGAGTCATGCAGGGCGCGGAAGACACTTTCCCCCACCGGCTTGGACAGGCTATCAGAATGAGCTTTCAGCCAGCCCATAACCTTGGACCGCATGGATGCTGCGTTTTCTGAAGGAGGGATACAGAACCCTGCCGGAGCCGAGGCATCTCCTTCATTACGGTCATTGATCTTGGAGAGAGCGCCTGCATCTGCCATGCCTGTGATGTAGGCATCGCACACGCTGGCACCAGCGGGTTTGGCGCACACGCGGGCAAAATTGCCAGCCTGCATGGGGGAAATACGCTGGGCGTGTCCCGTAACAGGAGCGAGACAGGCCCCGGCAAGTGCAATCAGAACAAGGCGTTTCATCCAAGCACCTCCACCGTGAAATCTTCAATCACCAGATTAGCCAGCAGATCACGTGCCATGTCTTCCGCCTGCTTCTGGACGGCGGCGCGATCTGTGCCAGCCACATCCAGATCAATAATCTTGCCTACGTGAACGTCTGTCACGCCGGGAAAGCCAAGTGTCTGCAAGGCATGGCTGATGGCTTTTCCCTGAGGGTCCAGCACACCTTCCTTCAGCATGACGGTTACACGCACTTTCATTGATAGAGCCCCTGTTCTTGTCGGCATGATTATTGCAGTGTCTCCGTGCCCTTCAGATCACCGTTATTGCCAGCTTCGGGCAGAATACCCAGACGGCGGGCAACTTCCTGATAAGCTTCCTTAACGCTGCCGAGGTCACGACGGAAACGGTCTTTGTCGAGTTTCTCGCTGGTCTGGATATCCCATAGGCGGCAATTGTCGGGCGAAATTTCATCTGCCAGCACAATGCTCATGTCATCGCCTTCCCAGTGGCGTCCAAACTCAAGTTTGAAGTCCACAAGCTGAATGCCGATCCCATTGAACAAACCGCACAGGAAGTCATTCACCCGCATGGCCATGCCGGTCATTTCTTCCAGCTCATGCGGAGCCGCCCATCCAAAGGCGATAATATGGTCTTCTGACGCCATAGGGTCGCCCAGCGCATCATTCTTGAAATAGAATTCTATGATGCTACGCGGCAGACGCGTGCCTTCCTCAATACCAAACCGCTTCGCTATGCTGCCTGCTGCGATATTGCGAACAACCACTTCCAGAGGAATGATCTCAACTTCCTTCACCAATTGCTCGCGCATGTTGATGCGACGGATGAAGTGAGTGGGAATACCAATTTCCTGCAACCGCAGCATCAGATGTTCGCTGATACGGTTGTTGAGCACGCCTTTCCCGGTAATGATTCCACTTTTGGCCCCGTTGCCGGCAGTGGCGTCATCCTTGAAATACTGCACAACGGTGCCGGGCTCGGGCCCTTCGAAAAGGATTTTGGCTTTACCTTCGTAAAGCTGGCGGCGACGGGCCATGGTCATCCTTACCTGTATGTCACTAGAAACCGATCCCTGATAACCGGTCTGGCGGAAGGGCTGATCCATGCCCTCCCCTGTTCAGACGCCGTCATAGCAGGCTTCGGAAATTGAAGATATAGTCGCGCACCCAGCCTTACTGAGCGGGTCCCGGCTCACCGAACACTTTTTCATAAAGGGCATCGATCGCTTTGAGGTGCTGACGACTATCCATTGCGGCATCCAGTAAATCTGGTGCAATCCGACCGGAAATTTCAGGGTCAGCATCCAGATTTTCGCGGAATGTCCGGCATTCTGGCGTCCCGAGCTTGGTCCAGGTCGCCATGGCATTACGTTGCACGATGCGATATGCATCCTCCCGAGAGAGGCCTGCACGGGCGAGTGCCAGCAACACTTCACCAGAGTGCACAACACCACCAAGGCTCTCAATATTGGCAGCCATGCGGTCTGGGTAAATCAACAGCTTGCTGATTAGACCAGAAAGGCGGGCCAGCGCAAAGTCCAGCCCAATGGTGGCATCCGGACAGATGTTCCGCTCAACCGATGAGTGGCTGATGTCGCGTTCATGCCATAGCGCCACGTTTTCAAGTGCCGGGATGGCGGCAGACCGGACAAGGCGAGCCAGCCCCGTCAGGTTTTCGGTCAGGACAGGATTCCGCTTGTGCGGCATGGCAGAAGAGCCTTTCTGCCCCGGATGGAAGAACTCTTCCGCCTCGCGTACTTCTGAGCGCTGTAAATGTCTGACTTCTGTTGCCAGGCGTTCAATGCCGCTGGCGATCACGGCCAGAGTGCAGAAATAGGCTGCATGGCGGTCCCGCGGAATAACCTGGGTGGAAACAGGTTCTGGTTTCAGACCAAGGCGTTCGGCAACATAGCTTTCAACACGCGGGTCCAAGTGGGCATAAGTGCCAACAGCACCGGAAATGGCACAGGTTGCAATTTCCGCGCGGGCGCTTTCAAGGCGAGCTTTGTTGCGTACGAATTCGGCATAATGCCCTGCCAGCTTGAGCCCGAAGGATGTGGGTTCAGCGTGGATGCCATGGCTGCGACCGATGGTCAGAGTGTATTTATGTTCGAACGCCCGTGCTTTCAGCGCGGTCAGAACGTCATCCAGATCCTTCAGGAGCAAGTCTGTGGCCTGAACAAGCTGAACTGCCAGACAGGTATCCAGCACGTCCGAAGATGTCATGCCCAGATGCACGAAGCGGCTTTCCGGACCAACTTTTTCAGCAAGCCATGTCAAAAAGGCAATCACATCGTGCCGGGTTTCGGCTTCAATCTCATCAATGCGGGCCAGATCGGCATCAGAGAAGGCAGCGAGGGCCGCATCGCCTTTTTCGCGCACCACTTTTGCGGCTTCCTTCGGAACAGCGCCGTATTCCGCCATGGCTTCACAGGCCAGTGCTTCAATCTTAAACCAGATACGGTAGCGATTTTCAGGTGACCAGATAGCGGCCATGACAGGGCGGGTGTAGCGCGGCACCATAACGCGGTGTTCCTCCTGAGAACGGGATAATGCGCGCTTCTCTAACCGATTTCGGTCGTCCCGTCTTCCCGTAATGAATAAAACTTTGACTCGAGGGGACGCTTTAAGGAGTTTCAGGCCGCAGGGTGGTGTTTATCAGCCCTTACTCAGACGAATCGGAGTTTCTGTGCACGGTTTTCTTGATGCTTTCAGCCTGAAAGCAGTGATCGCCTTTTTGCAGGTTGTGTTGATTGACGTGACACTGGCTGGCGATAATGCGGTTGTTATCGGTCTGGTTGTCCGCTCCCTCGCGCCAGACGACCGAAAGAAGGCTATTTTTGCAGGTATTGGGGCTGCAGCGCTTATTCGCATTCTTATGGCGTTGGTGGCGGTTAAACTTCTGGCCATAGTGGGGCTGACGCTGGCCGGTGGCTTTCTGCTGCTCTGGGTCTGCTGGCGTATGTACCGCGAAATGAAATCCGACCAAACTCATACCCAGAACGGAACTGCTCCTGCCCCGGGCAGTCTGGGTAAAGCGATCTTCCGTATTCTGATAGCAGACCTTTCCATGAGTCTGGATAACGTGCTTGCCGTTGCTGGCGCAGCAGCCGAGCATCCGGGCATCCTTGTTATGGGGCTGGTTCTCTCCGTGCTGCTGATGGGTATTGCGGCTTCTTATATCGCCCGGCTGCTGGACCGGTACAAATGGATTTCCTGGGTGGGGCTGCTGATTGTGCTGGGCGTTGCCATTGAGCTTATTGTGAAAGGTAGTGGCGAAGTCTGGGGGCATATTCCCCACTGACATGTATGCCTGATGTGTTTGACCGCACATCAGGTAACAGAACGGCTTGCCAGCCACGCCGGGATGACTCATCTTTCCGCATGGTCTTTTTTTCTTCTTCGCCGCGTATCTGCGTCGCTCTGCCATTGCTTGCTCTGCTCCTCAGCGGGTGCTCGGCGCAGACTGATCAGCCCCCTGCCTCCCCTGCTCAGCCTGCATGGCCTTCCCTCCAGCAGGCGGCCGCTGGTAATGCGCCGGTTGACCCAGTCGCCAGTCGTTTGACTGTCTGGCTCAGTCTTGTCGGCTCATCCCATGGCAGCGCGCAGGAATATGCCGACTTTCTGAATACGCGACCGGTATGGCCCCGATGGCAACTGCTGAAGCTGCGTATGCAGCAGGCGTTGGCCGAAGAGCGTGATCCCGCAGTTTTGGCCCGACTCTGTGCGGAGCAGCCTCTTACTTATGGGCCAGCCCTTGCTCAATGTCAGGGGCAGGTAGGATCCTCACAGCCTGCACTTTCCCAAAAACTCGTCGCAGAAGCCCGGCAGGCCTGGATGAACGGGAATGATACGTCCAAAGATGCAAACGCTTTAACCGCATCCTTCTCCCAGGCTATTACGCCTGAGGCTTCCTGGTTGCGTTTTGATCGGGAAGAAAAAGCAGGCCTGCTTTCCGCCGCACGCCAGACGATATCGTATCTGAGCAGTGCGCGTCAGCCTCTGGCGCAAGCTCGACTGGCTTTGCATGGGGGAGATGTTTCTGCGGAAGGCACACTTGCCGGACTGACCCCTGCCGATGCAGCTAATCCGTTTCTAGTGATTGATTATGCCCGCTGGTTACGCCTTCAAAAACGGTATGACGATGCTCTTGCTTTGTGGAAAAGCAAGGGCCTGCAAGCCGAAGCAACAACCCATCAGGCGGTATTCTGGCGGGAGCGCGATGCGTTGGCCAGAGAGTTTCTGTTAAGCGGACAGAATGAGCAGGCTTTTTTTCTGGCCAATGATGCAGCAGCCAACGGCACGAACCATCTGGATGCAGCTTTTCTAAGCGGCTGGCTTGCTTTGCAAAAACAGAATGCCCCTGCCGTTGCAGAACCTTTTTTCCGGCAGCTTGCGGCTTCTTCTTCCCTTATCACCAAAAGCCGTGGACTTTACTGGCTGGGGCGTGCCCACCTTGCTGTGCATGATGAGGCTACGGCACGGGCTGATTTCTTGCAGGCCGCGTCTTATCCCGGCACATTTTATGGTCAGATGGCGGCAGCAGAGCTGGCTGGTAACAAAGCGACGCTTCTTGCGCCGACCGAGATTCCCGATGAGGTAGTCCGTCGTTTGAAGGCAAGTCATGATCCCTCAGTGGCGACGGCGGAATCCGTTCGTCTTTCCGGGAGTGATCTGGCTCAGGCTGCGCAAATCCTTGTCTCATGGGGAGATCGACCCCATGCGAGAGATTTTCTGACATTGCTCAGGCAGCAGCTTGTCACGCTGCCGGACAAGATGGCGCTTTCCAGCTTGGCACTTCAACTCAACCTACCTGATATTTCGGTGGCCGTTGCGCGGGATGTTGGACGAGATGGGATTTTTCTTTTGCAGTCAGGATGGCCGCAGCCCTACACGCCACCGCCCAGTTCCCTTCCGCCGGGGCTAGTGTTGGGGCTCATGCGTCAGGAGAGCAATTTCAATTCTGACGCCATCAGCTCGTCCAATGCTATTGGCTTGATGCAACTCAAGCCTTCTACCGCTGGAGACATGGTCCACGCCGCAGGACTTTCCTCTTCAGCCGCCACGGCAACAGGCCTGCATGATCCTGATAATAATATGCGACTGGGGATTGCCTATCTGACGCACCTTCAGGATCGGTTTGGTGGCGTGGTTCCTTACATCGCGGCCGCTTACAATGGCGGCCCTACCCGGCTTGCGCGGTGGCTTTCAACCGCAGGAGATCCGGGCCGTACTGGTGCTTCGCAAGTGGATATGATCGACTGGATAGAGAGCATTCCCTTTTCTGAAACACGGAACTACGTGGAGCGTGTGTGGGAAAACATGACCGTTTATGCGGCTCTGGGGCAAAAGACATGAAAATTTCGCGTGTGATTGCCACCTTTGGCGGCTGTGGACTGTCACCAAAAGCGCCAGGAACTGTCGGATCGCTTGCTGCGTTGTTGGTGGCGTTGCCATTCATGCGGCGTAAACGTGTTTTGGCAACGGGGGCTGTAGTGGCCAGTGTTGCCGGTTGGTGGGCGGCGGATCAGGCAGGTGATGGTGAAGACCATGGCTGGATCGTGATTGATGAAGTTGCCGGTATGTGGATCAGCCTTCTGGCCTGCACAGCCTCTAAACCCACAGAAGACACCTCAAGCCAGGAAAGCCCTTTCATCTGGTCTTTGGTTGCGTTTGCACTTTTCCGGTTGTTCGATATCAGGAAACCCGGCCCTGTTGGTGTGCTGGACCGGCGTCATGATGCACTCGGCATTATGGGGGATGATATTGTGGCGGGGATTATGGCTGCCGGATGTATCAAAACGTTCAGGTGGCTTGGGCGGGCGTTGAAGCCAGCCAAAGGATAAATGCCATGCATAACGTCCACCTTCTTGTTACATCTGCCTTGCAGGAAAAGCTGCTGGTACAGTCTTCTGCCATGTTGAATATGTTGCGGCATCATCACGCAAAAATTGTAACGGCAGAAAGTTGCACAGGTGGTTTAGTGGCGGCAGCCCTTACACATCATGCCGGATCATCTGATGTGACTGAAGGAGGCTTTGTTACTTACTCCAACCGCATGAAGCAGGTTGTTCTGGGAGTAAGGGACGCTACCCTGTTACAGTTTGGTGCTGTCAGCGCAGAAACTGTTGAAGAGATGGCAGAGGGGGCGTTGCATATGTCTCCTGATGCAACGCTTGCTGTTTCTGTTTCGGGTATTGCGGGGCCTTCTGGCGGATCTGAGGCCAAACCTGTTGGTCTGGTCTGGTTTGCTACAGCCGTTCGGAATGGAGCCACAATTTCAGATGCGCAGAATTTTGCTGGAGACCGCACTCAAATAAGGACTCTCGCAGCCTTGCATGCCTTGGAACTTGCAGCAAAGCGTCTGGAAACAGAATAAGAAAAAACCCCCGAAAAGTTATCTTTCGGAGGTTTTCGCAAGTCAAATAAGCATTAAATTTTCAATGAAATGAGCAGGATTACTGGCCACCTGTAGGAGCATTGGAAGGCTCTGTGGTGGACGGCATGGTCGGTGCAGACGGTGCTGGTGGAACCGTAACACCGGTGCCGGCAGCCGGAACCGGTGCGGTGACATCAGGAGCCTTCACGGTCGGTGCTTCCGGGAGGGTGCCGGGTGCAGGGGCTACTCCATTTGTCGGAGCCGCCTGCCCGCTCTGAGCTGCTGCCAGACTTTTGCTGTTCAGATCATCTGTGGATGCGCTTCCGTTGTCCGCCTTGGCACCTTTATGTGCATGCTCATATTTGTGGCCATGGTGAGGAGCTGCAAAAACCGGATGAGCGACCACTGTGGCAGAGGCGAGTGCAGCAACGGCAAAGAGTTTCTTCATATCGGTTTGTCCTTATCCCAGATGTTGAAATGCTTTTCAGGTTAGAAAGCCGTTTTCCAACATTTTTGTAATGTATCGAACTTTCGTTCTTTCAACAACAACGTAGCATCTGGCAAAATGTAACCGGCAAAAAACAGTTTTCTGTTAAGTAACAGATCTTTCTTCGCGTACAGCGGGCGATGCACTCAGTGGTGGCCCATAGACATCTTTGGCGCGCCGGAGAAATGCAGACACCATCAGGCGCACGGCTTCACCAAAAACCACGCCAATCGCAGCCTGAAGAATTTTGGACCGAAATTCAAAATCGACAAAAAATTCAACCAGACACCCTTTTTCGTCCGGCGTGAATTTCCAGATGTTTTTAAGGTAACGAAAAGGGCCGCGTTCGTACTGGACGGTAATATAGGTGGGTCTATCCAGCGTAACGCGAGAGGTGAAGCTTTCCCGAAACGGCCCAAAGCCAACCGTCAAATCCGCGACGAGCTGAGTAGCAGTGCGGGACCGGACACGGGCCGCGACACACCATGGCAGAAATTCCGGATAACGCCCCACATCGGCGACAAGATCAAAAATCTGTTCAGGACGATACGCGAGAACACGCTTTTCTGCGTGTTTAGGCATCAGACGCTCCCTTTCAGTCGTGCAGACCGTGCTGCCCGCAGTTCTGCAAAGTCCGCATCAGCATGATAGGAAGAGCGTGTGAGCGGACTGGAACTCACCTGAAGAAACCCTTTTACACGCGCCATGGTGCCATACTCCTCAAACTCTGCCGGGGTAACAAACCGGGCGACTGCCGCGTGTTTGACCGTAGGTTGGAGATACTGGCCCATGGTAATAAAATCCACATCCGCAATACGCAAATCATCCATGACTTGCGCGAGCTCCATTTTCTCTTCCCCCAGCCCCAGCATCAGGCCAGATTTGGTGAAAATGGAGGGATCAAGCTGTTTCACGCGGTCCAGCAAGCGCAGGGACTGGTAATAACGTGCCCCCGGCCGGATGGTGGGATAAAGCCGCGGCACAGTTTCCAGATTGTGGTTGAAGACATCCGGACGCGCTTCAACAACGACTTCCAGTGCGTTGTTTTTTCGTAAAAAATCAGGCGTCAGAATTTCAATTGTCGTTTCAGGAGAAACAGAACGGATCGCGTTGATGACACGGGCAAAATGGTGTGCGCCGCCATCTGCCAGATCATCTCTATCCACTGAGGTGATGACCACATGACGGAGGCCGAGTTTGGCAACGGCTTCAGCAACCCGTTCTGGTTCATCGGCATCCAGAGCATTGGGCAGACCCGTGGTGACATTGCAGAATGAACAGGCCCGCGTGCAGATTTCCCCCATGATCATCATGGTAGCGTGGCGTTGTGACCAGCATTCCCCAATGTTCGGGCAGGCTGCTTCTTCACATACCGTGACAAGCCGATTGTCCCGCATCAGCTTCCGCGTCTCATGATACACTGGATGAGACGGTGCCTTGACGCGGATCCATTCCGGCTTGCGGGCAATAGGGTTATCGGGCCGGTGTGCTTTTTCGGGGTGCCGGGTTTTGCTGGCTCCCCCCTTCCGATGATCAATCAACACACGTGTAGACATGATATTACCCGCTAACACCCTAACATTATATCAGAACTGGAACGCCCTTGCCTGAGCGTCAAGGCAAGAACATTCCAACTCTGCTTATCGTGCCATCACACCCACGAGATGAGAGAGCAAGTCACTCTTTGTTGTCTAGAAATGCAGCGCTCCACCATACGCTGCCAGAACTGCTTCATGCATCGATTCAGAAATGGTCGGATGCGGGAAGATGGTCTCTGCCAGTTCAGCTTCTGTCAGCTCTCCGGTGCGGGCAATAACATAGCCCTGAATCATTTCAGTAACTTCCGCGCCGATCATATGGGCCCCAAGGAGTTCACCGGTTTTTTCATCAAAAACCGTTTTAATGAACCCTTCAGTTTCTCCCATGGCAAGCGCTTTGCCGTTGGCAATCAGCGGGAATTTACCCACCCGCACTTTATAACCTGCCTCTTTGGCGCGCGCTTCCGTGTAACCAACGGATGCTACCTGTGGCCGGCAATACGTACAGCCCGGAATTTTTGTAATATCAATGGGATGGACGGTTTTTCCTGCAATAGCCTCCACGCACATCACAGCTTCATGGCTGGCTTTGTGCGCAAGCCATGGGGCGCCGGCCAGATCTCCAATAGCATAGACACCAGGTTCACCCGTGCGGCAAAAAGCGTCCGTAACCACATGGGTCCGGTCTACCTTGATCTTGGTGCCTTCGAGGCCAAGATTTTCGACATTGCCAACGATGCCGACGGCTGAAATAACCCGGTCGACGGTGAAGTTTTCGGTTTTACCGTTAACTTCCACCGGAACCGTGACATCCTTTTCCGATTTCTTGAGGGCCCCAATTTTAGCGTTTGTCAGCACTTTCATGCCCTGTTTTTCAAACGCTTTCTGGGCCAGCGCGCTAATCTCTTCATCTTCAACTGGCAGAATACGGGGGGCGACTTCAACCAGCGTGACGTCCGCGCCCATATTCCGGTAGAAAGAGGCAAATTCCGTGCCGATCGCCCCGGACCCAATTACCAAGAGTTTGCCAGGCATGGCATCGGGCACAAGAGCTTCCCGATAGGACCAGATCAGCTTGCCATCGGGTTCAATGCCAGGAAGAACGCGCGCGCGGGCGCCCGTAGCCAGAATGACGTGTTTTGCGGTCAGGTTGACAGAAGCAGCCTTCTCCTTGGTTACAAGAAGTTTGCGTTTGCCCTCTTTGGTTACGCCATCCAGCTTACCGAACCCATCGAACACGGGCACTTTTGCTTTTTTCAGCAGATGCGCCACGCCAGAGGAAAGCTGCTTGGAGACAGCCCGGGAACGCGCCACGACCTTGGCAAAGTCAAAGCTGATATTATCAGCCTTGAACCCATAAGGGCCAAGATCATGCAGAAGATGGTTAATTTCAGAAGCCCGGAGAAGTGCCTTGGTGGGGATACATCCCCAGTTCAGGCAAATTCCCCCCAAATGCTGTGCTTCAACCACCGCCACAGAGAGCCCAAGCTGAGAGGCGCGAAGCGCCGCCACATAGCCGCCGGGGCCACCGCCAACAACGAGAATATCAAAATCGGTCTGGCTCATGATCGTCCCCTTGTATCAAATGACCAGTGTCAGGGGAGATTCCACCACTGACCGGAAAGCGGAAAGCCATTCAGCCGCCACGGAACCATCTACTACCCGATGATCAACAGAAAGCGTGACGGTCATGACCGTCGCAATAGCCAGTTCACTTCCCTTTACCACGGGCTGTTTGCGGCCTGCGGCAATGGCCAGAATGGCAGCCTGTGGCGGGTTAATGATGGCCGAGAAGTCTTTCACGCCATACATCCCCATATTGGAGATGGAGAACGTTCCACCCTGGAACTCTTCCGGCTTCAGCTTCCCTGCCCTTGCCCGCTTCACCAGATCCTTGGTTTCCTGACTGATCTGTTTCAGGCTCTTCTTGTCTGCCTGCCGGACAATGGGTGTGATCAACCCGTCAGGAATGGAGACGGCGATGGAAATGTCCACGTCATCATGCAGGATCATCGCGTCTTCAGTGAAGGATGCATTCACTGTCGGGATGCGTTTGAGAGCAACGGCTGCGGCCTTGACCAACATGTCATTCACAGAAAGCTTGAATGAATCAGGCCCTTCTTCTGGCGAGGTCGCGTTTAGCTGGGCGCGCAGGGCCATAAGCGCATCCAATTCAATATCAACCGACACATAGAAGTGCGGAATGGTACTTTTGGCTTCACTGAGGCGCCGGGCAATGACCTTGCGCATCGTGGAGTGCGGCACGCTTGTGCTGCCGCCAGCCGCAGCGATAGCTGGCGCCGTTGCAGCGGCGGACGCGGAGAGCGGCTTTGCTGACGCGTTTTCCACATCCCGACGCACGATGCGGCCATTGGGGCCAGTGCCTTTTATCTGGGTGAGATCGAGCCCCTTCTCTTTGGCGATCCGTTTCGCCAGAGGAGATGCAAAAACCTTGTGGGCGGCAGATGCGGCTGGGGAGGTCACGGGCGACTTCTGAACGGACGGTGTGGCTGCTTTGGGAGCCGTTTCCGCTGGAGCAACTGCATCCGTTTTTGAAGGCGTAGAAGCATCTTTCTGAGGAGCGGCAGCAGTCTCGGGCACTGCCTCCCCTTCTTCCACCAGAATAGCGATAGGAGCGTTGACCGGCACGCCTTGTGTGCCTTCTGAAATCAGGATTTTTCCCAGAATCCCTTCGTCCACGGCCTCCACTTCCATCGTCGCCTTGTCGGTTTCGATTTCCGCAAGAACATCCCCGCTGGAAACAGTATCCCCTTCCTTCTTGAGCCAGCGGGCCAATGTGCCCTCTGTCATTGTCGGAGAGAGAGCCGGCATCAGAACTTCAATAGCCATTGTGTTTTCCTCAGACCAAGCCCTTAACGGCATCAATGATGTGCTGGGGCTGCGGAAGCGCAAGCTTTTCCAGATTGGCGGCAAACGGCATGGGAACGTCTTCGCCAGCTATGCGCACAGGTGGCGCATCAAGCCAGTCAAAAGCGTGTTCAATAATCTGCATGGCCACCTCGGCTCCAATTCCAGCGAAAGGCCAGCCTTCTTCCACGGTGACCAGACGGCTGGTTTTCTTCACGCTCTCAACAATCGTTGCTGTATCAAGCGGGCGAAGAGACCGCAGATTGATGACCTCAGCCTGAATGCCCTGTTCAGCTAATTGCTCGGCTGCCTGTAGTGCCGTACCGACCATGATGGAGAAGGCCACGATGGTCACATCCGTGCCAACGCGTTCAATTTTTGCCTTGCCTATGGGCAGAATGAAATCTTCATCTGTCGGACACTCAAACTTGCGTCCGTAAAGAATTTCATTTTCCAGAAAAACAACTGGGTTGGGATCTCTGATGGCAGCGCGCAGCAGTCCTTTGGCGTCGGCGGCAGACCACGGGGCAATCACCTTCAACCCCGGCACATGAGCATACCAGCTGCCGTAGCACTGGGAATGCTGGGCTCCCACACGGGCGGCAGCACCATTGGGGCCACGGAAAACAATGGGGCACCCCATCTGGCCGCCTGACATATACAAAGTTTTTGCGGCAGAATTTATAATATGATCAATAGCTTGCATTGAGAAGTTCATAGTCATGAACTCGACAATGGGTTTCAGTCCGGTTAATGCGGCACCTACCGCCATGCCGGTAAAGCCATGTTCGGTGATAGGCATATCAATAATACGCTTCTCACCAAATTCAGCCAGAAGACCTTGGGAGATCTTGTAAGCGCCTTGATATTGGGCAACTTCTTCACCCAGCAGGAAAACATCAGGATCACGGCGCAGCTCAGCCGCCATCGCCTGATTCAGGGCTTCACGAACAGTGATCTCGGCTGTTTCACCCCAGTCCTTTTCAGGCTCTGCATTCGGCAGGGAGACAGAAACAGGGGCCACCGTTTTCTTGGCCACGGCCGCTTCAGGAGCAGTATTTTCTTCTGGCGCGCTGGTTTCAGCAGAGGACGAGGATTGCGCCTGCTGCAGATTTTCGGGAACGTCCTCTCCCTCTGCAACAAGAATTGCGATGGGCGTGTTGACGGCTACACCTTGCGTACCCTCGGCCACCAAGGTGCGGCCCAGAATTCCTTCATCAACAGCTTCTACTTCCATCGTCGCCTTATCGGTTTCGATTTCCGCAAGAACATCCCCACTGGAAACAGCGTCCCCTTCCTTTTTGAGCCAGCGGGCCAACGTGCCCTCTGTCATTGTGGGAGAGAGAGCCGGCATCAGAACTTCAATAGCCATAATCGATCAAGCCTCTAGCAGAACATCTGTATAAAGTTCGGCAGGGTCAGGCTCTGGGCTTGTCTGCGCGAATTCAGCACAATCATTAACAACGGCTTTGACATCATTTTCGATGGACCGCAGGGTCGCGTCTTCCACGCCTGCATCCAGCAAAATCTGGCGAACGTGATCAATTGGGTCACGTGTCTTGCGCACCGTATCCACTTCTTCGCGCTTGCGGTATTTTGCGGGGTCAGACATCGAATGACCACGATAACGATAGGTCATCATTTCCAGCAGGTAAGGGCCTTTGCCAGCACGGCAGTGCGCGACCGCTTCGGCTGCGGCTTCATGCACGGTAGCAATATCCATTCCGTCCACGCGCCGGCCGGGGATGCCCCACGGTTCGCCGTTGCGCCAGAGTTCATGGGAAGCAGAGGCGCGCTCTATACTTGTCCCCATGCCATAAAGATTGTTTTCTATAACAAAAATACAGGGAAGCTTGTGTAACGCTGCCAGGTTGAAGCTTTCGTAAACCTGTCCCTGATTGGCGGCGCCGTCCCCAAAGTAGGCAATGGAAACCTCATCCGTACCACGGTATTTGTTGGCGAAAGCCAAGCCAATTCCAAGCGCAACCTGCGCGCCCACAATGCCGTGTCCACCGTAAAAATTCTTTTCACGGGAGAACATGTGCATGGAGCCACCCTTGCCATGCGAATATCCTGTTGCGCGCCCGGTCAGTTCCGCCATCACGCCACGTGCGGTCATGCCTGCAGCCAGCATCTGTCCGTGATCACGATAAGAGGTGATGATTTTATCACCATCCTTGAGCGCCATCTGAATACCGACAACAACAGCTTCCTGGCCGATATATAAATGGCAGAAACCACCAATAAGGCCCATGCCATAAAGCTGCCCGGCTTTTTCCTCAAATCGGCGAATAAGCAGCATATCGTGAAACGCTTGCGTGAATTGTTCCCGCGTGAGGGACGGCCCGTTCCCACCGGTTTTCTGAGCGATCGTCTTACCCGCCTCCATGGGCTCTTCCTTTTATGTTTTGAGTGTTCTCAAAGATCTTCAGGCTGGTCTCTTTTGAACAAGGTCGTATTTCGTCAAGAGGCCGGACTGCTTATCTGCGAAGCATCTTAATGTCTTGTTTCCTGATAGACTTACTGGGCGTGATAGTCTCCAGATTGACCGCCACTTTTATGAAGAAGGCGGATATCGGTAATAAGCATTCCCCGATCAACGGCCTTGCACATATCGTAGAGGGTCAGCGCTGCGGCAGATACCGCTGTCAACGCCTCCATCTCTACGCCAGTTGCCCCTGTTGTAACAACAGTAGCCGTGATCTCAATCTTGTTATCTGTCGGAATCAGATCGATGGTTACGCTGCTTAGTGCCAGCGGATGACAGAGGGGAATGATGTCGGAAGTCTTTTTTGCGGCCATAATGCCCGCAATACGCGCTGTGGCCAACACATCCCCTTTTGGGGCTGTGCCTGACACAATGAGATCCAGCGTCGTGCTTTTCATCTGTACGACGCCGCTGGCAACGGCTTTTCGTTTTGTGGCGCTTTTGGCAGAAACATCCACCATATGCGCCTGCCCTGCTTCATTCAGGTGCGTAAGGTGGCCAGTGGATACCACGTCAGGCAAACCCGAGAAGAGCCCGCGCTGCCTTGCCTGGATCGGCGTCACGCAAAAGTGACTCTCCAACCAGAAAGCCGGTAGCGCCGATTTCGGCCAGCTTCATGATGTCCGCATGCGTTTTGATGCCGCTTTCAGAAACGATGATTCTGTCTGGGGGCACCAAGGGTGCCAGGTCACACGTTGTCTGAATATTGGTTTCTAATGTCTTGAGATTGCGGTTGTTTATCCCAATCAGAAACGTATCAAGTGCCAAAGCGCGGTTGAGTTCTTCCTCATCATGCACCTCGACCAGCACGTCCATATCAAGTCCTTTGGCATGATCGACAAGTGCGAGCGCTTCTTCGTCCTTCAGGATGCTCATGATCAGCAGGATGCAGTCTGCCCCCAGCATCCGACTCTCATAAACCTGCCAAGGATCAAGAATGAAATCCTTGCGCAACACAGGAAGGGAGCAAGCTGCACGTGCAATCTGCAAATCTTCGTTCTGACCATGAAAACAGGAACTTTCGGTCAGCACGGAAAGGCAAGCAGCGCCAGCCTGCTCATAACTGGCGGCAATGCGCGCGGGGTCATACTCTTCGCGCAAAATACCGGCTGAGGGAGACGCCTTCTTGATTTCGGCGATCAGACCAATAGTGCGATCGGCAGCTTTTTCTTTAAGGGCACGTCCAAAACCACGTGGGGAGTCTTTGCTTTCCTGCGCTTTGGCAATGACGTCCTTAAGGGGCAGAAGGGTTGAACGGTGCTCAACCTCAACTCTTGTCCGCGCGACAATACGGGAAAGCACATCAGGCAGTTCTTCCGCCTTGATGCACGCTTCTGCGTCTGTCACTGCATTTGCGGCCGAATTGAGTACTTCGTTCATAATCATCCTGTCATGTTTTCAGCATGCGTCTTGGAAGATGACGTACGCAAACCATTCAGCACAGCTAGCGCTGTGCCATCGGTGAGCGGGCGACTGACTTCCGCAATGCACTCCCTGAGCGCCTGGGTGTCAATTTCTGATCCCCGCAGAATTGTCGTGTGCCCTGCTACATGGAGCGCGCAGGCAGCATTCAGCAAAACAGTATCACGGTAAGGCCCCGTTGCGCCACGGAGAAGCTCTTCCAACGCGGCGGCATTTTCTGCCGCACTTCCTCCTTTGATGGCAGTAACGGGCGTAACAGCAAAACCAGCCATCTCAGGTTCAAGGATTAGGGATTTTTTCTGTCCATTTTCAAGAGCGACAATCTGGGTTGGGCCAGCAAGCGTGACTTCATCAATCCCCTGCCCTCCTTCCGCAGGTTTTCCGCAAACAGCCCATACCCGTTCGGAGCCAAGCTGGGCCAGCACATCAACGATGACCGAAAGCCAAGCAACGGAAAACACACCTACAAGCTGATTTTTGACGCCTGCAGGATTCACCAATGGTCCAATGAGATTGAAAAGAGTCCTCACTCCTAATGCTTTACGAGTAGGAGCTGCGTGCCGCATGGCCGGGTGGTGGTGGGGAGCCGCTAGAAAAACAAGATGATGTGCATTCAACTGCGCGGAGAGAAATTGAGGGTCCGCAGACAGGGGAACACCCAAAGCGCCTAACACATCGGATGCGCCAGATTGGGAAGAGACAGCCCGGTTACCGTGTTTTGCGACGGGAATACCCAATGCGGCCAGAACAAAAGCCGTTGCTGTCGAAACATTCAATGTCCCGTAATTGTCGCCACCCGTACCGCAGACATCAATTGTTCCTGCGGGCACATGGGGTACTGGCAACATTCTGGTACGTAGAGCAGTAACGGCCCCCAGTAGCTCGTCCCCGCTTTCACCGCGCACACGCAGGGCCATCAGAAAAGCAGCAATACGCTCAGCAGAAACACTGCCGTCAACAATTGCGCCAAAGGCTTCTTCTGCTTCCTTGGCCGTCAACTTCAAGCCGTTGCTCAGCTTGATGAGAATGGCAGAGAAAAAAGCGTCCTGTTGGTTATCTCCGCGGGAGAAACTGGTTTCTGACATGTATCAAGCAGCGGCTTTGTTCGTAGCCCATGTCCGGGCGAGCTTCAGAAAGTTACGCAAAAGATCATGCCCGCAGTCAGAGGCAATGCTTTCGGGATGAAACTGAACACCCGAGATAGGGTATTGCTTGTGTCGGACACCCATGATGATGCCGTCTTCCGTCCAGGCTGTAACTTCCAGTGAATCGGGAATGCTCGCAGGCTCGAGAGTCAGACTGTGGTAGCGGGTGGCATTAAACGGGTTGGGCAGGCCTGTGAAAACATCCGTTCCATTGTGAAAGACCGGGCTTATTTTGCCGTGCATGGGAACAGGCGCCCGAACGACACTTGCCCCAAATACCTGCCCGATGGCCTGATGACCGAGGCACACGCCGAAAATGGGAACAATGTTGCCGGCCTGTTTGATCAACTCACAACATATGCCAGCTTCATTAGGGGAACATGGACCGGGAGACAGGACGATTGCATCAGGCTGAAGCGCGATCGCGTCTTCTACGCTGATGGCATCATTTCGCTGCACATTGCATTGCTCTCCAAGTTCACCGAGATAGTGAACCAGGTTGAACGTAAAGCTGTCATAATTGTCGATCAGAAGGATCATGGTGGTATGATGGCCTTATGCTGCCTGCGGGTCAAATAGTACGCAGGGAGATGTCAGTCTCGTCTTTGGGCTGCATAACGGACGGCCTCTTCCGCTGCGCGGAAAACGGCTCGGGCTTTCTGGCGCGTTTCTTCGTATTCGGCCTCTGGCACGCTGTCGGCCACGACACCGCACCCAGCCTGAACATGCATGGTACCCTCTTTGACGACGGCCATTCTTAGGCCAATGCAGGTATCCATATCTCCACCAGCACCAAAATAACCAATACAGCCGGCATATGTCGCCCGGCGCGTTGGCTCTATTTCATCAATAATTTCCATGGCGCGGATTTTGGGGGCACCTGTCAGCGTTCCGGCGGGGAACGCGGCAACCAGCGCATCCAGCGCTTCCAAATCAGGCTGGATACGTCCTTCCACATTGGACGAGATGTGCATGACGTGACTGAAACGCTCAATCACAAACCGTTCTGTGACTTTAACAGAACCCGGCAGGCAGACACGCCCCACATCATTGCGGCCCAGATCTATAAGCATCAGATGCTCAGCCAGTTCTTTCTGGTCCGCCAGCAGATCCTGTTCCAGGCGCAGGTCTTCTTCGGCATCTTTTCCGCGTGGGCGTGTGCCAGCCAGAGGCCGGACTGTCATGACACCATCGCGCAGACGCACGAGGATCTCTGGCGAGGACCCTACGAGAGAAAACGTGCCAAAATCCAGATGAAACAGGAATGGCGCAGGATTGATACGACGTAATGACCGATACAATGCCAGTGCGGGCAGCGGGAATGGTGATGAAAAGCGCTGGCTTGGCACGACCTGAAAAGCATCGCCTGCCGCGATATAGTCCTGAATGCGTTCGACGGCGGTGCAGAACTCCGCTTTTGTGAATGTAGACGTCGGCGCTTCAAAAGGTGCTGTGTGAGGAGCTGCCTTAGCGACTGGCAGCGCGCCATTCAAGCAGGTGCGCGCTTCAGCCAACAGGGTATGAGCGTTGTCCCATGCTTCTCCTGCTGTCTGGTCGCTTTGCGGGCGGACGGGGGCAGCCAGAATGAGTTCATCGCTTACTGTATCAAAGACAGCAAACAGACCAGGGCGCATCAGGACCGCTTCAGGGAGTTCCAGATCATCTGTAGGAGCGTTAGGTAACCGCTCCATCTGTCGCACCATATCGTAACCCAGATATCCGAACAGCCCAGCGATCATGGGCGGAAGGCCATCAGGAAGTTCCAGCCGGGTTTCGTGAATGAGAGTTCTCAGGCTTTCTAATGCAGGCTTGTCGCAGGTGACGGCGGACGTGTCATTATCCTCGGGCGCCATGTCAAGTGTGACGGTACCGTCGTGACAGGCCCATACCAGATCAGGCTTGAGAGCGATGACGGAGTAGCGTCCACGGGATACTCCTCCCTCCACGCTTTCCAGAAGCAGAGTGTAGCGCCCTGTCCCGTTTTTGAAATTCGCCAGACGCATATAGGCGGAAACCGGGGTCAGCAGATCTGCTGGCTCCACTGAAAAAACAACTGAAGCCTTACCCTCACGCCACTTTGCCTCAACCTCATGCCGGGAGGGAGATGCTGCAATTCGTGCGGTTACGCTCATTGCTCGACCGTTCCATCAAAACCAAGAGAGGAAAGTGTGGCGCTGACAGCGCGTTCATCAATTTTAGGGGGCATGTGTTTTGCCAGTGCATCCACGTAGGACGCCACGAGGTCATCTCCTTCTGACTGGCCAAGGGCATCCTTTACACGCTGGAAAGCAACGGGATCGGCCTTGGGGTCGGGAGTGAATACCTTTGTCACGGTTGCAACCAGAAAACCGGAGGAATCTTCCCCCATGATGGATTGCCCGGCTTTCATCTGCGGCAGGTAAGCCATCAGTTCAGATGGAATGGATGCATTGGGCGCCGCACGGGAAAAGGAGAGGTTCTTCTGGATGGGTGCGCCGCCAGCTACGGTGACAATCCCGCCTCTTTCTCTGGCTGCCGTGTAAAGCGTGGTGGCATGTTCGTCTGCGGCATGTTTCCGTGCTTCGGCCTGCCATGCGGCAAGAACATCAGCTTTTGCCTGTTCAAACGTCCGGGGAGAGTCCGGTGTGATGGTGTCAACCTGAACGGCGTACCAACTGTTGTCTGGTCCCTCTATCAGGTTGGGCTGATTACCTTTGGGGAGAGAAAAGATTTTCTGTAAAATGGCGTCGCGCAGTTTGCCAGACGCAGGAAGAGGTGCAGGTTCTTTCTCTGCAGTATTGCCCTGAGCGTCCAATGTGCCGGCGGCGGCGGCGGCGCCAATGTCGCTTGGAATGGCATCCAGCCCCCCGCCTGCAATGGCGTCCTGCAATTGGCGGCTGCGGGCGCTGACAACGGCTGGTGCCTGAGCTTTGCGGAACTGCCCCAGAATATCCTGCTTGGCTTTTTCAAAAGGAGTATCCTGCGGTGCGATCACCTTATTGACGCGGAATACAACCCACCCTGCTTCTGTTTTAAGCGGCCCCTGCACCTGAGAAAGCGGGGCAGCAAAAATGGCTTTGCTAAGTGTTTCTGATGGAATGGTGGAGGGCCGCGCTCCGGGCATGTCAACAGAGGCACCGCCTTTGGCCGCCAACTGCACAGAGTTCCAGTCGGTCCCTTTTGACCAAAGATCAGCTACGGCCTGTGCCTGCTTTTCATCAGAGAGAGTGACAACCTGAACGTCCCGGGTTTCAGGCACGTGATAGCGTGTAATCTGCTCCTCATAGACGCGCTTCAGATCTTTGTCGTCCACAGTGATGGTGTCTGCCACTGTAGAGGGTGAAAGAACGACAACACGGGCATGGCGCAGTTCCGGTGAACGGAAAAGCCACGGATGGTTGGCATAAAAGCGCTGCAATATGGCATCGTCAGGGGTTGGTGGTGTGGGCTGATCCGCAAAAGGAATGCGCAGCATATCCACCACATGGGTTTGCAAACCAAAAGCAGACAGCCGTGTTGCCATGGTTGTGGATGCACTGGCTGCCTGGGCTACGGGCTGGAGAATGGTCCGCGTTGTCAGATCATCCCGGATCATGGTGAGGAAGCGCTGCTCATTCAGGTTATGTTCCCGCAAGCGCGCGTTGAAGATGTTCCGATCAAACTGCCCGTTTGTTCCCTTGAAGTAAGGTTGGGCGAAAACTTCATCCCGCACAGCGCTGTCTGGGACAGCCACATTCAAACGGCGAGCAGATTCCATAAGTTCGGCCTGCCCAACCAGACGCTGCAGGATCTGGTGTGCCACTTGCCGACGCATGGCCGGAGGCACCTGAGAAGGATCCGATACGCCCATCTGCTTGGTTATGGCTGGCATCTCTGCCTGCAAAGCCTGGCCCAGATCAGCGGAACTGATGCGGTTTTGCCCGACTTTGGCAACAACGTCGGTTTCAGTGCCCATATAGCCCAGAACGTCGCCCACGCCCCAGCCAATAAAGGCCAGGAAAATGATGATGGCCGATACACGTCCCAGCCAGGATTCAACAAAAACACGACGCAAATAGGAAATCATGAACCCAAGGATCCGTTGAAAAAACAGGAGGCCATGCCACAAGCATGCCGCAAACGCGGCACCATAAGCGTCTGGCGCGCACTTGACTAGACGTAACAGCGGGTCTGATGAGGAAAGGCGCTGTTCGCATCTTGCCCCCAACGGGCACTGTATGGTTTAGCGTGTGGGTGCAAGCATATGGGTCCGTCTCGGCGGTGATGTGCAACAGGGTAAGGAAACAGACATGAGCAGACAGATTATCGTCGGCAACTGGAAGATGAACGGGACCAGCCGTGACTCGCAGGCGCTTGTGCAGGCTCTGCTTGCAGGGTTGCCAGCGTCCGTTCCGGATGTGGTGATCTGCCCTCCCTTTACCCAGTTGGCGTTGCTGACAGATACCCTGAAGACGACATCTGTGGCTCTTGGGGCTCAGGACTGTCACAAGGATGCCTCTGGCGCGCATACGGGCGATATCTCTGCCCCCATGCTGACGGATCTGGGTGTGTCCTACGTTATTCTCGGTCATTCCGAGCGGCGGCAGGAACATGGCGAGCTGGATGAAACCGTTAGGGAAAAAGCCGTGGCCGCAGGCAAGGCTGGCCTGACACCTATCGTGTGTATTGGCGAGACAGAAGATCAGCGTGACAGCGGTGAGCATTTTGATACGCTGGGTTGGCAGATCAAAGGCTCCCTGCCCGATGGATTTTCAGGCATTCTTGCTTACGAGCCGATCTGGGCGATCGGGACGGGCCGTGCCGCAACAACTGATGAAATTGCCGAAACCATGAAATTCCTGCGTGAGGAACTGGTTCGTCAGTTTGGTGAATCCGGCAAAACAATAAGAATTTTGTATGGCGGCTCGGTTAATGATAAGAATGCGGCTTCCATTCTGTCCATTACGGATGTAGCAGGAGCGCTTGTCGGGGGTGCCAGCCTGAAGGCCGAGGCGTTTCTTTCCATTGTCGGCGCGGCTTCGGCTGCCTGATTTCAGCATTTTACCTGGAATACACCATGACCACTGCCCTGCTGATTCTGCATTTTTGTGTCACCATCGCCCTGATCGGCACTGTGCTTATCCAGCGCAGTGAAGGTGGTGGGCTTGGAATTGGCAGCAGTCAGGGTATGGGGGCGTTCATGTCCGGTCGTGGTACGGCCAACCTGCTGACACGGACGACCGCAGTTCTTGCCGGTTTGTTCATGCTGCTTTCGCTTATTTTGGCGGTTCTTAATCGGGGCGCAGTAAGTGGAGATGGGCATGATATTCTGGCGCAGCCGCCTGCAGCGACAATGCCCGCCCCGGCGGTAGCTCCGTCAGTTCCCCCTGCTCCGGCTCAGCCTGCCCCGCAGGCTGCCGAGCCCGCCAAGCCATAAAATGAAATCCTTCCCTCCATTCCCACAAGGAGTGGAGGGATGAATTGTCTCTATTCCTCTGCGCTTGCTGAAAGCTGCGGAGGAATTCGTGTGTCCACCTTTACCCACCCGGTCCTGTCCGTGTAGGAAGTCTGTCCATGACCCGTTTTGTATTTATCACCGGTGGTGTGGTGTCCTCTCTCGGAAAGGGCATTGCATCCGCAGCTCTTGCAGCTCTCCTGCAGGCGCGGGGCTACAAAGTTCGCCTGCGCAAGCTGGACCCTTATCTGAACGTTGATCCCGGCACCATGAGCCCTTACCAGCATGGTGAGGTATTTGTGACAGATGATGGCGCTGAAACGGATCTCGATCTGGGCCACTATGAGCGCTTTACGGGTGTCAACGCCACCAAGGAAGACAACACAACCACCGGCAAGATCTATTCCGATGTGATTGCGCGGGAACGGCGGGGTGATTATCTGGGCGGGACCGTTCAGGTTATCCCGCATATTACCGATGCCATTAAGGATATTGTTGTCGCCAACACGGATGACGTTGATTTCGTTTTGGTCGAAATCGGCGGTACCGTGGGGGATATCGAGAGCCTGCCCTTTCTGGAAGCCATTCGGCAGCTTCGGAATGATCTGGGACAGGACCAGACCATGGTGGTGCACCTCACGCTTCTTCCGTGGATCCCGTCCGCAGGTGAACTGAAAACAAAGCCTACCCAGCATTCTGTGAAAGAACTTCAGAATGTGGGTATTCAGCCGCAAATTCTGTTGTGCCGGTGTGACCGCGCAATTCCGGATACGGAGCGCCGCAAGATTGCCAACTTCTGTAACGTGCGACCGGAAGCTGTTATTGCCGCCCGGGATGTGGATACGATCTATTCCTGCCCCCTCTCCTATCATGCTGAAGGCATGGATAACGAGGTTCTGAGATATTTCGGTCTGCCATTTGAGGAAGAACCGGATCTGACAGGATGGGGCAAAATTGTTGATGCCATCCGCCATCCAGACGGTGAAGTCCGTATTGCCGTGGTGGGCAAATATACCGCTCTGCTGGATAGCTATAAATCCCTCAACGAAGCCCTGCTGCATGGCGGTATTGCCCATCGGGTGAAGGTCACGCTTGATTGGGTTGAAGCTGAGGCTCTTGAAAAATCAGACGGAGCATTGGAGCGGCTGTCGGGGGCTCATGGCATTCTTGTTCCCGGTGGATTTGGCGAGCGTGGTTCAGAAGGCAAAATTGCCGCCATTCGTTATGCGCGTGAGAATGGAATTCCCTTTATGGGGATCTGCTTTGGCATGCAGATGGCGGTTATTGAATGCGCTCGTAATCTGGCAGGCTTGTCTGATGCCTCCTCAACCGAGTTTGGTTATACCAAAGAGCCTTTGATTGGTCTTATGACCGAATGGGCTCGTGGTGCCGAGCGCCTGCGTCGGAGTGAAGGGGGTGAGCTTGGCGGAACCATGCGTCTGGGGGCTTATCCGGCTTCCTTGGTGGATGGATCTCGCGTTGCAAAAATCTATAACGCTACGTCTATTCGGGAACGGCATCGGCATCGTTACGAGGTGAACATTCACTATCGTGATCAACTGGAAAAGGCTGGCCTGAAGTTTTCCGGTCTCTCTCCGGATGGTATTCTGCCTGAAGTGGTCGAATATCCTGATCATCCATGGTTTGTGGCTGTACAGTACCATCCTGAACTGAAGTCCCGTCCTTTTGCGCCGCATCCTCTCTTTTCCGGGTTTATTGGTGCTGCTCTAGAAAAAGCCCGGCTGGTATGAGCAACGTAGGGCATAATTTTCAGATCAATTCCCTTACGGTCGGCAATGATCAGCCTTTTGTGCTGATTGCAGGCCCTTGCCAGATTGAGTCAGCGGTGCACGCCATGGAAACGGCAACGGCGTTGAAAGAGATCTGTGAGGGAGCGGGAATTGGGCTGATTTATAAAAGCTCATATGACAAAGCAAACCGTACCAGCCTCTCCAGCGCACGGGGGGTTGGTATGCAGCAGGGTCTGCGTATTCTGGCGGACATTCGTGAAATCCTGAATATACCCGTCCTGACAGATGTGCACGCGGCAGAGCAATGTGCGCCAGTGGCAGAAGCCGTAGATGTGTTGCAAATTCCAGCGTTTTTGTGTCGGCAGACCGATCTGCTTCTGGCTGCTGGCCAGACTGGTGCCGTGGTCAATGTAAAAAAGGGACAGTTTCTGGCGCCATGGGACATGAAGCACGTGGCGGCCAAAATTGCTTCGACAGGTAATCAGCGGATAATGCTGTGCGAACGTGGTACCAGCTTTGGTTATAATACGCTGGTTAACGATATGCGCGGTTTGCCGATTATGGCGCAAACTGGCTATCCGGTTGTGTATGATGCTACGCATTCCGTACAGCAACCTGGTGGCTTGGGGGGGAGTTCTGGGGGGCAAAGGGAATTCGCCCCAATTCTGTCCCGTGCGGCTCTTGCAGTGGGGGTTGCTTCGCTCTTTATCGAAACCCATGAAGACCCGGATCGTGCGCCAAGTGATGGTCCGAATATGTTGCCTATCAGGTCTTTGCCGACCCTTTTGGCGCAGTTTAAAAAAATTGATGGGCTTATCAAAAATCTGGACTGAGTTTGTTTTTCCACATGCACTTATAATTGCGTGCGATGTTAAGTGGAAAATAAGAGATCACAACAAAAAGGAGGCTGAAAGGCCTCCTTTTTTGTTGTGCTTAGTATGACGTAAGTCTTTTAGACATCCAGATTGGCAACTTTTAGCGCATTGCCAACAATGAAGTCACGGCGTGGTTCCACTACATCACCCATAAGGGTGGTAAATACCTGCCCTGCTTCTTCCACATCCCCAATCTTGACTTGAAGAAGGGTTCTCATGGCGGGGTCCAGAGTGGTTTCCCACAACTGTTCGTCATTCATTTCGCCCAAGCCTTTAAAGCGGTTAATGGCAAGGCCACGGCGGCCCTGAGCGAGAAGACGGGTATATAATCCTGACGGCCCGGCCAGAGAGACTTCAGTTGTTTCGTGACGCAGAACAACGCCAGTCCCGAAATCCTTCTGCAGCCGTTCAAGCTGACTTGTGAGCCAGCGTGCGTCATTGCTTGCCAGCGCGGTCGGTTCAATCCGGTAGACTTCCCCTACCCCACGCACGTTGCGTGCCAGTTCCAGACCATCATCGCTGGCGACCGCTTTCCACCCGCGTTCTGTCTCGGCAGAAACTGCATCCAGACGTTTTTGCAGGTCGGGTACGCGACTTTGAAGCGTAGCCAGATCAGATGTGAGGGCACCAGCCAGAGCCGCCTGCTCAATAATCCAGGTGGGTGTTTTGTTCGCAAGACGTGCAATGGCCTGGGTGGTCTGCCGGATAAACGGCAGATCAGCTTCAAGCGGTTCCCCTTTTACTTCGCGTCCGTCGCTGTAAACGAAGAGGGCATTATTCAGTGCCTTATCGAGCAGATACTGTTCCAGAGCGGCGTCATCTTTCAGATACCGTTCTTCATTTCCGCGTTTAGCCCGATAGAGTGGTGGCTGGGCAATATAGAGATAGCCGCGCTCAATCAGTTCCGGCATCTGACGGAAGAAAAAGGTCAGCAGCAAGGTGCGGATGTGAGAACCATCCACGTCGGCGTCTGTCATGATGACGATGCGATGATAACGAAGCTTTTCAATGGAAAAACCGCCCTGATCAGCCTCGCCTCGGCCGATACCGGTGCCCAGTGCGGTGATCAGGGTGCCAATTTCAGCTGAGCCGAGCATCCGATCAAAGCGAGCCCGCTCAACATTCAGAATTTTACCCTTGAGAGGCAGGATCGCCTGAAAACGCCGGTCCCTGCCCTGTTTAGCCGTCCCACCTGCAGAATCACCCTCGACTATGAAGATTTCAGCTTTTTCAGGAGACCGTTCCTGACAGTCAGCCAGTTTGCCCGGAAGAGAGGAAATATCCAGCACCCCTTTGCGGCGCGTCAGTTCGCGTGCCTTGCGGGCGGCTTCTCGAGCGGAAGCGGCATCCAGTACTTTGGAAACCACAATTTTGGCTTCCTTGGGGTGAGTTTCAAACCAGTGACCAATCATGTCGGCAGCCGCGGCATGCACAACGGGCTGCACTTCAGAGGAAACCAGTTTGTCCTTGGTCTGGGAGGAAAATTTGGGGTCAGGGACTTTTACAGAAAGAACTGCCGTCAGTCCTTCGCGCATGTCTTCCCCAACCAGAGAGTGAGCATCCTTCTTGGCAATGCTTTCAGCATATTTGCCAACAATGCGGGTCAGTGCCTGCCGGAAACCAGCCAGATGTGCTCCCCCGTCCCGCTGGGGAATGTTGTTGGTGAAGCACAGCATTGTTTCATGGAAACTGTCGTTCCATGTGAGGGCAAATTCAACCTTGATGCCGTTTTCCGAATTTTCGAGGCTGCCAGTGATGGGCGGCGTGACCAGAGGCGTGCGTGCGCGGTCAAGCCATTCCACAAAGGCTTCAAGCCCACCTTCATAATAGAAGGTTTCTTCTTTCTTTTCCTCACTACGCTGATCGCGCAGAACGATCTTCATGCCTGAGTTAAGAAAAGCCAGTTCGCGCAGGCGGCGTTCCAGAATGACAAAATCAAATTCTGTTTTGGGGAAAGTCTGATTGCTTGGCTTGAAGGTAACTTGGGTCCCGCGCTCATGTTCTGAGGGGCCGACAACTTCCAGTGGCCCTTCCCGCTCGCCGTGCTGGAAGCGGATAACGTGTTCCACTCCGCCACGCCATATACGCACTTCCATCTTTTCTGAAAGAGCGTTGACAACGGCAGCCCCCACCCCGTGCAGACCACCGGAAACCTTATAAGAATTCTGGTTGAATTTACCGCCCGCATGGAGACGGGTCAGCACGACTTCGGCCGCACTGATTCCTTCTTCTGCATGAATGTCGGTAGGAATGCCGCGCCCATTATCCCGAACGGTAACGCTCCCATCAGCATTGAGAGTAACGACGCATTCGGTTGCGTAGCCTGCTTGCGCTTCATCCACGGCGTTATCAATAATTTCAAAGGCCATGTGGTGCAGGCCAGAGCCATCATCCGTATCACCGATATACATACCAGGCCGTTTACGTACGGCGTCCAGACCCTTCAGAACAGAGATGGAGGCGGCATCATATTCTTCTTCCATACCGGTAGATGGCGTGGGCTGAGAAAGGTCAGTCATAAGCGAAGGGTACTCCGGCGAAGAAAGAATAAAACCTGTTTGAATTCTTATACTCCGCCCATTCAACTGAGGCCAGATTGTAAGCAGGCATTTCTCTCTTTATGGCAGAAAATCACCATTTTTCAGAGAAATAAACTGCGCTGCATCACGTAACGGGGTAAAGGGCGCAGTATCCGTTCCGGTCAGGATGGTGGTCGTGTCAAAAGAGCGGAGATTTTCCATCAAGGCGTTGCGCCGCTTTTCATCCAGATGGACAAGAGGTTCGTCTAATAAAAGTAGCGGCGGCGCGCCTCGGTGGTCTGTTACGAGGTGCGCATGAGCCAGAACAATGCCGAGTAGCATGGATTTTTGCTGACCTGTACTGGCTGTGGCTGCTGGTTGGCCTGTTGCAAAATCTGAAAGCGAAAAATCGCTCCGATGTGCTCCTCTGCCTGTACGTCCTCGTTCACGGTCTTCTTCCCGGCTTAAAGAGAGTTGCTCCTTGAACCAGTCTTCCACCCATAAGGCAGGATGTTGGTCTAATTGCTGTGTCAGTTCACATTCCAGAACCAGACGGGATGCAGGAAAGGCCCCAAGGCTGGTTTGAGAAAACTGGTTTAACTGCTGCACCAGGTCAGTGCGGGCTGCCGCCACAGCTATGGCATGCCGTGCCATGGAGGCTTCCAGGCCTGCTAACCAGCTTTGTTCGGAATAGCGTGTCTGGAGTAATTTGTTGCGTTGAGTCATGGCGCGGTCGTACGCCAGCAACTGTTTGGCGTGATCTGGCGTAACACCCATTACCAATCTGTCGAGGAAACGACGCCGACCTGATGCGCCTTCACTGAACAGGCGGTCCATTTGAGGCGTTATCCAAACAGCCGAGAGGGTATCTTCTATAATGCCCCGAGTGCGGGCCGGTCGCCCGTTAAGCAGATAGGTGCGTTTCGCGGTGCTATTTCCGGCTGACACTCCCGTCCCCAATTCAAGGATTTCTTCACCTTGGGTGACGCGGGCAGAAATACCCCATTCTGAGGTTCCAGTCTGCCCAAGGTCCGTTAAGGGAGCCCTGCGTAGGCCGCGTCCGGGCGCAAGAAGGGAAAGAGCTTCTAGCAGGTTGGTTTTGCCGCTGCCGTTTTCCCCTGTCAGGACAACAAGCGGGCAATCAGGCTCCCACACCAGACGGTCATAGTTCCGAAAATGGGTGAGAGTGAGCTTGAGAAGTCGTGGCATAGGCGGATCCAGCTAGAAAGCAGAATGCTGGAGGAAGATCCGCTTGCAAGGTATCCGCGCCAAATGCCGTTTTTCCCTTTTGTGAAGGATCATGCAATGGCGCGGTGTAGCGCGGATAATCAGACGCGCATGGGCATCAGCACATAGAGTGCTGAAGGGCTGTCAACATCCCGGACAATGGTCGGAGCAGCACTATCCGAAAAGGCAAATTCTACTTCTTTTTCCACCTGATCAGTTATGTCGTTCAGGTAGCGTGCCTGAAAACCGATTTCCAAGGATTCAGCATCGTAGGAAATGCGGTTATCGTCCAATTCTTCCTTGGCGACACCCTGCTCCGGACTGCTGGCGGAAAGAGTCAAAAGGCCGGGCTCAAGCGTGAGCTTAACGGGACGAGACCGTTCCTGACTGATGGCAGCCACACGGGCCACAGCATCAGAGAAATCTTTTTTCCCTACGCGCAGGATACGGTTGTTGTTGCGGGGAATAACGCGATCATATTCCGGAAATGTGCCGTCAATCAGCTTGGATGTCAGCATGATGGAACCAGCTGTGAATTGAACGCGCGTTTCAGAAAGAGCGACTTCAATCTCTTCTGGTGCCTCATCAATCAACTTGCGCAGTTCGGCAACCGTTTTACGCGGAATGATAACGCCCGGCATCTCTGCGGCGCCTTCTGGTAAATCGGTTTCAACACGGGCAAGGCGATGTCCATCTGTCGCCACGGCACGAAGCAGCGGAACGCCATCCGCATCTGCTGCATGGAAAAAGATACCATTCAGATAATAGCGTGTTTCTTCCGTGGAAATGGCGAAACGCGTCCTATCGATCAGAGAACGCAGAACGCCAGCGTTCAGCTTGAACCGACACGGCAGCTCCCCGGCCCCCATGGAAGGGAAATCGTCCACGCTCAGAACGTTCAGGCGGGTTGCGTAGCGATCCGCCCGCAATTGCAAAGGCGTGTCGCCGTCTGCCTGATCAAGTTCAACCAGCACGTTATCCGGCAATTTGCGGACAATTTCGTAAAGCACTGCAGCTGGGGCTGTTGTCGCCCCTTCCCGTTTGATGGTGGCAGGAATGACCTCCACCACCTCGATTTCCATGTCGGTTGCCTTCAGGCTCAGCTGGCCATCTGCCGCATGAATGAGGACATTGGCAAGGATCGGAATGGTATTGCGCTTTTCCGCTACACTCTGGATATGCGCCAAAGCCTTGAGCAGTGTTGCGCGCTCAGCCGAAAACTTCATCTATGCCTCTTCCCTGCGTGCCAGCCCCCGGCGGGAATTCATGGGAGCCTGAAAATCATTCCGCCAAAACCTATCAGCCGGCTCAAATCAGTCAATCCTCGTGGACTGCAAATAAAGCTGCAACCACCGGAAAAATCTGAAAAATCAGCTCTCCAACATGCGCCGCATCAACTCCACATCTTCAGCGAATGCCGCATCCCGCTCCATGAGTTCGGCAACCCGTGAGACGGCGTGCATGACGGTTGTATGATCGCGATTACCGAACTTACGGCCGATTTCAGGCAATGACCGGCTGGTTAATTGCTTGGCAAGATACATCGCCACCTGTCGCGGCCGTGCTACGGCGCGGGCGCGACGAGCGGAGGACATGTCCGTCAGGCGGATGTTCCAGTGCTCCGCTACTTTCTTCTGAATTTCTTCAATTGTAACCCGACGATCATGCGCCTTGAGAATGTCATGGAGCACATCCTGCGTCGCTTCCAGCGTTACGGGCCGCCCAAACAGATTGGCATGGGCAATCAGGCGGTTAAGAGCGCCTTCCAGTTCCCGCACGTTAGACGTAATTTTATGTGCCAGAAATTCCAGGACTTTTGCTGGCACGACAACACCGGATGCTGCCGCCTTGGCTTCCAGAATGGAAATACGCAGTTCAAAGGTTGTGGCGTGAATATCGGCCACCATACCGCAGCCAAGCCGGGTGCGCAGCCGGTCTTCAAGGCCAGATAGATCAGAGGGGGATTTATCTGCAGAGACCACAATCTGGCGGCCGGCATCCACCAAGGCGTTAAATGTGTGGAAGAACTCTTCCTGCGTGTTGTCCTTGCCGATCAGAAACTGCAGATCGTCAATCATCAGGACATCCACAGAGCGGAGCTGCTCCTTGAATTCCATGGTGGATTGCGAACGGATGGCGGCAATAAAGCGGTACATGAACTTTTCTGCCGACATATAGGCAACAGAAACGTTTCCGCGCTGAAGCAGTTCGGCACCTATGGCGTGCATCAGGTGCGTTTTGCCCAAGCCCACACCGCCGTATAGAAACAGCGGATTGAACCCGACGCTGGATGGTTTTTCTGCAACACGTCGTGCGCAGGCATAGGCAAATTCATTCGGCTTGCCGACGACGAACGTATCAAACGTAAAGCGTGTATCCAGCGATGCGACAATGTCGCTCTTGACTTCTGGTGGGTTGCGCGGCGCTTCTTCCGTGTCATTGCCGGCGGCCATCGTAGGTGCTGTTGATGAGACCTGTTCATCCAGCATGATGGGGGGCGCGACCGGATCTCCGGGGCGAGCGACCTGAAGCTCAACGCGGCGGATGGAGGAGATTTCCTGATTCCATAACTCGCTCAGCCGGTCGCCGTATTGGCTGCGAACCCAGTCACGTAGGAAGCGAGTAGGCAGAAGTAGAGTGATTTCGTCGCCATCAATCGGGCCGAGCGCAATCTTGGTCAACCAGGTGCGATATTCAACCTCGCCGACCTCTCCTTTCAGCTTTGAGCAGATGCGAAGCCATGACTCCTCAACAGCTTTGCTGTCATCCATGCGTGAGAAGGCGCTTTCATCATCGTCCACTCCGATTGTCATCTATGCTCCCGAGCGGTCATAAAACGCGGTTGGCCGCGCATGATTTACGATAAAGGTGCCGCTTGCGCGACAACCAGGCAGCCTTTTCCGGCAAATCTCATGCCGCTTTGAAACAAGGCGGCCAGACAGGCAGACAGCACGCTGTTCCTGCGTTGAGACTATCTGCCGAAACTAATGTAAGGCTCACGCTCGGGCAACGAAAATCTACCTTTTTGCCCGATCATTTCAGCCATGCTGGACTGCGTGGTGTACAAAGACAAAGCCGAACCACCTAACGATGATTCGGCTTTGTCAAAGCGCAAGAAATAAGGCCGCAATGGCCCGTTAAAGCTTAGGCAGATGCCAGGGCTTTAACGCGGGCGGAGAGGCGGGAAATCTTGCGGGCCACAGTGTTGTGATGAACAACACCCTTGGTTGCTGCGCGCTGGATTTCCGGCTGGGCCAGGCGCAGAGCTTCGCGAGCTTCTTCCTGATTGCCAGCCGCAATTGCAGTTTCCACCTTTTTGATGAAGGTGCGCATACGAGACTTGCGAGCAGTGTTGCGGGCAGTCCGCTTAGCGGTCTGCCGGATGCGCTTACGCGCTGAAGCGATATTCGCCATGTGTTCTATTCTGTCCAGCACAAAAAATGAGCGCCGTCGCGGCAAAACCACGTCGGCCAAAAGAGTAGCGGTGCTGTAATCCAGAGAGGTAGGCGCAGTCAAGTATCTTCGCAGGGAAGTGCCGTGGAAATTACCTTTTTCCCTGATGAAGGGGGCAGAAAAAGGTGGAGCGTCCTGCCTGGGTCATATGCTGCACGCCTTCACATTCAGGAAGTCCCGGGCAGTCCGGGCATGCCTGTCCCTTGCGGGCATAAACCTTCCATGCGTGCTGAAAATAGCCCAGACCACCTTCGGGCCTGACATAGTCCTTCAAGCTGGAACCGCCTGCGGCAATGGCTTCTGTCAGGACACTCTGGATGGCTTCGTGTAGAAGTCTGATCTGCTTCTTCTTTAGCGTGCCAGCTGGTGTTTCAGGGTGAATGCCAGCGCGGAACAGTGCTTCACACACATAAATGTTCCCCAGTCCGGCAACAATCTTCTGGTCCAGCAAAACCGTTTTTATGGAGGCGTTTTTACGTGCGAGGCCATTTTCCAGCGTTGAAGAGGAAAAGTCGGCGTCTAGCGGTTCGGGTCCCATTCCTGAGAGCAGGCGGTATGTGTCCTCCATAGGCGTCGGCAGAACGTCGATCATCCCAAAACGCCTCGGATCAACAAAGGCGCATCTTTTCCCGTCATCAGTAACAAGCACCACATGCTCGTGAGGCGCTGGCGTCTTATCAGAATCGAGAACTATGCGTCCGGACATACCCAAATGCAGGATAACGGACAGATCTCCCGCCAGCCGCATGAGAATATATTTTCCGCGACGGCGAAAGCCTATAACCTTGCGTCCCGATATGCGTTGAGAAAAATCGGCGGAAATCCGCCATCGCAGATCATATCTGCGAATGATGGCGGTTTGAATGACGCGGCCTTGCAGAGCAATCTGCATACCACGCATCACGGTTTCGACTTCAGGGAGTTCCGGCATGAGTAAAAAGCAGGGTATAGGGTATGGCCATGACCGACAATAGCTTTGCGCCCTCCCCTGAGTCTTCCGCCGTGCACGCTGAAGAAACTGATTTTGGTTTCCGTTCTGTTCGCAAGGAAGAAAAAAAGCCCCTCGTTCGCGCCGTATTTGATAGCGTGGCGGGGAAATACGATGTGATGAACGATTTGATGTCCCTGGGCATCCATCGTGTCTGGAAACGGATATTCGTGACGGAACTTGGCCCTCAGCCGGGGCTATCCTTGCTGGATCTGGCTGGCGGCACGGGTGACATCACTTTCGGCTGGCTCAAAGGCGGCGGCGGCCCAGCTATCATGACGGACATTAACGCCAGTATGCTGGCAGTTGGGCGGGATCGTGCGGTGAGCCGCGGGTTCGTGTCCGATTTGTCCTTCTGTGTGGTTGATGCCGAGGCGATACCGCTCAAGGATATGTCTGTGGACCGCGTTTCAATCGCGTTCGGGCTGCGGAACTGCACAGATAAGCTGGCTGTTATTCGTGAGGCGCGGCGCGTTCTGCGGCCCGGTGGGCGTTTTATGTGCCTTGAGTTCTCGCGCGTTCAGGTGGCTGCGCTCTCGCCTATCTATGATGCGTGGTCCTTCAAGGTTCTTCCCGCTATGGGGAATTTGGTAGCCAAGGACCGTGAGAGCTATCAGTATTTGGCAGAGAGCATCCGTATGTTCCCTGATCAGGAAACATTGGCGGATATGTTCCGCGAAGCTGGTCTCTCCCATGTTCGCTACCAGTCGCTCTCGGGAGGTATTGCCGCCATCCATTCTGGTTGGCGTCTGTAAGCCACATGACCGAGCAGCCTCGTCGTTCCGTCTTGCTGGTTGTGAGCGGAAGCATTGCGGCATTCAAGGTGCCGGAATTGATACGGCTGCTCATGTTGGCGAATGTGCGGGTGCGTTGTGTGCTTACCGATGGGGGAAGTCAGTTTGTTACTCCCCTCACCCTTCAGGCCCTGACGGGGCAACCTGTACATACCGCCCTGTTTTCGCTGACAGCCGAGCAGGAAATGGGGCACATTGCCCTCTCCCGCTCCTCTGATCTTATCGTGGTATGTCCTGCCTCAGCTAATCTGCTGGCAAAAATGGCTCATGGTTTGGCGGATGATCTGGCCAGTACGGTTCTTCTGGCAACAGATGCACCTGTCATGATCGCTCCCGCCATGAACGTGCGTATGTGGAGCCATGCTGCGACACAAGCCAATCTGACAGTGTTGGCCCAGCGAGGCGTAATCATGGTCCCTCCTGTAGAAGGGCCGATGGCCTGTGGAGAATTTGGGCCCGGACGTATGGCTGAGCCGAACGATGTAATGGATGCGGTAATCGGTTTTTTCCGGCAGCGTGTGCGGCAAGAGGAAACTCCTCTGGCGGGAAAGAAAGTGGTGGTTACGGCAGGACCAACGCATGAACCGCTTGATCCCGTCCGTTATCTGGCAAATCGCTCGTCGGGTCGGCAGGGGTACGCCATAGCGGATGCCTTGGCTGATTTGGGTGCGGATGTTACATTAGTCAGCGGACCAACGGAATTACGGGCTCCGGCAGGAGTTGAGGTGATTCCCTGTGAAACTGCCCGCGATATGCAGGCGACCGTCATGGGGCTTCCACCTCAGGACGTTGCTGTTTGCACGGCGGCAGTGGCTGACTGGCGGCCTGCTTCCGAAGCGAACCAGAAGATGAAAAAGAAAGACCGTAGCGATGTGCCTGCGCCGCTTTCTCTGGTGGCCAATCCAGACATTCTTGCTGACCTTTCCATGCCATCCGCCTCTCGACCGCGTCTCGTTGTAGGGTTCGCGGCCGAGACGGAAAACGTGGAATCCTATGCTATCGCCAAACGGGCACGCAAAGGGTGTGACTGGATTGTTGCGAACGACGTCAGTCCGGCTACCAATGTGATGGGTGGCCTCGAAAACCAGATTCTGCTCATAACGCAAGATGGTGTTGAATACTGGCCACGGATGACAAAAGAAGAGGTGGCGCGCAGGCTTGCCCTCTCCATTTCAGATTGGTTTTGTAGTAAATCTGATTTCTAAACCACAGATGGAGTACATAAATGCCCGCACCTGATTCCCGGAATACCGGCCTTACAGTGCGGGTTCAGCGCCTTGCGCATGCTCAGGATCTTCCTCTTCCTTCCTACGCAACAGCCGGGGCTGCAGGTATGGATCTTGTGGCAGCGGTTGAAGAGCCTGTCACACTACCGCCTGGGGGGCGTGCTCTGGTGCCGACCGGGCTGCGTATTGCTCTCCCTCCTGGTTACGAATTACAGGTTCGTCCCCGCTCCGGTTTGGCGCTCAAGCACGGAATTATTCTCCCCAATTCTCCTGGTACCATAGATGAGGATTATCGCGGAGAAGTCGGGGTGATCATGCTCAATGCGGGCGAGCAGGCTTTTACGGTTGAACGCGGTATGCGTATTGCCCAGGCCGTCATTGCCCCCGTGGAGCGTGTGTCATGGGCTGAATGCGCTGAATTGGATGAAACAGAACGCGGTAGCGGTGGCTTTGGCAGTACAGGAACAGGTTTGCCATGACGGCGACCAAACCCGAGACTTCTTTTAGACCCCAAGCATCTTTTTCTTCCCTTTCCGTCCGCCATCTGAATAGCCTTGATGCGCTCTTGCTGGTGTGTGTGGTTGGGGTTGCCATCCTGGTTGGGAATTCGGTGCGACACATGCTTGCGCCCCTTTCTTCTCCCACCATGGCGCCCCTCCATCTGAATGTTGCTTATCTGCCGGGCTATGCGCTTCGTACAACGCTGCGAATGTTTGCGGCCTTAGCGCTTTCTCTTGTTTTTACATTTTGTTACGCCACGCTGGCCGCCAAGAACCGTCGGGCGGAGCAGGTGCTCATCCCTTTGCTGGATGTCTTGCAGTCCGTCCCTATTCTTGGCTTTCTGACTTTCACCGTGACCTTTTTCCTTGGACTGTTTCCGGGACGGGTGCTTGGGGCTGAATTTGCAGCCATTTTCACCATTTTTACCAGCCAAGCCTGGAATCTGGCTTTGGGCATGTATCAGTCTCTTAAGAATGTGCCTGATGAACTGGAGGAAGCCGCACGCTGTTTTGGGCTGACAAGCTGGCAAAAATTCTGGCGGCTGGAAGTGCCATGTGCTGTTCCGTCGCTGGTGTGGAACTCCATGATGTCTATGGCTGGCGGGTGGTTTATGGTTGTCTATTCAGAGACCATTACTGTGGGAAATACCCACATTGTGCTGCCGGGGATCGGCTCGTACGTGGGGGTGGCTATCACCCAGCGTAATATTTGGGCGGTTCTTGCTGCGATCGTAGCAATGCTTCTGGTTATCCTTGCCTATGATCAGATCGTATTCCGACCTTTGGCTTCTTGGGCGACGCGCTTCCGTCTGGAAGTCGGCCCATCGACAGCGAGCGTCCCAGAACCGTGGATACTTAGAACGCTGCGTCATACGCGGCTTTTGAGTTTACTCGGGGATATGATTTTGGGTGTGGCCAGAAACCTGGGAACCTTGCCGTTGGGGGGGCGATTCAGGCCGCCCTCACAGCAAGGGCAGCCGGTGGCTGCTCGCTGGTTATGGTGGAGCGTGTGGGTTGTTATCTTGCTTGCTGCATTAGAGCAGGCAGGCACTTATGCCTCGGCATTCTACACATCGAGGCAAATTCTTCATGTTTTTATGTTGGGATGCATCACCCTGTTGCGCGTGGTGAGCATGGTCTGTCTGGCCTCGATTATCTGGGTGCCTGTGGGCGTCTGGCTTGGGCTTGATTCTGCACGAGCGCGGCGCGCGCAACTTGTTGTGCAATATTGCGCTGCCTTTCCCGCCAATCTGTTTTTCCCAATTTTTGTGGTTGGAATTATCCGCTTTGATCTCGTGCCGGATATCTGGTTGACGCCGCTTATGATCCTGGGGGCTCAGTGGTACATTCTGTTCAATGTTATTGGCGGCACATCTTCCTTTCCCGGCGCATTGCTGGAAGTGGGGCGCAATTTTAATGTTTCCGGGATGTTATGGTGGCGTAAGATCATGCTACCGGGCATCATCCCTTATTATCTCACTGGTGTGATGGCAGCTTCCGGTGGAGCGTGGAATGCGGCCGTTGCTTCAGAAATGGCGCAGTGGGGCGATATAACCCTCAAAGCGCACGGAATTGGTAGCTATATTGCTCAGGCTACGGTTGAAGGCTCTACCAGCCGGGTGGCGCTTGGTGTTGTCATCATGTCTCTTTTTGTGATGGCCATGAACTGGGTGGTCTGGCGTCCACTTTCAGAATACGCTTATCGCAGGCTCAAATTTAGCTGACGGGAATTAGGTATATGATCTCCCCTCTTCCTGATGCTCAGGAAGGTGCAAAAAGCGCTATCCTGATAGAGGCGCGGCACATTTCCCAAGCCTATCACAAAGATAGTGCTGTTGATCTCCAAGTTCTGGATGATGTGAGTCTCTCCCTTCATTCAGGAGAGATGGTTGGGCTACTAGGGCGTTCTGGGTCAGGAAAATCCACGCTTTTGCGTATCTTGGCAGGACTTCTGACACCCACTTCTGGAGAAGTGCTGTGGCAGGGGAAACCTCTGGAAGGACCCGATCCAGGCATTGCCATGGTCTTTCAGTCATTCGCACTTTTCCCATGGATGACTGTGGAGGAAAATGTAGCGCTTGGTTTGGAAGCGAAGGGGATACACGGCGCTGAGCGTGATCGCCGAGTGGAAAATGCCATAGATCTGATTGGACTTGGCGGATACGAGAACGCGTGGCCCAAAGAGCTGTCTGGCGGGATGCAGCAGCGCGTCGGGTTAGCCAGAGCCCTCGTTGTGCAGCCTGACCTTCTCCTGATGGATGAGCCTTTTTCGGCTCTAGATGTTCTAACGGCGGAAAATCTGCGTACCGATCTGGTGGAGCTTTGGTCAGAAAATAAACTACCCGTGCAGGGCATGTTGGTAGTGACGCACAATATTGAGGAAGCCGTTCTGATCTGCGATAGGATCATGATTTTTTCCTCAAATCCCGGGCGGATAGCGCATATTCTGTCTGTGCCTTTTGCTCATCCTCGGAACAGGGAAGATGCAGCGTTTCGGCAGTTTGTCGATCATATTTATGCTCTCATGACACAGCGTGCGCCGATTGTTTCGGAAGCGGATATCACGTCTGGGCAAGGTCAGGCTGCACAACCTGAGCCCATATTCAAGGCTCTTCCACAGGTTTCCATCACCATGATGATCGGCATGATGGAGGCACTGGCTGCCCCTCCCCTCAATGGTCGGGCAGATCTGCCGATGTTAGCCGAAAAATTGCAGCTTGAACTTGATGATCTGTTTCCGCTGGGAGAATCGTTGGAGCTTCTCGGTCTTGCCGAGCTTGAAGACGGCGACATCCTTCTGACGAACGAAGGTGTCCATTTTGTTCTGAGTGATCTTGATGAGCGTAAAGCCATCATGGGTCATGCACTCATCCACCACGTTCCCTTGGTCAAAACGATTCGCAGTGTGTTGGACGAACGGCCAACGCATACCGCCAATGCGGAGCGTTTTCGGGATGAACTGGAGGTTTCCATGTCCCCCGATTACGCCCGGCAAACGCTCCAGACTGTAGTGGGCTGGGCGCGGTTTGCCGAACTGTTCGATTTTGACGAGGAAGGCGACCGATTTTTTCTGGAAGATGACGGTGTGGAGTAGTTATTCCGCCTACGCGGAATAAAGAGCGGCAAACACTTTCCGCATTTTTGCAACCTTCGGAGCAATTACCGCTGCACAATAGCCAGTTCCGGGGTTCCGCTCATAGTAATCATGGTGCATTTCCTCGGCGGGCCAGAAGGTTGTGAGTGGTTCTATCGCGGTAACCAAGGGAGCTTCCCACAGGTCTTGCTTTTCAATTTCAGCTCTGACCGCCAGAGCCCCCTCTTTCTGCTGCTCATCTTTATAAAAGATGATGGACCGATACTGGGTGCCGATATCATTGCCCTGCCGATTGAGCGTTGTCGGATCATGCAGGGTATAGAAAATTCTTAGTAAATCGTCATAGCTGATGGTGTGTGGGTCAAACTCGACCTTAACAACTTCAGCGTGCCCTGTATTTCCGCTGCATACTTGCTTGTATGTTGGGTGATCCGTGGAGCCGCCCGCATAGCCAGGTGTCAGGGATAAAATGCCGCGCATATCCCGTAAAACGGCCTCGACACACCAGAAACATCCACCACCAAGAATTGCTGTATCAGGCATTTCGTTCTCCGATGAAGCGCTAACATGACAAAATAAAACGCGTGGAACAGACTGATCAGCGCGCTTTTCAGGCGCTAATCAGCCTTTTTATTACGGTCTGGATCAGCCAATCCGCGCTAGGGCTGCTTGCAAGCGAACCTTTTCACCTTGCTGGTTTTCCAGACGCTCCCGCATTTCTTCTACAATTTCGGGCTTTGCGCGGGTCACAAAATTTTCGTTGCCGAGTTTTTTCTCGGTTTTCTGAATTTCATCCTCAGCTTTTGCCAGTTCTTTCTTAAGCCGGTCCTGTTCGGCTGTGATATCGATCAATCCTTCCAGAGGAATAACCAGTGTCGTTTCATCGACAACGGCCTGAGCCGATCCGCGCGGAACGTCTCCCTCCAAGGCGGCGATCTCAGAAACGCGCGCCATACGACCGATGGCCTCTTTCCAGCGCTCGGCGCGAGCAATAGTTTCCGGCTTTGCATCTTTCAGAAAGACGGGCGCTTTTTGAGAGGGAGGAACGTTCATTTCTGAGCGTACCGTCCGTGTTTCTGAAATCAGGCGGATAATCTGGTCGCATTCAGCGAGCGCACTTTCGGCACCTGTTAATGCGACTGGTTCGGGCCAAGATGCCGAAATCAGACTTCCTTCAGCACCGAAACCAAACGCATGCCACAGGTCATCTGTAACAAATGGCATTACGGGCTGAAGGAGGCGTAAGATGATGTTCAGCACATAAGCCGCTACCCCACGAATTTCGGCGGCTTCTGCTGCATCGGCTGAGGCAAACACTGGTTTGGCAAATTCGAGGAACCAATCGCAGAAGCGGTTCCATACAAAGCGGTAACAGGTGAGCGCATATTCATCAAAACGATAGACTTCCAGCGCCTTGGTGGCGTCCTGAATGGCGGTGGAAGCTTCCGTGATTATCCAGCGGCCGAGCGGTGATTTTACCGTCGTCGGATCAAAATCCGCTTGCGCCTTTACGCCATTCATCTCGCAGAAGCGCGCGGCATTCCATATCTTGGTGACAAAGGCACGATAATCTTCAACTTTTTTCCGACCCAGTTTGACATCGCGGCCAATGCCGGTCAGCGCACAGATCGTGAAACGCATCGCATCAGCGCCAAAATCGTCAATCAGATCAAGGGGATCAATCCCGTTCCCTTTGCTTTTAGACATCTTCTGTCCGCGTTCGTCGCGGACCAACCCATGAATGAAGACATGGCGGAACGGCACATCTTTCATGAAGTGCTGTCCCATCATGATCATGCGGGCGACCCAGAAGAAAATGATGTCAAAACCTGTTACCAGAACATCGGTCGGGTAATAACGGGCGAGTTCAGGGGTTTTATCAGGCCAGCCCAATGTGGAAAACGGCCACAGCCCAGACGAGAACCAGGTATCAAGAACATCTTCGTCCTGCGTAAGCGGTTCGGCTTTACCATAATGTGCGAGTGCCTGAGTGTTGGCACCAGCTTCGTCATGCGCGACAAATACGTGCCCGTCCGGACCATACCAGGCCGGGATACGGTGCCCCCACCACAACTGGCGGGAAATACACCATGGCTGGATATCCCGCATCCATGCAAAGAACGTGTTTTCCCATTGCTTGGGAATAAATGTGATTTTGCCACTTGTTACGGCTTCGATAGCCGGGCCAGCCAGTTTCCCGGCATCACAGTACCATTGTGTTGTCAGGCGAGGTTCGATCACTGCCCCGCCACGTTCTGCATGAGGCACCTGATGGCGATGCGGCTCTATTTTTTCCAGCCAACCCAGAGCTTCCAGTTCGGCAACGATAACCTTCCGCGCTTCTTCGCGTGAAAGACCGTTCAATGTTTTGACAAAATGAGGGTCAGCCAGCCCAGAGACCGGCTCAAGCTCGTTTTCTATCTCGTCGAGCGTTATGCGCGCTTCTTCGTCCAGAACGGACAGCATTGGAAGGTTGTGTCGACGCCCCACCTCAAAGTCGTTGAAGTCGTGGGCGGGCGTAATTTTAACAGCCCCGTTCTCTTTTCCGGGTCCGAGTGAAGGTCAGCCACGATAGGAATCAGACGTCCCGTGAGAGGGAGGCGTACGGAGCGGCCAATCAGGCCGGTGTAGCGTTCGTCTTCAGGGTGCACGGCGACAGCCACATCGCCTAACATGGTTTCCGGGCGCGTAGTGGCAACCGTAATGCTGGTATCGGTCAGCCCTTCTACCGGATAACGGATGTACCAGAGCTTGCCAGCAACATCTTTGCTTTCAACTTCCAGATCCGAGATGGCGGAACGGAAAACAGGGTCCCAGTTCACAAGCCGGCGGTCGCGATAGATCAGGCCTTCCTGATATAGCGTAACAAAAACTTCCTTGACGGCACGGGATAGCCCTTCATCCATTGTGAAGCGTTCACGCGGCCAATCGAGAGACGCCCCTAACCGACGAAGCTGCCGCGTAATTCCGCCGCCGGATTCTTCTTTCCATTGCCAGACACGCTGGGTGAATGCCTCTCTGCCCAACTCTTTGCGTGTGGTGTTTTCTGCTGCCAATGCACGTTCGACGACCATCTGTGTGGCGATGCCGGCATGATCTGTACCTGGCTGCCATAGGGTGTCGAAGCCTTGCATCCGTTTCCAACGAACCAGCGTGTCCTGCAATGTCATCGTGAGCGCATGTCCCATATGCAGGGTGCCTGTTACGTTCGGCGGCGGGATCATGATGGTGAAAGGTTTTTTGGTGCTCGCGGGCTGAGCAGAAAAGGCTCTCTGACTTTCCCACAGAGTGTAAAGGCGCTTTTCAGTTTCAGCAGGCTCAAACGTTTTGTTCAGCATCATATCCAACCAGAAAACGTAAAAAAGGCGGAAGGTATATTATACCCCCGCCTCAAGCAGAATCGAAAAATCCTGCATATCAAGAAGAGACCACGTAGTCCTCTCTCCTGAACTCAGGCAGGAAAGAGGAATAGGCGCATGGCTTACAGGCCGCGCTGGGTCAGACGTTCCACTTCCTTGCGGACAGCCGCCTGCACGATTCCTGCCAGATGGGCATCCAGCCATTTCTTGAGGAAAACACGTACTTCCTGACGCACGATATCTTCGACCGTCAGAGAACCTTCATGCGTGATAGCCACTTTTCTCTCCTCATGCTCTCTCAGGTATTTTTCCTGAAGGGTTTTTTGCAGAACGGAAAACGAACTTCCCGTATCGGAAATGGTTTCGTCATTCAGCGGAATCGGCAGGGAACCGGACATATTTTGAGCCTTATCAATCAGTTCAATTTGTCTGAGATCAGTAACAGACAGAACCTCGTTACCGTCCGCATGTTCTGACGGAGAGATACTTGATGGTCCCCCATGCGCCACAACCTGCGTGTTCTTATCCAGTCCATCTGCATGACTGTCATGCTTCTGTTTTATTGCCTCTGAACTAACGGGCTGTCCAGTGTCAGTTTCATCATCTGTTGCTGACTTTACGCCCCCAGACGAAGGAACAGTGGGGTCTTCAGTCATCATGGCAGGAGAAAGCACAAGAATATCGTCATCTTCGTCCTCCGGAGCGATCGAAGATGTTGAGGCGTTTTGAGCGGCAAGGTGCTCATTATGCAGCACCTGTCTTATGGATGACAACACATCCGCAACAGACTGGCCTGTTTCTTCCGACTCATGAGATGATGTCATCAAAAAATTCCTGCTGAACAACTGTTCTCAGGGATTAACGACCTGGCTGATTGACTGCGTAGTCGTTTATTCCCCATAGCCGGTCTTTTACAGCCTGATAATAGGCTTTGTCATCATAAAGGGGCACATTCAGTTTCAGGTCTGCAGCAGTAAGACGCCCGATAGCCGCCGCGACATTATAGGAGGACAGAACCATATTGCTGAGGCTCTGCACCAGTGCAACCTGAGCCTGCAAAAGCGTTTCCTGTTGCTGAAGAACTTCCAGAGTAGTGCTGGTTCCAACAATGGCCTGACGCTCCACGCCGTCAAGAGCAACGGTCCCCGCCCGGATAGCGGCCCGATTACTGGAAATGGCAGCTTGGTAAGAGACTAGCTTCTGCCAGTTGGAAACAGCATCCTGCGCTGCCGTACGGCGCTGAATATCGACCTCCCGATGAGCGGCCTGTACCTGCTGCTTGGCCTGCCGAACGGCAGCATATTCCGACCCGCCTTGGTAGACTGGAATGTTGAAGTTCAGCATGGCGTACTTGTTTTCATCAATCTGATGATTCAGCTGCTGGTTGACTTGTCGGGAATACGCTGCGGTCGCTGAGATTTTCGGCATAATTGCCGCGATTGCGACAGAAACGGCGTCTTTCTGTGAAGACTCGGTGAAAAGAGCGTTAATAACGTCCGGGTTGTTCCGCACGGCCATCGCCGCGGCAGTCTGTTCATTTTTTACCGGCAGAACAAGCGGCTGAGGCGGCACAAGGTTAGGTGGAGGAGCCATTCCTACAATCTGCATATAGGTTGCTTGGGCAGTCTGCAGTGTTCCCTCAGATTGCTGGCGCGCAGCTTTGGCGGTTGCGTAAGCTGATTCTGCCTGTGCCACGTCTGTGCGGGTGATTTCGCCCACCCGGAAGCGCTCGTTGGTTGCGCGTAACTGCTGCTGCAAAACCCGCTCATTGTTGATATTGAGCTGGAGTAGTTGTTCGTCTTCAATAACGCTAACGTAGGCGTTCACGACATTTTTGAAGACTTGCTGTTCCACGGAAATCAGATTGGCCCGAGCGGCCATCACTTTGTTAACAGCCTGATGGGTAGCTGCTGTCGTCTTACCGCCACTGTAAATGGGCTGCTGGATGGTTAGGGCTGCGGTATAGCCAGGTGTGTCATATATCCGTAAATAGCCTGGTTGATCGGCACTACCTTGATAGTCGTTCTGTCCCTTATAATAGCTTAAGCCGACACTGCCCGTTACGGTCGGCCGCCAGCCAGCCAAGGCTGTAGGTACTTGTTCGTCAGTTGCGCGTAACGTTGCGCGGGCCTGTTGCAAGGTCGGGTTGGTCAGATAAGCAGAAGCAAGTGCTTCCTGCAGTGTGTGCGGCACAAAGGTCGGGGAGCCGCTTCCATCATATTTCTGAGCCCACGCGGTGGAACTGCAAAGCGCGGCTGTTAAGCCGATGCCCACTCCGCAAATACGCCTCATGTGCTTCTCCCACTTAAATGACCAAATATTCATGCTGCCATTACATGGCACGATGCAGGACGAATTTCTATCACTTAAAAGCGAAAAACACACTCCCTCTATTTTCCCGGAGGTACATCTCAATTTTAAAACTTGAACGGAGAGGTTTGAGGAAGTCCCTGCAATGGGGGCAGAAAGCCGTCAAATAAAAAGGTCTTGGTGAAAATCTTGGAAGAATTAGAGTCGCGATAGGCCTGAAAACCTGATGCCATGCCGCTTGATGTAGTCAACATACCAACAACAGATCCATCGTCATTCAGCTGATTCTCGCAAAAGTCTGGGATGTCAGAAATCGTCCCTTCAAAATAAATCAGGTCATATGGTGCATTGGGTGGGTATCCACCATCCAGACGACCAACCGTCCACGTGACTGACGGTGCATGAAGGCGGCAAAACTTCTGTCCGATTTCTGCTAGATCAGGATCAGCTTCCAGCGCTGTTACCTGCGCGCCTAAGTGCGCAAAAATTGCAGCCGTATAACCAGTCGCAGCACCAATAATAAGAGCATTTTTGGGTGAATTAGTGGTGAAGCAGGATTGTACCAGCCGTGCGGTGGTGAGCGGTTGGGCAAGAACGCGGCTGGCTCCTAGGGGCACATTCACATCCGCATAGGCAATTGTTTTTTGTGTGGCAGACACACATTCTTCTCGCGGTAATGTGCGCATAACTTTCAAAAGCTGTGGGTCTGTGATTTCGGAGGGCCGTAGCTGGTCATCAACCATGAGATTGCGTGCCTGTGCAAAGTCGTCCGTCTGCCCGGACTGATTTTCACGGAGGCTGGTGGTCGAGTAATCAGCATTCATGTGTTTCAATTGCCCTCTTCCGCGTCGTTTGTGCCACAAAAATCACTGCACACAGGCATGTGTGGCACAAGGTGGATAAAATCGCACAACACAACGGCTTGACCGATCTGCTTTGAGAGGACATAAGGCTCTCACGTCACTGGTCCGGTGGCAGAATGGTGATGCAGCGGACTGCAAATCCGCGTACGTGGGTTCGATTCCCGCCCGGACCTCCAGTTTCTAACTGGAGACCACTCTTTTTGAGAAAAAGAGTGCGGTGGTTCTCCTTGAAAATTGGCAAAATACCCTTCTTCAGAAGGAAGAAAGGTATTTCTTCTTAGGAGTTTTTTACCGGTTTTTGTCCAGCTTTCAGACTAAGCAAGATACGTGCCCGAAGAAAATGCGGCACGAGGCGTTCCACGACACGTAATACGCGGAACTGCCACGGGAAAATATACTCTTTTTTTCCCATTTTGATGGCGCGCATGATGCGGCGGGCTGCACTGCCGGCAGAGACAAGAAAGGGACGTTCTCCCTCAAGACGCTGACTCATCGGCGTATCGACAAATCCCGGCACAATGAGCGTAATGCGGACGTTATGTCTGGACCACCCTAAGTTGGCGGCTTCGGCAAACTGAGCTAGCCCGGCTTTTGAACTGCTGTAGGACGCAGCAAAAGGAAGTTCGTAGAACCCAGCGACAGAGCCGATCAGAGCGATTTTCCCTCCTCCCCTTGCTATCATGCGTTCAGCGGCAGCAGTGGCCAGCGTTGCTGGTATGGTAAAATTGACCAAGCAGAGGTCCAAAACCTTTTCAGGGTCTTCTGTCAGTTGGCCTGCAGGTTGGATGTCTGACAGGCCTGCGCCCAAAACAACAAGGTCTAGCGGGTGTTTGGTATCGTCTTCCCGTAACGCAGCTAAGGCTGCTCTGCCGTCAACCAAGTCAATCTGTCTTGTAACAACTGCAGCTCCTCGCGCACAGCAGAGTGTGGCCAATCGCTGCAGGCGTTCTGCGTTTCGGCCCCATAAAATCAGCGTTCGGCCAGGTCTTGCGTAGCGTCTGGCGAGTTCTATTCCTATGCCACCAGTAGCGCCGGTAATCAGAATCGAGCGCAATTCAGAGTGCTTGGTATGAACCTGGTTCACACTTCCCCCTTTTCCATTCGGTCGGAATAAGGCATCACCTTTCGGTTTGAAGGCGCAGTTGATGGAGCACCGATGACTAATTCTGACCAGATTGTCGTATCCCCCGTTTCGGGTACGCGTCAGCTTGCGCTATTTATCCGGCTGCCCCGCCTTTTGTATAGCGGCTTGCCAAGTTATGTGCCGCCTTTGGATATGGAGCAGAAAGGAATGCTTCACCCCAAACGCTCACGTTTTTTTGAGCATGGAACCGCATGTTACTTTTTGGCTTGGCGTAACGGAAAGCCGATTGGACGTATTTCGGCTCAGATTGACCGTTTGGCGTTGGAGCAGGATGGCCCGCGCACCGGTTTCTTCGGCGCCTTGGACGCCGTGGAAACGGAATGCGTCAAACCATTGTTGGATGCCGCAACGGACTGGTTGCGGCTGCAAGGCATAGAGCGCATTCGGGGGCCGTGGACGCTGAACTATCATGGTGAGTCTGGCACCATGATCGAGGGGCAAATGGAACCCCCTATGGTTGGCACTGGGTGGCATCCAGAAACACTCGGTCCTGCTATCGAGCGCGCGGGCTTTGCCAAGGCAATGGATCTTCTGTCCTATCGGATGGAGGTTAGCCCTGTGGCAGAGCGTGCAAACCGTGTTCCCGCCAATCTACGTGCCCGGCTGGGTGCGGTAACAGTGCGCGGGTTACGCAAGGATCATATTATTGAAGACGCAGATATCCTTAGAGATATCTATAACGATGCATGGGCCGGAACATGGGGAAACGTGCCGATTACCCGTGATGAAGTGCAGGCTCTTTTGGCATCACTCAAACCGGTACTGAAACCAGAGCAATATGTTCTGGTCGAGTTTGAGGGTGAACCTGTTGCCATAGCTCTGGTTGTTCCCAATATTTTTGACATCAGTGGAGATCTGAACGGAGCCCCCTCCCCGCTGGGATGGGTCAAGCTGGGCTCACGTATCTTAACGCATGATTTTCATTCAGCGCGGGTCATTCTGCTGGGGGTGAAAAAGAAACTTGCCGGAACGGCATTAAGCGCCATAATCCCTGCCCTATTGATTGATGAGTTGATGCAGCGGGGGCATGTATTGCCTTACCGATCAATTGAGTTGGGATGGGTTCTGGAAACAAACGTCGGGATACGCAATCTGATTGAGCGTATTGTGCCAACGCCCTACAAAAAACATCGTATGTATGAAAAAAATATTTCCTGAATGGTGGGTGGATCAAGTTATCCTGAATATTTTAGTCTAGCGCCGTGTGTATAAAAAGTTTTTCCGATCATGATATATGTTGGGGGAAACTTTTTTACACTATAAAAATTAATATATTGTGATTGTTTGAATTTATTATTTCTAGAAATGGCTCCAGCCGAATTTTTTGAATGAGAGTATTTTTTCATTCTTGTCAATTACAGTGACGCCATCACTTTTATTATGAAAAACTCCAATGCGTGTGACAGGAATGGCCCCCTCCACGGTCTCTAAGAAGGGAGACTGTAAAAGAGCTTTTTCCTTATCTGGAGGCACAGCGAAAAGAAGTTCGTAGTCATCGCCACCAGTCAGGCATGTTTCCAGCCATTCTGGCCCGCACTCAAGGGCGGCACGAGAGAATGGGACATCAGCCGCATAGACCGTGACTCCAAGAGCATTTTCTCTAGCAAGGTGGCCTGCATCCTGTAGCAGACCATCAGAGACATCCATCGCTCCTGAGGCCAGACCATAGAGTGGAGCTCCCACTCTTGGTTGGGGCATGCGGTAACGGTAAGCAAGATAGCCTGAAGGATCGTCAATAATGCCTTGCAAGGCTCGCAACCCCAGAGCCCCATCTCCTATGGTGCCGGTAACCCAGAGACCATCCCCAGCCCGAATACCCTGACGCTTTATGGCATGTCCGGGGGGGACGGACCCCAGAATGGTGAGGGAGAGAACCAACGGCCCAGAGGTGGATGTTGTGTCTCCTCCAAGCAGACTTAGGTTGAAAAGGGTCTGGTCCTCTTTGATCCCTCGGCAGAATCCTTCAAACCATTTGTCTTCTATGGAGGGTGGACGCGCGACGGTGAGAAGCCACCCTTCAGGGCGAGCGCCCATTGCTGCGAGATCAGACAGATTGCAACGGAGAAGCTTGCGGCCAATAGTTTCTGCCGGATCATCCGGCAGAAAATGTACATTTTCGACCATTGCATCGGCCGCTATCACGAGGTCACGACCGGGTGGTGGCGTAAAAACGGCGGCATCATCTGTCAGGCCAAGTGCGCCGGGGCCTGCCAGATCGGAGAAATGTCGACGGATAAACGTAAATTCCGGCGGAAGATTAGTCAGCTTTGTTGTCCTCAGCTTCAGACGGACGTTGGTTCTTTTCGGTCGAAGTGAGCTGTTTTATGGCGGTGTCCAGCACGCCGTTCACCAGTTTGGGTTCATCGCCGGAAAAAAAGCCGTGGGCGATATCCATATACTCATTGATGATTACGCTTGCAGGAACCTCCCCTGCCAGCGCTTCGCCGAGAGCAGCCATGAAGAGCGCGCGTAAAACTGGGTCAAGACGGGTAACTGGCCATGTTGCAGGCAAGGTTGCGGCCAGTTGGTCCAGAATAAGGCTCCGGTGGGAGACCGCTTCCTTCACCACAGAGACAAAGAGGCGCGTATCAGGCTCTGGCACATAGCCTTCCTCGTAGGAATCGTTGTTCAGCGTTGTGCCGAAGCGATGTACCATGAACTGCTGAACGACACTTTCCGCGCGATCTTCGTTCTGTTCAATCTGGAAAAGTGCTTGAACAGCCGCCACCCGAGCCGCCGTACGCGGTCGTTGCGCTCCCTTAAGTTCTGGTTGATCTTGCAGCTCTGTCATCCCTGTCTCCTGCGTGCCCTGTTGAGGGAGCGGGGTTTCATGACGCCTTTATGGCTCAAGGTCTAGTCTTTTTCCTGATTGTCAGCGTCGGAAACGTCCATTGACGTCAGAATTTCGGAGAAATCCTTTGCTTCCGTGAAGTCTCTGTACACGCTGGCAAAACGGACATAGCCGACGGTATCCACTTCCTTGAGCACCTCCATGGCAAGCTTACCTATACGCGAGGAAGGCACTTCAGTTTCACCCGAGGCTTCAAGCTGTCTGACCAGTCCGCTGACAATCTGTTCGATTCTTGTTTCAGGTAGAGGCCGTTTGCGTAGAGCAATGCGAATGGACCGTGCCAGCTTTTCCCTTTCAAACGGGGCACGCCTTCCGTTTGCTTTGACCACAACCAGATCTCGCAATTGCACACGTTCAACGGTTGTAAAGCGTTGGCCGCACGAAAGGCAGGCTCTGCGGCGGCGTATGGCAGAACCCTCTTCATTCGGGCGGCTATCTTTGACCTGGCTGTCCGGGTTCCCGCAAAATGGGCAACGCATTGGTAATCTGGCCTCTCAAACTGGCTGGCTCCCGTAGCAGAACCTTCTTACAGACCAACAGGATTGCGGTATAGTGTCCGCAACATGCTGGATCTGCCTTGGCAGTATATACTGATACGAGGCTAAAAACACCGGAGTCACGATGAAACTTCACGCCCATCTCGGCATCTTGCCTGCGTTATTCGCCGGACTGCTGGTTCATACCCCAGCTCATGCTGAGGACAGGGATCCGGGCAAGTCAATTCCGGGGCAGGAAAATGCCCAGAAAGATATTGAGATTACAAACGTCAGTATGCAACTTGTCCGGCCTGCCGGGCATGTTTATGCGCTGTATTTCACGCTTACAAACAAAGGTGAAAATGCGCATCTGGTTACAAACGTCTCATCCGCTTCATGCCGGACGCTGGTAGGCCATCATTCTGATCAGGAAAGTACCTCGGGCACACTTTCTCTTTTCACTCACCTTTCCTTGCCTGCCAATACGACGCTCGTGTTTCCTCATGGTGGCTATCATCTTTTATGCCTTGATCCAGACCCCGCTCTCAAGGCGGGACAGAACGTGACGTTCACCTTTTCTTTCCTTGGAGGGTCATCCAAGGACGTAACGGTGGCGGTCGATCCAGGAAAAGCTACGGAGTGAAAGGTAGCAGTGTTTTTCCCTCCCCATGTTCTGGGGAGGGAAAAAGCGCTGGCGTTCAGCCGAGTGAAGGAGTTGTGAGAGTACGTTTTACAGCTTGATGCCATCCGGCAATCATTGTGCGGCGTTGCTCATTGTTCATTGAGGGCTCAAAGAGTTGGCCACGTTTCCATTCGGAAGCGAGGGTTGCTTCATTTTCCCATACGCCGGTAGCAAGACCAGCGAGGAAACCAGCGCCGAGTGCCGTGGTTTCCACGTTGTGAGGACGTTCAACTTTCACCTGAAGCATATCTGCCAGAAACTGACAGAACCAGTCATTGGCGGACATACCGCCATCCACACGCAGGGCGTCTGTCGTGCCGCCTCCATCCTGCATCATTGCCGTCACCAGATCGAGCGTTTGATAGGCTACGGATTCCAGTGCGGCTCGGGCAATGTGGGCGGCAGTTGCATCCAATGTCAGCCCACAGATCAGGCCACGCGCATCTGGGTCCCAGTGGGGAGCGCCAAGGCCAACAAAACCCGGGACCATATAAACGCCGTGGCTATGGGGGATACGGGTGGCCATGTCGTCTGTCTGGGATGCGTGCGTGATGAGATGCAACCCATCGCGGAGCCATTTGATAGCGGCACCGGCTACAAAAATGGACCCTTCGAGAGCGTAAGTCGTTTTGCCGCCAATGCGGTAGGCAATGGTTGTAAGCATCCGGTGCTTGGACACAACTGGCTTTTCGCCCGTGTTCAGCAGAACGAAACAGCCGGTGCCATAGGTTGCTTTTGCCATGCCAGGTGTGAAGCACGCCTGCCCGACAACCGCAGCTTGCTGGTCTCCCGCCATACCGGCAATAGGAATGGCGCGCCCGTAAAGAGAAGGATCAGTTTCGCCGAAGAGGGTGCTGTTGTCTTTTACTTCCGGCAGAAGGGCTGCAGGAATGTGGAACAGGCGGAGCAGGTCGTCATCCCACTGTTGGGTATGAATATTGAACAGCAATGTGCGCGCAGCGTTTGTGATGTCTGTGGCATGCACCTTACCGCCGGTCAGGCGCCAAAGGATGAAAGAATCAATCGTGCCGAACGCAAGCTCTCCTTTCTCGGCCTGTGCCCGAGCCCCGGAGACATTGTCTAATATCCAGGCCAGTTTGGTGGCTGAGAAATAAGGGTCGATCAGCAGGCCTGTCCGCTCGCGCACAAGCGTTTCGGCCCCCTCTTCTTTCAGCTTCTGGCATGTTGCGGCCGTCCTGCGGTCCTGCCACACAATGGCGCGGTGGATAGGCTTCCCCGTTGCGCGATCCCAGACAACAATGGTCTCGCGCTGGTTTGTAATGCCGATGCCCGCAATGCGGGCTGCGCCGCCAGCCTGTTCCACGGCTGTCTTGGAGGTGGTCAGAACATCGTTCCAGATATCTTCAGGGCAATGCTCCACCCATCCGGCATTGGGGTAATGCTGAGCGAATTCCTGCCGCGCTCTGGAAATCTCGTGAGCATGCCGATCAAATACGATCGAACGTGTTGAGGTCGTGCCTTGATCAATTGCCAATACGTAGTCTTGCGCGCTCATCGAGATTATCCTTCTTTGATCGGAGTTTGTTAGTCGTGAGCCGTGTTGGAATCACGGGTTTTGTTTAAAGAGGGCATGAAAGGTTTGAGAAGCCCCTGATAGAAAGCTCCCCCGATAACGCCGCCTATCAATGGGCCAGCAATTGGCACCCACCAGTAGTTTCCAGGTGATGGGAGTGCGGAACCGCCCCATCCGGCAAAATAACAGAACAGGCGCGGACCGAAATCACGGGCCGGGTTGATAGCCCACGCTTCCAGATACCCTGCTGAGGCACCAATGGCCGCAACCAGAAAGCCAATGATCAAGGCGCCAGAATTTGCTTGGGGGGCCTGCGTATTGTACTCGCAGGTGACGGCGAAAATGCCAAGAAGCAGCATGGCGGTCAGGATGATTTCATCCACAAAAGCATGCATAGGCGTGATGAAATCACCGGGATGAGTAAAAAACACCCCTGCCCCTGCTCCATCATGGAGACGGTCTATCTGATGAAGAGCAGCATAGTGGTCAATAACCGGGGAAAAGAGGGTGTAAACAATAACGGCTCCCAGAAAACCACCCAAGACCTGGGCTGCCCAATAAGGCAGAACTTTTTTCCATGAGAAGCCCCGGAAACAGGCAAGAGCTAACGTGACTGCCGGATTAGCGTGGGTGCCGGAAACAGCGCCGGTCACATAAATGGCAATCGTGACCCCCAGTCCCCAGACAATACACACCCCCCAGTAGGCGAGTTTGTAAGGACTGGGGTCGTAGAGCGAATACATCGCCGCTACGGAATCCCCAAACACAATAATAATGAAAACGGCTACACATTCGGCAATCAATTCACCGATGAAAGCCTTGCTCATACCTGTCATACTTTCCTCGTCTTCTTGTTTTTCTTGGGAAAGAAAGGGGATTGCCTATCAGGTCAAGCAGTTTTCTGCTTCACGTAATCGGCAACCTTGGTTTTTTCTGCCTCGTTCAGGTGCAGGCCCAACTTGCTGCGACGCCAAAGAACGTCTTCTGCAGTGCGTGCCCATTCACGATCAATCAGATAGTCAACTTCGCGAGTGGTCAGATCCCCCCCGAGAACATCGCCGAGCTCTTTCATGGAGTTTGCTTCTCCAATAATTTCGTAGGCCCGGCTACCGTAATTACGCAGCAAACGCCATGCAAGTGACGGAACCAGCCAAGGGGCTGCACGCCGCAGGCGTCCAAGGGCGGCGTCAAACCCACCCTCACCCATGTCTCCCCCTGGCAGAACCTCGTTTGCCGTCCAGCTAGCGCCCGCCACAGCAGGCAGAACGGGTGCCAGTTTTTCAAGGGCGTGTTCGGCAAGCTTCCGATACGTGGTAATTTTACCGCCAAAGATGGAGAGAAGCGGTGCGCCGTTCTGGGTATCAAGATCCAGAACATAGTCTCGTGTCACCGCAGAGGCATTGGCAGACGCGTCATCATAAAGTGGGCGGAGACCAGCATAGCTCCACACGACATCGCTCTCCTTCACCTGTGTCTTGAAATAGCGATTTACGCTTTCACAGAGATAGGTGATTTCGTCTGGCGCAATTCCTACGCGTCCCGGCGCATCTTTCCATGGAATATCCGTCGTGCCGATGAGCGTGAACTTCTGTTCATAAGGAATGGCAAACACAATACGTTTGTCTGGGTTCTGGAAGATGTAAGCCTGAGGCCCATCAAACACACGGGGAACAATGATATGGCTGCCCTTAACTAGACGCACTGATTTGGAATTAGGGATCTTCAGGGTGTCAGCAAGAAGCCGGGCAACCCATGGTCCTGCCGCGTTTACAAGCGCACGGGCCTGCACAACCTGGGTGGTTCCGGTCGTGCGGTCTTCCAACGTTGCTTGCCACAGGCCATTCACCCGTTCAGCGTGAACAAGCCGGGTGCGGGTGCGGATATCTGCTCCTCGTTCGCCTGCATCCATCGCATTCAGAACAACCAGGCGGCTGTCCTGAACCCAACCGTCCGAATAGACAAAGCCCTTAGTGTAATCTGCTTTCAGTGGACGCCCAGAGGAATGGGTACGAAAATCAATGGCGCGGGATTTGGGCAGCGTCATGTTCGAGGCAAGGTGATCGTAAAGGAACAGCCCGGCACGTAGCATCCACGCAGGACGAACAAGTTTGGAATGGGGCAGAACGAAACGCATGAGCCACATGATGTGCGGGGCCATTTTCAGCAGACGCTCACGTTCTGTCAGGGCTTCACGCACCAGCCGGAATTCATAGTATTCCAGATAGCGCAGGCCACCGTGGATCAGTTTTGTGCTGGCAGAAGAGGTATAGCTAGCCAGATCATCCTGCTCTACCAGCAGGACAGAAGCGCCGCGCCCGACTGCATCGCGGGCAATCCCAGCTCCGTTCACGCCTCCGCCTACAATCAGCAGATCATAAGGACGGTCTGTTGCAGATGCAGTCTCTAGCATTTTCTCTTCCGATACCAACAAATGAAAACGATCTTTGATCTTCGTATCCGAAAACAAGAGCGGAAAACAATGGCCTTAATATGACTGTTTGGCCCTTATATGGGCTTTCGTGTTTTCCTTTCCGAAAATTCGGCCTCATTGACAACATGCAGAACAACTCCGGCCTTGCGCAGGATGGTTTCCAGCGCAGGTGGAGGGGGCTGATCCGTATAGAATGCGCTGATTTCCGAAATGTGTCCTACACGCGCCATAGGCCTACGTTTGAATTTGGTATGATCTGCCAGCAGAAACACAGTGCGGGCATTCCGGATAATTGCCTGAGCAGCGCTGATCTCATCGGCATCAAAATCAAGGAGTGTTCCATCGTCATCAATGCCGCTTATGCCGATAACACCGAAATCGGCACGGTATTGTTCGATCATCGCAGCAGCGGCAGGTCCGACGATTCCTCCATCCCGTAATCGTACAGTGCCGCCTGCAATGATGAGATTGCATTCAGGTGCGGGGGCCAACAGAGCGGCTACGTGGATATTGTTTGTAATTACACGCAGGCCGCGATGTCCCCGCAGGCAGCGCGCAAATGCTTCTGTCGTGGTGCCGATATTAATAAACAGCGATGCACCATTCGGTATGGCCAATGCGGCCTTTTGTCCGATGGCTTCTTTCTGTTTCAGGTTCAGAATCTGGCGGTCCGAATACGCTATATTTTCCGTAGGGGAAATGGCCGAAGCCCCGCCATGATGGCGTGTGACAATTCCGTCCGCGGCCATACTGTTTACGTCGCGCCTTACCGTTTGGACGGTAACGTTGAGAACCTTGGCCAGGTCTTCATTGGCGGCGTAGCCATGCTGCTGCACAAACTGTAGAATTCGTGCCCGACGCTCCTTTACTCCGGCCGTCACGTGTCTTGCCCTTTTCGGGCCGCCGTAAGCACGTCGAGCACGTTCGCTCCGTAGCGTTCCAGTTTTGATCTCCCTACCCCTTTGATCTCACCCAGTTCTTGCAGAGTGGAGGGCTCTTGCAAGGCGATGTCTCTCAAAGCAGCATCATGAAAAATCACATATGGGGGAATTTCCTGCTCTCGCGCTTCGTCCAGTCGCCATTTTCTAAGCGCCGCAAACAGCGGTTGCTTGTCTTCGGGCAGTTCTACTGCTGGAGAGCTTTGCCTGCTGCGGGAGGCACTTCCTTTTTCAAGCTCCGCAGTGGCATCTGCACGCAGTTCAATGCTTTCTTCGCCCCGCAAGATGGGGCGAGCAATCTCATTATTCAGGGCCAAACCGCCATACTGGCCTTCTGAGCGTAAGGCGCCTCGGGCAATAAGTTGCCGGACAACGCTGCGCCAGAAAGGCTCGGGCTTATCTTTGCCTATACCCCAAACGGACAGGGTATTATGCCTGTTACGTTCGACTGCTTCCGTAAGTTTACCCCGCAAAACCGCAATAACGTGCAGGGCACCATAATGCTGCCCGGTGCGATATACGGCGGAGAGGAATTTGCGTGCAGCCTCTGTGCCGTCAAAAGTGATGACGGGATGCTGACAGGTATCACAATGGCCGCAAGGTTCGTTTAATGTTTCTCCAAAGCAATGGAGAAGAGCCTGGGTCCGGCAACCGGTTGTTTCTGTCAGAGCGATCATGGCTTCCAGACGAGCCCGCATGACCCGTTTTTCAGTCTCTGGTGCATTTGACTGATCCAGCCAGTAACGTGCGCGGGCCATATCTTCTCCACCGTAGAGAAGCACTGTGTCAGACGGCAAACCATCTCGGCCGGCGCGACCGATCTGCTGGTAATAGGCTTCTGGTGAGGATGGCATGTCCAGATGGATCACAGCCCGTACATCAGGTCGATCTATCCCCATGCCGAAGGCAACGGTCGCCACGATTACAATGGGCTCTCCGGACCGAAACCGAAGGAGTGCAGCCCGTTTTTCTATTGGAGAAAGGCCCGCATGAAAGGCCAGAGCCGTCCATCCACGCTCCCTCAGGGACGCGGCTATCCGCTCTGTTCTGGCGCGGCTGCCACAATAGACAATACAGGCCTCTTCCTTATGGCGTTCCAGAACCGTTGTAAGCTGCCGCAGTTCCGACGCTTTGGGCAAGGCTGCGATATTCAGGTTAGGTCTGTGGAAGCTGGAAACCAGAACTCTGGCATGAGGCATATCCAGAGCAGAAAGGATGTCAGCGCGCGTCCGCTGATCAGCTGTTGCCGTCAGCGCAATACGCGGCACGCCGGGGAAATGGCGCGGAAGAGCGGCTAGTTCTCTATATTCCGGTCTGAATTCATGGCCCCATGCTGAAATGCAGTGGGCTTCATCAATCGCGATAACTGAAATGGTCTGGCGGGTTAGGCGCTCTAACGTTCCCGGTGCCAGAAGACGTTCGGGAGACACATAAAGGAGGTCTATTCTGCCATTGGCCAGATCTGAACGGATTTTAGCGGCCTCTTCATTTTCCAGTTCGGAATGAAGGGCAGCCGCGTTGATACCGAGCTGCCTTAACCCGGCAACCTGATCATCCATCAGGGCAATAAGAGGTGAAACGACAAGGCCCATGCCTGCGCGGCACAAAGCTGGTATCTGGTAACAGATACTTTTACCGCCACCTGTTGGCATCAGAACAAGCGTATCTTCGCCATCCATGATGCCTTTGACAGCCTGCGCCTGCAGGCTGCGGAAGTCGGGATAACCGAAGACAGACTGCAACACCTCTTGCGGGGTGTTGCCCACAAACCGGTCCCTTCCCTTCACGCTCTCAGTAAGGACGGGAAGAGAACCAAGACCGATCTGCGATTCCGTCATAGATAAATCAGGGGTTCACCAGTTCGATTTCGACACGGCGAGACCCAACGGCTGAGGCCTCGGTTGTAGAAGGCGCACGTGGCGTCTGACGGATTCGGTCTCCGGATACGCCATCCTGATGCAACTGTTCTGCCACAAGTTTGGCACGTTGTACTGCCAGGAGAGAGTCTGCGGAAAGATCCTGCCCTGCGCCGGCGTAGCCTTCTATCTGCACAACACGAGAAGGATGCCGCTGTGCCTTCGCGGAAATTTCCGAGATCACAGCACGGGAAGAGCTGTCGAGTTCAACGGAGTTGTTCGCAAAAAACACCACATACTTGCGCGCAGGTTGTGTGGCACAACCGGCAAGAAGAGAAAGGCCCAGAACTGGCAGCAGGCGACGCATGAGTTTAATCCCGGCTAGAGTGGCGAAGACGTAACGTCTTGTTCAAATACAGATCTGCCCAGGAATTAAAACCAGGCAGAACACCATCTGGTGCCCTTTGGTGTCCATCTCGTCAACTGCTGTATTTATGAGACAGCAACGGTTGTTGCCTGACCATGTGAAAGACGCCAGATCTGGTCCAGTTTTTCTACCCCTGTAAGGCGATGTGCAATCAGAATAACTGTACGTCCTGCTGTAACAGTATTGAGTGTACGCAGAAAATCCTGTTCCGTTTGAGCATCCAGTCCTGTGGCTGGCTCGTCCAAAATCATGATGGGTGCATTTGTCAGCAAGGTGCGTGCAAGAGCTATTCGTCGTCCCTGCCCGCCAGAAAGATTGACACCGCCTTCACCAAGCCAGGTATCCAGCCCTTCCGGCAAGTTGCGTACGACGCCTGCTACGGCTGCTTCCTCAAGGGCGCGCCATAAATCCTCTTCGGTTGCTTCTGGTTTGCCAAGAAGCAGGTTGGAGCGGATTGTATCGTCAAACAGATGGGTTGCCTGAGAAAGCCACGCAACCTGACGGCGCAAAGAGGTGGCTCGGATGTGGGAGATATTCACCCCGCCAAGCGTGATACACCCGGATTCAGGGGCGGCAGCTTTCAGCAGAAGCGCAGCAAGGCTCGATTTTCCCACGCCGGAGGGGCCCAGAATGGCAACGCGGGAGCCAGCAGGAATATCAAGAGTTAGTCCATCAAACACATAGGGGCGATCTGAGGACCATCTGAATTTCACATTGGTGACCTGAATGTCAGTGCCTGCTGGAGCATCCGCTTCCTGCTCTGTTTGAGCGGATACCGGAGCAACCTGTGCAATTTCTACAACACGTCGGGCGGCAGCGCCCATTGCGCCCGCTTGCACTCCAGCCCGGGTAAGAGCCCCCGCGCTTTCAAAGGCAGCCACTGTCAGGAACAGGATACCCACGCCAGAAAGGGGGGCAACTTTTGAGAACACTATGCCTGAAATGGCCAGTAGAACGAAAAGAATAGCAATTTGTCCGCACAGATAAGCCGTGGCGTTAGCGATAGCTGCGCGGCGCGCAAGATGCTTCTGGCCATCCAGTAATGCCCTGTCATCGGCTTGTACGCGGGCCAGCATCCGGTTTTCTGCTCCGAAAGCGCGGATCTCACGCAGGCCGCTGACCAGATCAAGAACGCTGATGCGTAACGCGGAGAGGTTTTGTGTCAGGCGTTCTGCGTCCTGCCGACCAGAGCGGGCAATCAGGTAAGGAAACAGAAATGCAGAGCAGGCAAAGAGAAGGCCAGTCAGGCATCCAAGAATGATGTTTTGGCTGCAAAGCTGAACCAGCAGAATAGGAAGGGTCAGACATGCGCACATGAACGGCAAGAGAATACGCAGATACAGGCCGTCCAGCGTGCCAATGTCTGAGACCAGACGGGAGAGCATGTCCCCTGCCCGACGAAAGCCCAGTCCTGCTGCGGCACCCCGCGCGAGGGAATGGAAAAACCATACTCGCAAATCTGCCAGCGCCCGAAACATGGCATCGTGCGCAAATAGGCGCTCAGAATAACGGAGAAATACACGGCCTACACCGACCCAGCGCAGGAGAGCCGTTGTAATGATCACCTCACCAAGCACGGCACCAGCCAACCGGAGGCCTGAAACCTGCATGAGCAGAAGCCCGGTGCATAAAGCCAGGAGTGCGAGCATCAGGCCAATTGCAAGACGGGGAGCCTGTCTCTGCCACAGCTTCAGAATGCGAAAAATAGCCTGTCTGTCTGTCACGGCAGGCGTGTTTGGCTGCCCGGCGGAAGAGGTTGCAGGAGCGGAGGAGTTCTGGGTCACGTCAGGCATCTCAGGCTGCTCCCTGCTGAAAAATGATCTTTCCATTCTGGAGGCCAATCTGCTGACCGTTGAACATATGGGCAGCCGCAGAGTGCGTTGCCAAAATGACGGTTTTGTTTAGCGCAAGCTGCTGCAGGCTTTCAAAAATGCTTTTTTCTGTTTCCGGATCAAGGTGGGCCGTGGGCTCATCCAGCAGCAGCACAGGTGCATTTTTCAAATAGGCGCGCGCAATGGCAATACGTTGAGCTTGTCCGCCAGAAAGACCAAACCCTCCTTCCCCAATACGTGTTTCCAGTCCTTCCGGCAGAGAGGGGAGGAATTGGTCCACGGCCGCGGCTTTCACTGCCGCCATAAGTGTTTGCTCATCAGCATCAGGATGCGCAAACAGGATGTTGTCACGTAATGTGCCAGCAAACAGGGTGGGTTTTTGTCCTATCCAGGAGATAATTCGGGAAAGGGCATCTGATGAAATGGTTTCGAGCGGCGTCTCATTCAGGCGTATCTGTCCGCTCTCAGGTTTGATGAACCCTAGCAGAAGCTCCATCAATGTGGATTTCCCGGAGCCCGATGCGCCCGTCAAAATAACGGTTTCGCCCGCAGGCACTTTAAAACTGATGTTATCAAGAGCCTGCCCACGTGCGGGATCCCATGTGAAGCAAACCTGATCCAGCGTGATGGAGATGGCCCGCTCAGAAGCAAGCTGTTGCTCTTCAAGCGCCGGGTGCGATTGCGCTGCGGGTAAATCCAGTACGGCTGTAGCGGCGCCCTGCGCATGAGCACGATCCTGATAGGCAAGAGCCAAAGCGCGCAGAGGGGCAAAAAATTCTGGAATAACCAACAGGACAAACAGGCTACTTGTCAGAACATGCTCCAACTGCGGGCTCGCATTCTCGGCCTGCAAGGCCAAGGCCACCTTTCCGTCCATGATGGCAACCACGATCAAAGCGATCACCATGGCGGCATCAATGGATGCTGAAGAAAGGAACGCAACGCGCAGAACTTTCATGGTCCGCTGTCGCAACTCGTCGGCTGCGTCAGCCAGGCGTTGGGTCTCGTCTTCTGTCCGGCCAGCCAGCACAATGGTGGCGATGCCTTTTACACGGTCCAGAAAGCGCGCTTGCAGGCGGGTCATGGCAAGGAACTGATTGCGGGATGCAACAGCGGCACCAATGCCAAAGATTGCCTGCCCGAACGGAACAGCCAAACCGCAAAGCCCTAAAACGAGGCCTGCCCGAGGTTGAATAATGTAGACAGGAATAAGAACAAGAGCGGGGGCAGCAATCCACGTGACTGAGGCGGGAATCCACCGACCAAAAAAGCCATCCAGCGCTTCGATCCTGTCAACAGCTGTTGACGTCAGAGCGCCGCTATGTGTTTGACGAAGAAGTGCAGGCCCGCCAGCCAAAATAGAGCCAAGGACCTCTCCACGCAGCCGTCGACGCGCTTCGATGCCTGCATTTGCAGCCGCCACATCGGCCCCCGCCACCACACAAGCCCGTGTGAGAGCCAGAACCAAAAAGGACACAATCGGCCACACAGGAAAAGAGTGAGGAGAGAGCCCTGAATGCAGGCTTATCAGCGCATGGCCGAGCACAACGGCTATGCACCATGCCTGCGCCACGCCAACAAGAGAAGACAGGATGCCAAGGACCATTACAGGTCCGGCTGCTTTGCGTCCCAGACGGGTTTGTGTCCGCGTCCACCCGCGTATCGCTTGTTTTTTACCGCTCATGACGTAGGCGTTTATACCGGACAGGAAGGGACGCAAACCATTAAGCACGCCAGCCCCGGCTGCAAACAGGGCATACCGCCACTTTTTTCTGGGCGAATCCTAAAGGATCAGGGGGAAAAGAAGCCGTTTCTAGGAACCGTCCAGTGGAAAAACAAAGGTGTAACGGGTGCCATATTCGCAGTTTTTGTCAAACGTGGCGTTTAACTGCCTGGCAAAGCCACGGATTAACTTCAAACCGATGCCATGTTGATCTGGGGAGGTGGCGGACTCAATATCGCACCCTATTCCATCATCACTGACAGAAAGATTCACATTTGGTCCCTGAAGGCTCAAGCGAACAGCAATGGTTCCATGCCGTCCATCCGGGAAGGCATATTTGATAGAGTTGGTCACAATTTCCGTCACGATGAGGGCAAGAGGTACTGCCTGATCAGGGTTCATGGAAAAATTGTCTGCGACGACATCCAGCGTAATACGTGCGGCGCTTTCTTCGCCCGCAATGTGCAATGTCTGGTCGCATAGCTCTTTAAGAAAACCCGCCATGTTGAGGCTGTCCAGACGATCTTCTGCGTAGAGCGTCCGATGGAGGGTTGCGAGAGCTCTTACTCTGTCTCGGGCCAATGCAAATTCCGCACGTACATCAGGGTTGGAGATGCGACTAGCTTGGAGGTTCAAAAGGGAAGCTACAATTTGCAGGTTGTTTTTGACCCGATGATGGATTTCACGCATCAGCAGCTCCTGATGCGCCATGGCTTTTTTTAGACGCGCTTCATGGCGAGAAAGTCGGCGGGTTGCCCGTGTGAAAGCTTGACCAAGTCTTTGAAGTTCCAAAGGCATTGAGCGCGTGATGCGCGTATCAAAAACGCCTTCTATCTGCCATTTCTGAACAGAGTAGGTTAATCGCCGTAGTGGCCACACCAGCACAATGTTGGCAGCCAGCGTGACACCAATCAGTCCGGCCGCCAGCAAGAGCACTAACCCCGATATTTCCAGAATCATGGTCCGCAATGCCCCTGATTCCCGGGCCGTTCGTTGCGCGGAGACCAGAATATCAGCCCCTCCAGCAATAGCTCCCAAGGCGTATCCACCTTCAGGCGTGGGAAGTGACACGACAGATCCTGCGCTGGCTTCAAGCCGCTGCTGGAGGGCTCCTACGATAAAGCTGGGGGGCGGCGTCCATCGGCAATCCGTGCAGACGGAACTCAAGGAACCATCCTGATTGATGAGCCATGCCTTCAGGGGATTGTTTTCATCCGAAAACGCCTGCCAGCCAATGCTGTTGGAAAGATAGGCTGCCTTCCGGGAGAGTTGAAGGATACCAACAAGATATCCATGCGTTTCCGGAATGGAAAGAAAAACGGCAGGAACCGTGATTCTCAAGAAGGAGCCGCTTCCTTCCGACGAGCTATTGCTCTGAATCGCTTCCAGTAAGGTTCCCTGAAAAGAAGGAAAAGTTTCTCCTTCCTCAATATTCTGACACCCACTTCCTGGCGTGGAAATCGACTGGATGACGTTGCCTTCAGCACTGAGCACACCCAGATAGCAGTAACGTTGCCCGCTCATGGTTTCAGCCAGCTTGAGGGCGTGACCAATCTGCTCAGGCGTCAATCCCATACCACCGATGGTTTCCAACGCGCTCCGCAGGCGGTCCGTATCGTGTCGAAACTGGAGGTCCAGCCGTGTAATGGCTGTAGCAGCACGCTGGGCGCTGCCCACCATCAGTTCGTTGTAGTTGTGAACAGCAAGGACCGATCCGATCGCCACCACAGGTATGGCGGAAAGGCAGATCAAAAGCCGCATTCGGGCGCTGGTTGTGCTGAAGATATGCCCGATGCCGGAAAGCAGGGAAGCGAGAATTTTACGCAGACTGCGTATAAGACTCCCTCTCTCCTGTCCCTGCTTAGTCTCGACGATCTTCTTCAATGAGCTTTAGCAGTTCTTCTGGAATAGGTTCGTTCGCTACATCATCAAAAAGCTGGTGAAGTCCGCGTTTGAGCCAGAGATCAAACGCCTGATCAGACGTTTTCTTGGATTCTTTTGGTGGATCGTCACCCATGAATTTTTCCATCCGGTGGTGCACCCTTACGCCGCCCGACGGAAATGCCATGTTGTCTGTCTGAATAGCAAACATCTGACATACTCAAGCTCGTTAGCCTACCTTACATATGTGGGCCTTCAAGCCCACTTTCTGTCTTCACGTTACACGCGGCTTGATGCGGTTTTTTCCTGTGTATTCCGCTCTACCTTCCGCTGCAATGCTGCGGCCTGCGCTTTCAGACGATCTGCGCCCACATGTTCTTCACCTATCATCCAGGCTTCAAGCTGGCGGCGTGCCCGGAAAACGCGGCTTTTTGCCGTGCCAACCGCACATCCTGCAACTTCTGCCAGTTCCTGATAGCTCATCCCTTCCAGAACGCCTAACACCAGAGCTTCCCGCTGATCGTCTGGCAGACGTGCAAGCGCAGCATCCAGATCCTTGAGCACAATCCGATCTTCATGCGGAGCATTGGTGGACAGGAAGGACGGCGGCATATCATCAATGTCGGTCGTTTCACGTTTTTTCCGCAGGTCGGAAATAAAACGATTGCGCAAAATACGATGCATCCAGGCAGGGAAATTTGTGCCTGGGGCAAAGCTATCCTGCGCCGAAAGGGCGTTGCAAACGGCATCCTGTACCAAGTCTTCGGCCGCGGCGCGGTTACGGGTTAGCGCCAGTGCCTGAACACGCAGCTTGGGCAGGATAGCAATAACCTGATCGTGGAATGACTTCGTCATCGGATTTTTCCTTCGCCTTTATTCATTCTTGAAAACTGAATGAACGGGAGGAGGCAAAGGTTACAAAAAAAGCCTCAAAAAATTATCACGAAAAAGTGAATGACGCTTTTGGAGAAGTTTCAGTGGTCCTGCGTCAGAGCCTGAAGTTCTGCTCTGGCGCGCGAGACACGGGTTTTCATGGTCCCAACTGACACCTCGCAGATGCAGGCGGCCTCTTCATAAGTCATTTCCTGTGCGCCAATCAGAATAAGAGCTTCCCTTAAAAGAGGAGAAAGCTGCCAGAGATAATAATCGAGATCCCGAATCGTTTCCCTGTCGGGGCCGTTCTGTCGGTTTGCTGGTTGCGTCTGGGCATCAGAAGCATAGTGATCCAGCACTTCCCTTTCTTTCTGCTTGCGTCGTGCCTGTTCAAGAAACAAATTGCGCAGTATGGAAAATGTCCATGCTTTCAGATTGGTGCCCTGAGTGAATTGTCCTGCCTTTGCCAACGCGCGGAGAATGGTTTCCTGCACCAGATCATCCGCAAGTGTCGCATCACGCGCCAGCAGGCGTGCAAAAGCGCGAAGTGCTGGAACCTGTTTCAATAAATCTGTGCGAGAAAATGATGCAGTTGCGCTACGGTGCTCCAGTTTATCGCGTGTCAGAACACTTACCCCTTCCTGCAGACGATCGGTCATGTCATCGTTGCGATCCTGCGTGTCTATCGTCATTACTCCACGCGAAGGAGATTTGTCATGCCAGAGTCACAACGCGCGGCCTTAATCCAGGCACTTCCCTATGGCAGACGCTACGCACGCGCATTAACGCGTAGCCAGCCGCGAGGTGATCTTCTGGTGGCCGAAAGTTTGCGGACTTTGACAACCAGCCGCCCTGCTGATGATCTGCCTGCTTTATGTCGTCTGTATCAAGAAATATCACGCCATTTTTCTGCTCAGGCGGATCACCACCATCCGGAAGGTTCTCTCTCCATCCTTCAGCGCCAGTTACTCCTTCTGTTAACACTGGAAGAAGTTTCTCCTCCAATGGCAGCGCGAATTCTTGACCTGTCAGACGCAGAAGCCGAGCGGGAAACTGAACGCGCATACTCTTTCCTTAAAACCGGCATTCAAACGTCTGTTCTTATTATTGAAGACGAACCCATTATCGCCATGGACATTGAAGAACTCGTTCTACAATGCGGGCACAAAGTGGCAGGAATAGCGCATACGCAAGAAGACGCCATTCGTATTGCTCAGGAAACGCGCCCCGGTCTTATTCTGGCGGATATTAATCTAGGTAGTGGCGGTGATGGCATGCGTGCCGTGGCGGAAATCACCAAAACGCATGATGCGCCGATAATTTATGTTACGGCCTATCCGGAACGTCTCCTGACCGGTGAAACATCGGAGCCCAGCTTCGTCATCACCAAGCCGTTTGAACCTTTGACTTTGGCGGTTGCGACCTATCAGGCTGTCAGCAGTTTTGATCTTGCAAGTTCCTGATGATCGTCTAGCGTTTCTTACTGACCAAAGGGCGATATCTGGAAATATCCTCTTGCGTCACTGAGGGCTCTGGCACAGAAACGGAGAATGGCTCTCCCTCCCCTTCTCCACCTTCAAGATATTTCTCTCACTCTTGGTGGCAGGCCTTTGCTTGATAAGGCAGGCTTCGCTGTAGCACGGGGTGAACGTGTCTGCCTCGTGGGGCGGAATGGTTCAGGAAAATCCACTTTACTTAAAATTGCAGCGGGCGCTTTGCAGCCCGATTCAGGCGTCGTGTTTTTGCAGCCGGGAGCCACTTTGCGTTATTTGCCGCAGGAACCCGATCTTTCTACGCATCTTACGACGTCAGATTATGTGCTGGCACAGATTGCCGAGCCCGAAAATTCGTGGCGTGCTGCCGCAATGCTCGATGCTCTTGGCCTAACGGGTCAGGAAAGCACCTCTCATCTTTCTGGCGGGGAAGCACGGCGTTGTGCAATAGCTGGCGCGCTGGCGGCTGCTCCTGATATTCTTTTGCTGGATGAGCCCACAAACCATTTGGATATGCCTACGATCGAGTGGCTTGAACGCGAATTGCTAAGCCTCAATTCAGCAATGCTCATGATCAGCCATGACAGGCGTCTTCTGTCTACCCTCTCCCGCTCCGTCGTATGGTTGGATCGAGGGATTACGCGCCGTCTGGATCAGGGTTTCAGCCGCTTTGAAGAGTGGCGTGAAGAGGTCATCGAACAGGAAGAGCGTGATGCGCATAAACTTGATCGCAAAATCGCGCGCGAAGAAGATTGGATGCGCTACGGTGTTACCGCACGGCGCAAACGGAATGTTCGGCGTGTGGGTGAATTGGCTGCGTTGCGAGCCGCTAAGCGTGAGGCCGTAAGGGCACCGGGTTCGGTTACGTTAGCGGCACAGTCATCGGGCGTCTCTAGCAAGCTGGTTGCTGTAGCTGAGAACGTTAGTAAATCCTGGGGAGATCGCGTTATCGTGCGTGATCTGGATCTGCGCCTACTGCGTGGAGACAGGCTCGCTCTTGTGGGAGCAAATGGCGCAGGGAAGACGACACTTCTTCGTCTTCTGGTTGGTCAGGATCAACCCGATAGTGGCACGGTTTCTCTTGGCCCCTCCCTTTCCATGGTAACGCTTGACCAGCAACGCCGGACGCTGGACCCTCAGAAAAGTTTGGCTGATACTCTTACGGGTGGCGGTGGAGATATGGTTCAGGTTGGTGCGGAAAAACGCCATGTTATCGGCTATATGAAAGATTTTCTGTTTAAGCCCGAACAGGCTAGGACACCAGTTGGTGTGCTATCAGGTGGTGAGAGAGGCCGCTTGATGTTGGCATGCGCTCTTGCTCAACCTTCCAACCTTTTGGTGCTGGACGAACCAACAAACGACCTTGATCTTGAGACGCTTGATTTGTTGCAGGAAATGCTGGCGAGCTATTCTGGGACAGTGCTTCTGGTAAGCCATGACCGAGATTTTCTGGATCGCGTTGCGACTTCTGTTTTAGCTTCAGAAGGCCAAGGTAACTGGGTGGAATATGCTGGAGGGTATAGTGATATGCTTGCCCAGAAAAAGGGTGGCATAGAAGAGAATGTTATGGCTGCACCGCCTGTTGTCAGGGTGCAGGGTTCATCAGAAGCTAATGTATCATCCGGAAAACCGTCGTCCCGAAAGTTAAGTTATAAAGACCAGTTTGCTCTGGATAGCTTGCCCAAGGAGATCGCTAAGCTTGAAAAACAGGCGGAAATAATCCGGACCAAATTGGCTGATGCTGATCTCTATGCAAAAGATCCGAAGGCGTTTGAAAAATATAGCACTGATTTAGTGAAGACCGAGACAGCTCTCGCCGCGGCAGAGGAAAAATGGTTGGAGCTTGAAATGAAACGAGAAAATCTGACGGTGGACCCAAATTAATTTCCCAAACCAGCTTGCCAAGAGCAAGAGGCTCCGCTAATACCAACCACACAAACCGGGTGCGTAGCTCAGCGGTAGAGCATCGCCTTCACACGGCGGGGGTCACAGGTTCAATCCCTGTCGCACCCACCACGATTTCCCTAGTTTTCTGCGGGTTTTACGTGGTTTCCGGTATTGCCTTCCAAATCACGGCATATAAATAAGTAAGCGTTTCTTGTTCGCGTTATGGCGGTAGCAAGTAGTTATTCTCCTTCTCTATTATGTTGATTTGAGAGGATGATGAGACGTAATTGCTATCATATAAAAATGGAATATTTTCTTATGTATTTGTTTTATTTTAAAATAGTTTTCAATGAAAGTTATTCGGTGATAGTAAAATAAGAAATTTTCTTAAATTTAGAATTACATTTCTCTGATAATGAATATAAAATAGCTTTGTTTGTGCTGAAAGTTATAGTTCTATATAAATATTATATTTCGTGAAGCATCGAATAAAGAATGTTTGTATTTTCACAAAAATCCTTTATTCGATGTAGGTAATTAAAAAATTATTCTGATGTAACAGCAACAGTTTCTGGGTTCAGACGGTAGCCACCACCTTCTGTAATAAGAAGGGAGGCATTTGCTGGGTCTGGCTCAATTTTCTGCCGCAGTCGATAGATATGAGTTTCCAAAGTATGGGTTGTCACCGCTGCGTTATAGCCCCACACTTCGTTCAAGAGAACTTGGCGCGGAACAGGCCGGGTCCCTGCCCTGTAGAGGAATTTAAGAATAGCCGTTTCTTTTTCCGTCAGGCGGATACGGCGATTTTTCTGGGGATCCTGTAAGAGTTTTCCTGAGGGACGGAACGTGTAAGGACCGATGGTAAAGACGGCATCTTCACTGTTTTCGAAAAGCCTAAGCTGCGCACGCAAACGCGCAAGCAATTCAGCAATTCTAAATGGTTTGGCAACATAATCATTTGCCCCTGCATCCAGACCGCGAACAATATCCGCTTCATCGTCTGAGCCAGTGAGCATAATAATGGGCATACGAAGCCCTTCTTTTCTCAGCTCGGCACAAAAATCACGCCCATCTCCGTCAGGTAGCGTGACATCAAGCAGAATAGCGTCACATCTGGCGTCAGGAGCCTTGAGTTTCTCGCGGGCTTCAGCGAGCGACGCTGCTTCCTGTACAGTGAACTCACCTTCAAGTTGCAGTTGCTCTACCAGCGTCTGACGCAGTATCCGGTCATCATCAACAACCAATATTGGACGTGCACCCGTCATGGGGTTTTCTTCTCCTTGTGTCAGCCTGTAACTAATGGCTGCCTAAACCATCCACTCTGACAAGTTTGTCACGATTTTGGGCTCAAACCAATAGCCATAAGCATGATCTCACTGACATCATAGAAAAATCTACAGCCAGGACTCTTATTGCGATGATGATACACATTAAACCACGCTCATGCAGTCGTAGTGATGCACAACTGCATTGCGAACACAAAGTCATGAGGGCGATAATCGGGAAAAACGGCGTTACACAGGATAAGCAGGAAGGTGATCACGCAACGCCAATAGGGATATTCTCCCTCAGGCAGGTTTTTTATCGAGCAGACCGCATTCAAAAACCCGATACCGTATTGCCTGTAGAGGCCCTGACCATTCAGGATGGATGGTGTGATGATCCTACCCATTCCGCTTACAATCAAAAAATATCGCTTCCTCATTCTGCACGGCATGAGGCTCTTTGGCGAGAAGACAATGTCTATGATCTGATTGTTGTTATTGGCTATAATGACGAAAAAATTCAGCCCGGGCGAGGATCTGCTATATTTATGCATCTTCAGCGGGAGAATAAAGCTCCCACCGAAGGATGCGTTGCCCTGACAGAAGAGGATTTGCAGGCAGTGTTAGCTTCGGGAGCTACAGCCATTCATATTCATGCTTCTGACGACTGATGGCAGTGTGGGAAGTGCCTGAAGACATATGCTTCTTGAGAGCGTCAGTATGCTCGCCTAGACCTCTCGAACTAAGAGGAGGAATCTTGAAGCCTTATTCCGCAGACAAAGGCAAGTCTATCTCATCAGAAGCAGTTTTTTTCTTCTGCTCGCGTCAAAACCGCAGCAAAAAAACCATCCGTCCCATTTTGCCGGGGCGATAGCGAAAACATGCTCGTTTCTTTCAGCTTTTCGGGTAGGGCGGAGCTATCTGAGGCAACAAGTTTGAAATCCGGTTTGCGACGAAGAAACGCCTCAACTTGATCTGCATTCTCTGCGCGTAGAACAGAACATGTCGCGTATACCAACCTGCCGCCGGGTTTTACAAGAGTTGAGGCTTTGTCCAGAATTTCTGCCTGCTTGGTCAGTAGCTCTTCCAAATCCTGTTCAGTCATACGCAGACGGGCATCAGGATTGCGGCGCCACGTGCCCGTCCCACTGCATGGTGCATCGACCAACACTCTGTCGAAGGAAGCTGAACGGCGCTTGGCCCATTTATCACCAGCTTGAAGAAGATGCTGTTCTACATTGTGCACACCCGCACGCCGCAAACGCCGCACAGCACCATCAAGGCGTTTTTCGGCAACGTCACATGCGGCAATATGCCCCTTGTTTTCCATCATCATGGCTAATGCGAGGGTCTTGCCCCCTGCCCCGGCACAATAATCCAGAATGCGCATCTGAGGTGCCGCGCCCAGAATGGCAGCGACCAGTTGACTCCCCTCATCCTGGATTTCTACTCGACCATCCTTAAAAAGTGTGGTGGAGGTGACAGGTTGCCTTCCATTCAGACGTAAACCCCATGGAGAAAGTGGGGTTAAAGTCGCATGCAGGCCTTCGCGGGCCAGAGCCTTCTGAGCTTCCTGTCGTGAGTTACGAAGAATATTCACCCGTAGATCAAGGGTGGCGGGCTCAGAAAGAGCTGCGAGTTCTTCTTCCAGCGTGTCTCCGAATGTCTCTTCTAATTTAGGGAGCAACCAATCGGGTAGTTCCAGCTTAACGGCGCGCGGCATGCGCGCATCGTCCAAAGATTTTTCCGCCAGCGCTGAGAGAACATTTTTCTCTTTGAACGTCAGCGCTCCAGCGGCAAAGCGTCCATCAGAAAAAAGGGAGGCGACGTCCCTAATGGGCGTCCCTTTAAACGCAAGGCATGCCGCCGCCAAAGTTCTGGGAGTTGGTGTTTCTGCGCCACTTTGCTCCAGATGCCAGCTTAGCCTGCGCCACTCGCGCATGACATCCCAAACTAGTCCGGAAACAGCCCGACGATCTCCGCCGCCAATGTAACGCCGCTCCCTGAAGAAGCTGTTGGCAACGGCATCGGCCGGCTTACGGGGGGCTGCCTCCATAGCAGTAAGAAGGTCAATGGAGGCAGCAAGTCGGGCGGAGGGCGTCATGATCGTGTCTTAATCCCGGCGATAATTCGGCGCTTCACGTGTGATGGAAACATCATGAACGTGGCTTTCACGGAGACCCGCGCCTGTAATGCGACGGAAACGGGCACGTTCCTGAAGCTCTTTGATTTCACGGGAGCCTGTGTAGCCCATACCGGCCTTGAGACCACCGACAAGCTGATGAATAACGGCAGACATGGTGCCCTTGTAAGGAACACGCCCTTCAATTCCTTCTGGAACCAATTTCAAGGAATCTTTCACTTCCTGCTGGAAGTAGCGGTCCGCAGATCCTCGGGCCATAGCGCCAAGGCTGCCCATGCCCCGATAAGATTTGTAGGAACGGCCTTGATATAAAAAGACCTCTCCCGGAGCTTCCTCGGTCCCAGCAAGCAGAGAACCGACCATAACCACGTCGGCCCCGGCCCCCACGGCTTTGACGATATCTCCTGAAGTGCGAATACCGCCATCAGCAATCGCTGGCGTATTCTTGGCGTGGCACGCCTGTGCCGTTTCCAGAACGGCGGAAAACTGAGGCACACCAACACCGGCAACAATGCGCGTCGTACAAATTGAGCCTGGGCCGATCCCGATTTTCACACAATCAGCTCCAGATTCGATCAGAGCTTCGGCTGCTTCCGGGGTCGCTACGTTGCCAGCAACAATCTGAATCTGGTTATCAAGCGCTTTAAGACGCTCTACTGCGCGCAGCACGCCAGAGGAATGGCCGTGCGCAGTATCAACCACCAGAACGTCAACGCCTGCTTCAACAAGCAGCTTGGCGCGGCTGAACCCGTCTTCTCCTACCCCAGTTGCTGCGGCACAGCGCAACCGTCCCATGCTATCCTTAATGGCGAGGGGGTAGGCAACGGCTTTGTCCATGTCCTTGACGGTAATAATGCCAACGCAGCGATCCGCGTCATCTACAACAAGCAGTTTTTCAATCCGGTGCTTGTGTAAAAGCTGCCGGGCCGTGTCGGCATCTGCCCCATCGCGAACAGTGACCAAGCCCTCATGGGTCATAAGTTCAGAGACGCGTTGAGTCGGATCTATGGCAAAGCGCACATCGCGATTGGTGAGGATTCCGACCAGTTTCTGCGTATCCGGCTCTACAACAGGAAGGCCGCTGATGCCATTCCGGTGCATGATTTCACGCACCTCAGCTAACGTCTGGTCTGGTCCCACTGTAACGGGATTTACAACCATGCCAGACTCAAAGCGCTTCACGCGGCGTACGTGTTCAGCCTGTTCCTCGGGGGACAGATTTTTATGAATGACCCCCAAACCACCTTGCTGTGCCATGGCAATAGCCATTTGATCTTCCGTTACGGTGTCCATAGCGGCGGAAACAAGCGGAATATTGAGTTCAATGGAACGTGTCAGACGGGTACGAACAGAGGTTTGACTCGGAACGACTTCAGATGCAGCGGGAACAACCAGAACGTCGTCAAACGCCAAGGCTTCGCTAACACGGCTGTAAGGGGAGGAAGTCATACAACGGGGCCCTTCAGTAGAGTGCGACTGGGTCACCCGATAGCAAACTATTGCCTCAGGTCACCTGACCATTGGCGCTTCCTCATATGCCGTTGCGGATATAAACGCAAGAGGAGAAAAAACTCTGTAATCATGATTTTATGGAATATGTTTCCTTTCGCCAAAAATGGTGTTTCTCGTCAGACAAGAGTTCTTCGTAAGCGCTGTGAGAATTTGGGCCATGGTCAAGCCTCCTTTTGAGACGGGCTGTTAGTGGATACTGCACACAGCCAGAAGAGAAGCAGACTTCGAGCCTTGAGCTCGCCGCTTTTACCGTAAAAAATAACGCTCTCAGAAGTAAACCTTCAGGAGAGCGTTATTCTGGAAGTGAATGACTTTACAGGGTCTCATTTTTTTGTAGATTTGACGGGTTTGGGAGATTTCTCCGGTGGTCCCCTATCGCCTGTTACACCACTGTGAGACGGTGGATCACTGGCTGGGAAACTGTCATCCAAAGTTTCGTCCAGCTTCTCATCCTGAGCTTGTTTTTTGCCGTTTTTGTTCTTTTTATCGGTCATGGCAGAACCTCATGTTGTTGATAAAAGTGAGAGAGCCCGCACTGATAAAAATGGGATGTTTAATCCGCTCTTTCCAAGAGTGGCGAAGCTTCTTCACTCCAACGTGCCAGATGGACTGATTTTCCCTTATTTAGATAGGTTGCTTATTCTTAATTATTGAGAAACATCTAATCCAGAAAATAAAAAACAAAGACAACGGACGACGAGAAAAATGTAGAAAAAACCACTTTATCATATTCTGGCAGGGCCAATACAAGTATGAATGTCTTTCCTTTGATGATGTGATAATCAAGATATTTGAGCGCTTGGTATTAGGATGTCGATGGGGAAATAACGGCATGAATCAGGAATGGCGAGTGTACCATCTTTGGTTATTTTCACATTGTTCCATAATATAGATTTCCATTCATGCTCTGTATTTTCAATAATTTCATCATTCGTTTTCACATAATCCAAAGTGCTCAGGTCTATAGATTCCGGTTTCAATAAAAAACCATGCTTTGGAACAAGAACGAGAGTTTTATTGTTGCCTTCCTGACGAGAAAAGCAAAAAAGAGAATTTTTAAAAATGGGTTTTAAAGTGATGGGAATATAATCTCCTTCTGAAAAAAGTTCTGGAAAATTCTGACGAAATTTGAGTATTTTTTGTATTAATATCTGTTTGATAATTCCATCTTTCCAATGCTGTGCCGTCTGAGAGAAGCTTTCATGGCGAAGGAGAGCTTTTTTTCGGGATTTATAATCAACCGCCTGACGGTTGTCTGGATCTACCAAGCTAAAGTCCCACCATTCTGTGCCTTGGTATGTATCTGCCACCCCAGGCACAGTAAAACGTAGCACAGTCTGGGCTAGACTATTCAAGGCACCGGCAGGCGCTATTTTCTGAAAAAATAGGGTAAAATCAGCAAGAAAAGGCTCGTGCGTAAGAATTTTTTCTATAAATGCCGTACAATCTGCTTCGTAATCTTTATCCGGGTCTGTCCAGCTTCCATGCCGTTTGGCTTCACGTATTGCTTTTATCTGCCATCCGAGAATGCGCTTCTTAAAAGATGCGTCTGGGATAGTCTGCTCCAAGGGCCAAGTGCCCAAAAGCGTTTGATATAAAATCAGTTCGTCTCTGCTGTCTGGCCCATTTTTCCCTCTGTGGACTTTATTCAGTGTTGACCATCTGGATACGGCTTCTCTCCATTCAGAGGAAAGAGACGATAACACAGCCAGTCGGGCCCTGGCGTCCTCTCCCCGCTTATGGTCATGAGTGGCCGTGGTGAGCATGCTCTGAGGACTATTCGTTTTCCGAGACTGCATTGCCTGATGGAATTGGGTGCTGGATATGGAAAATTGGGCCGGGTCCGTTCCCACATCGTTGCGTGAAAGCAAGCGTCCGTAACGATAGAACACAGTGTCTTCAATGGCTTTGGCTGCAAGTGGCGCACTTAGATGTTCGAAAGCTTGCACTCTCTTCCAGTCATCACCCTTTCCTGCCAGTTTTTCATTTAACCAATTCAACAAGGGAGAAAGGCGGGAAGGAATTTTTGTTTTGAGTTCTTTATGCGCCTGCTCAAGAAATATGTTCTGATTGCCAGAATGTGCCGATAAAGACCTGTTTTTGCCAAATTCATCAGCATTATATGTTCGATATATGCGTATAAGCGAGAGAAGCTTGATGACAATAAGGCGGACTTCCCGCTTGGTAAAATCGCGAAGAGTAATATCCTGCCGCGTAAGACGATAAAGATGATCAATGAGGTTATCGGTCGCGCCACAAAGCAAGCTCTCTGCGACTTCAATGCGGGCATTCTGGCTTTCTGTTGCATAATCAGACCAGCTTGGCGCGACCTCTTTCCACAAACTCTCGAGCGCTTTTTCTCCCGAATTGTCATGCAGTAAAAGGCTGATTTCCTCTAGAAAATCATATCCTGTCGTGCCGGTTACCTGCCAAGTGGGCGGTAGTTTTTCTTCTGGCTCCAGAATTTTTTCTACGTAAAGGATAGGGGCTTCAGGAGATGAGGACGGACGAACTGCTTTCCGTTTAGCCATTTCTTCTCTGAGGCGCTGACAGTAATAGCCGGGTTGCGCCAAGCCATCGATATGATCAACACGGAAACCATCAATAACGCCTTGCTCATAAAGGGTAAGAGCATAGGAATGAACGGTATCAAACACGAAATCATTCTGAATATTCAGGGCAACTAGCTCAGTAATGTTAAAAAAACGTCGCCAGTTTATGGTTTCGTCAGCAACACGCCACCATGCCAGCCTATAATTCTGTTTTTCGAGAAGGTTATGGAGATCTGTCGCATTGTCGTTGTAAACATCGAGAGTGGATTGAATAGAATTATACCATTTTTCTGCTCCTACGTCATTTTTACTGGGTAACGGAAGATGATCCGGGCAGATCGGGAAGCAATGTTCATGGTGCTGAATATAAAAATATTCTTTCTCTTCATTATAAAATAACGTGAGAAGCCCATCATTTAATGCCAACCCATAGGGGCGATCTAGAAAAGGAAGAAGGATAGTATTTTCAGGCCGATGCTGAGTTGCGTCCCAGTCAATATCGAAAAAAGAAGCGTAATCGGAAGATCGTCCCCACGTCAGAACATCTTGCCACCATTTGTTCTCAGATCCAACAGCCATATGATTTGGAACAATGTCCAGTATCAGCCCCATATTGCGTGTATGGGCAGCGTGGCTGAGCGCTAGAAGCCCAGGCTCCCCTCCCCTTTCCTGACTGATGCGATTGTAGTCAATGGTGTCATAACCGTGATTGGAGCCGTGCCGAGATTCAAAAAGAGGAGAAAGGTAAAGGTGACTGATTCCAAGAGAGTGATAGTAGTCAATGTGCTCACATGCGTCATAAAGTGTGAATTCGTTGTGGATTTGTAGCCTTAATGTCGCACGTAAATTGCTCATTTTACGTTTCTTGCTTTTTCTATAATGGCGATACGACGCGCAATATCTTTGTTTTGGACAATTTCTTTTACCATGATTGGATATCTGTTGCGCCAGTTTGGATGTTCTTTCTGATCGCCGGGCACATTTGGTTGTTCTGTCATACCCAGAAAATCTTCCATGGGTACAAGAACAAGGGGGCAAGGTGTGCTGGCTACGGCCTGAATTGATGTGTCAACAACTGTTGTAGCGCCCGCAGGACTGACGGGCGGCATAGGGAGAGGGTCTTCCTTTGACGTGGCGGCGGTCAACATAGACCATAACGTGTTGCGCTCATTCTGCCGTGCTGCTGTTGGCGCTTGTTCTTTATTTCTGGCGTGTTGGGCAGGGTTATCCATTTCCAACCACCATCCGGCTACTGTAGGCAGATCATGTGTTGTTGTCATGGCAACACCCGTTGTAGGCCACGCCGCAGGTGCCATAAACTGGTTTGACGGGGTTTTCATAAACCACATCACATTCATGCCCCATATTTTTTTTCTGCCATACGGCTTCGGAAGCCTTTGGGAACAGTTCCTAGGTCTTCTCCTATTACCATGCCTCCTGCTCTTACAGATTCAAGCGCCAGAAGATTTTTCAGGTCTGCCTGAGGCATGGTGAGATATGTTCCCTCATTGGAATTTCCTCCATCCGGTATCAGCCATATCCGTTCGAGGCCCATAACGTGATCAAATCTGATCCCGCCGCCTGCAGCAAAACCTGCACGGAGCATGGCAATAAAGGCTTCATATCCATTTTGCTGTAATGCCTGTGGAGAAAAGGTGGTCAATCCCCAGTTCTGCCCCGCCGGTGCCAGTTGATCCGGGGGGGCGCCAATCGAGGCTCCAATAAGAAAATTATCCTGTTGTGACCAGCATTCCGCCCCGGATGGGGCGAGCCCAACGGCAATATCCGCAATCAACCCGATGGGCATTCCCGCCTCTCGCGCTGTCCTGGCGGCATATTTCAGGCTTTTTACTGCAAGCCATTGCAAAAAAAGCCAAAACCCTACTTCTTCCTGGTGAGTATGGGCAAAGCGGGCAACTTCTGGCGTATCGGGTTTTTTGAAGGGAGCTTCCCATAATCTCCAGTTGTCTCCCCGCGGCCCCCGCGTTTTCAGAAAAGCCTGTAGCGCTTCAAAGACAGCATGGTTTTTTAACGCGCTTCCTCCCTCCTGAATGAAGGACAGCATGTCTTGTGGAGGACACGGCCTAATATGTTTTTCATACAGTACACGAAGAACCTGAAGCCTCAATGTACCGGCAGCCTTCCAGTTAATCAGCTTTTCTGCCGTTCTTTCTGTAATCTGGGCCGCCCAGTCCGGATGTTGCCGGTAAACTGTATGGATAAGCTGCTTGGAAAAACACGTCCGTAAATCAGCAAGAAGCGGATTCAAAAATCTTCTGCTGGAGGGAGAATACGGGCTGCATCGTTCGGGATGTATTGGGCAAAGTGCATGTAAAGGGCTCATCATAAGAGCGTCTGCTCCCTGGAGGCCTGCTATTTTGGCAAGCTTTGCCACACTGCCCAAATGCCCGATGCCGGTATCATTACTTTGCCGAAGTGCGGGGATTTGTACAGTTAGCCCCCAACCGCGTGACTGTTCATTACGAAATTTTAGAGAAGCGCAGGTTTCTGGTGCAACAGCGAGCGTAATTTCTGTCCCACCAAGTTCCAATGTATGGTAGCCGGGTTTGTAACAACGGGGTAATTGAAAGATATCGTTTTGAGTTGGCGAAATCTTTCCTTCAGTTTGCGTACCATCTTCGTGTTTTAATAAGAAGGACTGTGGTCCTCCTTTCCGAAATGGCAAATTTGTCGTTTCGCCCACTTTAACAGTCAGTAAGGACGGGTAATTTTTTTCCTCTCCAGAAGAGCGTGTCTGCAAGGTATGGAGAAGTGCCTGAAGCACATCCGGGTCCGTGCGATGTGTTTTGCCGAACGCATCCTGCCATGAGATGGCAAGCCCCGCCTGCTTGGCAGCTTGATGCAGATCGCGCTTGGTCATCGTTCAGAACCTTCTCGCAAGGTTGCTATAAAACTATGAGATTTTAATGTATGATTGATTTTACGGTCCTGATGGTCCGAGCGGTAGAGGACAACCCCCGCATAGCCTGTAAGCATCGTAATGTCGGTGTCAGAAAAATTGACAAAAAGCTCCAGAAGTCTGTCATCACCCATGCGCCAACTGACGGCAAAGGCCCCAGGAGCCCATATATGGCTGGAAGCGGCACGTGCATTGCGTAAGCGCGGGACGATATGTTCCTGCCGAACAGCAATCAGCTTTTTTACCGTTTCATAGATTTCTGCATACTCGGGCTGGTTACGCTCGGCCCAATCCAGGCAGGAACGCCTGAATGTCTCAGGAGAGGCAGGGTCAGGAATAAGATGGGCTTTTTCCTGACTATTAAAAGCAGAAAACGCAGCCATTTCTTTTTGCCGCCCTTCGCGAACAAGCCTGTTCAAATCGTCACTATGACTTACAAAATAAAGAAAGGGTGTTTTCGCCCCCCATTCTTCTCCCATGAAAAGCATAGGAATGTGAGGAGATAACAACAGCAAAGCATGAGCAACACTCAAAACTGCACTTTCTATCTGTGTCGATAACCGATCACCTACCGCACGGTTGCCAATCTGATCATGATTTTGAAGAAAGAAAATGAACGAGGTTGGTGATAAATCGGCCGAGGGCTGTCCGCGGGGCTTTTGCGTATCGGGTGAGATCTGTCCTTGATAAACAAAACCTTCCTGTAGGGCGAGCACAAGGTCCTGAGTTGGGTTTTGGGCGAAGTTTCCGTAATAACCCTCTGTTTCTCCGGTTAACAGGACATGCAAGGCGTTATGCGCGTCATCATTCCATTGGGCAGAGTACCCTGCTCGCAGAAGAGAGGCATCATTATTTTCATTTTCCAGAATAAAATGGATATGTCTTTCAGGATGACACCTTGCGCGTATCTTGTGAACAAGATCCTGAAGCCATGATTGGGGAGCAATGGCATGCACTGCATCCAACCTCAATCCATCAATATGATAGATGTTAAGCCAATATAGTGCATTATCAAGGAAAAAATCCTGCACGGCAGGAAGCGTAAAATTTATGGCCTGCCCCCACGCCGTTTGTCGAACAGAAGAAAAAAACTCGGGAATGTATTGAGAAAGAACATTCCCTTCAGGTCCAAAATGATTATACACGACATCCAAGAATACCATGATATGCCGCTCATGCGCAGCATCAATCAGGGCTTTCAGATCATTTGGTGAACCGTAACTTGATTCCGGAGCATACGGAAAAACGCCATCATATCCCCAGTTTCTGCTGCCTGGAAACTCAGAGAGCGGCATCAGTTCGATGGCGGTTATCCCTAGGTCAGAGAGCGTATCTAGCTGTTTGATGATAGCAGAATACCCGCCACAGGTCCCCACATGGAGTTCATAGATAACGGTTTCTTCCCATGGGCGTCCAAGCCACTGAGGGGTGCGCCATTGATAGGCGTGCTGATCAACAATTGCGCTCTTCCCGTGCACATCGTCTGGCTGGAACTGAGAGGCCGGGTCTGGAATGAGCGTGTCGGGAGACAGTTTATAGGAATAGCGCACGCCGGGCTGGCATGAAAAACAGGTTTCATGCCAACCCTCCTCATTCTTGGACATGGCCATTTCTGAACCATCCTCCAAAACCACAGAAATCTGCTCATAGTGAGGAGCCCATATGCGGAAACGTGTTGTTCCATCTGCCTGATACCAGGCTCCCCATTTTGGCAAGAAGCTGACAGTGGGGCTCATGATACCTCTCCCACTTCTGTCGTGGTGGACGAAGGCCGATAGGCCAGCATGGCCAAGCTCCGACCACTCACCTGAAGCTCTGAGAGAGAGGAAAAAAACAAAGTTTCCTCCTTCTCAGGATGCGCACTTTCCAGAATAAAGCGCCATTCGCCAAACGGTTGAGGAAGAGTGAAAAGTTGGGGATCGGCATTGGCGTTTAATAGAAGAAGGGTAATATCTTTCTTACCCTGCCTGGACGCCGCTCGCCTTAAGGCAAGGGTCCGCCCTTCCGGCCGTTCCCATTCTTCCACGCTCATTGGCGTTCCGTCTGCAGAAAACCAGCCGATGTCAGTAATTCCGGGGCTAATTTCGGTATGACCGTGCAGATATCGTCCGTATTTTATGGAAAAATGATTTTGTCTGGCCATCAGGAGGCGTTTGACAAATTTAGCCATTTCCAGTTCTGACGGTATGTCCAGAAGGGACCAGTTCAGCCAGCTTAAAATACTGTCCTGGCAATAGGCATTATTATTGCCATTCTGGGTTTGTCCAAACTCGTCGCCCGCCAGGAGCATGGGAGTGCCTTGTGACAAAAGCAGAGTTGCAAACATGGCGCGGCGCACTGTATCGCGAACATGAAGGATGCCCGGGTCTTCGCTTTTCCCTTCCTCTCCCCAGTTGGTGCTATAGTTCTCACCATGTCCGTCCTGATTGTTTTCTTCATTTGCCTCATTATGGCGTTCATTGAAACTGACAACATCCATGAGGGTGAAACCATCATGCGCTGTCAAAAAATTCACAGAACTCCATGGGCGCCTGCCTTTGCGTTCAAAAATGTCGCCTGATCCGGTCAGGCGGGCGGCAAGTAGGCCTCTTTGTCCTTCGTCCCCTCTCCAGAAGCGTCGGCTTGTGTCTCTATAACTGTCGTTCCATTCCACAAAACCCGGTGGATGGTTGCCAATCTGGTATCCTCCCGGTCCCGGATCCCAAGGTTCTGCAATCAGTTTAAGAGAAGACAGAAGAGGGTCTTGCCTTAAAATATCAAAAAAACCACTCCGTGGATCAAAGCCATACTCTTCACGGCCTAATGTGGTGCATAAATCAAAGCGAAAACCGTCAATGTGAAATACCTCAGCCCAGTAGCGCAGTGAGTCTATGACCATTTGCAAAACACGGGGATGAGAAAGATTAAGCGTGTTTCCACATCCTGTATCATTGATACAGCAGCGTAGATTGTCCGGTGCCAGACGATAATAACTGGCGTTGTCCAGGCCGCGATAACAGAGTGTTGGGCCGAGTTCGTTCCCTTCCGCAGTGTGATTGTACACCACATCCATTATGACTTCGATGCCCGCAGCATGTAAAATTCGGACCAGCGTGCAGAGATCTGAGGGAGAGCCTGAGGTAATGTAGCCTGTATGAGGCACAAAAAAAGATAGAGTGTTGTAGCCCCAGTAGTTTACTAGGCCCTTGTCTTGCAGATATCGATCCGTCAAAAAAGCCTGAACTGGCATCAGTTCCAGTGTCGTGATACCCAGATTTTTAAGGTAGGACACAAACCAGTTTTCACATAGGGCTGCAAATGTTCCCCGTTTAGAGAATGGGATATCCGAACGTAGCATGGAAAGGCCGCGCGGATGTGCTTCCATAATGACGGTGTCTTCCCATGGCACATGAGGGCGTTTGTCGTCTCCCCAGTCAAAAGCGTGATGGCAGACAACGCTGCGTGGCATATAAGGAGCACTGTCTCTTCTGTCCTGAGTTAAATCTGCTCGTGCGGCGTTAATGCGATAACCGAACAGGGCATCAGTCCATGTCAGGCGACCTGCCATTCCTCGTGCGTAAGGATCAAGGAGAAGCTTGTGGGGGTTGAAGCGGTGCCCTTGCATTGGCTCGTAATTACCAAAAGCGCGGAAACCATATAGGGTGCCGGGACGCGCACCGGGAAGATACCCATGCCAGATTTCATCTGTGTATTCTGGTAATTTATAACGGTGAGATTCCTTGCGGGAGGAGGAATCAAATATGCATAGTTCAATACGTTGGGCGTGGCCGGAAAACACAGCAAAATTAACGCCGTTTCCATCCCACGTGGCACCCAAGGGATAAGGTCGTCCAGGCAGAAGGGCATCACTCCATGATGTCATCCGGCTCCTCCTTCATGTTGTAGATACAAGACACTCAAAGGGGGGAGATACAAAACACACGATTGCTCATAACCGTGGGACACAATCTGCTCCGTGCTGCGCCCGCCAGCGTTGCCCGTCCCCCCTCCCCCATAATCGTCTGCGTCTGTGTTCAATCTTTCTGCCCACCAGCCGGGAAGAGGAACACCTATCCGATAATCGATGCGCGGTACGGGGGTCATGTTACACACAACCAGAACCGGTTTTCCGTCATCTCCATATCGAAGCCACGCGAACACGCTGTTTTCTGTGTCATTGCCAATGATCCACGCAAATCCATCAGAATGAGTATCGCGTTGGTGAAGAGTAGGCTCCGTGCGGTGCAGCCGGTTCAGGTCTCTGACCAGCGCATGCATTCCCCGCCCCCACGGGGTATCAAGCATGTTCCAGGCAAGTTCCCCGTGAGGATCCCACTCTTCCCATTGGGCAAGCTCAGCCCCCATGAATAGGAGTTTTTTTCCAGGATGGCCCCACATGAAAGCGAGATATGCGCGTAATCCTGCGTAGCGCGTGCCGCCTTCTCCTGGCATGCGAGAAAGAAGAGATCCTTTCCCATGCACAACTTCATCGTGAGAAAGGGGAAGGACAAATTTTTCGGAAAAAGCGTAGTGCAAACCGAAAAGAATGTTGTCATGGTGATAGCGGCGCCAGAGAGGGTCACGGCTGATGTAGGACAAAGTGTCGTGCATCCACCCCATGTTCCATTTGTAAGTAAACCCAAGGCCACCGCTGTCTACGCTGCGCGTGACACCTGGCCAGGCGGTTGATTCTTCCGCAATCATCAACGCAGTAGGCGCGTATTCAGCGACTGCGTGGTTCAGTTCCCGCAGGAATTCCACAGATTCAAGATTTTCCCGCCCGCCATAATAATTTGGCAGCCAGCCATTATGGGGGCGACTGTAGTCCCGGTACAGCATGGATGCCACGGCATCTACACGCAGCCCATCAACATGATATTGAGTAAGCCACATCAAGGCACTGGCAATAAGAAAACCTCGGACTTCGTTTCTTCCCACATTATAAATAAGGGTATGCCAATCGGGATGCAGACCCTCTCGTGGGTCCTGGTGTTCAAATAGGCATGTGCCATCAAAACGCGCCATGCCGTGAAGGTCATTGGGAAAATGCGCCGGAACCCAGTCCAGAATGACCCCCAAACCGGCCTGGTGACATGCGTCTATGAAAGAGGCCAACTGCTGCGGGTTACCTTGTCGCGGCATGGGAGCGAACAGTCCCAATGGTTGGTAACCCCATGAGCCATCAAAAGGATGAGCCATGATGGGCATAAGCTCAATATGCGTAAATCCTAGGTCAACAACGTAGGGGATAAGAGTTTCTTTAAGTTCATCCCATGTCAGAATACGCGTGCCATCTTTATCAGGGCGTCGCCATGAGCCGACATGGCATTCATAAATTGAGAGAGGAGCATTTTCTGCGTGGAATGAAGAGCGGCGAGCCATCCATTCTTCATCATGCCATTCAAAATCTAAAGGAGAGGCAACAACAGATGCGGTGGCTGGTGGAATTTCGGATGCCAATGCAAAAGGGTCTGCATGCAATGGCAGACGTGCGCCATCAGGGCCAGTTATATCGTATTTGTAACGCGAACCGGACATCACGTTGGGAATAAATAATTCCCAAATGCCACCGTCATGCCGCAGCCTCATAGGGTGCCGGCGGGCATTCCAGAGATTGAAGTCTCCGACAACCGACACACTTTTCGCATTGGGAGCCCACACAGCAAATCGAACACCGGCCACGCCGTCAATGGTCATGGTTTGTGCGCCCATCATGTGAGCCAATTCACGGTGTTTCCCTTCCGCAAAGAGATGCAAATCATGATGGCTTAACAAAGGAGGAAATGAATATGGGTCTGCTCCCTCCTCCCACCCGTCAGCCCACCCAATCCGTAATTTATAAGGTGCGCCAGTAGGAATGCGTGCTTCATAAAGCCCCGCCTGAGCAACGCATTTCATGGCTTGTTCACGCTGGACACCTGTGCGCGTCCAGCGGACCAGTCTTACCTCTCGTGCGTCCGGCATGAACACGCGGATGACGTCAGACCTTCCTGATTTATGCCTTCCCAGCAAAGAAAACGGGTCACCACAGGTGCCGTTAAGCAGGGAGGACAGTTGTTCCTGTGTTATGTTCGGTAGCGTAGCAGGAGCGTCTCGGTCGGCCATAGTCATGATACCGAACGTTCTGAACCGGCAAGAGGAGGACGCCGCGCGATACTCCGTTTGCCCGTTGCGGCTTTAGCATTGAAGGCCAGAACATCTGCCTGGTTGCTGTGATGCGAAGGAACAAGCCTTTTGAACAAGGCACCGTACAAGGCTGCGGGCCTTTGCCACGATACATCCTGTTGGGCACCGTTTCTTTGAAGGAGTGTCCACAAAGCTTTATCGCAGAAGACTTTATAAACACGCTGCATCACATTGATAATGGCCGTGGCATCGTTGGGGGAGAAAACAAAGCCGGTTGCGCAACCAGCCGAAAGTGCGGCGGCATTTGCATCAATAATAGTGTCTGCCAGTCCCCCTACCTTTGAAACAACAGGCACAGCGCCATAGCGCATGGCATAGAGTTGGGTAAGACCGCACGGTTCAAAACGCGAAGGAACAAAAATGACGTCAGCCGACGCTTGGGCTCGGTGACCCAAACTTTCACTGTATCGTAACGTGCAAGCAAAACGGCCCGGAAAACGGCGGGCAAGATGACCGAGCTGTCTTTCGATATGAAGCTCCCCTCCTCCCACAACCACGCATTGCAGGGCGTAATTTTGCCTCATCAGAACAGGCATAGCTTCAGCGAGGAGATCTATTCCCTTCTGATCGGTCAGCCGGCTGACAACGCCAATAAGGAGTGCATCTGGATTTTGTGCCAGGCCAAACTCGGCCTGAAATGCAGCTTTATTTGATCTACGTGTCCATACGTTTCCAGGTTTATAAGGGAAATGGATATCCGGATCAGTTTCCGGGTTCCAGACATCCGTATCCACGCCATTGAGAATACCGCTGAGATTGGCGCTTCGGCTATGAAGCAGTCCTTCAAGCCCCATGCCAAATTCCGCTGTTTGGATTTCTTCTGCGTAATTTGGGGAGACTGCAATCAGCCAGCGTGCATAATACAAACCTGCTTTTAAAAAACCAATATCACCATGAAATTCAAACCCGTTTTGTGAAAATCCTTCAACAGGCAGTTCAAAAGAAGAGAGTTGGTCAGCGCCAAAACGCCCTTGAAAGGCAATATTATGAATGGTTTGCACAACCGGAGGCGTCATTCCTGGCGTAAAATGCAGATAAGCCGCAGTTAAGCCTGCAGGCCAATCATGAGCCAATACAAGATCTGGCTGATAATCAGCGACCAATCCACAAGCCAGACGAGCAGCAACCCGAGAGAGTAAAGCAAACCTCAGGCCGTTATCATCCCAGGATTTTCCGTTTCCTGCAGTATAGGGACTACCAGATCTCAAATAAAGCTCAGGGCAATCAATTATGAAGAAATAATTATGCTCGATGGACGCCTGAATAATATGAACAGTATGGCCTAATTCCTGTATTTCTATTTTTTCTTGTTCATAATGGGCCCATTTCAGAGCGTTCATAACGGATGGATAGCCAGGCAAAACTGTTCTGACACGCACGCCTTGAGGGGCGAGTGCGGCAGGCAGAGCGCCCGTTACATCACCCAGGCCTCCCGTTTTCACCAGAGGAAAAAATTCTGATGCAACAGACAAAACATCAAGTTCAATTTTTTTTTGAAAAAGCTGCTGCATAGCATAACCTTTCCCGGTTATCGGGACATGGGTTTCCGTATTATCGCCTAACGTGCCAATGGCGTAGAGAGTGCATCAATCACGGGAATGTGATGTTAAGGCTGAGTGTCGCCATTAAAAAGATCGCGAAAAGCCAAATTTCTGATTTTTGCCGAATTTAAATATAAAAATAAGGGTTCTTGGGGAACATCGCCTGTTTCGCTTTCGTTTCAGGAAATAAGCTTATTACCGATACAAAGGAGACAGCATGCGCCAGTTGCTAAACTCTTCTTTCCGTTCTCTTCCCCTCCCCATCGCGGATTACGCCTTGATTGGCAATTGTCGAACCGCAGCTCTTATTGGCAAGGATTGTTCAATAGACTGGTTATGTGTTCCTCGTTTTGATAGCGCAGCCTGTTTGAGTGCATTGTTGGGAACTATAGATCACGGATGCTGGAAGCTGGAACCAGAGGAAGCTCTTATCTCTACTTCACGTCAGTACTGTGGAGACACGCTTATTCTTGAAACGCGACTGACCACGGGAAGTGGAGAGGTTGTTGTGACAGATTATATGCCTAAACTTGATGGGCACACCTCCATTATCCGTCGCGTAAAGGGTGTGAGGGGGCGTGTCAGGATGCGCTTTTTCCTTCGCTTGAGATTTGACTACGGCTTTACCGTTCCATGGGTCACTCGCTTGCATGACGAAGAAGGTATTCGTGCCATTGCCGGGCCGGATCAGGTTATTATTCGATCTTCTATTCCTTTACAGTCAGAAGAATTAAATACGGTCGCTTATTTTGAAATAGCAGAACAGGAGGAAGAAACATTTGTTCTTCAGCATGCCGCCTCTCATTTGCCTGTTCCTGATCGTCTCGATGTCGATGCCCTGCTGAACGAAACACAAGAGTGGTGGGAAGCATGGTCAGCCCAATGTACCTATCATGGTCCTTGGCGCGAAGCCGTAATGCGTTCCCTGATTGTATTGAAGGCCCTTACCTACTCTCCTACCGGAGGGATTGTTGCTGCGCCCACCACGTCCCTGCCAGAAGATCTGGGAGGAATCAGAAACTGGGATTACCGTTATTGCTGGTTACGGGATGCGGCCCTGACGCTTTCTGCCCTCATTTCGTGTGGGTACCATGAAGAGGCTCAGGCGTGGAATGACTGGCTTCATCGCAGCATTGCGGGAGATGCCGCGCAAACCCAGATTATGTATGGGGTCAGTGGCGAGCGTATGTTGCGGGAATGGAGTGTGGAAAACCTTCCCGGTTATCATAACGCCAAACCCGTGAGAATTGGGAACGCTGCATCTGATCAGATTCAGCTTGATATTTACGGGGTCATGGCGCACGTCGCCCAACTCGGGCGGAACGCTGGGTTGTCTCGTTCTCACTCGTCATGGGCGCTTCAGACAAATCTTCTCAATCGGTTGGAATTAAAATGGAGAGATCCTGATCACGGAATATGGGAGGTGCGCGGGGGAACCCGCCAGTTTGTCCATTCCAAAGTAATGGCATGGTTGGCGTTTGATTGTGCATTAAAAGATATGGTGCGCTACAATCTTTCAGGCCCATATGAAAGATGGCAGGAGATAAGAGAAGCCTTACATAACGATATATGCAGTTATGGATTTAATGTCGGAATTGGCAGCTTTGTTCAGTATTATGGAAGTGATGGAGTGGATGCTTCTCTTTTAATACTTCCTCTTGTCGGTTTTCTTCCCATTTCTGACCCGCGAATTCAAAGCACAATTAAGGTTATTGAGAAAAAGCTTCTTAGCGGCGGCCTGATCAGGCGGTATGAAACAGAAGACAATGTTGACGGGCTCAATTCGGAAGAAGGCGCTTTTCTGGCGTGTTCGTTCTGGCTTGCCGACGTGTACGCCTTGGATGGTCGAAAAGAAGCGGCCAACGCGTTGTTTGAAAGATTACTGGCCCTGAGAAATGATGTGGGCCTTTTGGCCGAAGAGTATGATGCACACCAAAAAGTGCAGTTAGGTAATTTCCCACAAGGATTTTCTCATCTTGCGCTTATCCATACGGCTCTTCTTTTGTCTGGTGAACTGCAAGAGTAATAAATATTTTATTAAGTATTCTGTTTTCCCTGATCTGTCATGCTGTTGATCCATGTTCAGGCAAGTGACATAGTGCCGGAATGTTACTTGGGTTTGAATGGGGTTGTTTTTGATGTCTGAATTTGAATCCATGTTTCTTCAGGCACTTTGACCCAGAAAAAACGGCTCTATTTTCTATGAATTCGACTTCCCGGCGGTTTGTTTTACGAGATGGTACATGGACCATCCATCAGCAGCTTGATGCAGCAATAGGGCCATTGACATCTCTTGCTGCTTACAAGCGGTATCTTGTCAGTATTCTGGCGTTAAGGGGAGGTGTAGAATCCTGTTTTCAGCATATTTCCTGGCCAGATTTTTTTGAAGGCTGGCATCCCACAACTCTTCTGCCTGTTCTTAATCAAGACGCTCGGGATATGGCAATTTCTCCCGATGTTTTTTCATCGGTCGCCCTTCCCGCGACAATTTCTGCCTTGATGGGAATGGTTTATGTTGTGGAAGGTGCCTCATTGGGGGCGCAAATACTGGTAAAACAGGCATCCTTACTTGGTCTAGGTGAAGAATTTGGTGCCCGCCATCTTTTTGTTCAATCTGGTTCGTTGGATAACTGGAAAGTTTTCTTGTCTCTTCTGGATAAAACGCCAGCCTTTGACAAGGAGCAAGCTGTCGATAGCGCAAGGAACCTTTTTTGCTCTGCCTTGGACGCCGTGAAAAAGGTGGATGCTCAGCAAGGCCTCTTACATGGTTGAATTCGGCAAAGCAGATCTGACCAGTTGCGATAAAGAGCCCATTCATATCCCCGGCAGTATTCAACCTCATGGCTGCCTTTTCAGTTGTGATAGAGATACTTTCATGCTGCGTCGCGTTTCCGCAAATGCGGCAGGCATGCTGGGCCTTGAGCACATGCGTCCCGGAGACATGTTGTCCGAGCTCCTCGGGCGCGAAGCCGTGCATGAAATCCGTAACGCCCTCACCAATAGCCTTTCCCTCAAGCGCCCGGCTTATCTCTTTGATGTTGAGATAACCCCGGCTGTCTATCCATATTGTGGGGCCTGAGGTTGTCGTTGAATGCGAGGCTACGGGTGCGTCTGATATCAGCCGTTTATCCATAGGGCAGCTCCGGCTGATGCTCGATCGGATACGTAATCTCTCAGATCAGCAGCAACTGTGCGATACCGTTGTGCGTCTACTGCGAGGCATGCTGCGGTATGACCGGATCATGATCTACCGGTTTGACCCGGATTGGTCCGGAAAGGTGATTGCAGAAGCTCGGTCTCCCTTGTTGGAAAGCTTTCTGGGTCAGCATTTTCCAAGCAGCGATATTCCTGCTCAGGCACGCGATCTCTACCGCCGAGCCCTGATACGAACTATTGGAGACGTGAACTATACGCCTGTACCGTTGCTGGAATTGCCGGGTAGCGTGCCTTTGGACATGTCTTTCGCACAGCTTCGGAGCGTCTCTCCCATTCATTGCGAGTATCTGGCCAACATGGGCGTGGGGGCGTCCATGTCTATTTCTTTGATCGTGGATGGCGCCTTATGGGGGATGATTGCATGCCACAATTATTCCCCTCGCCGTCTTACACTGGCTGAGCGCGCTGTTGCCAAAATGTTTGGAGAGTTTGTTGCTCTCCGTATCGTTGTAATTTTAAGAACGAACCGTCTTCTTATTACGCAAAGAACACATGCTTTAATCGACAATTTCCTCAGAGACGCTGTCTCCATGACGGACATGCCGTCCTATTTGCGGTCTCGGATTGCTGATCTTCAGCCGCTTGTCCCCTGCGACGGCCTTGGGCTGTGGATTGGCGGGCAATGGACAGCTTACAAAGAGGCTCCAACCTCATCTCAGGTGGCACAGAAACTTGTTGAAACCATTTCTCCGGTAGTAGGAGCGCACATCTGGCATACAGCCCATTTTTCAGGAGCTTTTGAGTGGGCAAAATGCCTGCTTCCAAATGTGGCGGGCGTTATGGTTATTCCAATTTCCGCACAGCCAGAAGATTATCTTTTTCTTTTTCGGAAGGAAATTGTCCAGACGCTTAATTGGGGAGGAGACCCCAACAAGACCTACAAGACCGGACCTAATGGGCCACGTCTTACGCCACGCTCCAGTTTTGCTATCTGGAAAGAACAGGTTCGGGATCATTGTTATCCGTGGACTACGGATGATGAAGAGGCCGCCATTCTCCTCCGTTCCGCGTTGATAGAGGTAATGGGAGCTTATCATCAGCAACAGCTTCAGGAGCGTTCCGAGGCAGATATTCGCCAGAGAATGTTGAATGAAGAGTTGAGTCATCGCGTCAAGAATATTCTGGCCGTTGTACAATCCCTTATGAGCCGCCCAGTTCCCCAAGGCCGGACCATGAAGGATCACTTCTCTATCTTGAAGGCCCGTATCGGCGCACTTGCCCGTGCACATGATCAGGTGGTGCGGGCGGATGGAGGTGGCCTACTTCGGCAACTGCTTGAAGCAGAACTGGAGCCTTATCGTCTGGAAGCAAGCACGATTACCCTGCACGGCCCCGAGATCTGGCTAACGGGGCGAGCGTTGTCCGTTATTGCGCTCGTTATCCATGAACTGGCAACAAATGCAGCAAAATACGGTTCGCTCTCCTGTCGGGAGGGACGTCTGGAAGTGGACTGGCACTTTGACGAGAGAGAACAGACCTGGGTGCTGACATGGAAGGAAACTGGTGGCCCGCCGGTCACGCAATCGGACGAAAAAGGATTTGGCTCCGTTCTGATTGAACGTGCCATTCCGCATGAATTGAATGGCAAAGCGATATGTGATTTGCGAACCGAAGGGCTGTTCATCCGTTTTGAGTTACCTAAGCGCCATGCTGTGTGTGTCATGCAGGAGAATAATATTATGTCAGACGTCGTCATCCCGTCAGAAACCAGATCGACTGATGATGCTCTACGGATGGCGTCAGTTCTGATCGTGGAAGATCAACTTCTGATTGCAATGGACATTGAGCATGCCTTGATGGAGCATGGCGTAAAGAATGTAAGGACAGTGTCATCGGTTTATGAAGGGCAACAAGCCTTGAAGAAGGATATGCCGGATATTGCTCTTCTTGATCTGAACCTGGGCGATGAAACATCAGTTAAAATCGCCAATGCTCTCCGTGATCGGCATGTTCCATTCCTGTTCGCTACCGGATATGCGGATGGTTCAATGATTCCTGCCGAATTCAACAATGTGCCGGTTATAAGAAAACCTTATGCTGTTCATACAGTCATTCGTGAAATGACGAAGCTTCTCGTTTCTTCAGCAGCGCATCATCAGGATATGGAATGAGGTGATATAGTCCATTCATTCTGGAGAGCAGAGGAAAGAGGAGGTGTTGATAAAACACCTCCTCTTTCTGTTTGGCTTTACTCTGTGGGTGTAGGATTGGACCGTGTAAAAGACATATGCAACGCCCGCCGCCGGATACAACGGGGCAGAAGTTCGCACATCATACTCATGGTCGCTTCCTCTGAAAGCCCAGTTTGCTCGGAAATGGAATCCAGTTCAGATTTTGTAAAAAATCTCTGAATTTCTTCCGGCGTAGCGCTTCGGGCTTTGTCCGTTGTTTGCCAGTAACGGATCACATCAATCATTCCCGCAGCTTCAGCTCGTTCCTCCAGTTTACTGGGATGATCCGGTTGGGGCACTGGACCAAGAATATCATTGATTACTGACAGCAAGCCGGACTCATCCTGAGTTGCAAATGTCAGGAAATCCCCCACCTGTGTTGCGGCAGAGGTAATCTGTTCAGAGAGTTTCATGCGTATCGCCTCGCGTTTGTGGAGAGCTTTCCGTCGTGCAACTCTTTAGTGTTAAGGGGTTTCGTGCGACAGTCCGCCCAGCCTCTTGAAAAGAACTCACCCTGCGCAGAAAGACGTTCTTGAATCAGTAAAAAAAAAGGAATCTTCTGCGCCTAAAATTTCAACGCCCGGCTAATTAGCAAGTTTCCTTGCTCTTCCCTCTCTGCGACAGGTTATTTCCTCCAAGAAACTTTTGGTATCTCAGTGGTGATTGCTGAAGGCGAGAGTCATACGATCATCTCATTGTTATGTTGCATTTCTGTCTACTCGAAATTCGAGTGAAAGGGCTTCATTCTAATAAAAGCAACGCAAAAATGCTTTTTTTCCTTTTGTGCGAACATGCTGTTTTCCATATATAACGAGAAAGCATCGTTTACGGTTGTTCTTAGAACAGCGACTGATCTGGGCCCCTTTTTATTCTCTTTTTGTGTATGTATGTCATGACAGGAAGGCAGAGTATGCTGACCAATTCTTCTCAAACTTTTCGTTTGTTTGCATCTCTGTCTCGGCGGAAACGGCTGATGTTTCTCTCAGGCCTGGCCAGTGCGGTTACGTGGTGCAGTGCTACCTCCATAGGTCTGGCAGCGCCCATCTCTACCAGTCACGCCGCGACGCATAGCAGCGCAAAAAAGGTTACTTCCACGCGTTCGTCCAAAGTGGCTTCTGTCAAAAAAAATTCTAACCCGCTACAGGCAAAAGGAGAGGAAGATATTCTGGTTGGTTCGCATCGTCAGGCCCTGAACGGCGGCGGCGGAATGATGCGCTTGGAAACGGCGCCTCATGCGGTGCAGACTGTTACAAAAGCCTACATCAATATGCGTAGCCCCACGTCTACTGCGCTTGATCTGGTCAAGAACCTTCCCAGTCTGAATATTATGGCCCCTGATAGTTCTGGTATGGAAGGCGGGCAGATCCAGTCTCGTGGCCTGACAGATCTGGATATGGCGCTCATGGTGGACGGCGCACCGGCGGCGGCGGCCAAATACATGACAGAAGACATTGATTCTGAAAATCTTGAAGAAGTCAGTGTTGCACCGGGGAGTGCCGCACGTGATCTTCCGGTGATGTCAGCCGCTGGCGGCGTCATGAACTCTCGGACTCATCTGCCCTCCAACAAGTTCGGCGGGATGATGGATTTTTCTTATGGGACCAATAATCTTTCCCGGGAATTCCTTCGTCTTGAGTCGGGTGAAATCGGCAATAGCGGCGTAAAAAGCTTTTTCTCTTTTTCCAATACACATGCGCGTAGCTGGATGGGTGCAGGTATCAACCAGCGTAAGCATATTGATTTCGGTGTAAGAAAGGATTGGGATAACGGTTCCAATGCACACCTTTTTCTGTCCTGGAATTCAGAAGACTTTGTGATCGATAACTACCCGACAGAGCAGCAATTCCTGAATTACAAGCATAACGGCATTGGCTGGGGTCGCTCTTCTGATTCTCGCAATGTCAATTATTGGAAAAACAATAACGATCATTGGAATCAGGTGTTCCTGACCGCCCCTATTCATGTCGTTTTACCCAAAAAATTTACATTTGATCTGCAACCGTATTTCAGTTTCGGGCAAGGTGGAGGGTTCGAAAAACCCTCTGGTATTGAGGTCTGCTCTGTGATTCCATTTTCCTTGCGTTGATTGGAGTATGGATCATGAAGCAGGCGGGATTTTTTGACGTTGAAGAGCGGCTTGCCCGGCTGAGCGGGCTTGGTGATCAGCTCGAAGCATTTTCCCGGACTGTGGATTTTGAAGTCTTCCGCCCTGACCTGGAGAAGGTTCTGGCGTATTCTGACGGAAGCAAAGGCGGACGACCGCCATTTGATCCGGTGCTGATGTTCAAAATTCTGGTGATCCAGACGCTCAACAATTTGTCTGATGAGCGGACGGAATATCTGATCAACGATCGCCTCTCCTTTATGCGTTTCCTTGGGCTGGGACTTTCAGATCGGGTGCCGGATGCCAAAACGGTCTGGCTGTTTCGCGAGCGTCTGACCCAGGCGGGTGCGATCGATGGGCTGTTCAACCGCTTTGATGCGACCCTGCGCAACGCCGGGTATTTGCCGATGTCCGGCCAGATCCTGGATGCCACACTGGTAGCGGCTCCAAAGCAGCGGAACACCAACGCAGAGAAAGCCGATCTTCGGGAAGGACGTATTCCTGAAGACTGGCAGGACAAGCCGTCAAAGCTGTCGCACAAGGATCGTCATGCGCGCTGGACGCTAAAGTTCACCAAAGCGAAGCTGCAGGATGATGGAACCATGCCATCCAGTGATCTCGCCATCCCGTTCTTTGGCTATAAATCGCATGTTTCCATCGATCGGAAATACCGGTTCATCCGGAAATGGAAAACAACGCATGCCGCCGCCAGTGATGGCGCGAGATTGAGAGAGGGGCTGCTGGATAAAACCAATACGGCCTCAAGTGTCTGGGCTGACACGGCCTATCGCTCAAAAGCCAACGAAGACTTCATGGAAAAGCAGGGATTTGTTTCCAAGGTTCATCGCAAAAAGCCGCATCTCAAGCCTATGCCCCGGCATATCCAGAAATCAAATGCTGGAAAGTCGGTCATCCGCTCGCGTGTCGAGCATGTCTTTGCCGATCAGAAGTCACAGACGGGGCTGTTTGTCCGGACTGTCGGTATCAGTCGAGCCACCATGAGGATCGGCCTGGCCAATATCGTCTACAACATGCGCCGCTTCCTCTTCCTGCAGCGGATCAGCACCACAGCGTAGCTATCAAGCGGATAACAGCGCCCAATCTGCTCAAAACGCAGACCGGATGCCATCGCAAAAACCGTCAATCAAATCGCCAAAAGCCAGAAATCACGGGCCACGCACATCAATTGACGGTTCTTCGATCCCTCCAGGTTGGGATGCCTCTCCCGGCGGCGTTGGTACGGATGCATCAGGTGCGCAACGCAACATGACATCCTATTTTGATGAACACGGGGCAAGGCAGGTTGGGGCAACGGCCAAACTGGGGTATGACATTGATCGGCATAACCATATTTCACTTGGTTACTGGTATGAGAACAATGTAACAGACCGCAACTATCCAAGCGGATTTGTTATGGATAATGGCGCTGCTCCTGGGCCCAACAATGCCAATTATCTTATTTCCAAAGGGGATAGACAGAAAGCTGGTTACGAAATTCATTCTCTCTTCATTCAGGATACGGCCCGTTACCTGTATGATAAACTTGTTATCAATGCCGGTTTCAAGTTTGTGATGGCAAATACATGGAACAAAGATTATTACGGGTATCAGGGAAACAACCGCACGGCTCCCCTCCCCCAGCTTTCCATAAGCTATAATATCGATAATCAGAATCAGATTTATATCAACGCTGAAGGGGATTATCGTCAGCCAAGCACAAATGACTTGGGCTGGCTCTATACCAGTATGCCTATTCCTAAAAATCAGTATTCCATCAAAGAGGAACTTGGATACAGATATCATAACAAGTATCTGATGCTGGATATGTCTTTCTTCAATTATAACGTTACCAATCGTATTGTTGATCAGTATCTGGGCATGAACAGCTTCCGCCCGTTTTCCATTGGCAATCAAACCATGCGTGGCTTTGATTTCATGATTGCTGGGAAATCAATTCATGGTTTCAGTCCCTATGCGTCCATTGAATATTTGCATGCGACGCAGGACAGTAACGTTTTCGACCCTTATCAGCAGATCATGCTTCATTCCAAAGGCACTCAGGCTGTCATGGCCCCGCGTATCATCGCAAACTTCGGTTTAACATATACGTATAAAGGTTTTTTTGCTAATGGTTCTGTTCATTATACAGGGCCGCAATCTGTCAGCGTTGCGAATGATCAGCGTATTCCAGGGTATGTCACCAACTCTCTGTCGCTCGGTTATCATTTCCAGCCCTTCAGCTTTCTCAAGTCTCCCACGTTCAAGTTGAATTTTACTAATCTTACAGGCTCTATAGTGCGTACTGGGGCCATGGGTGCTGTTTATAGCGCCAAGGATTCCAGCACTGTCTATAGCGGAAGCTCCCCTGCTTATACTGGTTATGGGAACTCCTTCATGGTGGAACCCCGTTTTTCCATGACAGGAACAATTTCCACATCTTTCTAAAAGATATCTGTTTCAAAGAAGTATGGTCTTCTTTGAAACAGAGACATATGCCAAAAATCCTTGAGTGAGCCTTTTTTGCTTATCTCAAGGATTTTTGTTTTCGTCCCACCTGTCTGGATGGCATGAAGAGTGTGATATGAATGTTGCCCACCAGATCATGCTTAGAAAGAGTTTTTAGCCGATGCCTTCTGCCATATTGGAAACAGAAATTACCGCGTTGTCAGATGCTTATGAAAGAGCGCTGGCTAATAACGACGTAACGGCATTGGATGCGTTCTTCTTTGATGGGCCAGAAACCGTCCGGTATGGCGTGGGTGAAAATCTCTATGGCACAGAAGAGATCGCCGCGTTTCGTCGAGCGAGAAAAGGCGGCTCACCGCCCCGCAAAATGCTGCGCAGGGTTGTTACTGTTCTGGGTGACAACGCCGCTGTTGTGAGCTTGGAATTTCAACGTGAAGGGTCCAGCAAAATAGGCCGACAAATGCAAACATGGTTTCTCTCCCCGCAGGGCTGGAAAATCATCGCGGCGCATGTCTCCCTTATGGCAGAACAGCCCGAAACATCTCGACCGGCGCTCTAAAAAATTTGCTGCTTGTGGGGGCTCAAGCCCCACTTTTTCTATGAATGAGTTTTATAACAATCTCGGAGGCAACAAGAGCCGCAATAATTTCTGGTCTCTTGTCTCTCACTGTTTGCCCGCCTATGGGGCAGGTAAGAGCGCTGATCTGGTCTTCTGTCAGCCCAATTGCGCGAAAACCCGTTTCAAACCGACGTCTCTTGGTTTTTGAACCAATCAACCCGATATAAGCTAGGTCATCCCGTTCTAAAGCGGCAGCAACGATCAAGGCATCCAAAGAATGACTGGGCGTTAAAACCAGAACGCCTGCTCCGGCCGGAAGTGCCGCGAGATGGTGCTCCCATTGCGAGCTAACGTGTGCAGTCACACCGGGGGGGATTGCACCAAATTCTTCCGATCTTGGATCAACCCAGACCAGGTTCAGGGGCAACGGTGCCAGAGCGTGGGCCAGCGCACGCCCTACATGCCCGGCTCCGAACATGAGAAGAGTTGGATAAGTCTGTTTCTCGTTATGAAGCTGTTGTTTGAGGGTATCAACAATATTGGGTTGAGCCCGCGTGATGGCCACAGTGACTTGCCCCCCACAGCATTGATTTGTACCCGCCCCAAGGGTGACATCATGAGTCACACTGGGAAGATTGCTGTTCAAAAGCGTACGCGCTTTCTGCAGGCATTCCCATTCCAGGCATCCTCCCCCGATTGTGCCTTTCTGCCAATCCTGCCCAACCAGCATGAAAGCGCCTGCTTCGCGCGGCGTAGAGCCGCGCACAGTTGTCAGTTGCACGCATGCGAAAGGCGGACTTTCTGGCCTCCAGCATTCCAGGATGGAGATCAAGGAGCGCATGGACGGATTAAACTTCAGAGAGAGCCCGCAAGCGCTCTGCCGTGCGCAAAATACACTCAGGCGTTGCTGGAGTATCCAGTTGGGGACAGATTTTGTAGTTTTTCAGGCTCGCAAGTGCATCAGAAATGGCCTGTAGTACAGCAACACCATGCACAAAGGGCGGTTCCCCAACAGCCTTGGAGCGGAAAATGGTTGCTTCCCTGTTCGGTGCGGCTTCTAGAAGCGAAACATTGAAAATACGCGGCCTGTCAGAGCACGCTGGGATTTTATAAGTGCTGGGTGCATGCGTGCTCAGTTTTCCGGCTTTGTCCCATACGAGTTCTTCCATGGTCAGCCATCCGGCCCCCTGTATGAAACCACCTTCAATCTGGCCGATATCAATGGCAGGGTTAAGGGATTGTCCGGCATCGTGCAGGATATCCACGCGTTCAATCCGGGTCTCCCCGGTTAAAAGATCTATGGCGACTTCTGCGCATGCCGCACCATACGCAAAATAATAGAATGGGCGCCCTCGTCCTGTTTCAGCATTCCAGGAAATTTTTGGTGTTTTGTAAAACCCGTTGGAGGATAATGAGACACGCGCAAAATAGGCTGCCTTGACCAGGGCCGGAAAAGAGACCAGCGTTTCTCCTATCTGAACACCTTCGGGCTGGAACTGAATATCTTGTTCAGATACCTGCCAATGATCTGCGGCAAAGCTGATCAAACGGTGTTTGATTTTGGAAATGGCATCAAGAACAGCCATGCCATTCAGATCAGCACCGCTTGAAGCTGCCGTGGCAGATGTGTTCGGAACTTTTCCGGTGGTGGTGGCCGTAATGCGCACACGGTCTTCTGTCAGCCCAAATTCCCGCATGGCGATCTGCACCATCTTGGTATGCAGTCCCTGCCCCATTTCCGTGCCGCCGTGATTCACCTGTACAGACCCGTCCGTATAGATGTGCACAAGTGCGCCGGCCTGATTGTAATGCGTTGCGGTAAAGGAAATACCGAATTTTACCGGAGTAAGCGCTATTCCTCGGCGTATATACGGACTGTGTCTGTTGGCTTCTCTCAAGGCCTCACGTCTAGTTCGATAATCGCAGTTTTCCGCCAGTTGTGTCATGATTTCAGAGGCAATGGAGTCCTCAACTGTCATGTGATAGGGCGTCAGGTCACGGGTGCCGGTGCCATAAGTGTTGCGGAGGCGGACATCCAGCGGATCCAGCCCGGTTGCAAAGGCGATTTCTTCAATAACCCGTTCCGCCGCAACAATCCCCTGCGGACCGCCAAACCCCCGATAAGCCGTGTTGGACTGTGTGTTGGTTTTCAGGGGTTCAGATCTGAAACGGACATCAGGGTAGAAATAGGCGTTATCAGCGTGAAACAGCGCCCGATCAATGACAGGACCGGACAAATCGGCTGACCAGCCACATCGGGCTGCGAGCACCATATCCACTGCAAGGATATGGCCCGTGTCATCAAACCCGACATCATACTCAACAACAAAATCATGACGTTTGCCAGTCATGATCATGTCATCATCACGGTCCAGCCGCATTTTGGCAGCCCGGCCGGTAGCGCTTGCGGCCACTGCCGCCAGACAGGCTGGGATATTGGCCTGAGTTTCCTTGCCGCCGAAACCACCTCCCATACGCCTGATCTCTACGGTGACAAGGTTGCTGGGACGGTCAAGAACATGCGCCACCATATGTTGCGTTTCTGTAGGGTGCTGCGTGGAAGACCATACACGCATCTCTCCCTCTTCCCCTGGCTGGGCAAGAGCAGCCTGCCCTTCCAGATAGAAATGTTCCTGCCCTCCAATGGTTATACGACCGCTCAGACGTCTGGGAGCATTTATAAGCCCCGTGTCAACGTCCCCTCGTTTCATTTCCAGAGGCCGCCATACCAGAGCGCTTCCGGCCTCGCGCGCCTCTGCAATCGTGAGGGCAGCAGGCAGCTCTTCATAGGTTATTTTGGCCAGACGGGCCGCTTTGCGAGCCTGATGACGATCTTCAGCCACCACAATGAAGATTGGCTGGCCATAGTAGAACACCATATCGTCAGCCAGTAGAGGCTCATCATTCTTGCCGACTGGGCTAACCTGATTATGGCCGGGAATGTCCTTGTGTGTCAGCACACAGATGACACCCGGCACAGCCCGGACAGCATCCAGATCAAGAGAGAGAATACGGGCATGTGCTTTGGTGCTCAGTCCTGGCACAACATGAACCAGTCCTCGTGGTTCAGGTATGTCATCCAGATAGGTGGCTTCACCTGAAACATGCATTCTTGCACTTTCATGTTTCAAGCTGGTGGAAGCCCCACCCGTGACAATTACCGGATTGGGCGTGGCACGCCTGCTCTCCAGAGAGTCCTGTTCTCCGGAAGCAAGCTTGACTTGCATCTTTACTGCCTCAGCCATGAGCGGTTTCCTTCCACCCGGCAAGCCGGGTTTCTGGCTGTTGGGTCATTCCCGATGTTTCTGCAAAATAGCGCGTTAACAGGTTGGCTGCTACGGTGCGCCGATACCATTCACTCCCTCGCATATCAGAAAGGGGTGCAAAATCGGTCTGGATGGCGTCGCGTGCTGCACTGAGGGCGCGTTCATCCCACATTTTTCCTACCAGCGCGGCTTCGGTAGCAGAAGCGCGTTTGGGAATTGCTGCCATCCCGCCAAAAGCAATGCGTGCGTCCGCTATCAGTCCTGCCTGAGTAACAGTTAACGCGAATGCGCCTAATATGGCTGAAATATCCTGGTCAAACCTTTTGGAAACTTTGTAGGCTCGATACTGCAACGCGGGAGCAGGATACGGGATCAGAATCCCTTCAATGAATTCCCCTTCTTTACGGTCCTGTTGACCATATGCCAGGAAATATTTTTCTAAAGGTAATGTCCTGCGTGTTTCGCCGTGCCGTAAATGGAGGATAGCGCCAGCGGCAATGAATAACGGTGGTCCGTCTCCTATGGGAGAGCCATTTCCTATATTGCCACACACCGTTCCTGCATTGCGAACCTGAGTAGAGCCGATGCGGCGAATAACTTCTCCTGCATCAGGAAAAAGAGCCGCTATGTCCTGCTGTGCTTCTGTGTAGGGTATGCCAGCGCCAATCCATAGACCTTCCGGGCGATGGTCTATTTTTCGCAGGTCGTGAACACCTGAAACACTGATAACGTGCGGAAGAGACTGTAAACGTTTGGTAACCCACAGGCCAACATCGGTTGCTCCCGCAACGAGTGTGGCATCTGGTGCGGCTTTGTAACTCGCAGCAAGCTGGTCGGATGTTCTGGGCAGAGTAACGGTACCGGCATGTGTCCTGATTTCGGCCATTTCCGCATTCTGTAACGCCGTCAGGCGTGTACGGATCTGATCCTGTTCACGTTCAAAATTGTCCTGCGTATGTTGCAGGGCCTGTTTCATGGCCTTGACTATGGGGGCATATCCGGTGCAGCGACACAAATTGCCAGCGAGGGCATCATTGATGTCTGCATCTTTAGCCGTTGCCCCTGCTTTCTTGCTGTAAGCCACCATGGACATGACAAATCCCGGCGTGCAGAAACCACATTGTGACCCATGAAGGTCAACCATAGCCTGTTGGACGGGATGCAAGCTGCCATCCGGTGAGCGCAGGTTTTCTACCGTGAATAGCTGCGCACCATCCAACATCCATAGGAACTGAATGCACGCATTAACGGCCTTCCAGACAAGCTGGTTGTTTTCAAGCCGCACCACCAGCACCGTGCAAGCTCCGCAATCCCCTTCATTACATCCTTCCTTGGTTCCTGTGAGATGACGTGTCTCACGTAACCAATCAAGCACGGTGGTTTCCGGGGCCACATCGGAGAGCCGGTAATGCTGATCTCCCAGATAAAATTGGATATGATCACGCATGGCAGTTTTTCTCCTAAGGACCACATTCCGGCCCGTTTATGCACGTTGTCTGCTGACCTCGAAGCCAAGCGGGTAAACGGGACATTTATGTGTGGCGGTTCCAAAGAGAATCACAAAAAACAAGACGTTCGTCCAACAGAAAGAATACGACGCGCCGTTGCGTTTTTGTCGACGCATGCCATAGGAAGAGAATTCTCAGGATATAAGCATGACCCCTATGCGAAACTCAGGCCGCGTTTTCACACTGTCCCGCTTTGCCATTTATTTTGAAATGGTTGCGCAGGCTGGTTCCATCCGACAGGCTGCCACTGTCCTGAACGTTTCTCCATCCGCAGTTAACCGCCAGATTCTGGCTATTGAACAGGATATGGGCACACCCTTGTTTCATCGTCACAGCACGGGTTTGAGTCTGACAAGTGCGGGAGAACTGTTGCTTGCCACGATCCGCGCTGGAAAACGCGATTTTGAGGCTTTTCAGACACGCCTTACAGCTCTTTCAGGTCTGCATGGTGGATTGGTGACCATGGCAGTGGTCGAGGCTGTTAGTGATCGGTTTGTGCCGGACATCCTTTCCGAGATCAGCAAGGATTATCCGCGCGTGGAATTTTCCATAAAAACTATGGATTTCAAGACGATCTGGCATAGCGTTTCCCGCAATGAAGTCGATTTTGGAATTTCTCTCCTTGGTTCAGAAAAGCTTTCTCGTCGGGTACGCGTGGTTGCAACCCTGCAAGCGCCTATTGGATTTATTGTTCGTCCGGATCATCCATTGGCAGCCTGGAAGGAAGCCAGACTGAGCCATGTATTGGGAAGCCGGTTGATTATTCCAGATGCAACGCTGGCAGTTGGGGCGGCTATCCGAGAAGGTCTGGTTGCCCAGAATGTTGATATCAAACCAGCCTTTTCGTGTAATCGGATTGTCAGTATCAAGGCGTTGGTAAGGAGCGGGCTGGGCGTTGCCCTGCTGACACAGGCTGATGTGATTGATGAAGAGAAATCAGGCGAACTCTGTTTTGTCAGAGTTATTCAAAGCGACATAAAACCTCTTCGCTTCGCATTGATCCATAATACACAGCGACAACTTTCAGCGGCCGCACATGCAACTCTAGACGTGATAACGAGGAATTTTCACGCGCTCTCCACAGCAGAGAGCGCAGGTTCCCTTCCAGATATTTCTTCTTAATGGTCTGTATGGGGGTAGGAAACGAACTCTGCCTCGACCGTTGCGCTTGTCTCATGTGTGTTTATGGCAGATTTCTGCGGTTTTTCTGTCATGAAATGGTTGAAAATCAAGTGAAGCACCATGGCAGACATTGAACCCAGCGTAATACCGCTTCCAAATACAATTTGTGCCCAATGGGGAAAATTGTCGGCAATATGAGGTTGCGCCGTTGCTAGCATGCCTAGGCCCACACTGGTACCAACGATGATCATGTTGTTCTGATTATCAAAATCAACTTTCGTCAGGGTCTGAATACCAACAACCGCAACGGTGGCAAACATGGACAAGGCAGCGCCACCTAACACAGGCAGGGGAACACAGGCCATAATGGCAGCCAGCTTGGGAATGCATCCCAGCACAATCATGATCACAGCTGCGGCTGCGACGACCCATCGGCTTTTGATCTGTGTCAGGCGGACCAGCCCCACATTTTCAGCAAAACAGGTGTAAGGGAAAGAATTTAAAATTCCTCCTATGGCGGTTGCTACGCCATCCGCACGAATGGCGCAGGCAATATCCTTTTCTGAAATGCTTTTTTTGACAATGGCTCCGGTTGCAAACACGTCTCCCGTTGTTTCCAGCATTGAAATGATCATGACAATGATCATGGAAAAAATAGGCACAATGTGAAAGCTGGGTAGCCCGAAGTAGAAAGGCCGGGCAATGGTCAGCAATGGAGCGGCAGAAACGTCCTGAAACTGTGCATCTCCTAGCATCCATGCGACTAATGTTCCGCAGACAAGCCCCAGCAGGATGGCGATGGTCCCAATGAATCCGCGAAAAAATTTCTGAATACCCAGAATACAGAACAAGGTTCCTAACCCGTAGGCCACGTTCCGTAATTGCACAGGGTCCTGCATTGTGGTTGTGCCGCGCCCTGCCACAATATCATTTGCGGCAACCGGCAGAAGAGCCAGACCGATGATCAGGATAACGGAGCCGGTCACAACTGGAGGAAAGAACCGGATCAGTTTGGAAAAATGGGGAGCCAGAAAATAGGAGAAAACACCGGCTACAATAACAGAGCCGAAAATCTGCTGAAGTCCAACAATACCGCCTCCGGCAGCCGTGCCAATCGCGATCATCGGCATAACGGCTAGAAATGTTACACCCTGCAGCAGTGGTAGCCGTACCCCGATATTCCCAATTCCTACCGCCTGCAGAAGAGAGGCAATGCCGCAGGTAAAAAGATCGGCTTCAATAAGGTGTTCCAGCGTATCATGCGACAACCCCAGAGCACCGGCCACCAGAATGGGAACAATCACTGCGGCAGCGTAAAATGTCAGAACATGTTGAAAGCCGTACACCCCAAGTTGCCAGATGGGCAATATTTCATCGACCGGATGAACCGCTTTTGACGTCGTTCTGACAGTGTTCACGGCTCAACTCCCTCGATAGGTGGAATAACTGTAAGGAGCGGCTAACAGAGGCACATGGGCGTGCCCCTCTTCTCCCAGACCAAAGGCAACAGGAACGACATCCAGGAAAGGCGGATCAGCAAGCTGATGGCCTTGAGCGCGAAAATAGTTCCCAATGTCAAATTCGAGTATGTAGAGCCCTTTTTCCAGAGACAGAGACCGTAACTCCGGACAGCGGCCATCTTGATCCGTTTTTCCGGAAAAGATTACAGTGTCTGCAGAAGAAAGACGAAACGTAACCCCGGCTGCAGGACGGCCGGAGACCGTATCCAGCACATGCGTAGAAAGCGAACTCATACTTTCACCTTATCCTGTAATCGTAACGATGCGATAGCATCAATCTGCGCGAGTGCTTCAGTCAGTTCATTTTCTGCCGTGCTGTTTAGCCGACGGCTCATTTCTTCAAGAATAATCGCTTTGGGTGCTTTTCCCGCCTTACGGACACAGATGACAAATGGCATGCCGAACTTTGCCCGGTAGGCGGCATTCAGGGCGTGAAAACGGTCATACTCTTCGGCCGTCAACCTGTCCAAGCCTGCACCACCCTGCTCCTGTGCAGAGTCCTCACTCAACGCAGGATCAATGCCCGCCCGGTGTCCAAGTTCGGGGTGTGCGCAAACCAGTGCATGTTTTGCACTGTGGTCCGCCTGTTTGAGAATACTGGCAAAAGCAGCCTCCATGGCCGAAAGACTGGAGAAAGGACGTTTCTTTTCTGCTTTCTCTGCAATCCAAGGGGAATGCTCATAAATGCCACTGAATTCAGCAACAAAGGCGGCTGGAGTCAGGGCATTTACTTCATCAAGCGTCATGCCGGATAGACCTTCTGCCAGTGCCGTGCAATGTCCAGACGCGTTGCAACCCAAACGTTATCATGCGCTTTAATATGCTCAAGAAAACGGGCGACAGCTAATGCCCGCGCTGGTTTGCCTGCCAGACGACAATGAAGACCGACTGACATCATGCGACCGCCTTCCTGGTAAAGCATGTCAAAATTATCACGCATGTAATGGAAAAATTGTTCACCCTCGGTAAAACCGTTCAGGGCTGAAAATTTCATATCATTTACGTCAAGCGTGTAAGGCACAATCAATTGAGGCTTGCCGTATTGGCGATCATAATAAGGGAGATCATCTGCATAGGAATCCGCATCATAAACAAATCCCCCTTCTTCTACGATCAGACGAGCCGTGTTTGGGCTGGTCCGTCCCTGATACCAGCCTAGGGGACGCTCTCCCGTTACTTTTGTATGCAGGGCAATGGCTTCACGGATATGCGCCCGCTCCACTTCTTCAGGGATGTCCTGATAGTCGATCCACCGTAGGCCGTGGGAGGCAATTTCCCATCCGCTCCGCTTCATGGCTGCAACGGCTTCAGGATTGCGGGCCATGGCCATGGCGACGCCAAATACAGTCGGGCGAAAACCTGCGTTTTCAAAAAGTCTGTATAACCGCCAGAACCCCGCCCGGCTGCCATATTCATACAGGCTTTCCATCTGCATGCAGCGTGCGCCGATAATCGGTTTTGTGCCGACCATTTCAGAAAGAAAGGCCTCAGAGCCTTTGTCTCCATGCAGAATACTGTTTTCCGCGCCTTCCTCGTAATTCACAACGAACTGAATGGCGATGCGAGCCCCTCCAGGCCATTGAGGGTCAGGGGGATTTGGCCCGTAACCAATCATGTCACGCGGATAAGTCGTCATTGTTCTTCCTGTTTTCGGCGTCTCATTCAGAAGCAGTTGGGGGTGCCAGACTGATCAGCTCATCTGTATTATAATCCAGAAGGCTTTGAAGCTGCTTGTCTCCATCCGCCACAAACAGGTCCCGGCCAATGGCCTGCGTCAGACGCTCCACGCCGAAGCGCATGCCGCTGATAGATGCACCGGATAAGCCCATGCTTGGCATGGCGGCAAATGTAAAATTGTGAATGGCCGCCATCATGGGGGCAAGAGGATCCGTCGTGTCACGGGGAAGAAACTGAAAATGTTTGCCCAGATATGGGTGGCTACCCAGAAGAGTGTTTTCTTCGCCCTGCGGCGCCTCAAACTTATCGCGCCAAAGCTGCACTTTTTCTGCAATCAGACGCAATTCCGGTCTGCGGGTCAGGTCAATAACAAAACCTGTTCCGATAATCAGGAAGTCAAACGTCATTTCCCCATGCGGCGTGCTGACAATAATCTCGTCCCCTTTTTCCTTGACGGAAAGCCAAGGGGTGCCTGTATGAAAGGCGAAATTTTCATGCTTCCGACAGCGCCAGAAGGTATCCTGCGGCGGAGGCTGATTGAGATCATAAATTTTGCGCATGAAACGCCAACGGGTCAGATCCGGCAGGTCTGCAAAGTAGCTGAGGAACCCTGCGTTCTCCATCCAGCGGTACGGATTAACCGTCGGTATTTTTGTGCGACGCAGGCAAAGGTCAACGCTTGCAGCGCCGTTTTCCAGCGCCGTCGCCGCGTTGTCAAAAGCCGAGGCCCCAGCCCCAAGCACTCCTATGCGTTTGCCGCGCAAGCTAGCGAAATCAATTGTTTGACAGGTGTGCGCATAGCGGGTGGGAGAGATTTTCTTTGAGATGAAATCGGGGACATGCCATGCGCCACCGCCTTCAATACCGGTAGCAAGGACAACTTTGCGGGCCCATTGGTGGGATTTTTGACCATTGCTGTGCTCAAATACAAGCCGCAGCAAGCCATCTTCCCATCCCATATCAACCAGTTTGTGGTCATTTTTTACGTTCAGTCCAAGCGTGTCTCTTACCCAGTTGAGATAGTTCTGCCAGTCCTGACGCGAGATTTTATCAAGTTTTTGCCATGCTGCTGCGCCATAGTGTGCTTCGTACCACGACTGCGGGGTAAGACTGGGGATACCAAGGTCTGGCCCCGTTACATGCTTTGGGGTACGCAGCGTGAGCATGCGGGCAAACGTAATCCACGGCCCCTCCCCTCCTCGCTCGGCTTTATCAAAAATCATGGTGTTGGGAATGCCACGTCGGCGTAGGCCAAAGGCTGTTGCTAGCCCCCCTTGGCCACCACCAATAATGGCGACATCCAGCACCTTTTCCCCATTACGTTCCATCTCCGGACACCAGTTGCCGGTCGCATAACTGATTTTTGCAAGATCAGCGTGTACCCGTTGGGTAAGATCTTGCAGGGCAAGGGAAGACGAAACCTGATTCATGATGAAGCCCTAATTAATGAGAAAGCGGCGTAATGAAGGGAGGGAAGGCAAAAACGCAGAGAGCCTTGTTTCAGAACAATATCGCAAAATAGGAGGGGGACGCTGAAGGTGCGTAGAGAGCCGCGGTTTGCAGCGTCATGGCGTTACGCTGCGTTTCTGGTCCTACTCTTCTGGCAAGAAACATTCATCACTATCCTCTGAACTGACATTAGCGCAGCCCTGTCCAACTGAGAGAATAATTTCATATTCACCCCGTTCTTGTATATGATTTAAATCAGTCTAATCTGTTCGCAAAATGAGAGCATCCATTATGCCTGTCTTTTCGCGTTTTCTCCGGTACTTTATGGCGGTGGCCCAGCATGGATCCATCCGGAAAGCGTCTGACGAGTTGCATATAGCGGCTTCAGCGATAGACCGGCAGATTCTTCAGGGAGAAAAAATGCTGGGAACGCTTCTGTTTGAGCGTCTTCCCACAGGCTTACGGCTAACAACCGCCGGTGAATTATTGCTGACATCCTGCAGGCGCTGGACGCGGGATATGTCCGCCCTGACAACGCAGATTGATAACCTGAAAGGATTGCGGCAAGGCTCGGCTGATATTGTGATTCCAGATGCCCTTACCAAAGGTTTCATACCAACGGTGCTGGGAAAACTGAGGGAAAGCCACCCCGGCATTACGGTGAATATTCATGTCCGCGCCAGTAGAGATATGGGAGAAATATTGGTTAATGGAGATGCCGATTTTGCTCTGATGTTCAATCCGGGCCATATGAGAGAATTATATGTGCGTGCCCACAAGGAAATCCCTCTCGGGTTTATTACCCTTCCCGATCATCCTGTAGCCGCCATGGACGAAGCTTATTTTAGCCTCTGTGCGGAATATCCCGTGGTTGTGCCCGCTCCGCCCTTGGCGCTCTGGCGACCATTGGAGCTTCTGGAGGCCGAGACAGGCATGAAGATTCAGGCCATTGCCCGTGCTGACAACATTCAGATGATCAAATCGCTTGTGAGCGAAGGGGTTGGAATAGGTATTCTGAGCTATCTGGATGCATATGATGAAATCCAGAAAGGACAATTGGCTTTTGTGCCTCTTCGCAACAAAAAGCTTTCTCCGATCACATTGGCATTGTGTGTTGACCGTTCTCGCCAGTTGTCCATGGCTGCCCGGCTGATTATTTCCGAGGTAGAGCAGTTCTTCGTCGAAGGGATTTGATATAAACCAAGGACGCCCGGCAACTCAGGTATTTTTCTCAGGCGTTTTTGTATTTTGGACGCCAAATTTTGTGGCGGCGATCACCATGCCGCGACAACCCCATCGCTTCTTGGATCTGTTGCTCCTTCCAGCACGCCATCTGCATGGCGTACCAACGCGCCAGCGTGCCCCATCAAGGACGTAAAGGGAGCTACACATTCAATGGCATGTCCTGCCGCTCCAAGTTGCGCAATAACGGCAGGATCAAACCGGTCTTCGTATTTGAGCGTAACACTCTCGTCGCCCCATGTACGGCCAAGTAACCAACGGGGGGCTGTTATGGCTTCCTGCAAACCTATCCCGTACCGTGCGTAACGGCTGAACAGGGCCGCCTGCGTTTGGGGTTGCCCTTCTCCGCCCATGGTTCCGTAAACCATTGTGCGTCCGTCAGCAAAGCGTGCAGCGGCGGGATTAAGAGTATGGAATGGCTTGCGTCCAGGTTTAAGGGCGTTCCATCCGTCCTCCGCCAAGCGGAAGCTGGCTCCTCTGTTTTGCCAGACAATGCCTGTCTGAGGGAGAACAACACCTGATCCAAATTCAAAATAGGTACTCTGGATCATGCTGACAGCCACACCGTTGCTATCAATAGCTCCCATCCATACCGTATCTCCATCCTGCGATGGGTAAGGCCATGGTGCGGCCTTTTCCGGATCAATCGCCGCGACCATGCTTGCCAATGCGGCTTTGTCGTTCAAGCAATCCTGAGCCTCTACACTCATAAACGATGGATCCCCCACGTGGGTATCCCGATATCTGAACGCCTGTTTTGTAGCTTCCACCAAGCCATGAATATGGTCAAAACTCTCTGGCCGTTCCGCCTTTAACTGATCAAATAATGCCAGAATGAGAAGAGAGGCCACGCCCTGAGTAGGCGGAGCCATATTGTAAAGCGTGGCTCCCTTGATCTGCACGGATAGAGGCGGTTTTATAGAAGCTTTGTGAGACGCCAGATCTGCTAGGGAAAGCGGGCTGCCTGCGCGCCGCAGATCCTCAGCAATGTCATCGGCCAGAGAACCGGTATAAAAGCTGTCAGGGCCTTCGTCGGCAATACGTCTCAACGTCTGCGCCAGTGCCGGGTTTTTTAAAATGTCGTTTGTCTGAAGCGGTCGTCCTTCAGGCTCAAACACGACTGAATAACCAGAAATGTCTCTCAGTTCGGCTGATTTGGCTGCAGCAACTGCCGCGCCTCCTTCAGTGACCGGCACGCCGTGCTCAGCATACCAGATTGCGTCGCTCAACAGACGTGTCAAAGGGAGGCGTGTTTGCTTTTCACCACTCGCGCGTTCTGCGAGGCCTAACGCTGTTCCCCAGCCTGAAACGGTTCCTGCCACTGTGTTGGCGGCAAGGCCTCCCCGCCAGGGAACTGTCTGGTGACCCGCGTTTTTGTAAAGAGTCAGATCCGCTTTTCCTGCCGCCGCCCCACACGCATCTATGGTCTCCACGCGTCCGTCGGGCCAGCAGATGAGCCAGAAAGCATCTCCTCCAATGGACGTCATGTGTGGGTAAACCACAGCTAAAGCAGCCGCTGTGGCGACCACGGCCTCAATGGCGGAACCGCCCTCTTTTAGAATATCCAGACCAGCCTGGCTGGCCAGATGATGCGGGGACGTAACCATGCCTCGCAAAGAGCGCGGTGTGTGCAACATCAGGATTAGTTCCGAGCCGTTACAACAGGAAAACCGAGAAGACCTTTCTGTTCCAGCATTTCGGCAAATGCGAGAAGAGTGTTCTCTTTACCGGGGGCCGCAATGAATTGAACACCCAGAGGAAGAGGAGTGTCCACGTCATTTCGCGGCGAGAGAGGGGCAGAAAGCACGGGCATGCCAGCCAGACTTAAAGGCTGGGTGAACAGACCAAGGTTGGCGCGAGCGGAAACAGCTTTTCCTCCCACCATAATGGTGGGCTGATCCAGCCGTGGTGCTGGGCCGACAGTTGCCGGAGCAACAAGAATATCTACTTTCCTGAAGGCTTCATGCATGATTTCCCGGAACCAGTTACGCACGCGCTGCGCCTGAATGACGGCAGCAGAGGGAAGCAATGCGCCTGCCATCAATCTGTCTCGCGTGGCGGGGTCGTATGCCATAGGCTCAACCTTAAGCCGGTTAAGGTGCAGATTGCCTCCTTCTGCGGCGGTAATAACAAAGGAGGCGGCGCGTGCACGCGCAACTTCCGGCAAAGTAATGGTTTGAGTGTGCTGGCAGGCCGCCTGAATAGCATTCATGCCGGCCGCTACGCCACTGGTCAAATCCTGAGCAAACCACCCATCCAGTATTCCGACCGAAAGCGCGCTGACATCACCTTTATAAGCGAGGGACTGACCAATCAGAACTTCGCTGACAGAGCGAATATCCGCAACGTTCTGTGCGAACGGTCCAATCACATCCAGGCTGCTAGCAAAGGGATAGACCCCTGCCAGCGGGACAAGACCCTGCGTTGGCCTTAGCCCCCACACACCACACAGGGACGCGGGCACACGAATGGAGCCATTGGTATCTGACCCTAGTGTGAACGGAAGAAGATTTGCTGCCACGGCTGCGGCAGAACCACCAGAGGAGCCGCCCGCAAGCCTTTGGGGGTCATGTGGGTTTCGCGTTGTTCCGTAATGTGCGTTTTCGGTGGCGAAGCCGTACGCAAACTCGTCCATGTTGAGAGAGGCTACCGGAATGGCCCCAGCAGCGCACAATCGCTGCACGACTTCTGCGTCCCGAGTGGCGGGGGGAGAGTTATTCAGCACCACGGAGCCCGCCGTTGTGACCTGCCCCTCAAGATCGAACAGATCCTTCACGCCAAATGGCACACCCGCCAGAAGCCCTACCCTATCCCCTCTGGCAATACGGGCATCCAGATCTTTAGCTGTCTGTAATGCTCGTGTTTCCAGAACCTTGGTGACACAATTATAGGAAGAATCCCGTTCTTTCAGGTCGCGTATGGTGTCAGTGCAATGCTGAAAGGCCGAAACTTTGCCGTTCTGAATACTCTGCGCTAATGATGAAATAGACATGCTTACGGCCGATACTCATAGGCAGGGATGCAGGTGTCAGGCAAAGCCATGCCACAAATCAGATCAACGTACCCACGCAATAACTGCGTATTGGCCGCCACACTAGCCATACAGTCTGCAGGAATGGTCAGATCAATCTGGCGTGCGAGCACGTGCAGATCGCTCAGAATGAGATCCTGTTCGTTCACTCAGGCCTCCTGTGGCAAGATCGTGAAATAAGAATGACTTTTATGAATATTCTGCAAGGGCGGCATCCACGCCTGCGCCTCTCTGTGCCTTATGGCCTTCGGCAGCCAGGCAGACTTCAAGGGCGGCAAGGGTCAGAAGAACCTTGTGTTTGACGGCATTATAACCCATGGCCCCAATGCGCCAGATTTTACCAGCCAGAGGACCAAATGCGGTGCCGATTTCGATACCAAAATCATCCCGCATCCGCATTCTGACATTCTCGCCGTTCACTCCTTCGGGGATCCAGATGCCGGTCACGTTTGTCATCCGATAGGTATCGTTCCCGAAGACTTTCAGTTCCAACGCGCGGGCACCCGCCACCATGGCGGTACTGGCAGCGCTATGGCGGGCAAAACGTGCTTCCAGCCCTTCTTCCAGCATGATCCGTGCGGCTTCCCGTGCACCATACAGCATCGTTGTTGCTTCTGTGTGATGGTTCAGGCGTTTTTCAGACCAGTAATCCATGACCATGGCGAGATCAAAGTAGTTGGAGGCAATGCGCGAGCGGTTGCCATCGAGCGTATCTGCACCGCGAATACCCGCTTCCACATGCTTGCGCGCCATAATGTGCTCAGCTGCCCGATCAGAAATTGTGATGGGGGCAGATCCTGGTGGTCCCCCCATACATTTCTGCAGGCCGCCAGAAACGACATCAACACCCCATGCATCCGTCTCAACTGCCATGCCACCAAGCGTAGCCGTAGCATCCGCATAAGAAAGCACGCCATATTTGCGACAGAGCTCCCCTACTCCCGCCAGAGGCTGAGCCATGGTGGTAGAGGTATCTCCATGGATGCAGGCAAAAACCTGAGGCTTGTGTTCAATCAGTGCATTTTCAATCTGTTCCAGCGTGGCGACTTCGCCCCACGGAAGGTCCAGAGTGCAGATTTCAGCACCAATGCGCTGGGCAATTTCTGAAAGCAGCAGGCCAAAACGGCCCGCACGCACAATCAGCAATTTTGCTCCCGGTTCCACCAAAGAGACGAGAGCAGCTTCGATCCCTGCCCGGGCGGTACCGTCAACCAGAAAAGTCCAGCGGTTTTCCGTCATGAAAACCTGACGGTACAATTGCATGGTTTCATTCATGTAGGCTGTCATTTCAGGGTCAAACTGTCCCAGCATGTCAGCCGCCATTGCCCGCAAAACCCGGGGGTGCGCGTTAACAGGCCCAGGCCCCATTAACAGCCGCTGGGGCGGATCAATCTGACCGAACAGATTCTGTGCCATTACGCGATTTTCTCCTGTCCTGCAGAATAGGTTTCTGCGTAGCTTTCGATAAAAGTAACCATCACCTGAAAAGCAATTTCCACGTCTTCCGCGGTTACCGCTTCTGCCGGGTTATGGCTGATTCCTTTTTCGCACCGTATAAACAGCATGCAGACAGGGGCCAAAGCCGCCATCACCATCGCGTCATGCCCTGCGCCGCTCACCAGTTTGCGCGCAGAAAGACCGGTAATTTTTTGGATTGCGTCGCTCAGGGCCTGTGTCAGTGCGGAATTGCAAGGGGTTGCAGGCAGGTCCTGCTGCAGTTCCATACTGAGTTCAACATGCCGTTTTTCTGCAATTGCCGCCAAGGCAGTGCGAATTGTCTCGGCCGCCTTGTCGCGGATACTCTCCGTGCCGGACCGGATATCCAAAGTAAAGGCCACGTCTCCTGGCACAACATTGGGTACGCCCGGAGCAACGTCCAACCGGCCTACAGTAGCAACAAGATCACCGGCTCCCTGCAGCGCTATGCTTTCAATGGCCACCATTGCTTCAGCAGCAGCAGCCAGAGCATCTTGCCGCAAGTGCATGGGCATTGTGCCAGCATGCCCTGCAAAGCCCTTTATATTAATGAGGAAGCGGTATTGTGCAGCAATGGCAGTGACAGCACCCACCGCATGATTTTCAGATTCCAGAACCGGCCCTTGTTCAATGTGGGCCTCAAAGTAAGCGATAACATCTTTCTTGTTGCGGGCTGCCTTTGAAAAATCTTCCAGAAGGAAGCCTTCTGTCCCCAAGGCGTCTCGCAAACTGATACCGGCGGCATCCTTCATTGTGTCGGGAGCTGCTGTCAGCAAGCCCGCGACTGCGCGGGACGTCAACATGGAGACAGGAAAGCGTGACCCTTCTTCGTCCCCAAACCCGATAACTTCTACAGCAAACGGTAGACGCTTTTTATGAGCCGAAAGATAGGCAACGACTTCAATCCCGAGCATCACACCCAGCGGCCCATCATATCGACCGGCGTTTCTGACACTATCAAGATGAGAGCCGATAAGAAGAGCAGGCGCATCAGGTCGGGCGCCTTCATACCGCCCCACAAGATTGCCTGCCGCATCTTGGCGAGTTGTCATACCCGCCTCTTCCATCCAGGCAGAGACACAGCGGACGGTTTCTCGGTAAGCCTTGCTCAGATAGGGGCGGAAAAGGGCTCCTTCCTCTTCAGAATACGGAGCAACACCAAGGCTATTACACCGGCTGACAGCTCGGGTTCCACCATATTGAGCCGCCCCAACTGGCGCGGAGAAAGGTGTTTCACGAGATGTCATACAGTCACAACTCCGGCTATTCGTGCATCTTGTTACGGTACGCGTACAATCTTGCATACAAGGAAGATGGGTTGCAACCCTTCTCCCCTCCATAAAAAATAGACTAGAGCGTGTCGTCAGTTAAGTAGGATAATGATTGAAGCGAACTGCACGGCTGCGAGGAAGGTCGATTTCAGCTTGTCGTAGCGTGTTGCGATAGCACGGAACTGCTTGAGTTTATTGAAGAACCGCTCGACAAGGTTCCGTTCGCGGTAGAGAGCGAAGTCGGTTTCCCGTTGGGTTGTTCTATTGCGTTTCGGCGGGATGACCGGAGTAATCCCGCGCTGTGTCAGCCGATCAATCAGTCTGTCCGCGTCATACGCCCTGTCGGCGAGGAAGGCATCCGGATCGATGTTTTCCAGCATCGGTTCCGCCTGGCTGATATCCGCATCCTGCCCCGGTGTGATGCCGAGTTCCACCGGATTGCCCAGAGCGTCGCAGATGGCATGGATCTTTGTCGTCAACCCGCCTCGTGATCGTCCGATGGCCTGATCCGCGCCCCTTTTTTGAGGGCTCCGGCACTATGCTGATGTGCCCGGACAATGGTGCTGTCGATCATCATGTATTCATTGTCGTGATCCGCGGCTAGATGGCGAAAGATCCTCTCAATAACACCGCTTTCACACCAGCGGCGCAGACGCCGATGCACGTTTTTCCAGTCTCCGAAACGGGCAGGAAGATCACGCCATGGAATGCCTGCGCGATAGCGATACAGCACGGCCTCCACGAACAGGCGGTTGTCCGCTGCTGTGCCGCCGACATGACCTTCACGACCGGGGAGAAGGTCTTTTATCCGTTCCCACTGATCGTTGCGTAAACCGTAGCGCCGCATCTGTTGCTCTCCCACAAAATCGGGAAAACAGTCAGCACAGGACGCCACAAAGTACAACCCTCACGTGCCATACTCAGCGCTTAACTGACGACACGCCGTAGTGAATTGCTAAATTTATAGCAGGAGAAACCTGTGGGCAGGGCCTATGACTAAGGCCCCCTGCCCACCTTTCAATTGAATCTCTTGTACACACAGAGCGTGCCTGAAGGACGTGGTTTGGCGCGAGTGTTTTTCAGCCCATTCGTGATGAAAGGACAAGATAAGTCACAAACACACCATCCAAAGTAAGCAACATAACGGTAATGTCCTGCCAGCGTCTGCTTGTAATGGCCAGAAATGTGAAAAGCAGGAGGCCGAGAGCCAGACTGATCATGAAATCTCCTGTCATGACGGTAATCAGCACCATGAGGAGCGGTATAATCTGCTCTCGCGCAGAAAGATTTTTCAAATCAGTCAAGCCGCTGAGCATGCCCAATCCCACCAAGATAAGAATAGGAGCCGTTGCTACAGCTGGTACGGATGTGATTAACGGCCAGAAGAGAGACGAAAGCGCAAAAAGCAACGCGACTGTCACACCGACCAGCCCGGTTTTACCCCCTTCCTCTACTCCCACCAGAGATTCAAGATAGGCAGAAACGGTGGATGTTCCGAGCGCAGAGCCGACAATGCTTGCTGTTGCATCAGCAGCAAAAGCATCTCGCCCCAATAGCGGCTGCCCTTCCTTGTCTTTGAGTCCAGACCGCTGAATGACGGCCATCATCGTGCCGGTTGCATCAAAGAAGTCCCCGAGGAAGAAATAGAGGGTTACTGGTAAGACAAGGAAAAAATGAGAGAAAAAGCCTTTGAAATCGTATGGGAAAAGCATGTGCGTTGGATAATGGGGCCAGTCTATCCAATGGGTTGGCAACTGTGTCACCTTTGCACCGGCACCGTGCGGGACAAAGCAGCCAACAATTGTGATTATTGTAATGACAATCAGCATGGCCGCCGGAACACGTGACCAGCGCAGAAATGCCGCAAGAAAGAGTCCAGATATAGCCAGAAGAACGGCCGGATCAGTCAAATGACCAAAAGCCAGACCATCATTCCCTTTTATGGCCAAGCCGCCTGTTACCATGCCGATATGCGCAATAAATGCCCCAATGGCAAAGTGGATGCCCAGACGAACAGGAACAGGAAACGCCCTGACTATTTTCTGCCTCCACTGGGTCAGGGAAAGCGTTAAAAATGCCAGACCGCCCAGTAGTACCATTGTGAAGGCAACAGCCGGAGGAACACCCATCCGGATAACCACAACTTGCGCGAAGATAACGTTACTGCTCATGGCTGGAGCCAAGGCGATCGGCAGATTGGCCCAAAGAGCCATGATAAGAGACCCCAAAACCGCAGAAGCGATTGTGGTCATGACCATATCGTGTCGGTCCAGCCCCGCAGCGGAAAGAATGTCGGGGTTGACGGCCATGATATAGGCCATTGCCCCGAATGTCGTGACGCCAGCCAACACTTCCTTCCAGAAACTGGAACCCCGGGCGGATATCTGGAAATAGCGATCACAATACCGATTAAAAAACGTTGAAAATACGCTCATTCTCTCCTCGCCGTATCCAGATGACACCCGGTTATAGTAGTCATGAGCCTTCACGCCAAACAGTTCGTTTACTGAAACAATTGTCTTTCGTGGCTTCTTCTGGAACCCTTCTGGAAATTCATGGAGGGGCGTTTCGGCCTAGCATGAGGCTTCCTATGGCGGTGAGGATTGTTGCCCCTGTCGTGTCGATCCTCTGCTCATAGTCTTTCATCTGTCGGCACTGGCGAATCACTCAGCCCAATGTTTATTCGACGATCCATCGATATGGCGGAATTTCAAGTCCTTTTGCCACGTCGGACCACCAGATGACCTCACGGAAATCGCTCGCCCGTTTCCGGTCATGTCTGTTCGCGGGCGATATCAGGAGCCGACGTGTTCCCATTCCTCATCGGTCAGATCTTAGGGATAGCGTTTTGTCCTGCGTGTAATGGCGGCCATACGGCCTCGTTGTTCTGGTGCCCACATCCTGAGTTTGGGTCACGCGTAAACTTTCTTAAAAACGCGTCACATCAAATTTCCAAAAAGGGCTCTACCGAATTTTATGCACGAGCATTTTTGTTAAGAATTATTCCGGCCCGTCCGCTTGATCGGCTTGGGAGCGTCTATCCATACTATCGGTTGAGCCCAAGAACCACTTGTGATGCATGGTTACGGCAAATAGTGGGAATGTCTATGGGCGACTATGTTAATGCCTCACAAACTTATTCGGCCGTGCCGGATGCGTATTACGGCATTCCAGTCATGCCCGGTTTGGTTATTCTGCCGGGGTTTGAATACATGATGCGCCCCGGTTAAGCATTAGCTGTCCCTAACGTCATCTTAAGGAGCATGACAGTCCATCAGTGCTTCATAATGTAATGTGTTTGCCCAGTCGCCGCCGCAAAATGAGGGCCGCCTTCTTTTCTCTTTTTACGTGGTGTCCTCACGAGCCAGCAATGGCATGCAGCGGCAGAAGAAGAGACATAAAAACCCTCAGAAAAGGCGACTTTGAGAACATGAGGGTATTGTCACGAAAATCCAACGCCGTCAGTCACGAAAAGACTTGCCAGATTGATCTAACAGACTTCTCCAACGTCATTTGACCAGAAGCCCCCATCACTCACGTATTTTTTCACGTAATTGATGGGATGCTTCACAGTAAACACTCTTACGGAATGGGATGTGCTGCATTCAGGGCATTTCGTTCTGCCTGAAGTTCCGCGCCTTTTTTAGGGGTCGCCCGAGCCGTTTTAATGTCGTCTGCCGTAAAGCTAGGTGAAGGTTTGGTGTCTCCCAAAGAGGCAACATATGTCAGAACGGCGGAGATGTCGTCGTCAGAAAGGGTTTTCAACGAGGGCATGAACCCTGCATATGTGACGCCACCAGCTTGAATAGGCCCATGGAGGCCATTTAGAACAACGTCTGCCAGATATGTCTTGCCTTCAGGTGAGGAAGCGATTTTGTCAATGCGGCCTTTTAGCACGGGAAACTGCCCCGGCATGCCGACACCTCCTGCCTGATGACAGACAGAGCAATTGGCATTGTAGATCGCAGCACCATCTGATGCGGCCTTGGCAGAACCCGCCAGAACCGGGACAGTTGCCATAACGCCAGCAAGAAGAAGCAGGCTACGTTTAATCATGATGATTTCCCAACAATCACAGATGTAGAACAGTTACAGATTAGCGCACCTGTACCAAAACGCCAGATGGTGTCGATATCGGCTTATGCCGGGCTGCTTACGTCTCAGTACATAGTAGGATGGTACATCCATACGGAGCGAACCAAGTGCCATAAGCCCCAAGTTGAGCAGGCTACTTTAAACTGGGGCTAACTGACGACACACCGTCGTTTGTTCAATAGCTGCATAACAAGCAAAAATCTTCCGGCACAAGACGAAACAAGAAATTCTGTTGCCGTTTATTCACTCATCGCCCAGCCATATTACAGTGTATTATTTCCGTTTGTTCTTATTCCGTTTTTCTGCGCTTTTGCTTTCTTTTGTCGTATCGTGGACAAGTTGTTTGGTTTGTGGGGGAGTGTCAGCAGTCGCTTCGGTTAGACAAATGGACCCAGCCAGTTGCAGGATCGTGCTGATCCCTTTTTCAAAATCTGCAATATTCAAGCGTCGACGGCCCAGAACTGCGGCAAATTGGACTTGCATATCCGCATAAGCCTGCGTCATGGACCATAAAGTGAACATGAAGTGGGTTGAATCAACGGGCGCGCATAGTCCCTGTTTATGCCAATAATCAAAAACAACAGCTTTCTGCTCAACGTGCTCGCGCAATGTGCTATCAAGAAACGCGCGAACCCTCTCCCCTCCCGCCAGAAGTTCATGCATGAAAAGGCGTGATGCGTCTGGTTTACTGCGGGAAAATGCCATTTTCGAGCGAATATAGCCTTCCAGCCCCACTGCCGGTGTATGCTTGACGGAAATCCATTGATCAGCATCTGCCAGCCATCCTACCAGCAAACGTTGCAATGTGGCCCGGTACAGTTCTTCCTTGCTGCCAAAGTAATAAAGGATATTTGCCTTGGGGAGATCACACGCCTTGGCAATATCGTCTATCCGTGCGCCTGCAAAACCATAAGCCGAGAATATTTTCTCGGCAGCATTGAGAATTTGCTGAGTGTTATTACGTCGAGGGACACCGGGATTTCGCGGTAGGTCAGCTTTCTTTGTCACAGTGCCAAGAACCTTCAGAGCAAATGTATCTTTGCCATGTGATTAGCACTGAATCTTGCTACTGGGGTAGATGGAAAGCATAGGCGCTGGTTAGGCAACTCAAGCTTGGCGGTGCCCCTCCCTCAGGAGGCGACGTCAGCCAGCAGAACTTCTGAATCTTCCTTGGCGATGACAGTGAGCTCTGTAACGCTTTCAAGAGCCACGGCATCTCCTTCATGGAGAGTTTCGCCTTCAATAGTCACGCACCCAGACACCACCAGGAAATAAAGGTCGCGCCCGGGTGTGGTGCTGTACGCTGCGCCTTCCCTGCTCGGAATGGCCGCATGTAGAAGCCGCGCGCGCGCGTTTAACGCGATTGGTGCTCCCTCAACACTAGTTTCCTGTTCTTCCGGATCATCTTCTGGAAATCCGGAAGCAATGATCTGGAAGCCGCCATCCTCGTATTCTGAAAAAGAAGGACGCTTTTCCTGTGCTGGCGTTGTCCCCTCTATATCCGGGTGGAACCAGAACTGAATAAAGGATGCTCCTTGCTCCCCAGCTTTCCACTGCAATGTTGAGCAGCCCGTCCCTGTACTGATGAGATGGAGCCCTTTTGCGCGAATATCTTCTGCGGGAAAATCATCCACGGCCGTTGTGAGTGTGCCTGAGCGAACCCACGTCACGATATCAACAGCAGTTTCCGGCCCGATCTGATAAGAAGTGCGCGGCAGCAACGTAGCATTATTGACGGCTCGCAAGCGTCCTTCATGCGTATGGGCCGGGTCCTGATAATCAGCAAACGCAAAGTAGCAGCGAAGGATCTGGCCTCCAGAATGGCTTGTTCCTAGTGTGTCGGATCGTCTTATTGTCATCATTGGTATGATCTTATGCGTGCTTTTTGGGTGCTTTTTCCGGGTAGATATCTTGCCATCCACCTCCAATTGCACGGTAGAGATTGGCCACAGAGACAGCGACATGGGCTGTAGCATCCGCCAAAGCGCTCTGGGATGAAAGAAGCGCGTTCTGTAAAGTCAGAACATTCAGGAAGTCTGCTGCGCCCTGTATATACTGGGCTTTAGCCGTATCAACTGCAATTTCATTCTCATGCACGGCTTCAGCCAGTTCATCCCGTCGCCTTTGGGCTGCCGTAAAATCGGCCATGGCATCATCAATTTCCTGCCACGCTTTCAGAACGGTGCGTTGGAAAAGTGTTGCTGCTTCTTTCTGCTGGGCACGGCGCAAGTGGAGTTGGCCAGTCAAGCGCCCCCCTTCAAAAATAGGGAGCGTTGCTGTTGGACCAAACCCATACTGGCGAGACGCCCATGAGCCAAGCCCACTGAACTGCAATGCCTGAATATCCAGACTGCCCGAGAGCGTGACACGAGGGAAGAAGTCTGCAATGGCAACGCCAATGCTGGCTGTGGCTGCGTGCAGGCGGTCAGCCGCCATTCTGATATCTGGCCGACGTTCAGCCAGCTCTGAAGGCAGCCCTACCGGCACCGTAGCAGGTACAAGTGGAATATTGCCCGGTTTACCGAGTTCGGCGTCCAAAGCGCCCGGTTCACGCGCCACAAGAAAGCTTAGGGCATTCAGGCTATGTGTGGCCTGTGCCTTGAGGGGCGCAAGGCGTGATGTAAATGTATGCAGTTGCCCCGTTGCTTCTGCCACATCCAGCCGTGTGGCTGCGCCCTGCTGAAAGCGTAAGGTGGTTAGTTTTACGCTGTTGTTGGCTATGTCAATATTATGTTCCAGGATGCCAATCTGCGTCTGCGTCGCGCGCAGATCAATATAATCCTGCGCGGTTTCTGCCATAAGCGAGACCAGAATATCGCGACGCATTTCTTCCGTTGCGTGCATGGCTGCCGTCGCAGCTTCTACCTGTCGGCGAACATGACCCCAGAAATCGACTTCCCATGAAGCGTTCATGCCATATTGTGGCAGGTTGAAAGAAGGATTTCCCACGCTACCAGGTAACGCGGTAGGGCCAAACCCCTGCGTACCTGATGCAATGGTTCCGGCCCCTTCCCGCTCCATGGTCCCCAGCAGCCCTAAAACACCATTGGTACTGGCTCGTTCCCGTCCGTAAGAGGCGTTGGCTTCTGCGTGAGGAAACTGGGCTGCGCTGGCAATCCGTTTTTCTGCCTGACTTTGCATCAGGCGCAGGCTGGCTGCCTTGAGATCCAGATTGGATGCAGCAACCTCATTTTCCAATTGTGTTAACACGGGGTCATTAAAGACCCGCCACCAAGCCGGATCAGTGGATGCCGTGACAACCTGACTTTCTGCAGGGGGCTGTGTTGAACGCCAAGTGGTTGGCGCATGGACTTCAGGCTTGTGATAATCAGGCCCAACGGTACAGCCAGCAAGTGCAAGAGCGGAAAAGCCAGCAAGAAGGAAGCGTTTCATCATCTTACTGCCAGACATAACGGCTGTCATTGGCATGCGCCCCTTCAGGGGAAGAAGCCGTATCAATATTTGCCTCAACCGACATCCCCACGCGTACTTTTTCGGCAAGGGGTTGGCCGGGATCAAAAGTCAGTTTGACAGGGATACGCTGCACTACCTTGGTAAAATTCCCGGTTGCATTGTCTGGTTGAATGGGTGCAAACGCCACACCCGTTGCCGGAGCAAGTGAGTCAACATGAGCTTTAAGCGGTTGCCCGGGAAATGTATCCACCCAGATGGTCGCGCGCTGGCCTGTCTTGACTTTCGTCAATTGTGTTTCCTGAAAGTTGGCCAGAACGTAAGCGGCATGTGTGGGGACAACGGCCAGAATACCTGTGCCCGGATGCACATAATTCCCTACGCGTACCCCACGTTCGCCAACCACGCCGTCAATGGGTGCCGGAATGGTGCAATAGGAAAGGTTCAGTTCGGCCTGCTTCGCGTCGCCCTGCGCGCGCAGAAGAACACCTCGTGCCCGTTCAAGTTGTGCTTTCAAAACAGCTACCTGCCGGATGGAGGCATCAACCGCTGCCTGATCCCGGGCAATCGCTGCTTGTGCTTCTCTTTCCTGCGCTTCCGAATGCTGCTTCTGTTCGATGGTTCCTGCCCCGCCAGACGACAGATTGCGATATCGGGTTGCGTTCTGGCGAGCAAACGTCAGTTCCGCCTCATCGGCCTGTACAGCGGCGCGCGCTTGCGCGATAACAGAATCCTGCCGGGATATTTCAGCTTCCAGATTGGCAACATCACCCTGTGCCGCAAGAACATTGCCTCTCGCCACGTCAAGGGCCGCACGGTAGTCATCGTCCTCAATATGAGCAAGTTCTTCGCCGACGTGAACCTGCTCGTTATCCTGCGCGATCACCCGGTCAATACGTCCCGATACCTTAGGGGCAACAGTAGGAAAATCCGCTGTGACATAGGCATCGTTGGTATATTGATTTATGCCGTCACCGTTGATCAACCGTGTGCCGCCCCAGGCAAGGAGAGCAAGCACACCGGCGGCGCAACCGGCATAAAGAAGTGGTTTTTTGTAAATCATGATCGGTAATTCCGGATTAGCGTGCTGGGGTGGTTGGGGATGGCGCACGCGGAGGATAGACCCGGCGTGGCAGAACAAGGTTCATGGCGGCATAACCAAGACACACCCAGATCAGCAGATAGTAGATATCGTTCAGAGCCAGAACGAGAGATTGCTCATGGACATAGGTGTGGAAGACCTGCAGCGTGTTGTGGGCTACATGCGTGCTATCAGGTGATGTGGCGGAAAGCTGCTGGTTGATGGGATCACCCATGCCCTGCAAGGCAAGACCGTGAGTGCCATGATGATCAAGCAACATGGTGGAATGATACTGCTCGCGCCGACGGCTGAGTGCTGCAAACAGGGCAAAGGCAACAGCATTGGCCAAGCCCTTAAGCATGTTCACCATGCCCGAAATAAATGGACCATCCGCTGGCCCCATAGCCATGGTGGCCAGCATAAGTGTCGGGATGACGGTCATTGGCTGGCCAAAAACCTGAAGGATCTGGATGGGGTAAAAATTATCCCTCACCCAATCTACGGTGAGCCATGTTCCAAGCCACGCGGCTGTTGCCAGACAACACATTCCGCCAGCGAGCACGAAACGGCAATCCACTTTTCGGCTGTTGCAGATGGCAGCAATCAGCGGGAGCATGATAAGCTGTGGCAACGCAACTACCAAAGAAACCGGCGCCGCCTGTATAGGTCGATATCCACGTACCGCTTCCAGATAAGTGGCTGGAATGTCGCCCATAATAGCGCAGATGGCGAGAATGCCGACAAGTGAAAGCAAGGCTGCCTGAATGTTGCGCGAACGCCAGTACTGAATACGGAAATAAGGGCTGGGATGAAACGCCTCGTTGATGACAAATACGATGAACGCTGCTCCCCCCCACAATGCCAGATCAGTAATAATGGGAGAGCGGAACCAATCCAGGCGGTCGCCCTGATACAAAACAATCACCAGCGAGCAGATGGCTGGCAGACCGACAAGCAGACCGAACCAGTTGAATTTCTGGAACCGTTCAAAATGCATGGGGTCACGCGGCAGGCCGTAGGCCATCATCGCGATTGCAAGTGCTGCGGTGGGAATGATCTCCCAATAAAGCCAATGCCAGCCAACATGTTCGAACCAGAAGGCCTCCAGTGGCAATCCAAGGTTAGGCCCGAAAGTGGCGCTCATCGCATACCCACCAATGCCGAATACCCGGATCTCAGGGGGGAGATATTTCAGCATGACGGTCATCAACACAGGCGGTAGGCATCCGCCAGCCAAGCCCTGAAAGGCACGGAGAATACACAGCGACGTCACATCCGGCATGAATGGCGCGGGAATGGAAAACAACGCCATGATTGCCGTCATGAAGATGGAGAAACGGTAGATGGAAAACGTCATGTAGAACCATGGCGTAAAAGCCATGGCGGCAATATTGAAGGCCTCATAAATGGCGATAACCCAGGTTCCTTCATCGTGGCCGATATGCATGGCGCCACGAATGTCAGAAAGCCCGATTTCCGTTACATGCTCATTAAAACCAGCAACATGCACGGCAAGCAGCATGCCCAGACAACCAATGATTGTGCGCAGGCCAAAAGGCGGAATATATGAAGGCCGTGGTGGTGCCGCATGGATGATCGGCTCACCAGCAGCCTGTGCTGGAGTGACAGTATTCATGGAGCCACATGTTCCTGACCTTAAATGGCAGGACAACCCCTATTTCCGGAAAGCGACGACTTCGATTTTCGGAAGGGAAAGTTCTGGTCATTCCATCTGGCAACGTCTATTTCTGAAAGGATGAAAGGTTACGATCTCGACCTCCTGCGTTATCTTCAGGTGCTTGTTGAAGAGAAAAGCGTTTCTCTCGCGGCGCGTCGCCTGAAAGTCAGCGAACCTGCCATGAGCCGCCAACTGGCAAAGCTGCGGAAAGTCTTTGCTGACCCCATTCTGGTTCAGGCAGGACGGCGGATGATCCCGTCCACGTTTGCATCCGGTATTCTGGGGCGCGTTCAGGAACTGGTGCAGAACGCAGATACGCTGATCCAAACCCGTGCGCTGGCCAATCTGGCGAACATGAGCCCCACATTTACCATCCGCGCGAATGATCTTGTTGTGGCAGCACTTGCACTGCCCTTATTGCAGGCATTGAAAAAAGACTGCCCCAGCAGTGAAGTCATCTGGGCACCGGAGATTGAAACAGCCGCATCCGATCCCTTACGTGAAGGTGGTATTGACCTCTACATTGGCGCAACGGAATTGATGAAGCCTGAAATCCGGCGCCAGACACTCTTCCGGGACCGTATGCAGGGGTTGGTTCGTAAAGGGCATCCTATTCTGGATGCCCCGGTCACGCCCGAAAGCATGGTGCGTTATGATTATATCAGTGTCTCTCGTCGCGGACGGGCACATGGGCCTATTGATTGGGTATTGCGCAATCAGTTCGGTCTCACCCGCAATGTTCCCATGGTGGTGCCCAACTATCACTGCATGATTGAAAGTATGAAAAATACGGATCTTATTCTCGCGTTGCCGAGCATTGTCATTGATCATATATCGCTTGATGCACTTTCGTTGGCGTCGTTTGAGTTCCCCCTCTCTCTTCCTAATGTGGAAGCTTTTCAGGCGTGGCATCCGCGGCGTGATATGGATCCCATTCATCGTTGGCTTAGGGAAACATTGTTTCGCGTTTCTCGGCACGTATTTGGGAAAAGCAGCTTTTAAAGCATGCCGTGATGTTGGATTGGCTACTCATTGCAGATAATCAGAATATATAGTCCTAAAAAGCCAATTAAAAAAGATGTTTTCATGAAGCAATAACCATAATGCAGGCATATTTAATATAATAACGGTGTGAATAATATATAATTAATTTCCATAATAAGCGGTAATTGTGGGGAAGTTATCATGCTTCCTCTTCATTGAGGTTGTTTTATTTTCCACAATGTTACGGTAGAGAACTGTTGTGTGGTAAAAAGGCACCACACCCCAATGCTATAGGGGCGTGTCATAAAACTTTAAAAAAAGTCCTGTTTTTTCAAGTGTAAGGAGGGGCCGCGTTAAAACATTCGTTCTATGGAACCCGAGCCCAGCATGCAGAAATTTTTGGCCACATCCGCGTTAATCGGCTTTGCAACACTACCTTTTGCAAATGCGTTTGCCGCAGATACGCTGAGCCCTTCCTCTTCCACCAAGCCGCAGGCGCGGTCTGTCAAACCGGCAGTAGCGGCTGCGTCTTCTTCTCAGCCATCGATGATGGGGTCGACAGCGCCGACGGATCAGGCGCCTGAGAACCTTGATGTAAAAGGGGCGCGGCATCGGTCAGTGGGCGGCGGTCTGATGATCAAGGAAGACGCGGCCAAGTCACGCTCCACCGTCACATCCGAATTCATCCAGAAACAGGCCCCCGGCCTGAACCCCATGCAGCTTATTGAAATGCTGCCAGGCGTGAATACCACCTCCACCGACCCGATGGGACTTTCCGGCGGCCATGTCAGCATGCGCGGCCTGACCGAAAGCCAGATCGGCTTCACGCTGGAAGGCTTCCCCATCAACGATATCGGCAACTATGCCGTTTATCCGCAGGAAATCGTCGATCCGGAAAACCTGCGCACCATCAATGTGGAACAGGGCTCCGCCGATCTCGACAGCCCGCACATCAGCGCCACGGGTGGTGCGGTGAACATGTATCTGCTGGACCCCAAGGAGCGTCTGGGCGGCAAGATTGTCGGCTCCTACGGCAACTATAACGCCCGCCGTATTTTCGGCCGTCTTGATACGGGTTATGTCGGCCACACCAATGTGCGCGGCTATGTATCTTTCTCTGATGCTGTCGAGCAGTCCTGGCGCGGTCCGGGCGGCCAGAACAAGCTGCACGGTGAGACAAAATGGGTCAGCGAATGGGGCAAAGGCAACAAGATCTCCTTCTCTCTGGTGGGCAACCAGTCAACGGGCGTGCTGTTCCCCACCACCTATATGGATACGTGGCAGCAGAAGGGCATTCACAATGCCTACGCCTCAAAATGGGATCCTAAAAACCCCAGCTCCAACTATTATCAGTTGCACCGCAACCCCTTCACCAACATCTACGCCAGTGCGCCCTCCACCTTCACCCTGACCGACAACCTGACCCTGACCGAAACCCCCTATTTCTGGTATGGTAACGGCAATGGCGGCGGCGCCTACAGTGAAAGCCTGACAAAGCAGCAGTACGGGTCCCAGGCCATGACGGGCTCCATTGGTCCCTACAATGCGTCCAACACCAGTTCTCTGCTGCTGTATAATCCGTCAAACACGCAGACCTACCGCCCCGGCGCGGTCACCAAGCTGTCCCTGCATACGGGTATCAACCGTCTGTCCATCGGGTACTGGTTTGAATATTCCAAGCAGATCCAGACAGGTCCCTACAGCCTGATCGATTATGCTACCGGCAAACCTGAAGATCTTCTGGGTGGCGGCCCCAACCTGGTGCTCGCCAACGGGCAGACGGCACAGTATCGTGACACGCTGACCCAGACGCGCATTCACACCATGTTCATTGCGGACAGTCTTTCGCTTCTGCACAACCGTCTGACGCTGGAAGCGGGCCTGAAATATACGGTCGTCAACCGGCAGGGCCACAACTTCCTGCCAGACACCTCAACGGGGCCCTATATCAATGGCTCCTGGCAGCAGCCCCTGCCCGCCGCCTCCATCCGCTTCAAGATCAATGACGAAAACCAGCTGTTTGCGTCTTCAACCACAAACTTCCGTATTCCCATGAATACGTCACTCTATGATTCCGGCGCCTATTATGCGGGCAGCGGCTATTCCACCCATGCCAACGCCAACATGAAGCCCGAAATCTCCATTTCTGAAGAATTCGGCTGGCGTTATCAGGGACCGCTGGTGATGAGCTCCATCACCTATTTCCACTACAACTTCACCAACCGCCTGTATCAGCAGACCGTCACCATGGCCAATGGCGACTATTACAGCCAGAGCATCAATGGCGGGAACTCCCATGCTGATGGTGTGGATGTTGAAGTGGGCACCCGTCCCATCCTCTACCACCTGCGTCCGTATTTTTCGGCGGAATACATCAACGCCCGCACAGACAGCAACGTGGCCGCCGGCAGCGGAAGCGACTATGTATTCAGCAAGGGCAAGTTTGCGCCGCAGACCCCCAAATACTCACTGGCCTTCAATCTTGATTACGATGACGGGCACTTCTTTGCGGGATACGGCCTGAAATACATCGCCAAGCAGTATTCCACCTTCAACAATGACCAGCATATTCCGGGCTATCTGACCATGAACGTCAATGCCGGTTACCGCTTCAAGGACTGGGGGATCATGAAATCTCCCACCCTGCGCCTGAACCTGCGCAACATCACGGACCGCCACTATCTTGGCTATGTGAACGGCACCGCCGCCAACGCTCTGGCCACCACCGGCGTGTATGGCACCAAGATCAAGGGAGGCAGCAGCACCTACTCCATCGCAGCCCCCTTCATGGTCATGGGCAGTGCAAGCGTCGATTTCTAAAACGACGTCAACACACAAAAATGCCGGGGAAAAACCCCGGCATTTTTTATAAATAGAGAAAAACATAGATTTTTTTTGAAAGAAATTAACATTATGCCCAGAAAGGTTTCGTGTCTCTAAATTTTTTCCAGGCATGCTCAAGGGCATGCAATGCCGCTTTTCTGCGTTTTTTATTCAGGCTTCTGACTGAAGAGACGATTGAATAGATTTTAGTATGTGTTTTTCCTATCTCTTTTAATAAAGTGTCGGCGATAGCTGTATCGTTGATTTCTCCAAGATAGTGTTGCTGTTTTTTACAATGATCCATGTACGGTTTTACGTTTTTTCTAGCGTAAAAATTGGAAAAATAGCTTGCACTATAACGCAGTTTTTTTAAGGTTTTTCTAAGAGTGTGAAGTTCTTCTGCTGATAGGCGGCGGATATAGCTTCCCTGTTTTGTTATTTTATGATCAAGCGGTTTAAGAAGGTCTGGAACAAGAGTGTGCAAAGGTGTTCTCAGGAACATTTTTTTGCCAAGGAGGGGGTGACCTTCTATCCACGCCGAAAGTGAAATTATCAAGATTGTTAACGGTTTGGACTTTAGTTCCTGATGTAATAACTCATGAGATTTTCTTCTTTCTTCTTGTGCGATATCAATCAGAATTTTTTTAAGGCTACTGTCAGCAATTTCCATTAACATGTTTGGAAGCGTATCCTGACAAAATACATCCCAATCACGCGCCTTGCCCAGTAAGCGTCCGATACGACGCAACTCTTTCTGGAAATGCTTAAGAGTATGATCGTCCTCATAATGGGCGAACAAGCGCAGGATCGTCCGAACCTGACGGATTGCGACCCGCATCTGATGGATGCCCTCCATCTCGCTTTGTTCTACAGCAGGCAGATTCAGTATTATTCCGTTCAGGCCTGTTCTCGCCAAACTCCGAAACCCTCCGAGCAAGGTAATTTTCCGGCTTAAGTTTTGAAATTTTGTTTTTTTCGAAGGGGGCGCCGATCCCGTTAGTAGGAAATATCCTCTTTCTGCCTTTGAGAGAACGCCCAGGCGGAGCGGATTATCAGCCATAACTTTTAAAGCAAGATCATAAAGAGCTGTCACTGGCCCCCTTTTGAGCTCCAGTTCTAGTTCCTGAAGATCAGTAGCCTTCTCTCCGCTCCGAAGGACTCCGTCATCAAGGGAACATTCCACTAATGCCCCGTTATGTTCAAACGTATGGACTGTTCTGCGAATGTCGGTCGTCCAGACCGGAGCCAGTTTTCCTCTGAAATCCTTCCTCCAGTTCCGTAAAGGCGTGCCTGAAAGCAGATCAAGGTCAGGTTGTTCTGAAGTCACATGCCATTCCCATTCTTTGCGATGGAAATTCAACTGACGTTTGCTCTGCTGAGTTTTCAAGGTCTGAACATACTGCCCACCGGTCTGTCTGACCCGCAGAGAGAAGCCGACCTGCAACAGGTCAAGCTCTGGTGTATCATAATAGGCTGTTACCTGATGCATCTGAGCAGGTGCCGTTCCTGCGGCTTTTAATGCAATGGTATTCTCAAGCAAAGGATATGCATTAGATGGGAAAAGAAACTTCACTTCAATTTCCAACGGAACTGACGCTTTACTGGGAGCCATGGCTTTAATACGGCCCGCTACCAGACCGCTTTCCTGTTCATTTAAAGGAGATCATGAACAGCAAACGTCTCCGTTACAATCGGATGGCAACGGCGCAAAGATTTTCTTCGGAATGAGACTGCGATTGCAGTAGGAAGATCAATCCATACCCCTCAAGCTATTGTATTTAATGGATATATAAGGGCGGTGACTGGAAAACCGTATGACCGTGGATGGAGCCATGATTGCTCCATCGCTTGACATGATCGGCACTTTGCCGCAACAGCGTTGCACGTTGGTTCCGCTTCATAGATACGTCTGTAAAGCGGCTAAGAGGGAATGTGACAAGGCTCCTGATCAAAGGGAGCTACAAGCACAGCCGCCCCCGCGACCGTGACCGGAAAGATCGCTCTATGCCACTGACCAATCGTCGGGAAGGCGGGTGATCGTTGGGGAAACCCTGATTCCGCAAGCCGGGAGACCTGCCAGCAGACTATTCAACGGGCAGCCGGGGTGTGCTGCAACCGGTTGGACGTTTCTTGCTGCCCTTGACAGCTAGAGTTCCGCCCGTGGTGCCCCAGGTTGCAAGCAAGGCTGGGTCATGACCGCAAAACTCTTTGTTTGCACAACGTGCCGTGCGGGTGAGCCCGTAGTGGAAGGGCAGCCGGTGCCGGGAAGACGTCTTTATACCCTTCTTACCTCCCAAAGCCTACCCTCCGGCCTGGAAATCATTCCTGTGGAATGTCTCTCCGCCTGCAACAATGGGTGTGTGATTGCCTTAAGTGCTTCTGGCCGATGGAGCTACGTATATGGCAGGCTGACGGAACAGGATGTCCCTGACATTCTTGCCGGGGCGGAAGCCTATGCCGCTACACCTGATGGTCTGGTGCCCTGGCGGCAACGCCCACAGATATTTCGCAAACAAAGTCTTGCCCGCCTTCCTCCGCAGGAGAATTGAGATGACAGCCATGCCACACGTCGGAACAGGCCAGAGTACCCTTGAAAAAATTCCGGTAACCATCATTACCGGCTTTCTAGGCGCAGGTAAGACCACCTTGATTCGCCACCTCATGAGTCATCCTCAAGGGCGACGGTTAGCTGTTCTGGTCAATGAATTCGGGACGTTGGGGGTAGATGGAGAAATTCTCAAATCCTGCGCCGATGAAAACTGTCCTGCCGAAAATATTCTTGAACTGGCAAATGGCTGTATTTGTTGCACGGTGGCAGATGATTTTATTCCTACGGTCGAACGGCTTATGGCGCTTCCCGAACGGCCCGACCACATTCTGATAGAAACATCCGGTCTGGCACTCCCCAAACCGTTATTGAAGGCGTTTGACTGGCCTACTATCCGTTCTCGTATCACGGTAGATGGCGTTATCACGCTGGCCGATGCAGAGGCGGTAGCCGAGGGGCGTTTTGCTCCAGACACAGAGGCGGTGGATGCACAGCGGCAAGCCGACGATAGCTTGGACCATGACACACCTCTGGCTGAGGTGTTTGAAGACCAGCTTGCCTGTGCCGACCTTGTCCTCCTTACCAAGGCCGATCTGGTCGATGAGACCTGCCTTAACCGCGCACGGGATATGATCAATTCGCTTACTTCGCGTACCCTGCCCATTATTCCAATCAAGGATGGAACGATTGATCCGCAGGTTGTTCTTGGCCTCAATGCCCAGGCTGAGAACGATCTGGCTGCACGGCCATCTCACCATGATGGCGAAGACGACCACGAGCATGAAGACTTTGACAGCGTGGTGATTGATCTACCGGAAGTCACCGATCCTGCTGCCTTGGTTGACGCGGTACGCTCGCTTGCCCGCACTCAGCATATCCTGCGTGTGAAAGGCTACGTCGCCGTTGTCGGGAAGCCGATGCGGATGGTGTTGCAAGGTGTGGGAGAACGTGTGCGCACGCAGTATGATCGTCCTTGGGGTAAGGAAGCCCGGCGAACGCGCCTTGTGGTGATCGCGGAGCATGATCACGTTGATGCTGCTGCAATCCGTGCCATGCTGACAGGACAGACGCCCCGGAAGGGCTGACCCGCATGCATGTGATCTTCCGAGAAAAGCACGGTCTGGAAGAGACGGAAACGCCTGTCGATCTGGGGCAGAGTCCGGCGGATTTAGTGGTGCTCTCCTTTTCTGATAGTGATCTTGGTGCGTTTGCTGCCGGGTGGCATGCTTCCAAAGGAGGTCTCCCCTCCTTAAGGCTGGCCAATCTTGCGGCCTTACGGCATCCGCTCTCGGTAGATACCTATATTGAAAGCACTCTTGTTCAGGCCAAAGGGATCTTAATTCGCCTGATTGGCGGTGCCAGTTATTGGCAGTATGGGCTGACGCAGGTTGAACAACTGGCGCGCGAAAAAAATATTGCTCTTGCCGTGCTCGCGGCAGACGGACGGGCGGATCCAAGCCTGTCTGCCTGCTCCACTGTGTCTGAAAGCGTCCTGCATGAAGTGACAACCCTGTGTGACATAGGCGGAGCCGAGGCTGCACAGTCAGTTCTTGCTCACTTGGCTGTGGCGGCTGGCCTGAAAGCTAGGTGCGATGTCCCCCCCCGGGTCATACCTGATGCAGGTTGGTATGACCCGGATGTAGGCGTTGTCTCGTGCGTTTCGCGCAGCGCTGCCCCGTTGGCTGTGGTGACGTTTTATCGCGCTTATTTAACCGCTGCGGATACAGAGCCCGTTGACGCGCTGATCAAGGCATTGCGCGAACGGGGTTTTCACGCAATGGGGCTGTTTGCCTCTTCCCTCAAGCATCCTCAGGCGGCCCACTGGATAGACAAGACCCTCCGTGAAAACGCTGCGGCACTTATCATCAATGCGACAGCCTTTTCTGCCCGGGGCGAAGATGGACGTTCACCTCTTGATGCAACGGGATGTCTGGTTTTTCAGGTTGCGCTCTCCACGGCAAGACAACAGGATTGGGCAAGAGCCGAGCGCGGCCTTTCTCCGGCTGATCTTGCCATGCATGTTGTCCTGCCCGAAGTGGATGGGCGTATATTCGCGGGTGTCATCAGTTTTAAAGCTGTTGAAGAACAAGATTCTGACCTTCAGTTTTCCCGTGTCGTGCATCGGGCTGATGCCAACCGTATTGCGGCTGTGGCAGATCGCGTTACCGCGTGGCACAGACTCGGCTCAACGCCTCTGGCGCAGCAAACACTTGCGATTGTGCTTTCAACTTATCCCGGACGGCCGGAGCAGTTGGCTCACGCAGTAGGATTGGATGGACTGGCTTCAACAGACGCTATTCTAGTCGCTCTGCGGCAGGCAGGGTACGCCGCATCTTCAAAGATACCCCCGTTGGCTCAGGTCCTTCAGCAGACTAAGCAGACCTGGCCTCTGGAGGCCTACTACACCGCGTTGAGCGGCTTGCCGTCAGAATTGCAACGTGACCTGAAAGCCTCATGGGGAGACGCTAAAGATGATCCCCTGGTGCAGGGTGGTGCATTCCATTTTCCGGCGGTTCGTTTGGGTGCAATCTTCGTGGCCCTGCAACCGGAACGCGGGAGTTTATGCCAACGGGAAAACGACTATCACGACCTGACACGCGTCCCCCGACATTCTTACGTCGCTTTCTATTTGTGGTTAAGGGCTCAGGGTGTGCATGCGCTGGTGCATATGGGTGCACATGGCACGCTGGAATGGTTACCGGGCAAGGCTGTCGCACTCTCCAGCACCTGTTGGCCGGAAGCGCTGATCGGCTCACTTCCTGTTATCTATCCCTTCATTGTCAATGACCCGGGAGAAGCAGCGCAGGCCAAGCGACGGATTGGAGCCGTAACACTTGGCCATCTTCCTCCTCCTCAACGATCCAGTTCCCTGCCGGAGGGACTGCTACGGCTGGAACGCTTACTTGACGAATATTCCACGGCTGAAGGCCTAGACCCGGCACGTCGTGACAGGCTGATAAGCGCGATACGGGCGGAGGCGCGGGCCAGTCGAGTGGAGCAGGATCTAGGCCTTCCGGCCAACGCAGCCGCAGCAGAAGCAATCGTGCGCATTGATCGCTTTGTATGCGACATAAAGGAAAGTCAGTTTGGTGATGGCCTGCATATCTATGGCCAAGGCTTCGGCGAACGTGAAGGTCTGCTGACGGCGTTGGCGGGCCGTCAGGTTGCACCGGGCCCATCAGGATCTCCCCATCGGGGGCGGGCCGATGTTCTGCCTACTGGCCGTAACCTGTATGCAATTGACCCAAGGAGCGTGCCAAGCCGTGTTGCGCATGCGCAGGGCGTGCGTTTGGCTGAGGAATTGCTACGTCGCCATTTGCAAGATCATGGGGACTGGCCGCAAGGGCTGGTTGTTGATCTGTGGGGTTCTGCCACCATGCGCACCGCTGGTGAGGAATTTGCCATGGCGCTCCATCTGGCCGGGCTTGCCCCGCAATGGGATGCGGGTTCGGATCGTGTTGCGGGTTTTGAAATTTTGCCCCCTGCCCTTCTGGGCCGTCCACGTATTGATGTCACGCTGCGCGTGTCAGGGCTGTTCAGAGATGTCTTTCCCGGTCTGGCGCAGATGTTTGAAGTCGCGACCGCCGCATTGGCAGAACGAGACGAACCGGAGGCTGAAAATCCTTACCGGATGCGCGGCCCTCGTGTTTTTGGCCCCCGGCCGGGAAGCTACGGGCTGGCCATGGAGGGAGTGCTGGAAAACTATAGTGAGGACGGTCGCAATGCTGCGGGAGAGGCATGGCTGAGTGCCTCTGAATGGGCCATTGCAGCCAACGGAAACATATATCAGGACCGAGCCGCATTGGAAAAACGACTATCTTCAACGGATAGTGTTGTCCATGTTCAGGATCTTGCCGAAACGGACCTTCTTCTTTCATCCGACTATGCGGCCCATAAAGCTGGTCCCGCTGCTGCCATGGCCCACATAGGCAATGTAGCCCCCACTCTGTATCATATCGACGCCACACAGCCACAAACACCGCGTGCCCGCCTGCTGCGTGAAGAGATTGCCAGAGTTGTTCGAGCCCGTGCCGGTAATCCGCAGTGGGCCAATGGCATGATGCGTCATGGCTTTCGGGGGGCGGCGGAAATTGCCGCAACGCTTGATAATCTGGCTGCCTTTGCAAATTTGACCCGTGACGTGCCAGTTCACCTCTTTGATATTTATTATCAGGCCACGTTAGGCCGGGATGATCTGGTAGCGTTTATGGCGCAGGAAAATCCGGGAGCACTAACTGCTATACGCGAGCGTTTTCATGCCCTTGCTGAGGCAGGTTTGTGGAACACGCGAAGCAACATCATTGCAGCCAGCCTGCAGGGCACACCATGAGCACGCTGATCGTGAAAGGATGGTGCCCAGGGGGACTGCGCCCCATGCTGTCGGGCGATGGACTTCTCGTGCGTGTGAAGCCCCTGATCGGGCGTCTGACGCAAACGCAGGCTGCTGGTATTGCCTATCTGGCTGACCAGTGTGGCAATGGGCTTATTGATTTATCCGCTCGCGCAACACTGACTATTCGTGGTGTAACCGACCAGACTTATGATCGGCTGATAACTGGCCTAAAAGAACTCAATCTGATTGATCCCACACCCGAAGCAGAGGCGAGGCGCAATTGTATTGTGACGCCCTATTGGGAAAACGGGGACGGTACAGCAGAACTAGCCGAAGGACTGGCCAAAGCATTGCAGGGACAACAGGGGTTCCGCCTGCCCGGCAAGTTTGGATTTGCTCTTGATACGGGCCCCTTCCCTGTGCTGCGCGCCGTTTCGGCAGATATTCGGATTGAACGCGACACGAACGGCATGCTCCTTTGTCGTCCCGATGGAGCAGATACCGGAGCGCATGTCACGCCGGATAGTTTGGTCCAAACAGCTATTTCCCTCGCTGAATGGTTTGTGACCACGGGCGGGCGCACTCGCATGGCCGCACATCTAGCCGACGGCGCTGTCCTACCCTCTGCCTTTACGGTTATGAAAGAGGCTTCGCATAGAAAAATACCTCAGCCGGTTCCTCATGTTTCTTCTGCCGGTGTGCTGGTTGGTTTCGCGTTTGGGCAGCTACAAGCAGTCACACTTGGAGCGCTTGCCACACACTCTCCTTTGCGTCTCACTCCGTGGCGTATGTTGCTGCTGGAGGGGCAGACACAAGCACCGGCCTTGAATGATATCATTACCAGCCAAAATGATCCGTTGCTGCGTGTGGCCGCCTGCACAGGTGCCCCCGGTTGTTCTCAGGCCTTGCTGCCTACGCGTCACTTGGCCCATGCTTTGGCCCCTTACGTGCCGCAGGGGCAGAGCCTGCATATCTCTGGCTGCTCAAAAGGGTGTGCCCATCCGAATGCAGCGTCTGTGACACTTGTCGCTCAGGAACGTGGTTTTGCTCTTGTCCGAAACGGGAATGCCTGCGCTGCATCCTATGAACGTACGTTCTCTCCTGCAATGCTATTAGAAGACCCTGATGCCCTATTCCTATGAAACCAATGGTTCGGTTATTTACCGTCACTCCTTCGCTATCATTCGTAAGGAAGCCAATCTGGCGCGGTTCAGCCCAGAAGAAGAACGGGTTGCTGTAAGAATGATTCATGCGGCTGGAATGGTTGGTCTTGAGGAGTATCTGGTTTTTTCGCCCAAGATGGCCGTCACCGCACGCGCTGCACTTGAAGCAGGAGCCCCTGTTCTGTGTGATGCCCGTATGGTTAGCGAAGGTATCACCCGCGCCCGTCTCCCGGCGGATAATGCCGTTCTCTGCACATTGCATGATCCCTCCATTCCTGCTCTTGCCTCACAAATGAATAATACGCGTTCGGCGGCAGCACTGGAGCTGTGGCGCCCTCATCTGGCGGGAGCGGTGGTGGCGATAGGGAATGCCCCTACCGCCCTCTTTCATTTGCTCAATATGCTGGAAGATCCCTCCTGCCCGCGTCCTGCGGCCATTATTGGTTGCCCGGTGGGTTTTGTTGGAGCGGCGGAATCAAAGGAGGCTCTTGCTACAACGCCTGATCTATCTTTTTTGACCGTGCGTGGACGGCTGGGTGGATCGGCAATGACCGTGGCGGCAGTCAACGCCTTGGCCAGTCGAGCGGAATAAGCAGATGGCTGGTAAAATTATCTGTGCAGGCTTGGGGCCCGGAGCACCAGACCTGCTAAGTGTAAGAGCTGATCGTGTGATCCGTTCTGCCCGACATATCGCATATTTTCATAAGGCGGGTCACAGGGGACAGGCGCGGCAGATTGTTGACGGCATGCTGATGCCAGACGCGATGGAATATCCGATGGAATATCCCGTCACGACTGAACTTCCGGTGGCCAGCGTAGCGTATCGTCATGCGCTGGCAGAGTTTTATGACAGGTGGGCTGACAGGCTGGCTGATCTGGGATGTAAGCATGAAGTGGTGATTCTGTGCGAAGGAGACCCGTTTTTTTATGGCTCCTTCATGCATCTGCATATTCGTTTGCAAGACCGTGCCGCGATTGAGGTCATCCCCGGTATTACCGGCATGACAGGCTGCTGGAACGCCATTGGCACTCCCATGACATGGGGGGATGACGTCCTGACAGTGTTGACCGGCACAATGCTGGAGCGGGATCTGGTAGAACACATGCAGACTGCCGATGCGCTGGTGGTCATGAAAACGGGTAGAAATCTTCCCAAGATCTGTCGTGCGCTGATGCAGGCCGGCCGTCTGCATGACGCTTGGCTGGTTGAACGTGGCACCATGCCGAACCAGAAGATTATCCGTCTGGCAGACGCAGATCCTAACAATTGCCCTTATTTTGCAACGGTGCTGGTGCATGGACAGGGGCGCAGGCCTGACTTTGAAAAAAAGGCCGCGCAATGACAGGAACCTTGATTGTTGCCGGGCTCGGGCCCGGCGATGAAGCGCTCATAACGCCAGAAGTGACCGTTGCCCTTGCTGAAGCGACGGATGTGGTGGGCTATATTCCCTATGTAGCGCGCATTGCTGAACGTGAGGGGCTGACGCTGCACGCTACGGACAACCGCGTTGAACTGGAGCGCGCTACGCACGCACTGGAAATGGCCGCTTCAGGTCGTAAAGTTGTGGTTGTGTCGTCAGGTGATCCCGGCGTTTTCGCCATGGCTGCCGCAGTATTCGAAGCCATGGAACGTGCCCCACATCTGTCTAAGGTAGACGTTCGTATTTTACCGGGTATCACCGCGATGTTGGCGGCCGCCGCCAAGATAGGCGCACCGCTTGGTCATGATTTTTGTGCCATAAATCTTTCGGATAATCTCAAGCCTTGGGCCATTGTTGAGCGAAGGCTCCGTCTTGCAGCACAAGCAGATTTTGCAATGGCGTTTTATAATCCGCGCTCTGCAAGCCGTCCGCATCAATTCACGCAAACGCTTGATATTCTAAGGGAAGAGTGCGGGCCGGAACGGATTATTCTGTTTGCGCGTGCTGTCACCACTCCTCAGGAACAGATCAGGGCAACAACACTGGGAGAAGCGCGTCCTGAAATGGCCGACATGCGTACGGTGGTTCTGCTAGGGAATGCCTCAACACGGTCTATCGGGCGGTATGTTTATACACCAAGGCATGCAGGATGACCCAGCCACTTCATAACGTCCTCTGGCGTGCGGGCAATGACACGCGGCGGCATAACAGGCCGATCGATCAGAATGACGGGCAAACCCAATGCCCGCGCCGCGTCAAGCTTGGCACGGGCGCCCATGCCGCCAGCATTTTTTGCAACAACATGGGTTATGCAATGGTGTTGCATAAGAGCCGTGTCGCCTTCCTCCGTAAACGGGCCACGCGCAATAACGACATTCGCATTGGCCAACGGCAGCGGAGCCTCTGGGGAGTCAACCAGACGCAGCAGATATTCATGCTGTGGGCGCGTAGCAAACACACGGATCAACTGTTTACCGATAGCCAGAAAGACCTTGGCGGGCATAACGGGCAAGGCTGCAACAGCATTGACCACGTCTGGCACCGTAAGCCAGTTATCTCCCTGCTTCGGTATCCAGGGGGCGCGCTCAAACGCAAGCAGAGGAACGTCAACTTTAGCACAGGCAGTAATTGCGTGTTTGCTCATCTGGGCAGCAAAAGGATGGGTCGCGTCAATTACACGAGTTATGCCTGTGTCGCGCAGATAAGCCGCCAACCCTTCCGGGCCGCCAAACCCACCAACGCGCACAGGCAGAGGTTGCTGACGTGGGGCAGCGGTTCTGCCGGCGTAGGAAAATATGGCATCCACGCCGGCCTGCGCCAGAAGACGCGCCATCAGACTGGCTTCTGTGGTGCCGCCCAGCAAAAGAACGCGCATTATGGCTAACTCCCCGGCTGCCCCTTGGCTTATCATCATCGGTCTTGGTGAAGACGGAATGGCAGGTTTACCCGCAGCGCGCCAGACTGAACTAGCCAACGCTGAGCTGATTTTTGGTGGCCCCCGTCATCTGGCATTGATTAATGCGGGCGACCGTGGCTGCCCATGGCCGGTCCCATTTTCCATTGATCCCGTTCTGGCTGCCCGTGGTCGGAAGGTCGTTGTGCTGGCATCAGGAGACCCCTTCTGGTTTGGTGCTGGCACCCGTCTTGCAGCTAACCTCTCACCAGAAGAATGGATTGCGCATCCGGCTCCCTCCACTTTCTCTCTTGCGGCGAGCAGGCTGGGGTGGGCGCTGGAGCATGTGGCGTGCATAGCCCTGCATGCGGCACCATTTGAACGGTTAAAGCCCGTTCTACATTCCAAAGGGCGTATCATCTGCTTGATACGAGATGGCTCTGCTGTTGGTTCCTTGGCCAAATGGCTTACGGAACAGGGCTTTGGGTCCTCAACGCTCCACATAATGGAGGCACTGGGCGGACCGCAGGAACGTATTCGCACTGTGATATGTCAGCAGTTTGCTTATACTGATGTAAGAGCTCCCGTTGCTGTCGCGCTTACTTTGTGTGGTCCTGCGGGACTAAGTCGTGCGTCCGGCCTGCCAGACAATACGTTTCTCCATGATGGACAGATTACGAAACGGCCTATCCGCGCTCTCACCCTTTCCACGCTAGCTCCCCGACCGGGAGATCTGTTGTGGGATATCGGTGCAGGGTCCGGATCAATCTCTCTGGAATGGTGCCTGGCGAGTGGACAAGCTATTGCTGTAGAACCGCGAGCAGATCGTGCAGCAAATATTCGCGCGTCAGCCAGTGCCTTAGGTCTAGAGCCGGTCATTCAGGTGGTGGAAGGTCGGGCACCGCAGATACTTCACGATCTACCGACACCCGATGCCGTATTTATTGGCGGTGGTGCCAGCTCTGCAATGCTGGAGTATGTGTGGGAAAATGTTCCTTCGGGCACGCGCATTGTAGCCAATGGCGTGACGCTGGAGACAGAAGCGCTCCTGGCCACATGGTATGGGCACAAGGGGGGAGATCTTTTGCGGATAGAATTGGCAAATGCTGCCCCTTTAGGGACTATGCAGGGCTGGATTCCGGCGCGTCCCATCGTGCAATGGAACATCGTAAGATGAAAGTTGCTGGTTTTGGTTTTCGGGAGGCAGCTACCCTCACCTCGCTCAGGAACGCATTGGATGCAGCACGCGGCCACGAAAGCGTTGGGGCTGTGGCCACGCTTGCGCACAAGGCATGCACGCCAGTGTTTATCGCGCTGGCTGAAGAACTGGGCGTGCCTGTTCGTGCAATCGCAATGGAAACGCTGGCAGGCATCAGCACGCCTACCCGCTCAGAGCGAATCATGCTGCGTTTTGGAACTGGTTGTATTGCAGAAGCTACGGCATTGGCTGGTGCCGGGTTTGGGGCGCGTCTGATGGTGCGTCGTACTGTTTCAACCGATGGCATGACAACCGCGGCTATTGCGGAATTAGCATGATCAAGTATGGCCGGAAATCTGACTCAGAAGGACACCATGGCATGACTGTTCACTTCATTGGTGCCGGACCAGGAGCCCCAGACCTGATTACCCTGCGTGGACGCGATCTGATAGCAGCCAGTCCAGTCTGCCTTTATGCCGGGTCTCTGGTGCCGGAGGCTCTGCTTGACTATTGCCCTCCGGGGGCGCGGATCATCAACACGGCTCCTCTTTCTCTGGACGAGATCATTGCGGAAATTGAAACGGCATATGCAGCCGGCCAAGACGTTGCTCGGCTGCATTCTGGTGACCTCTCCGTATGGTCGGCTATGGGAGAACAATTACGCCGCTTACGCGCCTTAGGAATTCCTTATGATGTAACGCCCGGTGTTCCTTCCTTCGCTGCTGCCGCTGCTGCGTTGGGAACCGAACTGACTTTGCCGGGCGTTGTTCAGTCGGTCGTGCTGACACGTACGTCTGGGCGCGCAACATCCATGCCACCAGCCGAGAACTTGGCAGCCTTCGCAGCGACCGGGGCAACGCTTGCCATTCACCTGTCCATCCATGTGCTGGACCGCGTCGTGGCGGAACTGACGCCTCATTATGGAAGCGATTGTCCGGTTGCCATTGTCTGGCGTGCCAGTTGGCCGGATGAGCGTATTGTTCGTGCTACCTTGGAAACACTTGGTGGTGCACTGGCAAATGAGCTGGCAAGTGAACTTGAACGGACGGCCCTTATTTTGGTTGGTAGATCACTGGGGGCTACGGATTTTGAGACAAGTCGCCTCTATGCTGCGGATTATGACCGCCGTTTCCGTCCTCTCGGCACTACTCCACGCTTTCCAGAGACAACGTGATGCCTGATCGCCCGAACTGTCCTGGTCTGATTATTTCAGCTCCCGCTTCCGGCGCGGGCAAGACCATGGTGACTCTGGGTATTATCGCTGCGTTGAAGGCTCGTGGGCTTGATATTCAGCCGTTCAAGAATGGGCCGGATTATATAGACCCCGCTTTTCACAAGGCCGCGTCTGGTCGCGTTTCCTTCAACCTTGACAGTTGGGCCATGTCTGCGGAGCGGCTTTCTGGCCTGATCGGGGATCTGGCCGATGCTGACCTGATGATCGCGGAAGGCTCAATGGGCCTGTTTGACGGTGTGGCAGAAGCGGGCGAAGCCGGGAATGGTGCCAGTGCAGATTTGGCAGCATTCACTGGGTGGCCGGTTCTGCTCGTGTTGGATGTTTCCGGGCAGGCGCAGTCTGCCGCAGCTATCGCCCATGGCTTCGCAACGTTCTCTCCAGATGTCAGACTGGGCGGGGTTATTCTCAATCGGGTAGCCAGCCTACGGCATGAAGCTTTGATCCGTATTGGCATGGAAACGGCAGGGCTCCCTGTAGTGGGTGCTCTCCCTAGGCACGGAGCTGTGACGTTACCCGAACGGCATCTCGGTCTGGTGCAGGCTGAAGAACAACCTCACCTCGCCTCACTGTTGGACGAACTGGGCCAGTTCATTGCCGCGCATGTGGATATGGACCTTATTCTGGCCATGGCTGGCAATACTCATCAGCTTAGCGCCACGTCCGTCAGCATATCTCCTCCGGGTCAGCGTATTGCTCTGGCAAGGGATGCGGCCTTTTCATTTATTTATCCTCATCTTCTTGAAGGGTGGCGCGCTGCTGGGGCCGAAATTGTACCGTTCTCTCCCCTTGCTGACGAAGCACCAGATCCAGCTGCAGATGTCTGCTGGCTTCCCGGTGGTTATCCGGAACTGCATGCGGGCACTCTGGCAACAGCAACTCATTTCCACCAAAAATTGCGAGAATTTGCGCTCACCCGGCCTGTTCATGGGGAGTGTGGCGGCTACATGGTCATGGGAACAAGCTTGATTGATGCGCAAGGAGTAAGCCACCGCATGACTGGGCTGCTTGGTCTGGAAACATCTTTCGCCAAGCGCCGTATGCATCTGGGTTACAGGCTGGTCACCCTTACTGCCCCCATTCCCGGCTACAATGCGGGGCAGCGTTTGCGTGGGCATGAATTCCATTATGCCAGCATTACAAATCAACCTGATAACACGCTGGCTCTGGCAGTCGATGCGAATGGTAACGCCGTGCCAGAGGCGGGTTCACGCCGAGGTCTGGCAACTGGCACGTTTTTCCATCTGATTGCCCCAGCAACATGATCCGCATTACCTGTTCCCGGCGGAGGGCTCCAGCTGGATGACTGCAGCACACCGTCTCTCTGCCGTATTCCCCAAGCCTTACTTACTGAACAGTTCCTTCCAAAGGCTATCTAAAGGAGCGTTTGGCATGCGCGCCGTAAATACATGCTTGCGCCGGCAAATACGTATTTTCGGGAAAACAATCATGCCTTCGACAGCATCCTTTATGGAACATCTACTGACCCTCCTGAGGAAAATCGTTCATGCTTGATCTGGTTCTTGTTGGTATAGGAACGGGAAATCCTGACCACTTGACCTTGCAGGCGGTACGCGAACTCAATGCGGCCGATCTCATTCTTATTCCCCGCAAAGGTCCGAACAAGGCGGATCTGGCCGATCTGCGACATACAATTTGTGAGCAGGCTCTGACCAATTCGGCCTGCCGTATCGTAGAGTTCGAGATGCCGCGTCGTGATGTTGCTGATCCGAATTATCGTCATGGCGTGCTGCAATGGCATGATGCGATTGCCCGCGTATGGCAGGAAACCATAGAGGTTAATTTACCCCAAGGCGGTACAGTCGCTTTGCTGGTATGGGGAGACCCTTCTCTTTATGACAGTACCCTGCGCATTGCCTCCAGGCTTCAGCCCGCTCCAAGAATACGCAGCATTCCGGGAATCATGTCTCTTAATATGCTGGCTGCAGCCCATACGATCGCCCTTAATGATATAGGCGCACCGTTTACTGTCACAACCGGGCGTCAGTTACGCGATCATGGCTGGCCTGAAGGAAGCAATACGCTCATTGTCATGCTGGATGGAGAGTGTTCTTTCCAGCATATCCCCTCACAAGATGTCATTATCTATTGGGGTGCGTATGTTGGTATGCCAGAACAGATTTTGCTTTCTGGCGCTTTGTCGGAAATTGGACCGGAGATCATTACCACTCGTGCTCAGGCACGTGCGCACCATGGCTGGATCATGGATATCTATCTTCTTCGCCGTAAAATCCCAGAACAATAAAAGCCCTTCATCAGTTACGAAAAACGGTATGGTTGATGTAGTTGGCGTCATTATTGGCATGATGGGGTAGAAACGATCATAGAGCTTGAGTAACCGCCCCTACTGCCTGACCGTATAGGGGGAACTGACAACATCTGTCTGACACGTTCTGGTACAAGCCGACAATCTCAAATACGGGCGGAATATCCTTGTTTCCGTGCGTGTCTGTATTGAAATCATCGTAATTCCACGCTTATAAAGGGCGCATAGTCGATGGTTCCGTGCAAACGGATGAAAAGGGAATGCTGTATGCTTCGGCTGGACATGATGTCCGGAAGTCAGTCAGCAACTGCCCCCGCAACTGTTGGCGGTGAGAGTCTGTTTGTTATGTTTCCTTGCAGAAACAGGTCACTGGTTCGTTTGGACTGGGAAGGCTAAGCAGAACTCCGTGATCCGCGAGTCAGGAGACCTGCCATCGTCGTGATAAGCCCGGATACCGGTCGGGGATGGCCGTTTTCCAGAAAGACAAACGATGGAAACCTTAACTCCGTTCATTCTTTTGCCGCACACACACAGATATTTCCATATCCAGATGCGCCAGAGCACCGCATTGCGCTGATTCACATCAGCGTTTTCTCTTCCCCATTTTTATAATGGCTAATGGCCCGCTCTTCTGCGTCTGCTCTTTCCTGCGCGTTTGGTCTTCTATTCGCTGGCTCTGCTATCGAAAATCTGTGTTGGCCTTCTTCTTGGGTCAAATTGATCAGAAACGTTCCATCATACACGCATGATACGTACTTACGCTTTGGAAGACCGTCAGGCCTCTGCCGTGCCGCAGGACCATCATGACCGTTTGTCTTCATCTCCCATTTTTCTTTGTTCATACAAATTGTACCGTCCGTTACAAGTTATCTTTCTTTCCCACAGTCATTTTCTTTGCTGGTCTTACTCCATTCTTCGGGCACGCATTGGCAGCGGGGTTATCACCGTCGGTAGAGCCAAAGAAAAGAGCTGAACAGGTTGCCCCCGCCACAAAAAAAGACCGTCCTAACCCAACAGGCGCGCCCCACCGTCCGTCTACTGCACAGGATGTCAGGAAGGTCACCTCCACAGACGGCGCCTCTGAAACAATTCAGGTAACGGCCTCCCGGCATGATCTGTTGGGGCGGGCTGGCACGGCGAGTGAAGGCTCCCTGACTGCACGCGAAATCCAACTTCGGCCTGTGTATCGTGTCGGTCAAATTCTGGAAGCCGTTCCCGGACTGGTGGTGACCTCCCATTCCGGTGAAGGAAAGGCGAACCAGTTCCTGTTACGGGGCTTTAATCTGGATCATGGTACAGACCTCGCAACATTTGTTGATGACATGCCAGTTAACGGTGTCAGCAATGCTCATGGTCAAGGTTATACAGATCTCAATTTTCTTATCCCAGAGGTGCTGGCAGGCGTCGATTATACAAAAGGGCCATTTCACGCCGATATTGGAGATTTTGGGGTTGCTGGCTCCGATCATATGAAACTGGCGGATGACATTCCCCGGCAGATCAGTCTGAGCGCGGGAACTCTGGGTGATTATCGTGCCTATATCGGTGGTACAACCCATTTTTCCAATACCGGCCGGTGGGTCAATGCCTTCACCCTTTCCCATTCTGATGGTCCATGGAGGTATCCAGATAATGCCCGCAGCATGCGTGCTCTTTCACGGTATACCTACGGAAGCACCAAGAATGGTTTTGATCTTACCGCCATGTTCTACCGCGGCCAATGGCGAGCAACCAATGATCAGCCACTTGATGCATATCGGGAAGGATTGATTGGGCGCTATGGCTCTTTAGACCCCACGGATGGAGGTTTTTCCGAGCGTTATAGCCTTTCTGCTCATTATCATCTTGCACGGGATAACTGGAAATGGGTGACCAGCGCTTTTGCTGTGCATGATCGGCTGACATTGTGGAACAATTTTACCCATTATCTGGATGATCCAGTCAATGGAGATCAGCAACAGCAAGATGAAACACGTACAACTGTTGGGGGGAGCAGCGTCTATTCCCGTCAGGATCACGTCGGCCTGATCCAAACAGAAACACGGGTAGGTGTGCAGGGGCGATATGATTTTCTGTATGTGGATCGTCGTCACACACACCAGCGCATTACGTTGCCAAACTGCCCATCTAGTCTTGAGGCCACAGTTCCCTATCTGTGTAACGCGGACACCATTAATCTCGGTGCGGTGGGACTGTTTGTGCAAAACACCACGCACTGGCTGCCGTGGCTGCGAACAGTGGTGGGTCTTCGGGAAGACTATCAGGGAGGCACGGATAACAACCTTGTCGATAATAGTCTGACCCGAAAACACCAGTGGCTGTTTCAGCCCAAAGGTAGCCTTGTCTTTGGGCCTTGGAAAAAAACAGAATTCTACCTGAGCGGAGGACGTGGGTTTCACTCCAACGATTTCCGGTCTGTTTCAGGCTCTTATGCGTCGGACGAATTTACAAAAGGATCAGTCCACGTTCCCCTCATGACATCTGCCGTTAGTGGAGAAGTGGGTGTACGCACCACGCCTTTTTCTCATCTGCATGTTCAGGCTGCGGCCTTTATGATCGATTTTGATTCTGAGCTGAGCTACGATGGTGATGCCGGTGTCACCTCTCCCGGCCCTGCCAGCCGCCGACAAGGTGTGGAATTTTCCGCTCAGTACAACCCGTTCACCTGGCTTGAATTCAATACCGATCTGTCATTTGCCAAAGCGCGCTATCGCGCAAAAAATCTTTCCAGTTACGGTATTGATGGCACCTATGTCACCAATGCACCCAGTTTTGTGTGGTCATTTGGGGTCATGGTGGACCGCGGTCCCTGGTATGGGGGCTTACAGGTGCGGTGGCTCGGTGGCTATCCCTTGGTGGAGGACAATAGTTTACCGTCCAAAGGATATCAGGAGGTGAATATGACGCTTGGCTATCGTTTCAATAAAACCATCAAGCTGGAAGCCAGCGTGTTCAATGTTTTCAATACACGCGCTTACGCCGCGCAATATGCGTATGATTATCGTCTTACACCAACAGCAGCCATACAATCAGGTGCAACTGGCCATCCGCTTGAACCAATTTCTGCGCGTTTGGCGGTTACGGCAGATTTCTGAGCCTACGTTTTCCTGACTTCTTTCCAGCAACAAGGGAAGTTTCATGATAGTTTAATATGACATAGCTCTTTGTTTGTTCAAGATTTCCTCTCCCCAACTAATGGTAGGCGGGATGATGGTAGGGAAGGAAGCAGAGGCAGGGATGCATAGGCACGATATGCAATCATCATTCATGGATGGTGCCCTGCCCGGTTTAGACTTTCTCCCCACTTCCTGCCATTCTTCCCTCGTGCATGATATTGGTTGCTGTGTATTTCATTAGGAGGTTCTGAACACGTGGGGTCATTTTGTATCCGGGCCACACGTCATGCCGTTCTAGCTCTTGTTCTCGCGGCCAGTATGAACAAGGCTGATGTGGTGTCTGCCGCAGATATACCCCTTACCACTGATATTCTGCCATCCGGTGTGCCTCTTCCAACGCCCGCCCCGGGCTTTGTACAGCCTCCGGAAGATTCAAACACAGAACTGCTCGGAAATGCTGGCGGCGCTCGAGACTGGCTTACCCGGCAAGGGGTAAGAGTAACCATCCAGGATGTTGAGGAATTATGGGGGCTTGCTGGCGGAGGTCTTCATCCCGGACCAACATATGATGGGATGACCGCCGTTGCCGTTTCTCTGAGTACTCAACAGGCCTTCGGGTGGCAGGGAGGCCTTCTGAACGTCAGTGCATTGCAGATCCGGGGGCGATCACTCACCAATGAACGTCTCGGTGCACTCAATGCTGTCAGTGGTTACGATGTCGGGCGTTCCACCCGCCTTTTTGAACTCTGGTATGGGCAAGGTTTTTTCAACAACCGGCTGGATATCCGGGTGGGTACTATTGATCTGGATACCGAATTTCTGGTCAGCCAGAACGCGTCCTTCTTCCTGAACTCAAGCTTCGGGTGGCCTCTTTCAACATCAAGCAATCTCTATTCCGGGGGGCCTTCCTGGCCTTTCTCTGCTGTGGGCGCTCGGGTCAAGTGGACCCCTGCCCCTCCTCTGGTTCTGATGGGCGCGATTACCAATGATAATCCTACCCGTGGGCCTTTCTATAGCAACGTCAATCCCACAACGCGGGATCCAACGGGAACATTATTTTCTACAAGTGGCGGAACGCTTTTTATGGGCGAGGCCCAGCTTTGGATGGATATGGCCCGAAGACTGGCAGGAAAAGACGCCCCAGCCCTGCCCGGAACCTGGAAGATAGGCGGGCTGTATGACACCGGCCGCTTTCCTGATCAGCGATATGACAATCAAGGTAATCTGTTGGCGAGCGCCATCAGCACCGGTATTCCGCGTTATCATCATGGGAACTGGATGGCATATGCCCTCCTTGACCAGATGATCTGGCGTAAAACAAAAGAGTCCGGCAAGACAATCAATCTGTTTGTCAGAACCATTGTGAGTAACGGTCAAAGAAACCGCTTTTCGGTTGAAATACAGAGTGGCCTGACTTTTGATGAACTTCTTCCTGGGCGGCCTGATGATACAATTGGTCTTGCCTGGGGAACCAGCCTTTACGGGCATCAGGCCATTCGGAGTGCACATGATGCAGTCCGTCTGGGGACGAGTGTACCCTATCAGTTAAGACCAGAGCACCATATTGAACTGACATATCAGGCAGCGGTTACCCCCTATCTGATCCTTCAGCCCGATTTTCAATATTTTCTGAATGTTGGCGGTGTCAGTCGTGACCCTGACACAGGGCGTGCTATTCGTAATGGTGTCGTCACCGGATTGAATATGACCACAACTTTTTGAAATATATGGACGAAATGAAGTTTCATAGAAGTTTCAAGCTTCTATCATTTCCCACCTGATAAGATGCCATATCAAAGCCACGAGAGTGTTGGTGAAGGGTAAGCAATGTCTGACGATCAGGATTTAAATCTCGCATCTGCAACCGAATGTGAGCGGGAAAAAATTCGACGCGAAATCATAGATGATCTGGATGAGGAGTTTGAACTTTCTCTGGAAGAGGAAGTCGTTGGCGGCGCCACCAGCGCTGCTGACCGAGCCTTTCGCCGTACCTACTTTCGTGAACTGATCCGCCTTCAGGGCGAACTGGTCAAACTTCAGGACTGGGTGAAAGCTACAGGCCATCGTCTGGTTGTCATTTTTGAAGGACGAGACGCTGCAGGTAAAGGCGGCGCTATCAAACGCATTACCCAGCGCCTTAACCCGCGTATCTGCCGCGTCGCGGCCCTACCCGCTCCTAATGACCGTGAACGGACCCAGTGGTATTTTCAGCGCTATGTGTCCCACCTGCCTGCGGCTGGTGAGATGGTTCTGTTCGACCGGAGTTGGTACAACCGTGCTGGTGTTGAGCGCGTTATGGGTTTTTGCTCGGATGACCAGTATGAAGAGTTTTTCCGGTCTGTACCGGAATTCGAGCGTATGCTGGTTCGCAGCGGCATTCAGATCGTAAAATATTGGTTTTCCATCACTGATGATGAACAGGAAACCCGGTTCCAGGCCCGAATTGAAGATCCATTGAAGCAATGGAAATTGTCACCCATGGATCTGGAGAGCCGCCGGAGGTGGGAAAACTACACCCTTGCAAAAGAAACCATGCTTGAGCGTTCCAGCATACCGGAGGCTCCTTGGTGGGTTGTGCAGGCGGTGGACAAGAAGCGGGCTCGCCTGAACTGCATTTCTCACCTTTTGTCTTTGGTGCCGTATGAAGCTGTTCAGCACCCAGACGTTGTGCTTCCTCCCCGTGTTCATCATCCCGACTACGAGCGGCAACCCACGCCAGATTCCATGATTGTTCCAGAACTTTACTAAATCAATGCAAATACTGTCGGCCAGAAAAATGCTTTGCGGCAGAAAGTAATCCATTCTGGCCGACAGACATTCACCAGTAAAATGTAGATGATGGATACCTCCCCCTCCCTTCTTGGGGGGAGGTATCCATCACTTTTCTTTCAATTTCTTTCAAAAGTCATACCTATCAAATTCTGTCTGCCATTATGCGTCCTTTAATATCGACGGCAGAGGTACCAGCCTATCATCTCCTGTGCATTATGTAGGTAACTATGGTCGTAGTAGGCAGCGCACGCTCAAGAGCGTCTATACGCGAGTTGATCGCTTTCAGTGGGTCATGACATTAAGCCATACGCGTCTAATAAACAGCCATTTCTCCCATTTTATCAGATAGTTGGAAATAACATGTGAGATGTGGAGAGTTCATTCAGAGGCTGAATCTCTCGCCAGCATCTTTATTGCACGCGCTGTCAGCCGTTGCCTCCAAAAGGTCATTCCTCTGTCTGCAACGTAATTGACACAAAATAGCTGTAATCACGTGTCTATTAACGAGATTACCAGCAATACCTCTCCCGGCAGTTCCGAAGAAGGAGAAGATGTGGTGTCTCTTGGAACCATAAACAGATTTGGTTTGGGGGCCAGCGGTCCGGAACAGCCGCTACTTTCCATAAAGGACTGGCTCGCCAGCCAACTGCATACGACTGACAAGGCTTCATTCACTGGTGTTGGCAGTTGTGCGGACGCCCTGATCATGTTGCGCACCCAACGCATGAACAAGATGCAAGGGGATCCGCTGATCAAACCAATCTTTCAGGCTGAAGTGACAACTCAACTCAATAACGTGCTGACCTCCCAGCAGCCGTTCCGTGAGCGGTTGGCATGGTTCTGGTTCAATCATTTTACAGTCAGTCTTCGTCAGGGCAGCACGCGCGGCATTGTTGGAGCTTATATGCGCGAAGCTATTCGGCCGCATATTACAGGGCGGTTCGTAGATATGCTCGTGGCTGTCATGCAGCACCCTGCGATGCTCATGTATCTTGATAATGCCTCATCCATTGGTCCGTCCAGCCCGGTGGGCAAGCATTATCATCGTGGATTGAACGAAAATCTGGCACGAGAATGTCTGGAACTGCACACTGTATCACCGGCGGCAGGATATACTCAGGCTGACGTCACCTCCTTCGCAGCTATTCTGACAGGGTGGACTGTGGACATGAAAGCTGACCGCCCCGGTTTTGCATTCCAGCCCGGCAAGCATGAGCCAGGAGAAAAAACCGTAATGGGACAGACTTTCCCTGAAGGAGAAGTTGGCGGATTACAGGCACTGCATTTCTTGGGAACGCACCCCTCAACGTATCGTCATATTGCAACAAAACTTGTGACGCATTTTATTTCCGATACTCCTTCTCCGCAGGATGTGAGCCATATTTCTGGGGTGTTGCATGATACGGGAGGCGATTTGACCATGGCTTCCGTGGCCTTGGCGGATCTTCCGGGGGCTCAAAGACCTCCAGGCAAGTTTCGTTCTCCCATGGATTATGCAACAGCAGTCATGCGCGCTCTTTCGCTCCAGGATATCTCCACGCAACCAGACGACCCGCATTCCTCGTCCCATACCCTCTTTTCTGCGTTCGCCGGTCTGGGGCAACCGCTGTGGACGGCACCTTTGCCTAATGGTTGGAGTGACCTTGCAACAGACTGGGCCGCTCCGGCCGACATGCTGGCGCGCACGGACTGGGCTTGGCGTATGGCAGCACATGTCCGATCGGAAGATCCAATGGACATTGCTCACGCAACGCTGGGTCCTGCGCTCCGTCAATCAACGGTTACGGCCATGCGTCAGGCGGGGGCTCGGCAGGATGCCTTGACACTGCTGTTTTCCTCCCCTGAATTTCAGAGGCGTTAACATCATGAAAATCCACCGTCGCACCGCGCTGCTAGGGTTGGCTGCCAGTTGGACACTTGGTAGCACTTCATTGGCTTTAGCCGGACAGACAGCCAACCTGAATGACCCGAGATTTATTGTTATTATTCTTCGTGGGGCACTGGACGGCATGGCTGCTGTAACGCCTTATGGAGACCCTTATCTCGCTTCCCATCGTAGCCCTTTGCTTCTTCCTGAACCCGGACAGGAACATGGGATGTTTGATCTGGGAGGATTTTATGGACTGCATCCTGCTTTGGCCGGAATGCACGAACTCTATACCCAAGGCCAGCTTCTTCCCATCCATGCGGTAGCAGGACATTACCGCAGTCGTTCTCATTTTGAAGCGCAGGATTACCTTGAAAGTGGCGCTGACGAACGAATGGCGAGCGGATGGCTTAACCGCGCGGTCATGGCTCTCTCACACTCCCAAACAAGTGGGCCGGACGGTTACGGCTTGGCAATGGGTCTGACGGTTCCCCTCCTTCTGCGTGGGAAAGCCCGGGTTGGAAGTTATGCTCCAGCAGGAAGCCATCACCCGGATGCAGACCTGTACAATCAGATTGCTGCTCTCAATGCAAATGACCCCCTAACAGGCCCCGCACTCCGAAGTGCCCTGAAAGCACGTGGGTTTTCTGAGGTTGTGGTAGGAACACGCTCGCATCAACCCCATGCGGGCAAAGGGCCAAAACTCGACACATTTACAACACTTGCCACAGCAGCGGGACAGATGATGGCAAACCAGAAAGGCCCTCGCATCGCTGCGCTGGAAATTGGAGGGTGGGATACACACGCCGGACAGGTCGGCCGACTTAACGGTCCGTTGGGGCAACTCGATAGAGGAATTGTTGCCCTTCGTGATAGTCTTGGCGCCGCTTGGAATCATACAGCGGTGCTTGCCATGACGGAGTTTGGCCGTACTGTTCGTATGAATGGAACAGGTGGTACCGATCATGGGACAGGAACAGTCGCCTTTGTTGCGGGAGGTTCGGTAGCAGGAGGACGGATCGGCGGCACATGGCCTGGTCTGAAACCGTCACAACTCTTTGAGAACCGGGATCTTGCTCCCACAACAGATCTTCGCGCGGTGGCAGCAGGTCTCCTCTGCGAACATATGAGGCTACCTGAACACCAGCTTGCCCAAATATTTCCGGGTGAACTCCCTACCCCGCTTTCGGGTCTTACCCGCGTAACATAGCTCCCTGCCGCGACCTGATGATTTGCTTGCGTCGTTCAGTTTTGGGCTCAAGATCAGTCTAACGCCGCAAAATTAACCCTAGTGACATAGTGGGGGGAGCTGGGGCTGAAAAATCCAGATTTTGTTCAATTTCCAGCAAATGTCTTGACATTAACCGGGCAGCTTCGGGCCATGTCCGCGCATTTACGGCAGACAATAACAAATCATGATCGGCTTTCAGACAACATGTGGCCTGCTGACGTTCGTAAATGGCTATGATCAGAGATGTCCGCAAAATTAATTCTGAAATGATATCGGCAATCACGGTGTTACCCAGGCCACGTGCCAATTCCAGATGAAACCGACCGGACCAACGGATCATTGCAACAGAATCATGGGCCGCGTGCGCGCGATGTTCTTCCTCAATGACCTGTTGCAAGAGATCCCTTTTCTCTTCCGTCAAGGGTTGGCAGGGGCGCTCCATGACACCTACCTCAATCATTCGACGCGCAGCCAAGACTTCTCGGGCTTCCACGGCGTCTGGTGACGCTACAAATGCGCCGCGTGATGGCTGAATAACAACAATACGTTCCCGCGCAAGCGCCAGTAGAACGCGACGGATACGCCCGCGAGACGACGCAAAAATCTCGGCCAACTGCTCTTCAGGCAATCGGCTTCCCGGCCCCAGCCTCCGCTCAAGAATAGCGTCACGTAGCGCCTGTGCCACAACGCTTTCTTCAGGAACCAACCCTTCTTCCTGCAACGTCACCCCACTCCCTAACATAATTTTCTTTCTCCCCAGTTTATAACCTCCCCCCCTAAACGCGTGCGGGTCAGTTTGCATTGTCAACGATAATTGTTAACAATGATTCGTCTTTTGCCTTCCGATTCATTTCTTCTTCCCGGGCGAGAAAGTTCCGGCCTTCCAATGACCAGATCAGAAACGGACCCCATGCGGCATCTTCTTATTCTTAATCCCAATACCGATACAAGCCTTACGCAAAAACTGGCCGTCCGCGCACGGGCACAGCTTCCCGGCAACACCTCTATCAGCAGCACAACAGCTTGTCTGGGCGCTTCCTATATCGCTTGTCGCGCTTCTTTGGCTATTGCGGCGCATGCCACACTTGATGCTTTTGCTCGTGAATATGAAAGAAATCCTGCCCTTGCCCAACCCGATACAACCGTGCTGATTGCCTGTTTCGGCGATCCAGGTCTTGCCGCCCTACAGGAAATTACCCAGTGTTCTGTTACAGGTATGGCGCATGCCTCTCTCCAGTCCTGCCGTAACAAAGGCGGCCGCACGGGCATTATTACAGGCGGAGATGCCTGGAAGCCGTTAATAGAAGAACTTGTCGCTACCACAAATTTTGGTCCCACTATAGCAGGTATCCGGACACTGCCTGAAAGCGGTGAACATGCCTCAAAATCCTTGGAGAAGACTGTTCAGGCTCTTCAGGAAAACGCACTTGATCTTATCCACCACGATCATGCCGATCACATTCTTGTGGCCGGCGCTGGTCTTGCCGGATTGGACAAAGTTCTTTCTTCCCGCATACCAGTGCCAGTTTACTGCTCATTTGCTGAGAGCATCGCATATATTGCGGCATCGTCCTTTGGGCACAAGGTCACAAAACAGGCTCCCCTGACAACAACAGGTCTTTCTGTTCCGCTGTCTCAATTTCTCCAGGGTCCCATCATCTAAGAGAAAAATTGTTAACATTGTTTGTTGACATATTTCGTCAACACTGTTCATTCTGTTAACGCAATATATGGAGTCCGGAACAACTTCCGGTGTTCATTTCTCCCACTCGCGCTTACCCCGCGCCGCAAGGATTTCCCGGATGCGTCGGCTCTTCCCCCGAAACAACACATTCCATGCGACCCTTCTGGCCAGCATCATGCTCTCTCCCATAGCCGAAAAATTTCTCTCGCCGCCCCTTACTGCAAAAGCCGCCACTACGCGCACTCCCCGCCACTCTTCTGCTGTAGGCGTAAGGGCTTCTTCCAAACCACATATGGCTGGGGCAAAATCCAGCAAACCTGTCAGAACATCACCTGAACTTATCGATGTAAGTGCTGCGGTTTCTCCTTCTGGGGTAACACGCCATGCTGCTGGCGGTGGCCTGATCCGATTACAGACCGCTCCTAAGGCGCGTAGCACTGTCTCACAGGACTACATCGCCAAACAGGCACCTGCTCAGAACGCTTACAACTTTGCTAAGATGATGCCCGGAGTTGTCGTCGCCAACACAGATCCGGCCGGACACGAAAAATCCGCCCTCTCCATGCGGGGTCTCACGCAGGACGAAATTGCCAATACCTATAATGGTATGCCTCTTTCCAGTGTGGGCGGTTATAATCTTGATCTTGCGTGGATTGTGGATAGTGAAAATATTGGCACCGTTTCCGCCCAGCCAGGTTCATCCAACCTCGATACAGCCGCCATTAATGGGTCTGGAGGCATGTTCACGCTAACCACCCGTGATCCGTCCAGGAAATTTGGTGGGCTTGTGGATTTTGGTGCTGGATCACGTGACTACACACGCCAGTTTGTTCGCATTGACACTGGTGAGTGGGGCCATTCCGGTATTCGCTCTTTTATTTCCGCCTCAAACCAGCATGATTCTTTTTATCGCGGCCCTGGTCAGGAAAGTTTTCAACATCTCGACTTTCATATTCTGAAAGAGTGGGATTCAGACAACAGAATCTCTCTTATTGGTGGTTTCATGCGCGGCCTCGCGGGGAATGAGCCCTATTGGAGCACCACCATGGCAAACTGGCACAAGCAGGGATGGGGAAACCAGCTTGCGCGATATTATAATCCCAATGAGCAGAACACGGACTATTGGAAGCAGAACTGGCTCCATTCACGCACATACAATATTCTTGCGCCCTCAAAATTCAGGGTCGGAAAAGTCAGATTCGAAGTTACGCCTTACACAGCTTATAATTATAAAGTGTACGGTGCAGGAACAGATCTTGGGAACACGGTCTATTATGGTAATCAGCAAATTACCGCCATGGTTATTCCGGGTCAGTTGCCTGGTACAAATTCGGGCAATGCAGAATCTTATTCAAGCCTGAATGAAATGCGTGGCGGCGTTGTTACCAAAGCAACGCTGGATCTTGGTGCTAACCATCCCTATTTTGGTTACTGGTTTGATTATGATAACTCCACATCACTCACCGGTTATACTGGTGTTAACAGCGATGGCTCTCCCACCACGCCTTGGGGATGGTCAAGTAAAACTCTGAAAATGCCCAATGGTCAGAATTATTATACCGCAAATTATAGCGATATAACGACCACACGCGCTCTTTTCGCAGGGGACACACTTAAACTATTTCATGATAAACTTGTTATAGATGGTGGTATGCGTGTCACAATGATTAATCGGAATGCGACACAGCGCCTGCCCGGCTTGCCTTACAAGATTGGTCTTAACGAACTTCAATTGTTGCCGCAACTTGGCGGACACTACCAGATCAATCGCAACTGGCAGGTTTTTGCCGGAGTGGCCACCGGAGCTAAAGCTCCGCCCGATAGCTATCTGCTGACAACCCTGAATCCCAACACTGGAGCCTACGCTTCCAAAGGGAGTAATTCTGTCAAAGAAGAATATTCCATATCTGAAGAGGCCGGTGTCAGATATAACGACTCACTCTTTGTCGGGTCTCTTACTTATTTCCACTATAATTTTACAAACAGGCAGATTTCAACTTACGGTTATCTTGGTAATCAGCAGATTGCGGAAAATATCAATGCTGGTGGCCAGACCAGTGACGGGGTGGATGTTGAGCTTGGCACCCGTCCCTTTTATCATTTTCGTCCTTACGTCTCCGCACAGTATCTCCACTCCGTCATCAACAATAATATTCGTGTTGGCAATGACTACCTTCCAACAAAAGGGAAAACATCCACCAATGCACCGAAATGGACGACCTCCCTTGGCATAGACTGGGATAACGGAACATTTTTCTGGAATTTCAACCTCACTTATTTTTCTCGCCAATATTCCACTTTCATGAATGACGAATATTTGCCCAAACTTGTGACTGAAAACCTGACACTTGGCGCACGCCTTAAGAAAGATACGTGGCTTGGGCGTCAGCTTTCTTTCATGAAATCTCCAGAAATTATGCTTTGGGTCAACAACCTTGCCAACGTGAAATCTTATTCTGCAATCAACAGCGTAAAACTTAATGCACATACGACACGCGGCATTTTTGGATCTGAAATCAGCGGCAGCGCTCCCACTTACAATACCCTGAGTCATTTTTATGCTATCGTAACGTTCCGTACTGGTTTCTGATGTGACGCGGGACAGTTCTGGCATAACTGTCCCGCTTTTTTTCCTGGCTGGAGAAACTTCCTGATGTCTGAGCCCGCTTCGTTTTCTCACAGCAGGCACGTTGAACTTAATGCAAGCCTTTCCAATAGCGCACTTCTCCCGACAACGGAGAGAACCTGGTCGTGGTTTGATTATCTCTCTTTCTGGATGTCTGATGTTCACAGCGTTGGTACATATGTGACACTTGGTAACCTGTTTGCCAGTGATCTACCGGGAATGGCCGTTGCCATTGGGCTTCTTGTTGGCATTCTCCTGGTGCAGATACTCTGTAATCTTGTCGCTGTTCCCAGTCAGCAAACAGGTGCGCCTTTCCCAGTTATCTGCCGTGCCTCTTTTGGGGTTAAGGGGGCTCTTATTCCGGCTTTCGTACGCGGTGTTATCGCAGTTTGCTGGTATGGCATCCAAACGTGGCTGGCCTCAAACGCGCTCGTCGTCCTTATTCTGAAATGCGCTCCCGCTCTCTCCTCTTGGGCTGATATTGGCCAACATGTCCGCCGTCAGGATCTATGGGACGAAATTGGTGAATTGAATAATGGAGGATTTCTGGCTCATCGTAACGACGAAGGAGTGAAGTATGAGCCAGAAATCCTTGCCGGAGACGACATCGGGGGAACGGTTGATCCGCGATATCCGCCGGGCGACGCGTCGGCAGTATTCGGCGGAAGAGAAGATCCGCATTGTGCTTGATGGCCTGCGGGGCGAGAGCAGCATAGCTGAGCTGTGCCGCCGTGAAGGTATTGCCGAAAGCCTGTATTATTCCTGGTCGAAGGAGTTTCTTGAAGCCGGGAAGAAACGACTTGCGGGCGATACGGCGCGTAACGCCACAACCAGTGAAGTCCGTCATCTGCGTGACGAGGCGCGGGCCCTGAAAGAGGTCGTGGCCGAGCAGACACTGGAACTGCGCCTGCTTAAAAAAAGCATGATCGGGGCTGGGGGAGACCCCGCATGAGATATATGGCTTCGGAAAAGCTCGAGATCATCCGCCTTGTCGAGCAATCAGCCCTGCCGGTTCGGCAGGTTCTCGGCAAGATTGGTATCCCGCGTTCAACCTTTCACCGCTGGTGCGATCTCTATCGGACGGGCGGCCCGGAAGCCCTGGCGGACAAACCCTCTGGACCCAATCGGATATGGAACCGCATCGCGGACGATATCCGTGCACAGATCATTGATCTGGCGCTGGAGACGCCGGAACTGTCGCCTCGTGAAATTGCCGTGCGGTTCACCGACGAGCAGGGCTATTTCGTCTCGGAAGCCTCGGTCTATCGCCTGCTCAAGGCCCATGACCTGATCACCAGTCCGAAATTCATCGTCATCAAGGCGGCGGAGAGCTTCCATACAAAAACAACAGCGCCGAACCAGCTCTGGCAGACGGATTTCACCTATCTCAAGGTTATCGGATGGGGATGGTTCTATCTGTCGACCATCCTTGATGATTTCTCACGCTACATCATCGCCTGGAAGTTGTGCACGACCATGGCCGCATCCGATGTGACGCAAACGCTGGAACTCGCCTTGCAGGCATCAGGGCTTCATCAAGCCACGGTCAGACACCGGCCGCGACTGCTCTCCGATAACGGCCCCTGTTATGTTGCTGACGAACTCGCGAAATGGCTAAATCAGAACAGCATCGATCATGTGCGTGGCGCTCCCAACCATCCCCAGACACAGGGGAAGATCGAACGTTGGCACCAGACGCTCAAGAACCGCGTGCTTCTTGAGCATTATTATCTGCCTGGAGATCTCGAAAGCCAGATCGAGGCATTCGTCGAAAACTATAATCAGCGCCGCTATCACGAGAGCCTCAACAATCTCACGCCGGCAGATGTCTGGTTCGGACGGGGGCAGACAATCCTGCTCGAACGTGAGCGCATCAAAAGAGCTACCATCCAGAAACGACGCTTGCTTCATCAGCAGCGTGCCGCCTAAACATCATAATCAGATGGGCCAGACCCTCCGTTATTTCACACCATCCATAGTCCCAAATCTTTCGACGACGGACAGGCCAACATAGTTTGGCGGGCCTGTCTGCACTTGGCTGGCTCGCTTTTCTGGCCCTTTGGTTACTTCAGGCTGCCGTCTTCTGGCGTGGTATAGAGTCTATAAAACATTTTACGGAATGGGCCGGTCCCCTTATTTATGTTGTTATGCTTGCATTGGATTTATATCTTCTGCAACGTGTTGGTTTTATTCACGGCTTACATGCCATCAAGCAAAGCCTTAGCTTTACCAGCGTGGAGACATCCTCCCGAGGTGCTTTTTCCGCTTTTATCATGACGATAACCCTTACTATTTCTTATTTTTCGGCTCCCATGCTTAATTTTGGTGACTTCGCACGTTACGCAAAAAATATAAAGGATATCCGACGTGGTAATTTCTGGGGGTTACCAGTCAATTTTCTGGCTTTTACGGCTCTTACGCTTTCCACAATCGCGTTGACTGTGCCCGCATTTGGCGTTCGGATTACAGATCCGGTTGAAACAGTTTCTAAAACTGATAATGTGACCGTTATCATTATTGCGATACTTGCTTTTATGATTGCAACGGCTGGTATTAATGTAGTGGTGAATTTTGTCTCTGCTTCTTTTGATTTTTCAAATCTTGCGCCTGAAAAAATCAGTTGGCGAGCAGCTGGACTATTGGCTGCATTTCTCTCGGTTTTTATAACGCCTTGGAATTTATACAATAGTCCTGCCGCTATGCATTTCACTTTGGACTTTCTGGCCAGTCTAATTGGCCCATTTTATGGAATTATTATAGCTGATTACTTTATTGTGAGCGACAGATCAATTTCGGTGCCAGATCTATATTCTCTTTCTCCTAAAGGGCTTTATTGGTACGAAAATGGCATAAACCGCTCTACGGTCCTGACGCTCTGCTTGTCAGCAAGTCTTGCAAATGCTTCCGGGTTTCTTCCTATCTTGGCAGATTTCCCTGGCATTTCGTGGTTTGTTGGATGCGTTGCAGCTATCCTGCTTTATCCATGGCTTAGTTCGGAAAACCCTGAGACCACCCAGAAAGCGAAATATCGTTCCTGAGCATGGGAGCGCATTCGTCATCTGATCGAGAGCCCATAAAGGTAATCTGGTGCAACCGCACTTCATCAGAGCTGGCATGTATAGAGCAACTCTTCCGTATGGATGTGGGCCACACACTCATTCGGCCCCACCCGGAAAACCATCTCGAGGGTCGCCCCCCCCCTTTTTTATCGCCTTAAAATCTTAACTTATTGATATTGATTGCTAAAAAGTCGAATAAGGTTTTCCTAACCATTGACCTCACGATGGCTGGCATTGATCAGATAATTCACGCGTTTGTTTGGCCGCAATATATACTGCGTAGACCATACACGCCTTGAGCGTCATGATCAGATCAAACGAATTATGAGTTTCTTTTTTCTGGTCAGCCTAAAACGTGGAACAATATGTCTTCCCGCACGTTATAAGCGCCATTAGACCCTTTGTCCCCAATTACAATCAGCCTCTGATTTTCCTCTAAAACCCAAGATTTTTTGTTCTTCTGTGATGCTATGTGATCAGGGAGGAAGCACTGTGAAACTTCAGCCTGTTAGGAGCAAAATTGTCTTCGGCACAGTTGCTGATAAACACTCCTTCTTGGAAAGGACAATTACCGTTATAATAAATAAATCTTTTGATTAGGACCACATTATTCCTTTTGAAGGTTATTTTCTAATACAGGTTTCTGCGAAGTAAAAAAATATTACGAAACAGGTAAATAAATAATTTTTTGAAAACAAAAACAAGAAAAACAGTTCATTTTCCACATAAATAGGACGGAGTAACGGCATGGATGCTTCTAAGGCTTCCCTTGAGCAAGAAGGGCCTACTGCCGGCTACTCCAATACCTCCTTATGGAGGCGTATGTTCAGATTGAACATGCCGGAGTATTGGCAAGATGATTGCAAGCCTATTAAAAGTGAAATCTTCGGCATCGAGCGTCTTGAGGCTCATGCTCGTAGCTTGGCTACCGCCCAGACGATTGCTCACAAAGCCAGCGCAAGCAGCCACCCCTTAAAACATCGTCTTGCTGAAAATGGGGTATTCCTCCGTAAAACAGATCTTGCCATTACTGAAGCCTTGCAAGCAGGAAAGCAACTTACGCCCGCCGCACAATGGCTTGCCGACAATTATGCGCTTATTGACATGCAGATCAGGGAAACAAGCCTTGATCTGTCGCCTGCCTACTATGCGCGCCTCCCTAAATTGGCGAGTGGGCCCTTTGAGGGTCTTCCACGCGTGTTTGGTGTCACATGGGCCCTTATCGCGCATACAGACAGCCACTTACAACCTGATATCTTATGTCGTTATCTTTTGGCTTATCAAAGTGTTTCGCCTCTTACAGTTGGAGAGCTTTGGGCTGTTCCTATTACATTACGTATTGTTCTGATTGAAAATCTGCGCCGCACGGCGCATGCCATTATAGAAAATAATAACAGCCGCCGCGCTGCGGATAGTCTTGCTGACACACTGGAGGACACTCGCAAAGAAAAGAAACCAGATATTCAGAAGGTTCTTGCTTCCATTGACCCTGTAACGCTCACACCAGCTTTTGTCGCACGCCTTGTTCACCGTTCAAGGAGGCTGGATGCAGAAAAAGACCCGGTTCTCGTCTGGCTTGGGCAACGTCTGGCCGATAAAAAAAGCAGTATAGAAGATACTGTTCGGGATGATTTACAGGAACAAGGGGCTTTCAACGCAACAATTCGCAATATTATAACCAGTCTGAGGATGATTGCTGGGCAGGACTGGTCAGAGATCTTTGAACAGGTGTGCCTGATTGATAAGGCGTTTGCAGACTACCCAAGCTTTACGGAATCCGATTTTGCAAGCCGGGATCTTTACCGAAAAGCCATTGAAGATCTGGCGCTCGGTAGCAAGGAATCAGAACTTGATATTGCGTATCGTGCAATTGCGTTAGCAAAGAAAGCACAGTCAACAAATCCGGCTGACCCTCGCAGAAGTGACCCTGGCTATTATCTTCTTATGGAAGAACGTTTTATCCTTGAAGAAGAAATCGGATTTCGTTCTCCTCTTTCCAGAAAGCTTGTGCGCAATTTTTGCCGCCATGGAATTACAGGCTACAGTATTGCTGTTTTCCTGCTCTCCTTCTTTTTTCTCAGTATCCCCATCTCCATTTCGGAAGGTCAGTATTCTCCTCCCCTCTGGTTAGCTGTTATTATAATATGTGCCAGTATTCCTACATCGGAAGCAGCCATAGCCTGTATTAATAGGCTGGCTCTTCGGGCAGTAAAAGTCACCATGCTGCCGGGCCTTGAACTGTTGCAAGGCGTGCCAAGCCATTTGCGGACTATAGTGGTCATTCCAGTTCTTCTGACAAATGAAAGAACTATCAAGGAACTTCTGGCAAGACTGGAAATGCATTATTTGGCCACTCATGACAAAAGTGTTCATTTTGCACTCCTGTCAGACTGGAAAGATTCTGATGATGAGCATGCTCCAGACGATGACGTGCTTCTGCAACAGGCTGCTGACGGCATAAAGCTGTTCAATCAGCGTTTTGGCTCTTGTGAGAGCGGCGACAGATTTTTGCTTCTTCATCGTCGTCGTATCTGGAGCGAAAGCGAAGGCGTCTGGATGGGGTGGGAACGCAAGCGCGGAAAACTTCATGAACTCAACCGCCTTCTCCGTGGTGCAACAGACACCACGTTTCTTGAAGACCCTTACCGTCATATACCGCAGGGTGTACGCTACGTCATCACGCTGGATGCAGATACACGCCTGCCGCTGGAAACGGTTAGGCGACTGGTCGGGAAAATTGCCCACCCGCTTAACGTCGCCCAGTTTAACCCGGAAACAAGGCGTGTGGAAAAAGGCTACGCTATTCTGCAACCGCGTGTGACCCCATCCTTACCGGTCGGACATCAGAGCACATTATTCCAAAAAATTTATTCTACATCCAGCGGAATTGACGCTTATTCTGCTGCTATATCAGATCTTTATCAGGATATGTTTGGAGAAGGATCCTACGCAGGAAAAGGCATTTATGACATTGATGCCTTTGAAGCAGCACTGGCGGGACGTGTGCCTGAAGCCTCCCTGCTGAGCCACGATCTATTTGAAGGTATTTTTGCACGGGCTGGACTGGCTTCTGATATAGAGGTTGTGGAAGAATTTCCAACGGATTACTTGGTTTCCTCTCAACGCCTTCATCGCTGGACGCGCGGAGACTGGCAACTTCTTCCGTGGATCATCTCAGGTACAGCCAAAACAACCCACCCGCATGACCGTCTGTCCGGGATTGCACGCTGGAAGATGCTTGATAATCTGCGCCGAACTCTTTGGGCTCCTTTTACGCTTCTCACACTGCTCGCATGCTGGTTCCTTCTTCCTGAAAATGCAGCCATCTGGACGCTTTTTGTTCTTGTAATGGCCGGTCTCCCTGCGTTCCTGCCGGTATTGCCCTACATTTTCCCTAGGCGGGAATGGATCACACTTCGTAGTTATCTCAGCGTCATTGCGTCTCATGCAGCGAATGCTGGCATCATGACTGCGCTTAACCTGACTTTTATGGCTCATCAGGCTTTTCTGATGGCTGATGCGATAAGCCGTACACTTGTACGCGTGTTCATAACACGCCGTTTCCTGTTGCAATGGGTTCCAGCAGCTCAAACCGTTAGCCTACTGGAAGCCGGCATGAAGGACTATTACATCCGGATGCTTCCTGCGCCGGTTTTTGCAGGTTTGATAACAGCCTACGTTGCATGGTCCGAACCTGAGACGTTGCTTTTATCCGGTCCTCTGGCGGTATTGTGGGGTCTATCGCCTGCGCTTGCCTTATGGACCAGTCGTTCTCCAATCATTCCCTCCCAGTCTCGTCCATCCAGAACAGACATCAGGACCTTACGCCTTGCAGCACGTCGGACGTGGTTTTTTTTCGAAACGTTTGTAACGCCATCTGACAATATGTTGCCGCCAGACAACTTTCAGGAAGATCCAAGCCCCGTTCTTGCCCGACGCACTTCTCCTACCAATATTGGCCTCTATCTTCTGTGCACCATCAGCGCACGAGACTTTGGGTGGTGTGGCCTGCAGGAGACTGTTGAGCGACTGGAAGCGACCCTGAAAACAGTTGAAAAACTACAGAAATATCGCGGTCATTTATATAACTGGTATGATACGGAAACCCTTTCTCCCCTAAATCCGCTTTATGTCTCCACAGTTGATAGCGGTAATCTGGCTGGCCATCTTATAACTGTTGCCAGCACATGCCGGGAATGGTTGACCCAAACACCCCCCAATGACGACTGGCGGGCGGGGCTCTCTGATGCCATTACAATCGCCATTATGGAAATAACTTTCCGAAACGGAGAGCGCCTGCCGCTTACCAAACAGCAGCGTGTTCTTCTTCGATCTCTTGGAAAACTGAAAAGTGATGTTTTATCTGCTCCTAAAGATAAAACAGATCGTTCTTTGGCCTCTCTTATCAAACGGGCTGAAACGATTGCCACGCATGCAGCACATCTGTTTCCAGCAGCTAAAAATATGGCTGAAATATCGTCCCCAGACCCTTTATTCTGGGCTACCACTCCCTTGCGTGCTTTGGAAAGTCATCTTCGTGATCTCAGTCCCTCTATGCAGGCAGGGCTATCGAGGCGCCTGCAGGCTCTGGAGCACCAAGCCCGTCAACTGGCTGACGATATGGATTTCAGTTTCCTGAGAGATTCTTCCCGAAAACTGCTCTCCATAGGCTTTCTGGTTCCGGAAGACGCTATGGATAGCAATTGTTATGATCTTCTGGCTTCCGAGGCACGATTGGCTGTCTATTTTGCCATTGCCAAAGGCGATGTCCCCGCAAGGGACTGGTTTCGGTTGGGGCGAGCCATTACGCCTTCTGGCAGCGGGGCAGCCCTTATATCCTGGTCCGGCTCTATGTTTGAATATCTCATGCCCTCATTGGTCATGCGCGCTCCCATAGGTAGCCTTCTACAGGAAACCAATGCGCTGATTGTTCAACGTCAGATTGCTTACGGACAAAGCAGGAATATTCCGTGGGGTATTTCTGAATCGGCGTATAACGTGCGTGATCTTGAATACACCTATCAGTATTCAAATTTTGGCGTGCCCGGACTAGGTCTGAAGCGCGGTCTTGCACAGGATATGGTTGTCGCCCCTTATGCCACCATGCTGGCTGCTATGATTGATCCGCAGAAAGCCGTGGCCAACCTCATCATTCTGGAAAAAATCGGTGCACGCGGTCGATACGGATTTTATGAAGCGTTGGATTATACTCCTGAGCGTGTTCCGGAAGATCAGACAGTTGCGATTGTTCACGCTTACATGGCGCACCATCAAGGAATGTCCATTCTCGCCGTTGCCGATACCGTCCTGAACGGCATCATGAGAGCACGTTTTCATGATGATCCTGTCATTGCATCTGCAGAATTGCTTCTGCAGGAGCGTGCACCTGACAAGGGTGCGGTTGCCCGCCCTTTACCTACCGAACAAGCTCTTCCGCCTGTCCCTTCGAATACGGCTGCGCGTGCCGGCCGCTATTATGACACAGCTTACACGCAGGAGCCTGTTACACACCTTCTTTCAAACGGACGATACACCGTTATGCTGACATCTGCCGGTTCTGGCTACAGCAACTGGCAAGGGCAAATGCTAACCCGTTGGAGAGAAGACCGAACTCTCGATCATTACGGGGCCTATTTTTATCTGAAAAATCTAAAGACAGGCTATATTTGGTCATCTGGTATCCAGCCTTGCGGCACGATACCAGATGACTATCTTGTCGCGTTTCATGAGGACCGTGCAGAATTTTCACGCCGGGATGGCTTTATGACAACCACGCTGGATATCATGGTTTCAGCGGAGGATGATGCTGAGGTCCGGCACCTCACGCTTTCCAATACGGGTCATGAGACAGTGGAAATCGATATCACATCGTATGCTGAGTTGGCTCTACTCTCTCAGGATGCGGATCTTGCTCATCCCGCCTTTACGAAACTGTTCGTGCAGACTGAATATCTGCCCGAAACCAAAGCCCTTATTGCGACGCGCAGACGGCGAAGCCCGGATGAGCCGGAAATTTGGGTCGCACATCTGGTTGTCTCCAAGCTTGCTGTCAGTATGGAAACAGACCGTGCAGCCTTTATTGGTCGAGGCCGTACCCTTCGTTCACCTGCTGCCATGACAGGGAAAAATGCTTTGTCCGGGCGGACAGGCACCGTTCTTGATGCGTCTTTTTCTCTTCGCTGCCGGGCAACACTTAAACCTGGGAGCACAACCCGGATTTCTTTCTGGACGATGGCCGCCTCATCACGCGAAAAGCTTCTTGACCTGATAGATACGCACAAGGACGCTGCCGCTCTTGACCGTGTAAGGACACTTGCCTGGACACAGGCACAAATCCAGTTAAGGCATCTCGATATTACCCCCCCTGAGGCAGATCTGTTTCAACGTCTGGCTGCGCATGTTCTCTTCTCTGGTTCTTCCTTGCGGGCTCCTTCCGAAAAAATCAGGCTCGGCGCCGGTCCGCAGAAGGCGTTGTGGGAACATGGCATTTCAGGTGATCTTCCTCTTGTTGTTCTAAGTGTGAAGGAAAATTCAGATACAGATATTGTTCGTCAGATCCTGCTGGCACATGAATATTTCCGCCTGAAACAACTGGCTATTGATCTTGTTATTCTAAACGATCATCCGTCTTCTTATATGCAAGATCTTCAGACCTCGCTGGAAAATCTGGTGCGTTCTCTTCCTAAAGCGGCAACAGGCGGTGGCTCTGTTCGCATTTTGCGAACCAACCTTCTTGCTCCAAGTGCCTTGGCCTTGCTATTGTCTGTCGCCCGCGTTGTTTTAAAAGCAAGGGATAGTCTTGCAGAACAGCTTGATCTGGCTGAATCCCTAGCCGCTCAAATCCCGCCATCCTTTCTACCCAGTTCGTCTTCCACTCCGGAAGTATTTGATATTCCGAGTATTCCTGAATTGGAATTCTTCAATGGATACGGCGGGTTTGCAGACAATGGTAAGGCCTACGTTGTGGTGATGGCACCAGGAAAAACGACGCCTGCTCCTTGGATTAATGTCATCGCCAACGAGAACTTTGGTTTTCAGGCAACGGCAGAGGGAAGTGGCCATACATGGGCACTCAACAGCCGGGAACATCAGATCACACCTTGGTCCAATGACCCGGTGAGCAACCCGCCTGGAGAGGTTTTCTACCTTCGTGATGAAGAAACGCGTACCCTCTGGTGTCTGACTGCGGCCACGCGACGAGATGCCGCAGCGACTTATGTCACCCATCATGGCCGAGGCTATACCCGGTATGAGCGGATAGCCCACGGTATTGCCTGCACCTTGCTGCAATATGTCCCGACAATAGATCCTATAAAGCTCTCGCGCATTCAACTTCATAACCTTTCCGGACATCCCCGCACCTTGTCCATAACAAGCTATGTGGAATGGGTGCTGGGGAGTTCCCGCACGAAAGCTGCATCTTTCATAACAACGGAAACTGACCCTGAAACGGGGGCGCTTTTTGCGAGAAACCGTTGGGATGACACGTATGGAACCCGCGTGGCGTTCGCCGATCTTGGTAGCTACGTCACAACAATCGCAGGTGATCGGACTGGTTTTATTGGGCGTAATGGCTCACTGGACAACCCCAGAGCCTTTACGCATCCAGATGGCTTGCAAAGCGTGACAGGAGCAGGGCTTGATCCATGTGGTATCGCGCAAACCCTTGTGACTCTTCCTGCAAATGGCCGGGTGGAAATTGTCTTTCTTCTGGGGGAAGCTGCGGATGAGACCGAAGCTAGAAATCTGATCACCCAGTATCGTAATGCAGATCTTGATGTCGTTCTTCAAACGGTTACGGAAAAATGGAACACAATATGCCATGCCGTTCAGGTTAGAACGCCTGATAGAAGCATGGATATCATGCTGAATGGCTGGCTTTTGTATCAGACCCTCTCCAGCCGCGTCTTGGCTCGCGCAGGGTTTTATCAAGCGAGTGGAGCCTTTGGCTTCCGCGATCAGCTTCAGGACGGAATGGCGCTTGCCTTATCCTCTCCAGCACTTGTTCGGACCCATCTTCTCCGTGCTGCATCCCGTCAGTTCGCTGAAGGAGATGTTCAACACTGGTGGCTTCCCCAAACCGGCGCAGGCGTGCGCACCCATATTTCCGATGACTGCACCTGGCTTGCCTGCACTGTTGCCCATTACGTTGTGACCACAGGGGAGACCGCAGTTCTGGACGAAACGGTCGGCTTCCTTGAAGCCCCTCTTCTCCCCCTGACAGAACATGACCACTTTATGGTTCCTGCCCTCTCTTCTGAAAAAGCCACGTTGTTCGAGCATTGTGCCCGGGCACTTGATCACAGCCTTTCCGTTGGCACGCACGGACTGCCGTTGATGGGCACCGGGGACTGGAACGACGGCATGAACAGGGTGGGAGAACAGGGCCGTGGAGAAAGTGTCTGGCTTGGCTGGTTTCTTTACAGCACGCTCAAGACGTTTATCCCTCTTGCTCTTGAACGCCATGATACCGTACGCGCCACACGATGGCAGAACCACACGGAAAAACTCGCCTGTGCCTTGGAACGCGCATGGGATGGAGACTGGTATATCCGTGCCTACTTTGATGACGGCACCCCTCTCGGTTCTCATAACAACACGGAATGCCAGATTGATGCCATTTCACAATCGTGGGCTGTTCTGTCCGGCGCGGCCTCTCCAGAACGGGCGCACCACGCCATCCACTCCGCCCTTCAGCGTCTCGTTCGCCCGGATGACGGACTGATCCTCGTTCTCACGCCCCCCTTTGATAAAGCGACACCCGACCCAGGTTACATCCGGGGCTATCCGCCTGGTGTGCGGGAAAATGGTGGTCAGTATACGCATGCAGCCCTCTGGACTGTCATGGCCATTGCCGCGTTGGGAGACGGTAATCAGGCCCACGCCCTGTTCAGCATGATTAATCCCATCCACCACAGCCTCACGCAGGAGCAGTCTGACCGTTACAAACTGGAACCTTATGTTGTTGCGGCGGATATCTATTCTGAGCCCCCGCACAATGGACGAGGTGGTTGGTCATGGTACACCGGATCAGCAGGATGGATGCAGCGCGTAGGAATTGAATCCATTCTTGGTATTCGTATTGAAGGTGAAAAACTTTTAATCACCCCCTGTATTCCCAGGGAATGGCCTGAATTTGAGGTGACACTCCGCTGGCGAAGTGCTCAGTATAAACTCCTAATCAAAAACCCTAACGGAGTAAGCTACAACACACCTCGCTCCATTGTGGTGGACGATGTTTTGCTGGAAAATACAAATACCATTCTCCTGCGCGATGACGGGGTATTACATCTGGTTACCATTACTCTTTGAAAGATAATTGAGATTCTCTTCCATGATCTATCATTCCGAGCTTTGGAAATCGCATAGAGTTTTTTACTCTCCTTACTCATGTTGAATGAGGTGCGTGCAAGCACCCACCTGCTGCGACAAGCCTAACGTGTGGACCGGAGAGTAACATTACTTGAAAAAGTAGCAATCATTGCCGAAGCGCCATCATGCACGTTATGGGTGATGGCTGGTAGAAGTGTCAGCGTCTCCATCGGCCGAAAGGCCACCACCCATAGTTCCGCCCATGCCTCCTCCTCCCATTCCTCCAGCGCCTCCGCCACCTTTTCCTCCGCCATCTTGACTACCTGCTCCTTTTTCACGCCCTCCGGAGCCGCCGGAAGGTCGACTGGGGCCTTGGCGGGGAAGCTCAAGGTCCGACGGTATGCGTTCAATATCCAGTGCTTTACGAATGAAATCTCGCAAAGCCACAACCAGATCATGTGTATGAACATTTCGGCCCTGAGCTAGCTCAGAGGCAGCCCGCACGGCCAGACGCACATGCTCTTCTGTTCCAAGGAGAATGATATCTGAAAGAGCGGATTCAACCGCGTCTCGGATACGCCGGGCACGTTCCGAACTGCCTGATAGCTCAAGGGAGGCTATATCCGGTACGTCACCGTTACGCTCTTTTATATCCTTTAAGTGGAGCGGACTAACGCTAAGATCGCCCGTAAAGGAGCCTCCCAATGTTTTATAAGCCGCAATCAACGTTTTGACGCGCTCATTGATTTGCCGGTTTAAACGTTCTCTGCGCTGCTGAATTGTCAGCATCATGAGCAGCCGAACACCTACGCCAAGCAAAGTGAGTAAGACCAGCCCAATAATGGTTATCAGGGTGCTATGCCACGAACTAAAATCCGCATTATGCAAAGTAAGTTCCTTCTGCTTTTCCGTTTGAGAGTATGATCAGTCAGAAATTTCAGATCACTATAATATCTGTCGTGCTGTTTAGCATGCAGCCTCCCTCATGAAGAGGCGACGTTGCAGTAGCCGTCACCATAACATATGTGGCAGTACCCTACCCTGCGCTCAGCAATGGGCGAAGGACGTGTGTTCCCAACCTGACAGAGATTAAGAGAGCGTCTTCATCTGATTACCCAAGAAACAACTATCAGATGAGAGCAAATTCATAAGGATGAACGAGCGGAGATTTCGTCTTAGTCAATCAAGAAATCAAGCGCGTAGGATGCCTGATCGACTAACCGCTTTTGCCCCAAAATATGTAGAGATGGGTCATGAGGAACCAGACAGTTCACCAGCCAAACTGTATCAGGACCGGAGCCACGATTAAGATAGGCCAGATGATAAGAGCCCTTCTTTAGAAAAGTCCGGACGTTAAATTGCAAACTGATCACGCCGGTTCCTGCTTTTAATTCGACAATGGCGGGAAACGTGCTTACCGCCAGCCGTAGCGGGAGAGTTTTCCCATTCAGCGAAAAAGTCAGTCCCCTAGCTACCTGCAAAGCATACGCATGTTGCTCTTGGGGTGTAAGAATTCCATTGCCGTTTTGGTCAATTTGCTTGAGCACTCTTTCAGCCACGTCCACGCCTGGCGTCAGCCTTAAGCGGAGTGTAACAAGATCTTGCGCCAGATCAATCGTGGTTGCTTGGAGATATTCGTCCAGCCGATGCGCTGATGCCGAAGAAAACGACGTCATGAGAACGATAGCAGCGAGTAGCCCTTTTTTTCCGAGGCTCATGGGAGCGTAAACCGGCTGCCATAACTGTTTGTCGGATCACGATAGACCGTATGCACATGCATAGTGGGATCATCACCGACACCTTGCGGCGAGAATTCGATCAGGAGGCGCGGCCCCTGTATCCGGTAGTAGGATGAACCATTTCGGTCCGGTTCATGCGTCGTCGGACCGCTCCATGCAAACCAGGTTTCGTCCAGATCGTCTCTGATCTCCTTCAGGCGTGGTGCAGCATACGTATCATTAATGATTCCTGCCCATTCGCTGATCACTCCCATCAACATGTCCTTTTGAGCAGTTGTCAGGAATGATCCCTTTAATCCTTCGGGAACAATCGTCTCACCATCATGGCCCGGCCCCTGAACCAGATCTTCTACCTTGTAGCTCAAAATAGCCTGTTGGCGTTGTTTCTCGTTCAGAGAGTCCAGAAACGTGAACGCCTTGTCGTTCTCACCAGCCAGAACACGCACAGTCTTGCCACCTGCCTGATAGAGTGCTGGCTGCGCCCCAGTCAGCGTTGGGGTCATCACGCCGTGTGCACCGTCGATAACAATATTCAGCCCCAGATGATGGCCACCGAACTGAACCATCCATGGAGCTGTCTCTGACGGCTGACCAAAGATTGCAATGGTATAGGCTGCCTTGCCTGAAGCGAAAGGTGTGCCACCGTCGGCAAGCGCTTGATCGGACCCCATGATGTCCAAAACCTTCTGATACCCCTTCGTGCTCAGAAGGGTGGCCAGAAGATGCAACGCGGCCTCACGTTGCGTTGCCGTTAGCTGCCCCATTCTTATGCCTGGACGAGGCACATCACTGACCGGAAAATTTGACCAGACTGCTGTCCCGTATTGTTCACCAATAAAACCACCCGGCGGCCCCATTCCCGGCCCGCGTGCCGTTGGGGATGCGGCCTTCGCATCCGTCACGGGTTGCACGGGCTGGTTGGGTGCGCTCCTGCGGAAGCGGGCCAAGGTGCCGTGTTTAAGTGGGGTAAACGGAAACTGCACAGAGGCACGTCTCTGCGCATCAAAGGTTGTCAGAAATGATTTTGCTGCCGTCATCGCCGATTGCGTCTGATTGGCGGGCATGTTTGTTACCGAAGATGTTGGGAGCGATTCAGCCTTTAATGTGGGGGACCCATATGCCGTAATAAGCGTGATAATTGGAAGCAATCCGCTAACCACAAAAATAGAGTTCCGCATCAAATTCCTACACCATTGTGCTGACCTACAGTCAGTTACATCTTCATTCCTCGGGCCGGAAAGGCGAAGCCACTCCGGCGCTGGTTTCTCACATAGTCTTATCTCTTATTTCTCAGTATCTTCAAAGCGGCTCACCTCAATTCCTGTGCCGACCGGCAAAAGAACGCTGGACATGCCCGGCAAAGCACGAATTGCACGGCCATAACGTTTCACGTCTTCCGTTCCGGGCCGGATCATGTTGTCAGCCACAACAATCGCGCCCTCATTGAGGTAGGGGTAAAATGCCTCCAGGCAGGGAGCATACAGATCCTTCCACAGATCGACGAAAACGAAATCTACCTTTCCAGACAATTCCCTGATCATTTGCACGGCGTCGCCAATACGGAAATCGATCCACCCTGCCAGACCAGCCTGTTCGGCCATCTTCTTTGCGTAAGCGCTTTTGTATTCGTGCAACTCCATCGTAATCAGCCGTCCTCCAGACGCGCGAGCAGCATCTGCCAGCCAGATACCGGAATAACCAAAAGACGTGCCAAGTTCGAGGATAGTTGGCTTCTCCAGGCTTCGGGCAAGGATATTCAGAATCTGCCCGGTCTCCGGCCCAATAGCACGCATGCGCTGATCCTGACCTCCATCGCGACCGCCGGGGGCTTCTGTCCGAGGCCCGGCACGCTCCTCGTGCATCCGTGCGTGATAGCGATCGAGAACTGCTGAAATCTTCTCGTCCATCATCATATTTCCCTTCAGGCGAGTTGCTGGCAACTTTGTGAAATCGGGCACTTTTCTACCCGGGCACGGAGACTGATTTTTCGAGGGAGGCGGGTTTTTCTTTTTAATTCAATGGGATATTCTTAAATTTTCTAGGCGCCACGCAGTCCTTGTCTCTCGTTGTTTACGCATGAACCTACAGAACCTAAGTGTGCATATCACTAGAATGTTAGTGTTACCGTCCCAACATCGGGGGCTAGGTGAAAGTGTCTTAAGTTTCCCTGCCTGCGGTCTGAAATGCGGGTGAAACCCTCCTATTTTCGGGCAAGCACAGCTTTCAGTCTGGTCGCGTCCGTTTTCACTTCAAAACCGGGGCCTCCGGGTTGAAACGCAATGGAGCTTGCCAGATCTCCCGTGATAACCGGATCAAACCCTGCTGCACGCACAAGATCTGCGACAGCCCTCACAGCAGAAGGATCGTCACCTGCAATCGGAACAGCCAGCAGAGGCGGACGACGATGAGCCTCCGTGCGCAGAACGCTCATATCAATGGAGTTAAAACCGCGCACGACGCGAGCGCCGGGAAAATAATGCTGGGTCGTGATGCCTGCTGCATCATGCGCGGCAGTAGCGGCAATGGCACCGTCCCGAGACGGATAGAAATTGCTCGGATCAAGCAGAATTTTCCCCTTTACTACCCCACTTAGTTGCTTACCAAGTGCTGGAATTGCTCGGTAAGGCACGGCCAACACCACAACGTCACCAAATGCAGATGCCTGCTCCGGTGTACCCGCGGAAGCAAGGGAGCCAAGTTGTGCCGCCTGCTGCTGCGCTTCATCCAATGATCGGGCTGAGAGCATGACGTGATATCCTGCGTCCACCCAGAACTTGGCAAGTGTACTGCCCACCTGGCCTGCACCAATCAATCCGATTTTTAACGGTGCGCTTTCTGCCCGACAGAGCCATGGGAAGATAAGGCTGGATAGCCCGACAAGCATTGTTCGTCGCGTAATATAAGTCACTGGTATTTCCATAATTTACTGACCGAGCCACCCGCCCCTTCAACAGGGTCAGATGCCGGGAACGGCAAACTCTCCAAACGAAGACGTTGTGCAGCGTCAGGTTTCTGACGGACAATGTCGAACTCTTGGCCGGGTGGATAGGCCCCTACCACCTCAAACGCAGCATCCGATTCCAGATTCATATGCCCGGTTCCGGCCGGGAGAAGCGCAATATCGCCAGCCTGCACATCTACCTCACGCGCGCCCGGGCCACCGAGCATGAGCTTCGCCGTTCCTTTGGAAAAACCAAGCACTTCATGCCCCAACGTATGGTAATGATGAAATGAATAAACGCCGTTCCGCCACTGGGGCGGCCATCCATTCTTCTGAAAGAGTTCTTCAAACGCCGCAGCCGGATCATCCCCACCTGTGGGCAGCGCATTACGATAGAGGATAACGGGTAATACAGAATTGTTAGGCACCCAGCTATTTGGATGCAAAATGAAACTTTCAACCCGCACTGGGGTCGCCGCACCTGCGGCACGAACGCCTCCCTCGCCCAGAGAAAGGCCAAGCCCGGCAAGGACGGAATTGAAAAAGCGTCTCTTCATTGTTCATACTCCTTCTCTTGCCCCTTCAGTCTTCCTTTTGTCAGGAAAAGGTTTCAAGAGATAATCTCGCTTTTCACGGGGATATGTATGAAGACGTGCGCGCTAAATCGGCCTTTTTGGGGCCTTGCACCGACTTGGCGCAATTGGCGGCCAGCAGGCTGTTAAAGTCGTAAAATTGATAAATGTGTCATGTTCAATAGCTTTTCCTATGCAGAACACGTGGTACGCTTTGCTCCTTGTATAAAGCCATATTACGCTCGTTACCCCGGTTTCTAGCGCTTTATGAAAGCCCGTATCCGGCTATCCGCATGTGGATTGACATAATGGAAGACGGCTGTGGCACGGATCTGATCGTGATCAAAAGGCTCGTTGGCATGCACGGATCGATATCCCCAAAAGAAATAGACATTCCCGGGTTCTAGTTGCACGCGAACCGGTTTTATGAGCTTCAAAAGCATCGCTTTTTTCAACAGGCGTTGCGTCAGTCGATTATCCAGCAGAACCTTATCGAAAAGATTAGTCAGATAAGTGTTTCTGATCGGTCGTCGGTTAGGAAACATGATCAGATCGCCCATCGGGCCTCTTGATGGCATGACGGCTGGTATCAGCACTGTAAGGACATAGGAATCATAATGAAAGAAATAAGCGTGCTGCTCCCCCGTGTCGCCGGAAAACCAGCGCAGGATGTGATAAAATGTTTGATCTGGACCAGTTTTTCCCGTTCCTAATCTATAGATTGTCCGGCAGGACCGATTGAATTCGGATGAGAGAGACAGCGCATTCAGTAAGGAATCGCTGCCTGAGTGACCGGGATCAAAAGGACCATATTCGCCGCGTTGTTCGACAACCTTCTGCATAATGAAGGCTCTCAGGGAAGACAGGTGTGCCTCGTCAATACACTTCTCCACCATGCCGAAGCCGTTCTGGTTCATGTCCTGGACGATGCGGGCGAGAGTACTATCAGCTAAGTCCGGAAAGACCGGAGCAGATAAAAGTCTTTCTGCTGAGCTTATCTCTGCCGCAAATGTCGATTTTGTATTTTTTAAGCTCTCACCCCCAGTAGACGCAGAGTTCTCCGGGTGCAGAGGCGCAGGTCCATTTTTGTCCATTATTATGCTCCTGCGGCATGATTATGGGGAACGACCTATCGACACGAGAGTTCTTCCTCACGGCAATCATGTCTTGACGTCAGACCAGATCAGACACTGTGTACCATGAGCATTGATCGCAGGAAAATCGTTTAAACCATTCTGTGTAAAGAATAGATGAGAGAAAGCTGCTTATGGGAGGCCGAGGTTCTCGCTATTTTTTCACCCAAATGTGAACCCGCTCAAAGCCTTTCGATTGAAGACGAGGCTTCTACATATGGCCGGAAATGCGCCATGATCGTTCAGAGGTGAACAATCAGGTGCCACGCATCTGGGATCGACATCTCTCTTTAAAGTGGACCATCTCACACAAGTGCAAAGGGTCCTCTCTCTACATCATCGAAAGACACCACTTCATGCATCATCAAAGGAGTGGCAAACAGGTCTGTAACTCAGGAGACAGTGCGTTCGTTGTCACCGTGCGTTTGCAGCCCCCTCCACGGAATAGCCTTCTGTCGCCATGAACGCCATTGTTCGTCTGGCGCTCTCGCGGCCTTACACATTTATTGTTATGGCGATCTTGATCGTGATTGCGGGCGTTCTATCGGCAATCCGTACGCCAAAGGATATTTTCCCCAACATCGCTATTCCAGTTGTTGCGGTTGCGTGGACCTATACCAACCTATCCCCGCAGGACGTATCAGGCCGTATCCAGCTTCCTTTTCAGCGGTCGTTGACCACAACGGTTAATGATATCGAACATATTGAGGGGCAGGCGCTGACGGGTATCGGTATTACCAAGATTTTTTTTCAGCCCGGCGCAGATATCCGCCTTGCCAACGCTCAGGTTACCGCGATTGCGCAGACATTGCTGCGTCAGTTGCCGGTCGGAACAACCCCTCCCCTGATTCTGAATTACAATGCCTCAACCGTACCCATTCTTCAGCTTGGTCTGTCTGGGGCGGGGCTGACCGAACAGCAGCTCTATGATTACGGCTTCAACTTCATCCGTACCCGACTTGTCATGGTGCCAGGCGCCGCCCTCCCCTTCCCTAATGGTGGCCGTGTGAGGCAGATCCAGATGGATCTCGATCCTTCGCAATTGCAAGCGCGCGGCGTGTCCGGACAGGACGTGGCCAGCACACTGGCGATGCAAACCCAGATTACCCCAGCCGGTTTTGTCAAGATTGGGGAATATCAATATAATTTCCGGTTAAACAACGCTCCGCTGTCTGTCGAGCAACTCAATATGTTGCCTATCAAGACTGTGAATGGGGCGGTGGTGCGTGTGCGTGATGTTGCTCATGTGCGTGATGGCTCCCTGCCACAGCAGAATGTTGTGCATGTGGATGGTCAGCGGTCGGCCATGCTGACTGTTCTCAAATCGGGGGCAACCTCAACCATCGCCATTGTAGAGGGGATTAGGGCAACCATTCCCGATGCTGTGCGCGGGCTGCCAAAACAGCTTCAGGTCACCCCCGTCAATGATCAGTCGCTCTTTGTCAGGGCCGCCGTAAGTGGTGTTCTGCGTGAGGGGGCGATTGCAGCTGGTTTGACCAGTTTAATGATCCTGCTCTTTTTGGGTTCATGGCGTTCCACCCTGATCGTAGCAACCTCCATTCCGTTGTCTATTCTGGGTGCAATTGCCATTCTCTCAGCGCTTGGCGAGACATTGAATGTCATGACATTGGGGGGGCTGGCGCTGGCCGTCGGCATTCTGGTGGACGAGGCAACGGTCACAATCGAGAATATCGAACGACATCTGGAGATGGGTAAGGATGTTCATGCCGCCATTATTGACGGCTCAGGTGAAATTATCGTTCCTGCTTTCCTTTCACTGCTCTGCATCTGCATTGTTTTTGTACCGATGTTCTATTTGCCCGGCGTGTCGGGTTTTCTCTTCGTGCCTATGGCGCTGGCCGTCATATTCGCCATGATGATGTCTTTCCTTCTGTCACGCACACTCGTCCCGACGATGGCCATGTTCCTGCTACGGCCGCATGACAGGGAGAACAAAGCGCGTCCGGGTATTTTCACGCGCTTTGAGCAGAGGTTCGAGCATCACTTTGAAGCGTTTAAAGAGCGTTATGGCGGCGTGCTGGAAGTCGCGTTGGAGCATCGCTGGCGGTTTGTACTTGGCTTTCTCTGTTTCGGGTTTCTCAGTTTGGCGCTGTTACCTTTCTTGGGGCGCAACTTCTTTCCCACGGTAGATGCGGGCGCGATGACCCTTCACGTGCGGGGTCCTATCGGCATGCGGATCGAAGAAACCAGCGCTTTGTTTCTCGATATTGAAAAACAGATCCGTGCACGTATTCCTGCCGATGAGGTAGACTCTATTGCTGATACGATCGGCCTGCCGAATAGTGCCATCAACGTCGCGTATAACGCCTCCGGCACGATCGGCCCGGAAGATGGTGACATCCTGATTGCGCTCAAGGAGAACCATCATCCCACCCAACACTATGTGCGCATATTGCGTGCTGACCTGCGTCGGCTTTTCCCTCAGGCTGAATTTGCCTTCCTTCCCTCCGATATCACCAGTCAGATCCTCAATTTCGGCGCACCCGCCCCTATCGATATTCAGATTGTCGGGCCCAAGCCGGAAGAAACACGCCAGTTCGCTGAACTGGTGCTACGTGCGATACGCCACATTGACGGCCTGGTTGACGCACGCATTCAGCAATCCGCCAATTATCCAGAACTGCGTTTTGATGTAGATCGCACGCGGATCAGTCAGCTTGGTTTAACGGAAAACGATGTCACCAACAGTATAGCAACATCAATTGCAGGGACGACACAGACCGCACCGCTCTATTGGCTGAACCCGCAGAACAATGTGACCTATCCCATTGCGGTGCAGATGCCGGAATACCGGATTGCGGCTCTGGCGGATGTAATTGGCCTGCCTGTAACAGGCAGCGTTGCGTCAACCATGCGGCTTCAGGTGTTGGGGGCATTGGGCAAGATTACCCGCGGTACAACGTCTCCTGTGGAGGGGCAGTATAACATTCGTCCGCTCATCAACATTTTTGCGGGCAGTGATGGACGTGATCTTGGTGGTGTTGCCTCTGATGTACAAGCTGTCCTGGCGCGGCTGGATCATCAGCGGCCAGCTACAGTAAGCGTTGTATTACGAGGCCAGTACCAATCCATGACAACGGCTTTTTCCGGTCTCGGTGCGGGTCTTCTGGGCGCTATCGTGCTTATTTATCTCCTGATTGTCGTTAATTTTCAAAGCTGGATAGATCCTTTCATCGTCATTCTTGCCTTGCCAGTGGCGTTGGCTGGAATCTGTTGGATGTTGTTTGCAACTGAAACGCCTCTTTCTGTCCCGGCACTGACAGGAGCCATCATGTGCATGGGGGTCGCGACAGCGAACTCCATCCTTGTCATAGCGTTCTGCCGTGAGCAACTCAGCGAGCATGGTGATGCGTTGCAGGCGGCGCTGGTGGGAGGAAAAACCAGATTGCGCCCCGTGCTGATGACGGCTCTGGCCATGATTATCGGAATGTTGCCCATGGCGCTGGGGTTTGGTGAAGGGGGTGAACAGAATGCGCCTCTGGGCCGAGCCGTCATTGGTGGCCTTATCTTTGCAACCTGTGCCTCGCTTTTTCTGGTCCCGACCTTGTTCGCCATCATCTACCATCGCCGCAGACAGGATGGAGAGCATGGAGCATCACCCCATGCCTGATGTCATACCCCGCCCCTCACAGGAAAACAGCAGATCACAAGCAACAGGGCGTCCTCCGCGCCTTCGTTGGTTCATTCTGGCTGCGGGACTAACGTTTGGCCTGATTCTGGCCAGTGGCGTTTTTCTGCGTGTACATGCACGCCATCAGCTTCACGCAGTCACTGCTGCCGCAGCTATTCCTACCGTGACCATTGTCCATCCGGGTGGCATGGCCCCAGATAAGCTGGTTCTGCCGGGACGGCTGCAAGCGTGGTACAGTGCGCCTGTCTACGCACGCACCAACGGTTATCTCCTGCGGTGGTATGCCGATATCGGCCAAAAGGTACACGAAGGTCAGCTATTGGCGGAGATCGATACTCCCGATGTGGACCTGCAACTGAAAGGGGCACGCGCCGCGCTGGCAACCCGTGCCGCGCAGCGCAATCTGGCTGGAATTACCACCCGCCGCTGGGACCGCCTCAACGCACAGAATGCGGTATCACAACAGGAAACGGATGAGCGGCGCGGAAATTTTGCAGCCAGCGAGGCAATGCAGCGTGAGGCTTCGGCTGAAGTGGGACGGCTTGAAACCCTCTCCGGGTTCAAACATATCGTGGCCCCTTTTACGGGCGTCGTCACCAGCCGCGCGACGGATATCGGCGCATTGATCGTCGCCGGCGCGTCTTCTGCACAGCCGCTGTTCACTGTTTCGGATGTTTCACAGCTTCGCATCTATGTCAGTGTTCCGCAGGCCTATATTGCCCGTATGCGCGAGGGTATGGACGTTGCGTTCACAGTGCCAGATTATCCGGGCAGAACCTTTCAGGCCCATCTCATTCGTTCTTCTGATGCCGTTGACCCACAATCAGGCGCGATGCTTGTTCAGCTTCTCTACGAAAACTCGGAGAATTTGCTGAAGCCAGGATCTTATGCCCAAATTGCCTTCACCTTTCCCGGCACCAGCACCACCAACGCCGTGCGCATTCCCGCCAGTAGTCTTCTGTTCCGGCGCGCTGGCCCAACCATTGCGGTCATGGAGGCCAATCATCACGTCAAGATCCACCCTATTACCATTCTAACCGATTTTGGCACAGAACTTGAGGTCACGGGACTGTCTTCTGAAAGCGCCATTATCGATAACCCGAGAGACGATCTGCGCGACGGTGACGAGGTGAAACCTCAGGAGAATGGGCATGACAGTTGAGGCCGAGCGGCAAGGACAATCCGCGCGGCATCAGAAGTATAAAAAGCGCCTGTGGTTTGCGAGAATTTTCATGCCTGCCGATCTGACAGGGCGTGGGGTTGTGATTATGCTGTTGTCCGCCCTTTCTGGCTGCAACCTTGCGCCGCATTACCAAAAACCGGCGCAGACCGCCCTTCCGCTTACATTCAAGGAAAGTGGGCTCTGGACGCCCACACGTCCTGAGATGGCGATACCGTCTTCCGACTGGTGGGCCGTCATGCAAGATGAGCAACTGAACGGACTTGAAGCACGGATCGACACAGGCAACCCACAACTGGCGGCCGCCATTGCTCGATACGATCAGGCACGCGCCATGGTGCGAAGGGCACGTGCCGAATTCTTTCCTCAGATTAACGCTACAGCGAGTGCAGAACGGGAACAAACCCTGTTTTTACAAACCGGTTCCTACTTCGATTATCGTAATTATGCGGCAGGAGGAACTGTCTCCTGGGAACCGGATCTTTGGGGGCGTATCCGCAACCTCGTTTCTGCCGCGCGTTCAGGGGCTCAGGCCAGCGCAGATGATCTCGCGGCCATGCGTCTCAGCCTGCAAGCCGAACTGGGTGATGATTATTTTCAGCTTCGTGGCCTTGATGCTCGCATGGAGGTATTGCGGCAGACCGTTTCCTCCTATGAGGCTGCACTACAGCTGACTACCAATCGTTTTACAGGCGGCGCTGCCAGTGAACTTGATGTCGGGCGGGCAAGAACCCAACTGGCATCCACACAGTCCCGACTGGAACAGCAAGCAGCCGATCGTGCCCTGCTTGAACATGCCATTGCTGTATTGATTGGCGAAGAACCAACACTTTTCTCGCTTCCGCCCGTTAAATCCCTGGCGGCTGTTCCTGTCATTCCCATTACTGCACCGTCTTTATTACTGCAACGGCGGCCTGATGTGGCGGCGGCAGAACGCCGTGTGGCAGCAGCAAATGCCCGGATCGGTGTGGCCCGAGCAGCCTTTTTCCCCAACATTACGCTCGGATCGTCAGGCGGGTCAGAAACAACCGTCAGCACACTTTTTTCCGCCGGGACAGGTGTGTGGGCACTCGGCCCTGCCCTCGCCACTCTGGCTATTTTTGACGGTGGACGACGTTTTGCCGATTTGGCTGCCATGCATGCCGCCTATACCGAAGCAGCCGCAAATTATCGGCAGGTATCGTTACGTGCTTTTCGGGAAGTAGAAGATCAACTCGCCTTGCTCAATCATCTGGCTGATGCTTCGTCACGCCAGAACGAGGCTGTTACCGCCGCCACTCGTACAAACCAACTGGCGTCAATCCAGTATCGTGAAGGTGCTGTGGATTATTTACAGGTTGTTATTGCTCAGACGGCTGAACTGCAGGCACGAGAGGATATGATCACCCTCATGACACGCCGTCTGGTTGCAGGGATTGACCTTGTTCGCGCCATGGGGGGCGGATGGCAACCGAACAGATAGGGCCCGTAAGCCGGCACAGACCCATTACAAACCATGATTATTTCAGCCCGCTATCCTGCCGAGCCCGCTCCATAAGCACCACAAAATCCCGATCGGCGTCGCCTGCACTGATAGCGCTTAGAAGACGATCCCGCACCACGGAAGCGTAAGGCAGCGGAACGTCATAGTCGCCGCCAGCTTCCAGAAACATTTTCATATCCTTGAGGCCAAGTGTTACCGGCGGGGCGCCTGGGTGATCGTATTCATGCTCTACCATCAGCTTGCCGTAATTCTTATGAACGGGTGCCGTATAAAAACTATTGGTCATGATTTCAAAGATCTTGCGCGGATCTGTTCCTGCCTTCTCGTTGAGCGCAAAAACTTCTGCCATCTGCTCAATCGTGGAGTAAATCATGAAATTGAGAGAAAGTTTCACGAGGTTGGCTTGCACAGGGTCCCGTCCGGCATCAAATATCTGGGTTCCAAAACACTCGAGTAGCGGGCGCAGGTGCTTCACCGCCTCCTCTGCGCCTCCCGTGATGACGAACAACTCTCCCGCCGCAGCTGCCGGCGGGCGCCCCAGCACGGTGGCGCTCACATAAGTCTGGCCTCGCTCGGCGTGTCCATCTCGCAAACGGCGCGCCTGCGCCAGAGACAAGGTGCTACAGCAGACATGGATTGCGTTCTGAGACAGCCCTGTTGCGACACCGTCTTTGCCAAACGTCGCCTCTTCCGTGCTTGCGTCGTCAAACAACATCGAGAAAGTTACCTCAGCTTGACGGGCAACGTCTGCAGGTGTCTCGACAAATACAGCCCCTTGATCGATCAGATCATCTGCCTTGCTACGTGTCCTGTTATAGACGATGAGAGTATGACCACCTTTGAGCAACCGCTCCGCCATTGCATGCCCCATGGCGCCAAGTCCGACAAAGCCGATTTTCATGCATTTCCCCCTTCCTTAGCCTGGGCGAACGGGTAATCCGTCAGGCCAATTTCCGTTCCACCGTAATAATAGTCTTCCCGCACGGGGTTTAAGGTAACCCCGTGTTCCAGCCGCCAAGGCAGGTCAGGATTGGCAATAAACGGACGACCAAAGCCTATCAGATCGGCCCATCCAGCCCGCAATGCGTCTTCAGCACGCGCCTGCGTGTAACGGCCAGCATAAATCATCGTTCCACGATAGACGATCCGAAGAGCTTCCTTGAACGCCACGGGCATGTCCGGTGCATCGTCCCAATCCGCTTCTGCGATATGGATATAAACAGCGCCTAGATCGTCCAGCAGTTTTGCCGCCGCAACGTAGGTGGCTTGCGGCGTGGCATCACGCGTGCCCTGATGGGTCGTAAGCGGCGCCAGGCGCACCCCGACGCGGCGTGCGCCTATGGCCCCGATCATTGCTTCCGTCACCTCTTCAAGCAGACGCAGCCGGTTGCGGAGGCTTCCGCCATACTGATCATCCCGATGGTTGGATTCCGAGCAGATAAACTGGCTGATAAGATAACTATTAGCCGCATGAAGCTCGATACCGTCGAAGCCTGCCGCAATCGCATTGCGCGCAGCCTGCGCGTAATCGGCGATGATCTGGCGGATTTCGGGAACCGTCAGGGCGCGCGGCATAGAACTCTGCACCATCTGTCCGGCACCCGAAGCTGCGCCTTTATGGTTAAGATCCACATAGACTTTCACTCCTTCGGCCTGAATAGCTGAAGCCGAAACAGGTGCAGCACCCCCCGGCTGGAGGGACACATGAGACAGTCTCCCTACATGCCATAATTGAGCAAAAATACGCCCGCCTTTCGCATGCACTGCATCCGTGACCAGTCGCCAACCGTTTATCTGGGCCTCGCTGTAAATTCCTGGCGTCCACGCATAACCGCGCCCCTGTGGACTGATGGGTGTGCCTTCGCTGACAATGAGTCCGGCACTTGCTCGTTGCGCATAATACTCAGCCATCAACGCTGTGGGAACGTCACCGTCACCCGCTCTGCACCGCGTCATCGGCGGCATGACAATCCGATTAGGTAATGCAAGCTCGCCAAGGCGATAGGGGGTAAACAACATGCCTGTTTCCTGATGTTAGAGAAAAACGTCCCACAGTAACCGTCCCCCATGAGGCCCGGATATTGATCCCTCCCCTCAGCAGACGTCAACGAGATAATCCAGAAAGGCCTGCACGCGCCGTGAAAGATTCTGACCAGCAGCATGCACGGCATAAATGTTGATATCGTCCTGCTTGAAAGCGTCCAATGCCGTCTCCAGCCGTCCTGCTTGCAGATCTGCAGCGACATCGTAATCCGTCTTCAGCACGACACCAGCGCCAGCAATAGCCCATTGCCGCAGCAAGGCACCATCATTGGCTGTTCTATCACCAGACACATTCACTGAAACCAGAGTGCTGCCGTCGTGAAAACGCCAGATACTTTGTGGATCCCCCTTGCGTGAGAGGACGAGGCAATTGTGGCAGGCGAGATCCTCCGGGCGGTCAGGCTTGCCGTGAATGGCCCAGTAAGATGGCGCGGCACAGACTGACCGTCCTCCACGCATGATCAGGCGGGCCTTCAGGCGTGAGTCCGACAACGGGCCGGTGCGTAAGCCCAGATCGTAACCACCCTTGATCAGATCGGTTACGTCATCGCTTAGAGAAAGGTCAAAACGCACGGCCGGATGGTGTGCGATGAAACCGTCAATGACTTCCCACAGTCGGGTGCGCCCGAAATCGCTCAGGGAGGTGATCCGGATAACACCCTTTAGGGGGCCGTCTCCTCCTGCCTGATCAATAACGTCATCCAGCGTCAGAAGCAGTTCGCGGCATTGCCGCGCGAATTGCTCGCCTTCCGGGGTCAGTGACAGCCTTCGGGTGGACCGAAGCGCCAGCCTTGCGCCAACATACTCTTCAAGACGCCGAAGGCTGGCTGTTACGGCTGAGGGAGCAAGACGCCGCGCGCGTGCCACAGCGGCCAGACTACCGTTATCAGCAATGTCAAGAAAGATACGGATATGAGCAAGGACGTCCATCATGCATATAAAGTGCATAATGCCTTCACTCCAAAGTCAATTCTTCTTTATACGCCAAAAAATCATAATCAGTCAGACCATTTTGATCTGTTTTTACTTTGGCTGCCGACGGAATAACGTCATGCCTCGGCAGAGAAGACCTCATCTATGGAGACGTCATGAGTGCTCAACATGTCCTGATTGCCGGAGCCCAGGGGGTCGTTGGCCTCGCAGCGCTTGATGCTTTTCAGAATGCGGGATGGACTATCTCCACACTCAGCCGTGCACCGAAAGGACCCGGCAGTGGCACTCACATCAGTGCCGACCTTCTGGATACCGAAAGTCTGACCTCGCAGGGTAATGCTTTGAAGGGAGTTACGCATCTTTTTTATGCTGCTCTCAAGCCAAACCCAGATCCAGGTATCGAAGCGGATGAGAATGCCGCGATGTTGGAAAACCTTGTGTCAGCCCTCAGAAAATCTGGAGCGTCTCTTCAACGGCTTATCTTCATTCAGGGTGGCAAAGTTTATGGCGCCCATCTGGGTGTTTACAAGACACCAGCCCGAGAGGACGACAGCCGCCACTTCCCGCCCAATCTTTATTTCCGACATGAGGACTTTGCTCGTTCGCAGGAACGCGAAGGGCTGAAATGGACCGCTCTACGGCCCGATATCGTCATCGGTCATTCATTGGGCTCTTCCATGAATCTGGGTAATTTGATTGGGCTATACGGCGCTCTGTGTCGAGAGACGAAGACTGCCATGCAGTTTCCCGGCCCGGAGGCTGCCTATCGTAACGCGCTGGTCAATATTGTCAGCACTGAAGTGCTGGGCGAGGCCGCATTGTGGGCTGCCGAAAAAGATGTGGACGGTGCCTTTAACATTACTAATGGTGACGTCTTTCGCTGGTGCTACGTCTGGCCCAGACTGGCGGAATGGTTCGGACTGGATGTGGGAGAACCGCAACCAATCTCGCTAGCCCAGCGCGTACATGCTCTCAAACCCGTCTGGGCACAACTTGCTACCCGGGAAGGTCTGGCCGAGACGGATACGGACCGGCTTGCACTTGGTGGCTTCGGCGACTTCATCTTCCATGTCGAGAAAGATGCGATCTTCGATGTAACCAAGGCGCGGCAGGCAGGATTTCCCGGCATGATGCGACGCTCAGACGATGTGCTGCTGGCCCATCTGAACAGGATGCGTGAGCGCAAACTGATTCCATAAAAAACAATCGAAGTAAGGCGATAAATATGAGGCTTTTATCGTAAGGTTTCCAAGATGCTCGTAGATCCTCAACGCAGGTTGTTTCTTAGATCCATAGCGGGCGTTACGACCGTGATGGCCATAGGGCCCCTTTCCCCATCTGCTGGGCGCGCAGCCTCTCCTGTGTTCCCTTTAGGTGACCCTTGGGCTGCTTGGTCGCCAGAGGCTCTGCGTCATCATCACGATCCTCGATTACGCGGCATAGCTCACGCGATCCTTGCACCCAACCCGCAGAATCTTCAGCCGTGGGTGTGTGAACTACACGGCGATAATTATATCATACTGCGCAATGGAGGTGAACGTCGTCTAGCCGCCTCTGATATGCCGGATCGGCAACTCACCGTAGGGTTCGGTACTTTTTCCGAACTCCTCATCATGGCTGCTGAGGCAGAAGGTTATGCCGTCGAGATGGGGCTCTTTCCTGAAGGCGAACCCTGGCCTGTTCTGGATCACCGACCGATTGCCATATTCACCCTGCACAGACAGACCCCGCGCCGTGACCCGCTGCTGGACCATATTCTTGAGCGCCATACCAACCGAACACCGTTCGATCTGGCCCGGTCTGTCAGTATTCAGCAACTGACGGCTATTCGGAAGGCCACGCGCAAACCTGAACGCGTGCATCTTAACCTGGAACCGGGGTTAGCCACAAAAATACAGGACATTACCATGCGCGCGTGGGATGTCTGGATGATCTCCTCCCCTTCCACACGCCTTGAGGTGGCGCGCGTCACGCATATCGGTAATACCGCGATCGCCGCTGCGCCCTATGGCCCTTATGTATCGGATACTGCTCTGAAAAAAGCCGCGGGTCCCATTACTTTCGAGACGCTGTCAGACCCGAACAGTGTCCAGTTTAAGGTCAATCGCACAGCTTATCGCAGGGCAATACAGACCGGTTTGGCTCATTTATGGATTGTTGCCCCTCAGTTTGACCGCAAGGGCATGTTCGACGCTGGACGAGACTGGGTGCGGGCTCATCTGCAAGCAATCGCATTGGGGCTTGATATGGAACCTCATAGTCAGGCGCTTCAGGATTTTCCCGAAATTGTTCCTTATGTAGACGAAATGCATAACGCGTTGGGCGTATCAGCCCCCGCCCGTATTCATATGCTAGGCCGTATTGGCTATGGTTCTGCGGTAGGTCCTGCGCCCCGGTTGCCGGTTGAGGCACATTTGCAGAGCTAGGCTCATAATTAAGCTATGATCTGGACACGCAGAATGTGCGTGTTGGAGGCAAATCTCTCATCCCAAGTCTTTTCTATCGAACAAAGAATGGCTCCCACCTTGGAGAAAAAACCGTAATCAGAGCCATCCGGCCAGAGCCGCAAGAGAGGCAAGCAGTAATACGGAAGCCCCATCTACATTAAGAGCTCAGAAAACGTTGAATGCGAACAGCGTATGCATTGACGGACTCAGGCATTCATTCTTGTTGAATGAAACGGCCCATTCGCGCAAGCCGAAACAATGTGTGTTTCAGTCATACCGCTTATTCTGATAGCGTAAAACCTTTGACAGAGTGGGTGCTAAGTAAAGACGTAGCATGCTCAAGTTGTAGTCTCAGAACTGTATCTGGCTGGTAATGATACTTGTCTGTCTGGCTCACCAGAAAAGATATTGGTTTAATTGGAGCCGCCCACCACCGAAAGACCGTTCTACAAGCTTAAAAAGCGTGACGTTAGAGAGAAAAAGACATACAAATCTAACCACGGTTTAGGAAGATTAATACTCTTTCTTTCATCATACGTTTAACTCTATGCTGCCAGAAAATAAAAAACAGTTCGTTACACGATACGAAACCTCGCAATAAAATAAAAATAGAGGGAAATATGTCAGATATACCCGTTGATGAACTTGCAGTTATAAATAAAGTTGCCCGTAGGCTCTTGCCTTTGGTTACGGCATGTTATCTGGGAGCCTATATAGATCGTCAGAATATTGCATTTGCAAAACTACAAATGATGATTGATCTGCATGTAAGTGAAACAGTCTTCGCTTCTGGTGCATCACTGTTTTTTATTGGGTATATGATTTTTGAAATTCCAAGTAATTTATTACTTCATAAATTTGGTGCATCCAGATGGATTGCCAGAATTGGAATATCGTGGGGAATCATTACAATACTGCTCGCTTTTACAAGCAGTCCCCTCATGTTTTATATTTTAAGATTTTTGTTAGGTGCGGCAGAGGCTGGGCTATATCCAGGGATAATATATTACTTATCATTATGGTTTCCTGCCCAACATCGTGTTCGCATGATGGGATACTTCACATTAGCCAGTAGTGTTGGCAATATGCTTAGCGGACCAATTTGTGGCTGGCTTCTGAGTAAGCATGGTTTCGCGTCTCTGGCAGGTTGGCAAATAATTTTTCTAGTGACAGGAATTTTTCCAATTATTCTAGCCATTCTGGTTTTTTTCTTTCTTCCAGAACGGCCTGAAAATCAAAATTTTCTAAATAATATAGAGAAAAAATGGCTCATCGACACTCTTGCTTCTGAAAAAGAGAAGGTTCTTCAAAACGATTCCCAGAATACAAATGCCCTCAGTGTCATATTCGATATCCGAGTCATAAAACTTGCAATTTGCTTCATGCTAATTTCCATCGCAAGTTATGGATTAAGTTATTGGCTACCATCATTGGTAAATGAATTTGGTGTAGGATATACAGAAAACGGATTTCTAAACGCAATACCATACTTTTTAGCGACTTTAGCTTTGATTTTTCTAGTTCCTGCAGTCAGAAAAGGAGACCGCCCCCTTTATGCAATGCTTGCTGCATCTGTCTTTGGAATGATGTGCTTTATACTGTCAGTCTCTATACATAATAATGCATATCGCTTCGCGTTGCTAAGTCTGGGTGGCCCGTGCATTTATATTTTACTTCCCTGTCTTTGGGCTCTTCCTTCCAGATTCCTGAAAGATGCTAAGGCGGCGGTAGGTATAGCCACCATCACGTCGGTAGGAGGCTTGGGAGCATTTCTTGGTCAAAATCTGGTAGCATGGGTCCGTCACTGGACTGGAAGCGCTGATCTGCCAATGCTCGTTCCTGCCGGAGCGTGCCTTCTTCTCTTTTTCCTCGTTTACAACATGATTTCATCAAATAGAACTCAATGAAGTGCGGGAAGAATCTTAAATTACTCTGTGATATTTATATATTGGTTTATGCTCCCCAATATAATTTTTGTGAGAATAATATGAAATAGAAACGTTTGTATTATGTGTCCGAACATTTTGTGCTTTTATATTGAGTAATTTCACCCTAACCAAATTCTCAGTTGATGGAATGCAGAGGAAAAAATTTACCATAGTCAAACAATTAATTCTCCATGGTCTAAGTTCCTGCCAGATCATAAAATGCAAAGTTCGTCCATGTGGCCAGTTTCATCGCAGCAAGAGGAAAAATGGCTGTATACGGTCCATAGGATTATCCTTCTCAAGGGAGATATCTGACCCGATAAGGCACTTTTTTGCGGGAAGGTATCGGTGGATTGGTGCGATAGGCAGTCATATTTGCCATTCAACAACGAGTTGGGCTTTGTAGTAAGCCGATACCACCCTGTTTGTGTAAGTCTTTCTACGTGTATAAAAAACCCAATATAAATCCATAATTAGCATTAATTTTATCCATCAAAATCAGAATTCTGGAACCCTTCTGCCTCCCAATTGTTGTAATCACGCAGGTGGTCGCAGAACAAATCTTACACGCACAATATATTCTGCGTGTCTCTATTTACTGCTTGAGGGGACACATATGGTTGATATCATTTTCCGAAACAGCATTTTGTTTGATGGCTCCGGAAGTATACCTGTTGTGTCAGATGTTGCCGTTACGGACGGTAAGATTACCGCAGTTGGACGTAACTTGAAGGCCACCGAGGAGACAGCCGAGATCGAATGTCGGGGACTCTGGTTGATGCCAGGATTGTTGGATATCCACACCCATCTGGATCTGGAAGTTGAACTTGCTCCTGAACTGCCAGAGGTTGTGCGGCATGGCACCACAACGGTCGTGATGAGCAATTGCTCCATTGGCGTGACATACGGTCATCAGCGTCGTAACGGAGAGAATCCGATCGTTGATTGCTTCGCACGTGTCGAGAATATGCCAAAGTCAGTCCTCAGCCGTGTTGCGGACATGTGCGTTTGGTCAGACTCACAGGGCTATCTTGATCATCTGGAAAGTCTTCCGCTAGGCCCCAATGTCGTGCCACTAATACCCCATTCCATGCTCCGGATTGAAGTCATGGGGTTAGACGAGTCTGTAACACGCCATCCGACCAGGCAGGAACTTGCCCGCATGGAGCAATTGCTGGAAGCCGGGATGTTGCAAGGCTATGCAGGCTTTTCTACCGATGCACTCCCTTTTCATTTTCTTGCCAATAACCCCAACAAGAAGAAAAAAATTCCAACGCAATATGCCAGTTTTAAAGAGCTTCGTCGACTAACAAATATTGTGCGATGTTACGGTCGTGTTTGGCAGGCAACTCCGCCTAAAGACAACATCGTTGCAGCAGTGCGTAGTTTCATGCTGACCTGCGGACGTCTGTACCATCGTCCTCTCAACACAACTGTCTTGGCTGCGATTGACTTGCAGACCAATCGGTCCGCCATGTATCTGTGTCTCCTCCTCTCTTCGATGCTGAATTCCCGGATAATGAAAGGAGTGTTGCGTTTTCAGGCATTGTCGTCATCTTTCAGAATATGGAGTGACGGCGCCATTAACCCGATTGCAGATGAAATCCCAGCATTCCGCGCTCTCAACGAACTGGAGCTTGATGATCGTCAAGGTCGGTTACAGGTCATGAATGATCCTGATTGGGTCAAATCGTTCCGCGAGATGTGGCTCAAGGGCAAAAATGGCTGGTCACTTGCCAGACTACGTCGCCGGCTGCGTCAGGAAGATATTGTGCTTACTCGCAACCTAGATGACATGATTGTGTCAGAATGCCCTCTTGGCAACTGGGTCGGAGAAACGCTGGAAGCTCCTTATCGTAGACTTTTGGCCAGCCAAGTATCTCATGGCCAGCGTGGACCAGCCAATGAACCTGAGGCGGTATTTTTTTCAGGTTTTCCTAATCCGATAACAGATGATGCCACGTTTTTCCTACATCTGTTACGAGAATGGGATACGGATTTACGTTGGGAAACAACTTTCGCGAACCGTAATAGCAAAACTCTCAGGAAACTGCTCTTTCACGATCAAACGCTTCCCGGATTTAACGATAGCGGTGCACACCTTGCCAATATCGGCTTTTATGATGGAAACCTGCGGGCGCTGAAAATTGCACAACGGGAAGGATTGCAGCAGGTTTCTTGTGCTGTTCACCGCTTAACAGCTCTTCCGGCCGAATTCTTCGGGATCAATGCCGGAAGAGTGCGGGTTGGCGCACAGGCAGATCTCTGTCTGATCGATCCTGTGGCTCTTGCGCAATGGGATCCAGAAAGCACCTATTACTTCATTTATCGTAATCAATTCGGATGCAGGCAGATTGTTAACCGCCCGGTCGATGTCGTGAAGAAGGTCATGATTTGCGGCAAAATTGCATGGAATGAAGGGGGGTATTCCAAAGAATTTGGAGCATCTTCGTATGGACGTGTCCTGAGAGCAAAAGATCACCCATTAGAACAGGAAAGATTTTAGAATTCCTCTAAAATCACCTTCATACCTACGATGCGATTAAAATCACCGTCATAATCAAGTTGCGTTCATAAGAGTGTTGCTTCCGCCAACAAGATAAATACTTTCCCACATATGATGACGCCGTTGTGTTGGTGATAGGAAGCGCGTCAACTTTCGAAGTAAGATGCCACACCATGAAAGAGCTTCCCCTAATATTCATTCCAAAAGAAATGTCGTGATAATCTGCTTTCTGAAGGGAAGAAAATAGAATAGGCACTGAACAATCAAACTCTCTCTGACATTGCTGTTATGAGCACCCTCAGGCGGAGGAGTATACTTTCTTCGGCCATGCGAGCTTTAGATAGTCTGCCTTAAGGCTATCGCCGGCGAACGGATAGCTGCCCGTAAAGTCTGTCCCAAGACAGTTGCAACCGCAATAGCAAGGGCTCCCAACGTTACAATGATAAACGGCAGTGGTGTCAGAGCGATCCGTTCATCGAAGCTTGCCAGCCATACCTGCATCAATAGATAGGCTGCCGGCCACGCCACGAAGTTGGCGATCATAACCGGACGTAGAAACTGCATCACCAACAGCCAAAGAACGTCCCGCGTCTGCGCCCCCAGAACCTTTCGAATGCCAATTTCCTGCATTCTGCGTGAAACATTGAAGGTAGAAAGTCCATACAGGCCAAGGCTGGCTATCCCTAAGGCAACCGCGGACCCGATACCGAAAAGTAGGCTATGGCTGGCATCTGAACGATAATCCTCTGCAAAAATGTCGGATGCGCTTTCAGCCGAGAAAGCGACGTCCGGCGCGATTTCTGCCCATGCTTTTGCCAGACGGTCCATCTCAACATGTTCTGACGCACCGCTATATCGCACAAGCGCCCCCACATAGGAGACAGGCCCAGATGTTCCAAAATATAGAAGAGGTGCCATGCGGCTTTTCGCGCCCCGAAAACGGATATCATCAATAACCCCAATGACCCGATATGTTTGGGGGAGTCCCACCTCCCGAAGCTCCTGACCAATGGCGTCTTGGGGCGAAGAAAATCCGAACTGCTCTGCCGCCAGACGCGACAGAATAATACTGGCCCCATTCTCTGCTCCACGATCGCTTAAAACATAGTCTTGTCCATGCTGCGTATCAAAGAAACGTCCAGCGATGAGCCGCGCACCAATGGCATTAAAATAACCAGGCGTTGCTTTCCCCCAATGCATGGCATGCTTTTGCGTTTGCCCCACGCGGGTCCAGTCATCGTTATTCAGAAGGTGATGAGGGAAAATATCGGAACGTGTGGCAATCTTCACTCCCGGGACACTGGCCAAACGCGCTACAATTTCTTTCTGGCGCGTTGCAAGGGAGGCATCGTTAAGAGCACTGATGACAATGAGGCCGTTCTGTTTCATCCCGCGATTAAGAGTGCGTACATACGCAGCCTGATTGCTCATGACCAAAGTGCAGATGGCCAAAGTCATAGCAAAACTGAACTGTAGGAGAACAAGTACAGAACGCAGCGTAGATTCCACCCGGCCACCAGCAGGTGTCTTGCTTGCCGCAAGAACAGCAGCAGGCTGAAAAGACGAAATTACCAGAGCTGGATAAATTCCGGCAAGGCTTCCCGTTAGCAGGATAACGACGATGCTGATGCAAAGCACGAAGCCCCAATCCAGCGAAAGCCTCCATCCACTCCATGTATTGACCCAGTGCAGAGAGAGTTCCGTCAGGGCAACGCCAAATGCGGCGGCAAATGCAACCAGTATGAAAGCTTCTGCCATAAACTGGATGATCAGATTATACCGCGTTGCCCCGAGTACCTTTCGTACCGCGACTTCACGCGCGCGTAATGCGGAGCGTGCCGTTGCTAGATTGACGTAGTTGATGACTGCCGTGGCTAATGCGGCCAAGCCAATAAATCCCAGAATGCTGACAAGAGCCAGACTGTTACCCCCTTCCCCAATCGCAGCATTATGAAAATGGACAGTGGGCAACGGGATCAGTTTCATGCCTCCATTGCCGAATACCTCCCGGATCATCTCTTTACTCCAGTTGCCTGGATGAAGAACAGGATAACGGGCAAGCTCTTGATTGATACGGGGAACCGCCTGCGGATTGTCAATCCGAGCCCATATCGTTCCCCAGTTTGATCCCCAGTTTGTGAATGCCGGCTTGGAGAACCAGTTACTGGGAATAACTTCCACAATATCAAACCGCATTGTCTGGTTCGGGGTAACTGGTGCCAGCACACCAGTTACCATGGCTTCACTCTGGCTATTGTCGACCCGGAGTTTTTTGCCAAGTGCTTCCTCGGTACCGAAATATTTGCGCGCCTTCTCTGCCGAAATCACGACTTTTCCGGGACCATCCAAAGCCGTAGCCTTGTCTCCGGCAAGAAGAGGCAGGTCAAAAACCGAGAAGAACTTCCGGTCTGTCATCGTCACCTGTTCCTGTGCCAGCTTGCTTCCAACGCGCACCACGAGAGGTATCTGCATCACTCTTATGGCAGCATCAATCTCTGGAAAGTCCTGTTTGATGAAGGGAAACGGCACGAAACTGACTGCTTCATTTTCCGAGGTCTCATGGCCAGACGGATGAAAAAACTCATCGATCTGGAAAATCTGACTGGCATGCGGAACGGTGGCATCGTAACTATTCTCATAACGAACGATCAGAGCCATCGTGAGAAATACCGAGATCCCGAGCGCCAAGCCCAAAACATTGAGAAATGTATAGCGTTTGTGCCGCGAAAGAGTACGAAGTGTGGACGTAAAAATATCTACCAACATAATTCGTTTTCTCTTCTTTACCAGCCTGTACGGTCGAGTGCTGAAACAGGGGCTTGAAGTGGATCCCAACCACGGGTTCGAGCGTGCTGAAATTTTGCCTCAGCATCGTAATGACGCATGGTTGGGAGAAGATCCGCTGCCTGAAGATGACCTATGGCCGAGAGAAGATTGGCTTCTGCTACGATTGTGTCGTGGCGGCTGGAGGCCAGTTCCACTTGGGCAGAACGAAGATTTTCATCGGCATAGAGCACATCTGTCGTGCTGCGCAGTCCATAGCCATATTCGAGTTGATAGCCCTTTAAAGTCATCTCGCCTGATTGTACTTCGGCCATCCCGGATTTAATTGCCTGAATGCCGTTTTCGACAGCTTTCCAGTTCGTGACTACGTTTTGAAGAGCATTACGCCGCGCAGCTTCGACATTCTGTCGCGCCTGCTCATCCATATCGCGAGCCTGCCTGATCTGGGAGTTGTATAAATCCCCATTGTACAGCGGTTGGACCAGGGAAACCGTACCCGCAAGTTGCTCGCCATAGTCTCGCCCGCGAAACGGGGATGCCGGTCCAATAGTGCCGAAAGTGCCCTGAACCTCGATTTGCGGCCCCCATTGAGAACGCGCGGTATCAATATCTGCGCGGGTCGCGGCTCGGGTTTCTTTCATCTGGGCCAGTTGCGGATTGAATGTGATAGCCATTTTCAAGGATTGATCGATATTCGTAGGCAGGCCGGGCAGCCCATCGGGCATTGTCAGTTTCCTTGGGGGCACACCAATAACGGCTTCAAAAAGAGCTTCAGATGCTGCCAGTGTGGCACGCGCCTGTGTCAGCGCGACTTCCGCCGAACGACGACGTGTTTCGGCTTGCTCCACGTCTGTTTTTGTCACCTGTTCACTGGGTGCGCCGCCAAGATTGTACCGTGATGTGGTCAGTTGGACCTGCCGTTGGAGCATATTCAGATCCGCCTGCCGCACATCCCGCACGTAACGGTCACGAAGAACATCCATGTACGCACTGATTGCACGGGTAAAGACCTGTGCTTCCGTCAGCCTGAGAGCATGCCCTTCGGCCCGGGAACGTGCGTCAGCCGCTCGAACCTGATTGGCCACATGCCCGAACGAATAGAGCGTCTGCCTTGCCGAAAGATAACCCTCGGCAGCGTTAGATGTCACCGAACCAAGGCCATAGGCGGAACTATACGGCCCTTGTTGATAGCTGGCGTCCATGTTGATTGAGACAGTGGGGCGCCAGCCTGACCGCGCTTGAGCAGAGTTTTCTGTCACGGCACGCTGGTTGGCCTGCTCTCCCATAAGGGTTGGATTGCTCCGGTAAGCCAGTGCCAGAGCCTCCTGAAGGCTTTGGGCCTGAGCTACCGAGACAGGGACTGATAACAGGACAGATAAAGCGATCAACGGTCGCATGATCATCCCTCCGCCCTCAACGCACGCGCCGGTTCTACTTGGGCAAGGCGCAGGGTCTGCCCGAGAACAGTCAGTACGGCGATGATGATTGCCCCGCTTATGCCGATCAGGAAATATGCTGGGTTAAGAGCAATCCGTTCATCAAATTCGCTCAGCCATTGCCGCATGAGAACCCACGCCACAGGGCAGGCAATCAGGCACGCCAACAGCACCGGCCTAAGAAAATCGTGCACAAGCAGCCGGATAATTTGGGGGGCTGTGGCTCCTAATGTTTTGCGAATACCAATTTCGTGAAAGCGCCGTGCTGCGGCAAAGGCTGCCAGGCCGTAAAGGCCAAGACAGGCGATAAAAAGGGCCGCTACAGCTCCCATCGTAAAAAGGTGCCCTCGCCTTTCATCTCCGGCGTAGTAAGGTTCCATCAATTCATCGGCGGGCACAAAGTTGCTGGCAATGTCAGGCCGGAGCGTCCGCCAGGCCCGATTGAACCGTTCGGCCATGACAGAGCGCGGCACATCTTTGAACCGCACGGCGGGAACAGGGTTATCAAAACCACGATGCGTCAGCGTTGAAAAAGTCAGTATTTCCGGTGGAACAGTCTCACGAGGCGAACCGAAACGGATATCACTGATCACGCCAATTATTTCGTACTGTGTCTTGTCCATATGCAAAACTTTGCCAATCGCCTCGGCTGGACTGCTAAATCCGTAAGCCCGCACAGCTTTTTCATTCAAAATGACATTTTGCGTGGTGTTTGCACTCTCTCCCGGTAATGGAGAATCATCCTGCCCATGCGCAGAATCAAACCATCGACCGGCAAGCACACGAGGACGATACGTTTCCCTGTAGCCAGGCGATATCCGGTCTTGTAGTAACTGGGCTTCCACAGCACCACCCGGACTATTATAGGCGAAGTTGGTCCGCGTCTGGCTATGAGGGTCTGGTTCCAATTCTCCGAACGCAATGGATGTCACGCCGGGCACACCCCGCAGCATATCGAACATTCGTCTTTGAAGTCCGATATCTTCAGTCTCCATTTGCTGACCGACCAACAAACCGGATTTGACATAACCTCTGTCAGCAGTGCGGAGAAAACGTGTCTGTTGGTCTATGGCAAGCGTACAAATCACGATGCAGACGGCGATCGAGAATTGTCCGGCAACCAGAGCATTTCGTAACATTGCGGCCCTGCGCCCGCCCGATGGCATTCTTGTGGCAGCCAAAATGGTTGCTGGTTGATAACCGGACAGAACTAACGCCGGGTACACGCCTGAAGCGAGGCCACACCCAATAATAATAAGCGGGAGAGCCCATAAGATGAAACCGTAATCCACGTGGATAGCGTCACCCGTCATACTGGCCATGATGGGAACTAGCACTTCGCAAACGGCCATACCGACGACGCCTGCTATCAGGGATATGAGAAGGGCCTCTCCCATAAACTGGGTGAAAAGTGCCGAACGTGAAGCCCCGAGCGTTTTACGTAGTGCAACCTCCCGGGCGCGCATACCAGCGCGTGCCGTTGCCAGATTAACGGTATTGGCGCAGGCAAGGAGTAATGCCAGCAAACCAATCAGACCAATGCTGTCAACAACGTTCTGGTTGACACCATCATCTGCGTCCTGAACGGTTGCATCGTGAAAATGCAGATCACGAAGCAGGATTGCTGAAAGTGCATAGACCTTTTCAGGATGGGGCCCGAGCGAGATACGGTCATCTGCGCCACCACTGGCCCGGCGTTCGACAAAATTTGGCAGACCGTCACGAAGCGCGTTGATATCTTTCTTGTTTTTCAGCTTCAAAAAAACCTTGCTGCAACTACTTCCCCAAAAAAGAAAACAGGATCTTTTCTCTTTCATCTGCGGTGGTATCGGAAGGATCATCTCCACACCATCAAGAAGCCCGGGTCCGGAGATTGCTGCCAGAACTCCCGTAACAACATGGGTGCTTTTCTCGCCGCTCTGATTAATGGTAACTGTTTTACCAATCGCGTCGATGGTCCCGAAGAGGCTTAGTGCTGCACTTTTTGAGAGAATCAGACTATCCGGTTCTGTCAGACTCTTTCCCGTGTTTTCGTGCAACAATGGGAGCGGGAAAATACGAAAGAATGCAGGGTCCGTCATCTTCCCGGTGAATGTGATAAAATGCCCTTCCCGCTCTACCCGCACCGTCGTGCCCATTAACGGAATTGCCTCTTCAATCTGTGGGAAGTCCTGTTTGAGAAATGGAATGGCGCGGAAAGTTGTATCAGCGCTCTCATATGGCGTTGTACCGGGCTCTGACCAACGTTCGTCTATCCGCACGATCCGGTCCGCATCAGCAAAATTGGTGTTGAAGCTGTATTCAAACCGGACAAGCTGGGCGAGTGTCAGAAAGACGCCAATTCCGAGTGCGAGCCCAAACACATTGAGACCGACATACAGCGGATGGCGGTACGCCTGCCGTAAAACGCTTTTTGTGACCGTGCTCAACATGATTTTGCCCTTTCAGATGGCGTTCCGCACCGAAACAACAACCTGCCCATCGAGCATGTCGATCCGCCGCTTCGCGAGATCAGCGTGGCTGGGCGAGTGCGTGACCATGATAATGGTCGCGCCTTCGTCATTAAGGCCCTGAAGAATATCCATGACCTGTGCACCGTTTTCTGTATCGAGGTTGCCGGTCGGTTCATCGGCCAGAATAAGGCGCGGTTCACCCACCACCGCGCGCGCGATGGCTGCACGTTGCTGTTGGCCGCCGGACAACTGTGATGGGTAATGCCGCGCCCGGTGCGCAATGCCGACACGATCCATAGCCTGTGCGACACGCGTGCGACGTTCTGCTTTTGGCATATTGCGATAGATTAAAGCGAGCTCGATATTTTCCTCAATCGTCAACTCGTCAATCAAATTGAAACTCTGAAAGACATACCCTAGATGCTCGCGCCGGAATTTAGCGAGGGAAGCCTCATTCAATGCTGTCAGTTCATACTCGCCAAAACGATAGGATCCACCTGTTGGGCGATCAATTGTCCCGAGAATGTTCAGAAGTGTCGATTTTCCGCAGCCAGACGGCCCCATGATTGCGACGAATTCCCCCGCATCAATCCGCAGATCGATATCCTGCAAAGCTGTGGTTTCCACTTCATCGGACCGATAAAGACGCTGGATGTGCGAAAGTTCAATCAGCATATCTGTGCTCCTGCACTTATTTAATCGCGAGATGGTTGAAATTTTTGTAAGAATTGTAAGAAGAAACGATCACCTGATCGCCTTCATGCAGACCGTCGGTTATCTCGACCTGATCAGGATTGCGTCGCCCTGAGGTAATGCTCACCCGATCCGCCGTACGACCGTTCAAAGCAACCACAAAAGTTGAAGAGCCACCGCTCGCTTCCAGCCACGCACTATTAGGGAGCACGAGCGCACGATGTGTTTCGCCAAGTGTGATGCGCAGATCAATGCTCTCACCACGCCGCAAGCCTGTTGGCGGTGGCTTGTCAAAGGTTAGCTCCGCCCGGAACTGGCCGTTTGTTACCTGCGGGTGAACGCGCGAGACGGTCAGGGCAATTTTTGTGTCACCAAGATCAGCGTCAGCTCGTTCACCCACGGCAACGCGCCCGAGATAAAACTCATCAATATCCGCGTCGAGGCGATACAGTCCTTCGCTATCAATCTGACCGATTTTGTCACCTGCCTTGAGGGACTGCCCCGGCTGAAGTTCAAAGTTGGTCAGCCGTCCCGACAACGGTGCGCGTAGCACGAGCGCATCAAGGCTCGCCTCCACAACATCCAGATTGGAGCGCAAACGCTGCGCTTCTTCATCTATTTCCAGCCCCTGACGATCAGCAACCTTAACATCCTGCACCAACGCTCCTTCAAGTCTCTTGAGACGCTGGGCATAATAATCGGCCTCGTCACGGTAAGATTGAACGTTGGCATCAGATTCAAACCCCTGTCCGCGCAACTGTTCTCTGATAGAAAGCTCACGCCGGGCCTTTAGGAGATTGTACCGGGCTTCGGCGAGTTGTGTTTCTTCCGTTGTGCGTGTCTGTTGCAAAGTAAGACGCTGGGCACTCACAGCGCCAAGCTGGCTGGCTATCTGTGCCTTGCGGGAAGTGACATCCAGTTGGAGTTGTGGATTTGTGAGCCGCGCCAGCACATTGCCCTTTTCCAGCAATGCGCCGTCTTTCGCGACAACTTCCGAGACCTCACCCCCCTGTATGGCATCAATGAAGGTAACATTCAGTGGAGCGACCGTTGCTCGGACGGGCAGATAATCTAGGAAGGGCGCAGAATGAACGGTTGCGATGGAAAGCTGCGTCTGCGGAACGGAAAGCGTGCCTGACGCAGGGATCAGCCGCCATCCCACCCAAACGAACAGCGCCATGGCAATAGGGGTGCCATATCGTAACGCACGCCGGAACAGGAGCTTTTGCCGCGAGGGACGCACAGCCCGATCCATCCCAGCCCCCGGGATAGCGCGTGGTGTTTCGGCAGTTACTGGATTGTCAGGGATCGATTGATCCATACACTGTTTCTCCTCTTGAAAAACAGTGTATCATGAGGGATATGAACACTATCTAATTGTAAAATAAGAATAATTTTTCGTCATTACAACGCGCCCGTTCGAAATCGGACACACTGTCCGGATACGGACACCCTTTAGCAGTCTGTCAAGAGGACAATGAATACATTTCACAACGAATCAGCGGAGGACATCCTGCATCAAAATAGCTCAAATCCATCTCTGCTGTTCGTGGATGACGATCAGGATGTTCAGGCCGCCGCTCGTCTCCTTTTCCGTCGGCGCGGGATCAAAATGCTGTCAGCCTATGATACGCAAGAGGCCCTGACACAACTTGCTATCCACTCTTTTGATCTTGTGTTGTTGGATCTCAATTATAGCAAAGGCGCGACAAACGGGGCCGAAGGGCTCGCGCTGCTGAAGGATATCCTCATTCTTAGGCCAGATCTGCCTGTTGTGGTTGTGACGGGCCACAGCGGGGTTACAATCGCTGTTGAGGCAATGCGCGCCGGGGCATGCGACTTCGTTATGAAGCCTTGGAACAATGACCGTCTTGGAAATCTAGTCGACAAGATCCTTGATGGTCGCAAGAGCGAAACGATGGCGGAATCCGAATCAATCCTGATCATCGCGTCCCCAGACATGAAGCGGATCGTTGCGGAGGCTGATCGGTTGGCACCGACCCGCGCACCGCTCATCATTTGTGGACCGTCGGGTTCGGGTAAAACGGTGTTGGCACAGCGCATCCATGCATTGTCCCGCAATACCGGTCCAATACGGATGATCTATGCTGAGGAATGCAACAGGCTACCAGAAGGTGGTGGCACCTGGATTTTTCGTGATGTCGAAGCATTGGCTCCTTCATTGCAACGTCAACTGGCTGATCGTCTTGATGGAGGTGAGGCTGTTCGTGTTATCGCCTTGACCTCGCAGGATCGAAAAACGCTCGAAGCGCAACTTGAGCCTCGGCTGATGCTCCTCTTGGGAATGGTTACGCTTGTCATTCCACCCTTGAATGAAAGGCCAGATGATATTCCTGCGTTGGCCATGCATTTCCTGCGCTATTTTGCTTCCCGTCATGGCCTACCCGAACCCGTCATGGAGCCGAGGCATCTTGCAGCGTTACAAGCGGGACTGTGGCCTCAAAACGTCAGGTCCTTACGGGCTACAATTGAACGGGCGGTGTTAATGGGGACATGGGAGACGCCATCGGAATCCCCAAATGCCTCCGGCGACGGCACACCAACATTACGCGATGCGGAACGCTCCCTTATCGAGACAGCACTCCGCAACCACAGCTTCAACGTGACAAAAGCTGCCCGAGAATTGGGGCTGACACGTCCTGCGCTCTATCGCCGTATGGCGCGGTACGGGCTGTAAATGCGTAATGCACTAAGCGTGATGGGGCGGCTGGTTGGTATTATTCTCGCCTGCCTCCTGATCGAACCTATATGGCAAGAGGGATTTTTTGCAACGGCCGTCCTTTTGGTTTGTATTGTCGCCTTCTGTGCAACTTCACTGGTTGTCACTCACCTCGAAATGTTACGTCGTGTTCAACGCCGTGAGCCGTCGATAGTACACCCGCCGGATCGTGAGAAACTCCGCAACCGGGCGCTCCTGGACCACGCGCCGGTACCATTACTATTCCAGCGCGCGGATGGCACGTTGCATGCCGCCAATCGCGCTGCACGTCGCTTGTTTGAAACTGACGGTCCCATTCTCGTACCACCAGAGCCACTTCTGGCGGCTCTTGAGAATAACATGTCAGGGCCAGAAAAAAAGATGATCCGTCTGACGCCTCCATTAGGCGGAAAGCCTCATGTTTATGCACTATCAATTGGTCAGGGAGGTGGCGCGGTTGGTATCGTGACTTATATCGCTCTGACGGACGTGGAGGCGAGCCTCAATGCTGCTGAGGCTCAGGCTCTGCGCGATCTTCTTCAGATCCTCAGCCATGAAATCATGAATTCCCTGACGCCAATTGTTTCACTTTCAGCAACTGCAGAAGAGCTATTTTCTGAAGACACAACGGAAGACACGAAACCGCTTATATCTGATGCGCTTGCGACAATCCGTCGGCGCGCGAATGGCTTGGATCGGTTCGTACGGGGATACCGAGATCTTGCACGGCTGCCCGCACCCGAACTAAAACCTGTCAATCTTGGCGAACTCCTGCAAGAAACAGCAAGACTTTTCAGAGCTCGATGGACCGGGCGTGTCGAGCTCCAGTTAGATCTGCCATCTGTCCGAACAATAGTCAGGCTGGATAAAGCGCAAATGGAGCAGGCGCTGCTCAACCTACTGAATAACGGGGCTGAAGCTGCTCTTGCGCAGCCCTCTCCGTTCGTACAGATTGCCGTAGAAGAACGCTCCGGATCAATCAGCATTGTTGTGCGTGATAATGGTCACGGCGTTACTCCTGAACAGCGGGAGCGTATCTTCCAACCCTTCGTGTCGTTCAAACCAAACGGCAACGGTATCGGTCTCAGTCTCGCCCGGCAGATTGTACTAGGGCATGGAGGAACATTGATTCTTGACGAGGCAAAGCTCGAAATGAATTCTCCTTGGTCAACCTCGTTCCGCTGCCAACTTTGATATTTTCCAGTAATGGCAAGCAGCTACTTACGTCCGAGAGCTATCCATCTCATTTGTCTCTCTCTGCCACTCTGCTCGGCTTCAGCGATGATTGCTCCATCCCCGTTGGACAACAGATAAGACAGTTACAGTTCTTGACGTAGCGTCTAAGAACGCAGCATCAATCGTTCCTTTCTAGGTATATCTGCCCTTTTTTCCGCTATTCAGATATTTCTGAAATACGTAATAATATTATCAAATGATCCTATGATGTATTTCTCTTTTACAATGCAAACAGGGTTTCACTGTTCTGAACTTCGTTCCGTATAAAGCTACATACCTGCTCAATGCGAGCAGTTTTTTGCTCTTCAGCGCGGGTAATCAGCCAGTAATGGCGTTCAAGCCTTACTTGATGAGGCAAGACGGCAATTAACTCTGGCCGCGTTGCAGCAACAAAGGTAGGCAGGACTGCCATACATAAACCGGAGCAAGCGGCTTCCATTTGCGCCTGCACACTTGAGTTCTGAATTCGCACCATCTTGCGCGAGACACCAAGATGCCCCAGATAGTCCAACTCCCGCATAAAAATCATTTCATCTACATAGCCTGCAAACAGGTGTGATGAAAAATCATCCAGCCTTCTGATGGTTTTTTCCCGATCAAGATATGCACGAGTAGCATAAACGCGCAAATAATAGGGCGTCAGCTTTTCGCAGACAAATCGATCATCCACTGAAGGCATCACGGTAATGGCTATATCAGCATGCCTACGCGAGAGCGCGACAATCTGCTGTATAGTCAGAATTTCAATCGTCAGGGCAGGATTATCCGTCATCAGCGGACCAATGCGGGAAGCCAGAAAGAAATTAGCAAACCCCTCAAGCGCGTTGATCCGCACAATGCCTGTCAACCCATGAGCCGGGTTGGTCGCCTGTGCCACCTGTGTTGCCTCGCGGTCCATGGCTTCCGCTGTGGTTAACAGGTCCTGCCCGTAGCGTGTCAGTGCATAACCGCGCAGATGCCGTTCAAACAGAGTTTTGCCGATCGATGTTTCCAAAGAAACAATGTGTCGGCCCACAGTTGCGTGATCAACGCCCAATAAACGTCCCGCTTCTGATAGTGAACCCGAGCGCGCCACAGCGAGGAAAAACTGCAGATTTCTCCAGTCCAGACTGCGTTTCATGGGATAAGAATCCTTGATTATCGGTGCTTATGTGCAGATTTGCACACCAATTGGGCGAAATCTCCTGATTTTCTAGTGATGCCTTTTGCGCGTTCACTACTCAGACAAGAACAACAGCCGGAAAGGAACGGCTCACGCCGTAACCATTCCCAGGAGAAAAGGCTATGACAGCACTTTATCTGCCCTCTCTGGTACGTATTGGAGGCGGTGCGCTGAACGAACTTCCCACCGCATTGAAGCAGGCCGGGCTTTCCGCCCCCTTTATTATTACCGATGGATTCATGGCCAAATCCGGCCTTCTGGATAGGGTGCAGGCGCTGCTGGCTGAAGCGGATATTCAGTCTGGCGCTTTCCCGGATGCTGTGCCGGACCCCACGGTCACATCAGTTGACGCCGCGCTCGCTGCGTTAAAGCGCGGTGTTTATGACTGTGTGATCGGCCTTGGCGGGGGCAGCCCGATTGACACCGCCAAAATGGTAGCGGTGCTCGCCAAGCACGGTGGCATGCCTTCACAATTGAAAGTGCCGCACGTGCAGGATGAGGCAGGCCTACCCATTATCGCCATTCCCACCACTGCTGGCACGGGATCTGAAGCCACGCGCGTCACGGTCATTACTGACGAAAAAACCGACGAGAAAATGCTGTGTACAGGCTATGCCTATCTGCCACACATTGCCATTGTCGACTATGAACTGACCCTGACCATGCCGCGCCGTCTCACGGCTGATACCGGCATTGATGCGCTAACCCACGCACTTGAAGCCTATGTGTCCAAACGCGCGTCCCCTTTTACCGATGCTCTGGCGCTGGCAGCCATGAAGCGTATCTGGTACGCCCTACCCATCGCCTGTGCAGAACCCTCCAACCGTGACGCGCGCGAGCAGGTGATGCAGGGTGCGTTCGAAGCGGGAATGGCGTTCTCCAACGCATCGGTGGCCCTTGTGCATGGTATGAGCCGCCCTATTGGCGCACATTTCCATGTCGCGCACGGGCTTTCAAATGCCATGTTGCTGCCGGAAATAACGGCATGGTCTGTTACCGGCGCACAAGCGCGTTATGCCACCTGTGCCCGCGTGATGGGTATTGTGCCATCGGGTACGGAAGACGGTGCTGCCTGCGCTGCACTTGTCGCAGCACTTCGTGAACGTAATCGACAGTTGGATGTCCCCTCCCCCGCCGCCTACGGGCTTGAGGAAGGCCGCTGGAACAGCCTGCTACCCCTGATGGCTGAACAGGCTCTCGCTTCTGGCTCTCCAGACAACAACCCGCGCGTGCCAAATCACACCGAAATTATTGATCTATACCGGAAAGTCTGGGCCTGACGACAAACGGCTGCGTATAAAAAACAGTAAAGCTCCTGATAGGAGACCAAAATAATGATATCCCATGAAAAAGAAGAACGCTCTATGCGTTCTCTGGTGCTTGCCTCAAGTGTTGGCACCGTTATTGAATGGTATGATTTTTTTCTCTACGGCAGTCTGGCCATTTTCTTTGCCCGCCTGTTTTATCCGCCAGGCGATGACGTTGCTGCAACCCTCATCAGTGTAGCTACCTTTGCAACCGGGTTTGCCGTGCGTCCGCTGGGCAGCCTGATATTTGGATATATGGGCGATAGTGTCGGGCGAAAAACCACTTTTCTGATCACGCTCCTTATCATGGGCTGTTCCACAGCTGCTATTGGCCTGCTGCCTACATTTGCAACAGCCGGTTATGCAGCGCCTGTTCTGCTTATTCTATTACGCATTGTGCAGGGACTGGCTCTAGGCGGTGAATATGGTGGGGCAGCAACCTATGTGGCAGAACACTCCCCGCCGGGTGAACGCGGGAAATGGGCCAGCTACATTCAGGCTATGGCCTCCGGCGGTTTTGTACTGTCTCTGGGGATGGTGCTCACCCTGCGCCTGTGGTTGGGCGAAGATGCATTTGGCACATGGGGCTGGCGAGCACCATTTCTGGTATCATTTGTTCTGGTTGCAGTCTCTTTGCGTATTCGTCTTCGGCTTTCCGAATCTCCTGTTTTTGTGGAAATGCACAAACAGGGTAAACTGTCCAAATCACCTGTGCGCGATGCCTTCCGTATTCCGGGTAATGCGCGGCGTATTATTCTGTTCCTCTTTGGGGTTGCCTGTGCACAGGCCGTTACATTCTACACGGCTCAGTTCTATGCGCTGTATTATATCCAGACATTTATGAGAATGCCTTTCCTGCCAGCCACCTTGTCTGTCGCAGTCGGTGCGTTTCTGGGAGTACCGTTCTTCGTGCTATTTGGTGCACTGTCGGACCGAATTGGGCGGAAACGTCTGTCGCTTGCGGGTATGGCAGCGGCTGTACTGTTCTATATCCCTATCTTTTCCATTATTCGCCACGCCATAACACCAGAAAACACGAGTTACGCTACAATTTCAGCCTGCGTGTTTGTTCTGGTTATCATTGCTGCTGCCGTTTACGGCCCTTATGGCGCATTCATTGTTGAAAGCTTTCCCGCCAATGTGCGCTACACTTCCATTTCCGTTCCGTACCATATCGGGAATGGCATTTTCGGCGGTTTTCTACCACTGGTCAGTCTCTGGCTGGTTACACAGACAGGCAATCCTTACGCGGGACTGCTCTACCCGATGGGCCTGTGCCTGATCGGCTTTTTCATCACACTGTTCTGGGTACCTGAAACATTGAACGTGCGAAAAGGCGCGCACACCCAGATCGTCTCCCTCTCACATGAAGCTATTGGCGAAGGCTGATATTCAGTAAAACAAGGATAAGAAAAATGAATACAATTCAGCACATCATCGGTGGAAAGCCTATCACGGGTAACAGCACCCGATTTGGCGACGTATTCAACCCAGCTACAGGCGTGGTCGAAAAAAAGGTTGTGCTTGGCACACAGGATGATCTGGAGGCCGCTGTTGCCGCAGCCAAGAAAGTCTTCCCCTCATGGGCAGAAACACCACCGCTGACCCGCGCCCGTATCCTGTTCCGTGCACGAGATCTGATAGAACAACGCATGGATGATCTGGCTGCAATTATAACAGCAGAGCACGGAAAAATCCTGTCTGATGCCAAAGGGGAAGTCACACGCGGACTGGAAGTTGTTGAATTTGCAACCGGCGTGCCGGAATTGCTGAAAGGAGAATATACAGAACAGGTGGCACGCGGCATTGATGCATGGACCATGCGCCAGCCTATTGGCATTGCTGCCGGGATTACGCCCTTCAATTTTCCGGTGATGGTGCCCTTATGGATGGCCCCAATGGCGCTGGCGACCGGTAACTGCTTCATTTTGAAGCCTTCTGAACGTGATCCCTCAGCATCCGTGCTACTGGCCGAAATTCTGCAAGAAGCTGGCCTCCCGGACGGTGTGTTTCAAGTCGTGCATGGGGACAAGGACATGGTAAATGCCATTCTGAAGCACCCTGATATTGCGGCTGTCAGTTTTGTAGGCTCTACCCCTATTGCCCAGCATGTGTATGCAACGGGCACCGCGCACGGAAAAAGAGTACAGGCTTTAGGGGGCGCAAAAAACCACGCCCTTGTCATGCCAGATTGTGATCTGGAAAAAACGGTCGATGCCCTGATCGGTGCTGCCTATGGTTCTGCTGGCGAACGATGCATGGCTATTTCCGTGGCTGTGGCCGTAGGGCCTGTTGCGGATACTTTAGTGGCAGAACTGGCCAAAAAGGTAAAAGCCATCACCATTGGTAACGGCACGCATGATACCAGTGAAATGGGTCCACTGGTCACCGCACAGCATCTGGCCCGTGTAAAAGGATTGGTCGATGCAGGCGTCAGTCAGGGCGCAAAACTGGTTGTGGATGGGCGTAACGTGACAGTGAAAGATCATGAAAAAGGATTTTTCATTGGTGGTTCACTGTTTGATAACGTCACACCAGAGATGGACATTTACCGGGAAGAAATTTTCGGCCCTGTTCTGTGCGTCATGCGTGCGCCAGACTTCGATACCGCACTCAAGCTGATAAACGGGAGCCCCTTCGGAAACGGTACGGCCATTTTCACTCGTGACGGTGACACCGCCAGAACCTTTACCCACAATGTAACAGCCGGAATGGTGGGTGTGAATGTCCCTATTCCGGTGCCTATGGCATTCCATTCTTTCGGTGGCTGGAAAGACTCCCTGTTTGGAGATCACCATATGCATGGGCCAGAAGGCGTGCGTTTCTTTACACGCATGAAGGCTGTAACACAGCGTTGGCCGGCAGGTATCCGTTCTGGAGCGGAATTTGTGATGCCCACTCACGGATAAATAAAGCAGTAGGCCGGGTAAAAGCGACCCGGCCTCTTGTGAGTTTGTTATGCCGTTAAGCGTCTGGATTCAGAAAGATTTCAGTCCGTTTCTTGCCCTAGCCAACCGCAATCATTCCTTATCAGGTAGACTCATAGTACGTTTTTTGTCGAGCTCGCATTCTTCATCTGGTGGGCTGGTGTTTACATCTCGGCACCCAACCTGACCAGTGCATGGCTCATGCTAAGTGGCTTTTGCTTCTGCCACATCAGAATGGCTTATCGGCAGCCCGGTGCTGGCGGTTATTGCACGTTATGCTCCAGCCAGCCTGAATGCCCTGATGGTCGGCACTTATTCTCTCACTGTGGGGGCTGGCGTGTATTGGGGGAGCGAAATTTCGGGTTTTGCGAGCCCAGTAGTCAAGACAGCCCCTTACGGAGCCATCATTCTGAGACACTGTTCGGCGTCTTGGGTTTGGCTGCTCTCGGGTTGGTAACTATCTCCCTGCTTCTCGCTTACGTCATCAGGCGGCAGGGCGGCCGCCATCAGGAAGATGATCTCGCATCAGTTTTATACTGACTATATTGGGTGACGCGATTACGCAGCGTTCTTATGATGTCATTTATGCACCTCAACAGCGAAGACATATGTCGGGCCGAGCATATTTGACCGGAAAATCACATACTTGCCATCAGGCGTGAAATTAACGTTCGGCTCTAAATGGTAATTATGTTTGGACATATTGACCAAGCGTTCTGCCTGGAACCGGCCGGGCTGAATGAGATGCTCACCTAAACTGTGGTCATCCTTTATCAACTCTGGGTGAAACAGATAGAGCCACTTTGCTCCAGGCGCATCGCTACCGTCGCCAGCAAACAGTGTCCCGTCAACAGACCTAGTAAAATGGATGGAGGATTCTTCCGGGGCATAATGGAACCATGTCCTGTCACCATTTTCGACGTTGTAACCTGCAACGAATGAGATCATTCCAAAAGGTATATGGAGATCGTACCATATATTTTTCCCGTTATGGTCCCACCACTGGTGGCCACTGCCCTCCATTTTCATGATACGCGGGTTGATATGTTTATTCTGTGAACCATCAGTGCGAATGGTCCAAAGTTTTTCTACCTGCTGCCACTCACCTTGATGGGCGTACATGAGCAATGTCGAGTCAGTTGGGGAAAACTGTAAATGATCGATCCAGTCCGTGCTGGCAAAAACTGGTTTGATCTGACCTGTGTGTAGATCTACGGTAAAGACAACCATCGGCAGCCTTGCGGCAAGACGTCTGGCCATCTTGGTCTTCTTATCTAACGGTTCATCTGGTGTATGTTGCTGAGCGACCTGCCCGGCTTGGCGTCCATTATAATCTTCGCCATCCCCAATGATGTAACTTCCTACTCCCAGTGTCTCATCAGCATTAATGGAAAAGATGCCTGCGCGACGTGGCAGATCAGCTATTTTTTTCTGCTCTCCCGTCTGGATGTTGGCACTCCAGAGCGAAGCATATTGCGCATCGCCCTTTAGCCCTTTGAAATAATAAACTGTTGGTGTTTTTTGCCCCACAACAACAGCGCCAGGGCCGCCGCCAACTGGTCCTTTTACCAAAGGTTTGGCTGTAAACGTAGCCAGATCAATCACCCCAATACCACGGTCTGCTGTCGTGTATATCATCTGCTTCCCGTCGGGCGTGTAAGCATTGATGTTAAAATAAAGGCTTGCAGATCCAGGTTCATCTGTCACCCGAATGACGCGATGACCCGTATCAGGATCAATCCACGATTGTGGAGGTGATTTTTTTTCAGCAAGAGCCATGGCTGGCAGTAGGAGCAACGCAAGGCCGCCCAAGACACAGCGGGCCGAATAACGGAAGAGCATAGATGGACCTTTTTGTTAACACCGAACCCAGTTGTATATTAATATCTATAAAACGGCATATTACGATTTATTAACTATACCATCTAATTATAACGTGCAAATCGGCATACCAATATCAATTACCGTTTTTCAGTGGTGGTTAAGTTGAGTATCTCAAGACACGCTTTTGCTAGTGGCTTTTTGCTGGCGACAACCCTGCTGAGCACCAATGCATGGTCCGAGCAAACCTCCCCTTCTTCCAATTCAAGCCATAAGAAACTTCACAAGCTTGCCAAACAGAGAAGAAATCTCGCAGCAGGAGAATCTGTGGAGGTTTTAGGAAACAGGATCACAATAGATAGGCAAAGACCCACCTCGTCATCCTATCATTTCACGGGTAAGGAACTTGAAAGTGAACGGATCAATACCATTGAAGACCTTCAGCAACTCTCTCCAAGCCTGAATGTTGACGCTGCAGATCCTTTCAACAGTAGTATCTCTATTCGCGGCATGGGTGACGGAGGCGGCCAGACTGGGGGGGAAGCCAATGTTGGTATGCCGAGTAGTGTCGGCCTGTTTCTTGATGGTGTTTATTTGAGCCGTCCTTCCATGATGGCTCATGGGTTTAACGATCTGGATTCTATTGACGTCTATAATGGCGCAACTCAAGGAACCTTGTATCCGGCTAACGTGACGGCTGGTGTTATTGACATCAAAACAAGAGTGCCAACAGCCACAACGCGCCGTGAAGCATTCTTTTCTTACGGCAGTTACGGCTACATGCGTGCATCTGCGCTCGTATCGGGGAAAATACTGAGTAATCTGTACGGAAGCATAAGCTATAATCACACTGCTCAAGGCGGCTATATAAAAAATGTCCGTTATGGAAATAGCGTGAATGGCTATCACGGAGATAGCGTACGCACTCAACTTTACTACACACCAACTGAAAACCTGAATTTTCGTCTGATTGCAGATTATAGTGCTGAACGCGAGACGCCCACACCGGTTCTCTATAAAAGCATTACTGTGGAAGGCGTGAATCAGTTCGAAAATATGTCCGCCGCTTTGGGAAACCATATTATAACCGGGCGTGCAACTGACCTTGATTACCAGAATTATGACACAACCCAGCAACTGGGTGTCTCTCCACAAATAAGCTGGAGATTTGGTGGCGGCTGGAAACTTTCGTCTATCAGTTCATTCCGCTACTTCTATACGAACCCTGTCATGTCTGACCCATACAGCATTAATGTCTATTACAATTCTGGCACGAATGTCAGGGATAGAACGTGGTATGAAAACATTCGCTTTGATTCCCCCCAATGGAAGACGATTAATTTCGCAACGGGTTTTGCCTATTCTGGTGAGAGCCTTAACACAAATGCGATTAGCCAATATAGTGATGGCGTTTCCGGTGCCTGGTATAAAAGCACTAGTTACGATAATTTGACCGTTTATCGCTATGGTTCTTTAAGAGACGATTACTATTCTCTCTATGCGCAGGCAACAGCGCACCCTTTAAAGAGGCTCACGGTTAAATTTGGATTTAGAGAAGGAATTGATGATAAAAGTGGAACATTCAGAAGGCTGAATAAAAGTCCATTTTACTCGGGGGTGTTAAGCAAAACGACAGCTTTGCCATCCGCTATGGTAAATGTTGATTATGATCTGGATAACCTTACAAAATTTTACGTGGCGCTGTCTTACGGTAAAAAAGCAGGTGCCTTAAACATATCCTCTGGCTCGGCAGGCAAGGCTGGGTTCGATAGCCTTTATATCAAGCCAGAAACGACAGAGAGCATTGAGGTCGGTTTGCATAAAGATATTCCCGCAGCAAAGCTCGACTTCAAAATTGATTACTTTAATGCGTTAGTCAAAGATTTTCAGACCCAAGGCTATGATACGGAAACTCAACAGACCTATTTGACTAATGCAGGAAACTACAGGTCTCGTGGCGTTGAATATACTATGAACTGGCACCCGATAAAAAACCTAACTGTCACACCAAATGTTTTGTATAATGACACAAAATACCTGAGCTATGACAATGCTCGGTGTGCACCAGAAGTCTCTCTGCAAAGTCAGCCGCCTGCCTCCTGTAACCTGAACGGGCGTCCTGTATTCCGCGCGCCCAAGCTTTCCTTGAGCGTGATGGGACGTTATGAGCATAGTTTGAATGACAAGTCTTCCCTGTACGCAACTGTTCGCTATTCCTATCGTACAGCGACTTTTGCAACGGTTGACGATTCTCCTTCAGCCAAAATACCGGCCTATGGCCTGCTGAATTTTTCATTGGGCTATAAGCTGAAAGTTCATGGTACTTCTTTGGACACATCTATTTGGGTCAATAATGTTTTGGATAAAACGTACTATATGAGCCTTCGTGAAGGGGATTATGGTTCCGTTTTCGGGTGGATGGGAACCCCGCGTGTTATTGGTGGGTCTGTTGGCGTTCATTTCTGACATTTAAAGCTTAGATGCATATGTGGCCATGTGTGAGTTTATGCGGATAGTGTTAAGGAGTTGCGCCGAAGCATGGCCGGGCGGTGTAAGGTTTTCATTTTTGATGAAAGACGTGTTTTATTGATAGTTCTTATGATCAGAAAGTTTGATCAGCCCGCCCCGTCAGGTTTTCTGCCATCGTATTTTACATCTTTTCTAAAGTTTCAGTATGATAGGTGCGAAAGTGAGAAAACTAATAGCTCTATTCTATGAGAGAGACGGCTTTTTATGACACTGTTTAGGCCCCTATTCATGCCCCACACGTGGATTGTGGGGCTTACGGTAAGTCTGATTATTCAAGCCTCAGCATTTCCCAAAGCTCATGCTGAAAGTACGGTCACCGTACAAGATCGACAACACCATACATGGCGTCTGGAAGCAGAAAAAACTGCGCAGGGCATCTCTCCTTCGCGTATTGAAGTCTCTACTAACGGACTTCGGGTGTGGGCACAAAATGGTTTGACGCTCTGGCTTCTTCTTCCTTTGCACGGTAACTATACGCTCTCTTTTGACCGCAAAATCTTCAAGCCTATAGGCAATTTCCGTGTTTCAGATATGAACATCTTCTGGAATGCACATGAAAAAGATGGTGGTCTTCCTCGTCCACGCAACGGAACCCTTGCTGCATATAATAGCCTTGTCCTTGAATATGCCGGAATTGGTGGCAACGCCAACACTACAACGCGGTTCAGGCATTATGACGGATCAGGTAACCGTGTCCTGCTGCAAGAAAGCAAGGATCAGTCTGATCTTCTTGTTGCTGATCATGTTTACCATACCATCATAAATGTTCGGAACGGCACCACCTCAGTCTCACTGGATGGAAGAGTCATTTTCTCTGGGCCAGTTATATCCGAGATCCCAGGTTATTTCGGCATTCGTACTGTTGGCTCATGGCAGGAGATTTCGCATCTCTCGGTTTCAAAATAATACCGAAAAATTCGTATAGAGCCGACAGAGGTATAGGCCCCCTCCTCGCGCAGATCACCTGTCATATATGGCACGTGGAAGTGCAAGAGATGTAACGGCATTCCGCCGAAAATTAAGCAGGATGGCTTCTTCTTATTTTCAGCAGGCGCTACATTAGTCAGACAGGGGATGAAGCCGCGGGAATAGGTCCGCTCCAACGCTTGAGCATCTGTTGTTCTACCTCCCCGATCCACTCAAGCGCTGTCATGTCACTTATGATCCAGTCGAGATCAGAGGGCAGAAGTGTGCCATCAGAGAAAGTGACGCATTCACGAGCCTCCCCGCCGGGCAAGATGGTGCGGGTCGAGGCTGGGGGTGATAGCAACCCTCCGTCTGCTATGGGAGCAGCCAGTGCCTGCGTAATTTCTTCACGATGCGCGGGCTTCTGGCAGAAGGAAAGCGCCTCCTGAACCGCAAGCGACATACGGCTTACCTTTTGTTCGCAAGCTAATAGTTTTCCCGATGCGACAAGGACCTTCTCAAGGTGACCGGGAAGGACGGTGGCCGATCCCCCCACCTGAAAGGCAAGTCCGAGTTGCTCTGCTTCAGTGCCCCATGGCGGACCAACACAACCGCCATCAATCGCGTTTTCCGCGAGCGCATGGATCATATCAGCGGGAGGCATGACGGACAGAGTGACCTCATTCTCCATATCCACATCAATCATCTTCAGGAACCGCCGGAGAATGAGAAGATGAGTGGAATACATATGAACAATGGCTATGCGCGGTTTCCTGCCGATAGCATTGCGCCAGATATCAAAAGCATTTCGGCCATGGGATCCTGCTTGCCATACTCCGCTAGCCGGGTTGATACCGCGCAGCATGATCGTGTTGCCGCCTCGGCTGATCCGTGCCAGAGGGCAGAGTTCGGCACCATGGCCACGGTGCCCAAGCGCCGTCATCATAGCAAGCGGTGCGAAAATAACAGCGGCATCCATGCGGTTCCACGCCAACCCATCGGCTATATTCGCCCAGGATGGGGAGACAACAATCTCGGTTTCCAGCCCATGACGGGCAAAAATTCCCTTTTGCTGCGCCATGATGACGGGGGCGCTGTCAGCCAGCTTCAGCACGCCAATCCGTAATGGTGCGTTCATGATGCCTCATCCTTTTTCTGCGCTACCAGATATTCCTCGGCAACCACCGCTATCCGACGCGAGGTCTGCATGGCCCGGCGCTGGAGCCACCGGTAGGCCTGTGCTTCGTTAGCTTTTTCATTTTTCATGAAAGATCTCTTTGCCTGCTCTATAAGCCTGCGTTCGGCAAGGGCGATCTGTGCTTCGGTCAGTTCGTCACGTGTGCGGCGGAAACGGGCATAAAGCGCAATAGCGGCACGCAGAAGCGGCTTTACATCCCGCGGTAAGGCTTCAAGAACATTATAGGAACACACGCCTGTATCAAAAGCTGTCTCCATCAGATCAACGTCATCTTCGTCCACAAACAGGGCAACGGGCCGCTCAAGCGCCGAACAGGACAGAGCGCGAATGCTATCCAGCGCGTCACGATCCGCCCTGTCCAGATCAACAAGCACCACGTCTGGCCCGTAATCGCGTACGGCATCAATCAGTGCTTTATCGGGCGGAACGGTCAGAACATCCAGCGAAGGATCAGCATGCAAGGTTTCTGACAGCGCGCGTCCTCTGCGGGGATTTTCATCTGCAACCAACACCCTGAGGCGCGTGCCTGATGATTTTTTTTCCTCATTCATCAATAAACGTCACGCAGATAGCGGCCTTCACGTGTCAGATTGCTCACAAATGCGTCTGCATCACCTGAGGACAGATTGCCATGGCGCGCCACAATCCGGCGCAATGCCGCGTCAACATCCCGTGCCATGCGTGTTGCATCCCCGCATACATAAACATATGCCCCTTCCTTCAGCCAATCCCACAATTCTGTTCCAGCTGCTTCCATACGGTCTTGCACATAGATGCGCTTTGATTGATCACGTGAAAAGGCAGTGTCCAGACGTGTTAGTAATCCTGCCGCCAGAAAAGCATCAAGTTCGTCCTGGTAGTAAAACCCTTTTGCGGCGTGGCGCTCGCCAAAGAAAAGCCAGTTTCGGCCCGTGGATTTCCGTGCCGCCCGTTCCTGCAGGAACCCGCGGAAGGGTGCAATGCCAGTGCCGGGCCCGATCATAATCATGGCAGCGTCATCGTCCGTTGGCAGACGGAAATGCGTGGTTGGTTGGATAAAGACCGGAATTTCCGCATCTTCCGTCAATCCTGCCAGCCAGTTTGAACAAATGCCGGGCCAAGGCGTGCAGCTTACCCCCATTGTCAGTTCAATTACCCGCCCAGCCACCTTTGGCGAGGACGCAATCGAATAAAGCCGTGGTTGGAGACGTCGGAACAAAGAAGCAACATCCTGCGCCGTAACGGTCAAAGAGGCCTCTTTTAGCAAATCAGGCAGGAAGTCGGGCGCACGCCCCCCAAGTGCAGCCAGCATGGCCGGATTGGGGCGTGTCAGATCAAGATGACGGACAAGCGCTTCACGTAGCCCTACTGTGCCGCAGCCACGCAGAACAATGGGCGTGTCCTCTGCAAGACCAAGGGCGCGCAGGGCCACTTCTACATGATGCTCCGGGTTGCGGGGCCATATGCCTAATGCGTCTCCGGGGGTCCAGTTTAACTCTGTCCCACTGACATCAAGACCAATGCGCCGTGTGTCCCTGTCATATCCCGTCGCACAGAGGCGTTCGTTGATACAAAGCCGCGCCATAACCGGGGCGTCGCGAGAGCCTGAGACTGGGGCAGCTGGCTTTTCCACCTGCAGAGGCAAGGCCGGCAGCATGGCTTCCGTCTTGTCGGATGATAGCTGGGAAAAAGCATTCAGCAGAGTGCCCCGCCACGCCTCCACCATATCTTCAAAATCAGGTTCGCATTCCACCCTTTCCAGCAAGGGCGTCGCACCAAGTTCCGTCAGATGCCCATCTAGCGCCCGCCCGAAGCCGCAGAAATTCGCATAGGAAGAATCTCCCAAGGCTAAGACCGCAAAGGTCAGGCCGGACATGGGGCCTTTTTGCGTTCTCAGCATATCCCAGAACGGAACGGCACAGTCTGGGGGATCACCATCACCGAAAGTGGACACGACAAAGAGAGCCGCGCCCACAAAATTGCTGGCTGTATCAAATGTATCGAGGCACTTCGCTTCTGCTTCGTGACCGGCCTCCCGGAGCCATGTCACGATCGTTGCGGCCAGCCCTTCCGCACGCCCGGTCTGGGACGCCCACCATACGATGATCTTCGGCGCAGTTGAGGCATTTGCCTCCTGTAGCGGCAAAACCTCATGGTCCGCATAGGTCCGGCTGTAAAGACCCGCGAGAAGGCCGCTAATCCGGGCCCGCATCTGTGCTGGCAGGGGAGCTGATGCAGGCAGCATGGGCATTTCGCCTGCACCTGGCGGTGCCATTTTCAGTCCGTCAAGAAATCCGGAAAGCCACGCTCGCGCGTCATCGGACAATGATGCCGCGACTGGCTGATCCGACCGTTCCAGACCAAGATGACTGGTTAGAGCACGCAGCATCATAACGGAATGTCCCTTCCTGCTCGGTTCCGCCCCTTCGGGGGCTGGACATGCGGGCTTTTCAATACGTTCCAGCGTCACCGCGCAGAGTTTAAAGCCAGGTTGCAACGACAACGGATCAACCGTATCCGGAGTGACGGAATTGACCGTCAGATCCTCTCCAAAGCGGTCGTTCCAGTGAAACGGTGCAAAACAGGTGCCGGGCCTTACTCGGGTGGAAATCTGGGCTGGCAAAACAATCTGCCCCCGCCGTGATGTGATCCTGACACTATCATCCTGTTTCAAACCCAGCGCCTGCGCATCACACGGCGCTATCTCCACAAAGGGGCCGGGGTTAAGGCGGTTGAGGCTTTCAACCCGGCCGGTTTTGGTCAGTGTATGCCACTGGTGCTGCAACCGACCGCTGTTCAGCACGAAGGGAAAGTCCTCGTCCGGCCATTCCTTGGGCCGCATCCAGGGCCGGGCAAAAAAGACCCCCTTCCCGTCCGGGGTTGCAAAAACGGGCCCCTCCCTATCGGGAGAAATATAGCGGATGGGGTGTCGGGCTTGCGTGTCCCCTGCAGGAGCGGGCCACTGCACCGGCCCCTTGTGTAGCCGTTCATGACTTACGCCAGCAATATCATAACCCGTCTTCGGATTACTAAACTGGCTTGCTTCCGAGAACACCTCTGCGGCAGAGGTAAAAGCAAAGTCTTTTACGAAACCCATGGCCCGCGCCACACGTGCAATGATATCCCAGTCCGCCAAGGCCTCTCCCGGCGGGGAAACCGCTTTTCTGGCAAGCGTCATGGTACGATCAGAATTGACCTGCACACCATCACCTTCAGCCCACAGGGCGGCGGGCAACACGATATCTGCAAAACGGGTCGTTTCGCTGTCTGCGAATGCATCTTGCACGATAACGCATTCTGCTGCCTCCAGCCCCCGAATGACGTGGCGGCGGTTGGCAACAGTTGCAACGGGGTTTGTGCATATCACCCAACATGCCTTGATCTCACCGCGCTCCATTGCCTCGAACATGGCAATCGCGCCGCCTCCCCCAGTTTCTCGTAGCGTGCCGGCAGGAAGAGCCCACAATTTTTCGGTAAAGGCCCGGTCTGCTGCCACGAGCGCACTGCGCTGGCCCGGCAGGCCCGGCCCCATATAGCCCATCTCGCGCCCGCCCATGGCGTTGGGTTGGCCCGTCAGCGAGAATGGTCCACTACCGGGGCGGCAGATAGCACCCGTAGCAAGATGGAGATTGCACAGCGCGTTGGTATTCCAGGTACCTGCAATGCTCTGGTTCAGGCCCATGGTCCACAGACTCATCCATTCTCCAGCTTCAGCAATCCAGTGTGCTGCTGTCAGGATGTCTTCAACCGGCAGGCCCGTGATTTCAGCCACTGTCTGGGGTGCATACTCATCCAGAAAGGCTTCCATCGCCTCCCATCCCGTCGTAGCCCGGGCGATGAATTTTCTGTCTATTGCATCATTCTTCACCAGCACATGAAGAAGGCCATTAAGGAGCGCCAGATCCGTGCCCGGACGAATGGGCAGATACAGGTCGGCTTTTTCAGCAGTAGCCGTGCGGCGGGGATCAACAACAATCAGCTTCGCGCCCGCCCGTTTGCGATCCATCAGCCGCAAGAACAGGATTGGGTGGCAATCCGCCATGTTCGCACCGATGACGAAAAACAGGTCTGTGCAGTCAAAATCCTCGTAACTACCCGGCGGGGCGTCTGCCCCGAGAGAAAGCTTGTAGCCCGTGCCTGCGGCTGCCATGCAGAGACGGGAGTTGGACTCGATATGCTGGCTACGGACAAATCCTTTGGCCAGCTTGTTGATGAGGTACTGCGCCTCCATCGACATCTGTCCCGATACGTAAAAGGCAATAGCATCCGGCCCGTGCGCATCAAGGATAGCACGTAGCCGCTCAGCAGTTGTTTCAATGGCCTGCTGCATGGCAACGGGGACGACCTTTTCGCCCCGTCTGGAACGGATGAGAGCCCGATGCAGGCGCTGATCGGACAGAAGCGGTTTGTCGCAGGAACTGCCTTTGGTGCACAGGCGACCACCATTTGCAGGATGTGCGCTATCGCCACGCACTTTCCTGATACGATCGTCCTCCACCTCCAGTATGACGCCGCACCCTACCCCACAATAGGGGCAGACTGTGCGAACTTCTTCCCGCGCCATGACTGAATCAGACCAGAACAGGTTCCGGTGCGGCTTTGATCGTCTTGGCCCGGATTTCTACTCTCCCGTTTTCTACACGCGCGTCCCATGTCCGCAACTGGACGGTGGGGTCCTCAAGGCATTGCCCGTCTTCCAGACAGAAATGCTGTTTGTAGAGGGGAGACGCAACCACCAGTTGCCCCTTCAGATCACCCATCAGTCCTCGGCCAAGCACGTTGGCGTTTGAGAACGGATCATGGTTATCTATCGCATAGACCCGCGCAGCCGTCTCTTCCGTGCCAGGCAGATAGAACAGGGCAATCTGGTTACCCTCATGCCATGCCACAACCCCTGATTTTGCCACCAGGTCGTCCTGGCTGCACAGTTCAGTCCATTGCGTTGGGCCGGCCGAGGCTGCAGTTTCGGGCATATTATCCGCCGGGCGGACCTGTTCCCGCTCTGGCAAGGTGCGTATGTTCGGGTCAGGGCGACCATCATTGACGAACGTACGGAACCTTTTGAGTTTTTCACGGTCGGTCAGTGCATCACGCCACTCGCACTGATAGCGATCCACCACCATCTGCATCTGGCGCTCAAGTTCTTCGCAGATACCCAAGCTATCGTTTATGATGACGTCACGCAGGTAATCCAGTCCGCCTTCAAGATTTTCTCGCCAGACAGAGGTACGCTGAAGTTTATCTGCGGTCCGGATATAAAACATCAGGAAACGGTCAATGTATTTCACCAGCGTGTCAGAATCGAGATCTGTCGCAAACAGTTCTGCATGGCGGGGCCGCATACCCCCATTGCCGCAAACGTAAAGATTCCAGCCGTTTTCTGTAGCAATTACTCCCACGTCCTTGCTTTGCGCCTCCGCACATTCGCGGGTGCACCCTGAAACGGCAAATTTGAGCTTATGGGGAGAACGCAGACCCTTGTAGCGGTTTTCCAGATCCAGCGCCTTGCTCACGCTGTCCTGTACCCCATAACGGCACCATGTGCTGCCCACACAGGATTTTACAGTCCGGGTGGATTTGCCATAGGCATGGCCGGTCTCGAACCCGGCTTCCAGCAATTCGCCCCAGATATCGGGCAGTTGGTCCAGTTGCGCACCGAACAGATCAATACGCTGGCCGCCGGTAATTTTGGTATAAAGACCATATTTCTTTGCCACCTGCCCAAGGACAATCAGTTTATCCGGCGTAATTTCCCCCCCCGCTATGCGCGGCACGACAGAATATGTGCCGTTTTTCTGCATGTTGGCCATGAACGTGTCGTTCGTGTCCTGCAACGGGATATAAAGCGGGTCGGTAATGGGCTTGTTCCAGGCTGATGCAAGGATTGAACCGACAGCGGGCTTACAGATATCGCAACCAAGCCCCCCATTGCCATATTGTGCCATCAGCTCTTCAAACGTCTGGATTCCGTGTACGCGAACGAGGGAATAAAGCTCCTGCCGTGTATAGGAAAAATGTTCGCACAAACTATGGTCAACAGTAATGCCACGGGCTTCCAGTTCCGTTTCAAACACGGTCTTGAGCAGGGCCGAGCAGCCACCGCAGCCAGTGCTGGCTTTTGTGGATTGCTTAAGCCCCGCAAGGTCCGTGCACCCTTCCTCAATGGAGGAACAGATCGCCCCTTTTGTAACGTTGTGGCATGAGCAGATCATGGCTGTATCGGGCAGCGCGTCAGCACCTAGCAGATCCGCCCCTTCCCCGCGTGGCAGGATCAGTGCAGCGGGGTCGGCCGACGGTTTAATGCTGTTCTGCACATACTGAAGAATGGTGTCGTAATAGGCGTTGTCCCCCACCAGCACAGCCCCAAGCACGCGGCTGCCATCCCCTGAAAGCACAAGGCGACGATATGAACCGTCCATCTCCCCAATGAAGCGATAGCTCAGGCTGCCCGGCGTGGCGCCATGTGCATCACCGATGGAGCCCACATCCACGCCCAGCAGCTTGAGTTTGGTGGACATATCCGCCCCGCAAAAGGCGGCGTCTTCCCCGGCAAGCGTGGTGGCAACCGTGCGGGCCATTGTGTATCCCGGCGCGACCAGCCCAAAAACTTGACCGTTCCAGCAAGCACATTCGCCAATGGCATAGATATGCGGGTCAGAAGTAAGGCATCGCCCGTCAATCACGATACCGCCGCGCGGGCCAATAGCGAGACCGCAGTCACGGGCCAATCGGTCCTGTGGACGAATACCGGCCGAGAACACCACCAAATCAGTTTCCAGAAATGTGCCATCGGCAAAAACCAGCCGATGTCGGTGCGTTTCCCCTGCAATGATCTGCTGGGTGGCATGAGCCGTAAGGACATTGATCCCTAATGCCTCAATCCGTTGCTTCAGAGCCTGACCGCCCTCGTCGTCCAACTGTACTGGCATAAGGCGAGGCGCGAATTCAACAACGGCCGTGGATAGCCCCAATCCCGCCAAGGCATTTGCGGCTTCCAGCCCCAGCAATCCTCCGCCAATGACCACACCGTGCGCGGCCCCTTCCGCCGCAGCCCGGATCATGTCCAGATCATCCAGTGTGCGATAGACTAGCCCCGCAGTGCCCGTATTGCCGGGAACCGGTGGCACGAAAGGTGTGGAACCGGTAGCAAGGATTAGCGTGTCATAAGGCAACAGACCTTCAGCACTTTCCACCATCCGCGCCTCCCGGTCGATGCGCGTCACCCTTACGCCACGGTGCAGTATCAGGCCGTGATGGGCGTGGAAATCATCCGCATGCAGCCGCAACGCCAGAGCATCCTGTCCGCTCATATACTCCGTCAGATGCACGCGGTCATAGGCATCGTGAATCTCATCGCCAAAAATATGGATCGTGCAATTTTCATGCAGCCCATGCATCACAAGCTGTTCGGCACAGTAGTGGCCAACCATCCCATTACCGATGACGACGATATTTCCTGTTTTGGACATGATCATTTCTCCTGTCGTGCTATCGGCGGTCAGAACTTGAATTCCATGGTTTGCATGTAGAAAGCGCCGTCCTTTGCGCCTGCGTGATGCATACCGTGTGATGCGACAAAACCTGCGATGTCATGCGTCCAGGTCCAGTGGGGCGCAAAGTTCCACGCAAGCTGGGTCTGGGGTGTAGCTCCAATGAACCCGCCCGAAAGACCATTGCGCCAGCTATAGATTTTTCCAGTGCCATACACCGCATCCTGCGTGCTTTCGCGCCAGAAAAAGGGAACGTGCAGCTTGAGATGCAGGTTCGCCAACGGTGCAGCCGCAATAACAGGCCCAATACCAATCAGGTTTTGGGATGTCAGAGCCAGTGTTACATCGTTATAGTAGGGCAGCGGAAAATAAGGGGTGGCGAATGTGCCGACCGCACCATCCTGACTATGGTAGGACCCACCTGAAAACACGTCCCCCTGCAAGGCAATGGATGGTTTGGCTTTCAGATTTTTTGCCGTCCAGCCGAACGTGCCATTAACTGCATAAGCCCGGACTGCCCGTGTGGGATTGTTCCCGGCAGGCCGGAATTCTCCGCCCTGAAACACGCCGGTGAGGCTGATATCGAAGGGACCGACATTCCCCCACACCCGTGAACCGATATTGTCCCGGCGGGTCGATCCCGCCCGTGTACCTGTTGTGGTCGCCAAAGCGGCTGCTGCTCCGTTGAACAGGTAGTCAATGAAGAATACATCCGCAAAAATCTGGCTCTTCTGTCCCATGACCGAAAATTGCGGCAGCGCAGTGGAGGTATAGATGCCATACATCCGGGCGTTGTAGTTCGTGCCATCGGCAAACACATTGCGAGGAAGCTTGTTGGTCTGCATGAAATCGAACAGATCCAGCCGGAAAGATTTCCACACGGCATAACCGCGAAATCCATCCCACGATTGCTGGGCATTGGTCAGGTCCCGCGCGGACTGCATGGTGACGGGGGCATCTAGAAAAATCTGGCGACCACCGATCACGCCCATTTTAGCCCCCAGCATTCTGCCCTTTACCTCCAGAATACCCTGCTGAAGATCCAGCCGCTCACGCTGTACGCCATTCTGGTAGCCGTAATAATTCGATCCTCCGGCGACACCCCAAAGAAACTCAGCATAGGCGCGTACGTGGTCTCCCAAATGGAGATCCGCCCCATACTGGTTACGCAGCAGAATGCGGCTGGCGTCTGTTTTGCCAGCAGTTCCCATCATGGGCTGGTTCTCAAAGATGTAACGCAGCCGTTCTTCCCCGTTGAGGGAAAGCCAGATGTCTCCCTTGTTGGTCAGGGAAATGTGTTTCAAGCGGTTAAACCAGTCCTTCCGCCGCTGTTCGGGGGCTGTCGTAACAAGGTCGCTCCAGTCCTCCGCCCAGCGCGCCTGACCAAAACCACCGACAGTTCCGAACCCGGCTGCCGCCCCTTTCCCGGCGTTGAATACTCCCCAGTCAGGACTATGCGGCAATGTAACATGGTGAACCGCCGCTTTTTCTGCCGGTGGAGATGAAGCCGACTTCATTTTGGTGGCCGTCACGCCAGCTGCAGGCGCGATGTCGGCCTGTGCCGCATGGCCCACATTCAGACTGACAAAAAGGGTGGTGATACCTGCCGTAAGCGAGGCTGGGCGAAACACTGCAGAGATACGGGTCACGGGACACGTTCCTGATTAAGTAGGGAGCAATAATTACGAAGACGCAGCAGCATCGGCCTCGGGCGACATGTGGGACTGCTCAGCCGTCCAGCGGCGGCGGCACAGCCCGACACAGAGAAACGCCACCACCGTGATCGCGGCAAAGCCCATAAAACCCGGCCCGTAGGAACCCGTAGCCTGGCGTGCGGCCCCAAGGGAGGATGCCAGATAGAATCCCCCTACCCCGCCGCTCATGCCCACCAGCCCTGTCAGAATACCAACCCGGCTGGGGAACCGTGTCGGCACAAGCTGGAAGACAGCACCATTCCCCAGACCCAGCACAAGCATACCAAGAAAAAAGGCAGGAAACGCAAACCAGATTGTCGGCAGGCCGAACCCAATCAGAGCAAAAATAACAGCAGCAAGTGCGAACAGGATGCTCAAAGCGCGTTCCCCGCCGATACGATCAGCCATGGCGCCCCCAAGCGGACGCACGAACGACCCAACAAACACCACGAAAGCCGTGCAGCTTCCTGCAATGGCGGGAGGCAAACTGTACTGATCGTTGAAATAAATGGTCAGGAACGAAGCAAGCCCTACAAAACCGCCGAATGTCACGCCGTAGAAAAACATCAACAACCAGCAGTCGCTGCTACGCAGAACGGGCAGCCAAGCCACCAGACCTCCGCTGGACCGACGCTGAGGAGGCTCGCTGGCCAGAAACATAAAGGCAATCAGAACAGCGATCAAAGGCAGGGTTGCCAGCCCCAGCACATTTACCCAGCCGTAGAGAACTGCCAGACCGGGCGCAAAAAGGGATGCAAGCGCCGTGCCGGAATTACCCGCCCCGGCAATACCCAACGCCGTACCCTGATAGTGTGGCGGATACCATGCAGACGCGAGCGGCAGAGCAATGGCAAACGATGCCCCGGCCACCCCTAACACCAACGCCACACCGAACAATGCGCCATAGCTGTGTGGCGCAATCAGCCACGTCAGGAATAGCCCGGCAATGACAAGAAGCTGGGCTCCAATCGCAACCCGACGAGGCCCGAAATGATCGACCAGCGCGCCAGCCAGCACACGTAGCAGAGCCCCAGCCAGAACTGGGGTAGCCACAAGCAGCCCCTTCTGTCCGGCATTCAGGTGCAGATCATGAGCAATCGAAATACCGAGCGGTCCCAGCAGGACCCACACCATGAAGGAGACATCGAAGTAAAGAAACGCCGCCAACAGGGTACGCGGGTTTCCGGCCTTGAGAAATCCTTTGTCCACGTCATCGCATCCAGTCTCCACCAGCAAAAGGAACGGAGACGCCTTCTTCAGGCACGGAGACCATCGTTGGCCACCCGGGTGTCGTCGTGAGCGATTCTGCCATTTCCCTATCGTTCACCGCCATTGATGAACGAGTTGATAGGAAACCTGCGTCCTCTTTTATTTGCACACGGAATAATGCGATGTCAAAACATTTTGCTCATGACGAAGCTACTAAGCCCGGCGCACGCTGATGGTATGTGCATGTCGTAAGGGTTTTCTGGGCTATTGCAGTGTCTTTTTCGGATGCCGTGTCTGCCCTGCATTGCGCAGCACAATCGTTTGAGTCAGTCTGTCCAGAAAGAGCAACCCATCAATCCAGTATCCAAGGTCGCACTGATTCCCAATATGACCTTTCCGTCCCGCATCGACGAACGACGCCTGCCAATGGCGAGCAAGGGTTCGGGCACGCCTTACGCCAAGCCATGGATCATTTCTGCTTCCCACCACTAACGCCGGAAAAGGTAGCGGTGATAAAGGTATCGGACTAAAAGCGGCAACACGATGCAAATGCTCGGACGGCCCATTCTCGACGTCTGCAGGAGCAACAAGCAGCGCCCCAGCCACGGTACTGGGCAATAATCCCTGCTGCGCAGCGTGCGCTACCAGGAGGCAGCCCAGACTGTGGGCAACCAACAGGACCGGTTTCTTACTGTGCGTTACCGCCGCACACAGCGTCATCAGCCAGCTCTTGTAATGAGGTTTTGACCAGATTTCCTGCCGAACACGGCTGACGGCAATATCGTAAGAACTGAAGAGTTTCTGCCACTGGGATTGCCAATGCTCCGGCCCGGAACCATCAAGCCCCGGAACAATCACGATTTCAAATGGTGCCAGAGATCCTGAAAGATGCCGAAAAACTGCTTCTGAAACAGTCGTGTCCAACAAAGCCTCGCCTTGTGGCCCGCGTGCCCGACGAGACGCTGTTTTACGTCGTGGAGGAGACGGATATGCCGCTAGCCTCCGTTCGACGGAAGGCGGCATACTCATGGCTTTATGGGCCTCGAAGACCCGTTTACGTATATCCTGTCGCATTCACCCACTCCCCCCTCGCAAAAAAGACTTCGGCTGCCCTAGAGCGTGTCGTCAGTTAAGTAGGATAATGATTGAAGCGAACTGCACGGCTGCGAGGAAGGTCGATTTCAGCTTGTCGTAGCGTGTTGCGATAGCACGGAACTGCTTGAGTTTATTGAAGAACCGCTCGACAAGGTTCCGTTCGCGGTAGAGAGCGAAGTCGGTTTCCCGTTGGGTTGTTCTATTGCGTTTCGGCGGGATGACCGGAGTAATCCCGCGCTGTGTCAGCCGATCAATCAGTCTGTCCGCGTCATACGCCCTGTCGGCGAGGAAGGCATCCGGATCGATGTTTTCCAGCATCGGTTCCGCCTGGCTGATATCCGCATCCTGCCCCGGTGTGATGCCGAGTTCCACCGGATTGCCCAGAGCGTCGCAGATGGCATGGATCTTTGTCGTCAACCCGCCTCGTGATCGTCCGATGGCCTGATCCGCGCCCCTTTTTTGAGGGCTCCGGCACTATGCTGATGTGCCCGGACAATGGTGCTGTCGATCATCATGTATTCATTGTCGTGATCCGCGGCTAGATGGCGAAAGATCCTCTCAATAACACCGCTTTCACACCAGCGGCGCAGACGCCGATGCACGTTTTTCCAGTCTCCGAAACGGGCAGGAAGATCACGCCATGGAATGCCTGCGCGATAGCGATACAGCACGGCCTCCACGAACAGGCGGTTGTCCGCTGCTGTGCCGCCGACATGACCTTCACGACCGGGGAGAAGGTCTTTTATCCGTTCCCACTGATCGTTGCGTAAACCGTAGCGCCGCATCTGTTGCTCTCCCACAAAATCGGGAAAACAGTCAGCACAGGACGCCACAAAGTACAACCCTCACGTGCCATACTCAGCGCTTAACTGACGACACGCCGTAGGAGAGTTTCACTAGACGCAGATACGGCTTGAGTGTTTTCCAGCCTTGCGGAAACAGCTTCTGTGCCTGTTCATTACTGACGGAAGGCGCGATGATGACGTCATCTCCCAAATGCCAGTCAGCAGGCGTTGTCACTTTCTGCCTGTCTGTCAGTTGCAGACTATCCAGCACCCGTAAAATCTCATCAAAATTTCGGCCTGCTGACGGGGGATAGGTCAGCGTCAACCTGACTTTCTTGTCAGGATCAATAATGAAGACGCTCCGGACCGTTACTTTCGGGTCTGCCTCCGGATGGATCATACCGTAGAGTGTAGCCACCTTTCTGTCTGCATCGGCTAGAATTGGGAAATCAACACTACTCCCCTGAGTTTCGGCAATGTCGGCTTCCCACCCGGCATGATCTTTCAGTTCATCGACAGATAATCCCAGCACTTTTGTGTTTCGTTTGGCCCACTCCGGTGCCAGACGTGCCACTGTCCCCAATTCTGTGGTGCATACAGGCGTGAAATCCTTGGGATGACTGAAGAGAATTCCCCACGAAGACCCAAGCCACGAGTGAAAGTGAATAGGCCCCTGAGTGCTTTCCTGCACAAAATCAGGGGCAGTCTGCCCAAGTTGAATGGTCATAGAGGCGGCTCCAAATCACACTTAGAAACATGAAATTAATTAACCACATTATTTTATGGTTGTAAAAATTATAATTCAACATATTTTAGTGAAATATGAACCGGAAGTTCTCCTACGAGAAACTCCTTTTTTCACTCAGGCGAGGAGAACGCTTCTATGCCGCAAAAAACACTTTGGTCAGGTGTGCTCGCATTCAGCATTATGCTTGTCGCAGGTTGCCTTACTGTATCCAAGCCAACGGCAAGATCAGCCGTGTTTGCCTTCTCCGAGGCAACCTCCTGCCTGTTTCAGTATGATGTTACGCAACCCACCGTGAAAATAGCGTCACGCTAAAAATACCATGAGAAAAACAGTTATTCTCCCGCCATTTTGCGGAGATATATAATAAGGTGTGGAGGGTTCTAAAGACCCTCCTTTTATGGTCGAATGGAAACTATACCCATTGATATACCAAGAGATGAAAAGTCCCCAACGGGGATTTCTCGAACCCTTTACGAGTATATACCTTCTACCAGGTGAGTAAAAAACTTAGAATATTGGTCGAGGCATAATACCACTTGCACCGCACAGCTAGATGAAGAGCGCTAAAAAACCTTCGCTCACGTTTTTCCACTTGTTAAAATCCCTATGCGTGACGGTTTTTACGCGATCAGGAAAAGGCGTATTTCTAGCCCCCTACCTCATCCAAAGCCTTTATTAAGCGAACCGCCGAACACTTCAGGGCTGAAATTAGCACACAGCGACACTCGCAGAAAATCCTTATTCCAAACCCTCTGGTAACGTAGTGTTCTATACTTCATTTTGGAGAGCCAGTAAGTTTGTAGACAACAATAGAATTGTCCTTCAGGGCCACCCTATAAGCAGGATAATAATATGAAGAGAGAGACTGATAAAGTAATTGCCGAACTTGCATATTTTCGCCCTCTATAGCAGGTTCTCTCGACAGAATATACATCGGCTTTTGATTTAGTATATGCTGAGTTTCAATTAATGGGTTCATTCCTGTCGAATTTCTTTCTATATATTCATGAAAATGCCCAGGAAATGGATGTGTTGTCATTTTGCAGAAATTTGCAAAATCATAAAAAATAGGAGACCCACTGTAAATAAAAAGACAACCTTTATTCTTGGACATATTCGAAAGAATATTCTGGAAAACAATCTTATTCCCACGAGAATTCTGATGCTTTATTATTGTAGTTTGCCCTTTGAACGTCATATAGCCCAAAAGGAGTAACATCCAGATTTTGCCTGCGCTTCTGTTCCAATAAGCAGCTGATACAATTGTCAAAGACGTAAAAAGAGGCAGCGCATAATGAGTATACCAGCTTCCAAAGACAGCTACCCCTGAAAGTGCAGAAAAAGTCCAAAGATCAAAAAAACGACCGCATAGCTTCTGCTGCTTGGTCATGTCCAAACAGAAAATTCTTCTAAAAGGAATACTCACAAGAAGCGGGAGCGTAAACTCCAGCATTTTTGCGGCTTGATGCCTGACGAGGGCATGGTTCCGTTGGCCCCGATGGAAAATTGATGCAATATTTGCAAACCACCATTCCTGACCATGACCAGCCATCATGTAGGCCACAGCAACTCCAATTGTCGGTAAGCAGGCAATGCAGATCCAGATGACGGCTTGGAGAGAAAGAAATCGAATGGATTTTGTTGTCTGGTAAAGAGCAAAAAGAAGGAAAAGACCTGAAAAAATTCCTTCAAAAAGCGTAGTATATTTTATCTGGATTGCAATGCCCATGATGAGCATTACGGCATATGCTGTTTTTTGTATGTCGGGTTGCCTTCCCCTTTTTTCCACAACATTTTTGAAAATGAGGTACATACTAAAAGCAACCAATAAATTATAAAATACCGGAGACTGGCCGCCTTCACCGCCAGCAATATTTAGACAACTAATATATAATAATGCAGCCAAAAAAGCTCCGAATGGAGATGAAATTGCCATCGCCATTTTCATAACAATCATACTGGTGAACCCCACACATAATGTAGCACCAATTTGATAAGCTAATATTCTATAGGGTCCGAATAAATGAAAAAAACTATATAACAAGAATAAACCAAGAGGCTTTCTGTCCCAGATATCGACAAAAGGAACGGCACCCTGCAGTATCTGGCCACCAACAAAAAGGTAAAATCCTTCATCAACGTCAATTAATGGATTTCCTAAAGAAGAAAAACGGGATGCAATACAAAAAGACCAAAGAAAAACATAAAGAATAGACACATAGTTAAAACTGAATATAAAATTTTTCAGATAAGAATGCATAAAAATATCTTTCTATGAAATGCCGCCTAAAACCTTCTTCACTTTCATTCTTGCTATGAATTTTAGAAGATTTAAAATAACGCCAAAATCCAGCTTACTTTCGCCGTAACGGCGTGGTTTAAACGTGGTTGGAACTTCTTTTATTTTTAAAGGTAATGAACTGGAGCAAATGAGATCAAGTAAAATTTTAAACCCTGCACCAGACATTTGCGTTGCCGCCTTTTCAAAAAGAGCCCGTTTAAACATAAAAAAACCACTCATTGGATCTTGTAACTGAATGGAGAGTAATCTTCTTGTAAAGGAAGAGCCACCTTTTGAGAGGAAATGGCGCCAAATGCCATCCAGCCCGTTATCATCACCACCGACAACATAACGACTGGCAACCACCAGATCATATCCGTGTTCAGTAATTTCACGGAGCATAGGAACAAGGCAACATTCATCATGTTGCAGGTCACCATCCATTACAGCAGCAAAAGGTGCTGAAGACGAAAGAACACCTTCGATTACTGCGGAGGAAAGCCCCTTACGGCCAACACGTCTGATCCCTCGTATTCGCGGGTCTCTTGCCGCACATTCCCGAATGACATCAATCGTATTGTCTGGGGAATTATCATCGACAAAAATGATCTCCCACACTACGCTGCTCAAGGCTTTATCAATGGCGGACACGAGTATTTTAATATTTTCTGCCTCATTATAACAAGGAACAATAATGCTAAGCTGGGGGCTTTCTCGCTTTGTGTAGACCGGTGTTGTGTCAGTAAGAAGTAGCGAATTTTTAGAGTGAAACATTTCCACGCGTTTTCCGAAAAGTTTCTTGGATATCAAACGGAAAGATGTGGCCGTCTTTTGGTTTGAGCATGTCAGTATGGACATGTGTCCTGTCATGTCCGCTGTCTTGTGAGGAAGCTCTTTGTTTTCAGAGCAGAAGACCTCATCAAGATTTCAAGGATTGTATCAATCTGTTTCACTATGTCACGAACAGCTGCTTCCACACTATCAGAATTGCCGAGTTGAAGAGGCCACGCCGCCATAATTTAGTGCTCCCACATCAGGAAGCTTTATTAAAGCGAATTTCTTCCGATAGTCATAAAGCATAAATATCTTGGCACCGCATTTTATGTCTTCTTTAACGGATCGTGCAGACCTGCGGTGCCTCCGTTGCCATTCTGGCGCTGAAGTATTTCCCCATTTCATTATCCAGCATGCGTGTAGCCCGAAAACTCCATCGGATAACCATCGCAATTACGTCATATGTCGAATCTGATGCTTCGATCCTATCCAATCTGTATCGATAGCGCAGTAACCGGGTGAAGCAGGCTGATTTCTTTGAAATCAAATGAAAGATAACAGATTAGCTGTGTGAAGGACCTCTAAGGCGTCCAGATTCAGATAGCCGGAACAGCATTGTCTACCGTTCAAAATCCGACGCTTTTGGTCAGAACTGCCATCTTACATGCTCAGGTGAAAGTTGACTGCCTCACTATAGTTCCCAACATGCAAGACTTGTTCTTTCTCCTTAAAATAAGGAGCCCTCCCCCGTTCCCTACCCGAAAAAACTCTGGAGCACAAAATCCCCCCCCTTCCTCTCGGCAGTTATCTAGAAATCAGAAAGTTTCCTGTTGTGAATGAGGCAATTAGAGCTATCTTGCATAATAGCGCACAGACCATGAGAGGTTTTGCAGCTCAAGCAACTTTCACACTGACGCTCCTGTTGATGAGCGCATCAAAATTGATCCACCTCCTTCATGACGGCCAAGGCTTTAGCAAGCGCCTTTCGTAACTCGCTAGCTCTCGCACTCATGGCTTGAGGATTATGCTTATTGACACCATAAAAAAGCGCGCGCTCATTTGTCTCAATCGCTTTATGCAACAAATCCGCATGAGCACGTAAAGCCTCACTTGCCTCCCTGCTTTCCCTTTTGAACTGCCCCAATTCATCTATTGCGCAACTTGGGCAGTAACTCATGCGGTCGCCAGTCTGCAATGCAGCCACAAGAGCATCCGGAGCATGCAGAAACCGCTCAAAAGGAGCCAAAGCCGCATATGACGCCCTTAGCAAGGAAAGGCGCCCAGCAAAACCATCGCGTCCTTCCTTCGTAGCAACTGGCGCAACATCACGTATCACATCCACAACCACTGATTTCGCAACATCTGTTGGAGGAACAGGTATAATCGTTGTCAGTGTGTTGCCATCATATCGCCAGCCGGCAACATTTTTCCGCACTGTAAAATTAAGCGAATGTCCGTTAACTGATACGCTGACAGGCGGTAAATCCGCGGGTAGACGAATTTCGTAAGACCGAAGATCGGTCACGCTATGAGCAAGAGCCGTGCGCTGCTTCCCTGTTAGTCGACCGCTTTTTTCTGGACCAATAACAATATGCAGCCTGTCTTTTTTCTGAGGACCTCCTCCTCGCACGACCTCTACCGGAAGACGTGTATATTGCCCCGTCTGGTAGGTCAGCCCTTCCCCCGTGTCGTCATAGACTTCATAGTCGCTACGCTGCCCCGCTCTTAGCGGCCAGATATTTAGCGCCAGAACAGACTTTGTATTTGAACCTTCGCCTGTAGCTGCCTTACGCTCCGGTATGATGGCACCTGCCCGCATCAATACGGGTATCTGTTCCAACGTATAATGCTTAACGCGTAACTGCGGCCCATTAAGTAAAGCGCCACTACACTGCTCAATCCACTCACCCGGAGGCACCCAGACCGTCTTCTCGGCCAAGCCTGTCATCGGATCAACAGGAGCGGTAATGGGTGCGGCTATCATTTGACTTCCGAAAACATACTCTCCTTTTGTGCTATAGGCATCATCCTGCTCTGGCCACTCATAGTACAATGGATGAAGGAAAGCGACGCCGTTTTCATATGTCTGACGCGCTTCTGTATACAGATAAGGAAAGAGAAGAGCACGCTGCCTTAAAGCATCCTGCATGACATCTGCATATGGTTCGGGATAAGCCCAAACCCGACGCTCAGCGTCAGGATTTTTAGTGGTATGTGTTCGAAAAATTGGACTTAAAATACCAAACTGTATCCAGCGGGTATAAAGTTCGGGTTCGACCGCGCCCGGCGCATGACCACCGATGTCATGGCTCCAATAAGCATACCCAACATTTGCAGCGGTAGCCGTAAACCACGGTTGAAACGCCAATGATGCCCAATCTGACTTAGTGTCACCTGAAAAACCAATCTGATAACGGTGATTACCCAAACCGCCCCAGCGATGAAAAATCAGAGGCCGTATCCCCTCTGCTTCTTGCTCCATAAAATGCAGGTAGTTCAACCACCATGTTGGGTTCAACCCAGGCAGGGCGGTCTTGTTTTCCTGCTGCCAATCCAGCCACCAAAAATCTACGCCTTGTTTTTCCAAAGGACGATGAAGGAGTGAAAAATATGCATCGACATAATGTTGATCCGTTGGTGCAAAAGGAACATAAGACTCTTGTCCTGCAGAAAGGCCAAGGGTCGCTTTTACATCCGAGTACGCGTCTTCCCACTTCTGCACACCAGAAGCTGGATGCAGGTTAAGTGAGACTTTAACGCCGCTATCATGAAGTCTTTGCAAAAAACCTGATGGATCAGGAAAGAGAAGTCGGTTCCAACTGTAGCCTGTCCAACCGAGTTTGTGACCAGATAGATCTTTTAATCCCCGGGCTGCAAGTTGATCCTGATTAAGATGCCAATCCATATCGAGCACCATGACATCTAACGGCAGGCTATGCTGTGCAAAGTCATCCGTTAACGCCAGCAACTCCTGATCGCTATAGGACCAATACCGTGACCACCAAACTCCGAAAACCGATTTTGGTGGTAAGGGAATTTTCCCTGCCACCTGCGTAAAGTCTCCGAGTGCCCTTTTGTAATCATGGCCATAGCCAAAAAAATACAAATCCTGACGCGGTCCGGAACGAGGGGCTATAGCCCATGGCCAAGTGAGAGGAGAAGCCGAGGAAGTCTTCTGAACAGGAAAATCCCTGTCGAAAACGGGTCGCCCCGTGTCATCAACAAGAGCCCATCCGCTGCGGGAAACCAAACCAGGTTCCATGGGCTCGCGAAGTTTTATGCCATCTGAACCGTCAAGAGTGCGCGTCGTCCCAAGAAGGTTGGCATCATCAGTCTGGCCCGGTCTCCACTCTGGGCGCGGGCTGCCGCAAGTTACGTTCACATGAAGACTGTCGGCTGTGAATGCGCCATTTCCTTGAGGTCTGTAATGGAGAAAAAGACACGCAGTCCGGATCTCCAATGCGCCGTCCTGTGCCAGTTGAGTATAATCCGGCACAGGCAGGTTCCGGTTAACAAACACCAGAGAGGCCCTATCCTCAAACTGTCTGTCTTCCGCCCATTCCATACGTACTAGCCTGTCCGTCAGAATGGTAAAACGCGCGTTGCCAAACCTGACCGTAGCGGCGGGATTGGCAACAGGAGAGCTGCGACCAGACACTACCCACTTTTCTGATCCAGTCGCTGGTATGCTGGCCGCATATGTCGGAGACGGTGAAACAGTGACGAGTATCAAGCTCAGACATACCCGTCGGCGAGACCATTTTCCGCCTTTGCAACCAGCTCCCATCTCATCCCACCTTAAGTTCATTATTTATAGTCAAGAATGACATGAAAATATACACCGCGACCCAAGTAGTTTGTATTGTTGGTGTACTGCAGCTTGGAACCAATAACATTATTGAAATGCGTATTGCTGAGGTTTTGCACTTCGTATTTAAAGCTCACATTTTTATAGACCTGATGCCATAGTGCCATGTTCAGCATGAAAACACTTCCCTGCCCGGTATTTTCATCTCGAGTAGACCCCAATCCGGTCAGGAATTTTCCGTTATAGTTTGCAGTGGCACGCAAAGCACCTTTGATAGCTGGTATGTGCCAGGTCACAGCGCCATTTACCAAAACATCTGGTTGGTAGATCAGATGGTCACTGCGTAGCATCGTCGTGCCGTTAGAGTAGTGCATATGTCCCTGCATCCAGGTTGCATTCATGGAAAGGTCAAACACCTGGCCAAGCAGATGGATGGACCGATCCAATGCCGAGAACTCAACCCCACGCAGAATAGACCCGCTTGCGTTCATAGGTGTGCTGCTTTGGAATATTTCGCCATCCTGCATGTAGATATTGGTAAGATTATAGATGTCATCTTTAATAATCTTGTTGAAGAATGTGGCGCTCACCATCCCATTTCCATGGTCGAAATATTTATCCACGGCAACGTCAAAGTTATGGGCCTTACGTGGTTTCAGATTGGGGTTGCCACTACTGATACTGCAACTCGCCACGCCACTATCATCATCCGTCCCACACGAAATTTTTTCCGCTTGAGCAATATTGGAAGGCGTTGGGCGTCCAATAGAGCGGCTATATGAAGCGTGCACATTCACGTTCCATGGAAAATGATGGACAATATCAAAAGATGGTAGAGGATTAATGTAATTTCCGTTCCGGCGTGTGAATCCTTCAGATGCGATATTATTGGATGATGTCGGCGACCATGAGGTATAATCAACATTATCCACACGCACCCCGGCGATAAAAACCGTATGAGGCAACGCATAATGAAGTGAAACGTACCCATCGGTAACATCTTCACGGTAGCGGTAGTCACTCATTCTGGAATTATAAAGACTGGTCGCCGCGTTGGACTTGCTCTGAGAAAGGCTGGACCAATCATATTTCAACCCATTCACGTTCATGAATACAAACGGAATGCTCCATTTCCACGGGTAATAATTGGAATACATGGCATCGCTCGTAACATCGAACCCGTTATTCCATATTTTATCTTTTTCATCGAACTTGATGTTGAAGCCCCGCCATTCAAAACCCGCAGCAACACCAAAACCTCGTGAATTCGGCCTTACGTGGAGGGTTCGAAAAACCCTCTGGTATTGAGGTCTGCTCTGTGATTCCATTTTCCTTGCGTTGATTGGAGTATGGATCATGAAGCAGGCGGGATTTTTTGACGTTGAAGAGCGGCTTGCCCGGCTGAGCGGGCTTGGTGATCAGCTCGAAGCATTTTCCCGGACTGTGGATTTTGAAGTCTTCCGCCCTGACCTGGAGAAGGTTCTGGCGTATTCTGACGGAAGCAAAGGCGGACGACCGCCATTTGATCCGGTGCTGATGTTCAAAATTCTGGTGATCCAGACGCTCAACAATTTGTCTGATGAGCGGACGGAATATCTGATCAACGATCGCCTCTCCTTTATGCGTTTCCTTGGGCTGGGACTTTCAGATCGGGTGCCGGATGCCAAAACGGTCTGGCTGTTTCGCGAGCGTCTGACCCAGGCGGGTGCGATCGATGGGCTGTTCAACCGCTTTGATGCGACCCTGCGCAACGCCGGGTATTTGCCGATGTCCGGCCAGATCCTGGATGCCACACTGGTAGCGGCTCCAAAGCAGCGGAACACCAACGCAGAGAAAGCCGATCTTCGGGAAGGACGTATTCCTGAAGACTGGCAGGACAAGCCGTCAAAGCTGTCGCACAAGGATCGTCATGCGCGCTGGACGCTAAAGTTCACCAAAGCGAAGCTGCAGGATGATGGAACCATGCCATCCAGTGATCTCGCCATCCCGTTCTTTGGCTATAAATCGCATGTTTCCATCGATCGGAAATACCGGTTCATCCGGAAATGGAAAACAACGCATGCCGCCGCCAGTGATGGCGCGAGATTGAGAGAGGGGCTGCTGGATAAAACCAATACGGCCTCAAGTGTCTGGGCTGACACGGCCTATCGCTCAAAAGCCAACGAAGACTTCATGGAAAAGCAGGGATTTGTTTCCAAGGTTCATCGCAAAAAGCCGCATCTCAAGCCTATGCCCCGGCATATCCAGAAATCAAATGCTGGAAAGTCGGTCATCCGCTCGCGTGTCGAGCATGTCTTTGCCGATCAGAAGTCACAGACGGGGCTGTTTGTCCGGACTGTCGGTATCAGTCGAGCCACCATGAGGATCGGCCTGGCCAATATCGTCTACAACATGCGCCGCTTCCTCTTCCTGCAGCGGATCAGCACCACAGCGTAGCTATCAAGCGGATAACAGCGCCCAATCTGCTCAAAACGCAGACCGGATGCCATCGCAAAAACCGTCAATCAAATCGCCAAAAGCCAGAAATCACGGGCCACGCACATCAATTGACGGTTCTTCGATCCCTCCACGTTGTAACCATAATCAGCCCGGACTGTAGGGATACCTTCAGTCGATTTCCGCCACTGTTGCTGCATCTGATACGCCGACCATTTGGCGTTCTGAACCTGGCTCGGGTCTGAAAGAGAGGTAATACGGAACATCTCCCCGTTCTTCGGGTCACCCGCATAATTGGCATAGAGACTGGAAGGATAGGTCCGCATACGTTCAAGCGGCTGGTAGTTGTCGTAATCCTCCCATGTGTAGCCACCACGCACCACCAGATCATGCTTGCCACGTGTCCAGTCCACATGGCCGATAAGGCCGTTCGAGCTACGTGAATATGTGTTCTGAATACGCCGAACATAAATGGAGTTAACCTGCTCCGTGCCGCTGGTGGGTGTCTGATTGGTCACGGAATTCTTCAGGTTGTATGCATCCCAGTCGCCCACCTGGTGCTCCTGCCGCCGGTACGTCCAGCCCATAATAGACGCGGTAAGGCCAGTATTGACCGGACGCCACTCAATCTTGCCAGAGCCACCTAACGTCGTCACAGAGTTGGCGTATTCGGAACTTCCATAAGAAGATGGAGCCACCATACCGTTCCACTTAGCAGAACTTGGCTCACTAATGGACTTACCCGCCGTATCAAAATACTGAAGACCACCACTTGTACCGGTCTGGTTCGTCACACGGTTCTGATAGCGGCTTGAAATAATAATGCCGAATTCTTTATTTTTACCAAACCGACCTGAAATGACGGCTTTTTCCCCTGCCCCCATGTGTTTTGGATAGCCGGATAGGCCGTTCTGTCCTGCCGCGCCACCATATAACGAAGCAATTCCGTAACCATCCAAATAAGCATACAGCCCCTTGTGGTCAAAGGCACTCATGGGGATCATGTCGATCACGCCACCGATGGCATCCCCTGATTGCTCGGCCGTGAAGCTCTTGTAGATATTGGTATGCGATGTCATCTCCACGGGAGTGTCCTGTAGGTTGACACGCCGCGTTCCTGAGCCTGTTTCGCCAATAGAGGCCATCGTCAGGCCATCAACCGTCGTGTGGTTCAGGTCGGGACTGATACCACGCAAGCTGACGTAGCGGGGCTCATCCCCGTTGTAGATAGCTGCCACACCCGGAAGCAATATCAATGAGGACGCGATGGAGGAATTACCGCCCAGATTTTCAAACGGATCGTAAGCGATACTGTCTACAATGACATTGGATGTGCGTTTTTCCGATTTTACCTTTCTGTGGGCAAAGGAAAAAATCGTCTCAACATCGTTAGCCTTTATTTCTGCAGATTTTTTACCAATTGCAGAGGCTTTTTTGATTGTAAAACCTGCGCCGGGCACAATCTCGGCTTTCAGTCCGGAGCCAGAGAGCAGACGCTGCAACGCCTCTGTCGGGGTCATGCGTCCTTTCATGCCACCAACATTGATGTGGCTGGTCGATTGCGGGGAAAACAGAATGGTCTGGTGGGTCTGAACAGAAAGAGCGTTCAGCGCCTTAGCCATGCTGCCAGCAGGAATTTGGAGAGAATACTGAGATTGAGAAGACGCCCCTTCAGCGGTACCACTGCTCACCCCCGCAGCATGCGTAGCCCCTGACATGCAAACAGACGCTGCAGTGCATAGCAGAACGGGCACCAAACCCCGCAATGCCGTGTGACAAAACCAATACCGTTTCAAACTATTCCGTCGCATATTTCCACAATCCCGCTGGGCCAATACGTGTTGCATTCAGAACCAAGACAAACCACAGGAGACCAATCCTCACCTCGGGATTTGGATTTCACGAAACTTTCACAAATTGTAGGGCAGAAATTCTTCTACACAGCGGCAGGCTTCTTCCATTGACCTAGAACGGCATGAGCAAACGTGTGACAAAAAACTGGTTACCGCAGCAGCAGGTCTGGGCAGCACTTCGGCAGCGTATTCGCGCCCTCACACACAGGGACGATGCGGAGGATCATTTGCAGAGCGCGTTTGTCAATTATCTGGAGCGAGAGGGCGAACCGGTTCGGGAACCCCACGCCTACATCACGCGTAGTGCCATCAATCTGGCCCGCAATGCCCATAAACGGGAGCAAACGGGGTACGTAACGCTGACGGAAGATAGTCTTCTGCCCTATTTTGAAATTGCAGATCCCGCCCCATCTCAAGAAGAAGTATACGCAAGCCGTCAGCGCCTGGCCCACTTCAGGGCGGGCTGCAGCCAGTTACCAGAAAAGACCCGACTTGTTTTTCTACTTCACCGCGTAAAAAAAATGAAATATCAAGAGATTGCAAATATTTCGGGCATGAGCGTAAGCAGTGTTGAAAAACATATCGCAAAAGCCTTAACCTTTCTTTCCGCATGGATGGAGCAGTGACCAAAAGACAAGAACGTACTGCCATCCGGAATCACGCGGCATACTGGATTGCCCGGCTTCACGCCGAGAACTGCACAGAACTGGAAAAACAGCATTTTCGGCAATGGCTGAAGGCGAGGCCAGACCATGCAGTAGAATTTGAGGCGATGACAGATTTATGGGAGCTTGGTGGTGGTCTGGCTGATGGCATTCCGTCGCATCACGCTCCACCTGTTGCCACCTTTCCTGCGCAGCAGAAATCAGTGCAAACACGACGCCGCATGCTGGCAACATTTGCTGCTTGTGCTGCGGCAACAATTCCTCTTTCAACTTCTCTGCATGCAGCGCGTGTTCTACAGACCGCATCAGGTCATTTTTCAGACAGTGTACTTCCCAGTCAGGTCAAGTGTTTTCTTGATACCAACACTCGGCTTGTTTGCGCCCATAACAACCGTTATTTTCGGCTTGAGCACGGGCAGGTTATTTTGTGTTCTCAGGCTCCTGCGCCAGCCCAATGGGTCGCTGCGGGAGATGTAAGGCTCTATCTGCAGGACCATTCATCAGCAATCATACTCGCGGAAGAAAACCGGATTGAGGTCACTGCCCTGAAAGGGAAAGTTTTGGTCCATAATGCGTCCCTCACCGGTTCTTTTGTCAGTGGGCAACACCTCCCGTTAGGGGAACGTTTGAGCTTTTACACCAATGGAACCTACCATGCGGACCGACCAGACCTTGAAGCCCTGCTCGCTTGGAGAAAAGGGTATCTCATGTTCCAGAACCGTCCTTTATCCGAGGTTGTGGCCGAGATTAACCGCTACCAGACGCAAAAAGTTGTCTTTACGGCCGGCTCGCTCAAAGCCATAGGAAACATGCGTTTAAGCGGGATTTATTACATTGGGCAGGGTAAAGATTTTTTCCGCATTCTACCCCATTTGCTGCCCATCCAGCTTATATCCCATGGCTCCAGAATTGAAATTCTGCCGTCATAATTGAAACATATCCAAGAAGAGCACAGACTTTAGAGACAAGTGAGGAGGATATCAATTTGGGTGAAGACGTCCCACTATGTTGCATGGACGAGCATCTACGGCGGCCAAAGCCTAGCGCACTCTCTGCTAAGCAGGAATTGGCCATATCTTAAGAAGCAAAGATAATCACTGGTTCTGGTTATATACGGCAGAACTGCCACTTACCCAAAAAGCAAAAAATAACAATAAAAATACAGAAATAATTCGGCGCCTTACATTTTCCGATAAATAACAAGGAGAATAATCCATTGCAAATAAATAATATTTACAACAATAAGGTAGCTATCTACACTCAAAAGAACTTACTTTCCTGGAATGCAGAAACTACAGCTTTTATGCACTACACAAAGCCCTAACTGACAATATACTATAATACTGTTCCTCCATCCCACCCGGCATGAAACAGCAATCCCCATTTAGAAACAGGGCTTCGTGGAATTTTTTGGTTGTAATCATCACGCAGACATCTCCACATACTATTTTTCTGGAGCAAGAAGATAATGAGCCAGCCCCTGGAGAGCCATATTCAGGCCAAAGTGAAACCCTTCATGCGGGTCACTCTTTAGGATATGCTGCCATGCTGAAGCTGCTACCGGATAGCGTAGCAAAAGAGCCTGAAGATCAGGGCTTTGGTTGTGATCTGGGCGTTTTTCAGAAAAAGCCTGTTCTTCGATTGTAAAACCCATAACATAATAGAGCGTGGAGAAAGTACCCCACGTGGCCGTACGATCATTCGCGCCAGCGTCTTTAAGGCTAGATATCATTTGCGAGCTGATCCGGGCTACATTACCGGAAAGAGGATAGGTCCGCGCTAGAAAACGGGCACCATCCCGGTGAGCCAATAATGCCTGCCTCACCTCGCAGGAAATTCTAAAAAACATATCCTGCCATTGTTCGCCAGCGGTTGCAGTAGTCGCAACCTCTTCAAGAAGAGTATCGGCAACAGCTTCGAACAACGCATCCTTGTTTGCAAAATGCCAGTAAAGCGAGGGCACCTGAACACCAAGCATGTCTGCTAGCTTTCGCATTGTCAGACCTTCCATACCCAGCTTGTCCAGCAATTGCAGCGCTGAACTGATAACTTGTTCCCTTACAATTTTGGCGCTCACAGCTTCTCCATTTCCTTCTTGCTCTTCAAAACTAATAGCGTTAGATTCCGAATCTAACAATGTTAGTTTGAAGGATGCCAGTCATGAAGACGTCGTACGATGTATTGGTCTCCGGCGCGGGCCCCGTTGGCTTACGGGTTGCCTGTGAGCTGAAACTTGCACAAATCGATGTCGCGGTGCTTGATCGGCGCGCTGCCCGTATTACTGAATCCCGCGCGCTGGCCATACATGGGCGTACGTTGGAAATGTTGGGGCTGCGCGGCTGCGCGGAAGATTTTATTAAAGCTGGCCGTAAAATTCCCCTGATGGAATATGGGGCACTGGATACGCGGCTTTCTTTTTCGCCTTTTGAAAGCCGCTTTCCGTTCACGCTGTTTCTTCGCCAGACCAAAACGGAAGAATTTCTGGAAAGGCGCGCTTTAGCTCTCGGCGTGCCTCTGCTTCGTGAAACGGAAGTCACTCAGATTGAAGAAAATGAGGCAGAAATGAAGGTAACGACTTCCCGCGGGCAGTTTTCTGCCTCGTGGTTGATCGGAGCCGACGGTGCGCGCAGCCTGGTGCGGCGGCAGGCAGGTATTGGCTTTGACGGTTTTGATGGTCGTGTTACCGCCATGCTGGGGGATGTGGTTCTGGCAAAGCCGCCAGAAGAAGGCGGCGTCGTGTTCATGGTTACCCCTCGTGGCGCACTCATGATGTCTCCATTGGGTGATGGTGTGCATCATCGGGTAATTGCTATTGATGCGGAGCGGCCTTCGGTAGAAAAGGACGCCCCGCTCACGGTCGCAGAACTAGCATCTGCTACATTGAAAATCTCCGGCAAAGATTATGCGATGGGCGAAGCATCCTGGCTGTCCCGCTTTACAGATGCCACACGCCTTGCCTCTACCTATAGAAAAGGCCGTATTCTATTGGCCGGGGATGCTGCGCATATTCACGCTCCCATGGGAGGTCAAGGGCTGAATGTTGGCCTGCAAGATGCAATGAACCTCGGCTGGAAGCTCGCTATGGTCGTCAAAATGCAGGCACCTGAAAATCTGCTGGATACCTATCATTCCGAGAGAAGGCCAGTTGGTCAGATGCTATTTGACAACACGCTGGCACAGGTTGCGTTGGCGACCAACTTCACGCCGCCCAATTTGTCATTGCGTAATACAATGAACGATATTTTATCTTTCCCTGATGTAAACAGCCGCCTTGCCTCGGAGATTTCCGGATTTGGTGTTGCCTATGGATATGACAAAGTTGTACCCGAAAACTTACCAGCGCACCTGCTGCCCGGCAAGCGTGTTCCAGATGTTGATCTAATGATCGAAAACAAATCTGCCACACTCTATGGGTGCATGGAAAAAGGTGAATGGGTGCATCTGGCACTTTCCTCAAAAAAACAAGATATTTCAGAATCTCCTGAATGGCTGGATCCGAATATTGTGAAACACATAACAGCAGACTGTGTTGATGATAGTCCGTCTTTTAATGGTGTGTCATCTGTATTGATCCGTCCAGATGGGTATGTCCATAGCGTGACGATGGCGTGAACAGAAACATATCTTTAGGCGTGATCGTTCAGGAATGCCTCAATATTCCTTATCTAAATATCTCGTTGAAAATCAGACTGTTTTACAGAAAGCCCTGCAACGAATGACAGAAAAATCCAACATCCCGGTTCGTTCTGACGCTACCGACTACGGCGTTTCCCGCTTCTTCCGCAACCAGACTTTTCATTTTCAGACCCTTCGGGCTCTGAACGACATCGCGGCCAATGGCGCTGATCTCAATGAAGTGCTGACAGCAATCAGCACTATCCCAGATGGCGACACAAACGCGTGGTTTGGTGCCTTTTCCAGTCTTGCCATGCGCACTGAAGACCGTATCCGCGCCTGCGCCGATCCGCTCAGCAATGGCTACGCTTGGCTTCGTGCCCATAATTACTGGCGTACCGCCGAATTCCTTCTGCGCTCTGATGACCCGCGCCGCAAAAACACCTGGACACGGGAAATCGCCGCTTTTGATAACGGCCTGAAACTGGCTGGCATCGCCCACGAACGTTTCACTATTCCCTATGAAGCTGGCTGCCTGCGTGGCATTCTCTATCCGGGTCCTGACGGGTGGCAGAAAAAGCCGCTCATTGTGCTCGTTGGTGGATATGATTCCACTCTGGAAGAGTTGTATTTCGTCCTTGCCAAAGCCGCACATGACCGCGGTTATGGTGTCTTGACCTATGAAGGGCCAGGCCAAGGCGGCGTCTTACGTGAATACGGTCTCACCTTCACCCCGGAATGGGAGAAGCCCACTGCGGCCATTCTGGATTACTTTGAAGCTACACAGTTCCGACCGGAAGAAATTGTCCTCGTCGGCATGAGCATGGGCGGTTACCTTGCGCCGCGGGCAGCCGCCTTTGATCCACGCATCACTGGTATCGTTGCTTATGATGTCCTGTTCGATATGGGGAGCATTGCCGAACGCTACGCCACCCTAGCCCAGAATCCCGATGCCTCGAAAAATCCCGATCTGGTATGGGCCGTTGATAACGCATTGTGGACCCTCGGTGTAAGGACCCTGCCGGAGGCTGTGGAAGCTATTCGCCCTTATACACTCCAAGATGTCGCTGCAAAAATCACAGCAGATGTCCTGATTTTAGTCGGCGAACACGACCACTTCATTCCCGCCTCTCAAGCTGATGATTTCTCAAAAGCCTGTACTGCTGCAAAGTCTGTCGAAACTGTCACCTTTGATACCCTCTCAGGTGGGGCCGAACACTGCCAACTCGGTGCCCAGACGCTCTGGCACGCTGCTTTTTTCAGTTGGATGATCCGCAAGTTTAGCTGAGCATTTATTTTTTGTAAGCATCGCAGCCGGCAACTGTGGTGCCATTTACACTCTGGCATTTTCTGGATGTACAATCTGGCAAGCTAAAGATAGCTACCCTGCCCTCGTAGCGGTCAGAAAATGCCCACAGTTACGCATGATGGATATCTACCTCGAGACGGCCTATCTATGGTTCCTATAATGGCCCGTTGCGAGCCAAGACTTGCGTTCAGAATAACAAGATGCGGACGATCAAAGTGACTTTTCAGTTGCTTTCGGGTACTCGTCCGCTTCACGTAAATAAGCCACCATACAGCGCTGATGTCTGCAAAAAAATGTAGATCAGGGCATTCAATAATCTTGAGGGACGGAGCGGCCTCCCCGTTCCCTTTCCTATCGCAATGTCCGTCGTCGAAAGATTTGGGACTATGGATGGTGTGAAATAACGGAGGGTCTGGCCCATCTGATTATGATGTTTAGGCGGCACGCTGCTGATGAAGCAAGCGTCGTTTCTGGATGGTAGCTCTTTTGATGCGCTCACGTTCGAGCAGGATTGTCTGCCCCCGTCCGAACCAGACATCTGCCGGCGTGAGATTGTTGAGGCTCTCGTGATAGCGGCGCTGATTATAGTTTTCGACGAATGCCTCGATCTGGCTTTCGAGATCTCCAGGCAGATAATAATGCTCAAGAAGCACGCGGTTCTTGAGCGTCTGGTGCCAACGTTCGATCTTCCCCTGTGTCTGGGGATGGTTGGGAGCGCCACGCACATGATCGATGCTGTTCTGATTTAGCCATTTCGCGAGTTCGTCAGCAACATAACAGGGGCCGTTATCGGAGAGCAGTCGCGGCCGGTGTCTGACCGTGGCTTGATGAAGCCCTGATGCCTGCAAGGCGAGTTCCAGCGTTTGCGTCACATCGGATGCGGCCATGGTCGTGCACAACTTCCAGGCGATGATGTAGCGTGAGAAATCATCAAGGATGGTCGACAGATAGAACCATCCCCATCCGATAACCTTGAGATAGGTGAAATCCGTCTGCCAGAGCTGGTTCGGCGCTGTTGTTTTTGTATGGAAGCTCTCCGCCGCCTTGATGACGATGAATTTCGGACTGGTGATCAGGTCATGGGCCTTGAGCAGGCGATAGACCGAGGCTTCCGAGACGAAATAGCCCTGCTCGTCGGTGAACCGCACGGCAATTTCACGAGGCGACAGTTCCGGCGTCTCCAGCGCCAGATCAATGATCTGTGCACGGATATCGTCCGCGATGCGGTTCCATATCCGATTGGGTCCAGAGGGTTTGTCCGCCAGGGCTTCCGGGCCGCCCGTCCGATAGAGATCGCACCAGCGGTGAAAGGTTGAACGCGGGATACCAATCTTGCCGAGAACCTGCCGAACCGGCAGGGCTGATTGCTCGACAAGGCGGATGATCTCGAGCTTTTCCGAAGCCATATATCTCATGCGGGGTCTCCCCCAGCCCCGATCATGCTTTTTTTAAGCAGGCGCAGTTCCAGTGTCTGCTCGGCCACGACCTCTTTCAGGGCCCGCGCCTCGTCACGCAGATGACGGACTTCACTGGTTGTGGCGTTACGCGCCGTATCGCCCGCAAGTCGTTTCTTCCCGGCTTCAAGAAACTCCTTCGACCAGGAATAATACAGGCTTTCGGCAATACCTTCACGGCGGCACAGCTCAGCTATGCTGCTCTCGCCCCGCAGGCCATCAAGCACAATGCGGATCTTCTCTTCCGCCGAATACTGCCGACGCGTCGCCCGGCGGATATCGCGGATCAACCGTTCCCCCGATGTCGTCTCCGGCAAGGATTTCTGGCTCATACTTCACTCCTTCGTCGTTACGATGAGCCAGAAATCCTCCATTATTCAATTCACCAATTTCGTCCCATAGATCCTGACGGCGGACACGTTATGGATGACCAGACCTCTATTATGTCCCCATGGACGCCATCAAGAAAAGAGTGGATTTGAGCATCCATCTTTCTATTTCAATAGGCAAACCGTAAAATCAGGCTAACTTTCTCCGTGAGAATAAATAGGTGTCATGCGCGCCATTCCTAGCTGCGCAATCTGGCCCCACAAACTGGCATGCAGCAGAGAAAGCCGCATGCCTTTTTTCCCGACAGGTTTACTTCTGCCCGGGTATATCCGTCAGACCATCTTTCGGAACAGTCGCCGTGCTGGCCTTGGGTTGGCGTTTTGGGGCCAGCATGACGCTTTCGATTTTCTCCAGCGCAATGCCTTTTGTTTCCGGCACATAGCGCTCCACAAACCACCATGAGAAAAGCGTAAAAAGCGCGAAAAGCCACATCGGCAATGCACCGTGAAATAGGGAATCAAGTCTTTGATTCTGCGCTATCATCGGAAAAAGCTGGCTGACGATGAAGTTCATCACCCAGTTAGCCGATACCGCGATGCTCATACCCACGCCACGGATCCGGTTTGGAAAGATCTCGGCGATCAGCACCCATGTCAACGGCCCCCATGATAGACCAAACAGCAGCATGTAAACCAACATACCAGCGAGGGCTGAATATCCCTGTGTTTGGGTATAAAGCGCCCAAGAGGCAACCAGCAGACCAATGATCATGCCGATCGAACCGAACCGGAACAGCGGCAACCGCCCTTTGTGATCAATGACCCAGCTTCCCAGAACCGCACCCGATACGGATGCCACCCCAATCCATATGGTCTGAAACAAAGCGTTCTGTACACTACCACTGACCGAACCCAGTACCAGCGGTGCATAGTACATCATACTGTTCACCCCCGTAAGTTGCTGCAGCATTGCGACCGATGCCCCCACGAAGATAATCCAGCGTGCCCCTTTAGAGGCGACAGCCCGGCCCAAATCAGACGTCTCGATCTTATGTTCCAGGGAATCCTTGATTTCTGTCAGAACTGAACGGGCATGCTGCTCATTGGAGATGCGCGTGAGGGTCTGCATCGCGTCATCATCACGTCCGCGCAGAACATGCCAGCGCGGGGATTCCGGCATAAAGAAAATTGCGGCGCAGAATACAATGCACGGAATGACTTCTGATCCCAGCATCCACCGCCAGCCCACATTTGTAAGCCACTCCTCGGTGGCGCTACGAGCGATCAAATAATTGACGATGAAGACCGCTAACTGGCCGCCGACAATGGCAAAAGATTCCATGTAAAGTGCGCGCCCGCGCATGTCTTTTGGTGAAACTTCTGACATGTACATGGGAGAAACTGAGGACGCTACACCCACCGCGACCCCGCCAATGAAGCGATACACCACAAACCATGCAAAACCCGTCGCCAGCGCCGCACCAATGGCTGACGCGGTAAACAGCACAGCGGAGACAGCCAATGTCGGGCGCCGACCAAAGCGATCTGCCAGCCAGCCCGAAACCGCTGCCCCCAGGATACAACCAAGCAGCACGTTGGAGACCGCCCAGCCAATTTCTGCCGGTGAAAGGTGAAAATAGGACTGCAATGATCCAACCGCGCCCGAAATGACAGCTGTATCATAACCGAACAGAATGCCACCCAGCGCCGCGATCGCACATATTCGCAGCACGTAGCCTACATCATGTTTGTCCGATTGGACAAACATGATATCTTTTAAGGATCTTTTCATTTTTTACTACTCCAACAGGTATTTGTTCTTGTTGTTCTGTTTCAGCAGAGTGACGCGAGAATTTTTCCAGCGCCTTTCAATGAATCCAGCCGTAGAATACGCTACGTGGTGACAAACCTTTTTCCGGAAACCACGTCTGCGGCCTTTGCTATCATTAGCCTGAAGTCCGAAACTCACTCTTCTTCCACAATCTTGTCGCACTTACAGACAACACGGCTGTGGCAGAGAGTCCTTTTGACCGGATTACAGGAAAGAGTGCATATTTTTTATCTCGGAATAGAAAGATATACATTCCTCAATAGAAAAAGAGAAAACGATCGTTAAACAATACATTTATTCGTTTTGTGTTTCGAGGATTGTGAATTCCTCTGTGTTTTCCTTTACCTCATTCCCCACACGCCACCCCTGAACAATTTCATAGGGATGCGTATGAATTTCGATAATGGTACCGAATGGATCACGACAATAGACCATTCTGTAAATGCCGGACGGGGGGCGATCATCCCATATCTCTGAAATCTGGCTACCCCCGGTTGCAACAATCTTGCCGATCAGCCCGTCTATGTCCGGATCTGTTACGCATATGTGAAAGGGGCCGGACTGATCAAACCGGATATCGGTGACATCGGGCAGTGAAGCGGGTGAGACAGGCTGAAACAGCTCAATACCCACCCCGCCGCCCGTTGAAAGATGTGCGATGCGCACGTGCTTGCACCGCTCGCCCAACGCATCCTGAAACTGTGCCTGTGCTGGTGGACTGGCAACCAGATCGAACGGACCACTAAACAGCCGATACCCCAGAACCTCCGCGTACCACGCTATGGCGCGGTCAATATCTGGCACGCTGATACCGATATGGTTCAGCGGCCGAGGACAAGTGGTGGATGTCATGATTTCTGCCCTTGCATGATGAATAAGGCAACGTGGTTCAGGGTCTGGAAACAGCCTGCACCATGACGCCAATCAGGTCGCTTTCCGGTGGTTCCTCGACAGGCGGCAGAATGACAACCTGATCCTGCTGTATGCCCTCCCGTGCGGCAAGGGGTGGCAGGGATTGAGGTTCCCCGGTGCGCAGAGCTGCCTCCGCGGCAACCAGAACACGGACGTCCCGCAACCCATCCTCACCATCCGGTTCGGGGGCCTGGTCTTTAAGGATACATTCCGAAAAATAGAAGGTTTCTCCCCCGAACTGCTCAACGGGGCCATGGGAGTGCCGGTCTTTCTTCCCATCAATCAGTGTGGTGTATGTAATGGCAACGGATGGGCCAAAAGTATAGCATGGGTCGACCTTCACGCTGCCTCTGCTACCAAACAGAGTCATACCTTCCACGGGTGCGCTGGCATAGCTGACTATGAAGTCCGCAATCCGGCCATCCGCAAACCGCAACGTGACCGAAACCGTATCCTCAAAATTGAAATTCCGGCCGGGCGTGCGTGTACCAGCAGCCGTAACCTCCACAGGTTCAGCCCCAAACATATGGCGGACCGCATTGATCGGATAATTGCCAAGATCCGGCACCGGGCCCGACCAGTACCCCCCATGAGCGCGATGGTTTGATTGCGGCACATCCTGCCCAAATACCGAACTGAATCCGACAAGAGTGCCAAAATCCCCGTCGCGGCAACGTGACACCAGTTCCACCGTTGCTGGTTCACAATGCAGACGGTAGGCAATCATGAGCTTGCCGCCCCCATTCCGCTGGGCCTGGAGGATTGCTTCGCAGTCCTCCACACTGGTCGCCATGGGTTTTTCAAGCAGAAGATGCAGGCCCGCCTCCAGCACCGGCACCGCATACTGCCTGTGCAGGCTATTCGGCGTTGCCAGATAGACTGCGTCAATCTCACCCGATGCCAGAAGGTCGGGCAAGTCATCATAATGCCAGACCCGCACACCGTAGCGGGCTTCAAGGGCCTCTGCTTTTTTCATGTCGCCGGTCATCAGAGCAGCCAAGGTGGAATTGGCGGCCCGCTCGATACCAGGAATAAAAGATTGTTGGGAGATTTGCCCGCATCCAATTACGGCGTAGCGGATCTTTCGGTCATGTGTCGGCTGGTTCATGGTAATTCCTCCATGACGTAATGAGATATTCAGGCATTATGCCTTTTCGTGCTGCCGATATTCTTCCTGATGCTGTACCTTGTCCGTCGGCACTTCCCGCCAGGCAGCGGACCGGCTTGACGCGTGAATGGTCTCGACCAGTGTCTGGATGCGCAAGCCCGCGCGAAAATTGAATGGTTCAGGCTGATGACCGGCCAATGCTTCCAGATACCTTGCCACTTCTATCGCCTTGAGGTCATTGAAACCCAACTGGTGACCCGGCGCCACGCAGAACAGACCATAGGGCGCATGCTCCGGCCCCGCTTCAATGCGGCGGAAGCCCTTGCGGCCCCGCGCATCGCTGGTGGAGAAAAAATGCAGTTCGTTAAATCTCTGCTGGGTGAAGGCAAGTGCGCCCTTCGTGCCATAGACCTCAAAGTCATGCTGCATGGTGCGACCGGTGGCAATCCAGTTCCCCTCAACTGATCCCGTCGCCCCATTCTCAAAGCGCAGGAGGGCGCGCCCGATATCATCCACCTGAACTGCACGCGTACCACCCTTGCCATCCGGCCGCGTCTTGATAACCGTCACGCAGTCCCCCATCACCTGTGTAATCGGGCCTGCGGCTGGCCCCATCAGGAACTCAGCAGTTGCAAGGGCATGACTGCCAATATCAGCCAGCGCCCCGCCTCCCGCCGGATCAAGGCGGAAAGTGAAGGGAGACATGGCGTCCGCCATGTAATCTTCCGCATGCAGGCCACGGTATCCCCTGATTTCACCCAGTTCGCCCGCCACGATCATATCGCGTGCCAATGCGAGCATGGGGTTACACAGGTAATTGAAACCGACCTGTGTCTTTACTCCTTTTGCCTCTGCCGCATCGGCCATTTCACGAGCATCAGCAGCAAGCGGTGCCAAGGGTTTTTCACAATAGACATGCTTGCCCGCAGCAATCGCCGCCAGCGCCATTTCCTTATGAAAGGCATTAGGGGCCGTGATATTGACCACGTCGATTTCGGGATCGTTGACAAGGGCGCGCCAATCACTGGTGGAGCGGGCAAACCCCAGAGCATCTGCCGCCTTCGCTGCTGCCTCATCAGTAATATCAGCCAGACACGCCAGTTCCAGCTGAAACGGAAGATCAAACACACGGGACGCGGTTGAATAGCCAAAGGCATGGGTCCGGCCCATAAAGCCACTGCCAATCAGGCCAATGCGCAGTTTACGTTTGGTCATCTGACAAACTCCCTGTTCACAATAAGGGCGGGATCAAGCGCCCCTGCAAAAAAATCCAGAACATTCTTTACGGAATAAACAGCCATGCGTTCGGCCGCCTGTGCAGTCAGCCCGGCGATATGAGGGGTCAGGATGACCTGATCCATATCCAGCAACGGGTTATGGGTGGACGGCGGTTCAGGATCGAATACATCCAGCCCTGCTGCCGCAATGCGCCCGCTGGACAGGGCTTCGGTCAGGGCCACTTCATCCACCACGCCACCGCGCGCGGTATTGACAAGAATGGCGCCCGGTCTGACATGCCGTAGTTCGGTTGCACCCAAAAGTGGACGATCGCCCTTGGGTACGTTGACGGAAATGATATCCGCCCACTCCAACCCGTCATGCAGGGTTTCGACGCTGCCTACCGCACCAGTTGGCCATTTGCCTTGGGCGGCAAGGAACGGATCATACGCCCGGATATCCATACCAAATCCGGCTGCCATGGTAGCAAGATGGCGGCCCGTGCGGCCATAACCGAGTATCAGGAGCCGCCTGCCCCCGACCTCTCCCGCCATAAGCCGGTTGCGCCACTGCCACTGCCCATCCCGCACAGCCTGATCTGCCCGGACCAGATACTTGGCACAGGCAAGAATAAGCGTCATGGCGTGTTCCGCCACGGATACGGAATTGACGTCACCTGCAATACACAGCGTGATGCCACGTACATCCAGCGCCTGCAGATCGACCGCATCATACCCAACGCCGTGACGGGAAACGATTTTCAGCTTCCGTGCCCTTGCTACCGTAGCAGCAGAAAGAGGCTGGGTACGCAGCACCAGAGCATCGGCATCCGCTATGAATGGGGCGTAACTGTCTTCTGATATTTCTTCGATGTAATCATAAGTTACATTCGGCGTGCGATCGAGCAGAGCAATACCCGCTGAATGCAGGTGCCCCGCAACCAGTATGTGGGGCATCAGTACACTCCTCCCTCTACAGCCATCACGCTATCGTGGCTGACCAGCTTGCGAAACCGCGCGACACTGGCACCGGCAGCCGCAGCAAGCAGCCGGGAATCTCCCGATACGGTGGTCATGTTAAACCCCCAGTTTATGGCACGTGCGGCATATTCCGGTGTGCCACAATGCAAGGCTGCGCGAATGCCGCTGTCCTGACAGGCAGCTAGGATTTCATGCAGGCTTTCGATCATCTCCGGTTCTTCACGGTCAAATCCCGGAGGCAAGCGTCCCGCAGCCAGGCTGAACGTAAGGTCCGCAGGGCCAACATAAATGCCATCCAGGCCCGGCGTTGCGGCAATTTCGGTCAGATTGTCCATGCCCTGCTGTGTTTCGATCATGGCGAAGGCAAGAATTTCGTCATTTGCACCGCCAGCATAATTGCTGCCCGCAGCAAACGAGACCCGCGTGGGGCCAAAGCTGCGCTGCCCGTAAGGGGGATAGCGCATGTAACTTACAAACTCGGCAGCCTGCGCCGCCGTGTTTACCATCGGGCAGATGACACCATAGGCACCAGCATCAAGCATTTTCATGATGATGCCCGGTTCCATCCATGGCACGCGAACCATGGGTACCACACCAGATGCACGCATGGCCTGCATCATGGGCAGTGCACTGGAATAATCCAGCGCACCGTGCTGCACATCGATGGTGACTGAATCATAACCTTGGGCCGCCATGATTTCAGCCGTGAAAGGATTGCCGATAGAACACCAGCCATTCAGCGTGGGTTTCCCTTCGGCCCAGAGTTGTTTGAGACGGTTGGGAATCATGTCAGAACACCACCTGTGCCAGTTTTACGTCCAGATAATCCAGAATGCCTTCGCTTCCCCCTTCCCGGCCCATGCCGGAGAAATTGGTGCCACCAAAAGGTGCCTCTGCCGCTGCCAGAGCAGCCGAATTGATACCCACCATCCCCGCCTTCAGTTCCGCAATCGTGCGGCGTGCCCGTGTGGGCGAACGGGTAAAAGCGTAGGCAGCAAGCCCCATATCCGATGCATTGGCTCGCGTCAGAACTTCGTCATCACTTGAAAAACGGGTAATGGCGGCAATGGGACCAAAATTTTCTTCAGCCATCACGCGCATATCATCAACCACATGGGTCAACACCGTTGGCTCATAGAAATAGCCACTATTGAACCCTGATGGGCGTTGACCGCCCGTGCGCACCTGCGCGCCACCCGCTACTGCATCGCCAACAATGGCTTCCATTTCCGCCAGGCGGTGCGCATTGATGAGTGGCCCCATACCGACGTTCTCATCCAATCCATCACCTAGCCTGATTGCTTTTGCGCGCCTGACAAAGCCGTCCACAAACGCATCATGTAAGCGGTCATGGATATAAAAACGGTCCGGAGCCACACAAACCTGGCCAGTATTACCAAACTTTGTCTGGGCCGCAGTATTCAGGGCCAAGTCCAAATCCGCATCATCATAAACAATCAGCGGTGCGTTACCGCCCAGTTCCATTGACACTTTCTTCATTGTGTCAGCGGCATCACGGATCATCTGCTGACCGATGCGCGTGGAGCCGGTCAGCGACACCTTCCTCACGACTTTTGTGGCCATAATCGGCCTGTAGGTCGCATCAGTTGTGCCCACAACCAGATTGACCACGCCGGGCGGCAGATTTCCCGCTCGACAGCAGTCAAACATGACCATGGCCGTACCCGGTGTTTGTGAGGATGGACGGGCGATTACGGAACATCCCGCTGCCAGTGCGGGAGCCACCTTGCGGGGGACGGCAGGGCCGGAATTTTCTTGTCTCGCGAGGAATGACGGCGCAGCCGTCAGGGGAAGAAAGTTCTGGAACGCCATTGCGGCCAGCCGATCGAGGCGCAGCCGGTCTTCGGCTAGATCAGCCATTCAACAGAGGCCATGGTGTGCGGACCCGACAGCCCCCCAGGAGATAAGATGCCGACATGACTGGTCCGTCAGGTGGGGAACGTGCGGCACAGAAGAATATCGCGCTCGCCCGGTGCGACCGTCTTCCATGCTGGTGGCGCGGGCTGCGGCCTGACACCAGCCCCCGACTGCCGCGTCCCTGCTGCGAACGGTTCGGGCCGCATCCTCTGGACCCGTCGTTCCAACGAAGGCCTGCCAGCCGGTTGCCCGCTGGACGATCCCTCCTTCGCCATGGCTGTTTCGACCTGTTCACTGGTGAGGAAGGAAGCCATCGCCTCCCTCATCCATCGTCCCCGCAGCCGGACCGGGGAAAGAGGTCACAACCCGCACCCGATCTCTCCGGGCGGAGCCTTTCGTGGCGCGGTCAATCCCATTTGCTCCGACCGGCAGCGCGGGCAATGGGGAGCCAGACGTTACGCCGCCGTCTGGCCGTCCACGTGAGGCTGCAGCGCCTCGATGATCCGGCATTCGGCGACCTTCCCATGCTGACATTGCGCAAGAAGCTGTGTCAGTTCCTGTCGGAGTGTCTGCAGATCCTGAATTCTGCGCTCAATATCCGTGACATGAGCCTGGACAAGTTCGTCCACCTGTTCACACGACCGGGCTTCCTGCCCGGCCAGATCCAACAACTCCCGCACCTGTTCCAGAGAAAAACCGAGTTCACGCGCCCGGCGGATAAAGCCCAGACGTCCCAGATGCGCGCGATCATAAACGCGGTAATTGCCACTGCTCCGGGGTGGATGCGGCAGCAATCCGATGCGTTCATAATACCGGACGGTCTCGACCTTCGTTTCCGTAAGGCGTCCAAGTTCGCCAATCGTATATGTCCGCGTCATGAAACTCTTGACCCTGTAGTGACTACAGGGTGGATATGGGGTGCTCGTCGTTATTTGCGAGAGTGTCGCCATGCCCTGCTGTCATGACTCCTGCTGCCCGAGTTCCACACCTCCTTCGACCAATCATGATGGCCGCCGCTGGCACCGGGCGCTCTGGATCGCCCTGATCGTCAATGGCGGGTTTTTCCTGACCGAGATTGTCGCCGGCGTCATGGCGGGCTCCGCCTCCCTGCAGGCAGATGCGCTCGACTTCTTCGGAGACACCGCGAATTACGCCATCAGCCTCACCGTCACGGGCATAGCGCTGACGTGGCGCAGCCGGGCGGCCCTGCTCAAGGGCGCCACGATGATTGCCTTCGCCCTCTGGGTGCTGGGCAACACACTGTGGCATGCCTGGTCAGGCACTTTGCCGCATGCCGACACCATGGGCCTGATCGGCGCCCTGGCACTGTTGGCCAATGGTGGTGTCGCCCTGATGCTGTACCGTTTCCGCAGCGGAGATGCGAACATGCGTTCGGTCTGGATCTGCTCGCGCAATGACGCCATCGGCAATCTGGCGGTTCTGCTGGCGGCACTCGGAGTCTTCGGCACCGGCACGGGATGGCCGGATATTATCGTGGCCTTCATTATGGGAGGGCTGGGCCTCCATGGCGGCACACAGATTGTGCGTCATGCCATTGCAGAGACCACCAACGCCGGGACGGAACTGGCGGCCTGAAAACGGGCACAGAAGGTTCGGCCGGCGCTCACGCGCCAGCTTCCCTGCGGAACCTCCAGACCGGAATACCCATCTGTTTGGCCTTGTCGGCCAGATTGTCCTGAATGCCCGAGCCCGGGAAGACCATGACGCCGACGGGCAGGACTTTCAGCAGGGCATCGTTCCGCCGGAACGGGGCGGCCTTGCCGTGCCGATTCCAGTCGGGTTTGAAGGCGATCTGCGCGACCTCGCGATGATCGGCCCAGCGGGAGGCGATGAATTCCGCACCCTTGGGCGACCCACCGTGCAGCAGCACCATATCGGGATGCTTCTCGCGCACCTTGTCCAGACGGTTCCAGATCAGGAGATGGTCCTCGTAATCGAGCCCGCCTGTCACCGCGACCTTGGGTCCGGGAGGCACGAGCAGCTCCGTTTCAGCTTTCCTGCGGGCGTTGAGGAAATCACGGCTGTCAATCATGGACGCCGTCAGGGTGCTGCGGCTGACCAGCGAGCCGGAACGCGGCCGCCAGGGCGACATGGTCAGGCGTTCGAACTGGTCACAGGCGAGATCGCGGAAGATCTCGTAGGCATTGCGTCGCTCCAGCAGGGTCAGCCCTTCGGCGATGAGGCGCTCCAGTTCCACCGAGCGGATCTCGCTGCCATCCTGTTCCTGCTGGCTACGTTTCTGCGCCTGCTCGTTGCGGTCAAGATCACGCTCTACCTGCCCGACCATGCGGTGAAAGACGTTGACCGTGGACCAGAGCAACGGTTCGAGATCGGGTTCCAGCCGCGTGTCCGTCAGAGTGGCGGACAGGGCGTCGAAGATATCGGCGACAGCGCCCTCGATCTGGCTGGCGTCGGGCAGCGGCCTTGGGTCCGGCTCGTCCTCAAACGGACGGTGGCCGTAAAGCTGGAGTTCCGCCAGCACATGGGCGGTGGAAGAGGTGGCGTGGGCGGGTTCGAAATCGTCCTGTGGGCGGGTCATGGGTCTGTCCTCCGGTTCTGGCCGCGCCCCTCGCGGCCTTTCCGGGGGCGGACAGCGGCAGACGAAGGCCGGGCCGGAACCGCGCAACGCGCGGCCGGAACGCAGTGGAGGATGGCAGGGAGACGGCTATTTTGCTTCGCGATGCAAAGCGCGGCACGCGCGGCGGAAAATAACCGTCTCCGCCATTGCAGGCCCGGTCTGGCTGACGCCCGCTCCCCTTCCTGAAAGGCCGCGGACGCGCCCCATCCGGAAACAGGACAGCCCCGCGCTACACCGGAAAGAAGACGGACCTCACATCCTCTTCCCGGCCCGCCTCAGTGCGTGACCGGATGCAGGAACCGCACCACGTCCTGCGGGGCAAGCTGGGGATGCAGGATCGCCCGCATCGCCCCACGCCCGAGATAGCGCAGATCATCGTTGAAATCCGCCAGACGCGGTGACAGCACAAGGCACTCGATCCCGGCCTCCTGCGTCCGGGTCTGCAGGGTCGTCACCGCATGGTCTCCGGCCGGATCGTCATCGCGCAGCACGTAGAGGCGGCGCAGCGTGGCCGGAAACGTCATGGCGGCGAGATGCGCCGAGGACAGGCAGGCGGCCAGCGGCAGATCGGGCATGACCTCGCGGAGCGACAGCACTGTCTCGATCCCCTCGATAGTGTTGAAAAAGTCGCGCTTGCTTTGAGAGTGAAGCACTGATTCACTCTTCGCAGGAGGACCCTGCAAATGATGGGTGATCGAACAAAAATACAGGAGGCACTGTTCTACGAGTTCCGTCTTGAAGATCATGTGCCAGCTGGCCACCTTTTGCGTTCAATTGATCGCTTTGTCGATCTGGACGGCCTGCGTGAGCATCTTCGCCCATTTTACAGCGGCACGGGGCGGCCTTCAATCGATCCCGAGCTGATCATCAGGATGTTAATCGTTGGCTACGTGATGGGTATTCGGTCCGAGCGACGGCTATGTGAAGAAGTCCATCTTAACCTGGCCTACCGGTGGTTCTGTGGCCTTGGTCTCAACGGCCCTGTACCTGATCATTCGACATTCTCGAAAAACCGGCACGGACGCTTCCGGGAGAGTGATCTGCTTCGCCAAATGTTCGAAATGACCGTCCGGCAGTGCATCGCCAAGGGACTGGTGGGCGGTGAAGGCTTTGCGGTCGATGCCAGCACGATCAAGGCCGACGCTAATCGGCAGCGCAGTGTTCCGAGCCCAGACAAGCTGCCAATCGAGGCAGCCCATCGTGCTGTGCGGGAGTATTTCTCGGTGCTGGACGATGCTGCATTTGGGTCTGCTACGCCCGTACAACCAAAATATATCTCTCCGGTCGATCCTGCGGCACGTTGGAACGCTGCAAGCGGTGGCCTTGCTTATTATGCCTACTGCACAAATTACCTCATCGACCTTAAATCGGCTGTCATCATGGATGTAGAAACCACGACAGCCATCCGGCAGGCCGAGGTTACGGCGCAACGCAGAATGATAGAGCGTACGCAGGAAACATTTGGAATATGGCCCGAAAGGCTTGCTGCGGATACAGCTTATGGATCCGCTGAAAATCTTGCGTGGCTGGTTCATGAGCGTGGCATAGAACCTCACATTCCGGTCTTCGACAAATCTGCTCGACAGGACGGGACTTTCGAACGCCGAGATTTCACATATGACCACGTGCACGATCTTTACGTCTGTCCTGGAGGACAGCAACTGAAGCAGCAGTGGCGCAAGATCAACTCGGATCAACCAAATGCCCCTCCCGACAACCTACTTCGATACCGTTCGTCGAAACTGGCGTGCGACGTATGCACTCTCAAACCAAAATGCTGCCCCAATCAGCCCAATCGTAAGGTTCTGCGCTCTATTCATGAAGGCGCTCGTGATATGGCCCGCGACATTGCTTTAACCGACGCCTATATTATCTCCAGACGAGAACGAAAGAAGGTCGAAATGCTGTTTGCTCACCTCAAGCGCATTTTGAAGATCGATCGGTTGAGGCTCAGAGGACCAAACGGTGCCCGTGATGAGTTCCATCTCGCCGCAGCTGCCCAAAATCTCCGCAAAATGGCGAAACTGATACCTCCCGGAGCGCCTGCCTTATCCACCTGAGGCAAGAAAGTTGCACTTATGTCGAAGTGGCTTGGCAACACTTCCACTCTTCACCATGAGTTTTTCAACACTATCCCTCGCCTGCCGCCAGAACATCAGAGGCTGCGCCAAAACGCACGGCATGGCCGAGCAGGTCGCCCATCGCCCGACGGGGCATTTCGACGGGTGCCTTGTCCTTTCCGTCCCGTGCCAGCCAGGTGCGATGCACGCCGGTAATGCTGCCGTCGAGGTCGGTCACGGCAGCGATCAGAGCGGGCCAAGTCTCGGTCGGGCTGTCAGCATCGGCGCGATAATAGCAGTCAGGGTGGAAACGCAGCGATGGCAGGTCTCTCAGGCGGCTGAGGTCACGATGGCACAGCCAAATTTCCGCCAGCGTACCGGCCATCGGGCGTGACATCGCCCAGAGCCGTCGTGCGGCATCAGCGGTCCCTGACGCCTGTGGGGTAGCATCGTGGCCAAACGCATGGGAACTACTGCGATCAGAAGCCGGTCGCGGTGCCGGTTGCGGCAGGCAGAGAAAGCGCCGGGCCTCGTCGGCGACATCACGAAAATCCAGCAGCCCGAGGTTTTCGCGGATGATGTCGAGCAGATCGCCATGCTGCCCTGTCGCGCCATCCGTCCATTTTCCCGCACGGCCACGTCCATCCGGTCCCCCATGCAGACGGACATAGAGCGACCGTCCCGGCGTGTTGTGGACATCGCCGACCAGCCAGTAATTGCCATGCCGTCGCCCGGCCGAGAGGTAATGACGGCACACCGCTTCTGCGTTCTCCGCCAGCCTGCGGGCCAGATCGGCGGCATCCCATGGCGGCATGTCTGTCATTGCACCCTCCCTGCAGGCTTGAAGACGCCATAATTCCCCCGTAACGGCAGGAGCAGCGGGTTTCGGCCCGACAGATAACGAAGGATAGTCCCATGAAGATTGCCGATCTGGTCGATCATATCGCCACCACCACCGACACGAGCAAGACCGATACCCGCAAGGTGCTGGACGCTCTGGTCGAAGCGATGACCACTGCCGCCAAGGCCGGTGATGAAATCACCCTGCCGAACTTCGGCAAGTTCAAGGTGAAAGAAGTCGCCGCCCGCGAAGGCCGCAACCCGGCCACGGGTGCGACCATCCAGATCGCAGCCTCGCGCAAGCTGGCCTTCACACCAGCCAAGGCGCTGAAAGACAGCCTGAACGACTGACCTGCCGACAGGCAAAAGGCGGTGGACCCTGTCCGCCGCCCCTTCCCCACCACGCTGGCCTCTGATGATGGGCGCGTTCATCCGACCTTCTCCATCAGCTTGCGTGCCCTGCCCTCCAGATCCAGCCGTGTGTCCTGATTGGTCTTCGTCCGTGCCAGTGCCGTGATCCCCTGCACGAAATCGAACACGCTGTCGGGCTTGCGCCCTTCCTCATGCAAGACCGTTTCGATGATCTTCGTGGTTTCCGGTTTAGAGAACCCGCGACGACGCAGGAAGGTTTCACGATCCTCGTCATTCTTCGCCACCAGCGCCCGGCGTGACGCCTGGATGCCGGAGACGAACGAGGCCGGGCTGGCCGCGGCAAAATTCCGCAGGGCCGGTGTCGCCTGATGCACGAAACGCGAGGCGGCGAACTTGCTATGCCGGATCGTGATCTGTTCGAAATTTTCGATGCCCCAGAGCATTCTATTTTCACACACTCGGCGCAGATAAAACGACGCAATACCGAGACTTTTACTTCCGACTTCTGAATTCCAGGCATAGAACCCCCGGAAGTAGAGATCGGGGTCGCCGTTGGGCAGGCGTCCGGCCTCGATCGGGTGGGTATCGTCGACCAAAAACAGAAACACGTCCCTGTCTGATGCATACAGCGTGGTCGTTTCCTTGGTGATATCGACATAGGGGTTATGGGTCATGGTCGCCCAGTCGATGACGCCCGGCACCTTCCAGTTGGTATCGCCTGTGCCGTCGCCGGCGATCTTGCGCACCGCGCCGACCAGTTCATGATCCCAGATGCGGCCGTAATCGGGGCCGGTCACGGCGCGCAGTTCCACCCGACCGTCTTCGGTTTCCAGCGTTTTGACCAGTTCGGCCCGGTGCGACAGCAGGCCGTGCTGCAAGTTGATCGCCGCCAGTGGCGCGGGAAGATTGCGCAGATAGGACGACGGCGCACCGGCCAGACTGCACATCTGGCCAAAGGACCAGTGGGTCGGTGCGATTGGCTCATGCTGTCCCGGAACGGTCAAAGTCAGGCGCTCGGCATTGTCGCGCGCGGCCTCCACGCGAATGGCGCGGCTTTCCACCGTGCGGGCCGTGGCCCGATCCGCGCGCGTCAGGGTCGCAGCGTGCAGATCTGACAGCGAGAGATACCGCTCGTCATCGGGGCGCGAGAACCATTCGGACGATACGCGGGCGCTACGCTCCCCACGCGAAGGATCGATCCGGAAGCCGCCGGACGCGGCGCCACGGGACGCCGGGGGCAGGATGGTGGTCGTGGTCATGGAAAACTCTCCTCTATGCCGGTTATTCGGCACAGAAGGCGAAGCCGACCTCTCCCTCTTTCCGGGGCGCCAGACATGAAAAAAGCGGCTTCCGGGCACCGGAAGCCGCTGTCTCAAAGTTCCTGACCTCATAAAGGCTACTCGGCGGCGATGGCCTCCATACCCTCGTCCACCGTTGCCGTTTCAACCGGCACCTGCTCTGCACCTCCTGCCGTGCGCAACGCCTCGGGAAGCCAGCCCGAACCTTCCAGCAGCCGCTCGGCCTCGCGCGCCATGTCGGGCTTTTTCAGGTGGGCAATGCGCTCGGCCGCCTCGTCACCGCGTGCTTCGCGCACAGCCTGCAGGATGCGGGCCTTGGTCACCCGGCCGAGATAGTTCTCGACCGTGGGTTGCCAGCCTGCCTCGACCAGATCGAGGCTGAGGGCCGATGCCAGTCGGTCTGCCCGCTTCAGACGCTCGGTCACGCTGCGCTGGGACACCGCGCCATAGGCGGGCATGCGCTCATAGAGTGCATTGACCCCGAAGGAGAGGCAATGGGCCAGTAATGCCATGCGGCTGGCATCGTCCAGGCCGTCGATCCAGCGCCACAGCGCATCCTCGTCATCCGGCAGATCATGCTTCCAACCCTCGTTGCGCTGGCGCAGCGCATGGGCCGGCACGCTGCCCGGCATGTCGGGCGAATGGACCGGCAGGGAAATTTCCCGGACATAGGCTTCCAGGCAATCCGCGCCCGGCGTCTGCCAGCAAACATCGCGCACCAAGGTGTGCAGCAGTTCGGTCAGGGCGATGTGCGGGTTGCCAGCGAAAGCATCCCGCAGGGCCAGCGTGCGCCAAGCCGTCAGTTCGGTGAGCAACCGGTCGGGCAGCGACTTGATCCCGTCTTCTTCTTCGGGTTCAACGTCGGGAGAGATGCTGTAGCCCTCCCCGCCCACATCGCCGCCATCATCTGCAATACGTGCATCTCGCCCATCATACGCGGGGTGATCGTATTCATCCGAACCATCGGCATTCTCGATCTCAGCAGGGTCGGCCGGCATGTCCTCTGGTAATACGAAGCCCCGCTCCACCTGCAGCGTGCCATCGCTGGCAAGGCTGACGAACGCGCCGGCCCGCGCCATGTCAGCGGGATCGAACGCCAGAGGCCGTTCTTCCAGGGCAAGGATGGCATGTTCGATCTCGCCCAGCCGTGCATCCACCTCATCGGGGTATTCATCGGCCTGGGCATATTCAGCCTCGATGGCTTCCTGCTCGGCACGCAGAGCGTCGAGAAGGGCCGTTTCTTCATTGGACAGCGGCACTCCCGTGCCCTCGATTTCCGCGAATTGCCGTGTGTGGCCCCATGGGAAAGACAGGGCCGTCTCGACCCATTTCCAGCCCTCGGCGCGGATATCCTCTGCGGCTGCATGCAGTTTTTCCATGACCAGCCGATCCAGAATAGCCGGATCCTGCAGCCAGCCACCATCATCGGCTTCGAACAGGTCGCGCATGATAGGACCACCGGCCGCGAGATAGGCGTCCAGTCCGACAAAGCGTACGCGGCGATCCGAGGCCCGCACGGTCTTTTCTGTCAGCATGCGGCGGATGACATAAGGTTCACGGTTATGGCTCTGGGACACGATGTCCCAGACCTGTTCCTGGCGGGTATGGTCATCGCTGACGGAAAAGGCCATCAGCTGTTCCAGCTTCATGCCATCCTGCTCGTAGATATCCAGCAGTTTGTCGGACACGGTCATCAGCCGCAAACGCTGTTTGACCACGGTGGGCGCCACGAAAAACGCTGCGGCGATTTCCTCCTCGGACATGCCCTTCTCCAGCATGTCACGGAAGGCGCGGAACTGGTCCAGCGGGTGCAGGGCCACGCGCTGGACGTTCTCGGCCAGGGAATCATCCTCGGCGAGAATGGCCGATCCGGCCTCGCGGACCACGCACGGCACGGGTGCCGTCTTCGCGAGTTTCTTCTGCTTCACCAGCAGTTCGAGCGCACGGAAGCGTCGTCCGCCAGCGGGGACTTCATAGGTACCGGTCTCGGTTCCTTCGCCGTCAAGAACGGGGCGGACGTTCAGGCTCTGCAGCAGCCCGCGGCGCTCGATATCGCGGGCCAGTTCCTCAATCGACAGGCCGGACTTCACACGCCGCACGTTGGACTGGGACAGCACCAACCGGTTGAACGGGATGTCGCGGGACGAACTCAACGTAATTTTCGGAATAGCGGTCGCCATGGCGAAAACTCCATGACGGGCGGACGGGAGACTCTCTCCCACCCTCTCAACCCGTCACGAAAATTCCCGCAATCCTCTGACTCTGACGGAAAAATTGGAGCATCCTGCGAAACGACCGCTACAAAAAAGCTCCTATGACTGACCACAAACACAGGCTGAGATTAGCTTGCTAATGACCGATCAAAATTCACTGTTTTTCCCAAATGATCAGACAACATATCGATCGTTAAACTGAGGCGAGCCGACATAAACTTCGTTTCCGGCCAGATCGCATAAATATCCTGAGATGCCAAAGGCAATTTCTCCAGAAGTGGGACAAGTCGCCCTTCCTTGAGATGATTATGAATGAGCCAGCGTGGTAAGCAGGCAACGCCCATGCCTCGAAGAGCGGCGTCAGCCATTGCTTCCTGATTATCAAATTGCAGCCGCCATTTAGGGGGAAGTTTGAACTCCGTGACACCGGTATCGCAAAAATTCCACAAGCATGGCTGTTCATTTTTCCAATAAACCAAAGCATCGTGATGTCGAATATCTTCCAGAGTATAAATTGGACCACATCGTGCCAAATAAGAAGGCGACGCACATAGTACTTTATTTTGAATAGCGATCTTGCGCACATTCAGATAACTAGGTAGCTCGCGGTCCAGTCCGTTACGAACAGCCAGGTCAAACCGTTCGGCGACAAGATTCTGTTCTAAATCTGAAAAACGGAGATCCAACTCCAGTTCTTCGTACTCGCTAGCCAGATCGAGCAGGAATGGTTCCACACAATATCTACCGAGCAAAGTCGGCATGATTATTTTCAATTTACCTCGGACATTAAACCGTCCAAACTCCAGCACAGATTGACCTGCTCGAACCTCTTCAAGGGCACGAACACATCTCTCGTAATAAATATGGCCTTCTTCCGTCAGGTTGTGTCGACGGGTCGTGCGCTGGAAAAGCTTTATCCCTAATCTTTCCTCAATACGTCCAATCGTTTTTGCAACAGCCGAGCGTGAAAGCGACAGGCGTTCAGCAGCCTTGGCGAACCCCCCAGCTTCGACAACCTCCAAGAAAACACTGATGCCTTCGAAATCATCTCTCATGTGAACAATCATCAGTACATTACTGATATTTTTGAGTTTCATTAATCGAAAAATCTATCAATTCATAAAATTTCTTCTCGCAGATACGTTGATCGGCGAGAGACCATATGAATCAATGAGTTTTCAAAATAACCGGGCTGCTGCTGGCTGAAACGGTCTGCTTCCTTAGTTTTTTGACATCCCCCCTCGTCACGGGAGGCTGCCGGTTTCCCCATGACGAGCGGACAAAGGTCAGCACGTCCGCAATTTCCCCATCGGAAAGCTGCGCGCGATATGACGGCATCCGATAGGAATCCGGCACTCCGGCCGCAACGACACGGCCAGATCCGTTAAGTGTGACGTTGATGGAGGAGGAACTGTCCGGCACCAGAGACGAAGCTGCTCCTGCCAACGGCGGCACCCATTGCCCCTGCCCGCGCCCATCCGCCCCATGACAGAAGCTGCACTTCGCCATGTAGGTCTGCGCACCCGGGATGCTCTGTCGTGCTGCGGGTTGGAGAGACGCAGCCTGTGTCGGCTCATACTGCCACGGCGCTCCGTCTCCTTGCTGATCGCCTGGCAGAGACTTGAGATAGTGTGCCACAGCCCGCAGATCATCATCCGAGAAAAACTGTGTCGAGTTGTTGAAAGCCTCTGTCATGGAGCCGAACACGACGACATGGTCGTTCCGGCCGGTCTTGAGAAAACGGAAGACATCGTCCTCGCTCCACCGACCCAGACCCGTGTTGGCATCGTTGCGCAGGCTGGGCGCAAACCAGCCATCGATCAGAGCCCCGGAGACAAAGGCCGCACTATGACTGTCTGTCCCCTTTTCGTTGAAGGCCAGACTTCGCGGTGTATGACAGGCCCCGCAGTGCCCCGCCCCTTCAACAAGATAGGCCCCCCGGTTCCATTGGGCATCTTTGGAGGCGTCCGGGCGATAAACGTCTGACGGTGCAAAAACCACATTCCAGAAAGCCAGAGGCCAGCGCATGTTCAGCGGCCAGGGGATCGTGCTTTTCCGGTTTTGTCGAAATCCGTCAGCGTATAGGCACCGATTCCCGTCTCACGATCAGGCGTGATGTTCGTGGCGAAGATTGCGCCCATCGGCGTCACCATCTTCAGGCCCCCGGTATAGGCTGCCCCACCCGGCACACTGTGACAGGCCACACAATCCGTCAGACGGGAAACATACTCCCCTCGCGCCACGAGCTGCGCCGACGGCTCCCCCTGAGAACCGGTTTTCTCAAAGGACGACGCAGGGAGGCGGGTCACGAACCATGCCGTTCCCGCAGCCAGAACAGCCGACGCAGGGATCACGACTGCGAAAATTTTCTTCAGGCGGTTAGTCATGTTCAGTTCCGCACTCTTTCTACTGCACGCGGGACGTGCCAGACGACGATCAAAGTCTCAGCTTGCAAAGTCATGACGTGACAGCGGCATGCTTCGGATACGCCGCCCGGTCAGGGTCGAAACCGCGTTCGCCACTGCGGGTGGGATGGCAGGCAGCGGTGGCTCCCCGACGCCGCCCATCTTCTCGCCACTCTCGACAATCTTCACATGCACACGAGGCATCTGATTCAAAGCGAGAATTGGGTAGCCATCATAGTTCCGCGCGCGCGGCATACCGTTCTCGTAAACAGTCTCTTCAAGAAGCACCTGAGACAGTCCGAGAGCTATGGCTCCATTGACCTGCGCTTCCACAATCGCGGGGTTCACGACCTTTCCAGGGTCGATGGCTTCCCAGACCTCGTGCACCCTGACACGCCCGTTTTCGAGCGACACTTCCGCAATCGCCGCAGCTTCAGACCCGAAAGGGGACGCCATGCCGATCCCGCGCGCCCGACGTGAGCCATCCGCTGCCGTAAACGGACCACGCTTCCAGCCACCGGACAAGTCTGCGAGCTCCTTGAGCAAAGTCGTGAGGCGCTTGTTGTCTCGCAGCAGACGTAACCGCAGTTCGTATGGATCCTGATTTCCTTTGTCCGCCAGTTCGTCCAAAAAAGTTTCATAGAGAAAGTCATTCATGGAGTTGCCGACGGAACGCCAGTAGCCGAGCATCACAGGGCTTTTGATGAAATGCTGGGCAATCCGTCGGTCAGGGATGTCATACGACTTTCCGGTCAGCCCTTCGAGAGCACTGTCATCCAGCTTGTCACCGCGCTTGTTGTTGAGACCTTCTGTTGGGCCTTCAGTCGCGCTGACGGCCTCAAGAACTACGGGAATGCCGTTCTCATCCAGTCCGCCACGAAAGCGTACTGCCGCCATTGGCCGCAGCGTATCGCGCAAGAATTCTTCTTCACGGCTCCAGATCAGCTTGATAGGACGGCCGGTCTCCTTTGCCAGCGTAATCGCTTGTGGGTAGGGACTGGCTGTCTCGTAGAGGAAATGACGACCAAAAAATCCGCCCAGCATTTGGGAATGAATGACAACCTTTTCAACGGGGAGACCCGTGCGTTTGGCTATGTCCGCACGGAACATGTCCGGTGCCTGATTGGGCACCCAGACCTCCAGCGTACTGTCCGGGCTGAAGCGGGCCAGCGCGGAGGGCGGCTCAAGTTGTGCGTGATTCACATACTGGCTTGAATAAGTCGCTTCCACGACCGTATGAGCATTTTTCAGCCCACGGGTCACATCGCCTCTGGTTTCCGCATCCTCACCGGAACCGCGTGCATCAGCCAGATCCTTCCGGAAAGCTTCCGTCGAAAAGTCGGCGGGCATGACCCGCATCGTCGTGTCCGCTCCAGGCTCCTGCCAGTCGATCAGCGCTGCTTCGGCCGCCCGCTTTGCGTCCCACCAGCGTTCGGCCACCACCGCAAATACGCCCGGGAGACGATGTATGGAATGCACACCCTTCATCGCCCGGACCTGATCTTCGTTGCGTACTGTCTGGATGATCATACCAAGCCGGGGCGCATGCTGAACGGCCGCATGAAGCATATCATCCACGCTGACATCGACCGTATAGACCACCTTGCCCGTCGATTTGTCATGCACGTCCACACGCGGGACCGGCGCACCGATCCAGCGAAACTGTCCCGGCTCCTTGAGCCTGACAGTGGCGGGATCTGGCACCGGCAAGCTCATTGCTGCGTGAGCCAGATCCCCATAGGCGATCGAGCGTTCGGACGGCTTATGAATCACCCGGCCAGGCTGCGTCGTCAGCTCCTCTACAGGTACGTCAAACTGCCGAGCGGCCGCCTGTAGCAGCATCTCGCGGGCCAATGCCCCGAGCCGACGCATCGCAGGATAACCATTCCGGATAGACATGCTGCCGCCGGTAATGCGCATACCGTTGTCCATGACAACATACTCGTCGCCGGGAGGAGCGTTCTCGACGACGAAGGTCGCCGGGTCAGCATCCAGTTCCTCACCGACGATCTGGGCCATAGCCGTGAATGTACCCTGCCCTCCTTCCACAAAGGGGCTCTGAAGCCGCACCGTACTGTCGGGTCGTATTTCCAGAAATGCCGGAACCTTGGTGCCCCGCAGCTTCGTCGCATCTGCCCGCGCAGTCCGTTGGGGTACAGCAATTCCGAGAACGAAGGCTCCTGCCGCGACACCAGCCGAAGAGAGCATAAAGCGACGCCGAGAGAGATTGACCGGAACCTCCCCCATCGCATCGAACAGAGCGTTCCTCACTGCTTCGCCCCTTCCTCTGCTGCCTCTCCTGCCAGGTCGTGGATCGCTGCGCTGATGGCGTTATAGGTTCCACAGCGGCAAAGATTGACCATGACAGCCCTGATATCGTCGTCCGTGGGATGCGGGGTCTGTTTGAGCAGCGAGGTCGCCGCCATAACCTGTCCGGATTGGCAATAACCGCATTGAGGAACCTGATGCCTGATCCATGCAGCGACTACCCGTTTGCCGATATCGTCCTGCTCGATCTCTTCAATCGTAGTGATCTGTGCGGCGCCCAACTCCCCTACTGGCGTGACGCAGGAGCGAACTGCATTCCCATTGATAAGAACCGTGCAGGCACCGCATTGCGCAAGGCCGCACCCGTATTTGGTACCGGTCATTTTCAGGTCGTCACGCAGCACCCATAGCAGAGGGGTATCCGGATCGGCATTGATGTGGTGCTGCACACCATTGATCGTCAGTTCCATCAGCCCCTCATTATCAGACACGATTGATCAGATTGCTGTTTTCAGTGAGCAATGGAAGCGACACTCGCTTTGCTTCCATTGACAGGCATTGGCTGGAATTCTTTAGTCAAAGAAAAAACATTCCTGCTAGTTCCCAATATAGATCTTTCCCACTCAGAGAATAATCCAGAAAAAATATCTTACGGTCATGAAAATAATTCATAGATCGGCTTTATACACGATCCAAAAAACTCAGCTACCGGGCTTACTCTTAACGCATACGTCAGGAGTTCACCAAAAAATCACAAGGAAACAAGCTCATGTGGAAGGTATCGAGGCGGGGAGCCGCAACGTTCACCTAACGACGAGTAGCAAGCTGACAACCCGGGACAAACATGCGGCGACTAAATGGTGAATCCACCCGTTGCTAACTACTCAGTTGCTGTACTCGTCGTCAGAAACATGTTCGAGCCAATCGACTGGAGAACCGTTCTGCTTTTCCTGAATGGCAATATGGCTCATCGCTGTAGTCGCTGTCGCTCCATGCCAATGCTTCTCACCAGGCGCAAACCAGATCGTATCGCCGGCACGGATTTCCTCGACACGACTGCCTTCGCGCTGCACCCAGCCACATCCAGCCGTAACGATCAGGGTCTGCCCGAGCGGATGGGTGTGCCACGCGGTTCGAGCGCCTGGCTCAAACGTGACGAGTGCCGTCGTCACCTGCGCGGGTTCGGGTGGATTAAACAGGGGATCGATGCGAACCGTCCCGGTAAACCAATCGGCAGGCCCCTTTACTGAGGGTTGTGATCCAATGCGCTTGATATCCATGATAAGTGTTCCTGCACGTAGTTCGAAAGCGTTGGCCTTAGCCAATTTCCAAACTTGAATGCCCTCAAAAATTATTGGTAGCGGCCCTGCCGCATCGTCAACAAAGCCGACAGAGCTGCGAGCACAAGTACAAGCGCGCTGGCAGCAAAGGTCGCCTGATACCCAATCCTGTCAAAAAGAATACCGCCAGAAGTCGCTCCCAGCGTTATGGCAAGCTGGACAACGGCAACCATCAGGCCGCCCCCTGCTTCAGCATCCCGGGGAAGCATCCGGGCCAACCAAGTCCACCAACCAACAGGAGCGGATGTCGCGAACAGGCCCCACACAGTCAGTATTATGGCAGAGACAACAATCCATTTTCCCAACATAAGGAGGCCAAATGCCAGAAACGCCATCAGCAGAGGAATAGCAATCAAAACCGGATAGACACTTTTCTTCAGCATAACGCCAATCAGCACAGTGCCAATAAAGCCGGAAATTCCCATCAGCAACAGGATCAAGGATAGCGTAGACACCTCGACATGCGCCACATCTTCAAGGAACGGCCTGACATAGGTAAAGAGCGTGAACTGCCCCATAAAAAAGAGGCTGACTGCAATCATCCCCATTCTTACAATTGGCCGCGCCAGCAGGGCGAACACACTTGCTGACTGTTGATGACGTTCACTGGGCATGGATGGAAGGCTGATAAGCTGCCAGACGAAAACAATCACAGCCACCGGCACCACGCAGAAAAACGCACCACGCCAACCTATCAAACCACCAAGAAAGCTGCCAGCAGGTGCCGCAATAACTGTAGCAAGAGCATTGCCACCATTTAGGATCGCAAGCGCACGTGGAACATGGTGATCTTCGACAAGACGCATCGCCGTTGCGGCAGACATTGACCAGAAACCACCGATCACAACACCGATCATCGCCCGTCCGAGCATGAAAAGGACGTAATTAGGTGCCAGAGAAACAACTGTTCCTGAAACGATCATCATCGCGATAAGAACTAACAGTAGTGTTTTGCGATTGATCCCTTTTGCCAATGAAGAAATAAAAAGGCTGGTGAAAACCGCAAAAGCGCCCGAGACCGAGATGGCCTGACCCGCTTGCCCTTCACTGATATGAAGGTCAGCCGCAATAGGCGTTAAAAGACTGACAGGCATAAACTCCGATGCGACAAGCGCGAAGGCGCCAAGAGACATGGCGAGCACAGCGCCCCAAGACCCAGCCTGCCTGTCAGAGTCCTTATTCGCTTCAGATGATGTTTGAGAAAGAGTATCCATTACACCTCGGCATTACGAATATTCATCAGCACAGGTATTTCGAAAAACGACAAGCAACGTCAGCAGATCGCCTTCATCTGCACTCTTATTTTCATGCCTGTGAAATTTTATTATGCTGACTGGCAGAGTTCTTAAAAGAATGTAGGGAACGTCGGGCATCCAGACTAGCCCCTATAAAACGCGCATAGTCATGAATAATATTCATGAATGACAGTTCCATTGGGCTTGAGGCTTTGCTCTCTGAAAGACTTGCCTATTGGTAGTTTTCTCAAACTTATAAAAAAGGCCGCGTCCTTTTCAGGACACGGCCCATCTCAAGTGTAACACGCCTGTCAGCGCTATCTTATATCTGTTGCTTTGTGGGACGGAAAAGGATTTCGTTGATATCCACCTCTTCCGGCTGGCTGATCGCAAAAGCCACGCACCGGGCAAACGAGTCAGCACCGATCGCAATACCAGGTACAAAATTCCTGAGTTGTTCCGCGGTCGCCTCATCATGAACGCTATTAAGGAGTTCCGACTCAACCGCCCCCGGTGAAATGATAGTCGTGCGCAGGTTGTATGGCTTCACTTCGGCGCGCAATCCCTCAGAAAGCGCACGAACAGCGAATTTTGTAGCGGAATAAACAGCACTGTTTTCCAGAACGCGATGCCCTGCAACGGAAGACACGTTGATGATCTGACCGCTTTTCTGCGCTTTCATGTGCGGAAGGGCGGCTGCAATACCATACAAAACACCCTTGATATTGACGTCGATCATCAGATCCCACTCATCAACACGCAGGTTTTCAAGTGGCGACAGAGGCATGACACCCGCATTGTTGAGCAGCACGTCAATCCGGCCATAAGTCTTGACCGCCGTATCAACGAGGCTCTGAACCGAATTACGATCCGTCACATCCGTTTCAATCGCCAAAGCCTTGCCACCTTTGGCGGCAATATCTTCAGCAAGCGTCTTGATCCGGTCTTCGCGCCGCGCTCCCAGAACGACGATCGCACCCTGGGCTGCCAGATGTCGTGCAGCTTCAGCCCCCAGCCCACTGCTGGCACCTGTTATGACAACGATCTTCTTCGCAATGTTACTGCTCATGGATAGTCTCCGGATTTTTAACGATCGATTTTCTGGAATTTGAGGACGAAGTTATCGCCCTCCCCGATTGCCGCATATTTGGCGTGATCCTTATCCCCCAGGGCAAAGGTCGGAGGCAGTGTCCAAACACCCTTCGGCCAGTTGGCCGTATCACGCGGATTGGCATTGATTTCCGATGAATCAACAAGCTTGAAGCCTGCTTTTTCAATGAGAGAAATCGCGTAAGACTGCCGGACATACCCATCCTGAGCATGCGGATCCTGCGGGGCATTTGTGTGGCCACGATGGTCTTCAACACCGAATATCCCACCCGGTTTCAAAGCCCGATGGATGGCCGCAAGCATCTGCGGTGCATTACCGGCTTCCATCCAGTTATGCAGGTTACGAAAAGTCAGAACGAAGTCGACACTGTCAGGCGCAGCAAAATCGAGATGGTCGCCGTCAAACTGTGTTGTCCTGAACGTTTCCTTAAGTTCGGGATGAACTGCCACCATCTTGCTGAAGGCTGAACCCGCGCCATCTTCAGGACCAAGAGCCAGAGTATAAACGCCTTTGCCCCGTAGATAGGGACCAAGGATCTGCGTCCAGTAGCCCCCACCCGGCCAGATTTCGACAACACTGGCATCCGGACGCAAGCCAAAAAACTGCAATTCTTCCAAAGGGTGCCGGATCGGATCACGCGCAACGAAGCGGGTATCCCGCGTGGGGGAATGAACAGCCTGTTCCAGCGTTGGTGCTGCCATGGCTTGCCCTGCTCCGGTCACGGCAAGAGCACACACGATTGGATAAATCGCCTTCATGATATTTTCCCGTTCCTTTTTGATCGCCATGTGACCATGTTTCTTCATGTAGGAGCTATCTACAGGCTCTATTAGTCCCTTTCTGATGCTAACGATCTTCGATTTTACTCATGAATGCGAAGATTCTGCCGGTTCGTAACGCATTTCCTCGACAAAAAGTGAAAACGGCATGGTAGTCTGGTGGTGGTGGGGAAAGCAGAGATGGTATCCAGTCCAATAAGGACACCAGTCCTGAAGAACTTTTACCAGACGTCCATCGGCAATATATTTCTCCGCGACCATTTCCGGCATATGCGCCAGGCCGAGCCCGTCCAAGCAGGCATCCCGCACAGGAAAAATGCTGTTGAATATCAAAGGACCATCAACGCGGACTTTAACATCCCGACCGTTCTTCTCAAATTCCCAGGCATAAATCCCACCATGTGTTGGCAGACGCATCGTGATGCATTTATGCTTCAGAAGGTCATGCGGAACCTTCGGTTTCGAGTTCTTCCTGAAATAGGATTTCGCGCCCACGACGACAAAACGAATATCTGGAGTGAGAGGCACCGAAGTCATCTCCTTGGTCACCTGCTCTCCCAACCTAATTCCGGCATCAAAACGCTCGGCTACGATATCCACCAGCCTAAGATCCGCATTGATTTCAATTTTTACGTCAGGATATTTTTTAAGGAACTGTTCAACCCTCGGCCTGAGGATGTAGGCGATGACATCGTCCGTTGCAGTGACACGGATCAGGCCGCTCGGCACATCCCGCAGTTCACCTAGAGAGGCAATCTGACTTTCAATCTGATCAAAATGCGGGCCAATGTTGCGAATGAGATAGTCACCTGCATTCGTGGGCGTCACGCTACGCGTCGTCCGTGTCAGTAATCGCAGGCCCAGACGTTCTTCCAGTAGACGAACCGTGTGACTCAACGCAGACTGGGACACACCCAGCTTTGCAGCGGCCCGCGTAAAGCTCTTCTCACGCGCCACAGCCAGAAACGCGATCAGGTCATTAAAATTCTCGCGAGACATATATGAGCCCTTTTCATGAACATGCTCATATTGTTTAGGCGCAGTTCTGCTTGCCGTCGAGATTTAGCTTCCCCAGCGCTCCGAGCACTCATAGTATCATCCAGCTTTCGTGCTGCGTTCAACGCGATATCGCAGCCACATCACCCCCCCTTCCAATGTCTCGGAAGATATGAGAGCCAACGACTGGCCGAGCGCAGGTTGCTCTTCAGAATTGCCCGGATAATCAAAGATGCTTGGCTCCCCGGAAAGGCCGTCAAGGCCGGGATATACCAGTAGGCTGAGTTCATCGATCAGACCGGCGCGAAGAAACTCTCCATTCGTAATACCACCCCCTTCAAGCAAAAGACGTTCGACCCCGAAGTGCTCGTACAGCCCTTGCATCGCGACAGCGAGCATTTCCTCCCCACTTCCAACGAAGAGATAGGAGACGCCTACTGCACGAAGGTGCGACAGATAGCTGTTGGATACTTCTTCACCCAGGATGGCCGTTGCATGATCTCCATCGATATCGTCGTCTGTGTAGGTCAGACGCCCATGGAGATCGACCACGACCGCTAGGTTCCTTTTACGTCGATCCCCGATGAACGGCGTGCGAGGCCAGACCTGTTCGGTAATCTGTCTGTCCGTTGGCCAAGGAGAACTGCCCAAAATTTCAGACATTGTGTGCCGGCCGACGATCCATGCCGGCGCATCGTGCCTAAGCGCAATCTGTTCGTAATACCCCATCAGCACGTGGCGGTTTGTTCCCGCACAGGGCGCTGTCCAGCGCCTTGTGCGCAGCCGACCGTCGATCGACGTGATCATGTGACAGATTATTCTGGGACGCATACATTTCCTCAAGCGAAAAGCAGACAGCCATTTTGTTAAGACCGTTCCGGATCAAAACCCATTTCTGAAACCTTCTTCTCTAAAAAAAGGCGTCAGCTTACTGGCGGTCCAATCGACTAAATCGGTAAACCCACTCCGGGCCCATAGGAGTTTCATAGGCCAGTTCCGCGCCCAGCATCGAGAAGGGTTCGATATACCGGGCCATTTCAAGTGATCCCGCGTCTACGGGGCTGAACCCAGCTTCGGATATTAATTGGGCAACAAGCTGTTTGCCGGCTCCATTGTCCCCGCAGAAAACGACGCTCGGCCTGTCCACTCTCTGCCTGCCCAGATATACCGGACGCAGACTTTCGCTGGGGATCGTCTGGAAGGCCGCGACTATGTGTGCATGAGGCAACATACGGGCCAGAGCTTCCGCCCCGGAATCTGTATGAGCGATCACCAGTTCGCTATCCGTTTCATCAAGCGGCATGCAGCAACTCATGACGGTCTTGCCGGACAAGTCACCCGCACATGCGAGAGCATCTTCTACGCGCATCCAATGAACAGCGAGGATCACGAGGTCGCAGTTGCGGGCGGCATCGTCGGGCGTGCTCCAACGGGCCTTCCGGCCCGCCGCCTGCGTGACGGTTTCCAGCTTCGTATCCGTACGCGCGTAGCTGAAAATAATATCATGCCCGCAATCGGCGTAGACCTCGCCCAAGGCACTTCCCATTCGACCCGCGCCGATAATACCGATGCGCATGAATAGCTTCTCCTATATAAGGGGAATATCGAACATATCTGACTATGTAACTGGGTGAGTGTGATATTTTTATTTTCCAAAAAAATTACTTAATCATGATGCCCGACTATTTTTAAAAAATTTGTTTTTCCAAACAACTCATATTTCCTTCAGGCTTGTGTCATAACTACTTAATTTTATCACAACACATTTATCTTTTTTAAATACTCCAAAGCCGCCATCTAAAACTATGCCTAATAAACGTATTCTATTATGAATATAATTCATTAATAAAAACTGCCTATCCAGACACGGTGACCTCGCGGCTCCATCGTTACGCTTCTGGATTAATGAATATAATTCATTATTATATTCAAAATATAGCGTATAGTCGTATGATGAAGAGATACTTTATTGTCAGTATCCACACATCAATGCCGGTGTCGCACGACGTCAGGGCACTCTGCAATCTATTACCCTGAGTTACCCAACATCAGACTCGAAAAAAGGAAATTGCCAATTCATGGGCATTGTTGGTCTTGCGCTCCGAAAGCCCTATACTTTTATCGTCGGGTCATTACTGATTCTTCTGCTTGGCATTTCCGCTATCTTCAGGACGCCAACCGACATTTTCCCGAATATCGATATTCCAGTCATTACTGTTGTCTGGTATTATGATGGTCTTTCGGCACCCGAAACCGAAAAACGCATCAGTACCTATACAGAATTCTCGCACAGCTTTTTCGTCAATAATCTGCGGACCATCGAAAGCCAGACCACACCCGGTCTTGTGCTTCAGAAACTGTACTTTCAGCCGGGAGTGGATATCGGGGTTGCTCTTGGACAAACTGTTGCCGCCACCCAATCCATTCGTGCACAGCTTCCACCGGGCGTGCAGCCACCCATTATCATGCAGTACAGCGCCTCCAGTGTAGCAGTTCTGCAGCTTTCCCTGTCTTCTGATAAGCTGACGGAAAGTGAGTTGTACGATTATGGTGTCTACCGTCTGCGTCAGCAGATGGCGCCAGTCCCCGGAACACTTCTGCCCCCGCCGCATGGCGGCAAGATCCGCCAGATCATGGTCGATATTGATCCGACTAAGTTGCAGGCGATGAAAATCAGCCCATTGGATGTCTCCAATGCCATCAACGCGCAGAACCTCACACTTCCGGGCGGCACGGTGAAATTTGGACCGTCTCAATACAACATCCAGATGAACGGTATTCCGTATTTTTCAAAGCAGCTTAATAATATTCCGCTGCGGAAAGACCCGAATACCGGTGCCATCATCCGTATCCGCGATATCGCGCAGGTCCGTGATGGTTGGGAGGTGCAGCATAACATCGTGCGCCGTGAAGGGCAGCGCTCGGTTCTGCTGCGGATTATGAAAGCCGGAAATGCGTCCACGCTGGCGGTTGTGAACGCCATGCGTGATACAGTGCTGCCCCTCTCACGCGCTGCAGCACCTCCGGGCATGAAGATTGACGAACTGTTCGATCAGTCCCTGTTCGTGAAGGCCGCCATCAAGGGCGTGGCGTCTGAAGCCGTGATTGCTGGTTTGCTGACAGCAGCCATGATCCTTGCCTTTCTGGCAAGCTGGCGTTCCACGCTGATTGTGGCGGTCTCCATCCCACTCGCGATCCTGTCTTCCATCGCCATTCTCTCTGCAACCGGAGAGACCCTCAATCTCATGACATTGGGTGGCCTTGCGCTCGCCGTGGGCATTCTGGTGGATGATGCCACGGTCACGATCGAGAATATCCACCGCCTGCATCATGATGGCGCAGACTTGCGCAAAGCCGTTCTGGATGGTGCCGCAGGCATTGCACTGCCGACACTGGTGTCCACGCTGGCGATTTCCTGCGTTTTTGTATCTGTGGAATTTCTGACGGGGCCATCACGGTTCTTGTTCACGCCCATGGCGCTCGCCGTCGTGTATGCGATGCTGGCCTCCTACGTTATTAGCCGAACGCTGGTGCCGATCTTTGCAGCTCTGCTTCTCCGCTCCGAAGAACAGGCCAAAAAACGGCGAGAAGAGTCTGGAAAGCCCCCTACGATTTTTGAACGGTTCGGCGCGAAATTTGATGCCCGGTTCGAGCGCCTGCGGAATGGTTATGAAAAGACGCTGTCCGGCCTTCTGCATAGCGCTTGGAAAGTTCCGGCTCTGGGCGGCATCTTTGTTCTGACCGCTGTGCTTCTTGCAACGCAGGTGGGACAGGACTTCTTCCCTGTTATTGATGCCGGAGAGTTCAAGCTGCACGTCCGTGCGCCTGCAGGAACAAGGATTGAGACCACCGAACGGATTTTCGATCAGGTTGAAGATACCATTCGCGAAGTTGTTCCCCAGAATGAGCGTGAACTGGTGCTCGATGATATCGGCATTCCTTTCCGTTTCTCCATGCCCTTTGATGATGGCTCAACCATAGGCCCGAATGACGGGCAGATCATGGTGGCCCTGAAGGAAAAGCATCGTCCGACAGCGGAGTATATCAGCCGTCTGCGCACAGTTCTGGCCAAACGCTTCCCAGATGTCGTGTTCTATTTCCAGCCCGCCGACATGGTGACGCAGATCCTGAATTTTGGTCTGACATCCCAGATTGACGTGCGGATTACGGGGTATGATCAGGCGAATAACCGCGTGGTTATGGGCAAGATCATGGAGGACATGCGTCATGTGCGCGGTCTGGTGGATGTGCACCTGCACCAGCAGCTTGTAGCACCTGCCCTGAACGTATCGATCGACCGCGAACGGGCGCAGGACCTCAATCTCGTTCTGAACGACGTGGCCCGCAGCGTCATGGTCTCGCAGGCCTCCTCCAATACAGTCACGCCGAACTTCTGGCCCGATCCGCAGATGGGAACGCTTTACCCGGTTGCCGTACAGACACCGCAATATCAGGTCAACACCGTTGATGATCTGGGCAAGCTGGTGGTGGCAGGGAATGCATCACAGGTGGCCGGTATTCCGACTCTGCTCCGGAACGTGGCGACCATCGAGCGCACGGTCGCACCTGACGTGATTTCACACAGCAACATCCAGCCGGTTCTGGATATCGACGCCAGTGCCGAGGATCGTGATCTGGGAAGCATTGCTCGTGATATCGGGCGGATTGTCGCGCGCCACAAAGGCGACCTGAAACCCGGCAACAGCATTGAGGTGGCAGGGCAGATCGACAGCATGAACACGTCCTTCACGCGCCTTGAAATCGGCCTGCTGGTGGCGGCGGTTGCAGTCTATCTGCTGATGGTCGTGAACTTCCAGTCCTTCATGGACCCTCTGGTTGTCATACTAGGGCTGCCGGGCGCCATGTGCGGCATCGTGCTCATGCTTTTCGTCACGGGCACGACTTTCTCCGTGCCCTCGCTCATGGGTGCGATCATGAGCGTGGGTGTGGCGAGTGCCAATTCCATCCTGCTGGTCACCTTCGCCAAGGAAAGCCGTGCGCATGGCATGACCGCCATGGAGGCTGCGATGGAAGCCGGGCGGGAGCGTTTGAGGCCAATTTTAATGACGTCGCTGGCCATGGTGATTGGCATGCTGCCGATGTCGCTGGGCCTCGGAGACGGCGGCGAGCAGAACGCACCTCTGGGCCGCGCTGTGATTGGCGGCCTGATGATTGGCACCTGCACCACGCTTTTTGTTGTCCCCTGGCTCTACAGCCGTCTGCGCCGTCGTGAATCCCGCATGCTTGAGGAATATGAGAATGTCATCTGATCCTGTCATGTCCCACTCCGGTCACGAACGCAGGCGGTTCTCCCCCGGCATTGTTGCCGGACTGGGTGTCATCCTCGCAGTTGGTTATGGCGTTTATACCCATGTCGAGCGTGCGCACGCGGTCACGGCAACGGCCAGAGAGCGCGACCAGCAGGTTCCTGATGTGCGGACCATGATCGCGCGTGCTTCGACACAACCTTTGTCGCTGGACCTGCCAGGCGAAACCGTAGGAATTGAGACAACACCCATCGGCGCACGCGCTTCGGGCTATATCGACAAGCGGTTTGTCGATATCGGAACCCCCGTGCAGGCAGGACAGGTTCTGGCGGTCATCCGAGCGCCGGAACTTGATCACCGTGTTGAGCAGGCGCAGGCGACACTGGCGCAGGCTCGCGCCAATCTGGCTCTGGCGCAGATTACCGCGCGGCGGTCTGGCGGGCTTGTCGGTGGAGGCGCTGTCAGCAAACAGAATTTCGATGTGGACCGCCTGACACAAAATGCCCGGCAGGCCGAACAGAAAGCTGCTGATGCTGTGCTGGCTGAAACAGCGCAGCGTCAGGCTTACACGACGGTGATCGCCCCTTATGACGGCGTTGTCACCGTCAGGAATGTAGAGGCCGGAGATCTGGTCAGCGCTGATAACGCCACATCACGCCCCCTGTTTGTGGTCACCCGCACCGATCGGTTGCGCGTACGTGTCCACGTTCCCCAGGATGCTGCTCTGACAGTCAAAGTGGATGAGCCAGCTTCGATCGTGGTGCCGGAACGACCTAGTCAGACTTTCAAAGGCACAGTCACGCGAACTGGGCACGCGCTGGAACAGGGAAGCCGTATGCTGCCCGTTGAGATCGAAATTGATAACCACGATAATCGCCTGACAGCCGGGCTTTATGCGGAAATCCATTTTGACCTGCCTCGGGCTGCTTCCGTTATTATGGTTCCCTCAGAAGCCCTCAATTATGAGGCTGACGGATTGTCTGTCGAAACTGTCACTGCTGACAATAAAATCGCGGTTCACAAGGTCAAGATCGGCCGGGATTATGGAGATCATCTGGAAATTCTGGATGGATTGCCCGATGGCAGCCAGCTTGTGGTGCATCCTCCGTCCGCCTTGCATGAAGGCAGTGTTGTCGCGCCACAACTCGACAAGAACCTGAAGGTGATCTGAGCGTGCGGGCTTCATTCCTTCTTCACGGGATCACGCTGACGGCTTTGCTCGGCGGCTGCACCATGATCCCGCATTATCACAGACCGGCTGCACCGGTGTCCACGACATGGCCATCCAGCGGCGAACGCCCTACGCACGCTAAGGATGACACGACGCTCATGCAGGACTGGCGCGATTTCTACCGCGATCCTGTCATGCAGACCCTCATCGCCACAGCGCTGGAGAACAACCGGGATCTACGCATTGCGCAGCAGCAGACTGCCGCAGCCAGTTCGCAATTCGACATTGAGAACGCAGCCCTGTTCCCGACTTTGAACGGAACGGCGGGTGCCAATATCCAGAAAATGAACTCTCATATCTGGAGCCTCTCCCGCACGGACGAACCGATCTACATGCGGCAGTATGCAGTCGGCTTCGGTGTTTCCGCCTATGAAGTGGACCTATGGGGGCGCATACGGAGTGCCTCCAGAGCCTCGTTCGACCGCTATATGGCCAGTGCGCTGAACCAGCAGGCGATGAGGCTGAGCATCATTTCCAGTGTTGCGATGGCGATGCTGAACTGGGTCGCCAACAATCAGGCGGTCACGGTTACGCAGAATGTTCTGGAAAACCGACGCCATACTTACGATCTTGTCAAACAGACAGCCGAAGTCGGCACAGGTACGCAACTGGACCTGGCGGAAGCCGAAGCCTCCCTGCATGATGCCGAAACCAATCTGCAAATCTACACGCGACAACGCGCGGAGGCCCTTGATCAGTTGACATTGCTGGTGGGCACCCCGCTCACGGACGCCATGATCCGATCCATGAGCACCAAGACTTCTCTTGATTCCATCACGGCATTTCCAGTCGTACCGGCTGGCCTGCCGTCCGACATGATAAACCGGCGACCGGATATAGCGGCCTCCGAAGGCGAGTTACGGGCCGCCAATGACGATATCGGTGCAGCGCGGGCCGAATTCTTCCCGAAAATCCAGATCACGGCCGCCAATGGCACGGCAAGCAACAATATCACCCGCCTCTTCCAAAGCGGCATGGGCGCCTGGAACGTCGCACCGCAGATTACCTTGCCGCTCTTTGACGCAGGTCGTCTGACCGCCCAGCTCAAGCAGGCCCGTGCTCGCAAACGAGAAGAAGTGGCGCGCTACGAGCGAACGATCCAGTCCGCGTTTCGCGAAGTCGCGGATGCGCTGGCCGGGCGGGAAACCTATCTCGGGCAGATGGTGGCCCAGCAGGCATCGGTCGCTGCCAATCAGCGGCAATATACCCTCGCCCTACAGAGATTCAGGGCCGGCTATGACCCCTATCTCGGAACACTTGTTGCGCAGAGGGCGTGGTACACCGCCCAGCTTGCAGCCATTACGACCCAGCTCCAGGCCCTGTCGAACACTGTGACCCTCTACAAGGCGCTCGGCGGCGGTTGGGGCACGGAGATACCGCCCCGCAAGGCACCCCTTGCCGAGCATATTCTCTGACGATCGGGCTCATTCGACACACAGACGACACAGACAATTCACGGCGCGAGAGCCGTGAAGGAAAGAGCACATGCCTCAGCCATTACCACCCGTCCCCGCGACGGCCACACTCACCTATATGCGGAGTAAGGTGAGTGAAGCCGATGCCATGTTCAGGCAGGGGTTGGGCAACCTCTCCCAGCCCTCTGACATGATACGGCTTGCCAGCAGGTTGTTAGATCTCTGCAATGACGTATCCGATCACCTCAACCATCTCTGCATTGTGAAACCTGTAGCGTGCCGCAATGGCTGCGACACCTGTTGCAGAAGTCTCATCCAGGTCAATCCGATTTTTGCACACCTTGCGCTGGATCATGCACAACCTTCCTGCACGAAGCAGTACACCTCCTATGGGATGATTGGCAGGCCAGCGTGCATCATCCTGACAACATGTCGGCTTCTTCGCTCTAACTGTCCTGTTCTGGAATGTGTGTCGGAACTGTCGAGGCGTTTATCAGGTCCAAAAGTTCATCGGGAATATCGTCACCGAGAATAGCGCCGTATTTGTTCCGCAGTTCATGTCTCAGCCACGCGTCAACCACCGCGTCCCGTTGACGGTCCTGATCGCAGCTGCGTGAACTTTCTGGACTCAATGACTGCGCTCCTTTTTCAGATGGTTGTTCCTTGTTTGTCAGCCTTCATTCGAGACTAGGTACGACACATGTTGATACTGGTATGATAGCGGCTGCCCGAAGCCCATAGCGTTCGGCCTTACCCTGCATAGTTGGACCGTTACGTCCACACTGAACGGTCCAACACGGATGATCACCAGCAGGTTTCAGCGCTTATTTCAGATTCTCACGAAAGAAATTAGCCAGCTTGGCGAAAGGAATAAGTTTTGTTCTGTCATAGAGATCAACATGCCCCGCGCCCGGCACGATATAGAGTTCCTTTGGCTCGGCTGCACGCTGGTAGGCATCTTCACTGAATTCACGCGAATGCCCTTTCTCTCCGACAACAAAAAGCAGATGACGCGGCGAGATGGTTTGTATCTGCTCGAACGGGTAGAAATTCATGAATGAAACGTTGCTGACAAGTGTGGGATGCGTCGTGGTATTGGGAGAATATCCGCGCGGCGTCCGATAGAAATCATAGAACTCGCGTTCAACAACCGTCGAGTTTTTTGTCAGTTTTTCTGGCGTTCCACTCGTATACTTGATCGGAGCCCCTGAAAATTCGGCGGTGCGCTCTTGCGCAGCATCCTGAAGAATTTTCTCTCTCTGCTTGAGCGTAACAGAATGGTGCAGTCCGTTCCGGTTAGCCGCTCCCATGTCATACATGCTGACAGTTGCAATAGCTCTAATCCGTGGGTCGATCTGTGCAGCACTGACAACAAAGCTGCCGCTCGCGCAGATGCCGAGTGCTCCGATACGTCCCCTGTCTACAAAGGTTTGTGTCCCCAGAAAGTCTACGGCTGCCAGAAAATCATCCACGTAGATATCGGTCGATACCGTATTACGGGGCTCTCCTTCGCTTTCACCCCAGAAGGACAGATCGAAATCCAGCGTGACAAAGCCCTGCTCGGCCAGTTTCGTCGCATAGAGGTTAGCACTCTGTTCCTTGACGGCTCCCATCGGGTGGCCGACGACAATGACCGCATATTTTCTGTTCTGTTCCAGGTTTTTGGGCGTGAAGAGGTTTCCCACTACTTTCATGCCCATCTTGTTCTTGAAAGAAATTTTCTGAATCGTGACGCGATCGCTTTTGTAGAAATTGTCTGCACCATTCGACATGTCCGCCGCCATGGCAGGCACTCCCACCAAACCCAGGGTGATTGCCAACATCACCATGATCTTTTTCATGATTATCATTCCTCTTTATTGACCTGGTGTCAGGCGAAGGAGTTTCCCGTCATCCGTCAGGACATACACCGCCCCGTCCGGACCTGACCTGACATCACGTATCCGGCTGCGCAGATCGGCCAGCAGCGGTTCCTCATCCCTGACTTTGTCGTTAGTTGTCAGTGTCAGACGATCGAGAAATCCGGCACGTAAACCGCCAACGAACACGCTATCGTGCCATTGAGGAAAAAGATTGCCTGAATAAAAAGCAAGACCTGATGGTGCTATAACCGGATCCCAGTAATAGCGAGCCTGTTCTGTTCCAGGTTTTTCGGTCAGGCCGCCATTGATCTTCTCTCCTGAATAATCAATGCCGTGTGTCACTAAAGGCCACCCATAATTCTTACCTCGTTCGATAAGATTGAGTTCATCACCACCTTGTGGCCCATGTTCTGTTTCCCACAACCTGCCATCTGGTGCGAAAGCCAGTCCTTCTTCGCTGCGGTGCCCAAGAGTCCAGATTTCCGGTCTTGCTCCTGCCCGACCAATAAAAGGATTATCTGACGCGGGTTCACCGTCCGCCGTAATGTGAATGATCTTGCCCAGATCGCTATCAAGATGCTGGGCGACATCCCAGGGCGTAATGCTGGAACGATCCCCTACAGTCATGAACAGGGTTCCATTCGGTGCCACCGCGATGCGACCGCCCTGATTGGCACCTTTTGTAGACGAGACCGCTGGTAACGCCCGAAAAATCACGGAAACATCCCGCAAAATACCAGCTTTCTCATCCAGCGTAGCGCGCGCAAGAGCAATATTGGTCTTATCGTCTCCCACATCCTCGCTATAGCTGAAGAATATGCGGTGATCCTTTGCGAAGTCGCGATCCAGCGCAACGTCCAGAAGCCCCACCTGACCGCCATAATGGACGGCTGGTAAATTCCTGACAGGCCCAGAAATCCTGCCCTGTGCATCTACGATACGCAACGCCCCAGGCTTTTCCGTTACCAGCATGGCCCGTCAGGCAGGAATGCAAGGCTCCAGGGCGCATGCAGCCTGTCTGTCAGAACCGTGACGTGAAAGGGAGAGGTTGCATGGTAAGGCGCCCGGGTCTGCCCCACGAATGCAGGCCGGTCACTCTCAAGTTCCGGCGGACGTGTTTCGATGGCATGCCCCTCACGCCATGAAGGTTCGGCAGCAGCATAGGTATTTTTGACAGATACGGAAACAAGAACTGTCCCGAACGCAAGAATACCAAGAGTTACCAGCCTCCCTTTAGCGTGTCGCATTTCCTAATCCTTCGCATTCCAGCCCGAGATGACAGTTCTCCTTTCCCTTCCGGGAGGACATGTCATCCGCATAATTACGCCCAAGCCCACAGGTACGAACCGTTGTCCATGTAGGCACCAGCCTAGACTCCAGATAGCAGGTGCCTTTGCCATACGGCCTTGACAGCGATGTTATCTTACGTCCATGCCATTAATGTTGGTAGTCGATAAAAATTGCATACGGTTATGAGTTATTTTCATTAATTCAGTTCCGTCCGGCATTTTGACATCGTCTGCCTCGCACAGCGAACAAGGGAGATTCATCATGTCAGTGCAATTTGATTATTCGGGCAAGGTCGCCATTGTCACCGGTGCGGGCACGGGTATCGGGCGTGCGACCGCTCTCGCCTTTGCCAAGGCCGGAGCAAGCGTCGCGGTAGTTGGCCGTTCGGAAGGAAATATTCAGGAGACATTACGCCTCATTACAGAAGCTGGTGGTAGAGCAATCTCCATTATTGCCGACGTCTCAAAGGAGAATGAAATCAAAAGTGCTGTTGCAAAAACCGTTGCGGAATTTGGACGCCTTAATTTCGCATTCAACAATGCGGGCATTGAACACAAGGCACTCGCAACTGCCGACATTCCGCCGGAGATGTGGGAAAATGTTATCTCAACCAACCTGAATAGCGTTTTCTTCAGTCTGAAGCATCAGATACCCGAAATGTTGAAAATTGGCGGTGGTGCTATTGTCAGCACAGCATCGGGCGCTGGCGTGAAGGGCTTCTCAGGAAACGGGGCCTACTGTGCATCCAAATTTGGAGTTATTGGTCTCAGTAAAGCTGCAGCTCTTGACTACGCATCTTCAAATATTCGCGTTAATGTCGTGGCTCCTGGCATCATAGAAACCCCGATGATGACCCGTTTCACTGGAGGAACCGAGGAGGGACGTCAGGCCGCTATCGGACAGGAACCTGTGGGTCGGCTGGGCAAACCGGAAGAAATTGCCGGAACCGTACTGTGGTTGTGTTCGGATCTCGCTGCCTTCACGGTCGGCGCAACGTTCGTAGTGGATGGCGGTCAGACCGCATAAGCAACAGTGCTGTGGAAAGAGAATTTCCACAGCACGTCAAAAAACACTCTGTATAAGTCAATTTTTTACTTCTTTATCTTTCCCGCAGATAAAAAAATCATGTTACTGGAGTGCAGCGGTATGCTTCCGAATAAAACAGAAGTAAAATCCTATATCACCCGATTTAATTTCGGAATATCATACCGAGTTACTTTCGCTGTTTTTTTAGCTGCCACTAACCTTGCATTGTCAACGGCTCAAGCCGCACCATCCACCAAGACCAGTCAACATTCAGGGGAGACCACATGGATAAATACCAAGAATGTCAAACTCCAGATTCAGATTGGCAACACAAGAATGCTGGCGACTCTTAACAACTCGCCAACTGCACACAGCTTTGCCGCGCTGCTTCCGATAACAATGACCTTGCGAGACCTGAGCACCGCAGAGAAAGTCAGCGATGCATTGCCTACCCGTCTATCTGAAGAAGGTGCGCCGAAAAGAGACATGGGGACGATCGGTGACATCGCCTACTATGCACCTTGGGGTAATATTGCTTTCTATCGCGACGAAGGGCCTGACGCATCAGGGGTGATCAAAATTGGAAAAATCATATCTGGCCTAGAAGCCTTAAACTCTTTTGGGCGAGTGACGATTACCATATCGCTAATTAATCAATTTCAGCCCTAACCGGATCGGGCGCCAATCTGGTTCCGGCAAACTGGATCGTTTTTGGGTAGAGTTTTTCGCGGGCCGTTTCTCAGGATGGGAGAAACGAAAAGGGACGACGGCATCCCCATTGCGGAGCTTTGTCGAAAGGCTGAGATCAGTCAGGCATTATATTTTCAACTGGAAGAAGAAATATGACGGCCTACTGCTGATGGAGATGCGGCGACTGAAGCTGCTTGAGGATGAAAATGTCACGTTGCGCAAGTTGGTGGAGGATATATCGTTGGAGCGGGAAATGCAGCAGGACATGATCCTTCAAAAAATCTGAGACCTGCTCGCAAGCCCGAACTCGTGGACAAGCTTAAGAAGATATCGACATGGCGCGCCTGCGCGAGGAACGTCGTCATGCGGCGCGCACCAATGATAGCTGGGCAACGGATTTTGGTCACGACCGGCTTGCCGACAGGGCGCATCTATGGGGGTATCAGAATGGGGTCGTGCTGACTTCTTCAGCCGGGGCAAAAATAGAGGCTTGGCGTGTCGACTACAACGAGGTCCAGCCTCGACAGGACCATCGACAAAGCGAGACCTTCTCCTAATCGAGAGAAACAGGCCCGAGAGTGCTCATCACCTCGAACACGAGGTAAGTGGCTTCGCGCCTGCATCACACACTTGTGAAGTCCGACAAAAATGCGCCGGATTATCTTTTCGTCTGTTTCCTATGTGTTTCCTGCACCGCGTTTTAGACAACAAAAAACCCGCCTCAACGGGCGGGTTTTAATGTGTGATATCAATTACTTATCGTGGTTGCGGGGGCAGGATTTGAACCTGCGGCCTTCAGGTTATGAGCCTGACGAGCTACCGGGCTGCTCCACCCCGCGTTTGTGGTGATTTTAGGGTGATTTGGAAGACCTGGCGGCGACCGACTTTCCCACGACTTAAGCCGCAGTATCATAGGCGCTGGGGGTTTTCACGGCCGAGTTCGGGATGGGATCGGGTGGATCACTCCCCGCCATGGCCACCAGGTCATCCAAATCACCCTTGAGTTGGGGTGGTGTGGACGGTTGGGTATGATGAAGTATGACGTTTTGCATGGATGATTTCTGTGCACGGGCCGTTCTTTTAAGGGAACGGTAAGAGAGTGAGCCTATTGGGCGATTAGGACCAGTTAGCTACACGCATTACTGCGCTTCCACACCTGGCCTATTGACGTGATGGTCTATCACGGCCCTTGGGGAGACCTAGTTTTGAGGTGGGTTTCCCGCTTAGATGCTTTCAGCGGTTATCCCGTCCACACTTAGCTACCCGGCGGTGCCGCTGGCGCGACAACCGGTGCACCAGAGGTGTGTTCATCCCGGTCCTCTCGTACTAGGGACAAATCCTCTCAAGTCTCCAACATCCACGGCAGATAGGGACCGAACTGTCTCACGACGTTCTAAACCCAGCTCACGTACCACTTTAATCGGCGAACAGCCGAACCCTTGGGACCTGCTCCAGCCCCAGGATGTGATGAGCCGACATCGAGGTGCCAAACCTCCCCGTCGATGTGGACTCTTGGGGGAGATCAGCCTGTTATCCCTAGAGTACCTTTTATCCGTTGAGCGATGGCCCTTCCACGCGGGACCACCGGATCACTATGGCCGACTTTCGTCTCTGCTCGAGCTGTCACTCTCGCAGTCAGGCGGGCTTATGCCATTGCACTCAACAGCCGGTTTCCGACCGGCCTGAGCCCACCATCGCGCGCCTCCGTTACACTTTGGGAGGCGACCGCCCCAGTCAAACTGCCCACCATACAGGGTCCCGGATCAGGCTAACTGACCGCGGTTAGACATCAGAAAAATTCAGGGTGGTATTTCAAGGATGGCTCCACGGGAACTGGCGCCCCCGCTTCAAAGCCTCCCACCTATCCTACACAGAATGTCTCTGATGCCACTGTAAAGCTGCAGTAAAGGTTCATAGGGTCTTTCCGTCTGACCGCGGATACCCCGCATCTTCACGGGGAATTCAATTTCGCTGAGCCGATGCTGGAGACAGCGGGGAAGTCGTTACGCCATTCGTGCAGGTCGGAACTTACCCGACAAGGAATTTCGCTACCTTAGGACCGTTATAGTTACGGCCGCCGTTTACCGGGGCTTCAATTCAGTGCTCTCACACCTCCTCTTAACCTTCCGGCACCGGGCAGGCGTCAGGCCCTATACGTCGTCTTTCGACTTCGCAGAGCCCTGTGTTTTTACTAAACAGTCGCTACCCCCTGGTCTGTGCCACCCGCCAATGGTTGCCCACCAACGGGTCTCGCTTATCCCGAAGTTACACGAGTAATTTGCCTAGTTCCTTCAGCATCGTTCTCTCAAGCGCCTTGGTATTCTCTACCAGTCCACCTGTGTCGGTTTCGGGTACGGTCTATACGCCAGAGCTATTTCCTGGAATGCGCAAAAAGCCAGTCCAATCCATTAAGGACTGACAACATCTTGCATTCGTCACTTCTGACAGGTTCAGGAGTGTTCACCTGATTCCCATCGACTACGGCTTTCGCCCTCGCCTTAGGGGCCGACTAACCCTGCGTGGATTAACCTTGCGCAGGAACCCTTGGACTTTCGGCGACAGTGTTTCTCGCACTGTTTGTCGCTACTCATGTCAGCATTCGCACTTCCGATATCTCCAGAGAGGGTCACCCCGTCTCCTTCACAGACTTACGGAACGCTCCGCTACCGCGCATATCATAGATATGCACCCACAGCTTCGGCACGTGGCTTGAGCCCCGTTACATTTTCGGCGCAGGGTTTCTATTAGACCAGTGAGCTATTACGCTTTCTTTAAAGGATGGCTGCTTCTAAGCCAACCTCCTGGTTGTTTTGGAATCCCCACATCCTTTCCCACTTAGCCACGATTTGGGGGCCTTAGCTGGTGGTCTGGGCTGTTTCCCTCTCGACAATGGACCTTAGCACCCACTGTCTGTCTGCCAGGCTATACTTCCGGGTATTCGGAGTTTGGTTAGGTTTGGTAAGGCTTTGGGCCCCCCTAGCCCATCCAGTGCTCTACCCCCCGGGGTAAATACCTGACGGTCTACCTCAATAGATTTCGCGGAGAACCAGCTATTTCCGAGTTTGATTGGCCTTTCACCCCTAGCCACAGCTCATCCCCGACTTTTTCAACAGGCGTGGGTTCGGCCCTCCAGTGCGTGTTACCGCACCTTCAGCCTGGCCATGGCTAGATCACTCGGTTTCGGGTCTTCTGCCAGCAACTCGGCGCCCTATTCAGACTCGCTTTCGCTACGCCTACACCTATCGGCTTAAGCTCGCTGCAAACAGAAACTCGCTGACCCATTATACAAAAGGTACGCCGTCACCCCATAAGAGGCTCCGACTGCTTGTAGGCATTCGGTTTCAGGTCTATTTCACTCCCCTCGTCGGGGTGCTTTTCACCTTTCCCTCACGGTACTTGTTCACTATCGGTCACCAGGGAGTATTTAGGCTTGGAGGGTGGTCCCCCCATGTTCAGACAGGGTTTCACGTGCCCCGCCCTACTCAAGCATTCTCAAAGACACTACGCATACGGGGCTATCACCCACTATGGCGGACCTTTCCAGATCCTTCTGCTTCTTCTTCAAAAATGACTGGCCTGTTCCGCGTTCGCTCGCCACTACTAGCAGAATCTCAATTGATGTCTTTTCCTCCAGGTACTGAGATGTTTCAGTTCCCCGGGTTCGCCTCAC
>NZ_LN606600.1:3095000-3417500 GCF_001499615.1 Acetobacter senegalensis | reverse complement strand
GTGTTCCACTGGCTACAATATGCCCCCCGTCCTCTCCGGCACCGGGCCCCATATCAATAACCCAGTCGCTCGCGGCAACCACACGCATGTCATGTTCAGCCAGAACCACGCTGTTGTTCTGGTCCACCAACCGCTGAAGCTGTTTAAGCAACCGGTCCACATCAGCCGGATGCAAGCCTGTGGTGGGTTCATCCAGCACATACAGAACATGACCCGCCCTGCGTTTTTGCAGTTCTGTCGCCAGTTTGATGCGCTGTGCTTCACCGCCGGAAAGTTCCGTTGCCGGTTGGCCAAGCCGCAGATATCCCAGCCCACCCTCCCGCAATGTTTCAAACCCATGGGACAGAGCGCTGTCCTGCGCAAAAAAAGTGCAGGCGTCATCCACGCTCATAGTCAACACATCCGCTATGGTCTTACCACGCAACGTAACAGCCAGCACTTCTGGCTTATATCGCGCGCCATGGCAGTCCGGGCATGGGGCATACACGCTAGGCAAAAAGAGGAGCTCCACCATCACGGACCCCACTCCCTCGCACTTGGGACAGCGACCTTTGGCAACGTTGAAGGAAAACCAGCCAGCGTCAAACCGTCTCTTTTTTGCTTCCGGTGTTGCGGCGAAGGCCTGCCTCACCAGATCAAACAATCCGGTATACGTTGCGAGGTTGGAACGCGGTGTGCGGCCTATGGGCTTTTGGTCAATAACCACAAGCCTGCGCACCTTTTCCAAACCCGAAACAACACGCCCTTGCGGCTGTCCGGCTTCCGCCGGATCAAAAGGCGCGTCTTCTTCAGTATCTTCGTCAAGCGCAACCGGCTGACCCAAAGCACGAGAAACGATGGAAACCAATGCCTGTTGAATCAGGCTGGATTTTCCAGAACCGGAAACTCCCGTGACGGACACCAACACGCCCAATGGCAGAGAAAGATCAAGATCCTGCAGATTATTCCACGTGATATTTGCCAGCTTGAGGAACGTTTCAGCCACCCGCGGCGGCGTCTCCCGCTTTGTGGGAGCATCAAATAGATAATGCCGTGTCTGGGAAGCCTGAACGTTTTTCAGGCCCTCAGGCGGGCCACTGTAAAGCACCTGGCCGCCACGCTCGCCCGCCTGTGGTCCAACATCCACCAGCCATTGCGCGCGCCGAATAACATCCGGATTATGCTCCACCACAAGTAGGGAATTTCCCGCTACCAGCAGACCATCAAGCGCTCTCAATAGCGCCTGTGTGTCCGCCGGATGCAGACCGGAGCTGGGTTCATCCAGCACATATACCACCCCGAACAGATTGGAACGGATTTGAGTGCCAAGCCGCAAGCGCTGATATTCGCCAGGAGAGAGAGTTTGCACACTCCGGCTGAGCTGGAGGTAGCCAAGCCCCAGATCAAGTAGCACGGCAATCCGCTCAATCAGCGAGGCTACAATGCCTTGCGCCGCGACACTCACCGCATCCAGCCCGGTCATGTGCGGCTGCATATCCTGCAATGCCTGAGCAATATGCTTCAACGGAAGGGCCGAAAATTCCGCAATATTCCGCCCATCAAATGTGACTTTGAGAGCATCCGGATTCAATCTTTGACCATGGCAAAGGGGACATGGCGAACTGACCATGAAGGATGCCGCCCGCGCCCGCATTTTCGCACTTTGGGATTTTGCAAAGGTTTGAAGCACATACCGCCGTGCGCCAGTAAAGGTGCCGTTATAATCCGCAGGGTCTCCGCGTTTTATGGCGGCCAGAACGTCTTCATGCGTACGGCCCGGATAAACGGGTTCAGTCGGCGTTTCCTCCGTGTATAAAATCCAGTCGCGCGTTTTTTGCGGCAGATCTTTCCACGGCTTATCGACATCAACCCCACGCGTGATCAGAATATCGCGCAGGTTCTGTCCCTGCCATGCGGTAGGCCAAGCCGCCACGGCACGCTGCCGGATGCTGAGAGTATCATCCGGCACCAGCGTTTTCTCGGTCACATCATAGATGCTTCCTAGCCCGTGACAGCGAGGGCATGCCCCCATAGGCGTATTGGGAGAAAAGGATTCAGCTTCCAGCCGCGCCATACCCGGCGGATAAGACCCGGCGCGCGAGTAAAGCATACGCAACAGATTGGAAAGCGTGGTGACACTGCCAACAGTGGACCGTCCGCTGCTCCCTCCCCTTTGCTGCTGTAAGGCGACGGCAGGCGGAAGCCCTTCAATACTCGCCACCGCAGGCACAGGCATCTGGTTGAACAGTCGCCGTGCGTAAGGAGAGACAGATTCAAGATAGCGCCGCTGCGCCTCGGCGTAGATTGTGCCAAAGGCCAGTGAGGATTTACCAGACCCTGAAACCCCGGTGAAAACCACCAACTGGTCACGCGGCAAATCGACATCAACGTTTTTCAGATTATGTTCCCGTGCGCCCCGAACACGGATCATAGACTGGGGGGATGGAACGGGTGTGGCTTGATCTGTCATGACCTCACTATACCGCGAGGATACAGAGAGCGTGACACCCCGCGCATGCATCAGACCCATGCAGACAGCAGGAAGCCTTAACTTGCCTTGACGGCTTCCAACCCAAGCCAGTGCGGTTTGCGCCGCTCTACCCACGCCAACGCCCGATCTGTCAGACGCCGCAGAAAAGCGACATCTTCAGAAAGAAGCACAATCCCCAAAGGCAGCATCCAAAGCCCCAGAACCGGTAGAATGGAGAGAAAACCACCGCAGATCAGCAATATCCCAGCCGGGATCCGCGCCCAACGAGCCTGTGGCTTGCGCATCCACCGCACAGCAGGCCGCGCCTTTTCTGGCAGCCGGAGGATAAGCAGTTCGATCCGACGCTCATGGTCGTCCTCTATTTCCAGGATCTCTGTCAGAGTACGTTCTGTCATGGTATTTCAATTCCTTCTCCCGAGAGGCTTACCGCCATACGGGCTGCGCCAAAAGGCGGTTGAGGACCTACCGGCACAATTCCTGTTGGGTCCAGCCAAGGATGGCTCAGGTAATAATGGTGCTTGATGTGAAAGAAACTCACAGTTTCTGCAATGCCCGGCAACGCGTAGAGCCGCTCCACATAGCGGCTGAGCACGGGATAATCACACAGGCGGCGGACGTTACATTTGAAGTGTCCCACATAAACGGCATCAAAGCGTATCAATGTGGTGAAAAGACGCCAGTCAGCTTCCGTCAATTGCTCTCCCACCAGCCAGCGCCTGCCACGCAGATGGTGTTCAAGCCAGTCCAATGTTGCAAACAGATCATTCAGCGCGCGTTCATAAGCCTGCTGGGATTGTGCAAAGCCGCATTGATAAACCCCGTTATTCAGCGTGCGATAAATACGCTCATTCACCGCATCAATCTCACCACGCAGCAGAACAGGGTAATAATCCCCTTCCCGCGCCCCCACTTCATCAAAAGCGCTGTTCATCATCCGAATGATGTCGGCGGATTCATTGCTGACAATTGTATCTCGATACGTGTCCCACAGTACGGGAACAGTCACATTGCCTGAATAAGCGCTATCAGCCCGCACATAGAGTTCATACAGAAAACGGGCAGAATGAAGCGGATCTGGCTGCACACCCGGCCCAGCCTCAAACGTCCAGCCTTGCTCGCCCATCAGCCAATGTGTGACGGAGAGGGAAATATGACCAGTCAACCCTTTCAGTTGTCTGAAAATCAGGGTGCGGTGAGCCCACGGACAGGCCAGAGAAACATAAAGGTGATAGCGTCCTGGTTCCGCACGAAACCCTCCCTCCCCTGTTGGTCCAGCCTTGCCATCGGGTGTAATCCAGTTTCTGAACTGTGACGGCTGACGCGAAAATGTTCCGTTTTCATCCGAGGCATGCCTGGCGCCTTGGGCCGCATGCCATTTGCCATGCAACAGATAGCCCATTCTCAATCCTTCCGTGCTTTGCACTCCGTATGTTCTGAATCTGAACGCAGTTGACGCCTGAAATTGCATAGTCCTTCGAAAAGAATTCCCTGTTTCCACCGTTTCTTTCGGTCACTCGCACCTACGGATGATCTCTGGTAGAGCAGAAAATCGTCCGCACTTCAGGAGCCGCCATGTCCAGACCCAGGCAGCAAGCCGTTATTGGCCTTACAGGCCGCAGCGGCTCCGGCAAAACCCATTTGATGGCGCGCCTGCTGCCAGCCCTACGCGCACGTGGCCTCAGCGTTTCCACTATCAAACATACGCATCACCACATTGATATTGATAAGCCAGGCAAGGATTCCTTCATCCACCGTCAGGCAGGAGCATGCGAGGTCATGCTCGTCACACCTGATCGGTGGGTTTTACAGCATACTCAGCCAGAACCGAGCCTGCGTGACGTTCTCGGCCATATGGCGCCTGTGGATCTGGTTATTATTGAAGGGTTTCATGCCTCCATTCCCGCAGCGCTTGAGGTTTACCGGCCCGAAGTTGGAAAAGAACCGCTTTTCAAAACGCAGACCAACATTCTTGCTGTGGCAACCACCACCCCATCTGCTGTGCCTTCATCCCGTTTAACTCTCGATCTGGACAACACAGGCGCCATAGCGGAATTTATCCTGAAAAATTCCTGCTCTGTTCAGTTGATATGAAGGGGCAGCACCCAACGCGTCTGTCCCGCAATAACAGGCGCATGCGGGTCAACCCGCAACAACGCATTGGCACGTGTCAACACGATAATATCTGAGGCCCCAACTGTGGGAAGCAGAGAAATGCGCCACCCCAAACCGTCAGACTGACAGAAAACAGGGACAAAATGCGTAGTATCGCACGCAGGGACCAGTTCAAAATCGACAGTGCCAGATATCAGGACAGGCGCGTGCGCGTCCCCCATCACTGAGCGTAGATACGGCAAAAGGAACACCAGTGCACAGACAGCAGAAGCCCCTGGGTTTCCCGGCAGACAGAAGGCCAGTTTTCCGTCTTGCTCCAGAATGGACAGCGGCTTGCCCGGCCGGATTTTAACGCCACGAAACAGGACCCCGGCACCCAGTTCCTTGAGAACATCCAGAACGTTATCTGTATCCCCCACCGATATGCCACCAGTGGTTACCAGCATGTCTGAATGTTCCCAAGCAGAGCAAAGAACAGCGCGCAGTTGATCCGCGTCATCTGAAGAAACCACATGTGTTTCCACTTCGGCCCCGGCAGAGGCGAGCAACGCCGCCAGCATGGGTGTATTTGAGTCCGCCCGGGCATCCGGTGCGTCTGCTGCTAATTCCGCGCCATTTGCCACCACGGCAATACGAAGCGGGCGCACCACCGCCACCTGCTGCACATTCTGGCTTGCCAGCAAAGCGATATGCCGCCAATCCAACGCCTGCCCTCGCCGAATAAGACAGGTACCGCGCGTAAATTCCTCGCCCTTGCGACGGATATTGGCTCCTTGTTCGGCCAGGGCATGAAGAGGGCGAACACATTCTGTCTGGGGGTCAAGCTGCATGCGCTCACCCGCCATCACGCAATCTGCCCCCGGCGGAATACGGGCGCCGGTCAATATCCCTTGCGCTTCACCCATTTTCAGCACTGAAGGCATGTCACCTGCCACTTTCTGCCCAACCACCCTCAGTCCTGCGGGCGCTGCGGCCATTGCTGAGTGGGCAAAAGCGTAGCCATCCATAGCGGAAATATCAGCTACGGGCCGATCAGAAACAGCCAGCACATCCTGCGCGGCAATGCGCCCGTTACTGTGAGAGAGTGGCACATTCTCGGCTTGGTCGGATCTTTTTCCCGCGCAGGCCAGCACAAGCTGCAAAGCCGTTGGATAATCGACCAAACCTGTAAAACTATTCCGCATCACCACCTGTTACTTTTGTTTCCGGCATAAAAAAGCATGAGCGCCATTTTGTGCCAGCGCCACCATCAGTTTACCCGATGCCCCCGCTCTGCAAGCCACCGCAAGGTCTTGCTCTTTCTATTGCAGCGTCTGGAAGGGGTGGGTGTTCCAAACGCTGCGTATCAGACCGGAAAAGCAAACGGATTCAGCGTGGCCCGCACATATCCCTGCTCTTCAAGAGCAGCGTCCAGCCCGAGCGAGGCAAGATCATCCGCCACCACTTCCAGCGCCGGGTCCCTGTCCTGCCGGAAGAGCTTCACATAGCCGTGGCAATCCCCACAGGTTTCTCCCTGAATGACTGCATCTGTTGTCTCAAAGGACCAATAATCCACGTGGTCTGTTCCGCCGCACACACTGCATGTCGCACGCACTTTGTGCCAGCGTGTCTCGCACAGACTACATTGAAGGTAGCGCAATCCCTCACGGTCTCCTGTCAGCACCAGACCGCCGGAAGGCGGAGCACCGCAACAGGGACAGCGGGCTCCCCCTGTCTCAAGCACCTCGCCCGCCGCGCCTTCCGGTGCGGCAAGGGCAACGGCCTGCGCCCAGAACACGGAAAGGGCCGCCCACAGAATCACGGAACGCCCTGCATCAACAGCCGCATAGTCTCCACCCAGAAGGGCTGCGGCCTTTGCTGCCAGTTCATTACGATCAGCATAGAGCAGATCAATCAGGCCAGCCGCAGCCGGTTCAGGCATAAAAGGAGACAGGTTTTCAACCATCCCTCTGAAGGCATCCTGCCAGTAGGCACTTTTCTCCAGCATGGCAGCAGAGGGCCGCTCTGGGCGAGAAAGGCCGTCTCCCAGCAACGCACTGACAGGGGTTGCATCATCCGCACTGAGTGGGGCGTCCCTGAGCCAGCGAGCCTGTTCATCAACCAGACGCGCGGCAAAGCCCAGATATCCCTCATTCCGCTGTGGGGTGCCATCTTCCTCTTCGGTGGTTTGGGCCTGCTGATCAAGCTGGCGCAAACGCTCCGCCCGCCTGCGATACAAAACCGCCAGCCGTGGCAGGATAATGGGCTCAATGGCCTGAACACCGGGAACTGTTTTATCCAGCGGCGGAAGATCAGAAAAAAAAGCGCTCATGAATGATGCTTCACCGGGGCATCAGGGGCAGGCTTGACCTCTTCATCATACCAGCGGTCATGATGCTGCCTTGCCCATGCGCGGGATACATAGCCTGTCAGCATACCCGTAATGGAGCCGCGTACCCAAAGACCCATGTAAATGTGCCCCACCACCAGCAGGATCAGCCCAAGCCCGGCCGTGGCGTGCGCCAGCAAGGCAAGCCGAATAACCGGGATGGGAAAGAGCGCTGCAAAATAGGCGCGCCAGATCACGATACCGGTAAAAAACAGCACAGAAATAAGGGACATGATCCCCCAGAACAGAAGCTTCTGACCGGCATTATATTTGCCAATCCTCAGCTTTTCACCATGCTTGTTCATCAGCACGTCAAGCACATGCCGGAACCAGATCATATCCGTTTTTACCAGCAGGTTATGATGCACAAACCGGAAGAACATGACCACAAGCAGCAGAAACACCACTGTACCAAGAAACGGATGCAGGATGCGCGCTGTCTGTGGGGTTCCCAGAACGTTTCCTAACCAGTTCAGGCTGGGGAAAAACCAGGAAAGCCCGGACATGGCCACCAGAAAAAAGCAGGCCACCATGGTCCAGTGGCACATCCGGTCAAAAAACTTGGTGCGCAGAACAGAATTTCTCGTATCCATGATTAGTCCCTCCCTTCCGCACGCTCGTCTTCAGGGCGCTGTTGCGGGGGCCCTCCGGCATCCACCAGTTCTTTCTGCCTGGGTTCCGGCTGGTCTTCTTCATCTGTCGTGTTAGGGCCAACCCCCACGTAATGGGCAAAGGAGGCGGCCAGAGTGACAATAAATCCAAGCGCCCCCACGGGCTTGAGCCATTCTTTCCAGCCGCGTACAACCGGGCTGATATACGGGTCCTTGGGCAGCCGATGATAAATCTCCGGTGTGTCCGCATGTGTCAGCACATACATGACGTGGGTGCCCCCAACACCCGCAGGGTCATACAGGCCTGCGCCTTCATGCCCTCGGCTTTTCAGTTCATCAATTCGGTTAGCGGCAAGCTGCTTCATGTCCGCCTTGGAGCCGAAAGCGATGGCCCCCGTGGGGCAGGTTTTAACGCACGCGGGCTCCTGCCCTACTGCCACGCGATCTGCGCACAGGGTGCATTTGTAAGCCTTGTTATCTTTTTTGCTGATACGCGGCACATCAAACGGGCACCCGGCAACACAGTAGCCGCAGCCTATGCACTGGTCCGACTGAAAATCCACAATACCGTTGGCAAACTGCACAATGGCACCGGGGCTGGGGCAAGCCTTCAGGCAACCGGGCTCCGCGCAGTGCATGCAGCCTTCCTTGCGCAGCAGCCACTCCAGTTTGCCACTTTCATCTTCCACTTCATCAAAGCGGATAACGGTCCATGTTTCGGGCGCAAGATCGGCGGGGTTATCATACACCCCAACGTTATGCCCTACCTCGTCGCGCAGATCATTCCATTCTGAACACGCAACCTGACACCCCTTGCACCCGGTGCAGAGAGAGACGTCAATCAGCTTGGCGACTTCCTCCTGATGGCTACGGGCCTGAGGCGCGGGTGTCATGCCATTGGTGGCAGAGCGCCTGATGATATCCTGTGACTGCATACTCATCGCGCGCCTCAGACCTTTTCTACGTTGACAAGGAAAGCCTTGAACTCAGGCGTCTGGGTGTTGGCATCCCCCACGGCGGGGCTGAGCGTATTGGCCAGATAGCCCTTGCGCGTTGCCCCCCGGAATCCCCAATGGCAAGGAATGCCAATCTGCTCCAGATCCCGGCCCATGACATTAAGCGTCTTGATACGCTTTGTTACGACCGCCTTGGCTTCAATATATCCGCGCGCGGAGGAGACCTTTACTTTGTCTCCCGCAGAAATATGCAGCCTTTGAGCCAGTTTTTCACCAATCTCCACAAACTGTTCCGGCTGAATAATGGCGTTCAGACGTGAATGCTTGGTCCAGTGCCGGAAAAGCTCGGTAATGGAATAGGTTGTCGCCACATAGGGAAAATCCTTGGGCGAGCCCATACGCGCCCGATCATCCTTCAGCACACGCGCTGTGGGATTATAGGATACGGCCGGATGCAACGGATTGTTTTCCAACGGAGATTCCGTCGGCTCATACTGTTCCGGGAAGGGACCATCAGACATACCCCCACAGGCAAACAGGCGCCCCACTCCATCCGGCAGCATGATAAAGGGACTCACGCCGCTCCCCGGCGGAGAGGTAACGGGATAATCCGGCACATCTGCCCCCTTCCAGCGATCCCCGGTCCATTCCAGTATCTTGCGTTCGGGGTCCCACGGCTTGCCCGCGGGGTCGAGGGAAGCCCGATTATACAGGATACGGCGGTTGGCAGGCCATGCCCACGCCCAGCCCGGAGTGCAGCCCAACCCGGTATCCGTATTATCGCGGCGGGACATCTGATTACCCGCTTCTGTCCAGGACCCAGCGAATATCCACGCAAAGCTGGAGGTTGTGCCATCATCCTTCATTACGGAGAAATCGGGCAACAACTGGCCCTTACGCACGACAACCTTCCCTTGGTCATCCGTAATATCGGCCAGCGCATAGCCATTGGATTCCTGTGCCACTTCCTCGGGCGTGGGGTCTTCCGGGTCCTTGTAATTCCACTGCATGTTCAACACAGGATCGGGCGATACGCCACCTTCCTTGCGGTACAGATCACGGATCTTCGTGAAGATCGTGCCGATAATCCGCCCGTCCTGCCACGCTTCACCGGGGGGCTCAGCCCCGGCAAAATGCCATTGCAACCAACGACCGGAATTGACAATGGAGCCATTTTCCTCAGCAAAGCAGGAGGACGGCAGGCGAAAGACTTCCGTCTGTATCTCTTCCGCCTTCACATCATTAAAGACGCCTTCATTCTGCCAGAAGGACGCTGTCTCTGTTGACAGCGGGTCAATCACCACCAGAAACTTCAGCTTAGCCAGCGCCTGCGCAGTTTTATTCTTATCCGGCATGGCAGCCAGCGGGTTGAAGCCCTGCACAATGTAGCCATTCACCTTGCCCTGATACATCCGGTCAAAATAGGCCAGCATGTCATAGCTGCGGTCCCATTTTGGAAGCCAGTCATACCCCCAGTTGTTGGCAGCGGTTGCGTGATCACCCCATAGGGTTTTCTGCAGACTGACAAAAAATTTGGGCGTGTGGTGCCAGTAATTCACCTGACCGGGCACATCTGTAGCGGGTGTGCTTTCCTTCAGATAGGTGCCGATATCCTGCTGCTTATCTGACGGCAGGTTCAGGTAACCCGGCAACCTGAGAGAGAGCAGGCCCAGATCCGTATAGCCCTGAATGTTGGAATGCCCACGCAGCGCGTTCATCCCTCCGCCCGGCATACCAATGTTGCCCAGCAACAGCTGAACCATGGCAGCTGCACGAATAACCTGAGAACCGCTTGTGTGATGGGTCCAGCCGAGCGCAAACAGGAAGGTGGCGGTCAGATCCGGCGCACTGGTCCGCGCCAGTTCCTCGCACACATGCTGGAAATCCTTGAGAGGTGTGCCGCATAGTTTGGTCACCATCTCCGGCGTGTACCGCTCCACATGCTTGCGCAACAGGTTCAGAACGCAGCGGGGGTTCTGCAGGGTTGGGTCCTGACGGGCAAACCCGTTTTCGTCCCGCTCATATGTCCAGGAACTTTTATCGTAGGTCTTCTTTTCGGCATCATACCCGCTGAAAAGACCCTCTTCAAAATCATAGTCTTCACGGACAATCAGCGCGGCATTTGTATAGGCCTTAACATACTCTTGCTGGATTTTGTCATGTGTCAGCAGGTAGTTCACAACCCCCAGCATGAACGCGGCATCTGATCCTGCGCGAATAGGGGTATAGAAATCAGCAACGGCCGCACTACGGTTAAAGCGCGGGTCAACAACCATCACCTTGGCGCCATTGCGGATCTTGGCTTCCATCACCCACTTGAAACCTACAGGGTGGGCCTCTGCCGGGTTGCCGCCCATAATCAGAACCACGTTGGCGTTTTTGATATCGACCCAGTTGTTGGTCATGGCCCCACGCCCAAAGGTGGGCGCAAGGGCGGCAACCGTCGGCGCGTGACAGACACGCGCCTGGCAATCCAGCCCCAGCATGCCCAAGGCACGGGCAAACTTGAAATCGAGCACCCCTGTCTCATTACTGGCGGCGGAAGACGCAAGCATGCCGGAACTCAGCCAGCGATTGACCAGTTCGCCTTTTTCATTCCGTTCAATGAAATTCTTGTCACGATCATCCTTGAGCAGCCGGGCAATGCGATCTGTTGCTTCTTCCCAACTGATCCGCTTCCATTCCTTTGAGCCGGGTGCCCGGTATTCAGGATATTTCAGCCGCCCTTCACTGTGAATGAAATCGACCAGCCCCGCTCCTTTGGGACACAGGGAACCTCGGCTGACGGGATGATCCGGGTCCCCTTCAATGTGAAAAATGCTCGGCTTCGCATTTTTAGCGCCATCACCAAGGCTGTACATCAGAATGCCGCACCCTACGGAACAATAGGTGCAGTTATTCCGGGTTTCCTTGGCCCGAAGCAGTTTGTACTGGCGTGAATCTCCCGCATAGGCTCTGGGCGGTGCAAACCCCAGCGCTACTGCGCTGGCTCCGGCTGCGCATGTGCCGCAGGCTTGTAGAAACTGCCGTCTTCCCAGAGTCATGTGGTCATGCCTTTTTATCGTAACAAACTGCATAACCGCTATTTAAGTTCTTTCGCACAATCTGAAATTGATACAGATCACGCGCAAAATTGCGTGAATATATTTTTATATATACAGTTATTCAGGGGAAATTCTGCTTTCTCATCCAACAATTTGAAACACAACACTATTTAGCTGCGTCCGGGTAGCCTCACCATCAAACCGCTTGCTCCCGGTTCGGGGTTTTGTGGGCCTTAATTTTCCTCCATCCGCTCCGCCCTTTCCCTCCGTAATTTTCCCGTGCTCCATTTTTTTTCAAAATATTTATTGCAATTGATACTTGTTCTCAATAACAAGGAAGGCGGAGCACCTGCCGGCGGTATCCCGTCCGTCTTCCCTAATCCTGGCAGCGTGCTCCACCCACAAGCTGACGCGACTGCTGCACTGTAACAGTCAGCTTTTTGTTCTCCTGGGATGGGCAAAGAAAACCACATGACGCACTCCACCACCTATAGCGCCCAATGGCACCTGGCACATTCGCAGCCTTCAGTTCTGCTTGATTATTTCAATCCCACCCGTGGCTTCATTCCTCAGATCAACCTCCTGTTCAGCCGCTTCAAAGCTGTGCAAACTCTTTGTGAAGCAGGCGATGGAGAGGAAACCCTCATTCGCCTTCGCAACGAACTGGCTTTCCATCTGGTGAAAATGTCCCGGTGGTGGGGATTTGATTTCTGCCCGCGTGGATTAACAGGCGTGCGTAACCCCCTCTTTCTGACATTTGTCAAAGCCCACATTGCCCGCGTCATTGACGATGAATGTTTCTTTGATCTTTTCACCATGCAACGGCAGATGCACAGCGGAGATACCGGGCACATCCTCATTTTAGGTAAGGATCAGTTCAGCTCTTCCGCCCGAACCATTCTGTATGGCGTGGACGGAGGCAAGGGTTTCCGGTTTGCCAACAAGGTCCAGAACTCAGACCCTGAGTGGCATCGCTACAGCTATCCGGATTTTGCCAGCGCATGGCTGGCCGCGTGGTCCACACATTGCTCAGGCACCAATGTCTGCAAGAACCTGCGCGAACATCTTGCCGCAGAGCGTGAACATGCCTGTGCCCGTACGTGGCACCAGCGCTATTTCCATCATCAGGACGCCCGCAACGCCATTAAAAATCATGGTGAAGCGCAGGCGCAACTTTCAATCTGCCAGTCCCCATTTGGGCGGGCTGAATTTGAAACCATCGTGAACAGTCTGGCCTATGACATTGTTAAGGCGGCGTTTGACCGCTCACTGACCATTGCCGACCTGATTGAAGAAAATGGTGATGCAGATGGTACTCTGCGCACTGCAAACGGTATTAAGCAGCAAGCCCGCCAACACGTGGCCAACAACGTTGACCCATGCCATCGCCCTGACATGGAACACCTGCTCGACCGCACACTCTCCTACATTCCGCGCCGCTGCGCCTAACACCGGAGATAAGGGGGCAAACTCGCCCCCCTTTTTTACCCTCTTTTAGAACCGCCTTTTATGCAGCGGCTCCTGCGACGGATTGCAGAACTGCCGGGCTGACATCAGCAGCAAACTCCTGCGCATTTTTCTCAAATAACGCGACGAGCTTCTTGGCCTGCGCCTCATAAGCGGCCTTATCCGCCCAAGCCTGTGCGGGGTTAAGAACCTGATCCGGCACGCCTTCAACATGAGTCGGAATACTCAGGCCAAAATAGGGCTCTACCTCAAAGGTCGCGTCCTTCAGGGTATCTCCCAGCACTGCGGCCAGAATGGCGCGTGTATAGGCCAGAGACATTCTTTTGCCCGTGCCGTAGGCTCCGCCTGTCCAGCCAGTGTTGATAAGCCAGCAGGACACCTGCCCTGCCGCCAGACGCTTCCGGAGCAGTTCCCCATAAATGGCTGGCGGACGCGGCAGGAAAGGCGCGCCGAAACAGGCGGAGAATGTTGCTTCCGGCTCATCCCCCAGCCCCTTTTCCGTCCCGGCGATACGAGCCGTGTAGCCGGACAGGAAATGATACATCGCCTGATCTGGCGTGAGCTTTGCAACAGGAGGAAGAACACCAAAAGCATCCGCCGTCAGCATGAGCACATGACACGGCTTGCCACCACGACCATTTGCAACTGCGTTGGGAATAAAATCCGTAGGGTAGCAGGAGCGCGTGTTTTCCGTGCGGGATGCGTCATCCAGATCCAGCTTGCCGCCATTCCCTACCGTCACATTCTCCAACACCACGCCAAAGCGATGAGAGGCATTCCAGATATCGGGCTCGGCATCCTTGTTAAGGCGAATGACCTTGGCGTAGCAGCCACCTTCAAAATTGAACACACCATCATCCGACCAGCCATGCTCGTCATCCCCGATCAAAGGACGGTTGCGGTCAGAGGAAAGCGTTGTCTTGCCTGTTCCGGACAATCCAAAAAACAGAGCGCTGTTGCCTTCGCCATCAATATTGGCGGAACAATGCATGGGCAGCACCCCCTTGGGGGGCAGCAGCCAGTTCATGACCGTGAAAATGGATTTCTTGATCTCACCCGCATATTGGGTGCCTGCAATCACAATCAGCTTTTGCTCAAAGGAAAGGGCAACGGCTGTGGAAGATCTTAATCCGTACGTTTCCGCATCAAGCGCCAGATCCGGCGCGTGCAGAATAACGTAATCAGGGGTGAAGCTTTCCAGATCCTCCACTGGTGGGCGAATGAACATGTTGCGGGCAAACTGCGCATGCCACGCATTGGTGGTCACCACCCGCACGCGAATACGATGCGCAGGGTCTGCTCCCGCATAAAGATCCTGCGTAAAAAGCTCCTGCCCGGCCAGGTAACCCCGCACGGTATCTGTCAGACGTGTAAAATGCTCGGGGCTCATTTTCTGATTAGTGACGTTCCACCAGACATCGGCCCGGCTACCAGCCTCATCAACAATGAATTTATCCTTGGCAGACCGCCCGGTGTGTTCTCCGGTATCAACTGCCAACGCGCCATCTTCAGATAAAACGCCTTCCAGCCTTTCCAAGGCAGCCGCGACCAGTTCAGAAGCGGAAAGATTGGCGTAAACGGCATGGAAAGACGTCACACCTGTCTTGTCCAGTGCCTTGCGCGGGTCCTGGCCTTTAACGCCTTCCACACCCTTTGCTTCACAGCGGTCTTGCATGATCTTTATCTTCCTTATTTTGTCACGCACGTGTTGCCGCCGTTTTCCTTCAAAGCCTTGCTGTAAAGCCTTCAAAAAACAGAACGACAGACGTTCCTGTCTCCTTACGAAGAACGCACTATCTCTCAGAGTTCCAAATTTTTAAAGTCCGGAATCACGCTCTTGCTCCGCCGTCAGGCTCAAGTGGTACGCAATACAGCCTTGCGATTTTTTTGATGTGCTTTTTCGCAGCCCAAAAATGAAGAAGACCCTACTGTTATCCGAGGTTCAACTTTTCGCTCCCTCTTCCTTCCTCCTCTCGACGCACAATAGATACGGGCACTATGGTTATCGTTTAATTTGCCTGTAGCACGTGAAAGCATTCATGACGGACCAAGCCTCTCTCCCGCTTCATCCCACGGCACGCGCCCAGCATGTGCTCTCCCTGCTGGCTGCGGAGATTGGAGACAAAATTTCCACCAACCTCTCGGTGTGTGAAGCCCATAGCCATGGCGAGGCTCTGGAAATTGCCAATATGCCCGTGGGCGTTGTGTTTGCAGAAAGCACCCAGGATGTCTCCGCAACACTGGCCCTTTGCCACCACCACCGGGTGCCGGTGGTGGCGTTTGGCGCAGGAACTTCCGTAGAGGGGCATGTCACGCCGCCTGATGGTGCGATCAGCCTTGACCTTTCCCGCATGACGGAGGTCATGGCGGTCAACAGTTCTGATCTTGACTGCCGTGTTCAGGCAGGTGTCACCCGTCAGGCCCTCAACGCCTTTCTGCGTGATACCGGTCTGTTTTTCCCCGTTGACCCGGGCGGTGAAGCAACGCTTGGCGGTATGTGCGCAACGCGTGCTTCCGGCACGGCGGCCGTACGATACGGAACCATCAAGGAGAACGTACTCGGCCTGACAGTCGTCATGGCGAATGGTGAGGTCATCCAGACGGGCGGGCGCGTCCGGAAGTCTTCCACAGGGTATGATCTCACATCCCTGTTTATTGGGTCTGAAGGCACTTTGGGCATTATTACGGAAATTCAGCTCCGTCTTCATGGGCAGCCGGAGCAGCTTTCCGCGGCAGTCTGCCAGTTTGAAAATCTGGAAGATGCCGTCAACACAGCCGTTGAAATCATCCAGATGGGTATTCCCATTGCCCGCGTGGAATTGCTGGATGACGTGCAGATGCAGGCCTGCATTCGTTATTCCAATCTGGATAATTATCAGCCTCTGACCACACTGTTCTTTGAATTTGCAGGCTCACCCGAAGCCGTAAAAGAACAGATCACGGTTACGGAGGCCTTGGCGCGGGATAATAACGGACTGGCCTTTACCTGGGCCGATACGGCGGATGAACGGGCCACACTCTGGAAAGCCCGCCATAACGCCTATTGGGCCGTAAAAGCTTTGCATCCCGGTCAACGCCTGATCAGCACAGACTGTATTGTTCCCATTTCCCAGTTAACCACCCTGATCACGGGCGTGAAGGACGATATTCTGGCATCAGGTCTCTACGCCGCCATTCTTGGGCATGTGGGAGACGGAAATTTCCACACGCTTATTGTAACTGAAGAAACGGAAGCTGGACGGCAACAAGCCCTTGCTCTCGACCGCAAGATTGTTGCCCGCGCGCTTGCGCTGGGAGGCTCCAGCAGCGGCGAACACGGGGTGGGCCTCGGCAAACTGGAATTTCTTGCTGCCGAACACGGAGAAGGTGCACTCAGCGTCATGCGCGCGCTGAAAGCCACGCTCGATCCGCGCAACATTCTCAATCCCGGCAAACTTCTTCCCGTCGGGCCGGTATTTAAAGGCTGATTGTTCCTTCTCTTCCCCTCTCATCAGAGACGGGGAAGAATCCCTTTAGCCATCCTCCGCACCATTTGCAGACTGGCATACCGCTCTTCCAAAAGACCTATCCGGGAGCAGCCTGTGACAAAAGGTGGCTAAGGCTCATGCCAAGCAGCAACCCCGGATCACAAGCATCTCACCGGTAGGCGCATCTTACGTGGTGGTTGGAATAGAGGCGTCTACCAAAAACACTACGCCACCATGAACGTGTTGAGACATCTCCCATGACGGAATGATTTTAAGTCTTGCTCTGGTTGAATTGAGAACATATCATGAACAATCTATGAAACAGAGCCTCTCCGAACGTCTGGCCATTCTTTCTGATGCGGCCAAATATGATGCGTCCTGTTCTTCCAGTGGCGCAGGTAAGCGGGATTCCGCTGGCACCAAAGGGCTGGGCTCCACCGGCAACGGTATCTGCCATGCCTATACGCCGGATGGACGGTGCATTTCCCTGCTCAAAATCCTGCTGACCAATTTCTGCATTTATGACTGCGCCTATTGCATCAACCGGTCCTCCTCCAACGTGCAGCGCACACGCTTTACGCCAGATGAGGTTGTCTGGCTGACACTGGAGTTCTATCGCCGCAATTATATCGAGGGGCTGTTTCTCTCCTCCGGCATTATCCGCTCACCGGAAGATACCATGGCCCAGATGGTGCATGTCGCGCGGGAGCTCCGCCAGATTCACGGTTTTCGGGGCTATATCCACCTGAAAACCATCCCCAATGCATCCTCAGAACAGCTTGCCGAGGCGGGTCTCTATGCAGATCGCCTCTCCATAAACGTCGAAATGCCTACCGAACAGGGGCTGGCCGCCTACGCCCCGGAGAAAAAAGCCGGGATCATCCGGCACTCCATGGGAGAAATGCGCACACGGATTGACGCGGGAAAGGAGCGAAGCCTCTCAGGTCGTCGGCCGCCGCGCTTCGCTCCCGGTGGCCAGAGCACGCAAATGATTGTTGGGGCCGATAGCGCAACTGATCATGATATTCTGGCCAGCAGTTCCTCCCTTTATTCCGGCTACAAGCTGCGGCGCGTCTATTATTCCGCCTTCAGCCCTATTCCAGACGCTTCGGCCATCCTCCCGGTCCGCCCTCCGCCCTTACTGCGTGAGCATCGGCTTTATCAGGCAGACTGGCTCTACCGCTTCTATGGTTTCCAGTTTTCCGAGATCACGGCAGCGCAACCAGATGGCATGCTTGATCTTGCCCTTGACCCCAAACTGGCGTGGGCTCTTGCAAACCGTGCGCTTTTTCCGGTCGATCTGAACCGTGCCAGCCGGGAAATGCTGCTGCGGGTGCCTGGGCTTGGGGTACGTTCGGTTAACGCCATTGTCACCAGCCGTCGGCACAAACATCTCCGCCTGGAAGATCTGGCCCGGCTCAATGTCTCCCTCCGAAAGGTCAAACCGTTTCTCCACACCACTGGCTGGTCTCCTACCCGCCTGACAGATCAGATAAACCTTCGGCAGGCCTTCCTCCCCTCTCCTCAACAACTCTCCTTGTTCTGACCCATGGCCTTTGGTGCAATTGTCGAACACGATACGTCTTTTTCAGAATGGCGACCTATAGCCCGACAGTGCTTTCTGGCGGGTGTTCCACCTGAAGAACTGGAATGGCGGTGCGCGTCAGCTGAAGCCTCGCTGTTTGATGCCCCCTTGACCCTTCCTTCACCCAAACCGGACGCGCCAAACCCCATATTACGCAGCAACTGCCTGGCGTTGCTTAAATCCATTCTGCGCCATGCCGATCAAACACGCTTTGATCTGGCCTATCGCATCTTATGGCGCGCGCAGAGCGAACCCTCTCTGGCAGCCATTCCGCTTGATCCGGATATTGCCCGGGCTCTGCGCATGGTCCACCAGATCCGCCGTGATGCACACAAAATGGAAGCTTTTCTCCGCTTTCGGGACATTGGGGAAAGCCAGAATGGGCGCAGACTGTTTCTCGCATGGTTTGAGCCCGATCATTACATTCTGCCAACCGTCGCGCCGTTTTTTACACGCCGTTTTACAGATATGGACTGGGCCATTCTCACCCCTAAAGGCTCTATCACCTGGAACGGGGAGACATGCACCCTCAGCCGCACAGCCTGCTCCAAGCCCGATCTTTCTGACTCGTTGGAGCAATTGTGGCAGACATACTATATGGCCATTTTCAACCCGGCGCGGATCAAAACCAAAGCCATGCGTTCAGAAATGCCGCGCAAATACTGGAAAAACCTGCCAGAAACCCGGCTTATCCCCCAAATGCTTGCTCAGGCAGGCACAAGGGTAAAAGCCATGGAAACCCAGCAGCCACAGGAAGCGCCTTATTTCCATAAACGCCTGCAACAACGCCGGACTGAAAAGCCTGAGCCCTGAGAGCAGAGTAAGTCATCTCCTTTGTGGAATGTTACTTCCCTGTTTTGAATAAAGATGAAAATCTGTCTGTTCGGTTGATTGCCCACACTCCTCTCAGACAGACGTCATGATCCTTCAAAACGCGCTTCCATTTTCCTTTGGCCTGTTTCTCACTACACGGCAAAAAGCATCTCCCCGACACCTCTGCGGCTTTGGAGCCCCCTTCTGATGGCCAGCGCAAAATGGCGCCAACTGGCGGCTGGGTTACTGTGTATGGCCGCCATTTCCTCCCCCCAATATGTGTGGACATTGTTCACGCCCGGTTTAAAGGCCGAATTTGGCGTCAGTGCAGCGGCCTTACAGGTCACCTTTTCTCTTCTGATCGTCCTACAGACGGTTTTTTCTCCCATTCAGGGATGGATCGCACACCATATCCACCCACGTACCCTCATCATGATTGGCATTGTGGTAACCGGTCTAAGCTGGGTCAGTGCGGCCTCGGCTACCTCTCTCATGCAACTCTATATTTTTTATGGAGGACTGGGCGGCATTGGCACCGGCATTGTGTATGTTGGTGTTGTCGCCCTGCTGATGCAGTGGTTTCCCCAAAACAGAGGCATGGCCGCGGGAGCAGCGGCAGCAGGATACGGCATGGGCGCCATGTTAACCACATTCCCGATCTCCCACTTTCTGGCCTTGTGGGGATGGCGCCCAACCCTGTGTGTGTTCGGCGTAATAATGGCAGCGGTAGGACTTTGCGCCGCCTGTTTCCTCAAAACGCCAATGCTGGAGCATTCTGAACAAACGGACGGTGCTTCGACTGGTTACCTGACCCCCTTTGTGCTCAAGACGCCCCTGTTCTGGCTCATGTTCTTCATGATGACCACCATGGCGACATCCGGGCTGATGGTGACGTCCCAACTTGCCCAGATCGCTCATGATTTTGGTGTCGCAAACCTGACCATACTCGGCATGAGCGCCCTTCCACTGGCCATGACGCTTGACCGCATTGCCAATGGTTTAACCCGACCTCTGTTTGGCTGGGTGTCTGACAGATATGGGCGCGAGCAGACAATGGCGTTCGCCTTCACGCTGGAAGCCTTAGCCCTTCTGTGCTGGTTGAGCATGGCGCACCATCCTGTCGCTTTCGTGCTGCTTTCCGGCCTTGTGTTTCTTGGGTGGGGAGAAATTTTCTCTCTTTTCCCTGCCACGCTGACAGATACATTTGGCACACGAGACGCCTCCCGCAATTATGGTATGCTCTATATGGCTCAAGGTGTAGGTGCCGTCTTGGGTGGTCCACTGGCGGCGTGGCTGCATCAGGCAAGCCAGAGCTGGTACCCTGTTTTTGCCTGCGCCATTGCCGGGGATATCCTCACCGCGTTTCTGGCATTAGCCGCATTGCGGCCCATGCGCCGCCGGTTCCTGCAAAACACGTCCTCTTCTTCCTGATATCGTTTATTTGACTTCGGGCAGAACAGGCCGCCACATCCGGGCCAGCAACACACTTTTCCTCCCTTGATACAGATCAGAAAGCCGTAGGAGATATTACGTCCGGGCAATCCCCTGAAATCCGCGAGACGCATGGGCTTTTCATCTCCGGCTCTTCTCCTTACACGTTGCCTCTTCACTCTGCGCTTCAACAAAGCGCGCATGATGCATACGGAAGGTCCGCTGTTTTAAAATGCCCAGGAACACCAAACAGCTCTTTTTCCTGCGGCCTCTTTCTCTGTTTCTCACCCTTGGCGTCCCTCTTTCCGTCAGTGCCGCACACGCAGGCACAGTGCCGTCCATCACACTGGGGGATGTGGTCATCAAGCCCTACGCAACAGACCAGTTGGATATTGGTGGCTTTCCACAAACCAGCGTTCCGGCCCCCGGCGTAGGCATTCGCGCTGCCCGGTTGCGGAATGGCGCACGCATTACCATTCACAAGCAGTTCGAAATTGGCGCAATCTGGGATTTCGGGCCCGTACCCCATGGCCCCATGCGCCTGTTTGAAGGGCAGTTCAGCTATCTGGGCCTCAAGCATTTTGTTTTTACCGCTGGCATTTTCAAACCCAGCTTTGGGCTTGAATCCATGCAGGCCCAAGGGGATACCGTTTTTATAGAACGCGCCAGCATTGCCACCATTACCCGTAATCTTGCGGCAGGTATTGCAAGGCAGGCTGTTCAGATAGAAGCGCATGGCACGCGCTATCATGTTGCGGTCGCGGGCACAGCCGGTACTGCCGGGCCGGATCACGACGGCAACCAACGAGCGATTGTCTTCCGGCTGGTCGGTATTCCTGTCCGTACGAGAGACATTCTGTTTCACGTCGGTTTTTCTGGAGAATGGGTTTTCAAAGCAGCACAAAGTCCGGGGCAACCGCCTGCCGCCAATTTTTCAGATTTTCCGGAACTGAATGTTGGTCTGACAGGAAAATTCCTCGACACAGGCCGCATTCCTTTGCGCAGCGCAGGCGCATTCGGGCTTGAAGCCGCCGCCGCCTGGAAACGACTGCTTGTGCAGGGAGAAGCGTACGAGATTGAAGCCAACCGGCGAGAAAACATCGGTTCGCAGCATCTTCATTTTTCTGGATGGTACGCTCAGGCAAGCTATACGCTGATTGGCAAGCCCCGTGCCTGGAAGTCCCGCACAGCCGCTTTTTCAGCTCCCACCTGCCAGAAAAACCAGACAACCCTGTGTGATGGAAGCGGAGTGCTGGAAGCTGGCGTCCGCTTTTCTGACGCCAATCTGCGGTCAGCTTCTGTAGATGGTGGCCACCAGCAGACATGGTCCGCCAATCTGAACTGGTGGCCGACTGATATTCTCAGGGTCAGTCTGCAATATGAAAACGGCACCATCCGGGAGACACACAGCACTGAAAACTTTCAGGCCGTTCTCTCCATGCTCCAGATCAAATTCTGAGCATCGCCTTTCAGCCTAGCTTGAGCAGCTTTCCCCTCCCGGCGCAGTCAGATCGCAATGTCATCCAGCAAAGAGATACCGCACCGTTTTGACATGGTCTGTCGGTATGCTTCCACCGCGGCGGGATATGTCAGCCCGGCAATAAGGGACAGGCTGTGCAACTGTGCAAAAAGATGGATGTCATCCGTGGAGAGATGACCGTTCACCGCCTCGGCTGACTGAACAAGCGGCGCAAGATCTTGCAAAAGCGCATTCAGCGGTTCCAGGGCCGCAGCACCTTCACTCAAAATATCCGAGAATGCCCCCGTCGAACGCTCTTTAGTCCGAACAAAATACGCCCGTCCCGCCGTTGTGGAAAATTCCGGGAAAGGTGCACAGGCTGCGCGGGGCAGAAACTGTCTGTACAAGGAACTGTTGGACCGTTTTAACCAATCGGAAATCGCCGGGTTAGTAGGGCCGGTTAAAAGGGGCGCTCCCTGCCCATCAATATGAGCCACAATATCCATGCTTTCGCCCATAAAGTGGTCATTCTCCTCAAGAATGGGCACCATTTTCTGGCCGATCATCCGTTTTGGTGTGGCTTCATCATTATTCTGAAGAATAACCAGATCAAAGGGAATGTGGCGTAGCCCGAATATCATGCGGGCTTTGATACAAAAGGGACAATGATCGTAAACAAACAGCTTATACATGGAACCACTTTCTCAGTTCAGCAGGTCTTAGTCTTGTTTTTAAAGACCATTTCAGAAATCTCATGCCGGAGGCAACACCTGATTTCTGAAATGGCCTCTAAAAATTATACGCGGCCTGACCGTACCTGAACTGCGGGGCTCCATAGTACTTGACTGGTCAAAAAAGTCAGTTTCCTGCACTCCCGGTCCTTTCTGATGGCACAGAAAACAACCAGAAAGCGATTATCTGTGACGGTGCCGCCGGGGCCCATGATAATCTGTCACCAGATAAGGAATGGTTGTCAGAATTTGCACTCCCAACATTCCTGGCCCACGCTTTGCATCACGCCGTATTGGCAGATGCGCATGCCCGTTGGTCCACCGGCCTCCGTCTTCTTCAGGCGGATGCCACCCAAGGAGATCCTCCTTGATATGTGTCATCACCTTTTTCCGTTTCCGGGAATCAACAAGCGTGATATCGCCCACATGCACCCCAAGATAGCGCTTGTCCTGCACATAAGGGCCAATAACATCTACCGGCCGGCTTGCGCGGGAAGAAAGATGCACCTCATGCACATCGGGCGGGAGCATAAAAACGGCTACGTTGTCTTTTTCCATCGCTTTTCGGATAAACTGACCATTTTCTGTGACCAGTTGCAGGTCATGGTCATCCGTCACTTCAGGAAGGTAAAATGGGCTTTCCAGACCACCCACTTCCGCACGGGATTTAAGGCGATGGTATAGCCCTTCGACTACTATTCTGTCTGTCACCACCGGCATATGGGTGCGTGTATGCCAATGGCTGTCTTCCGGGCATGGAGGCAGCGCACTGGCAATCAGTAGATTTTCCGCAATCAGCACGGCATGCGGATCAGTCTGAACGGGATAAGCCTTGTAAGCGGTAAACGTACGATCATAAAAAATCGAAAGTCTGTTCACCAACAGACACAGCGGCACAAATTTGTCTTCAAAAAACAGGCAATGGTCAGGCGTCAGAACCACATCGCGCGCTGGCACACCATCTGCAATGGCGTCCTTCAAGATACGGATGGGATAGCCGGCTTCATCATCAGGCAGACCAGGCAACGTCATGCCGTAGGCCACTCTTACCTGAGAGACGTGGTGAGGGGTTTCCTGACCATCGGCATAGCCCAGCACGGCATGGCCCGGAGACAGAGTTTCCACTTTGGCTTTGCCAGCGGGTGTATGGAGACAAGTTCCTTCCAGGAGGCTTGCTTCAGGCACAGACAGGCGATTATCGCCCTGCCCCGCACCTTGCGAAGTGTGACGGGGTTCCTGCTTGAATGCGCCTTTCAAACAATCACCTTCTTCTGGGCGTTTAGGAAGAAAAGCCATTTATCCTTTCCATAACACAATGAACGACAAAGGGCGCGTGCGTGTGTGTTATAATGTAAAACGTTTCCTGTTTGCCGCGCGAAGACGCGCACCACGATTCAGGGCCCAAAAGCCCCCAAAATCAGAACCAGAGATGCACATCCTTCTACCAACAGCGGGAGTGCAATCAAATGTATTACAAATTTAATTTTGACAAGACCAAGCAATGAAACTTTTGAAATTGTAATTTATTCCCTGTTAAAAAAGGACCTAACTATTTTTAATTTCCTGACCAGATACAAAAAATGAGCTTAAGTTACAAAAATTAAATTTTTTCCTCTACCACCCGCGGCAAAATCTTTTCTTTCTTTATAATTTTATTATGGATTTTTATTTAATTTTTGGAAGCTTTTATCGTTTTATACGATTCTAACGTTAGAAAATTCAAAGCAATTTTTATCTTTCGGTTTTGTTCTGTCATATAATTTTTAGTAATATGTCTTTGCTTCAATCTTTTTAAAAACGCATCTCATTCTTAAATTATAATTTCATATTGATAGCACACGATATATCGCTCTCGGACTCATCAACCTTCTATATGAGTCCTCCCTTATATATATATAATTCCTCTGGCCTTCTCTCAGTGCAGGCTCTTCAAGTCTGCTTTCATTTGTAGGAACTTGCTTTGTATGTCTGATACGACACCTCTGATTCTGTCCTTCGGCAGCGTCAATATTGATCTGACTGTACGTGTCGACACATTTCCCAAGGCAGGAGAAACCCTGCATGCGTCCAATTATGCTGTTGGGCTGGGAGGGAAAGGAGCCAACCAGGCCGCCGCAGCCGCCCGCCTTTGCCAGAGCCTGCCAACACAGGTGGCGCTGGCGGCACGGGTGGGATCAGATCATTTTGGTACCTTCGCACGAGACGCTCTCCGTGCTTTTGGGGTTGAGACAACACCTGTTTATTGTGATCCAGATCATCCAACCGGCATCGCCCTGATCACGGTCGATCGTAACGGTGAAAACTGCATTACCGTAGTTGGTGCGGCAAATATGGCTGTCAATGAGGTGGATGTTGAAAAAAACGCAGACTGGCTGAAACGTGCCCGCATTCTGCTTCTGCAGCTGGAATGCCCGCTCGCCAGTGTTGCCGCCGCCGCAGCACAAACCCGACAAACTGGCGGGCTTGTCATTCTTGACCCTGCCCCTGTGCCAACTGAAATGCTCCCTACTTCCCTATGGCAGAACGTAGATATCCTGACCCCGAATGAAACAGAAACAGCGCTCCTGACCGGTATTCAGCCTGAAACCGCTGAGCAAGCTGCCCAAGCTGCGCAAATCCTCCTCAGCAAAGGAGCACGTGCCATTGTTATCAAAATGGGAGGACGCGGCACGTACTGGCATGACGGCACACAAGAAGGCTTTATCCCTCCTTTCAAAGTCATACCCATTGATACCGTTGCCGCAGGCGATTGTTTTAATGCCGGGTTGGCGGTCGCACTCAGCAAAGACCTCCCGTTCCCGCAGGCCGTTCGTTTTGCATCGGCCTGTGGCGCTCTGGCGACCACCCGCAAAGGAGCTGCCGACGCAGCTCCCACATGGGAGGACGTACAGACGCTTCTGGCGTGAACAATCGCCCTTGGAGCATGACGGGCCACAGTGTGGTCCTTCCGATTGAAAATTGAACTCTTTTGGCAGATATGAAAAGATGCATATCTGTCATTCCCCAGAGCAAGAGATAGGTATGCGTTTTCTCTTTTCGTCCCGATATTCGTCCTATCGTCCGCGTAAAACGATCCTCTTCTTGCACTCTGCTCTGTCCATGGTCGGGATCAGCCTTTCGGCGTCCCTGCCGCTTGCGGCACAAGCGCAAACGGCCCAGCAGAAACCGGATCTATCCGCCATTCAGACCGTTGTGGTCATTTTTGCGGAAAACCGTTCATTTGATAACCTTTACCGGGGCTTTCCGGGGGCTGATACCTCCGCCACAATCCCGGCCGATGCATATGTGCAGAAAGACCGGGACGGAACGGTTCTAAAAGAACTGCCCCCAGTCTGGGGCGGCCTGACCGGACGGGGTATTCCTAACCCCATCACCCAAGCCATGACGGAGCACCTCCCCAATAAGCCTTTTGCTGTTGATGATCCAAAGGGCTTCAATGTGCCCCTGAACACGCTGACGCATGATCTATGGCACCGGTTTTATCAAAACCAGATGCAGATCAACCATGGTAAGAATGACATGTTTGTTGCGTGGGCTGATACGGGTGCCATGCCCATGGGGTACTGGAACGGCAGTCACATGAAAATGTGGAAAATTGCTGAAAAATACACCATGGCAGATCATTTCTTCATGGGGACTTTCGGCAGTTCCTTTCTAAACCACCAATGGCTGGCCTGTGCGTGCGCCCCCTATTATCCGGCTGCAGACACAAGCCCTGCCCATCCCTCCATTGTGATGGCGGACAAAACAGGCACCGCGCTGGTTGTGGCCCCCAACTCTCCCCACTCAGCCCTTGAAGGGGTTCCCAAATTTGTGCGTGATGGAAATCTTACGCCTGACTTCCATGCGGTCAACACCATGCAGCCCCCTTATCAACCCAGTGGCAACAAACCCGCTGAGGGGCAGGACCCGCGCTTTGCCGACCCCACCCGCCCCACTACTCTGCCACCACAGACCACCCCCACCATCGGCGATAGACTGAGCGAAAAAAACATTAGCTGGGCTTGGTTTTCCGGGGCATGGCAGCATGTGCAGGATCACGGCAACGCCTACCCTATGCCTGATTTTCAATACCACCATCAACCTTACAACTATTACGTCAATTATGCTCCAGGGAAGGCCGCTCGGCAGGAGCATTTGCAGGATGGTGGTCTGAACGGAGCACGCTTCAAGGACATTATTGATAGCGGCAAACTTCCGCAGGTCTCGTTCTATAAGCCTCAGGGCAATCTGAACGAACATTCAGGCTACGCAGACATTGAATCCGGTGATAGCCATATTGCAGATCTCGTCAGCCATCTGGAAAAAAGCCCGCAGTGGCCGCATATGCTGGTTATTGTCACTTATGACGAAAACGGTGGCCTATGGGACCATGTCGCCCCTCCTCAGGGAGACCGTTGGGGGCCTGGCTCGCGTATTCCCGCTATCATTATCTCTCCATTCGCCCGTCAGCATTACGTGGATAAAACGGTGCAGGACACCACCTCCATCATCAAGTTTCTGACCGAGCGCTATGACCTGCGTCCCCTTGATGGCTTGTCTGGCCGAGATAAAGCGATTCAGGCCAGCACAGGCAAGCCACTCGGAGACCTGACGGGAGCCTTGCTCCTCCCTCACCAAACTCCCTGACACCCCTCTCCTTCCTGGCGCCACCTTATTGTGTGGCGTCAGACGCCTGCGTGGCCGAATATCCATCGGTCAGAGTATTAAGGAAGGCCACAATCGCGTCGATCTCATTGTCAGAGAGAACAGGCCTGTTGCCTGGCTGAGGCCCAAACGGTGGGTCCATATTGATATTCTCCTGATAGCGCTCAGGCAGATCATCATATTTCAGAATTTTTCCATCTTTCCCCACGGGGTAAATCTGTTCCGGGTGCGTGTCTCTCAATACATAAAAAGCCACGGCATCACGCAGGGAATGATAAAAGCCATTATGGAAAAATGCGTGCCGTGTCGCTACATTCCGTAATGATGGTGTGCGGAACAACCCACAATAGTCTGCATGCTGCTTCAGATCCGTGCGATCGGGCCCGCACAGCCCCAGATCAAACGCGTTCGGATTCCTGTTGAACGGCAAAGCCCTGTTCCGCGGCACACCTACGGCAATCATGCCATAATCCGTAAATTGCGGTGGCGTACCGTCATAACCGGGCTGACTTTTGTGGCAGGACGCACAGTTCCCTTTCTCGGGATCTTCAAACACCTTCAACCCCAACTGCTCCTGAGGAGAAAGTGTGGCTTTTCCTGCCAGATAGGCATCATATTTGCTGGAATATGGGTAAAAGCGCCGCCAATCCTGCTGATAAGCTTCAAGCGCCTTGGTTATGACCACAAAGAGGTTTTTGGTGTGCAGATAAGGCCCCAATTCTTTCAACGTGTCTCCGTAACCTGCACGAACGGCGCGGTGAACAACCTCCTGTGGTGTTTGTCGGCCCATTTCAAAAGGAGCCAGCAACGGAATAGCGGCCTGTTCAGCTAACGTGTTGGCACGTCCGTCCCATGTCAGGCCGCCTGTGGGGCCGTTATCAATGCTTTCATCCGCTTCATCTTCGGAGTCAAAAAAATGTTCTGTAAATTGCGGGACATTTTCTAAATATTTGAGAGACGGTACCGCCCGGTGTCCGCGCTGCGCCATATCCACACCGCCATACTGCACAGAAAGCGCATTATCAGGCGCAAAAGCGGCGTGCTCGCTATGGCAACTGGCGCAGGATAACGCGCCAGAAGCAGACAGGCGCGGATCATGAAACAGCTTGTCTCCTACAGCGGCCAGCCTGGCAACGTTTTTATAGACTTCACTGCGGCTTACCCCGTCTTCCGCGCGCGCGAACAACGGAGGCCACATCAGCAGACTGGCCACCAGACAGATCTGGCGAGAGAAAAGAAAACGGATCATCACGCAGGGTAGAATAGCAGTCTGAGTGGGAAAAATCTTCTTACGTGGCATTAACACGCAAGATATCCCGCGCTGCGTATCAGTCAGACCCCAAAGACCTTCACAGGTAAGGGATCAGGCAACACTACTCTCGCAATCGCAGACGCAAACACGACTAAGAAACGCGGCGTCTCCTGCCTGCCGACATTCAATGGCAAGGCAGGCAGGAGACGCTCATGAGACTGTGCCCTCTTCAACTTCAGGGCTTGGAAATCAGGTCCTTGATCAGAGCCTTCATGCGCGGCACATCAACAGTCAGCACCACTTTCTCTTTCTGTTCGCCCACATCCGGCTGATACCCCTCCGTCCAGGAAAGGATATCTCCATATTGCGCACTGAACATGGTGTTCACGTCCACATATAGGTCTGTGCTGGAACGGATAAGGCTTGGGTCCAGCCAGACAGCGGCTGCAATTTCATCCCACAGAGGGAAGTTGTTGGCAGAACGCTTCACAATACGCGCAATCGGCGTATCTGCGGATGCAATGTCTTTGACAAATTCAGCAGACATTTCTGTCTCGGTAGATGGGTCCACCGGCACCATGACAATCCGCTTCCACGGCGCATGCATGGTGATGGACGCAGCTTCCGGATCAAACCGGATATTGAACTCCCGGCGCGGCGAATTGCCAAATTCCCGTGCAAACTGGGCTGACGCCGCGCTGGTCAGCTTCTGGCGCGGGTTCAGACTTCCCCCCATGTAAACCAGTTCCTTGGCAAGACTGGCAAATTCCGGGTCCAACTTCTGCGCCAGAGCCAGATTGGTCATGGGGCCGCATTCAATAATACTGATCTGGCCCGGATACTGATGCACCATGCGGATCATGAACATGGCCGCATTTTCAGGCGAAGGTTTGAGTTTGGGGTTTCCCCACGGCAGATCAGGCACGACATCAGCCGGATGATACGGTGGCAGAGCCTGGGTGGTGTTTTCCACCCATTTTTTCATCCATGCCCCTTTCCACACCAGCTTGCCGTAAAGGGCTTCCCAACGGTCCGTCAGCTTTTCAGAATTCATGAGCGGATAGGTGGCACCCTGCACCACAGGCACATCCGTGCGGCCTGCAATTTCCAATCCGCGCAGGGCATAGGCGGTTGCCTCTTTCTGCCAGAAATCCCCGCTGACGGTGGCAAACCCCATAACTTTGACATGAGGTGCTTTGAGCACCATCCATTGGGCCAGAGCAAAACCGTCATCATCAAAGATGACCATCCGGTCTGCTTCTGCATGCGCCATCACGGGAACAGAAACGCCCAACAGCCCGGCCATCAGAACACACCGCCGCGCAAAACGGGTAAAACCACTCATGCTCATCACGCCGGTTTCCCTTCCGTGCCAGTTTCAAGATTTTCAGGACCAAAAGACGATGGCAGAAGCGCATGCAGTTCATCTTTGAACAGCAACGCACCATCTTCATCCACCACCAACACACATGTTCTGGCAGTTGCAAATTCGCGGATTTTCTGGCGGCAGCCACCACAGGGCAAACATGGCGCAGGGCCTTTACCCGCCACCATGATGCTTGCGATTTTGCGAGACCCACCGGCAGCCACCATGGCGGAAATAGCGCCAGCTTCGGCACACACACCCTCCGGATAGGCTGCGTTTTCAACATTGCACCCGGAAAACACCTGTCCGTCTTCCGTGATCAATGCCGCGCCAACATGAAACCGGGAATAAGGCGCGTAAGCATTATTGCGTGCTGCCAAGGCTTTCTGCGTCAATGTCGCAGTCATTTTATCATCCATGGGACGCCCCTTCCTGGCCAGAAGCTCCATAAATCAGGCCAGCCAGATCAGAGGCTGCCGCACGGAAAGCCGTCAGGATATCATCCGCTACGGCAATATCCCCACCAGCCTGCCGGATAAACCCTTCCACCATGGCATTTTGCAACAGTCCTTCTGAATGCACGATCATGGCATCTGCATCCAACCAGCGTACCCTGCCGCCAGTTTGGGGTTTTTCTTCCGTCAGTGGCGTATGCCATGCCTGTTCAAAATAGCTCTGTACCTTCTGGTGGTAAGAGCGACCATCCACCGTATAGCCGGCCATTGGCTTGTTCTGAGCCGCCATATAGCCAATTTCCACCGCGGTGCCGGGGTCCATATCCGCAGCACGGCGAAACGGATCAATGCAGAACAATGCGGCAGCACACTCATCCATCAGACCACGGTCCAGCCGCGCTATCAGCAGGCTGGTTTCCTTTCCCGGTGGCAACGCTTCTACCTCATCCTGCCCGTCAAAGGGCGATACACCATGCAGGCGTACTGCCAGACAGGCCTCCTTGAACGCTTTAAAAAGCTGTTGAGCGTCTTTTCTGAAAACAAGGTCTCCGCCAAGGTAAACCTTGGGGTAAGCCGCACTCTCGGTCATAAGGTCTTCCGTGTTTCATCCGGCGCGCCCTGCTTTTCCGGCCGCCGCATGCTGTTATGAAATGTGTTATAAACAATACGAGTTCGTTATAGAAAACCATAGACACCACACAAGATGTAAGCAAGAAGCATAATCTTGCCCATCAGCAGGGTAGAGTGTTTTTCTTTAACCCGTCAGAGCAAGGATCAAACAGGGAATGCGGGCAGTACAGTTTCTTTTCTCCGGCGTCATGGCCGCCTGCGTCCTGATGTCCGGATGTGCGCATCATCCGCCCGCTCCTCCCCCTGCCACAACAACGACGCTCTCTCTTGCTGCCCCCCAACATGGAGATTTTGGGCATTATACCCTTGCCCTGACATGGCAGCCGGGCTTCTGCACCGGACCAGAGGGCTCTAGCTGTCAGGCAGATCAGCCCAAAGCCCCTCTCATCGGGCTGCATGGGCTTTGGGCCTCCCGCCCGTCTGACCTGATAAAGGCACAGGTTCCGGTGACCACCTGGTGGCGCAAAGGATGCGGCCTGTATGAGGGCGATGCGGCCTCTCCGCCTCCCACTTTCTCCAAGGCGTTGTCTCACCGTCTGTCTGAGGTCGTTGCCCATACACATTCTGATCTTGTGGCGCATGAATACAGCAAGCATGTGCATTGCTTCGGTATGGATGGAGAGCAGTTTTTCTCGGTTGCGTCCCAACTGCGAGATCGTTTTGAACAGCTTCCCTCCGCCCGCCATCTGACCGCTGAGTCAGGAATGGTTATCGAGAAGGCCGACCTGACCAGACAGATTGAAACTGACACAGGCCCCCTGCCCGAACGGGGCGTGCAGTTTCAGTGCAACAAGACGCCTCAAGGGCAATCCGCACTCGCCCAGATCTGGTTTACGCTCAAACCCGATTCTCTTTCCAGTTTTCCCAAAACCAATGCGTTCATGAGCAGCCCTCAGGTTCAGGACAACTGCCCTGCGCGCTTCCTTGTTCCCCAATGGGGCAACTGACGGATCACACTTGTAGACAGCCGCAGCACTTACGCAGAACAGGCCCGTCTTTCTGTAACCATCTGGTCAGGATGTGTGTCAGCACAGCCACTGAGATAAGGACCATTCAATGCATAGTCGTGGATGTCTCGGTATTCTCCTGCTTCTGGGCATTGCGGTCCTTTTTTCAACAGACCGTAAAAATATCAATCTCCGCACCGTTCTGAGCTGCCTGCTGGCTCAGGTGGCTATCGGCCTGCTGGTTCTGCGCGTGCCTGTAGGCCAGCAGATTTTGTGGGCTCTTTCCCGCTTTGTCACCAGCATCCTTGCCTGCGGCGATGAAGGAGCCCGGTTCCTTTTTGGCGCACTGGCCAGTGACAAAATGGACACCGTCTTCCCACATGATGGCTTTGTGTTTGCCTTCAGGGTGCTGCCCTCCCTTGTTTATGTCAGCGCCCTGATCGCTATCCTGTTTCATGTGGGGGCCATGCAGATCTTTGCCCGCGCAACCGGAAAAGTATTGCAAAAGGCCCTTGGCACCTCGCCCGTTGAATCATTTGGTGCGGTTATCACTATATTTATTGGCCAAAGTGAGCTGCCGGTTGCCTTAGGGCCTTATCTGCGCACCATGGCCCCGACCGAACTTTTCAGCGTACTGTGCAGCGGGGCGGCATCAGTGTCAGGAGCAACGCTGGTTGGATATGTGGGCTTAGGCGTGCCTGCTCATTATCTGGTGGCAGCCTCCTTCATGGCCATTCCCGGTGGGATGATGTTCGCAAAAATTCTGGCCCCACGCGCAGCCGGCAGCCCGGTTGATACGCTCGCCGCCGGGCCTTCATCCTATAATCACGCTTTTTTTGAAACCATTACCGAAGGCGCATTAAAAGGCACCAAAACAGCAGTGGCTGTGGCGGCCACACTGGTTGCCTTCATCGGGCTGATTGCCCTGGTTAACAGCGGATTTCAGGCTTTGGGGCCGTTGATCCATATGCCTTTTCTGTCTCTGGAATATCTGTTTGGCTTGCTGTTCTCCCCCATAGCGTGGCTTCTGGGCGTTCCGGCAGGTGAATGCAGTATTGTGGGCTCCGTTCTGGGGCTGAAGCTGGTCATCAACGAATTTGTTGCTTACCTGCATCTTGGTCCTTCGCTCCAGAACGGGGCTCTCTCAGCACGCAGCGGGGCTATTGCCGCCTTCGCGCTCTGCGGTTTTGCCAACTTGAGCTCCATTGGCATTCTTGTAGCAGCGTTTGGTAGCCAGTGCCCGGAAAGGCGCGCGGAACTGGCGCGTATCAGCGCACGCGCCGTACTGGCGGGCATGTTGTCCAATTTCATGAGCGCCGCTATTGCAGGCATTATTCTCTTGTAAGACCATACGCCAGCACCAGAGACGGAGACAGTTTTGGACCGGCAGAAACTTATTATTGATACAGACCCCGGACAGGATGATGCCATTGCCATCATGCTGGCTCTGGCATCCCCACAGATTGACCTGCTGGGCATTATTGCCGCAGCCGGAAATGTCTCTGTAGAACAGACCGCCGAAAATGCCTGCAAAATCCTTGAACTCACCAAACGGCAGGATATCAAGGTTTACAAAGGCTGCCCGCGCCCTATCCGTCGCGCCCCCATTACGGCCGCACACGTGCATGGTCAGACCGGGATGGACGGCCCTGATCTCCCCACTCCGCGCCATGAGCCAGAAAAGCAGCACGGCGTAACGTTTCTTCTGGAAACACTCGCCGCTCATCCGGCCAACAGCATTACCCTTGTCACCATTGGCCCCATGACCAATCTGGCTACAGCCCTGATTCAGGCACCAGAAACAGTGGGGCGGCTGAAGCAGGTTGTTGCAATGGGCGGTGCCTGGTCTGAGACAGGCAACATTACACCGGCAGCCGAATTCAACGCCTTTGCAGACCCTGATGCTGCGGCCATCGTGCTGAATAGCGGTTTGCCGCTCACTCTTGTGCCGCTGGATATCACCCACAGTTTTCTGATCACACCTGATCGACTGGAAGCGCTGGCCTCCCTCACAGGCCAATGCGCCAGAGCGGCCCATGCCATGCTGAATTTCTCCGCGCGCTTTGACCTGAACAAATATGGCTGGCCGGGTGCCCCGCTGCATGATCCCTGCACGGTAGGGTACGTGCTGGCTCCCCATCTCTTTGCAGGCAAAAAGGTCAACGTAGAGGTAGAAGTTGCAAGCCCGCTGACGCTGGGCGCAACAGTTGTAGATTGGTGGCAGGTGACAGAGCGCCCCGCCAACGCCACTTTCCTTCGCTCGGTGGATGATGCAGGCCTATGGTCCCTCATTCTGGAAGGCCTCTCTCGCCTCCCCTAACCCGGAGACATCATTTAGGAAGGAAGAATTGAGGGAACATGTTCCCTTCCCTTCCCCTTTCAAAGCTTATTTTGAAAGGGGTTTAAGGTGCCAGATCATTTCCACCGCCGGGCAAACACCCTTCAGGCCGCCCTCAACGTCTTCGCGTTCCAGAATTTCAAGCTCATAAGAAGCTGCGTAAAGCTGCCGCACTTCCTCCTCCCCCACAGAAAAAGGAGGCCCCTTCAGAGCCGCCTGCTCGTAATCCAGAGTAATCAGCAGTTGAGGAGCCGCTTGAGTGATGGAAACAATGTGGGCTGCATACTTATGGCGCGTAGCTTCAGGTAATGCGATCAGGGCCGCCCGATCATATACCGCACTGACGCCCCCGAGTTCCTGTGCCGTGAGATCAAAAACATTCCCTACATAAACCCGGAGCTTACCGGCTTCAAAAGTTACGCCACCATCCCACTCTGTCACGCACGGCGTATAACCCAGTTCCTGAAACAGACTTTCAACGGCAATACGGCTCAGTTCCACGCCCACTACCGTCATACCCTGAATGAGCAACCAATGGATATCCAGGCTTTTCCCGCACAAAGGAACAAAAACGCACGCGCCTTTCTTCAAATGCAGAAATGAGAAATATTGAACAAGAAATGAATGCGGCGTTGGCTCATGAAATCCTATCTGGTTCTGTTCCCATTTTTTCTGCCAGAAAAGTTCGTCCACCGTTTTTTCCTTAACGCGTCCTGTTTCTTCATCATGATACCAGCCACCTTCCGATATCAGCAAGCAAACAGGCTTGCCTGGCAATCCGCGATGTGACGACATTTTCTGGCCGGATACTCTTTGCGGTTCTACACCGGCACAGGCGCATCTTCCCGCAAAAGCCGTTGTTTCTTCAAATCTGCCCAGAAAGCAGCCGGAATAGGGAAGCTGAACCATTCAAGGTTTTGCTCAAGTTGCGCCAAAGTGCTGGTCCCGGCGCAGAAAGTGGGAACAGCAGGATGCGCAACAACAAACTGCAAGGCCGCTGCGGGCAGCGGCACGCTATGATCCCGACACACCGCCTCTATTCTGGCGACACGCTCCAGAATATGTTTGGGTGCTGGGGCGTAATTATATTTAGCGCCCTCTACCGCACCTTTTGCCAGAATACCGGAATTGAAACCACCTCCAACCAGCACGGCTACATCCCGTTCCTCGCACAGAGGCAAGAATTCCTCCAGAGCATCCTGTTCCAGCAAAGTGTAACGGCCACCCAGTAGAAAGCAGTCAAAATCCCGCTGTTTAAGCGCCTCGAGGCAAACCTCCCACTCATTCACCCCAACTCCGATCGCCTTGACCACACCTTCTGACCGTAATTGTTCCAGGGCCTTCCAGCTTCCTTCCATTGCGGTCCGGAAAACCTCTGGTTGAGCCTCTCCCTGAGTAAAACGATCGATATCGTGAATAAAAACGACATCAATCCGTTCCAGCGCCAGCCGCTGCAAGGAATCTTCAATGGAACGCATGGTGCCATCGTAGGTGTAATCAAACGTCATTTTGTTGGGGGCTGCATTTTTCCACGGAAAAAACTCAATCTCCGCCCGCTTGGCGGCTGAAAGCCGTCGTCCGACTTTGGAGGACAGTATAAAATCATCCCTGTTTTTCCAACGCAGGGCTTGTCCCAGCCTCAGTTCCGCCAACCCATGCCCATACATGGGGGATGTATCGTAAAATCGCACACCTGCATTCCACGCCCGCTCTATCATGGCCTGGGCGCTTTCCTCGCCTACTTCCTGGGCGAAGTTACCGAGAGGTGCTGTCCCGAAAGCAAATGCTGTTACATCCAGCCCACTACGGCCAAACGCACGTTTTTCGTGAGGATGCATACTCTTTTCTTCCTTTTGCAGAAGTTATTATTTTTGAAAATTTTCCCGACACTGTCCTTTGATCAAAGCCTCTAAATGGCGGTCTCATCAGGAAAAGTAAAAGCGTGCATACGCCTCGGCATGGAGCCTTGACTCCGTCTGGCAAGCAGCCTGAGAGCCAAGCCTCCTTCTTCATCCAAAGAAAAATGCACTATCTGGTTAGATATATTTCCTATTAAACTAGATCAATATCCACCCGTTCCCGCTCACAGGGAAATGTTCATTATCTGCCTTGGCGCTCAAGCGCGCGAATGAGTTTTTGGAACCAAAGATCGCTCTGCCTTTTTACTTCAAATAGAAAAGACAGATAAAAATACTGTTCTTAAAAAAACTCTGCCCTCTTTTTTAATCGCAGGACATTTTCAGACAGTTCATCTGGCGCGCCTTACCTAACAAAGCACAGCCAGATGCACCATTACAGACAGGTTACCCCGAGACAGCCGCTTTCAAACGTTCTGGCCGAAAACCGGTTGCAACCACGTACAGTTCACTTGAATCCTTACGGCTTGCTGGCGGCTTGGCATGACGCACCTGCGTAAAAGCCTGCTTGAGCGTATCAAGCATCTCTTTCTCTGACCCGCCCTGAAAGACCTTGGCAACAAAGCCACCGCCCTCCGCCAGAATTTCAAAGGCGAAATACAAGGCTTCCTGCGCCAGACCAATAATCCGCATATGGTCTGTCGGTCCGTGCCCCGTTGTGTTGGGGGCCATATCAGACAGCACCAGATCAGCCTTGCCATCCAGCAGGGATGTCAAGCGTTCGGCCATTGTCGGATCGGTAAAGTCACCTTCAATAATTTCCGCCCCGGCCACAGGATCAACTGGCAGAAGATCCACCCCGACCACCCGCTCCGCTCCGCGTTTGACAATTACCTGTGTCCATCCACCGGGTGCCGCCCCCAGATCAACAACCCGCATACCGGGTTTGATGAGATGAAAGCGATCATCCAGTTCAATCAGCTTGAACGCCGCGCGTGAGCGCCATCCCTGCTTATGCGCAGCCTGCACATACGGATCATTCAACTGCCGCGCCAGCCAGCGCTGCTGCGCAGTGGTACGCCCACGCGCCGTGCGGAGGGAAACAGCCTTTGTGCGCAGCGTACGCGGCGCATCTGAATCGTCCTGGCTTATGCCAACGCCGGGAGTAGCGCTGCTTTTGCGCGCACGACCAGGTACACGCAATGGCTGGTTGGTCCGGCCACCGCCGGGTTTATGCTCGCTCATGATCCTGTCGCTTGGATAGAGTGCTGAAAAGGTATGGGGCCAAGCATGGGAGAACGCTGGTACCGCCGTGGTGGCAGCCCAGCCTTCCGGATCATACGCAGAACCATGCCGTCTCTTAACCCACGATCAGCCACAATGATATCTTCAATAGGCCACGTCTCGTGAATGGCCTCAAAAATGGCACAGCCCGGCAGCACAAACAACGCCCGGTCCGGCCCGATGCACGGATGCTTTTCAATCCCGTGCACGCCCATTTTTTGCAGCATCCGCACAGCGCGCCGCGCACTGGCGGAGGGCAGTAGCGAGCCATCAACAGCCGCACGCGCATAGCGTGGCAGATTGAGCACAAGGCTGGCCAACGTCGTCACGGTGCCACTCGTGCCGATAAAACGCGTCTGCCGCCGCCTGATTTCCGGCCCGATACGATGCACGCTTTCAAAATGCTGCAAGGACTGCCGAATATAGGCGACCATCTCCTTATAACAGCCAGCATCATGGCTGCTGCCCGGACCAAACTGCTCGGAGAGCGTAATAACGCCAATCGGCAGGCTCAGATACCCGATCAGTTCCTGCGCCTGCCGGAAAGGATCAACCCTCACCCACGCAATTTCGGTCGACCCTCCACCAATATCGAACAGCAACGCACGATTACGCGGCGGGCCAAACCGTGGATTATGAATGAGGTTGGCGCAGCTCTCCACTGCCAGGCACGCCTCCTCCCGCCCGGAAATGATTCTGATGTCAAATCCGGTTTCGGCTCGCACGCGATCCAGAAAAACCGAGCCATTTTCCGCCCGGCGGCAGGCTTCCGTTGCCACCGCCCGAATATCCTTCAGTTGCCGCCGCCCTACACGGTCCGCACAGGTGCGCAGTGCATCCATCGTTCGTTCCATGGCAGTCTCGGCCAGCCGGCCTGTATGATGCAGGCCTTCGCCAAGCTTCACCATACGGCTATAGCTGTCCACTACCCGAAAACCACCAGATGTCTGGGCCGCCACCATCAGGCGGCAGTTGTTGGTTCCCAGATCAAGGGCCGCAAAAAGATCGTCCTCATTATGCCGAGGATAAGAAGAAGCGAAGACAGGTCTGCCCGGGCGGCCGGCCCAGGGGGGGATGTGATCCATCTGTCCGGTCCTATCAGTTAAAAGGTTGTTACAATGTTAAGATCTATTTTTGGGGAGTGACGCCGAAGGAGCAAGACAAATATGCATCAAAATCAGAATTCTTTTTGCATTCCCTCTTGCACGCCCCATTTCCCGGTGGTAGGAGAGCCTCACCGACGCGGAAGCCGACGCTAACGGTTTCCAGAAATCTCCTTGCTGGGAGATAGTTTAGCGGTAGAACTACCGGCTCTGACCCGGTCAGCCCTGGTTCGAATCCAGGTCTCCCAGCCAATCACTCCCATACAATATAATCGCTGCCTCATAAGACGTTTCAGATGTTAAGATCTGACACCATCTTACATGATGAGTTCCTTATCGGTCAGGCGATGCCTCTACGTCATTTTTATACCCCATTTGCTTTCCCTGTTTTTCAGCTTTGACACAAAAGCATCCCTCCCCTTCATCATAGAACTTTTTGTCTTTATGGTTGGAGGGATCAATCAGGCTCTTGTAATATATCTGGTGTTCTGAACACCTCACGCAATACAATCAGGCAACCAACCCACGGGATCCCCTTGGAATGATGTCTTCTGCGCGTTTTCATCAGACCATTCCTGAGCCCCAGTCATCAGTGGCCAGATGATAGGGAGAGCACGTTGTCCGCACATAATCCTCCATCCTCCTCCTCGTGTGAATCCGAGAAACAGACACCTGCACTTGAGGCCGAGATCCCGCACATTCTGGTTGTGGAAGATGACCCAGAAATCTGCGGCCTGCTCCAGCGCTACCTCAAGCGTTTAGGCTATCAGGTTTCGACCGCCGTCACCTTGGCCGAGGTGATGGCTGTTCAACAGAACGCCCCCGTAGACCTGACACTTCTGGATCTCATGCTACCACAGGAAGACGGACAGACCATCTGCCGCCACCTGCGCCAGTTTTCTGACACCCGCATTGTCATGCTTAGTGCCCTGAATGACCTCCGGGACCGTATCTCCGGGCTCGACCTTGGCGCGGACGATTATATTTCCAAGCCGTTTGATCTGGAAGAACTAGGGGCACGGATACGCGCTGTTCTGCGGCGCACAACCTCCCCTGTTACACTCCCGGCCGCAGACCAGACGCTCCAGTATCGCTTTGATAACTGGCTGTTTGAACCTGCCAAGCGCGCTCTATACGCTCAAACAGGCATCCGCATTGCCCTTACCGGCTCAGAAACCGATCTCTTGCTCATTTTCTGCCAGAATGTACAACGCGTCTTCCCGCGTGAGGAGCTCCTTGCCCGTATGCATGGAGAAGAAAAAAACGTGGATTCACGCGCTATCGATCTTCTGATCAGTCGGCTACGGCGCAAATTGTCTCATCAGGGCCGTCAGCTTGAACTCATTCGCACCATCCGCGGAGATGGATATATTTTTGATCCCGACACCATCAGATCATGAAGCTACGCCTGAGGTTTTACCCTCGTTCCATCTATGGCCAGATGGTCATGCTGGTTTCGCTCAGCATGTTCATTACCCTGAGCATCACTTCATTTCTGCTTTTTCTCTTTCGGCCTGATATCCCTCCCCTTCCTCATGGTCCATGGACAAATGCCCTCGCCATAGAAACGGGAATTCAAGCCTTGCAGGCGGCCCCGCCGGAAAACCGTGCCCGCATTGCAAAAAATATCTCAAACGCCGACATTACGTTCGTTATCGGGCAACCGTTCCTGTGCCGGGAATTCCCTCCAAACCCGATCACAAACTCCATGAAACGGATCCTTGTTCTACGGCTCAACCTGTACGAACGGGATATCGAGACCAAAAACTGCGCACCTGACACAAGAGGCAACCCATTCACTTACATCTCGCTCCCTCGGGATAACATCAGCGTTCGTGTTTACGACCACCCACCGCTCCATTTCCATCACATCATGCGGCTGACCATGCCGCTCACCATTTCCCTGCTCTCTCTTCTGGCCATCATCCTGCCCCTTACGTTCTGGAGTATCTGGCATATCAGCCGCCCGTTACGGAACATTGCAGCCAGCGCAGATGCTTTTGGCTATGATATTTCGCCCGCCCCCATACCCATACAAGGCCCAACAGAGGTCAGACGCCTGACACATGCCTTCAACCGCATGCAGGCGCGCATTGCCGCGTCAGTGGACGAGCGGACACGCATGCTCATGGCCATAGGGCACGATCTTCGCACCCCCCTTACGCGCCTTTTCATGCGTCTGGAGCTGGGCGGAGAAGAAGCCTCTCCCGAAGCCATGCATCATGACCTCACACTCATGAAAAAAATGCTGAATGGAGCACTCTATTTTCTGAAGGAACAGACAGAAGCCGAGCGCGCGGAAAATGCAGATCTTAGCTCTCTCCTTGAAAGCCTTTGCCTGGAATACAGCGCCGTAGGCCAGAATGTCACTTATACCGGCCCTTCCCACCTGACATGCATTTGCCAGGCCACGGCACTTGAGCGCGCCGTCAGCAATCTTATTGAAAATGGCCTGAAATACGGCACACATGTTGATGTGCATCTGCATGAAGAAAAAAATCATGCCGTGATTGATGTCAAAGACAATGGGCCGGGTATTCCAGATACGCTACAGCCCTCTGCCCTTCTTCCGTTTTACAGGCTGGACCCTGCACGCGCCTCAGATGGTGGGCTCGGTCTTGGCCTCTCCATTGCTGACGCCATTATCGCCCGCCACCACGGCCATTTATCTCTCAGCAATATCCAGCCCAGAGGCTTTCAGGCACGCATTGTCCTGCCGCTTCGGCTGGATCGCCTTTAACAGGCATTTTTCAGCCTGCAGAGCGATCATTGCTCTGCAGGCTGAAAATCTGCAACGCAGATTCACTGCACTCCATTTTCAAAACGCGGCCAATTATCCACAATTTCGTGGAGAACCTTGGCCGCCACCCGATATCCGTTCTCCAAAGCCTGCGCTTCGCCCGAGAACGTATCATTCGCAGACTGTACGGCTGTCTGCCCCGGAGCCTGCTCCGTATAATTGGACGCACTGCGAGAGATCAGAACCCGGTTGATGTCAGCACGTCCGGCATGTGTCAGGCGTTTCATAGCCTCCATGATACCGGCATCTTCCATGTTGCTTTCAACAAACTGACTCTGGTTCTGAGTAAGCATTTTGACCCAGTCCCGCGCATATTGCGTCATGATCTTGCCATGCCAGAAGGCATCCGCTGCAAAATCACCGCCAACAACAACACTCGGCATCTGTTTGGCAGCTTTGGTAACCCGGCGTTTTCGTTCTGCCTGCAAAGCGGGAGAATCTTCCAGCGCCAGATCTTTGGTGAGATCGTAAGCCCATTTCACCAAAGCGGGGTTAAGTTTGTAGCTCATGGCATGGTCAATACTGCCATCCGGGCTATCACTACCTGAGGTGATATACTGGTTCGGTTTTTCAGCCGTAATCATGTAATACCCGTAAGGCCAACTCTTGGGTGCCTCCCGCGGGTCAATATATTTGCTGATATCACTGACAACATAGTCGGCCCAGGAAACCGAACCAACAGAGGCGACCTGCTGATCAAAACCGGAAATGGCAGACACAACCCAATAAGCTTTGCTCAGATCAAACCGCGGGTCAAACCCCAAAGCCATCACCGAGGATGCAGCTGGCGAGAGCGTTGTGCCTGTTACCACATAAAGAATGTGATGCGCAGGATCCGTGTAAATGTCATGCACACCGGCCGGGAACGCTACTTTCTCGCTCAGCTTTTCCCCTTCAACCCAAGGCTGAAACTCGCCTGCTCGGTCCCCGCTATCCTGACCTATTTCATAAGTTGTCAGCACGACGGCCCGAATATCCCACGGCTTGCCTGTCGCCTGTTGGGGCGTTGACGGCGTAGCGCATCCAGCAAGTAAGGCGGCCCCAAACAAGGCCGTAGACGAACGGAATAAAGATCTCATGGGGTATTCTCCGGAACAGAAGGAATATGGGCGCGATAGCGATCCCAATGTGCGATGAGTTCAGCGATAACAGGGGCGCCTGCTCGCTCATTGTTATCAAAGGCGGCTACCTGCCCCGGTCCTTCATCACCCATGGACTGCGTGATGGACATATGGGGCGGCGGCATACTGAAATTGCTCCCCGAGCGCAACACCATGATACGGTCGGGATCAATGTAACCAAAGCGCGCCAGCAACCGCATTTCTACCTGATTGGTCTGGCTTTCCTCATTGGTCATGACAAACTGACCCTGGTTTTTAGTCCATAAACGAACCCAGTCTTCGGCCCATTGGTTGCGCTGTGCGCCATGCCAGTAACGCAACGCCCCTAATGTCTCGCCTTCCAGAATAACCGGCGGCTTCTGGGCGTTTGGGTATCCAGCCCAGTGTGTCCGCCGCTCCGCCAGCACAGGATCATCGCGCAGCGGCACATTGCGGCTGATGGTATAGGCCCAGTGCTCCAAGCCCCGGTTGAGCGCGTATGCTTTTGTCAGTTCCGCTACATCGGTAACTGAACCATAATGGTTGGGATCATTGGGAAGCGTATTGGGTTTCTCTGCCCCGATAGCATAGAGACCATATGGCCAGCCTTTTGGGATGGCACGATCATCTATTTCCCGCAGCGCATCTCCATCAACCACCCAGCGCGCCCAAGCCACACTTCCTGCAGAGGCTACATTGGGGTTAACACCGGAAATCCCCGTAAAAATCCAGTAGGTATGATGAAGGTCAAAATGTGGATCAAGCGCCAAAGCAGCCAGATCCGTCACACCATCCTTCAGGACAATTCCATAAACCCCGTCCGAATTACGCCGCAGGATCTGCGTCGGAATTCCGGCTACAGGCACACGCTCATCCAGATGTTGGCGCTCCACCCAGAACTGATATTCACCCGGAGCGTCGCCCGTATCTGCGCCATTTTCCCATCCGGCCACCACAATCACCTTTGGCTCCAGCTTGGGCGGGGCAGCACCAGCAGATTGCGTTGCCAGTATGGTCGTTGTGGCCAACACACCCCACAACGCCAGTATTTTAAAAGAACGTTCTCTTTTATGCATTCTTCAACTTCCAATAACTCATTCATTTTAGAGTCAGAACAAGATAAAAAGAAGGATTTTCCCTCAGCTTTTCCGAAAAAACCTTCTCTTTTTGTAAGGAAGAGACCTCTAAACTTGGTCTTAAAGTATGGCGGTGCCTCACCATCCCGGAAACACCGCCATTTTTTACACGTATCAGAATGCGAGTGAGACAGTGCCTGTCATATTGAAGCGCGGATAGAGATAGTATGTCGGAGACCCACTTGCAGAGATAGCACTGCCGTAAATACCCGTTGCCGCATGGGCATTGTTGGTCAGGCCGTAGGCTCCTGTGCGGACAAAACTGCCGGTGATATTGTTGAAGTTCAGACGGAACGTTGGCGCTTTAACAAAACCAAAACTTGGGAAATGGTAACCAACGGTAATGGAATCCGTGAAATATCCCGGAATTTTCTCATCATTCATGAACGTTGTATATTGCGCGGATGTATAATGCACAGCAAAGTTGCCAAAGAACTTTCCGTCATCATACGTCAGGCCAATATTCGCCAGCACATGCGGCGCCATGACTGCCCTTTTCCCTTTAGTGGGTAGATAATCAGCAACAGTGGTGCCGTTCAGCAAGCCTGTGGTGGGCAGGTTTGAGTCCATTGTGGCATTCAGATACTCAATGGACGCATATGGGCTGAAATGATGAATGGGGTGCGCGGCAATCATGGCGTCAAATCCGCGCGCTGTCTGGTTCCCTGCATTGATGGTGGTGCTGATAGCCTGATTGTTCACATACACACTGGTTGCGACCAGACGGTTGGTAATGGAATAGTTAAACAGGCTCAGGTCCGCCATCAGGTATTTATTATCAAAACGCCAGCCGAGCTCTTCCTTGATCAGATACTGCGGCTTCGCGTTGTAGGGGTTGCCCACATAGCTACCTGTCTGCGCATCGAACACGGAAGACAGAGATCCCGGATCTGGCATACGGTAATCCCCTTCCGCATTGATATAGATCTGGTTGTGATCATCAATCTTGTAGCCGATCCCCAACTGAGGAAGCGGGACAACAGTGTTTTCTGCCGTGCGCGGCGCAGAGCTGGCATAATTCCGGCTCCAGCGATTGATCATGGAAACCTTGAACCCGGCATTCACTTCCAGCCGGTTATCCAGATAACGGGCCACATCACGCACAAAGAGCGAATGGTTATACCAGCCTGAATCTCCCTGATACGGCATGTAACGGGAACCGTTCTGATAAAACCCCGTGCCAGCCGCATAAGGGAAATTCTTGTTCCCGTTTTCTGTCGCAATCGAATACAGGTTGTTTACCTGGTTATCCTGATAGTCGAACCAATATCCGAGAGAAAACGTATTGTGACGATCAATCTTGTAGCTCAGTTCCGCAACCGCCCCGGCGTGAGGACGATACACGCTATAATTTGACGTCGCAGGCACACTTCCACTCAGTGCTGCACCATCGGGCCCGAGCGTTACAGGCGTTGTCGTCGCATTGAAGAGTGAGCCGTTGTAGGAATAACCGCCGTTATAGACATAGTACGGTTTGAAATCGAACGTGAACTTCTTGGGCAAGACAAGATGCACGGGCGCAGTAATAAAAAACTGGTCCCACATATTCCCTACCAGCCCCACGTAGCGGGATGGATTGGCAGGGTTGTATTCGGATGTGTAGGAAAAAGTGCCGCGTCCGTTTTTCTTGTCAAAAAACTGCTGTGATGTCGGATACAGCGGCATGGACGTAAACTGATGGTTCCAACTGGCGAACAGATCAATAAAGGACCCGTTATCGAAATCTTTGCGCGCCCCGAAATCCAGATGACGTCTTTCGTTCGTGCCCGGCCCAATCCAGTTACGAGCATGTTCATGCGAGAAGGACAGATACCCCCGCACGCCGCTGTTCCCAATGTCACCACTGTTCACGCGCAGAAACTCGCGTGACATGTTATTGGTGCCATAGGAAAAATCCATCATGCCGCCAAATTTGTGGTCCGGCGTAATGGTTCCGGCATCCATAACGCCCGCAGCGGCAGACGTCACAGGCAGATTGATTTCGGCTGATCCCGGGGTGATGCTCACATGATCCAGATTTTCTGAATCGACGTTCTGGTTCAAATAATACGCTGTGGCCACAGGCACGCCATTCAGAAGAATACCCATATCTGAATCGGTCAGACTGCGGATATTGATGGCTCCACCCAGAATACCGGAAGAATCATTTGTTGAAACACTTACACTCGGCAGGTTTTTCACCAGATCCAGCGCCGTATTGGTTGGGCTCTGCATGGCGATAAAACGCTTGGTAACGGTCTGAACCGCACGCGGCGCTGTTTCGCGCCGCATCATGCCGCCCCCACCGGCACGATTGACAGCCACTTCCACTTCTTCACCCGCCTGACTTCTTACCGGCCCCGCCGGACGATGAGGAGACTGCGCCGCCCGCACTGTTCGCGCTTTATGAGGAGACGCAGACGCATGCCCTTTTGAGGCTGAATGAGGAAGAGGAGCCGCGTAGCCATACTCGTAGAACAAAAAAGTACTGCTAAGGATGGCAGCGACGAACCGACCGTGACGTGTTTTTAGAGTGATCATTGTGCTGCCCTTGGTGAGAAACCGTTTGCATGGCTGCTTGAGCGAAAAGCAGCAGAAAGAAAAGCGTCTCCGTAACAATTAACAACTTTTCGTGATCATTGTTGCGCACTTGCACACCTTGCAAGTGAGAGACGTGGCTTTCTGCTTGGTTTTTCAGTTCGATTTCGCAACAGAGAGATCATCTCTTGAACCCAACAAAGAGAGCAAGAATAAAAATTGCATTTTTCCGTTCTGAAATTTAGAGCGGAACACGCTCAGTTGTTCGTTTTATTGCTTTCATGCCTTTCCAGAGCTTATTTTTGATTATTTCTAAATGTCAAATATTCCAAAATACGTATTAAATTAATATTTATAATTGAACATTTCTTCTTTTTATTATGTGTGACTAAATTTTTTATTATTTAATTTCTCAACCAATACCTCTCATGCCGCGTTCATGAGGGAATGACATTCCTCTCTTCCTAAAAAGCCGCCTGTCCTTTTGTTAACCAGAAATTCATATTAGATGGCGAAATTTTATTACCCTTCTCCCCTCTCTTGACATGCTCCCGTTGCGTTGAGACAACCCTCGGGTGACTAAAAAGATCTTTCGTTCCACATCTGCCACATCCAGTTCCGATGCCTGTCAGGGGGATGCCTGTCAGGGGATCGTGTTACACGCACGCCGTCATTCTGATCTGGATATCAGACGTTCATTTTGCTGCCTGCCAACAATGGGCTACACTATTGACTTTGCTTTCTGGCAACCATCACCATGCCAGCCAGTTTAGAAATACAAAGAGGCCAATGCAGACAGAAAGAAAGTTCTGAATTATAGTGCAATTGAATAATTGGCAGGACAATAACAACGCTGTTTTTTCAGCTCTCGCCTATTTGTCTCTTTGTGGGGCGTCTCTTGCACCTGATGGGACTTGACACTGTACTCTGCCATCCCATCCTCTTTAATAGTTAAACCTCTAACCCCGGATTTACGGAAATTATGGCTTACGCGACAACTAACCCTTATACCGGTGAAACACTCAAAACGTTTCCCGACGCAACGGACCAGGAAGTCCAGACCGCTCTGAATGACGCTTATGAAGCGTTCACGTCCTGGCGGCATGTTTCCTTTGCTGATCGCGCCAAGGTCATGACAGCCGCGGCAAACATTCTGCGTCGTGATATTGATAAATATGCCAAGCTTCTTACGCTCGAAATGGGCAAGCTGTATGAAGAAGCCAAGCTGGAAACCATTCTCTCGGCTGAGATTTTTGAATATTACGCCAAGAATGCAGAAAACCTGCTGAAGCCGGAAAAACTGCCGGTTGCCGACCCCAAGGAAGGCGAAGCAGTTCTGGTGCACCAGCCTCAGGGGATTGTCTTTGCAATCGAACCCTGGAACTTCCCTTACTATCAGATCGCCCGCATTATTGCGCCGCAGCTTTCTGCCGGTAATACGGTGCTGCTGAAACATGCATCCAACGTGCCGCAGTGCGCCGCCATCTTCGATGCACTGATGATTGAAGCGGGCCTGCCCAAGGGTGCGTTCCGCAACCTGTATGCAGCCCGCCACCATACAGAAGTGATCCTGAAAGATCCGCGCGTTTGTGGCGTAGCACTCACCGGCTCTGAAGGCGCTGGCGCCATTGTTGCCAGCATTGCAGGTAAGGCTCTGAAGAAAGCCACCATGGAACTCGGCGGTGCGGACGCCTTCATTGTTCTGGAAGATGCTGACATTGAAAAAGCAGCGAAATGGGCCGCTTTTGGTCGCCATTGGAATGCTGGACAGGTCTGCGTCTCTTCAAAGCGCCTGATTGTGGCCGATGCCGTGTATGATCAGTTCCTGGAAATCTACAAAGCGGAAGTGGCAAAACTGAAGGCGGGTGATCCGATGGATCCGTCCACCACACTTGCGCCCCTGTCTTCACAAAAAGCTGCTGACGATCTGAAAGCTCAGGTTGAAGAAGCCAAGAAGCATGGTGCCGTTGTTGAAGTGATTGGCGCGCCGGTTCCGGAAAAAGGAGCCTTCTTCCAGCCGCTGCTGATGACCAACCTGCACGAGAACAATGAAGCCCGTCACTGGGAATTCTTTGGTCCCGTCACCCAGCTTTACCGCGCCAAGGATGAAGCCGATGCCATCCGCATCGCTAACGATTCTCCGTTTGGTCTTGGTGGCTCCGTCTTCACCAAGGACACAAAACGCGGCGTGAAGGTGGCAGAACAGATCTACACCGGCATGGTGTATGTGAACCACCCGACCATGGTTAAAGCGGATCTGCCGTTCGGCGGTGTTGCCCGCTCCGGTTATGGCCGCGAACTGATCGGCCTGGGCATCAAAGAATTCGTCAACCACAAATTGATTGACGTCGTCGATATTGACGCTCCGTTCTGATACAAAAAAAGCGCCCTTTACCTCAAAGGGCGCTTTTTACTATTCCGGTATCAGGCTTCAATAAGACGCCTATATTTAGGTAGTCTGCTTAAACGACCATCCCCCTGAGAATGGTCACAGCTTCAGCAAAAAACTATTCTCCCCATAGCCACGCAGCACCGCGCACGCCGGAACTGTCGCCATGCTGATTTTTCAGCAACTGGGTGTCACAGGTCGGTGTAATGGCATATTGTTTCATCACATCAGGCACGCGGTCGTAAATTGTCTGAAGGTTTGAAACGCCCCCTCCCAGCACAATCGCATCTGGATCAATCAGGTTGATCACCAGCGCACAGGCGCGCCCCAGACGGTCCACATACAGGTCCAGCGCCCGGATGGCAGCCTCATCGCCAGCAGCGGCAGCCTCTTCAATCCCCTGAGTACTGCGTTCGCCCTTACCTTTCCACGATTCAGCCAGCGCGGAACCACAGAGAAAACGTTCCAGACACCCGCTATTACCGCAGAAACAGCGCGGCATCGGAAATTCGTCTTCCTTCACCCACGGTAGCGGAATATGCCCCCATTCGCCCGCAATATGGTGCAGGCCTGTCAGCGGGTGACCGTTAACAATGATACCACCGCCTACGCCTGACCCCAGAATAACGCCGAACACCACCTTGCGCCCTGCTGCCGCCCCATCAATGGCTTCAGAGAGAGCAAAGCAGTTGGCATCATTCTCCACACGCACAGGGCAACCAAGCGCCAGTTCCAGATCATCGCCAAAAGGACGACCATTCAGCCATGTCGCATTGGCGTTCTTGACACACCGGGTTCTGGCGTCAATCGCGCCCGGAATACCAATCCCCACCGTAGCAGCCGGACTGGTCTCCGCCTTGGCGGCTTCCACCATCTGCCGAATTTTTGCCAGAAGCTGTTCATAAGAACCGGGGTTCGCCTCCCTGCGACGGAGAAGAATTTTCCCATCGGGGTCGAGGGCAGCAATCTCGATCTTGGTTCCTCCAAGATCGATTCCAAGGCGATAATCTGACATACAGAACCTAACGTCTTTATTCCGGCAGTACTCAAACACCATGCGGCATGTGATAATTCAGGAAAATATGCAATCACACATCTCTGTCTCTCTATACAAGGCTATGTGTCATGAATGAGGCTCTTCTCGATGCGCGGGGCCTGAGTTGCCCTATTCCGGTTCTAAAAGCCAACAAACGTCTGCGTTCCATGGAAAGTGGCGAAAAATTGCGCGTTTTGACCACGGATCGCGCCTCCATTGTGGATTTTCAGGTCTTTTGCCGTGAAACAGGCCACGCTTTGGTCGCCTTCACGGATGAAAATGGCACCCTTTCCTTCACAATCAGACGTCGGACAGACATACCTCAGGCGTAAGGGCGATATGTTTTCTGGGGCGATCTGCCCAAGCAAGACTTGGCAGACCCCCACTTATCGGAGTAATGCCTGCGCCTCATGACGGATAGGAAGACCTGCGCCATGGCGGATAACATCGAGGCTTTGTCCTTTGAGGAAGCGCTCTCCGAACTGGAGAAGATCGTGCGCGGCCTTGAAGGCGGACAAATGAAGCTGGAAGAGGCCATTGCGTCCTATGAGCGCGGGGCAGCTTTACGCCAGCATTGTGAAACCAAGCTGAGCGAGGCCGAGGCCCGCGTTCAGGCGATCGTCCAGAAAGCCAACGGGGCCCTGGACATGAAACCTTTGGATTGAGATGTCGATGACTGACCCGACAACCATCTCCCCTTCCCAGACGCAGCCTTCTGCCAATGCCGATCTGCTGCGCAAGGACATGTCTGCCCGCGCCAAGCTGGTGGAAAGCGCCATTGATGCGCTTCTGCCCCCCACCACCGGGGGCGATGCCCGTCTGATTGAAGCCATGCGGTATGCAACCCTTGGCGGTGGCAAGCGCCTGCGGGGCTATCTGGCTGTTGAAACCGCCAGCCTGTTTGGCGTGCCCGAAGCGCAGTCTGCCCGCGTAGGCGCATCAGTCGAAATGCTGCATGCCTATTCTCTGGTGCATGATGACCTGCCCGCTATGGACGATGATGACCTGCGCCGCGGCCAGCCCTCCACCCATCGCAAGTTTGATGAAGCCACCGCCATTCTGGCAGGAGACGCCCTTCAAACCAAAGCCTTCGAAATTCTGGCCGATGCACAGACGCATGAAAGTGCCAACGTCCGCATCGCCCTGATTGCTGCTTTCGCGGCCGCATCAGGCGCAGCTGGCATGGTCGGTGGCCAGATGATTGACATGGAAGGTGAAGGACGCGCCCTGCCGCTGGACGAAGTACGCCATCTGCACGCCCTGAAAACCGGCTGCCTTATCCGCTATTCCGCTGAATCCGGAGCCATTCTGGGTCAGGCTGATGCGGATCTTCAGCGTCGCCTGCGGTCCTACGGCACCAACATTGGTGCTGCCTTCCAGATTGCGGATGATGTTCTGGACGCTACAGCCACGGCTGAAGAACTGGGCAAGACCGCCGGGAAAGATGAAGCCTCCGGCAAATCCACATTTGTTGCCCTTCTGGGCATTGATGGTGCCCGCGCGGAAGCCGAACGGCTGACCAAGCTGGCCATTGAAGACCTTGCTCCGTTTGGAGCAAAAGCCGACCGCCTGAAGGCGCTGGCCTATTACGTGATTGAACGCAGGAACTAAGCCGATGGCAGATCAGACACCCCCCACCACTGCCACTGGCGGTGCGACCATTCCGACGCTGGGCCGTTTTCCTGCGCTGGACCGTGTGACGTATCCGTCTGACATGCGGAACTTCTCGGTTGAGCAGCTCAAGCAGGTTGCCGATGAACTGCGCGCCGAGACGATTGATGCCGTCTCCACCACCGGCGGGCATCTGGGGGCGTCTCTGGGGGTTGTGGAACTGACCGTGGCCCTGCATGCCGTGTTCGACACGCCTGAAGACAAGGTGATCTGGGATGTGGGCCATCAGGCCTACCCGCACAAGATCCTCACCGGCCGGCGTGACCGCATCCGCACCCTGCGCCAGCCCGGTGGCCTCTCCGGCTTTACCCGCCGGTCTGAAAGCACCTACGACCCGTTTGGCGCAGCCCACTCCTCCACCTCCATCTCCGCCGGGCTGGGCATGGCCGTAGCCCATCACCTGCGCGCCGAGGAAGACCCGTCCTACCGCGAACGCAGCGTGATCGCCGTGATCGGCGATGGCTCCATTTCCGCCGGCATGGCCTACGAGGCCATGAACAACGCCGCCGTGGCCGGTCCCGGTGCGGAACGGCTGATCGTCATCCTCAACGATAACGAGATGTCCATCGCCCCGCCCGTGGGCGCGATGTCCAACTACCTCTCCCGCCTGATGTCCTCGCGCAAGTTCATGGGCCTGCGCGAACTGGCCGGAAAAGTGGTGAAGAAACTGCCCGCCCCGGTGGAACGCACAGCCCGCAAGGCCGATGAATATGCCCGCGGCATGATCACCGGCGGCACCCTGTTCGAGGAACTGGGCTTCTATTACGTCGGCCCCGTGGACGGGCATGACCTGCCGCAACTGGTGGCCATCCTGCGCAACCTGCGCGATACGGATAACGGCCCTATCCTGCTGCATGTCATCACCGAAAAAGGCCACGGCTACCGCCCGGCTGAAAAGGCAGGAGACAAGTATCACGCTGTGGCCAAGTTCAACGTGGTCACCGGCGAGCAGAAGAAAGGCCCGTCCGGCCCGCCCTCCTACACCTCCGTCTTTGCCCGTGAACTGGTGCGCCGCGCCGCCACGGATGACCGGATCACCGCTGTCACCGCCGCCATGCCGTCTGGCACGGGGCTGGATGCATTCGCCAAATCCTACCCTGACCGCTTTTTTGACGTGGGCATTGCCGAACAGCATGCCGTGACCTTTGCCGCTGGCATGGCCACGGAAGGGCTGCGGCCGTTCTGCGCCATCTACTCCACCTTCCTGCAGCGCGCCTATGATCAGGTGATGCATGACGTGGTGCTGCAGAAGCTGCCTGTGCGCTTCGCCATTGATCGTGCCGGTCTGGTGGGCGCGGATGGCGCCACCCATGCGGGCGCGTTTGACCTCGCCTATCTGGGCTGCCTGCCGGGCATGACGCTGATGGCCCCCTCGGATGAGGTGGAACTGCTACACATGACGGCCACCGCCACCGAGTTTGATGAAGGCCCGATTGGTCTGCGCTACCCGCGTGGCGGCGGCCTGGGCCTTGACCTGCCCGCCGAAGGGCAGGTTCTGGAGATCGGCAAGGGCCGGATCATCCGGGAGATGGGCCGTCAGGCCGGTGGCGAGAAAGGCGGCATTGCCATTCTCTCGCTGGGCCCGCGTCTGGCTGAAGCCCTGAAGGCTGCGGACATGCTGGCCGCTCATGGCCTGCCGCCCACGGTGGCCGATGCGCGCTTTGCCAAACCGATTGATGTGGAACTGGTGGAAAACCTGGCCCGCAACCATGCCGTGCTGATCACGCTGGAAGAAGGTTCGATTGGCGGATTCGGCACGCAGGTCGGCCACCATCTGGCCCGCACCGGGTTGCTCGATAACGTCCGTTTCCGCCCCCTCACCCTGCCTGATATCTTCATCGATCATAATTCGCAGGACGCTCAATACGAGCAGGCTGGACTTACAGCACCACACATCACAAAAACTGCTCTCAGCGCATTGGGCGTCTCTCTGACGGAGCAAACGGCCTAAACAGATGGCACGCCGTCGCGTTGACCAGATGCTTGTTGACCGAGGGCTGGTTGAAAGCAGAACAAAAGCTCAGGCCCTTATTATGGCCGGGCTTGTGTTCACAGGTGAGAAGCGGGTCGCCAAAGCCGGAGACCAGCTACAGGAAGACGCTCCCCTTGAGGTCCGCGGGCAACAACACCCCTGGGTCTCACGCGGGGGCTGCAAGCTGGCGCATGCGTTGGACCATTTCGGGCTTTCTCCGCAAGATTGCGTCTGCCTTGATGTTGGCGCGTCAACCGGCGGGTTTACAGATGTTCTGCTGACCCACGGTGCAAAATCTGTTTACGCTGTGGATGTGGGACACGGGCAGATTGCGTGGAAACTCCGCTCAGATCCGCGCGTAACTGTGCTCGAAAAATGTAACGCACGGTATCTGGACAGCACCGTTATTCCCATCGCGCCATCAGTTGTTGTGTGCGATGCCAGTTTTATCGGCCTCCGCACGGTGCTTCCCGCCGCGCTATCTCTTGCTGCAGAGGGTGCATGGGCCGTTGCGTTGATCAAACCGCAGTTTGAAGCGGGGCGAGACCAGATTGGTGCAAAAGGTGTCGTGCGCGACCCTGCTGTACATGAAAGCGTCTGTGCGACCATTCAGGAGTGGTGGAGCAATCTGCCCGGCTGGACAGTAATGGGGATAGAACCCAGTCCGATTACTGGCCCGGAAGGAAATAAAGAGTTTCTGATCGCTGCACGTAAATCTTAAATTTCATTTTACATAAAACCGATTTTATATCGCCTCATGCTCTTTCTGCATGGCTATTCTTCTCCTTTTTTGCCACAATTTTATGAGAGCTTGGCTTTCTCAGCAAAAAAGGATCTGTTTTATTTATGCGTAAATTCATCATGATGCTCGGTGTCACAACCAGCCTGTTCGGCATCACTGATGTTGTTCAGGCTGCGCCCGTTCCCTATCACGCAGCAGTTGCGCACAATGACAGCATTCTGGCCACAAGCAGCCCCCTTCTGCGCGATTATGAGCAGGATGGTTTAATCCTGCAGGATGAGCCTGAGGCAGAAACCCTCGTTATTACGGCAGACCCGGCTACCCTCCACGCGCGGGCGCTCCCATCTGATGGCACCAACCGGTATCGGATCGCTATGCGGGATGTGCTTTCGGCAGCGGCCTCCTACGCTTATCTCTTCTTCGGCCAGCATCCGGACGCCGACAGACTGTCCGTAGTTGCCAACATTCAGTCAGACAGTCCTGCGCCTGCCAGTTCGGAGGGAGACGCACCGGAGCCTGCGCTGACTTTTGATATTCCGCGCCCGACTTTCCCAATTTCTCCGGATAGCAAGCCGGATGCGTACTCCGCGCAGACCATCAGCCTGATCATGGATGAAATCGATCCTGCTAAAACGCACGTAGCTTCCTGGCTGCGCGCTGATCTGCAGGACCAACCTCACGCAGCAAACAGCGCTCAGAACTGACCGGCCTTTGCCATAAGAAAGCAGCAAGCCTTTGCTGTTTCCGTTAAAAACAGTGTATAATATGGAGAAGGTCCGGTGCCCGCCGGGCCTTTTTTCTGTTATAAGTTCATCATCCCCCTCCCATTACGGCGTTATGTATGTCTCTCGTTTCTTCAGGTTCTCACCCCAAAACTCATGATGCCGAAGCCGCGGCTTCTCTGAATGCGGAGGAACGGGCACGCATTCTGGCCAAGGCTGCGTTATTCAGCCCCCCAGTAGCCAGACTGGCAGACGGACGCCGAGACCTCGTTGGCCTCTCCCGCGACGAAATTACAGAAATTCTTCTGGAAATTGGGGAAAAACCGTTCCGGACCAAGCAGCTCTGGCACTGGATCTATCATCAGGGAGTGACAGATTTTTCCCGGATGAGCAGCATCGCCAAGCCTTTACAGCAAAAGCTGGCGGAGCAGTTTATTATTGGTCGGCCAGACGCGGCCATGGTCCAGACATCCACCGATGAAACACGAAAATTCCTCTTCCGCTTTCGGGATGGGCAGGAAGCGGAAACTGTTTACATTCCTGACCGTAGGGAAGATCGTGGTGCTGTCTGCATCTCCTCACAGGTAGGGTGTACCCTCTCCTGCACGTTCTGCCATACCGGCACCCAGAAACTGGTGCGTAACCTGGGCGCTGCGGAAATTGTGGGGCAGTTCATGGCTGCGCGGGATTCCTACAGTGAATGGCCAAGCCCCAAAGGCGAGACGCCGCGCCTGCTTTCCACCATTGTTCTTATGGGCATGGGAGAGCCGCTCTATAATTACGAGAACATCGCCAAAGCCATGAAAATCATCATGGATGGAGAGGGCATTGGCCTGTCACGCCGCCGCATTACCCTTTCCACATCCGGCGTTGTGCCTCTGATGGATCGCTGCGGGGACGAACTGGGAATCAATCTGGCCGTCTCCCTGCATGCCGTCAGGAATGACCTGCGAGACCAGATTGTACCGCTCAACCGTAAATATCCGATTGAAGAAGTTCTCGCCGCCTGCCGCCGCTATCCGGCAGCCAGCAATGCGCGCCGCATCACATTTGAATACATCATGCTGCGTGGCGTGAATGACAGTGAAGCCGATGCACGTGAACTGGTACGGCTGATTTCAGGTATTCCCGCCAAAGTGAACCTGATCCCGTTCAATCCCTGGCCGGGCAGTGACTACCGCCCCTCCACGCGGGAACAGCAGAACAAGTTTGCGGATATCATCATGGATGCCGGATTTGCGTCTCCTATTCGTACACCTCGGGGGCGCGATATTCTGGCGGCCTGTGGGCAGTTGAAAACTGAAAGCGAACGCGTGCGCGCAGCGCAGGGCTGATTTTTCTGCTTCTTCTTACCCAGATACGAGCTTGGCCTCTGGTTCCCCTGCCCTGCTGGTGCTAGGAAGCAGGGCGAAACATTCTTGTCTTACTTACTCAGGAGATCACTCCCATGGGCGCACCTGCCGCCAGAAAAGATGTCAAAAAAGTTGTGCTGGCCTATTCAGGCGGGCTGGACACATCTGTCATCCTGCGCTGGCTGCAGAAGACCTATGGTTGTGAAGTTGTCACGTTCACCGCTGATCTGGGTCAGGGAGAAGAACTGGAACCGGCGCGCAAAAAGGCCGAAATGTTTGGTGTGAAGGAAATCTTTGTCGAAGATCTGCGTGAGACCTTCGTGAAGGATTTCGTCTTCCCGATGTTCCGGGCCAACACCCTGTATGAAGGCCAGTATCTGCTGGGCACCTCCATTGCCCGCCCTCTGATCGCCCAGCGCCAGATTGAAATCGCCCGTCAGGTCGGTGCAGATGCTGTCGCCCACGGTGCCACTGGCAAAGGGAACGATCAGGTTCGTTTTGAACTGGCCTATTACGCCCTGCAGCCCGACATCACGGTGATCGCTCCGTGGCGTGAATGGGATCTGACCTCCCGCACCCGGCTGCTGTCTTTTGCCGAAGAAAACCAGATCCCCATAGCTAAGGACAAGCGTGGAGAAGCGCCGTTCTCGGTGGATGCCAATCTGCTGCACTCTTCTTCTGAAGGAAAACTACTGGAAGATCCGGCAGTTGGACCGGAAGAAATTGTGTTCCAGCGCACCATCTCTCCAGAAGCAGCGCCCGACAAAGCTACGGAAATCACAATCGATTTCGTCAGCGGTGATCCGGTTGCCATCAATGGTGAAGCCATGTCTCCAGCCACGCTGCTGACAAAGCTGAACGAGCTGGGCAAAGCCAATGGCATTGGCCGCCTTGATCTGGTGGAAAACCGCTTTGTGGGCATGAAGTCCCGCGGGATTTATGAAACCCCCGGCGGCACCATCCTGCTGACGGCCCACCGCAGCATTGAATCCATCACACTGGACCGCGAGGCCATGCACCTCAAGGACAGCCTGATGCCGCGTTATGCTGCCATTCTTTACAATGGGCTGTGGTTCTCCCCGGAACGCCGCATGCTGCAGGCTCTGATTGATGCCTCCCAGCATTCCGTATCGGGCCGTGTCCGCCTGAAACTGTATAAGGGCAATGTTATCTGCGTAGGGCGTGAAAGCCCGAACAGCCTGTATGATACCCGCGTTGTCACGTTTGAAGATGACGAAGGTGCCTACAACCAGGCAGACGCACAGGGCTTCATCAAACTGAATGCACTGCGTCTGCGGTTGGGTGCTCAGATCGGACGTAAGGGCGGCGCGCTTTAAGGGCGCGACGTCACCGCCATTCTTTTCAGATTGTCGAGAGGGTCATGACCAGTCGTTTCAAACTTACTCCTTACCTGCTTGCGGCCGGCATGGCCGTCTCTCTTGCTGCGTGCGGTTCACATAAGGAAGCGGAACCTGAACTGACCCCAGCCCAGCAGATGGACAAGCTCCGCTCTCAGCCCGGCGTAACCGTGCTGAAAGACGGTCTGGCCTACAAGGTGTTGAAATCCGGCCCCAAGGACGGCGAACAGCCGCGCCCGGGAGACGTGATGATGCTGATCTATGAAGGCCGCCTGCCAGACGGGTCCATTTTTGACAGTTCCGAACAGCATGGCGATGGCGCTTACATGCAAATGCCCTTGCAGGGGCTGGTGAAAGGCTGGATGGAAGCCCTTCCCATGATGCATGTGGGTGATACGTGGATGCTCTACGTACCGCCCGAACTCGGGTATGGCCACAAGGCCATGGGGATTATCCCGGCAGACAGCCCGCTTATTTTCCGTATCCAGTTGCTGGGCGTTGATCACGCTCATTAATCCGGAAACGGCCTGAACCGGTTCTGTCGTGCGCAGAACCGGTAGGACAGGTTTCAGACCATGATGTCTTTTCATAGCACGCGGTCCGCCTTTCTGGCGATTGGTGCTCTTTCCCTTCTTCTTGGCGGCTGTTCGCCCAAAAGCCCGAAAAATCTTTACGGCAGCAACTGCGGTATTTGCCATCATAGCGGTGACGGCATGCCCGGCTCCGTTCCGCCGCTGGTCGGGCGCTTAGACCGCATTGCCAGCACGGCAGAAGGCCGTAAATATCTTGCTGATGTGCTCATGAATGGTGTTAGCGGACCAATCATGGCCAATGGCATGCCTTATGAAGCAGAAATGCCCCCCTTCCGTTACCTTAAAGATGACGAGGTCGCGCAAATTCTCTCCTGGCTTTCTGCCCGCGGCTCAACGCAACCTGCCCCTGTTATGACCAAAGAGGATATCGCGGCGGCGCGCGCGGTCCGAAAATCTGCGGGAATGGTGGCGGAAGAACGGGAAAATCTGAACAAGCTCTCTCCTATCCCCTAATTTCTCCTGGCTCACGATCACAGTGGTAAAGCATATGCAACGCATCTTTTCTGGCATTCAGCCGTCCGGCATTCCGCAGCTTGGTAACTATCTGGGCGCTATCCGGAACTGGGTTAACCTACAGGCCGACCATGAGTGCGTGTTCTGTCTGGTAGATATGCACGCTATTACTGTGTGGCAGGAACCGGAAAAACTGCGGCACCAAACCCTTACGCAGGCTGCCATTCTCCTAGCGTCCGGCATTGATGCGGAAAAACACATCCTGTTCAATCAATCCGCTGTGTCCGCTCATGCGCGGCTGGCGTGGATTTTCAACTGTGTCACCCGCCTGGGCTGGCTCAACCGCATGACACAGTTCAAGGATAAAGCAGGCAAGGACCGGGAAAACCATTCGGCCGGTCTATACGTTTATCCCAGTCTAATGGCTGCCGACATCCTGGCTTACAAGGCAACCCGCGTGCCTGTTGGAGAAGATCAGAAACAACATCTGGAACTGACCAACGATATCGCTCAGAAATTCAACCATGATTACGGAGTTTCCTTCTTCCCGGAAGTAGAAGCCCTTATTCCTCCTGCTGCGGCACGCGTCATGAGCCTGCGGGATGGAACCAAGAAAATGTCCAAATCAGATCCTTCCGCCCAGAGCCGGATTGAGATGACGGACGACGCGGATACCATCGCGCTCAAGATCCGCCGCGCAAAAACTGATGCAGACGTTCTGCCTGAAGATCCCGCACAGCTTGAAAACCGGCCGGAAGCTAAAAATCTGGTCACAATCTATGCTGCCCTTTCGGACATCAGCATTACGGACGTTCTGGCAAAACATGCAGGCGAAGGTTTTGGCCCCTTCAAGCAGGCTTTGACTGAGGTTGTGGTTAACGCCATTGCTCCCATTGCACAGGAAACAACCCGACTGATGCAGAATGAAGATCATCTGCTCGCCGTTCTCCGCTCAGGTGCTACGCGCGCTCAGGCCATTGCCGAGCCGATTGTTGCCGAAGCTGAAAAAATTGTTGGCTTTGTAAAATAAGAAAAGACAGGCCAGAACGTCTCCTCCGGCGTTTTGGCCGCGTTTGAAAAACGAGCCACCCTATACGCCAGCCCGAAGACATCTTGCTTACTGCGCCTAAAGTCCTGCATCTGGTCTTTTTTGCACTCACTCAGAACTATCCCTGAGATTCCATATGCAATTTTTAAAACATGACGCAATGTAAATATTGTTTTGAAAATCGAAAAAATAATCTCTACAGTTTGGCAGATGAAAAGTTCTAAAACCCCTATTTTGATTTTCCAATAGTAGTAATATCAACAGGTTACGATTTTTACACAGGCGGAAAAAGAGGGTTTTTAGAACCCTCCAGATGAGAAAAGCATAAAAACAACAGTTTCAAGATCCGCAAAAGCACCCAATTATCTCAGGCCCTTTTTAATATCTTTGCCATTATCCCTTTTTAAATGACACGAAGAAAACAGACTTTTACTGGTCGCTGCTTTCTCCGTCGGCCTCTCTCCGCTTTTCAGAACCCGTATTCACCAGAATACCCGGCACAGCCAAGCATCCCAATATACCCGCTATGCCGAGCAGAAAACCTTTTTGCCAGTGCAGATATCCCCATGCGCCAACAGCACTTCCTGCAATGAAACAAAGAATAATCTGGCTATGTAACCACAAACGCTGACGCATTTTGATATGCTGTTCGGCCTGGGTTCTCTTTCGCCCGGTTTCCAGCCAGTTTGCCACCTCTATCCCCAGATCGGTTAGCATACCGGTTACATGCGTTGTTCTTACAACGGCTCCAGAGACACGGGTCACGGTTGCATTCTGCATTCCCATCAGAAAGCTCAACACCAAGGGAAAGAAAACATTCTGGACGGATGGGAGCACGTAAAACATCTGGATAAGAGCCAAGGCTCCCAGAATCACGGCTTCAATCAGAATACTATAGGCATAAATGCCTGCTTCACCCCGCCTGCGCCCCACGTTCACCATAATGGCGGAAAGCATGGCTCCCGCTAAGAAACATACCACCAGCCCCGCTGAAACAAGGGCCACCTTCATGTCTTCGTTTAGAAAATTTGTCGCCAAAGCAGACACGTTGCCTGTCATGTTGGCGCAATAATATCCTACACTCAGAAAACTAAACGCGTTTATGGCCCCTGCAATGGCAGACAAAGAGCTTCCAAGCTGACGGTCCTGCAAAAATGTGCGACCGCCTTTTTCAAGCAGCATCCCTGCGCCCCCTCATTTTTCGCTCGAGAAATCCCTATTTACCGGGTCTGTTTTTCTGTTCCGGTGTGAGAAAGTTTCACTTCTTCACAAACACTTGGTGATCCTGCATCTGCTTGGTCTTCAGAAAAGAAAGCCTGCTGCCCTTTGGTCCACCATACAAATCGGTCTGCAACATATTTGGCTCCGGAAGCAGACATAACGTTAGTGAAAACCAAGGTCTGCCCTTCAACTGGTAACACAGCCAGACTGACGGCTCCCGCATTCAGATATGTCACCGGAAAATCCCCTGCCGGCAATTTTTGCAAAAGGGAGTGAGACCCAGTGCAGTGATAAACCGGCGTTTCTTTCTGTACCGCTACAGCCGGTGCCAAAGGAATAGAGAGGGATGACTGAGGCTCCCTCGTTTCTTCCTGCGCTTTGGCATTTCCTACCATGAGCGTGGAACACAGAATGCTCCCCGCTATCACCGCATGCCGCCAGGATAGGCCTTTTTGCATCAGGTTTTCCTTTCTTACCGGAACGTTCCTCTCTTTCTATCCCTTTTTCTGCCTACTCTCAAAAAAACGCCTTACACGTCCGATATGCAGCCCTCTTGTAATCGTCCGCGGGGAACGTAATATTATAACGTTACGTTTTGAGGTTTTTCATGTTGTCTTCTCCCTGCCCCACCAGATTGTCTCTTTTCCAAAACGCACAGGCCGATATCCATTCAGGCAAGGGGCCCATGACCATTCATGCGCGACCTCTTTCCGCAACACTTCAGGCGGCGATCGAAGCCATGATCAAGGAAGGGCCTCGCCTCATATTGGCCAAAGGCACGCCTGAAGATCTGCGTGCCCTGTGTTCCCCCCATATGCCGCCTACGGCCTTCCCCTTGCTGGAGGACGCCTTGCACCTCGCCCAACTGTATCGGGAAGCAAGCGGGCTTGATGCTGTCCGTTTCAGATTGGAGCAGATCACCACGGATTCCTGCCGAAAATTCCATACGGACCATGTCGCACTGCGGTTGCTCTGCACGTATTACGGGCCAGGCACCGAATGGGTCTCCACAACGCAAGGGCAGACTGCCGCTTCATCATCACCGGAAGACGACCCTGCCCTGATCCATCGTATTCCTGCCGGGCACATTGCTCTTCTTGAAGGAAACAAAGGCCCGCACGCAAATGGTCAAGGCGTGGTGCATCGCTCTCCCCCGCTCTCCCATCTCCCGATGTCAGAACGTTTACGCGTCCTTTTGACCATTGATGAACCAACGGCCTGCGGTATGGCGGATGAGCATAATCCTACCGTTCGCCCCTGAGGGCTTCCCGGAACAAAGTTTGTTCAGGTGTCAGCGCCTTCCACTGCGATTACCTTGAGCATGAGTTCGACTTTTTCCAATTCTTCCTGAACTGGGCGCTCGTCGGTGTTCCGGCGCTGCCGCGCCACCCAGCTTTGCATCTTCTGGGCCCAAATGGTGGCCTGTGATCCGCCTTCGGCCCATTTCCGCAGAAAAAGGAGCAAGGTCCGCCTGACATGCACTGGCAGGCCCTTGTCATGGGCAGCATCCCTAACCGTAATCAGGCACATGCCCATACTGGTCAGGCGCAACTGGTCCTGCATGTAAGCCAGCCGTAGCGGGGCGGGAACATTCTGAGCATTTCTGAGAATACGAACGAGACTGTCTGAACTTTCCGCCAACCATTGCTGAATGGTCGTTCGGCTTCCCTGCACCGCCAATGCCCTAAGCCGCCTTCGCCGCCACCGTGCAGTGCGCCGCATATGAGAATCAACCCGAAACGGCAGAACAACCCGATATGTCCAGCCAACAAACAGAACCGCCAGCAGAAAGCACAGCGCGCCGTTAAAAAAGGACTGCTCATCATAACGGCCATCGTTAATTGGGCCGAGCAGCACCGGGAAAAACATGTTGAAAGAAAACGCATACCCCGCGGTGGAAGCGTGCCGTGCTGCCAGCCCCCCAATGGTCATGGGCACCATAAGGGCCATCAACAGAATTTCCGGCGTCGTTATTTTTGGCAGAACCCACAAAGCATAAAGTCCCGCGGCAGCGGCACACCAACAGGCTCCCTTAAAAAAGGAACCAGATGCCACTATCGGGTTCTCACGTGTTGCCAGCAGACCATACACAAGCGCCACAAAGGACACGAACCCGGCACCAGACGGCCAAGCCGTAACTTCCCAGACCAGCCAACTGCCCAGAATGCCCGCGCAGGCCCTTACGCCGTTCTCCACTGATTCCAGCGCGTGTCTGCGGGAGGCTATGTGAAAGCGGAAATGATCCCCCCGTACCGGATGCTCAGCGGCCTGAATATGCCTCTGTGCTGCCTCGTAATCCGCCATAAGCGCCACTGGCACAGACTTGCCTGCATCATCATAACGCGCGTCCCGGTCCATCCCCCTCAATAAAGAGAGCGCCCGCGCGCGGGCAAGCATGACCATCATGCAGGACAATGCAGCGCGAGCGTGATCCGCAATATGCGTACGGCCGCCTATTTCCAGTGCATCAAACTCGATACGGCTGTTGGCGGAAACGAGCGTTGTCAGAACCTGAGCGTGGGCTCCGGCATCCGCCTTCCCGGTGATCAGATCCTTCACCAGAGCCGTTACCGCCCTTAAAGCGCCCTCAAGCCGATTATCCAGATTCTTTCGGGCCTGTTCCCTCATATAAGGCGAGAACAGCATGGCCAGCACAGCCTCGCACACCACCCCGAGAACAATATATGTTCCGCGCGCAATGGCGACGTTAAACACATCATCCGGTTGAGCAATGGCCCCTGTGGCAACAATGGCGGATGTAAAGCCTGTCAGAACCAGACCATAAGCCCGATAGCTTTCCAGAAAGGTCGCCAACCCGCAACAGAAGCCAATCCAGAGCGCCAGTGCACAAAAAAACAGAGCCGACGCCTGCGGAAAAGCAGAAATCAGGGCAATGGCCACCACACACCCCAGCACCGTGCCTGCAATACGCCACCGGGCTTTGGAAAGACTTTCTCCGCGGGAAGACTGTGCAACCACCCAGACAGTCAGTGGTGCCCATTGCGGACTATCCAGTTCCATCCACATGGCAATCAGCAAGGACAACCCTGCCGCCAATGCGGACCGAACAGCAAATGTGACATCAGCCAGAGAAGGCGCGAGTAGCCAGCGCAATTTTTGCCGCCAACGGTCTTCCAGTTCACCTGCAAACCGCAAACTTCGCGCGCCAAATGCAGAGGCAGAGAAAAATGCTCCGCCGTTGCTTTCCTGCTCTTTGGCGCTACGCATGGTATTTCCTCACGTAAAAGGTGGACCATGCAAAAGGCCCGGATAAACGTCCAAGCGTTTGTTGTAATCAGTTCATAAGCAGAAATTATGATGCGCTATCCTGAGCGCTCAGGGCATATAAATATCATCCAGCTTCAGCGCACGCACAACACTCCATACGCGCTCCAACAGCGCCGTACCGTTTGACTGATCCAACCGCACCAGCCCGACATCCGGGGAAGCAGAAGGACCAATCCGGCGCGTCTGCAAACCTTCCGGCCCAACCCGTTCCGGCAGTGCCGCAACTGGCAAGATGCTGGCCAGACGCCCGGAAAGCAACTCGGCATGGAGTAATTCCAACGCATTGGTTTCCAGAAGGATTGTCGGCTTTACACCCGCATTCCTGAAACCGGCATCCACCAACTGGCGGCTCCGCATCTCCGTGGTGAACAGACACAGCGGCACGGCGGCTATGTCCTTCCATTCAATGGTCTTGGCTGCGGGTAGAGGCATGGATTTGGCAGCCGCCAACACAGGCACCTCAGCATACAACGCGGACGTTTCAAACGGGCTATCCACCGGAACCTGATCCAGATACATCAGGCCAAGTTGCAGTGTATGTTCCCGCAGTAAATGGACCATATCTCTGCTGGAACAGATTTTCACTTCCACATGCAAGGCTGGCACCACGGCCCGAAAGCGCTCCAGCAACAACGGCACAACCTGAATAGCCGCCGGAATGACCCCAATGGCAAGCGATCCCCCAGCAACATCCTGCGCAAGGGCGGCCTCCTGCCGCAGACCATCCAGCGCGGCCAAGGTTTGCCGTGCCCAAGCCAGAACCCGCTCTCCCTCCGCCGTCAGACCGTAAAACCGGCGGTTCCGCTGGATAATGGTAATGCCCAGCTCCGCTTCCAACTGCCGGATACCTGCCGAGAGCGCGGGCTGAGAAACGCCACAAGCCTCCGCCGCGCGGGAAAAGTGGTGGAAGCGATCAAGCGCCAGCAGATAGGTCAGTTGCCGAAGAAACACGATAAAACCTCACCAGAGAACTCTGTGCCCGCTTCTACGGCATAGCGGAATGGGCGCTCAATGGTGTTTGTTCAAATTGGGCACTCTGCTGGGCTGGTGCGCACACATGCGCCTGCATAGGAACACGCGCGCTCTGCCTACCGTAGTCCCATATCAACTGAAGAGCAGCAGCGGTCACGCAATTATGGCTGTCATCATAGACATCGCCAGACACCCAGCGCAGCGCGGTATGTAACGTTCCATCTGCCGGCAGGGTCACTGAAGCCTTATCTTGTTGGGAAAGGCTGTCCGTTTGGCCCGATGCCGTAGCGCTCTCTGTCTGACGGTGCGCAGACACATCCCTGCCAGCGTTGTCCTGCAACTCAACTGCCGGATACGCCGGAACCGAACAGGCATGGGCAGTTGTATTCTTCAGGATAACCATGGTTCCTGAATGAGACATCCCATTGAAAGCCCCGTTCTGAGCATCAAGCGTCAGGTGCAGATCCTTTGCCTGACAGACCGGGGGCTTTCCCTCTGCCTTATCCGCTTCCCTTGTCTCAGCTACGTCAAACCGAATCACTTTGGCCGTTTTGGGATCAAGATGGCAGGCCCATGTGAATGGGACCCACTGCATGGCGTCCTTTTTCAGACTGAACTGCCCGCGGCCAGTCAACAATTCCGGCCCCACAAAAACCTGGCTCTCCGGCTTGTCATCCTGCAAGAAAAACCGCCGCCCTGCCCCTTTTTCTTCCAACACAGGACGCGCTGCATCCTGACACAGAAAGGTTGTCATCTTCCATACCGGGCTCTGGCTTTCAATGGCCGCACGATCCTGAGCATTCTTCACAGCACCAATACGTTCAGTGATCACCCGTTTCTCAGCGGACGAGGGAGCAGCACTCCCCTCTATCCTGGCAGATGCCGCACTTGCGCACTCCAAGCCTACAAAACTGACAAAACACGCCGTGAAGACAAGAGGGATGTTTTTTTTCATCCGCTCATGCTGCCCCTCGCCTGAGCGTATTTCAAGGCAAAACGCTTTCCGTTCTGCCCTTACTTATAGCGCATATGAGTCCATAAACCGGCTTGAACGATATGGGCGTTCCCTCTTTATGAACCGAAGGAAGCCGCGACCGTCAGGAGAAACCTAAGGCGGCAGGTTCCCTATTTATCAACCGCGCACGGCTTTCCGTCGTCATCCAACGCCACAAAAATGAATTTTCCCTGCGTCACTTTCTGCCGGATGGCGGTACGCCGTATTCTGCGTATTGCTTCCACCTCAATCGTCATAGAGGTGCGGCCAACCTTCAGGATACGGGTATAAACATTCAGTTCATCCCCAACCGCCATCGGGCGATGAAACACCAATCCATCTATGGCGACCGTAGCGCATTTGCGGCCAGCCCTGTCTTCAGCCGTTGTGCTGGCGGCCAGATCCATATGTGCGGCAACCCAGCCGCCAAAGACATCTCCCGCGGCGTTGGTATCCCGCCGCATCGCCACAACACGGACAGCAAGATTATCATCGTGCACCCAGTAACTCTGCTCGCCACCATCCACTGAAAACAATCCTTCTTTATCTGTTCGTCCTGAACACCGCCTATCCCTTTGTGCTACTGGGATAACGCAACTCTTGCGACAGCATTTTATAAAATTGTGGCGCTTTCACGCAGGAGTGACAGGCTCCGCCACATATCACGGTTCCTTCCCTGAACACCGACATGTTTTTTCTTTCAATGGGGCAGTTTACCGGACGCTAAATAACGGCTCCCCTCCTCATCCCACCTGACAACGGTCTGTTCATTCCGGCCCGTTCCGTCCTCGTCCCTCAGGCCCCAGAATAATCGTTTTAATCAATCGTTATAGGAAGGCAGTCCCGTTACATGAATTAAAACGCCACCACCAAAAAGACCATAAACGGTGGAGAAATAACCACATACCAATGATTTTTTTGCCTAATAGCTTTCTCGAAAAAGAAAATAATTTCCCACCCCAGAAAACACAATAAGTAATTGTTAATAATAATTTTTATAGAATGAATCTTGTTATAACGCATCACCCCAAAAGCCGTCAATTTTACTTTGAAGTGTGTTTTCCCCCGCTCACGGCTGTATCTTGGCTGACACATATCATTGCCAGCATCCTTTAGAAGCATTATGGCGTAAAAAGACACAAATGACCGATCGTTCATTTCGATGAAAATCAGATAAAAACACCGTTCTTGAACTCTACGCCCCAGACACAAAAGCAGCGGACCATGAGCACTCAGCCAACCACTCCCAACCAGCCCGCCCCTTCTTCCCCTGCGGCATCTGCCCCCCGGCCACCCAGGCGGCTTGGCATGGTGTTTGGCTGCGCTGCTCTTGTCGGCGGACTATGCGGTGCGGGTGCATGGTATTACTTTGCGCACAAGAACGATCTGCCCCCCAATATTGCTGTCAGCAATGGCCGTCTGGAAATGACGCGTCTGGATATTGCCGTAAAATATCCGGGCAGGATCACAGACATCACCTTTCATGAAGGAGACCATGTTCAAGCCGGCCAACCTCTTGCCTATGAGGACAATGCGGAAATAACCGCCCAGTTGGCAGGTGCACGGGCAAACTTCTTACAGGCGCAGGAAACCGTAAGCCGTGCCAAGGCGGAACAGGCCGCCGCCCAAGCCGCGGCAACGTTAGCGAGCCAGGAATTACGGCACGCACGGCAAATGGCAGCCCAACATCTTGTATCAGATATGGAAGTACAGGAACGCCAGACCGCTTATACAACACGCACCCTTTCCGCACAGGCCGCGGAACATGCCGCAGCCTCGGCCCAGGCGGCCACAACTGCGGCGGCGTCACAGATTGATCGGCTTCAAACCGTTCTGAACGATATGACAGTCAAGGCACCTGTCAGCGGTCAGATTGAATACAAAGTTGCTGAACGGGGCGCGGTATTGGCTGGCGGAGGACGTGTCGCCTCTTTGCTTGACCCCTCTGATACTTATCTCACCGTCTTTTTCCCATCGGAAACAGCAGGCAAACTCCATGTGGGGGATGAGGCCCGCATCCAGTTGGATGCCCTTGGCACGTCCCTGCTTCCTGCCCGTATCTCCTTTGTTTCTCCGGAAGCGCAGTTCACGCCTAAATACGTGGAAACCGCCACAGAACGCGAAAAGCTGGTCTATCGTATCAAATTGCAGATCATGCCTGACACGGTCGCTAAACTGGGTGGTGCCCTCAAAGCAGGCATGACCGGAGAAGGCTACGTACGCACCACTCCCTCCGCCCAGTGGCCAGCCCCCAAACAACAGGAACAGGACTGATGTCTCAGCCCGTCCTGCATCCGAAGACAGATCAGGCTGATATACTGCTGCGCTCTCTCACGCATTGCTACGGTCATACGGTCGCGCTGCGAGATGTTTCCCTCTCGCTCCCTGCGGGCACGACCATCGGGCTGGTTGGCCCTGATGGTGTTGGGAAATCTACCCTTCTGGGCCTGATTGCGGGCGTTCGCCGTATTCAAAGCGGCACGGTGATGACCCTCGGCGCAGATATGAGCAATACTCGACAGCGCGAGGCTATTCTCCCGCGGGTTGCGTTCATGCCGCAGGGGCTGGGGCACAATCTTTACCCGACGCTTTCCGTGCGTGAGAACATCGATTTCTTCGCCCGCCTGTTCGGGCTGGACGCAACCTACCGCGAAGCGCGGATCAAGCAACTGCTGGAGGCCACAGGGCTGGCCCCGTTCCCGGACCGTCCAGCAGGTAAGCTGTCTGGCGGCATGAAGCAGAAAGTCAGCCTGTGTTGCGCCCTGGTGCATGACCCTGATCTGCTGATTCTGGACGAACCCACTACCGGCGTTGATCCCCTGTCACGCCAGCAGTTCTGGACACTTGTGGATACACTCCGCGCGGCTCGTCCTTCCATGACTGTTCTTGTTTCCACCGCATACATGGAAGAAGCCGCCCGCTTTTCCTGGCTGGTGGCAATGGACGATGGAAAAGTTCTGGTCAGCGCCCCTACAGCCGATATTCTCAAGCAGACCGGACAGCCTACGGTTGAAAAGGCCTATATTTCCCTTCTACCCGAAGAAAAACGTTCACGCGCCAGCGGGTTTTCCATTCCCCCGTATCAGGCCCCTGGCGGAGAACCCGCGATTGAGGCTACCGGACTCACACGGCAGTTTGGGTCCTTTGTCGCGGTGGATCATGTCAGCTTCAGAATAGGCCGGGGAGAAATTTTCGGTTTTCTGGGCTCCAATGGCTGTGGCAAATCCACAACCATGAAAATGCTGACCGGCCTGCTGGATGCTACCAGCGGCACAGCCAAACTGTTTGGCAAACCGGTCTCCGCCAATGATATCAATGCCCGCATGCGCATTGGCTATATGTCGCAATCATTCTCTCTTTATGAAGAATTGACTGTCCGGCAAAATCTGGTTCTACAAGCCAGACTCTACCGTGTTCCCGCAGCAGAGGCAGAAACACGGGTCGAACAGGCGCTGGATGACTTTGAACTCCGCCCCTTCGCTAGTGCCAGCCCTGCTGATCTCCCGCTTGGCATCCGCCAACGCCTGCAACTGGCCGCCGCGTGCATCAACACGCCTGATATCCTTATTCTGGATGAACCAACCTCAGGCGTGGACCCTGCCGCGCGGGACATGTTCTGGCGGCATCTGATTGACCTTTCCCGCAACAAGCATGTCACCATCTTCGTTTCTACACACTTCATGAACGAAGCCGCCTGTTGTGACCGTATTTCCCTTATGCATCGGGGTCGCGTTCTGGCCGTTGGCACGCCGGCAGATCTGACACGCAAACGCGGAGAAACATCTCTGGAAGCGGCCTTCATTGACTATCTACGTGATGAAGAAGCCCGCACAGACCCACAGCCGCCCACCGCTGCGTCCACTTCTCAGGCAGCAAGTGTGACACAGCACGCTGCATCGTCTCCAAAACTGGTGACATGGCTCGCGCGCACGTGGGCATTTGCGCGCCGCGAAACCATAGAACTCCTGCGCGACCGCCTGCGGCTGGCCTTCGCCATTATGGGGCCGGTCGTTCTGCTGCTGGTGTCAGCTTACAGCATTTCCTTCGATGTCAACAAAATCAGTTACACCGTCCGCGATCATGACCACACCCATCACAGTCGGGAATTGATCGAGGTTTTCCAGGGTTCAAGTTATTTTACTGAAACCGCGCCCGCTGCCAGCGATGCCGACATGACACAACGGCTCCAGAAGGGAACAGTGCAGATGACACTGGATATCCCGCCTGATTTTGGACGCGACCTTGATGCCGGGCGCCATCCCTCCGTTGGTATTGGCATCAGCGGCGCCATGCCCTTTCTGGGGGCCAATATACGGGCCTACGCAACGGGCGCCCTGCTTCAATATGCGTCTTCTGCGGGAAAATCCCTGCCACGCGGAATGGTGCCCGCATCCCCCATCAGCATAGAACCCCGATTTGTCTATAATCAGGAATTCCGCAGTATTTACGCCATGACACCGGGCACCATCATGCTGGCGCTCATTCTTATACCCACCATGCTGACAGCCTTGGGCGTCGTGCGGGAGAAGGAAATCGGCTCCATTGTCAATCTATACGCCTCCCCTGCCTCGGTTGGAGAATATCTGATTGGCAAACAGACCCCTTACGTTGCCCTCGCCACACTTTCCTATCTGGCGCTGGTTGTGCTCTCGGTTGTTGTCATGGGTGTGCCACTCAAAGGGTCGTTTCTGGCGCTGTCTCTCGGGGCCATCCTGTATATTTTCGCCTCAACCGGTTTCGGGCTGCTGATCTCGGTTTTTGTGCAGTCTCAGGTTGCGGCCATATTTGGCACAGCCATCCTTTGCCTGATCCCCGCCGTCAATTTCTCGGGGCTTCTTTACCCGGTTTCCACCCTTACCGGTATTTCCTACCAGGTGGGCAAGTTGTTCCCCGCCTCATGGTTTCAGCTTATCAGTCTGGGCAGCTTTACCAAGGGTGTGGGCTTTTCCGGGTTTCTCCCCATGTATGCGGCGTTGGCGGCTTTTGCCGCGAGCTACATGGTTCTGGCCCGTCTGCTGCTCCGTAAACAGGAGCGCTGAGGCATGAAAAACTGGCTTACAAATATTGGCCTTCTCTGCGGCAAGGAAATACGCAGCCTGTTGCAGGACCGTGTGCTGATAGCCCTGATTGTGTTTGCATTCACCGCAGGTGTTCTGGCTGTGGCCAATGGGGTCAAGGTCGAAGTGTCAAATGCAACGGTTGCTTTCATTGATCATGACCATTCCACGCTTTCCCTTAAACTGCGTGATGCCGTCTTACCGCCCTACTTCAAACCACCGGTTCTCACCACGCCAGAGGCCGCAGAAACCGGTATGGACAAAGGGGACTTCATTTTTGTTGTTGATATCCCGCCATCCTTTGAACGGGACGTTCTGGCCGGTCGCTCCCCTGCGCTGCAAATCCGGGTAGATGCCACAGCCATGACACAGGCCGGACTTGGCACGTCCTACCTGACACAGATTTTCATGAACGAGGTGCAGGCCGCAACACATGCCCCCGCTTTGACTGACTTCATGCCCTTTCAGATCAAAAGCAGGGTTTATTACAACCCGAACAGTGAATCCTTCCCGTTCATGTCGGTCATGCAGATTGTCACCAACATCACCATTCTCTCCATCATTCTCGTGGGGGCTGCCATTATCCGTGAGCGGGAACATGGCACGATCGAACATCTGCTCGTCCTCCCTGTTACCGCCAGTGAAATTGCACTCGCCAAGATCATCACCAACGGGTTGGCCATTTTCATCGCGGCCATGCTGTCTCTCTGGTTGGTTGTGCATGTCTGGTTAGGCGTGCATCTGGCCGGCTCCATTCCATTGTTTGCCTGCTGCACCCTGCTTTATCTGTTCTCCGCCACGGCGCTGGGGGTCATGCTGGCCACGGTCGCGCCCACCATGCCGCAGTTCGGGCTGCTGGCTGTTCCGGTTTATGCCGTGGCCTACCTGCTCTCCGGCGCGGCCACTCCCGTTGAAAACATGCCGACCGTCATTCAGAACGTTGTCCGATTTTTCCCGACAACCCAGTTTGTCACACTTTCTCAGGCCATTCTTTATCGCGGTGCCGGGCTCAATGCGATCATGATCCCTCTGCTCGCCATTACAGCGGCAGGCATCGTCTTTCTTGCCCTCGCCCTCGCGCGCTTCCGTTCCATGCTGACGAGCCAGTCCTGATGCCTATGCCCCTTCCCACTCCCAACACACTCTCTCGCCGCTCTTCCCTGCTGGCCACCTGCCTGCTTGCGGCATGTTCTCCCTTTTCCACCCACGCTCCTCCCTCGGGCGTTGTGGTTCCGAGCCATTTTTCTCAAGCACCTGCCGGAGAAGCATCTGGTCTGTCAGCCTGGTGGCGTGCCTGGAACGATCCGGCCCTGACACTGGCCATTGAAAACGCCCTCAAGGCCAATCCGGATCTCCGCATCGCACGCGATCACATTCTGCAAGCCGAGGCCACTCAGGCCGTCGCTCGCTCCACATTGGGACCAACTCTCGGAATTACGGGAAATATTGCCGGGGGCGGCATGGACTGGCGCAATCCCTACAATCTGCCCGCCCGCGATGCCGGAACAGACGGTCATCTTGCAGGACTTGCCGCCACCTGGGAACCTGATCTGTTTGGCGGCCGCCATGCCGAGACCAAGGCCGCCCATGCTCTTGTTCTGGCCGAGCAGGCACGCCTGCACGGTGTCCAGATGGCCATAGCGGCGGATGTCGCTACCAACTATGTGCAGGTTCAGTCCCTTCGCAAACAACTTGCTCTTCTGGAAGACAGCCTCGTCACCCTCGGCCGCCTGAAAACATATGCTCAGGCCCGTTTTGACGCAGGACAAGCCGTTTTATCCGATATTCAGAGTGTGGACGAGAAGATCAACACCCTTCGGGCACGCCGCCCACTACTTGAAACCGCAGTGAATACCTCCCTGCGTCGCATGGCTATTCTTGCAGGACAAGCGCCTGAAAACGCTACGGTCGCAGTCTCCGTCACGCCGCTCGCTACGCCACCCGCCCCCACAGGAGACATGCCCGATACCGTGTTGCGGCGTCGCCCCGATGTTGCCGCAGCGGAGGATCTCGTCTCAGCCCGTCTCTATCATCTGAAAAGCACCAAAACCGATTTGCTTCCCCGCTTTGGTCTGCAGTTTTTTGGAGGAGACGGACGGCTGCGCTTTGATGGTATTCCCGGTCTTTCCGGCACAGGCGGCCTTGTCGCACTGACCAGCTACCTGCCCATTTTCACATCCGGCCGTATTCACGCCCGCATTGCCGCAGCCGATGCGCAGCTTGATGAAGCCGTTGCCACGTATGACAAAACCCTTCTTTCTGCCTTGGCTGATGTGGAAAATGCCTATGAGGCACGCACCAGCGAAGACCAGAGAATTCAGGAGCTTTCAGCCGCGCTCAAGCAATCACAGGCTAATGGCGCGGCAGCTCGCGGTCTGTATGAAGGCGGCCAGCGTACCTTGCATGATATTCTGGAAGCCAGACTGGATACTCTTTCGGTAGAAAACACGCTCACCCAGGCAGTCGCACAGCAGCAGATTGCAACAATTACACTGTCTTATGCTCTTGGGGGTGGGTGGCACTGACTGCCGCCTCCATAAAAAAGGGGACGCACACGGCATCCCCTTCCTTACAGATCGGTATCAGAGTGTGAGCACACAGGGCGATGGCACCATACCCATCACCCATATGGCTTTTCATGTCGTCAGGTGTCGGACGCCGCATCAAGGTGATCAAGCCGGCGCGGAAAAGCTCCCGGATTGAAGACCGCCAACAGAATTCCCGCCAGTGTAATTGCAACGGCTGCTGGGCATAGGACCGCAAAGCCAAGCGTGCTGAGCAGATGTCCCCCTACGGCAGACCCAAGCAGGATACCAAAATTGCTCGCACTGTTAATAGCAGCGCCAGCCACATCAGCGCTGGTTGCACGGGCGCGAATAGCTCCTGACATCACAAACGGAATGACGGCAGCGTAACCGGCGCACCAAACCCCAACAGCCCCCACTGCTGCCCAAGCCGAAAGCAGGTGTCCATACACAAGGCCCATCCCCAACAGCATGGCAAGGCCACCACCAAACAGACCAGCCGCAGGCCAACGGTCCACCATCTGACCAGCACCCCAGAGACCAAAAATACTGACCCCACCCGTTACAAGCAACGCCACACTCAGCATGCTTTCCGGCAGACCATGTTGAAGCAGCAAGGGAGAGACATACGTGTAAAGAAGATTATGCGCGAAGAAGAACACCACGTTCACAGCCACAACCACCAGAAAGATACGCATGGCCGAACGTGATCTTACTGTTGGAAGATGCGGGCTGCCTCCGGCAGGTGCCCTGACGCGCGGCAGATAAAACGCAATAAAAACCGTCAGCAGCACAGAAAGGCCTGTCATGAGATAAAGAGCCGTGCGCCAGCTAGAAAAATGCGCGATGGCAGCCGCCCCCGGAACACCCAGAACAGACCCAAGGGACGTGCCACCATAAACAAAGGAAATCGCCCGGCCTGTCATTCTCTCCGGCACCAGATACGCTGCATAGGCTGAGACTATGGACATAAGCAGCGCATGAGATGCCCCGCCCAAGGCGCGGCCAAGGCACAGAACCAGAAATGATGGAGCCACGGCGGCAATAAGGTTGGAGACAGCATAGCCCACCAGGCAGACAAGCATCAGAAGCTTGCGGTCCATCCGGGCTGTTGCAATGGTCAGCGGTACCGCACCAAAAGCCACCATAAGCGCATAAGCGCTCACGGCCAGCCCGGCATGCCCTTCAGTAATCTGAAACGCCTGCGACATATCAATCAGAAGCCCCACAGGCGCGACTTCTGTTGTTACGGCAATGAAGGTTGAGGCAAAAAGCGCGCACAACCCCGCAATGGCTTGCCCAGAAAGCGTTTTGAACAGCATGAATTTCCTGACAGAAACAATGGCCTGACCCGGCCAGATGAGCAGGGGCTTTTGGCATGTTTAAAAGCCGACGGGAAGCCAGAAAAAATCACGTTTCCGGTTCCCGTCAAAATCACGTCAGAAAGCTGTTACACTTTTATTTTTTATGGAATGTCTTGACCTGATCCGCCGTCACATGCGGGTTGCCATTGCCATACTGCGCCATCACGTAATTGACCACATCGGCAACCTCGGCATCGCTCAGTCGCTGCACGTCCGAATGACCATCAAAGCCAGGCATAAAGGCATGGGTCTTTCCTGCTGTGCGATTGACGCCATACAGCACTGTCATGATCAGGTTATCCGGACGGGAAGCCCCGACCACGGAATTTGAAAACAGGGACGGCACATAGCGGTTGCTGGCCCCTGCGCCATCATACCCATGACAGGCCGCACAGTTTGCATCGTAAACCGCACCGCCCTTAAGCTCCGTGACATCATCAATCCGTGTCAGATCACCACTCCGGATATCCGGCTGGGCCGTTGCCTGCCCGAAGCTATCCCGAGGCTTTTGCCCCGGCTCTTCCTCCTGCGGGGCGACCTGCAAAATATAGGCAGCCAACGCGTGCAAGTCTGCATCCGTCAGGTGGCTGGTGCTGTGTTCCACAGCTTCCCCCATGGGGCCAGCCGCCTGGCTACGGCCAGGAACAGCACCTGTCTGCAGATACTGAACCAGATCGTCCTCGCTCCAGTCTCCAATCCCGCTTGTTTTGCTGGATGTGATGTTGGGAGCATACCAGCCGTCAAGCGGTCCACCCGCAAGATACTGATCCTGTTTTTCGCTCAGAATAAAGTTGCGCGGGGTATGGCAGGTGCCGCAATGCTCCAACGCATTTGCCAGATAACGCCCACGCCGCATTTTTTCAAATGTGGCGGAATCTCCGGTTTCTGGCGGATTATGGTTGGCCAGCATATTCCAGCCCGCCATGGCAGTTCTTACATTTGCCGGAAAGGAGAGAGAGGTCTCAGTCGGCGTTTCCGCCACAGGTTTCACCGCATGCATGAACCACGCATACAGCGCCTTCACATCTCCATCTGTCAGGCCGGAGTAAGACACATACGGCATGGCGGGATAAAGATAGGAACCATCTTTACGCACACCGTGCCGCACGCTTTTTTCAAAGTCTTCTTCCGTATAGGCACCAATGCCATGGTCCGGATCTGGCGTGATATTGGTGGAAACAATATCCCCCATTGGGGTGGCAATTTTCAAACCACCAGCAAAAGGCTTACCTCCGGGCCTAGTATGACACGCCACGCAATCTCCTGCGGTAGCCAGATACTCTCCGCGCTGTATCAGTGCGGCATCAGGCTCATCTGCGGCTGCACAGTAGTGAGATGTACCTGCCAGAATACTTCCCGCAACCAGAAGAGAGACAAAAGTTTTACGGACAGTTTCAGGCATGGTTCAGTTCTTTTTTAAGCGTATCCGCAACGCGGAGGGCGAGCGCTGCAACCGTCAAGGTAATATTGCCCGTGCCGACCGATGAAAAAACAGATGAGCTGGCAATAAACAGGTTCTCGTGATCATGCGTGCGGCAATGCCCGTCCACAACGGAATCCTTGGGGTCCACGCCCATTATGGTGCTGCCTGCGGGATGATCCTGCGGGAAATAACCCGGTGTCCATTGTTCATCCCGGCCGTGCATCAGGCCGATCAGTTCCTTGAAAAGCCCCCGCGTATGATCACAGCTTTTCACCGTATATTCGGGCAGTTTGTAATATACTTCCGGATGCGGAATACCCAGAATGTCCTTGTTGGTTTTGCTTAATGTCAGCCGATTGTCAGGGTCGGCCAGCCCTTCATTATGGCTGAACAACCTTACAGTATGTGATGCAAGATACCGGATCTGTTCTTCCAGTTCCTTGCCAACATACCCTTTGGAAATAGCCAGAGACGTTGCCAGATCAACCTGATTGTCATCCACCATGTGGACCAGATAGGCACCGCGTTCAGAACGCCAGTCTCCATCACGGAAATTGTCAATCACGTTGGTTTCCAGTGGCCCGCGTCCCGGCCACAGCGCCTTATCTCCACTGATAAAGGTTACCTGCACGCCTGTATGGTCCATCATGTTCCGGCCAACATGGCCTGAACTGTTCGCCACACCATCCGGGCTTTTGTCATCCGCAGAAACAAGAAGCAGCTTTGCTGTTTCAATACAGTGCGCTGCAATCACAAAGTATTTGCCCGTGACACGATGCGATCCTTTATCGGGATCAAAGTAATGCACAGCCGTTACGCGCTTGTTAGCGTCATCACGTTCTATCTTGTACACAACGGCATTTGGCACAAACCGCGCACCTGCGGCCTCTGCATGATAAACGGAATAGCTACCGTTATACATGGCCCCGATAGGGCAGATGGGCATGCAGTTGTTATGGCCCTCGCATGTAGGCCGGTTATCATACGGGCGTGTATTCCGGGCCTGCGGTTCATGCACAACCCGCCACGGTGTTTTCTCGGCAATCAGTTTACGGAACTGCTGGGCAGCGTAAGAAATCGGCAGCGCATCCATCGGGTAAGGCTGCTTGCGTGGAGACCCCAGATCTTCCTTTGTAGGATCAGGACCGCACACGCCCATCATCACTTCAGCCTGATAATAGAATGGCTCCAGATCCTCATATTGCAGGGCCCAATCGCGCCCCTGCCCATAACGGGACCGAAGCTCAAAGTCTGATGGCAGATACCGCCAGGCGCACCCGGCCCAGTGCCAGGTGGTCCCCCCCATCATCCGCAGATACACCTGCTGATAGGCTTCCGCATCCGGGCCTGTCGTATGCAGATATTCATTCGGCGTCATCTGGTTGGGAGGATGTCTGGCCCACGGCACAGCCGGAAACGGCCCCTGGTAGGACGGCTTATTTTCCAGATTGCGAAAATTTTCCACAAAATGCTGGCGGTCAACCCGCGGACCTGCTTCCAGTACAATAACGGAGATACCCGCCCGCGCCAGTTCATTCGCTATGGAACTTCCTGCCACACCGGAGCCGACAATCACCACATCGGCGCTAAGAGGCTGTTCAGAAGACATATTTTCAGATTCCGCTTATCAGGTGGGTTCCACAACAAATTTGGACGGAGAAAGTCCGGGCGCACCTGTCGGGAGAGGCACTTCAGGCGGCTTTGATGTCCAGTAGAACGGACCACCTGTTGCGTAAGTCTTTGGATAGACAGCATCTTTTGTGATGTCGAACATCAGGGCAGAGCGATACACAACCACTTTCTGGTCTGCTACCCCCCGATACCAGCCTGTCATAATATCGTGGATGACGTCCTTGAAAGCCGGGGCCGCTTTCTCGGCAGCTATCGCCAGTTCCTGAGCACTCTCAAAATGGCTTTGCCGCATGAGAGTGTAGAGCTGACTGATCTGCGCCTTTCTTTCAGGCACAGCCTGCACAATGCGGGCGTATAACGCGCTGCCAATGGCCGGGGAAAGTGTTTCCCGATCAGTCAACCGCAGGGAAAGCGTAAGAAACTGCGCTGCTTCCGTCACGTCTGAAGAGACCGCTGGTTGCGGCTCTGCAGCCTGTGCCGTTACCGATGCGACAGCAGCCCCCATGCCCGCCAGCAGAACATCCCGCCGGGACATCCGCAGCATACGGTTTATCCGCATACTGTTGGGGGAACTGTGATGAACATCTACCGGAACACAATATCGCTCAGCCGCCACGTAGCACGCCCTCTCCAAGTGATGTGCCCACCCACAGCGTTTGTAACTGCCGGACACAATTCAAACCCCTCGTATCCCCGTTCAGGGACATGAGACAAGAAGGGTTTGGAGATTGTTGCTATACGGATAAGTCATATATACCTAAAAAACGCACTCTACTGCGCCATTTTAGGTATAAAAAACAAACCTAAAGAATTACAAAATTGTTTCAACTATATGAATAAACAGATTCAAGCACTTACAATCCGAATAATACTGTCCACATTGAATTCAATTCGTTTTTTCAACATTTCCGGAGCCATAAGATCACACCGGAACACAATGGAACCTGTATATCTGTTTGTCAGATAATAATAACCAAGCGCTGCAATGGAAATATGAAGCTGCATGGCATCAATGCCGGACCGGAAAACACCACTCTTCTGCCCACGGACCAGTAAATTTTCCAGCTTATGGAGCCGATTTTTACTTACACTTTTGAGCACATCAGAACTTTCAAGGTGCGCGCCCTTGTGCAGGTTCTCACTATTTACAAGTGTAATAAAATCAGGGTTCTCAAGGTAATAATTCCACGTAAACCTGACAAATCGCTCCAAGGCTACTTTGGGTTCAAGGTGATCAAGCTTCAATTTACGCTCGGCTTCATACAGATCACTATAAGCTTCTTCCAGAACCTTGGTAAAAAGAGCTTCCTTGCTCCCAAAGTAGTGGTAGATCATCCGTTTGTTGGCTTCCGCTTTTTCAGCGATCACATCAACCCGCGCGCCGCCCAGCCCACTCATGGCAAATTCATGCTTGGCTGAAGACAGAATACGTTTCTGAGTTGCTTCCGCGTCCCGCTTACGGGGAATACGCGTTGCCTCCGGGCTCATGCCAGGCAGACTGTCTGTGCCTTCCCTGCTTTCTGCCTGTGTCATCTCATTCCCTCATTAAATGCGTACTAACGGACCATCACTCAGATAAACATCCTAGAGCAACGTGTTATAATAACGTTATTTCCTATAAGTAACAAGATATTTACATATGAACCAAATTCTAACGCTTGAGGCAAATCCCACCTAACCGCACGTTTCTACACTCCCCCAGAAACAGGTCACGGGGCAGCCACTCTCTGCCTGCCCCGTGCCGTAATCCCAGTTGCTGTTATTCCGCGCGTCCTATCAGGCAGCTTCTTTATTCTGAGCTGGCACATCCGTCATGGAAGGCTGAAAGAGGGCAGCATCCATCTCCTTCAGGGTGGAAGACACAAGCAGCGGCACTTCAGCCTGATCAAGCACCTGGGTTTTCAGATCAATACCGGGAGCAATTTCTGTCACCATCAGCCCCTGAGGCGTCAGTTTCATGACGCACCGCTCCGTAACGTAAAGAATTTCCTTTCCTTCCGCGATGGCCCTTGGTCCGGAAAAGGATGTCTGATCCAGTTTTTCAACGATCTTCGGCACCTTGCCTTCCCGATCAATCCGCACCTTTCCGTCAGCAACGCCCAGCTTGGCCCCGGCATTGAAGTACCCGGAAAAGATGATGCGCTTTGCGTGAGAAGTAATGTCCACAAAGCCGCCCGCGCCCGCCGTAACATGAGGGCGTGCTGCCAGATTGGAGACATTGACTGACCCCATACGATCAATCTGAAGGAAAGACATCAAGGAGACATCAAACCCACCAGCCTGAAAATAGGTAAACAGTTGAGGAGAAGCCACAAAACATTCTGCATTGGAAGAACAGCCGAATTTGAAATCAAGCAGAGGAATACCACCAACAGCCCCCTGCTCAATCACCCACGTCACCTCACCATGCCGCCCTTCTTCAAGTAGAATTCTGGGCACGTTGGCTGAAATACCAAACCCGATATTAACAGCCCATCCGGGCTTCAGTTCCTGTGCTACGCGGCGCGCCATCACTTTGGCGGCGTCAAACTCCGGCAGGCTGAAACTATCCAGCGGCCGGAACACCTCCCCTGAAATGGCAGGATCATAAGGGGTCGCGGTTGTCTGCAACTGTTCCGGCGCTTCGACCACATAGTCCACCAGAATACCTGGCACCCGCACATCATGCGGCCTCAATGTGCCAGACTGCGCAATGCGCTTCACCTGCGCAATAACAATGCCCCCACTATTCCGGCCTGCCAGCGCAATCTCCATCGCGCCAATATAGGCCCCTTCGTTCTCAAATGTCAGATTGCCACGCTCATCTGCCGTGCTGGCGCGAATAATGGCAACATCTGGCCGCAGGGCATTGAAATAAAGCCATTCCTGGCCCTTAAATGTGGTCCGCTCCACAATAGGCTTCTGCCGCGCCACATCATTCATGGCACAGCCTTCCTTCTGCGGGTCCACAAATGTATCCATGCCAACTTGTGTCAACACGCCGGGCCGAAGAGCAGCCCCTTCCCGCAACATGTCAAAAATAACGCCACTGGGCACGTTATAGGCCGCCACCTGATTGTCCCGGATCATCTGCCGAATAAGGGGCGGCTCCATTGACGACGGCCCCGAAGGGAACGAGCCGCCAATAATGGTGGCAAGAAGCCCAGGCTGAGCAACGTGATCCACCCCTTTTGTGCCGAACATATCTCCCGCAGCAATAGGATGAATGGTTGTTATGCCTCTGGGTGCACCCTTCTCCCGAAATCTGGCACCAATTGCGGCCAGAATCTCATCGGGACAGCATAGGCCACTGGAAGAATTGACGGCGATAACGGCTCCGTCCTTGATAAACTCAGCAACTTCTGCGGCGCTTTTGATCTTGGACATCTGTTTTCAGCTTTCCAGCTATTTTAACTATCTGGTTATTTATATTTTGGCGTATTTCGGCCCGCAAGGACAATCTGACCCGGACTTGCCGTTAAAGCCCGCTTCCCGTCTTTGTGATGGACGCTTACAGCTTTTCAGTCAGCTCTGGGAGAACCGTAAAAAGATCCCCTACAATCGCGTAATCCGCAATTCTGAAGATTGGTGCCTCTTCGTCCTTGTTGATCGCAACAATCACCTTGGAATCTTTCATTCCCGCCAGATGCTGAATAGCACCGGAAATGCCCGCAGCTATATAGAGGTCCGGCGCAACAACTTTCCCGGTCTGCCCTACCTGCCAGTCATTCGGCGCATATCCCAGATCCACCGCAGCCCGGCTTGCGCCAACGGCACCGCCCATCTTGTCCGCAAGATTGATAACGCACTCAAAATTTTCTCTGGACCCCAGGCCCCGGCCACCAGACACAACCACACGGGCAGACGTCAATTCCGGCCGTTCAGAAACAACAGATTGATCTTCCACCCATAGGGAGAGAGAGGGTAGATCCGCCACATCCACCGTCTCGATCTCGGCTGCACCATTCTGGCCCACGGCAGAAAAGACGGACGTTCGTATTGTAAAAACTTTTATTTTATCAGTTGATTTAACTGTCTGAATGGCATTCCCCGCAAATACCGGGCGCTCAAATGTGTCCGCGTCCTGCACGGCTGTCACATCCGTCAGAACCATCACGTCCAACAATGCAGCCACCCGCGGCAGAATGTTTTTGGAAAATGCCGTAGCGCCTGCTGCAATATGACTATACTGCCCAGCCTGCTTTACAACCAAAGCTGCTACAGGTTCCGCAAGTCCATGCTCAAGCACGGCGTCGCGCGCAACCAGAACCTTGGTCACACCATCCAGATGCGCAGCCGTGCTGGCAGCGTTTTCTGTCACGTCTCCAGTCAACAGAAGATGCACTTCTCCCAGTGGCTTGAGGGCATCAAGCGCTCTGGCAACTGTATCTGTTGCAAGCTGGCCATTCACACTTTCACCCAGCAATAAAACAGTCATCAGATCACTCCTGCCTGATTTTTCAGTTTTTCGATAAGCTCATCAACAGAGTTAACTCTCACACCGGCGCTCCGCTGGACCGGCTCAACCGTACGTACCACCTGCAGACGGGGTGTAATATCCACACCCATGTCTGATATCTTTTTTTCTTCCAAAGGTTTTTTCTTGGCTTTCATGATATTGGGCAAAGAAACATACCGTGGCTCATTCAAGCGCAGATCGGCCGTTACAATCGCAGGCAGCCCAACTCTCAGGGTCTGCAAGCCGCCATCCACTTCACGCGTAACAGTTACACTTCCATCCGCAATTTCCACCTGAGATGCAAAGGTTGCCTGCCCCCACCCCAGCAAGGCTGCAAGCATCTGGCCGGTTGCGTTCATATCATTATCAATGGCCTGCTTGCCCATGATCACCAGACCCGGCTTTTCTGTTTCCACCAGTTTGGCAAGAATTTTTGCAACAGCCAGGGGTTCAAGGTCTTCATTCACGTCAGTTGATGTCTCAACCAATATCGCCCGGTCCGCCCCGATCGCCAGCGCTGTACGCAATGTATCACGCACCTGACCTACGCCCGCGGAAACAGCCACAACCTCGGTTGCAAGACCTTTTTCTTTAAGGCGAACCGCTTCTTCCAGAGCAATTTCATCAAACGGGTTCATGGACATTTTCACACCGGACAGATCAACACCGCTTCCGTCCGTCTTCACCCGCACCTTGACATTATAGTCAACAACCCTTTTTACGGGGACAAGTATTTTCATAACATCCTCGCGTTTCAGCAAACAGTCCGGAAGCGATCAATCATGATGTCCAGAACATCGTCCGGATTCCGCTTCCACCAGTTATTTACAGAGAAAATTTCAACCTCACAGAAACCGCTATAGCCCGCGGCCTCCACAGCGGCCCGGATAGGTTTCAGATCAGCACGCCGTCCCCCATCATCCCGCGATCAAGAAGAATGTCAGTCGTCTGGGCCAGCCAGTCACACAAATGATAGCCCAGAATGCGATGCCCAGCGCGTTGAAGCTGATAGCGTAAATCCGTATCCCACCAGACATGGTAAACATCTATGGCCACACCAAGGCCCGGCGCATTGACCAAATCACAGACATCCAGCGCGTCTCTGGTGGTTGTCAGGCAGGAGCGATCCCCCCCATAAGCCGGGTTCAATGGTTCCAGAGCCAATTTGACACCGCACGCATCAGCATACGGAACCACTTCTTCCAGATACCCTGCCACCAGCTTAAGACTTTCTTCCACGCCTTTCGTCTCAGGCTGCACGCCGCCGGTAACAATAGTCAAAACTGGCGCTCCCAGCTCGGCAGCAAGATCCAGAGCAGACCGAAAATCGTCAATAACAGCCTGCCTTCCTACCGGGGCCATCGGTCCGACCAGAAACGGAGACCGGCATAAACCGGCGACACTCACGCCTGCCTCCCGTGCCCGGCGCGCAATTTCAGCGCCTCGGCCTGTAACCTCCCGCCGCCAGAAAACAATCCCCCCAATGCCGCGCCGGGCGCATGCATCCAGTGTCCGCTCAGGAGACCACCCGGCACCTGCCCCCGGCACATTATGGCCAAGTGTGGCGGTGTTCAGCGCCAATGCAGAGAGATCATGCGTGAAATCCCGCATTTCAGGCTCCGTAAACAGCCAGAAGAGACGTCATACGGTGTACCGCCTTTTCCGGATCTCGGAGAAGACCGCACTGGTCCGCCTGCCTGAAAATTTCCGTAAAATATGGCAAAGGCCGGAGAGCCTGCGCGCCATTCACCATAATGAAGTGATCCTGAAAACCATTCAGCCAAGCGAGGAACACGACGCCTGTTTTATAATACTGCGTGGGAGCCCGAAAAATGGTGCGGGCAAGGGGTACCGTCGGGTCCAGCGTGGACCGGAAAGCAGCAGTATCCCCTTCTCCCAGTTTTGATACAGCATACGCGGCAGCCGGTGCCAGGGGATCAAAAATACCAAGAAGAGCATGGCTGAATCCGTGGTCATCACCTTCAATCAGTTCCGGATAATTGAAGTCATCCCCGGTATACATTTTCACACCAGAAGGCAGACGCCTCCGCAGAACGATTTCCTTCTGTTTATCCAGAAGAGAAATTTTTATGCCGTCAACTTTGCTTTTATTGACTTCAATAATCTCAAGAACGGTTTCTATGGCGTCCTCAAAGGAGGCGCTTCCCCAATATCCGGCAAGTGCCGGGTCGAACATCTCTCCCAACCAGTGCAGAATAACGGGCTGGTCACAGGCGGAGAGAACGTCTGAATAAACACGCAGGTAGTCCGCTGCGCTCCGGGCTACTTTTACCAACGCTCGGCTTGCCATCAGGATCAACCGGCCGCCCACGGCCTGAATCGCCTCAACCTGCTCCAGATAAGCGCGAATAACATCATCTACCGATCGCGCATCCTGAGGCAGCAGATGATCCGTGCCACACCCGTTAGCAACCAATGCGTCCGGCAGTTCTTTACGAGTATGGGTAATCAGTTCCAGCGCCTTGGGCCAGTCCAGCCCCATACCGCGCTGGGCTGTATCCATGGATTCCGCAATGCCAATTCCTAAACCGGCAAGATAGCGGCGAAACTCAAGGGTTTTTTCCCAATCAATCGCAGGAGAGCCAGATGGGTCATTATTCGTGAAAGGATCAGCAACCACGTGCGCCGCTGAATAGACAATACGTGCCGACTGGCCAGAAAGAACTGCCGAAGGCAACGGAACACCGGTCAGAGAATACTCAGTCTTCTGACCATTCTGGTCGGGAAGTGCTATTTTCATGGCCACTCTCAAAAACGCGGAACCAGCATTCCGGCATCTGCCGAAATTGCCTGTCCTGTCACATATGGAAGTTTTCCAGCGGCAAGACTTGTAATGATGGCACCAATTTCTGCGGGAGTGCCAACACGGGGAAACAAGGTCAAACCGTCTTCAGCGCGCTTTCTGTAACTTTCAATAACAGGCGCTGTCATTTCTGTGGCAATAAGCCCGGGCTGCACATCATAAACAGCTATGTTTTCAGCCCCGAGCCTGACAGCGAGGGTACGTGAAATCATGGCTGCAGCAGCTTTTGAGGCACAATATTCCGAACGCTGGACAGCAACAGCAACGGCGTTTGAAGATGTCACATTCACAATGGCGTAAAACTGCTCATCATCCCGTTTGCGTGAAAGCAAACGCCGCGCAAAAGCCTGCGAGAGAAAGAAAACAGCCTTGGCATTCACGTTTACACACCGGTCCCAACTGGCTTCCGTCACATCCAGCAGGTCCCCGCGTTGCAGAACCCCTACCCCGGCATTATTCACCAACGTTGTTAACGGGCCCAATGTGTCTTCAATGCGGGAGAGTTGCAGTTCATAAGCAGCACTATCGGTTACATCAAATGGAGCAGCCATCACGGGCACCCCATAGTCAGAAACTTTTTTAACTGCCGCGTGAAGTTCTGCATCGTCCGCAGGGCCGTTGAGCGCAATGGCAAAGCCGGCCTGAGCCAAAGCCTCGGCAGTAGCCAGCCCGATACCGCGAGAAGACCCAGTAACCAGAGCTACCTGCATCATGAACGTGCGCCTTTGCGCAGCAATTCACGTGCAATAATCATCCGCTGAATCTGGTTTGTTCCTTCGTAAATCTGGGTAATTTTGGCATCACGATAAAGGCGCTCAACCTCAAAACCACGGATATAGCCTGAACCACCAAAAACCTGTACCGCGTCTGCTGTGCGGGCTACTGCCATGTCCCCTGCAAAACATTTGGCCATGGAGCAGGACCGTGTTGCATCCAGCCCTCGGTCAATTTTGGTCGCAGCGGAGTAAACAAGAAGCCGTGCGGCCTCAATATCCTTTGCCATGTCAGCAAGGAGCCACTGGACGCCCTGAAATTCTGAAATATGTATTCCAAACTGCTTCCGGGTGCCTGCGTAATCCACTGCGGCTTCCAATCCCGCCTGCGCAATGCCCACAGCCAGAGAGGCAATGCCCACCCGCCCTTTATCCAGAACGCTCATCATCATATGAAAGCCGCGTCCTTCTTCACCCAGAAGCGCGTCTGGCCCCAATCTTACATCCTGAAAATCAAGCCCGCCGACCTGGCTGGCGCGCTGCCCCATCTTATGTTCCTTCGGGCCGCGCTCTACCCCCTTGGCATGCAGATCCACAATAAAGATGGACATGCCACGATTACCGGCTTCCTTGTTGGTTCGTGCCAGCACAAAACCCGTATCTGCCACGGGAGCATTATGAATCCAGATCTTGCCCCCGTTCAGCACCCAGCCATCGGCATCTCGCTCAGCCGTGGTGCGAATACCAGAGACATCCGTCCCGGCCTCCGGCTCGGTAATGCAGTAAGCCACCTTGCGCCGCATGGAGAGAACTTCTGGCAGCATCTTGCGCTGATGTTCCGTGCCATGCCTTACCAGCAGGGTGGAAATCAATTCCACCAATCCACATTGGTCTGCGATGCTGGCGTAACCACGGGAGAGTTCTTCCATGACCACAGCATACGTCAGTGTATCAAATCCCGGGCCACCCAGCTCTTCCGGCACCCCAATACCAAACAGGCCTAACTCGGCCATCTGATCATAAATTTCGGTAGGAAAGCGTTCTTCTCGATCCAGCGCTTCTGCTGCCGGGCGGATCACCTCATCTACAAAAGACCGGGTTGTTTCCAGAACCTGTTCCTGCACTTCGTTAAGAAACATCTTTAAAATCCTACTTAATGAACTATCTGGTTACATACATTGTATTGCGTTGGAAGATCAAGGAAAGAGAACAGAACCCTGCTCAAAAAACGCTGAACATTTCGTGTAGTGTGTCTATCTACCTAGAAGATGATAGCGGTCTCAAAATCGAGTACCGTCGCATTGGGGTAACGCCGCGTTCCGCCGGGTCTCCAGACATACTGCAACCCGGGCCGCACCAGCAGCCACGGTGCAGGTCGCCAGCCATAATTGACCTCAAAGCTATGCTCAAAGGTCGGCGTGGAAACATCTTGCCCGGTTGATTTAAGATATCGGGCGTAGCGGGCAATTTTTGAATTAACAACCATCAGCTTTCCGCCAATACTGATCGTATCATCTGGCCTGCTGGCAAACGTGCCTTTGCGAATAAAGCCCCAGGTGGCAAAATATGGAAACGGAGAAGTCTGGGTGTCCCCCCACACAAAACTGCCAAACGCAACCACTCCCCGTTTCGGGTTGTTCCGATCGCGCTCGATCATCTGATCTCCTTCAAACCACGCGCCATACCGCCCTTTTATGCTGTCATTGGGCCAGTTTTGATAAACTGTACCCGCAGGTGCAAACATCGTGATTTTCTGGGTAACCGTTTTAACGCGGGTTGTTTCCCAATACCCACCTATTCTTATATTACCCGGGTACGCTCCTTTTATATCCGTACCACCATGCTTCCACCCCAGTTGCACAGGAAAATACGTACCCACAGTATTATGAAGCCACATTTTCCAGCCATTATGACTGTTGGCAATTGTATTATCCACGTTATAGACGCCAAACGAGGCAAGAAAATCATCTTTGCCGGTAGGGTATAACTTTACATAAGCACCCGGATGCGCACTGGGATAATAGCCATAGCCAGAATTGAATGCGAGCGACTGTGGCATACCGCAAATGGCATTGCTTTGAAACTGACAGTAAATAGACATACCCCAGTGCGTTGTAGACTGGGCAAAATCATTTTCCGTATTAACCCATCCCAGTTCCGTGTTCACATAATTTGTAAATTTGTGTTCAAGAGAAAGCCGGGTCAAACGCACGGTCTGCCCTGTTCCATAAATTTCCTGCACGGAACTGAGCGCAGGCATCACCATATGCAGCCCCAGCCCTGAACGTTGTGTAACCAGAAAATGAAGAATCCCGATATCGTACCCAAGCCATTTGTTGAAATCGATATCCAGTCCTCCTGCAAATTCATGCGCATAACGCACGGCCTGCGCTTTCCCGCCCGCAGGGTTTCCGGCTGTATCCTGCACATAATGCCCCTGAAACAGGATGCCGCGTTGTGCCAACCGTGTACGCAGTCCACCCCAATCTCCCGTCATCACATCCTGATGTAACCAGTTGGACGATAACGGGCGAGGTGCCGAACGCCACACACGGGACACACGGCTTGGCCGCCTGATGATGTTATGATGATCATCGTAAAAGAAGAAATTATCCTGATTGTTTGACAACTCTTCTTCCACCAGATCAGGATTATTCACACAGAGCACATCCGGGTCCCACGGTGTCATCGCAACACCAAAACATTCCGACAGTTCAGGCCGGCGCGCACGCGCTTCACTGGCCGCCGGTATCAATGCAAGACACGCAACAGCCCCTACAGTACGAGACATTTCCCACATGACAGCTTCCTTTTTATTTTTATACTGCCGTTTATGATCAGGAAAACACTTTATGGCGGGAAGAACGTGAGTAAAACCCAAATAAAATAACAACAAGATAGCAAAGAGCCGGTATAATGAAGGCTATATTCAGGTTGGTAATATCCGCAAACCGTCCTGTTATAACCGGAACAAACGCCCCACCCACAATCGCCATGCAAATTAGGCCAGACCCTTCAGAGGCACGATGCCCAAGGTCCATCGAAGTCAGTGAAAAAATAAGCGGAAACATGACTGAGTTACACAACCCAACGGCTAACATTGCCCAACCAGCCATTCCTCCTGTGGAAACAATGGAAAGAATAACCAGCAGAAAGGCGCAGGTTCCATACACAGTCAGAAGAACAGAAGGTGCGATAGCGCGCAGCAAAACAATACCCAGCAGGCGCCCGCACAAAAGCCCGCCCCAGTAAAATGCAAGATGTTTCCCGGCTTCTTCCGCAGTCAAATGCAAGGTATCAGGCAAAATAAGATAATTAACCAGAAGGCTTCCAATCGTAACTTCTGCGCCGATATAGAAAAACATCGCGGCAACGCCAAAACTGAAATGCCTGTCCTTAAACAACTCAACGGCCTTCAGCACACTTCCTTCATGAAAATATTCGCCCTTGAGTTTGCTACGATTTATCCAGGTCATCACTGACCAACAAAAAATAATGACAGAAACAATCAGATAACAGACACTAATATCTATTGCCCCTTCAGACATTCCCTGATCAGAAAAATACGCTGCTATTTTTCCAAGGAGACTTTCTTCGGAGTGGTGACGCAAAATAATCATGGCACCCAGATAGGGAGCAACCACTGTACCAAGAGAATTACAGGCGTGGGCAAATGTCAGGCGTGACGATACATTCTGTTTATTACTTAAAGAGATAACAAGTGGATTGGCTGTTACCTGAATAATCGTAATACCGGCCGCCACCACAAACAGGGCCAGCAGAAAAACCAGAAAACGGGCAGACCACGTTGCTGGAATAAAACACAGGCACCCTAACGCTATCAGATTGAGGCCAATAACGAGTGTTCTCATATAGCCATTTTTCTTGATCATATGAGAAGCTGGAATAGAAATAAGGAAATAACTTGCAAAAAAGCAGAACTGAACTGTTGTCATCTGAGTGTAATTCAGATCAAACACTTCTTTAAGTTTTGGCATTACGACGTCATTCAGACTGGTAATGCCTCCGAAAAGGAAAAACATGGAGAAAGAAAGAAAATCGAGAATACCTGCTTTCTCGTGCGTCTTATCCTTTACCGCAACAGAACACTCCATAGCAGCACTCCTTTGGCGGACGTACATTGCCCAATGGTAGTGCAGAAATGACCCGGGAGTATCATTTCTGCTTTAATATTTAAGGATGGTTTTAGTAAGAAGAAGAAATGATATCACTTGCTTTTTCTGATATCATAACAGTAACAGCATTTGTATTGGAGCCAATAAGACTAGGGAGCACCGAGGAATCACAAATCCTCAAGCCCTCAACACCACGCACTTTCAATGTCGGGTCAACCACGGCCATCTCATCACGACCCATTTTACAGGTGCCGTTGGGATGATATGACGTCCGCCCATATTGACGTGCGTACCGCACCAGATCCTCTCTGGTTTTTACACTCTCATCCGGAAAATGCGCGCGTTTAACATGCTTTTGCATATTCGGCTGGTTCATGATCTCGCGGCTGATATGCAGACCTTCCACAGAACTTTGCACGTCTTCCGGTTCTGCAAGAAAGTTCGGATCAACAAGAACCCCAGCTGCCGGGTCGGCGCTCTTAAGCCTCACTGTCCCGCGGCTTTTAGGGCGCAGAACATAGGAATTCAATGTGCAACCAGACCCTGAGGGAATATTCGGCACGCCTGCTTCCACACCAGCTCCCGCCAGAAAATGGAATTGCAGATCAGGCACACTCTCCTGATCATTGGAAGACCAGAACGCCCCGCCTTCCACCACATTGTGTCCGTCGTCGAAAGATTTGGGACTATGGATGGTGTGAAATAACGGAGGGTCTGGCCCATCTGATTATGATGTTTAGGCGGCACGCTGCTGATGAAGCAAGCGTCGTTTCTGGATGGTAGCTCTTTTGATGCGCTCACGTTCGAGCAGGATTGTCTGCCCCCGTCCGAACCAGACATCTGCCGGCGTGAGATTGTTGAGGCTCTCGTGATAGCGGCGCTGATTATAGTTTTCGACGAATGCCTCGATCTGGCTTTCGAGATCTCCAGGCAGATAATAATGCTCAAGAAGCACGCGGTTCTTGAGCGTCTGGTGCCAACGTTCGATCTTCCCCTGTGTCTGGGGATGGTTGGGAGCGCCACGCACATGATCGATGCTGTTCTGATTTAGCCATTTCGCGAGTTCGTCAGCAACATAACAGGGGCCGTTATCGGAGAGCAGTCGCGGCCGGTGTCTGACCGTGGCTTGATGAAGCCCTGATGCCTGCAAGGCGAGTTCCAGCGTTTGCGTCACATCGGATGCGGCCATGGTCGTGCACAACTTCCAGGCGATGATGTAGCGTGAGAAATCATCAAGGATGGTCGACAGATAGAACCATCCCCATCCGATAACCTTGAGATAGGTGAAATCCGTCTGCCAGAGCTGGTTCGGCGCTGTTGTTTTTGTATGGAAGCTCTCCGCCGCCTTGATGACGATGAATTTCGGACTGGTGATCAGGTCATGGGCCTTGAGCAGGCGATAGACCGAGGCTTCCGAGACGAAATAGCCCTGCTCGTCGGTGAACCGCACGGCAATTTCACGAGGCGACAGTTCCGGCGTCTCCAGCGCCAGATCAATGATCTGTGCACGGATATCGTCCGCGATGCGGTTCCATATCCGATTGGGTCCAGAGGGTTTGTCCGCCAGGGCTTCCGGGCCGCCCGTCCGATAGAGATCGCACCAGCGGTGAAAGGTTGAACGCGGGATACCAATCTTGCCGAGAACCTGCCGAACCGGCAGGGCTGATTGCTCGACAAGGCGGATGATCTCGAGCTTTTCCGAAGCCATATATCTCATGCGGGGTCTCCCCCAGCCCCGATCATGCTTTTTTTAAGCAGGCGCAGTTCCAGTGTCTGCTCGGCCACGACCTCTTTCAGGGCCCGCGCCTCGTCACGCAGATGACGGACTTCACTGGTTGTGGCGTTACGCGCCGTATCGCCCGCAAGTCGTTTCTTCCCGGCTTCAAGAAACTCCTTCGACCAGGAATAATACAGGCTTTCGGCAATACCTTCACGGCGGCACAGCTCAGCTATGCTGCTCTCGCCCCGCAGGCCATCAAGCACAATGCGGATCTTCTCTTCCGCCGAATACTGCCGACGCGTCGCCCGGCGGATATCGCGGATCAACCGTTCCCCCGATGTCGTCTCCGGCAAGGATTTCTGGCTCATACTTCACTCCTTCGTCGTTACGATGAGCCAGAAATCCTCCATTATTCAATTCACCAATTTCGTCCCATAGATCCTGACGGCGGACACTTGAATCCGCCTGCAGGGAGTTCCGGTCCACCCGCAATGGTGGTGTTAACCCAAACGCGCCCCGCACGAATGCCGCGCACTGCGTCCATGGCGTGCGAGAGATTCTGCGTCCAGATTGTGGCGGAAAGGCCGTAAATAGTATTGTTTGCTATGGTAATGGCATCATCCGTTGTTTCAAACGGCAGTATACTCAGAACCGGCCCAAAAATTTCGTCCGTTGCAATATCCATGTCAGATGTAACGTCCGAAAAGATTGTTGGTTGAACAAACAATCCCCGATCTGTGCCATTGATTTTACCTTGCGAGAGCAAACGGGCTCCCTGCTTTGTTCCTCGTTCAATGTAGTCACAAATGGTTTCATGCTGCTTTTCACTTACAATTGCGCCAATCTGCGTGTCCGGGTCCAACGGGTCTCCCACACGCAAACGGGCCAATTTTTCAGTTAAAAGGCGCTCAAACTCGGGCTGAATGGATTTTTCAACAAGCAACCGGCTTCCGCCCACGCAGCATTGGCCCGCGTTAAAGCAGAAACCAAAAATAACCCCATCAACAGCGTCTTCAAGCCGTGCATCAGCAAAGACCACATGAGGGTTCTTCCCCCCTAACTCCAGGCTCAGCTTTTTGAAGTTCCCGGCAGATGCCGCCAGCACCCGCTTGCCAACAGCGGTTGACCCCGTGAAGGATAGCATATCAATGTCGGGATGGTGAGACAGCACTTCTCCCACCACGCTTCCTGGGCCCGTGACAACATTGAATACGCCATCTGGCAGCCCCGCCTGCGTCAGGATCTCAGCCATAATCAGCGTGGTGGCAGATGTCAGATCACTCGGCTTTGCAACCACTGTGCAGCCAGACGCCAAAATGAAGGGCAGACGCTCAGACAGAATGAAAAAAGGAAAATTCCACGGTGTAATAAGCCCCACAACACCGATTGGCTCACGGGTCACAAACCCGAACATGCTATCGCCGAGGTTATTGAAGCTATCCCCATGCAGCATTCTGGCCGCGCCAGCCGCATATTCATAAATACCAGCGCTGGCCTGAATTTCTCCACGAGATTGCGTAATAGGCTTGCCTGTTTCAAAGGTTTCAAGCCGCGCCAGTTCCTCGGCCCGCTCCCGAATAAGGGTTGCCGCTTTCAGAAGCACATCCGCACGCTGCTGACCAGAAAGCCCTGACCATCTCCTGTCTTCAAACGCCTTTCTGGCCACTGCAACAGCCTCATTGACGTCCGCTTCCGTGCCTGCTGTGGTTCTGGTTACCAGAACACCGTGTGCCGGGCTGCGGCGCTCCATGATCTTACGGTCGCCAGAATCCACCCACAACCCATTGATATATAATCCGAATAAACGTGGGTTTTGGGGTAAGGAAAGCTTTTTTGTGCTCGTTGTCATTGCACCGCCCTGTTTTTGATTTTGTGTTATTGTCGCTGGAAATCGGTGTTACTAACTAGTTAGTGTATTACAGAATGAGTGTCAATCAACACCCTTCCCCTTCACAACCTCTGAACCGCCGTTCAACTTAACTTGATGGTTTTGCGAGGAGCTTTGACTTCAACATGATGCACGGAGCTGAACGCCGATTAGCACCCTTTTCTTGATCAGCCTGGGCCTCCTGACGGTGCTCCCGTAAAGCGTCAGGACACTGTCACCATACATTTTCGATGCAGCGATAATAATAGCGTTGGCGGAAGCCAAAGAAGCAAGGCATCACGCCTCATGTCAGCAAGCTAAACTGCCAAAGCAAAAGGGGGGGCAAACTCTGGCTATCACAGATGTGGTACAAGTCTCTTCGTTATCACAAGGTCAGCACGCACAACACTCACGCAGTATCGCAACTATTGCGCCGTATAACCGCCATCTATCACAAGCTCGCTGCCTGTAACGAATTTTGATTCGTCAGATGCAAGATAGAGGATGCCATAGGCAATATCTTCTGGCGCCCCTAAATGCCCGATAGGGTGAAGATCAACCAGCCGCTGACGTGCTGCCTCGTCTTCCTGTGTCAGCCCTTCTACCATGGGTGTCCAGATATAGCCCGGATGAACGGAGTTGACCCGGATGTTATATCCCGCCTTTGCACAATGTAATGCCGACGATTTTGTAAAAATACGCACTCCGCCCTTGCTGGCATTGTAGGCAGCCAACTCCGGATCTCCAATTAGCCCTTCAATTGAAGACAGATTGATGATTGAGCCACCTCCCGCGTGCTTCCGTATTCCTTCAATGCCGTATTTTGTGCCCAGAAACACACCGTCGAGATTGATGGACTGTACCCTCCGCCACGCTTCCAGACTGGTGCTTTCCACAGTGCCGCTATACGCAATACCTGCGTTATTCACCACGATATCAAGTCGGCCAAAGGTAGCTAAAGCAGCTTCAACCACAGCTTTCCAATCTTCTTCCTTGCTCACATCAAGGGTGAAAAACTGGGCTTTTCCGCCTTCCCCTTCAATTTCAGAAACGGTTTTCTCTCCCTCCTCCTTGTTAATATCCCCAACAACAACAGAAGCGCCTTCCTGCGCCAGAAGCTGCGCTGTGGCTTTGCCAATACCAAGCGCCGCTCCACTCACAATGGCAACTTTACCCTGTACGCGCCCCATGTCCGTCTCCTTCTGTAATATTAAAGTCCATCATGAGGACGCAAAAAACGCCTTCACACGTAGAAGAACGCACACAGGCAAAGAGAGACGCATTCTCCCCCTCCTGTTTTTTATTCCCTTCTCAGCGGCATAAATTCCCCGCTCCTCAGCCCTTGCCGTGCATGGAAAAAGGAAGGCTATGACGTTCCAGATACGCTTTCTGTCTGTCTTGCGGGAACTTCCCCTTTTATCAGGCGTATGAAGCTCGACAGCACCGCTCGCGGCTCCGTTTTTTATACTGGAGCAAACATCGCCGGGACGTGCCGAATATAAGCAGAAAAACACAAATTCCTTACAGGTTAAGACAACTCCGTTCGGATAATAATCAACAGATGCGGAAGGTCCCGATATGGTCGATTTTTCCCAAATCCGTTCCCTTCTTATCTATGCGTTGGTTATAAGTGTTCTGCTTGCCTGCATGCTGGGCCTGAGCGCCCTGACGGGTCTCAGACGTTCCTTGTCCCACGGCGGAACCTCTCTCTCCATCCCATTTGAATCCGGAATCATCCCTACCGGATCTGCCCATCTCCGCCTGCCAGTGCAGTATTATCTGGTCGCCATGTTCTTTGTCATTTTTGATGTAGAAACCGCGTTTCTCTTTGCGTGGGCCATTGTGGTGACAGATGTGGGTTGGGTTGGATACAGCGCAGCGTTGCTCTTCATTTTCTTTCTGGCTGTCTCCCTCGTGTACCTGTGGCGAGCAGGCGGGTTGGATTGGGGGCCTCTGCCCCGGTGCCTTCCAGAAACACAATCCAGCATGGAGCATCTATCATGATCTGGTCACTTTCTCGCCCGGCAACAACGCCAACCACTGTACCCTCTGTTGATAACGCGACTTTTACAGAAACAGTCCAGCGCAACCTTGTTATCGGTCGCCTTCAGGATTTTGTCTCCTGGGGGCAGAAGAACTCCATTTGGCCTCTCAATTTTGGTCTTTCCTGTTGCTACGTGGAAATGGCCACGGCCTTCACAAGCCAGTTCGATATAGCACGTTTCGGATCTGAAGTTCTCAGGGCCACGCCCCGCGAGGCCGATCTCATTGTTATATCCGGAACCGTTTTTGTAAAAATGGCTCCTATCATCAAACATCTCTATGATCAGATGCTTGAACCGCGCTGGGTTATTTCCATGGGATCCTGCGCCAATTCCGGCGGTATGTATGATATTTACAGCGTGGTACAGGGGGTAGACAGCTTCCTGCCGGTAGATGTGTATGTTCCCGGTTGCCCACCAAGACCAGAAGCTCTTCTGGAAGGCCTCATGCTTTTGCAAAAATCCATCGGGAGCCAGAGGCGCCCGCTCAGTTGGATGGTAGGCGAGCAAGGGATCGTTCCGGTTACTCCACCAAGCCTGCGGGACGCCAAACGCAGCGTCCGTCAACAAACGCAGGATCTGCGTTCACCAGATGGGATCTGATACCATGAGCGCGACTGTTCTTTCTGACCGGCCACCGCCCCATTCCCTGTTGGAAAACATTGCTGCACAGAACCTCCCGCCTTCTGGCCCAACTGCCGATGTCACACGGGATAACGTAGCTGTTGTCTGGATATCGGCAGCCACCATTCGCGCCACGCTTCAAATGCTGAAGGATCATGCCCAAGGTCATTTGATGCTTTTTGACCTTACGGCAATAGATGAACGGGAACGCATTCACAGGGAAGGACAACCAAGCTCCTCCTTCACAGTCGTCTATCATCTTATGTCCCTCGATAGTCGGGCGGATTAAGTCCGGATCAAGGTTGCCCTAACTGATCATGCCCCGTCTCTGCCCAGCATTAGTGATATCTGGCCCAACGCCAACTGGTACGAACGGGAAATATGGGATCTGTTCGGGATTCATTTTGACCACCATCCTTTCCTGCGCCGTATCCTTACGCCCCCTACATGGACAGACCATCCGTTACGCAAAGATCACCATGCTCGCGCAACAGAAAAACCACCTTACAGCCTGACCGAAGATCAGGAAAAATATGAGCAGGATGCATTATCTTTTGATCCCTCCCTATGGGGCATGAAGCGCCATAGTGATCATAGTGATTTCATGTTTCTCAACCTTGGCCCCAACCATCCAAGTGTGCACGGTGTGTTTCGCATCGTGCTGCAACTGGAAGGGGAACGCATTGTAGATGCTGTGCCCGATATAGGGTTTCATCACCGTGGCGCGGAAAAAATGGGAGAACGCCAGTCCTGGCACACCTACATTCCCTACACCGATCGGGTGGATTACCTCGGTGGCGTGATGAACAACTTTCCCTATGTCATGGCTGTTGAAACACTGGCAGGCATTACTGTTCCCCCACGTGCGCAGATGATCCGCGTCATGCTGGCAGAATTGTTCCGCATTGCCAGCCATCTGGTTTTTTACGGAACAATGGCGCAGGATGTAGGGCAACTTTCTCCTGTCTTCTACATGTTTACCGACCGCGAGAAAGTATTCAGCATTATAGAAGCCATCTGCGGTTTTCGGATGCATCCGGCATGGTTCCGTATCGGGGGCGTTGCCATGGACCTTCCCACGGGGTGGGATGGGCTGATCCGCGCCTTTCTGGATTATCTCCCCAAACGCCTTGACGAATATGATGCCATGGTCATGCGCAATCCAATTTTCCGTGCACGCACGCAAGGAATTGGCGCTTACACAAAAGCCGAGGCCGTAGAATGGGGTGTAACAGGACCCGGCTTACGCGCCTGCGGGCTGGAATGGGATTATCGCAAATACGCCCCCTATGCCTGTTACGATCAACTGGACTTTGATATTCCCACGGGCAGAAACGGCGATTGTTACGATCGTATCGTGGTCCATATAGAAGAGATACGTCAGAGCCTGCGGATCATCCGCCAATGTCTGGAACACATGCCGTCCGGGCCAGTAAAAGCGGATCATCCGCTGACCACGCCGCCGCCAAAAGCGCGGACAATGCATGATATTGAGACCCTCATTCATCATTTTATCAATGTCAGTTGGGGCCCCGTCATCCCCCCGGGCGAAGCACGGGCCTGTGTTGAAGCAACAAAAGGGCTCAACAGTTACAGCCTGATCAGTGATGGCGGCACGACCTCTTACAGAACCCGTATCCGCACTCCCTCCTTCGCACACCTGCAGATGATCCCACTTCTGAGCCGCGGCACCATGATTGCCGATCTGATAGCGATTGTTGGCAGCATTGATTTTGTGATGGCCGATGTTGACCGTTGAATACACCCTCCCTGCCGAACTGAGGGCAGATATTCTCGCCCTTGCGCAGGAGGAACTCCACCCACAGGGAGCCAGCGTTGCCGCGTTGCAATTGGTGCAATCCCATTTCAGGTGGATCAGTTCCCAGCATTTGCAGGAAGTGGCCCAGTTGCTCGATATGTCACCCGATGCGCTGGATGGCATTGCAACCTATTTCAACCTCCTGTTCCGCCAGCCCGTTGGCAGACATGTCATCATGCTCTGCGACAGCGTTTCCTGCTGGCTGATGGGACGGGACCGCCTTTGCGCCCACCTCCGCCAGACGCTGGGGATCCATCCGGGAGAAACCACACCAGATGGAGCCATCACCTTGCTGCCTACAGTCTGCCTGGGCCATTGCGATCACGCCCCCGCCCTTCTGGCAGACGAAACACTACACGGAGACCTTGATACAGACGCGCTGGACCGCCTGATTGGCAGCCTGAGGGAGACACCGTGATGACAGCCGCCACACACCCTTTGACTGCCATGATCACACCCGCCGCCCCGCCACCGGATTGCGCAGCATACGAGCAGGCAGGTGGGTGGCAAGCAGCCCGCAAGGCTCTCAAAATCCTTGCCCCAGCCGAGGTGATCGACATGGTGACACGCTCAAAACTGCGGGGCCGTGGAGGCGCAGGCTTTGCAACGGGCCAGAAATGGAGCTTTGTGCCGAAAGATGCAGCCTCCGAACGCAGGAAATACCTCGTTGCCAATGCTGATGAGATGGAACCCGGCACGTTCAAAGACCGCTGGTTACTTGAAGGGAACCCGCTTCAGCTTGTGGAAGGTATGATTCTGGCGGCATACGCCATTCAGGCAAGCCACGGCATTGTTTTTCTACGGGGAGAATATCACCTTCCGCGCAAGCGTTTGACGCGTGCTATTGAGGAAGCTCGACAAAAAGGCTGGCTGGGCGAGAACATTCTGGGCTCTGGCTTCAGTTTTGATATCCATCTCCACTCCAGTGCTGGCCGTTACATCTGCGGGGAAGAAACTGCTCTCATCACCGCGCTGGAAGGCAAACGCGCCACCCCCCGCAGCAAACCGCCCTTCCCTCAGTTCAGCGGCCTGTGGGGAGCCTCGACTGTTGTGAACAACGTTGAAACTCTCTGCAATCTTCCGCACATCATCACCAATGGGCCAGAGTGGTTTCTCAGCCTTGGCATGGGCGCGGATGGCGGGACCAAGCTTTATGGCGTAAGCGGTCGGGTGCGACGGCCCGGTGCATGGGAACTCCCCATTGGCACGCCCCTCCGCCAGATCATTGAAGATCATGCTGGGGGAATGCTGCCCGGCTATAGCCTGCGCGCTCTTTTGCCCGGCGGGGCGTCCACGGCTTTTCTTGATGAATCTGCGCTGGATGTTGTAATGGATTACGGCTCGGTCGAAAAAGCCGGAAGCCGACTTGGCACCGGCACGGCCATCATTCTGGATGACCGCACATGCCCCATCGGCATGATCCTGAATCTGGAACATTTTTTTGCCCAGGAATCCTGTGGCTGGTGCACGCCATGTCGGGATGGTCTACCATGGGTGGAACGTCTCCTCGGCGCTCTTGAAGAAGGCACGGGCGAGAGCGAAGATCTTGAAGAACTTGCCCGTCATGCCCGTATGCTGGGCACACCGGGCCGCACTTTTTGCGCGCATGCACCCGGTGCCATGGCCCCGCTCGCCAGCGGCCTGAAACTGTTTTCTGATGATTTTTCCGCCCATATTTCCCAGCGCGGTTGCCCCCTCCGGCACGCAGCCTGATGGCAGAGAAGGAGCAGGATCATGGTCACCTTCCAGCTAGATGGACTTCAGTGCTCTACCCGCGCAGACATCAATCTGCTTCAGGCCTGCCTGGAAGCCGGTGCCAACCTCCCCTATTTCTGCTGGCACCCGGAACTTGGATCCGTTGGGGCGTGCAGACAGTGCGCAATCAAACAGTTCAGTGGCCCGGATGACAAAACAGGCCGTATCGTCATGGCCTGCATGACGCCGGTGACCGAGGGCACGCGCGTTTCAATTGATGACGCAGAAGCAAAGGAATTTCGGGAGGGCGTCATTGAATGGATGATGGTCAACCATCCGCATGACTGTCCCGTTTGCCCGGAAGGCGGTGAATGTCACCTTCAGGACATGACCGTCATGACTGGGCACAATACGCGCCGCTACCGTTTTACCAAACGCACCCACCGCAATCAGGATCTCGGCCCTTTCCTGAACCATGAGATGAACCGGTGTATTGCCTGTTACCGCTGTGTGCGATTCTACAAGGATTATGCTGGAGGTGAGGACCTCGCAGTACTCGGTGCTCATGATAATGTCTATTTCGGGCGATCAGAAGACGGCACACTAGAGAACGCTTTCAGCGGCAATCTCGCCGAAATCTGCCCCACAGGCGTCTTTACGGACAAACCCTTTTCCGAGACCTACACCCGCAAATGGGACATGCGCGGCGCGCCCTCCGTCTGCGTTCATTGTGGCGTGGGGTGCAATACTTTTGTCAACGCGCGTGATGAAAAAGTAAGGCGGCTCCTCAACCGTTATAATGATGAGATCAACCGTTATGCGCTGTGTGACCGGGGAAGATTTGGACACGGCTTTGTCAATGCCCCCTCTCGCCTTCACACGCCTCTTTGCCTGTCCGAGGAACAGCCTACCCCCGTGCCCCCACAGTCTGCCATGGCGCAGTTTGCGCGCATGGTGGCCTCTGGCCCAATCGTCGGCATTGCCTCCTCCCGCGCGTCTCTGGAAGCCTGCTTCAGTCTCCAGTGTCTGGTTGGTCGGGAACAGTTTTCTACGGGTCAGACACAACAGGAACAAACCTGCGCTGAACTGGCTTATACGCTCTTAAGAGATCATCCAGGCTCCATTCCACCCCTGCATGACATGGAAAGCGCGGACGCCGTGCTCGTGCTGGGGGAGGACGTTTCCGCAACCGCGCCACGTCTTGCGCTGGCCTTACGACAAGCTGGGCGACAGAACAGCTTTCTTGCAGCCGACGCCGCCAAGGTGCCTCGTTGGATGGATGCGGCCGTCCGCACAATCGGGTCTGAGAGGCTATCCTCTCTTTTTATCGTTACGCCAGCCCCCACCGATCTGGACAAAAGCGCGGAGGAAACCTTTCGTGCAGTGCCAGACAACGCTGCCCGCCTAGGGTTCGCCATTGCGCATCAGCTTGACCCAACCGCGCCCGCTGTGCCTGACCTCACACCACTTGAGGCCGAACAGGCAAATCGGATTGCAACCGCTCTGGGTGCCGCCAAAAAACCACTAATCGTATCGGGCATGCAGTATGGCTCTCCGGCCCTGATACAAGCTGCTGCCCGCATTGCCCGCAGCCTTGTCCGGAACACTCCGGATGCCGGGTTATCTCTGGTCATGCCAGACTGCAACAGCATGGGGCTGGCCATGATGGGTGGTCTCCCCCTCGAAACTGTCATGATGCGGGCCAGAGCGGGCGCAATTGGAACGCTCATCATTGTGGAGAATGATCTCACTCGCCATCTTGATCCACCAGAAATCGTCGAGCTTCTGGAGGCCGTCCCTAACATCGTCCTGATTGATCATACGGCAACACCACTGTGGCAAAACGCAAACCTCGTTCTGCCGGCCGCTGCCTTTACGGAATACGCTGGCACCCTGATCAGTCAGGAAGGGCGCGCACAGCGCTTTTTCCCGGCGGTTTTTCCGCCTTCTCCCATTCAGGCCAGCTGGCGCTGGGTGCAGGAACTTGCCCGCGCTCTTCCCCCATCGGGAGAGGCCCAGCTTGCACCACACAGAACAGACATAACCGCGTGGCAGAATCTTGATGATGTTCTTGCCACCTTGGGCAAGGAGATGCCGATATTCGCAGGCGTCACAAAGGCCGCTCCAGATGCAGCGTATCGGCTAAATGGCCAGAAGCTCCGCAGCCAGACCTATCGCGCAAGTGGACGCACCGTCATCCGGTCTTACATCAGTGTGCGGGATCAACCTCCCCCACCCAATCCGGACACGCCCTTCAGCAGTTCCATGGAAGGCGCTTATCAACCAGACATGCCTGCGGCCCTTGTTCCCGCTTTTCACACGCCTGCATGGAATTCGGTACAGGCGCTCAATCGCTTCCAGCAGGAGATTGGTGGCCCCTTGCGTGGCGGAGAGGCTGGCATCCGCCTGCTTGCCAACCATGCGCTAAAAAACGGTCAAACCGAGCAACCTCCAGCACCTGACATCCCTCCGCCGTTTACGCCACAGCCTGATACGGTTCTTCTTCTTCCTGACGTCCGGCTGTTTGGCAGCGAGGAACTCAGCATGCTCTCTCCTCCTGTTGTTGCCCGTGCTCCTCCAGTTAAACTAAGCCTTCCGGCACATGGAACTGCCACCGCGTCCCACATAACCCTTCATCTGGAAGGCTATGGGCCGCAAACCCTTCCTGTGCAGCAAATTGCTGATCTGCCTGACGGTATTGCGTTGTGCCCAGCGCACATGGTCGCCCCCGCCTTCGCTTTCCCTCGTATGGCGCGCCTTACGGCCACAAGGGCAGAAGGAGACGGGTCATGAGCCAAATACCGTTCCTTGCCATTGTTCTGACGCCACTGGTGATCCTGGCATTAGCCACACTGCTAACATGGGTGGAGCGTCGCCTTTTGGGTTTATGGCAGGATCGGCATGGTCCAAACCGCGTTGGGCCGGGTGGTCTCTTTCAGGCCGTAGCCGATGGTATCAAGATTCTTTTCAAACAGGACTGGATTCCACCATTCGCTGATAAAGCCATTTTTGTTCTGGCCCCCACCATAGGCATGATGACGGTTCTGCTCTCTTTCGCCGCCATTCCTTTTACCGCATGGAGCAGCATTGTTGGCACCCTGAATGTTGGTCTTCTGTTCATTCTGGGCATGATGGGTCTTGGCGTATACGCGGTTGTTCTCGCCGGATGGGCCTCCAACAGCAAATATGCGTTGCTGGGTGGTATGAGAGCCGCTGCCCAGATGATCAGCTATGAAGTCTTCATGGGGCTTTCCCTGCTTGGAGTGGTGATGATTGCTGGTTCATTCAACCTGCATGATATCGTCATGGCGCAGACGCATTGTTGGTTCATTCTTCCGCAATGCCTTGGTTTTCTTGTCTTCCTGCTGGCAGGCATTGCAGAAACCCATCGGCTTCCCTTTGATCTTCCCGAAGGCGAAAACGAACTGGGGGCTGGCTTTCATACAGAATATTCCGGCATGAAATTCGGCATGTTCTTTATTGCCGAGTATGCAGGGATTATCCTTATTTCCTCTCTTGTCACCACGCTCTACCTGGGTGGCTGGCAGGGGCCTCTTCTCCCGGCGGCTCTCTGGTTTTTGCTCAAAACCACAAGTGTTGTCATTTTTTTCATTCTTCTCCGGGCCGCCCTTCCCCGTCCGCGTTATGACCAACTGATGGCTCTTGGCTGGAAAATCCTGCTGCCGCTTTCTCTTCTCAATGTCACCGCCACCGGCACTATCCTGATGTTACGCGCAGCCGGATAGTACGCTCCATGGAAAGGCACGTGTCATGCTCAATACTGTCCGCACACTGTTCCTGACATTCCTTCACGCTTTCCAGCGCCGTGCAACCGTGCAGTATCCGGAGGAACATCCCTATCTGCCGCCACGCTACCGTGGACGCATCATTCTCTCACGCGATCCGGACGGCATGGAGCGCTGCGTTGCCTGCAATCTCTGCGCTGTCGCCTGCCCGGTAGATTGCATCAGTTTGCAGAAAACAGAAGAAAATGGGCGATGGTATCCGGAGTTCTTTCGGATCAATTTTTCCCGCTGTATTTTCTGTGGTTTTTGTGAGGAAGCCTGCCCGACCTACGCCATTCAACTCACACCAGATTTTGAGATGAGCGAATATGCACGACCCAATCTTGTTTATGAAAAAGAAGATCTTCTGATCAGCGGAACAGGGAAGTATCCGGACTACAGTTTCTACCATGTGGCCGGTGTTACCATCCCCGGCAAGGATCGCGGAGAGGCCGAACGCGAGCGGCCACCCGTCGATCTCCATACGCTTCTGCCGTAACACGCCATGAATACGCTAGCCCTCTTTTCCGGCGCCGTGACCCTGCTGGGGGCCATTATGGTCATCACACGGCAGGTGGCCGTTCATGCCGTGCTGTATCTGGTTGTCACTTTATTGGGGCTAGCGACAGTTTTTGCCCTGCTTGGCGCGCCGTTTGCCGCCGCACTTGAGGTCATCATCTACGCCGGCGCAATCATGGTTCTTTTTGTTTTTGTCATCATGATGCTCAATCTGGGGCAATCTGACCGTGAGAGAGAAAAAGAGTGGCTCCAGCCCCGCATCTGGCTGGGCCCGGCTCTTCTTTCCATTCTTCTCTGTGCAGAACTGATCTATTCTGTCAGCACCTCCTCACAACAAGAAGGGCCGCTTGCCTCTCTTTCCGCGCGGGATGTGGGCCTTAGCCTGTTCGGCCCCTATGTGCTGATGGTGGAACTGGTCTCGTTTCTACTTCTGGCTGGTCTTATCACAGCCTTTCATATCGGAAGACACCGCACGGAGGGCCGTTGAAATGGCCGCTCTTTCCTTAAATGCTTCCCTGCTTCTGGCCAGCATGCTGTTCTGCATCGGTCTTGCCGGGGTACTGATACGCCGTAACCTGCTGTTCATGCTGATGTCACTCGATATCATGCTGAATGCAGCGGCGCTCCTGTTTGTGGCTGCCGGTGCGCGTTGGCACGATAGTGGCGGACAGGTCATGTTCCTGATGATTTTGGCACTCGCCGCGGCGGAAACCGCCGTAGGGTTGGCCATTATCCTCGCGTTGCACGCCAGAGGGCGTCCTTCTCTTGATGCCGATACCGGCAACCTGCTGCGAGGATAAGACCATGCCTTCCCTTCTTCCCCTTCTGGTGTTTTTCCCTCTTGCATCAGCCATCTTTCTGTTTGTCACAGCGGGCCGTCTTTCCGCACGAACGGTTGGATGGGTAGCAACGGGAGCCATCGGGTTATCCGCCTTGTGCAGTATCGTGCTGGCATGCTTTTTTCTCTTTTCAGCGGTTCCAGCGCCTATCCACATTATCCTCTGGGAATGGATGCACACACAGGCATTCTCTGCAGATATTGCTTTTATTCTTGATCCCGTGTCGCTCGTGATGATCCTCGTCGTTACGATTGTCGGGTTTCTGATCCATCTTTACGCCATACGCTATATGGAGGAAGAACCCGGCATCGCACGGTTCTTCGGCTCCATGACGCTCTTTGTGGCGTCTATGCTGGTTCTGGTGCTCGCATCTGATCTGTTCTGCCTGTTTATCGGATGGGAAGGCGTTGGCATATGCTCCTATCTGCTGATCGGGTTCTGGTATGAAAACCCCGTCAATACCGCAGCCGCCCGCAAGGCATTCTACATGACGCGTATCGGAGATACCGCCATGCTCTGTGGCCTTCTCCTTCTGGCCACCACAACAGGCTCGCTCCATATAGAAACGCTTCTGGCCACCTTGCACGCAGGCCAAATTGCCCCGGACGTTCTGACCACTGCAACACTGTTTCTGCTGATAGGCGCATTAGCCAAATCTGCCCAAATTCCCTTCCAGACATGGCTACCAGACGCCATGGCAGGGCCTACGCCAACATCGGCCCTTATCCATGCGGCCACAATGGTCACTGCGGGTATCTACCTGATCGCCCGGCTACATGAACTGTTCACCGCGGCCCCTCTTGTGATGATGCTGACATCCATTATTGGCGCGCTCACCCTCATGATGGCTGCCTGCACGGCCCTTGTGCAAACAGATCTCAAACGTATCCTGGCGTGGTCCACCATCAGTCAGCTTGGCTATATGTTTCTCGCCCTCGGCACGGGCGTCTGGCAGGCCGCCCTTTTCCATCTGATGACCCATGCGTTTTTCAAGGCGCTTCTGTTCCTTACAGCGGGCGCTCTCATCGCCCGCCTCCACCACGAGCAGGATATTTTCCGTATGGGGGGACTGTATCGCACCATGTCCGGCCTCACAGTAGCTTTTCTGGCAGGCGCTTCCGCTCTGGCCGGGCTGCCGCTTGTCACGTCCGGCTTCTATAGCAAGGAAATGATCCTCTCCAGCATCTGGAGCGCCCATTTCCCCTTATTGCCTGGTTCGTTTCCACTTGCTCATATTCTATGGGGAATTGCACTGACTGGCGCCTTTCTAACTTCTCTTTATATTTTTCGTTGCATTTTCATTGTTTTTTTCAACACACCAAAAACAGAAAGCACCGGTTCAACCCCGCGTCTTATGGCTATTCCGCTTGCGTGCCTCTCCTTTCTCTCCCTGTTTGGAGGAGTCATCGAAATGCCAGACACACTTGCCCCCATTCACCTCTTTACCCACTTTTTATCCGCCCCCCTCCCTCATGCGGATGAACCTGTGTGGCTCCTTCTGGCTGGAGCGTCAGCCCCCATTGCTGGCGTGGTCATTGCGTGGGTACTCTGGGGCCGCGCTACGCCTGTCATGCAAGAAATTCCCGGCCAGGCCACCATCATCCGGGTGGCAAAGGAAGGCTGGGGCGTAGATGCCCTGTATGCTTTTCTCTTCGTGCAGCCTTTCAGATTTCTGGTCTGGCTCACCCGGCATGATGTTCTGGATTACCTTATTACCGGCATCGGCAGAATGGTCCGTGCCATCAGCTCTTTTCTTGAACATACCCGCACCCGTTTTCTTACGCTTTCCTCGGGCAGAACCACACTCCTCCTTCAGAGCGGAGATACCCTTCTGGCCCGCGTCCAGAACGGGCGTGTCCGGTGGTATGCCGCATGGATCGTCGCAGGCCTCTGCGCCGCCCTCGCCTCAGGAGTTGTACCATGAACCCGCTCCCGGCCCTTGTGCTTCTGCCCTTGCTGGGTGGTACGGTTGCCTGGTTGGCTGACCGTTCAAATACGGCCAACCAGCAGCCCACCAGGAATATCTCCTGGCGCATCACTTTGATGGTGCTGACACTGGAAACAGTGTTATTGCTTATCATCACCTTCAGGCACCATACCCTGCCAGGGCCATGGCTAGATCATTTTTCCATACCGTGGATCCCCGTCATGGGCATCGCCTTCCAGTTGGATATGGATGGCCTTTCCCTTTCCTTGCTATGGCTCTCTCTCATCCTCTCCTTTCCCTGCGTTCTTCTCGCCACCCGACAAATCACCACCAATGCAGGTGCTTTCTATTTTCTGTTTCTCGCCACTCTTACCGGCATCATCGGAACATTTCTGGCCACGGACCTCTTTCTCTTCTTCTTTCTTTGGGAACTGATGCTTGTCCCAATGTTTGTTCTGATCTCCGCATGGGGGCATGAAGACAGACACCGCGCTGCAATCAGGTTTTTTCTCTTCACACAGGGCAGCGGGCTGCTCATGCTTCTGTCCATTCTGGGGCTTGTCATTACGCACTACCGGGAGACCGGAATACTTACATTCAATTACTTTGCACTCGCCAACACCCCTCTTTCTCCCTTCCTTTCCATGCTGCTTATGCTGGGGTTCTTTATTGCGTTTGCGGTGAAACTTCCGGTCGTCCCCGTGCATGTCTGGCTGCCCGCCGCCCACACGCAGGCCCCTACTGCCGCCAGTGTTCTCCTCGCGGGCCTTATGCTCAAAACCGGGGGCTACGGCATGATCCGCTTTAACCTCATGCTCTTTCCAGAGGCTGCAATCCGCTTTGCTCCCGTCGCAATGGGGCTGGGTATTGCAGGCATTCTGTATGGCGCGTGGCTGTCCTGCGCTCAAAACGATGTCAAACGCCTGATTGCCTACAGCAGCATCAGTCACATGGGCTTCGTTCTGTTGGGGATTTTCACAGGGTCCAACACCGGTTTGCAGGGCGCTATTATCCAGATGCTGGCACATGGCCTGAGCACCGGAGCACTCTTTATCATCGCCGGTTCCATTCAGGACCGTCTCCACACACGGGATATGGCACAAATTGGCGGTCTGTGGGCTTCTCTGCCCCGGCTTTCAAGCGCAGGGCTGTTTTTTGCCGTCGCATCTCTTGGCATGCCCGGTTTGGGAAACTTCACCGGCGAATTTCTGGTTCTGCTCGCAACGTGGCATGTCAATTCCATCGTGGCCGCGCTCACCGCAACCGGGCTCGTGCTGGCAGCCATCTATTCGCTCCGTATGGTAAACCGAATTTTCCTGGCCCCAAGCCGAACATCCCCCAGTCACGCAAAAGATTTTTCAGCAGGACAGATGACCATTCTTGGCGCGCTCATGATCCTTCTGGTCGTGCTCGGCGTGCACCCTCAACCAATCATGACCTTATCCATGCCGTCACCTCTTTCTGCTCCCCCTCTCTCTGATAGAGGAGGAGACACGCAATGATCACGCATGATCTGTTCCTGCCTTTGCCGCTCCCTCTTCTTTCTGTCGGCACCATGCTTCTGCTCACGGCCATCGCATGGCGTCGCTCAACAACACGTAGCCTGACACTTGCTTTAGTGACACTCGCCCTGTCCCTCGGTGGCATAGGTTATCATGTCGGCACACCACAACCCGAAGGCTTGTCCCTCTTTGTGCAGGACCGCTGGGCAAACTATACTGCTCTGCTCATCCTGCTTTCTTCTCTAAGCATTCTTCTTATGTCATGGCGGGATCTGGAGCAGGATAAAACACACCCAACCGACGAATATCCTCTCATGCTTGTTCTGGGCACATTAGGCGCAACTTCTATGGTTTTCAGCGCAAATTATCTCCCCTTCTTTCTGGGGGTGGAGATACTGGCGCTCTCCCTTATGGGGCTTGTGGCATCTCGCTCTTCCCGTTTGACAGAAGCCAGTGAAGCCTCCATGAAATATCTGATTCTTTCTGGAATATCGTCCGCCATTCTTCTTTTTGGCATCGGTCTGGCTTATGCCAGCACTGGCTCCCTTCTGTTCAGCCCTCCCCCTTCAGGCAATGCCAACACCATCCCGGCCATTGCGACCATCATGATCCTTGTGGGGGTTTTCTTTAAACTCTCTGCCGTGCCTTTTCATATGTGGCTGCCAGATGTCATGGACGGTGCTCCGCCGCCGGTTGCAGCATTCATGGCTGTGGTTTCAAAAATAGCCATTTTCTCGTCTCTTGTTCGCTATTTCGGCACAGGGGATACTCCTGAGTATCTGCATGGCATCCTGTCCGCCGTCATCATTCTGACTATTCTTGGTGGCAATTTTCTGGCCTTGCGTCAGACCAATCTCATCCGTCTTATGGCGTGCTCGTCAATCGCGCATGTCGGTTATCTTCTTATTGCGTTTTTTTCGCCCGGGCAGTTGAGATCAGAAGCGATCACACTCTATCTCGCAGCCTATGCCGCAAGCACTTTAGGAATTTTCGCCATCATCTGCGCCTTTGCCCTGACGGAGAATTCACTCCCCAATACCATTACTGACTGGAGAGGCCTGTTCTACACCCGCCCTTTTCTGGCAACCACCTTATCCCTGATGCTCCTTTCGCTGGCTGGCATTCCACCGGGAATTGGGTTTTTCGCAAAATTTGAGGTCGCCGCAACCGGTGTGGAACGTCAGCAGACACTTCTGCTTGCTGCCCTTGTTATTGGGAGCATCATCGGCCTGTATTATTATCTCTCTATTGTCCGTGTCCTTATGGGCACGCAGGACACGCCCTCGTTACAGGTTAAAAAAAGTCAGTCTCCGGAACTGACAACTCTTATCGTCGTTTTGACTTTGATAGTGGTTGTGGGTGGAATTTTCCCTGCCCGGATGCTTCCGCAGGTTCTGCCGTCCCCACCATTACCACAAAATGAGCTTATAAGTATTCAAGAGCCAATGCAGCCCAGCCTTTAATATGGCCGCATACAAACAATGCCTTCTGACTTCAAAAATATTCCATCTCTTCACGCAAAATACAGAAAGAACAGTTGTCATGTCTTCTCGTGTTTTTCATATTCTGGCCCAAAAAGGAAATGTGGTCCTCACCGTCAAGGAAGACGATCCTGTCCTTTCTGTCGCCAATTTGCTGATCCGTCATAATATTGGTGGCGCACCAGTTATGGGCGCTAATGGCGCACTTGCGGGAATGGTTTCGGAACGTGCCATTGTTAACGCACTCACCCAATATGGCCCCAACATCGCATCCCTGACAGCAAAAGAGATCATGCTGAAAGAGACGCCAACCGCTTCACCTGACGACAACATATTTGACATCGCCAACCGAATGACATGGTCCCGCAGCCGTCATGTGCCGGTTCTTGAAGACGGAAAGCTCGTAGGTCTGGTCAGTATTGGCGATATCGTCAAATTACGGGCAGAAAATGCAGAGCAGGAGGCTCAGGAACTTCAGGATTACGTCACTGGCAGCAACCATGCCGCCGTCAAACCTCATGACGATAGCCCCCGCTCCTCCTCTAAAGCTCAATATAAAATTCGCACCAACCATAGAAACTAAAATAGCAACCCCTGACAGAGCGGAAGTCTTTCAACCTCAAAGATAAATTAGATAAAACAATAAAAATAGAGTATTTTTATAAATATTCAAATTAGTCGCCTATAAAATCTAAAAATATTCCGTAAATAATTCGCTATCCTTTCCCTTTTTCTATGTAAAATTCAATCGGCACAGTGAGAGTAATCGGATCTCCTTGCACACTATCTGGTGGAACCGGAAGAGGCTCGGCACGGCGCACCAACGCCATCGCTTCCTGATCCAGCAAAGCATGGCCGGAACTGCCTTGAATGTGAGCAGACAAGACATGACCTTTACGATCCATGGAGAAACGCAGCATTGGCACGCCCTCCTGATGATCAGCCATGGCCTCCGCCGGATACCGCTTATACTTCTCCAGCCGGGCTAACAAATCACCTTGCCACGTTGCTGGACTTTGAGACGCATGTGATGATGACTGGCCTGAAGCAGAAGTAGCCTGAGCAGCCGCCGGAGGTGCTTCTGTCGCGGGCGGTGCTGTTACTTCCTCTGCTGGCGGCGTTTTATCTGGCACCAGCTGTTTCAAATGCGGCGCGGGTTTGTGTTTCTTCACAATTTTGCGCAGCTTTTCAGGTTTGGGCACCGGCGCTGGCGGATTGGCTGCGGGTGATGGCAGGGCCGATATCTTGGGCGGCTCTTCCGGTGCCGGATCCGGTTCCGAGAGGGTCTGCTGCGGGCCGGGCGGCACATCTGTTGGAGGAGACGGCGTGGACACAGGTTCCGGCGCCATATCAATGGCAATGGCCGCAGGTGGAGGTTCCGGCACGGGCACCACAACCGGAGGCAGCCGCATGATCCATGCCACCGCCCCGCCTGTCACCATCAGCACCGCCACAAAGGATATCCCCCAGCGAAGCGCTTCCTCCCGGCGGATATGGCGGGTATGATCCTTCTGCCACTCGGCAAAAGACTGGGACAGGTGCACGGTTTTTTCGCCCTGTTCGACAACCGCCGTGGTCATGGCGTTCCCCCAGCCGGGGTGGGCGCGTTGGACGGAGTAGCCGGTGCGGCCCCTTCTTCCTGCCCCTGCAGATTGACCAGCGCTACCTTGAGGTATCCGGCAGAGCGCAGCTTATCCATCACGCCCATCAGTGTGCCGTAATCCACCGTTTTGTCGGCCCGCAGGAAGATCCGTTCGTCCTTGTTGCCTTTCGTCGCTGTCTCCAGCGCACCGGCAAGCGCGTCCTCACCGATATCGTCCTCGCCCAGCGCCAGACCGTGATCGGCCTTGACGGTCAGAAACACGGGATCATCCGGCCGGGGTGTGGGCTTTTCGGTGGAGGACGGCAGATCAACCGGCACGTTCACCGTGGTCAGCGGGGCCGTGACCATGAAGATCACCAGCAGAACCAGCATCACATCAATGAACGGCGTGACATTGATCTCACTGGCCTCATGCGGGTTTTCATCAGTGTGACGGATGCGGATCATACCCCGTCACTCCCCGGCCATGCGGCTGACACCCAAGCGCACCACCTGCCCGCTTTCCAGTTGCGCCTGCATCCGCCCCAGATCGCGCGAGACCAGCCGCATGACCAGCGAGGTCAGATCTGCCACCTGCGCCCGGCACGCGGCGGACTGACGTGCAAGATGGTTGTAGATGATCACCGCCGGAATGGCCGCCACCAACCCCAGAGCCGTGGCCAGAAGTGCTTCGGCAATGCCGGGCGCCACCACCGCAAGGCTAGTCGCCTTGCTGGCGGCAATACCGGTAAAGGAGGTCATGATTCCCCATACCGTGCCAAACAGGCCAATAAAGGGTGATGTTGCGCCAATGGTGGCCAGCAGGCCCGTGCCACGCATCAGGCGGCGGCCTTCCGCCGCTTCCAGACGTTCAAGATGCAGCACGATCCGCTCCTTCAAACCCTCACGGTCATCGGGAATATCCTGTGAACGTTCGCGCTCCGTTTCCGCGGCCATCACCAGCGCATGGGCAATCCCGGCGCCACGCGTGTGCTCTTCTCCCAGATCAAGCGTTCCCGCGTCCTCCAGCGCCCGCTCCGCCCGGCCCAGCTTCAGCCGCACACGCACCAGTTCAACCGTTTTGGCAAAAAAGACCGTCCACGTCAGCAGGGATGCCAACGCCAGAAGAACCATCACACACCGGACAACAGGCCCGGCATTCATAAACATTTCCCACGGAGAAAACGAAATATTGGTGAGAACTGGGGAGGCTGATGTTGGCATGGAGAAACCAGCACTTTCAAAACATGAAGAAATACAACTCCATGCGACAGATCTCAGATACGCCCTTTCTTAACTCAATGGCGCAACAACCTGCTGTATCTCTGACACATGAAAAATTTCACACAGTGATAACAAAGCCGCTCAAAACCCGCAAGTGCGAATCACTATCATTATTATCGCTCTTATTCTGCTCGCAAAACAGACCTCGTACCTATCTCTCAGAAAGAAGGACCACTAAATTTATTATTTAAAATCATATTATTAGCAGGTGGAAAGAGACTAACCACGCCCCCCACTTCGCCCGACCGGTAATAATCCCTGATAACAACCTGTGGGTCTGAGGGTCTCGTTCAATCCCAAACAGCGCCCTAACCCCCGCCGTTGGTCAAATCAGGTCGTTCTTCTTTTTGCCGACTACCCCAAGGGCCATCGCACAAAGAAAGCCACGATACTTGTCCCTCATATGTATCTCTTCCTCCACATGGGCAGGAGGTTGATCGCACCGGCAGCCCTCTTCAATACTGCTGGTTTAGGGCCTTGCCTGTTTAAAGCGGCGTGCGTCGAAACTGCATATGAAGCACTCCTTACGTGCGCAGCAGCAACTGAACATGGACTGACGGAAACTCTGTTTCTCCATAGCCCCCGTTAAAGATGACTCAGCCCCCTTCCATCTTGCGGGAGCAGATTACCGTCATCTTCCAAATGTGATCGCCCACAAACACTCCCCGCATCCAACGCGCAGAGCCTGCGTTGAATAGGTCCTTATGCAGGTAACACGCTGGCAACCCGGCTGAATCCGGTTATCGGCATCCCGGCCTTTCAACACAATGGGGCGATAATTTTCTTTATAACAAATTTATGTCGTGAGTTTTTTGTTTGACTCACGAGGTGTCGTTGTTACTATTCATTATGTACTATTTTGTGTGGTTATTTAAGGAGTCTGCGGTGCTTACGTCTCTTGCCTTTTTCTCTTCCGGCTCCTTTCCGCTCCACTCCGCAACCTGCCGTGCCGTCACCCTCTCTGCCTCGCCTTATCAGCCGACCTTGAGACCATTTCGTCACGCAGTCTGAGCCAAAACCATGAAACAACTGCACGTAAATCTGTTTGAAATGGCCTGCGTCAGCCACATCGTGCATGGCATGTGGCGTGCGCCGGGCAATAACCGCCATCGCTATAGTGAAATGGAGCATTGGCTTGAAACGGCCAAGCTGGCCGAGGCCGGCCTGTTTGATGCTGTTTTTCTGGCTGACGTAATTGGCACTTATGACCGGTTTGGAGAAAGCAACGATGCCGCCCTGCGGGAGGCTGTGCAAATTCCTAATCTTGATCCGCTCCTGCTTGTCCCAGCCATGGCGGCTGTCACCAAAAATATCGGTTTTGGTGTTACATTTTCCACCACCTATGAGCCCCCTTTCGCCTTTGCGCGCCGCATGGGAACGCTTGATCTGCTCACACAAGGGCGGGTGGGCTGGAATATTGTCACCTCCTACTTAAGAAGTGCCGCGCAGAATTTCGGTCTGGATGATGAGATCCCGCATGATGAACGTTATGCCATTGCGGACGAATATATGGATGTCCTCTATAAGCTCTGGGAAGGCAGTTGGGATGACAACGCCGTTCTGAAAGACGCTGCAGCAGGCATTTATACAAATCCATCAGCAGTCCGTTCCATTAACCACACAGGGCCTAATTTTCGGGTTGCCGGGCCGCACCTTGTGGAACCATCCCGGCAACGGACACCTTTACTGTTTCAGGCAACCGGCTCATCAGCAGGGTTGGAATTTGCAGCCCGACACGCCGAGGTTGTGTTTATTGGCGGCCGCACGACTGAGGAAGTGCGCCGCAACATTGCCAAAACACGCGAGCAGGCCGTGGCTCATGGTCGAAAACCTGACGATATTCGGTTCATCGTTATGGCGGGCATTATTGTTGATGAAACAGATGCCCTTGCCTCCAAAAAACTGGAACACTATCGCCGTTACTACAGCGTAGAAGGCGCACTTGTTCACGCTCAGGCTGAAATTGACCTCCGCCGCTATGATGTAAACGAGCGCATCGGGGATGTCCTGCTACGTGAAGGTCAGAGCTTTGGGAACATGGGCCGTCGCTTCCGCCCGGATCAAACCATTGGTAGCGCGCTCAAACAGATAGCGTCGTTTGATGAGGGACGCTTCTTTGTTGTCGGCTCCCCCACGACTGTCGCAGATCAGATCGAGAACTGGCTGGACGTAGATGGTATTGATGGCATCAATCTGCGGCAGTACCACTCCTTTGATACTGCAAGGGATTTTATTTCCCTCGTCGTGCCTGAACTTCAGCAGCGTGGTCGCTACCGTACAGCTTACACGCCGGACGAGACCCTGCGCGAACGTCTTTTTGAACCCGGAAGAGCACGCCTGCCAGCATACCATTTTGGCGCGCGCTACCGGGACCCGCAAAACCTGACGGCTCCAGCGGCCCCTCTCTTTTCTTCCTTGCCCTTTTCCAAGGCGTCCTGACATGTCTTTTTCTATTCCTGATAAAATCAACGTTCTATGGTTTTTGCCTACCCATGGTGACAGCCGTTATCTTGGCACCCAGAAAGGGGGGCGTCCGGTAGATCTTCCTTACCTGCAGCAGGTGGCAAAAGCGGCCGATACCCTTGGATATTATGGAGTACTGATACCAACAGGCCGCAGCTGTGAAGATAGTTGGGTTGTAGCCTCGGCCCTCGCGCCCATTACGGAGCGGCTGCGCTATCTTATTGCGGTCCGGCCCGGACTGCTTTCCCCCACTCTCGCCGCACGAATGACAGCAACACTGGACCGTTTCTCTGAAGGCCGTCTGCTGATCAACATTGTCACCGGGGGAGACCCGGCAGAAAATGCGGGTGACGGATTTTTTGCCGACCACGCTACGCGCTATGAAATTACAGATGAATTTCTCGATATCTACCGAGCCCTTTTGCACGGTGAGCATGTCAATTACGTTGGAAAACACTTCAAAATAGACGATGGCCACATTCTGTTTCCGTCTTTCCAGAAAAATGGTCCCCCGCTCTATTTCGGCGGCTCCTCTGAGGCCGGTGCACATGTCGCCGCCAAACACATTGATAAATATCTGACATGGGGTGAACCGCCTGCACTAGTCGCCGAAAAAATAAGCAAAGTACGCCAGCTTGCAGAAAAACAGGGACACGATATCTCCTTTGGCATCCGCCTTCACGTCATTGTTCGAGAAACCGAGCGTGAAGCATGGCAGGAAGCAGACCGCCTTATCAGCCATCTAAGTGACGAAACAATCTCCAAAGCTCAAAAGGTTTTTGCGCGGATGGATTCCGTGGGACAGGCCCGGATGAGTGCTTTGCATGGCGGCAAACGCGACAAGCTGGAAATCAGCCCCAATCTGTGGGCCGGGGTCGGCCTTGTGCGTGGGGGGGCCGGCACCGCTCTTGTGGGTGACCCAGACACCGTTGCCGAACGCATTGATGAATATCGTCGGCTTGGCATAGACACCTTTATCTTCTCCGGTTACCCGCATCTCGAAGAAGCCTATCAGTTTGGAGAACTGGTCCTGCCGCTTCTGCCAACAGCGCACCCTATTCGGGCAACGTCCAACCTGAACAACATGGGACCTTTTGGTGAAACCATTGCTGGTGATCACCGTCCCGGTTCTCACGCAGCCTGACCATGAGTACGCAGCCTCCCAATATCATAGCCATTATCGGCGGCGGCTTCAGTGGCGCTGCGCTGGCCTGGCATCTGCTCAAGGGGCCCCCCGTACCCCTGACGGTTCTGGTTTTTGAACCCCGCTCCGTGTTGGGCAGCGGTGTGGCCTATAGCGCAACAGACCCCAACCACCGTATCAATGTTCCTGCCAGCCGCATGAGCATTGATACGGCCCATCCTCTGGACTTCCTTGAATGGCTGGAAGAAACGGGGACAAACCATCAGGACGACGGGGCTCGGCAACCTGATGGGCATCTCTATCCAGCCCGTAAGGTTTTCGGCCAGTACGTAGCGGCCAGACTGGCCCCCCTGCTGGAAGCTCACCTCCTACGACACATTCCTAGTCTGGTCACTGCGGCGCGGAAAGTATCAACTGGTAAATGGATACTGGAAACTCAGGGCGGGGACGTTTTTGAAGCAGATACTGTCGTTATCGCAACCAGCCACCCAGCACCGCAACTGCCCAGACAATTTGCCGCTTTGGGGGCATTCCTTTCTGCTGAAACGCGTCCTGTTCTGATCAATGATCCGTGGAAACCTGATGGGCTGAGCACAGTCAAACCAGACGACCGGGTTTTGATTATCGGCACAGGCTTGAGCATGGCTGATACTGTGGCCAGCTTGGCGGCACAAGGACACAGAGCACCTATTCTCGCCATATCCCGCCGCGGCCAGAGATCAAAAAGCCATAGTCGGACACCTGTTACAGCAACGGGAGATTTTCTCTCTCCTCCAGCCTCTCGAACCAGAGACGTCCTGCAACGCATACGTAAAATCATTGCAGATAACCCGGACACTCCCTGGCAGGCCTTTCTGGATCGTGTGCGTGAACAGGGGCCTCAAATCTGGAGTTCGCTTGATCAAACGGAGCGGCGTCGGCTCATTCGGCATTTACGTCCGTTTTGGGATACTCATCGCTTCCGTATTTCTCCACAAACCGAAAACATTGTGAATAAGGCACTTCAAGCGGGTATACTTCAGATTAAGGCCGCCCGCGTTATCAAGGTCGAGAAAGAGGGAAAAACCTTCAAGGTCACCTTACGGCACCGCAACGGTCATACGGACGATCAGGTTGTGGACGCCATAATCACCACAACCGGCCCCGCTCACGTCAATATTCTGCACTCACAGCCATTCCTGAAATCTCTTGCTGCTGAGGGACATATTGAGATGGATCACTCCGATCTGGGATTGCATGTTTCTGCAGAAGGAAACGCTCAGGTCGGCCCCAAAAAGGACCCTTCTCTTTTTGTTGCGGGGCCGTTGGCACGTGGCCGCTTTGGCGAACTGATGGGGCTGCCAGAAGTCACTTTATACGCCGAAAAGCTTGCCAATACCATTCGTGCGCAGACTGCCATGACCGTGCCGGAAAACGCCACCCTGATCTCCTGATGCGACCACTCTTTTGCTTACGGACCCTAAAATGAACCAGTTTATTGATCCTGCTGCACTTCAGCCGCAATCCATCCCTTCCTCCCAATCTTTTCGGGATGGCATGGCCCTGCTGCCAGGTGCGGTAACCATTGTGACAACTGATGGCAACGCCGGTCAGTATGGATTTACCGCATCAGCCGTGTGCAGTGTTTCTGATAGCCCGCCGACATTATTGGTCTGCATCAATAAAAATACCAGCGCACATGATCCCATTCTGAAAAATGGCGTTTTAGGCGTTAATGTTCTGACCCACGCGCAGCACCCGCTTTCCAATATTTTCAGCAGTCGCTCCCAATCACAGGAGGCGCGCTTCGCTCATGCGGGCTGGTCTTCATACGCCACGGGGGCTCCTCTTCTCCAAGATGCGCTCGTCAATTTTGATTGCCGTATTGCGCATGTTGTTGAGTCAGGATCGCACTCTGTCGTTTTCGCCCATATCCTCCATGTCAACGCTTCCGATACACACCACCCTGGCCTGATCTGGTTCCGGCGCAACTATGCCCACACTCATATTCCTGAATAAAACTGGAAAATCCTCATGATAAAGCACTCATTTCCACACAGTAGAGAGCTTACTCCTGCACAGGAATGCTGTTGATGCTGCTTTTCCGTTGGCCTTCCCCCGTAATATCTCTTCTTTCTGACAGAAAGTCCTCCCATGCTCAGGTTTTCTTTCTCTCCTCCTAAATTTTCTGAGCGCGGCTCCTCCCTTCCACGGCATGCAGCGCTGGCATATGCATTTTTGAGCATGCTTCCACCCGCAGCCCAGGCGGCAGAACATTCCTCATCTCCTCCTGCGGACACATCAAAGCCACGCCACCCTGCTCCCGCCTCTTCTCCCAACAAGCCCGTAGCTCAGACGCGTGCAACCAGTAGAGAAGAAATATCCGTTTCAACACAGCGGCGTTCTGATGCTCAAGTTGCCCAAAGTCATCTCCGTAGCATTCCAGGCGCAGCGACCGTTATTGATGCGCAGCAGATTCTGAAAGGCCGGAATCTCACCAATGCGGATACGCTAGCATTTCAGCCGGGCGTTTTTGCTCAGGCTTCAGGCGGTGGCGACGGTCTGCGCATCTCGGTTCGCGGGTCTGGTATCCAGACAGGCGTCAACTATTTTCGCTCTGGCATGCTCATGATGTTTGACGGTCTGCCTGTCACCACGCCCGCAGGCACCCCCTACGAACTATTTGAAAGCCTTGGCCTGCAATATACAGAGGTCTTGCGGGGCGCGAATGCCTTTGATTACGGTGGCATGCAACTCGGCGGTGCCATCAATTATGTGACCCAGACAGGATATAACTCCCAGAAATATCAGGCGCGTGCAGAAGCCGGAAGTTTCGGCTACGTCAAAGAGCAGCTGAGTTCCGGGCAAGTTCTCGGAAAATTTGATTATTATATCAGCCTCACCAACTCCTACCGTGGTGGCTATCAACATAATACGGAAGCAACCAGCTTTGGCGTAAATGCCAATTTTGGCTATAAATTTAATGATCGTGTTTCAACTCGCCTTTTCTTCCGTTATCGCCAGACCCGGAATGGCTGGGCTGGTTTCTTGACACGTGATCAGATCCTGAAAAATCCCAAACAGGCCCAACAGCCATATCAGGAATGGGGATCAAACCGTATTCAGCCTGGCACCAAATATTACGCGGATATGACCACCATCAAAATTGATGATAAATCCAAAATTGAATTGGGCTTTAATTATCAAGATGCTCCAATTGATATCCAGTACGGACGGTTTTCACAAGTCTGGGGATATAAAACTGTTGCTGGCGTGCTGAATTATGATCGGCATGATGTTCTGGGCGGCCATAAAAGTGACACCCGCTTTGGCATTCTAACCTATACTGACCTTGAAGCCTGGCAAACCAACCGTGTACGTGTGCAGTCAGGAAATTTTGCAGGATACCCCATAGGCACGTCTCTAAGACATGTTACTTATGGCGGAACAGAGAACTACTTTCATATTCGCAATAACACGGAATTATTTCATAATTTCTGGCTTACTACAGCCGGCGCGCTCGCCTTTATTCAGAAATCTTCCGATGTTCCCTCTCCGGGGCCGAGCAACCCGTTCAAAACCTCTTCCATCAATTTCATTCCGCGCGCCGGTTTCCGCTATCAACCGGACAAGCATGTCGAAATTTACGGAAATGTCAGCCGCAGCCTTCAACCCCCCAATGACTGGAACTACAACTACGCTGGTTCCTATTATCCCAGCACGTCCTTGCAAGCTGGTATGAATGCCACTGCCGGAAAATTGCGTAACCAGACAGCCACGACATTTGAAATTGGCACAACAGGGCATTATGCTGGCAATCAATGGGCACTCACCTATTATCATTCGTCCGTGCATAATGAATTGCTGGCCGTTATGACGCCGGAATCACAAGCACAGGGCACATCCATTTATGGCAACGCCTCTCCAACCGAACATCAAGGTGTGGAATTTTCTCTCGACAGCACATTGTATAAATGGAAAGGCAATCGCCTGTCCCTGCGTAATGCTTACACATGGCAGGATTTTCATTACAAGCATGATGCTGTATTCGGGCATAACCGCCTTCCCGGCATTCCGGAACATTTCTACCAGGGCGGCATAAATCTGGATCTGGCAAACGGATTTTATGCCGGTTTTGATGCTCAGGTTTCATCCAAGGTCGGCGCTGCGTATGACATGACGTATTTTGCCCCGTCCTACCATCTCTTCAATGCGCATCTGGGTTATTCCTGGCCCCACAAGCACAGAACAGTTTTTCTGAACTTCAATAATCTGGCCAACACCCATTACGCCTCCATCGTCGTACCCGGATACATTGCTGGCGGCTCCCAGCTTTCTGTCATGCAGCCAGGTGATGGTTTTGGCGTGTTCGGCGGCATTTCTCTCGGTTTCAACTGAACAGGAAAAACGAAAATGGCCGAGATACGCCTGAATGCTTTTGATATGAACTGCGTGTCCCATCAAGCCAGCGGATTATGGCGGCACCCCCGAGACCGATCGGCACAGTATCGCTCGCTCCGGTACTGGACTGACCTTGCCCGCACATTGGAACGAGGATTGTTTGACTCCCTGTTTCTGGCTGATGTCCTGGGCGTTTATGATGTCTATGGGCATAGTCCCGATGCTGCTTTGCGCAACGGTGCCCAAATCCCGGTTAATGACCCCGCCATGCTGATTTCCGCCATGGCAGGTGTCACCGAACATCTCGGCTTTGGGCTTACGGCAACCCTCTCATACGAACATCCCTTCCCATTTGCGCGGCGTATGTCGACACTGGATCACCTGACTGAAGGGCGTATTGGCTGGAACATTGTGACAGGTTACCTGAACAGTGCGGCCAAAAGCACCGGAAAGCAGGTGCAGACCAAGCATGACCAACGCTACGCAATAGCTGACGACTATATGGACGTTGTCTATAAGCTTTGGGAAGAAAGCTGGGAACAAGACGCCGTTTTACGTGACAAACAACAAGGTATTTTTACCGACCCGTCAAAAGTTCACCGTATTCAGCATGATGGTCCCTTTTTCTCATTAGATGCCATTCATCTTGCCGAACCCTCTCCTCAACGCACTCCCGTGCTTTTCCAAGCTGGGGCCTCGGCGCGCGGTCAACAGTTTGCTGCAACACACGCTGAATGTGTATTTGTGGCCGGTCCTTCTCAAGACACAGTTGCCAAGACCGTCCGCTCCCTTCGGGCTGCTGCGCAGCAGGCTGGCAGAACCAAGAAGACACCATTGGTTTTTTCCCTCCTCACCATTGTTACCGCCCCTACCGAGGAAGAGGCTTTTGCAAAATATCGTGACTATCAAAGCTACATCAGTGAAGAGGGAGCGCTTACTTTGCTTTCGGGCTGGACCGGTATTGATTTTTCCGCATACAAGCCGACAGACCCCGTGCGTCATATTCGGAGTGATGCCATCCATTCCGCCATTGATTCCCTGACAGTGATGAACCCGGACAAAATCTGGACAGTAGGAGAACTGGCACGTCATGCGGCCATTGGCGGCATGGGCATAACATTTGTTAGCAGCCCAACGCAGATTGTTGATCAAATGGAGCAATGGATTGATCAAACTGGCGTTGATGGCTTCAATCTGGCTTACGCCGTTGCTCCAGAAACATTTGAAGACATTGTTGCTCTCATAGTGCCCGAACTCCAACGACGCGGCCGCTATAAACGCGCGTACCAGCCCGGCACACTGCGGCATAAGCTTTTTGGAGCAGGCGACCGTCTCCCCGCCAATCATGCAGGCCGGCAAACTCACGCCACTCCTCCGTTAGCCTCCGCACAGTAATATCAGGTGCTCTGTCATGTCTTTGTCTGATCCGTTTGTTATTGGTTCTGGCTTACCTGTTCCGCCGCCACTCTGGCCCCGCTCCACATCTACCACCCGCATAGAAAACGACGCAGACGCCATTCGTGTCGCGCAGCTGTTAGCTGCTCATCTGAAACAAAACGCTGCGGCACGTGAACAGTCTGACCATTTTCCGCTTGAAGAATTAAACCAGTATTCCTCTTCTGGCCTCTGGGGCATTACAGTTCCCCGCTCCCACGGTGGTGCCGGTGTGTCTTACGCCACGCTGGGCACCGTTGTGCAGACTATTGCTGCGGCAGATGGCGCTTTAGCGCAAATCGCCCAGAACCATTGGGCCGCCGTCGCTGTGATTGCGTCATGCGGTACGGAGAACCAGAAAGAAGAACTGTTTGGCCTTATTCTTGACGGAAAACGCTGCGGGAATGCTTTTTCCGAGCGCGGAAACAAAACATTAACCGATCTCAAGACACAACTTGTCCGGGAGGGGGATCATGTCATCATAACCGGCAAGAAATATTACTGCACCGGTGCGCTGGCAGCAGATCTGGTGCCAATTGTTGCCGTTGATGATCAGGGGCTGGCCTGGCTTGCCATAGCAGACCGAAATACAGAAGGATTGACTGTGTTAAATGACTGGTCGGCCTTCGGTCAGCGCCAGACAGGCAGCGGTACAGTTCTCCTCGAGAATGTGAAGGTCCCTGTTACGCGCGTAATACCTGCGTGGAAGTCCTATCTCCCTGATACTCCGCGTCCAGATAGCGCAATCTCACAGTTTATTCAGGCTGCCATTGATGGTGGAATAGCACAGGGCGCCCTTGATGAAACTGTCTCTTTTGTAAAAACCCGCACACGTGCATGGATAGACAGCCATCAGGATCATGCACATGAAGATCCTTACACGCACCATATTCTTGGGGGTTTATTTGCGCGCTTAAGCGCGTGCCGTGCCTTGCTGGACGTAGCGGGAAAAACAATTGACGCAGCACTTATTCACGCTACACCAGATACAGTCGCGGCAGCCCAAATTGCCACGGCAGAAGCGAAAATTTTCACGACAGAACTGGCAATAGAGGCCACAAACAGATTGTTTGAACTGGCAGGAACTGCCGCTACAGATACACGCTATAATCTGGACCGTTACTGGCGCAATGCCAGAACCCACACATTGCACGATCCAGTTCGGTGGAAATATGCCATAGTCGGAGATTATTACCTCAATGGCGCATTTCCTCCACTTCATGCCTGGAGCTGACGCCGTCACCTTACCCATTGAAAGTAAAGACTTTCAACTGCACACCGTGCAGAACTCATCATAAACCCACTCTTATTTTATCAGATTTTCAACTGTTTTCCGTTTCGTTAAGTGGAATTGTGTTGACTATAAAATAAACACGATAGACTATGATTGTATGGTTATTGTTCATATTTTTTGAGTTATATAGCGAGTCACGTCATGGTTCAGTCCCCGCTCTCCAACCACTCAGAAGCTCCCTCCAACCATTTTCAGGCAATCTTTGACCAGATTGCTGAAGGTGCAATAGACCGCGAGCAAAATCGTATTCTGGCCTATGATGCGGTGGATGCTCTGCGCCAGAGTGGCTTTACGGCCGCCCGTATTCCCCAAGAATTGGGGGGACAAAATTTGCCTTTGCGGGAGACATTCCGTCTACTGGTCAAACTTGCCGCAGCAGATTCAAATCTTCCTCAAATCATAAGGGCGCACTTTGCTTTTGTTGAAGGGGAACGCCAACGCCTTGCAGAAGCCGGAACAGGGTCTTCAGCCGGAAAATGGCTGGAAACAATTCATGCCGGTGCCGTTTTTGGCGCAGCCATGGCTGAGCTGGGTAAAGCGACTGAAACCACAACCACCCTGACCCCCAAAGATGGAAAATGGTACCTGAACGGTACCAAATATTATTCTACCGGCAGCCTGTACGCTGATTGGATTGCGGTTGTAGCCGTGCATGATGATAAACGCTACCGCGTGGCTGTCCCCACCACGGCTGCTGGCGTCACCCGTGTGGATGACTGGGACGGCTTTGGCCAGCGCCTCACCGGCAGCGGCACAACCATCTTTGACAATGTCGAACTCTCAGCAGACCAGATTTATCATGTCCTTCCAAAGGACGCCTCACCCATAGATCGGTTTTTCACTGCGTTCTACCAGAACTTTCATCTGGCCACGTTGGCCGGTATCGCACAAGCGGCTCTACGCGAAACCATAGATTTTGTGCGCCCGCGCACGCGTGTTTTCGGTGTTCCGGGCCAGTCTCTTCAGCGTGAAGACCCCCTTGTGCAAACAGTTGTCGGTCGCCTCTCGAGTCTGACCTTTGCAGCAGAAGCGCTGGTTGATCGGGTCTCCACAACGCTGGAACAGGCTTCTCTTCTTCGGGAGCAAGGCCTGCCAGATACAGTCTCTCAACAGGCGGAACTGGAAGCCTTCCAAGCACAACAGGTTATTATTCCTCTGGTTCTGGATGCAACGACCAGCCTGTTTGAAGTAGGCGGTGCCTCAGCCAGTTCAGAAAAGCGGCGGTTGGACAGGTTCTGGCGTAATGCGCGGGTGCTGGCGTCGCACAACCCAGCCATTCAGCGTGCCCGTGAACTGGGAGACTGGGAATTGAACGGCACGCCGCTTGATTCCGGCTGGACCCGCAAGGCGAGTGCGGATGTAAAACACACCCCGCATTTTGCACCAGCCTGACCTTTTTTCCTTACCGGTCATATTCCATGCTTGCCAGAAACACGGCCACACACACATGCAAAGCAGTTTTCCATAGCGCACTGCTGGCAGCCCTGTGTCTGCCTCTGGCAGCATGCCACAAGAACAAACATGCGCGAAATGCCACGTCACCTATCTCGGGCGGAACGCTTATCTACGCAACGGACCGTGAACCTGTCTGCCTGGACCCCCATGTGCAAGGAGATATGCCGCAGGTTTTTGTGGCACAACAATATCTTGATTCACTTGTCTCAATGGACAAAGCGGGCAGCATTCATCCGTGGCTGGCATCCAGTTGGGATATTTCACCCGATGGACTGGCTTACACTTTCCATTTGCGGTCAGACGTCACCTTTACCGATGGCACGCCCTTCACGGCAGAAGCCGTAAAAGCCAACCTTGATCATATGGCTAATCCGGCCACGCAATCCAGCACGGCCGGCGGTTATATTCGCCAATATCATTCAACCGAAATTGTTGACGCCCATACTGCCACTGTCCACCTCAGCCGTCCTTATGCCGCGTTTCTTGAAGTGCTTGCCCAAGGTTTTCTCGGCATTGAGTCCCCCAAGGCACTCGCTCGCCCGCGTGACCTGAACTGTCAGGCCCCCGTCGGCTCCGGTCCCTTCCGCATTGTCCGCTGGGATCGACAGAACAGGATCTTATTCGAACGCAACCCGGCCTATCACTGGGCCCCTTCCTATGCCTTACACAATGGGCCAGCCTATTTAAATCGTATTGAGTGGCGCTTCATCCCTGAACCTTCTGCCCGGTTTGCAGCTCTGCAAGCTGCGGAAGTTGATGCCATCGATACTCTACCGCCCGAAGCACAAACGCCTGCCCAGCATAATGCTGATCTGTGGCTATTGATGGCGGACCGCCCAGGCAACCCCACCAATGGCACCCTCAATACCCGCCGCGCCCCGTTCAATGACGCACGAGTGCGAGAAGCTTTTCTTCGGTCCGCAGACATAGAAGGCGCACTCGGAAGCGTTTTTTTCCACCATTATCGGCGCGCAGGCGGCCCGCTTACGCCCACAACGCCTTTTTATTCTCCCGATTTTGAACACGCGGCAGACTACAATCCCCAAAAGGCAAATATATTGCTGGACCAGGCAGGATGGAGTGCCAAAGATGCGGATGGTATCCGCACAAAAGATGGACACCGTTTAACCGTTCATATTCCTCTGCGCTCCTCACTTTCAAATTCTGAACGCACATTATGGGAGCAGGTCCAGGCCACGGCACGTGAGACCGGCTTTGATGTGCTACTGGAAAATGCTGACGATACATCCGTCAACGCCCGTGAAGGCCAATGGGACTATGATGTTCGGATTGGCTATTGGAACACAAATACTGCTGACGTGCTGCGTATTGTTTTTTCTTCAGAGTTTCTTGACGCTGCCGGAATTTCAGGACACCACCAGAATGAATCTGGTTTCAGCAATCCTTATTTTGACAAAATCGTCAATGAGGCACTTCTGACAACCGATACTGAACAGCGACGTAATCTGTACTATCAGGCCCAGAAAATTGCTTCTGCCGCGTTCCTCCAGATCACAACTTTTCCCCAGACCACACGTCTGGCCATTTCAAAACGTGTGCATGATATACGGCTGGAGCCCGCGCTGAACGTCACAACATTATATGACGCATGGGTAGAACAATGATCCCCTTCCCTAATTCCGGCTTTGTTTTTCTAAAAAAACTCATGATCCGCGTTGGAGGAGCCTGTCTGGTTCTCTTTGCCGCAGCAACATTAACCTTCATCACGCTTCATCTAGCTCCAGGAGACCCTGTTACGGCCATTTTGGGCGGCTCCGCCAATCCAACTCCCGAAACAATTCGGGAGATCCGTGAAGAATATGGATTGGATCAACCGCTTATGGTGCAATATGCACTCCATATCTGGCATGTGCTGTCGGGCCATCTAGGCGCGTCATTCTCGCAGCATATGCCGGTTACAGATGTTCTCTGGCAACAGGCTCCCCCAACTCTGAAGCTGATGCTTTCCTCCCTCGTTCTGGCATGGGGCTTTGCTGTTCTTTCCGTAACCCTTTCTGCCCGCAAACCGCTCTTTGATTCTGCATTTTCTTCTCTTGAAACCTTTTTTGCCGGGCTTCCACAGTTCTGGATTGGCATCATCCTGCTCTGGCTGTTTGCCTATCAGCTTGGGCTGCTTCCGCCAGCTGGTACGCATGGTTTTTCATCGCTAATACTCCCATCCCTTTCCCTCGCCATTCCTCTGGGGGGCTTCCTCGCTCAGGTGATGCGGGAATCTTTCAAAACCACGCTTGATCAACCCTTTGTACTAACCGCGCGCGCCAGAGGGTTATCTGACAACGCAGTCAGGTTCCGGCATGTTTTACGCCATGCATTGCTTCCGGGCGTCAGCTTATCAACATGGGCCGTTGGTGCTCTTGTAGGAAATGCTGTTGCTGTTGAATTCATTTTTTCGCGGCAGGGACTAGGGCGTCAGCTTTTTCTGGCTGTCAGCATGCACGACATGCCGTTGGTAACAGGTATAATTCTGTTTATCTCTGTTGTTTATATCCTCGCGTCCTTTCTGGCCGATATTCTCTACGTGATCGTTGATCCACGCATTCAGGAGGCAAGAGCATGAGCGCAACCAACTCTCTCCCGCTGTCGTTAAAAGCCTCTCCGCGTCTGCGGTTGCCGGCAGGAAAGCATATCGGGCTGGCTCTGGCATTACTCTACCTGACTCTTCTCATTCTTGCTGCCATTGCCCCGCATCTTCTCGCACATGGCAACCCTTATGGCATTGCACCGCGTGAAGCATTTACGGCTCCCGGCTGGCAACATCCACTCGGCACAGATCAATCCGGGCGCGATATGTGGACACGTCTTATCTTCGGGGCGCGCAGTTCTCTGGTTATTGGAATAGGGTCCATTCTGCTCGCTCTCTCCGTTGCCTTAAGCCTCGCTATCCCCGGGGCGTTTGGTGGAGCCGTCGCAGAACAATGTGTTAAATGGATTTTTGAGATCCTTTTCTCATTCCCTGCCGTTGTTCTTGCTCTCCTGTTAACGGCCATTTTCTCTTCCGGCACGTTTCCTCTGATTGTAGCGGTCGGCATTGGCGCCGCACCGGGGTACGGGCGGATGCTGTTCGGGCAGTTTCTGACAATCCGTCATGCGGGCTTCATTGAAGCGGCCCGCTCACTCGGCCACTCGCCAGCACACATTCTACGGCGCCATTTAGTTCCTAATGCGTTTCGTCCATTGCTGATTGCAGGTGCCATGGGTGTTGGGCAGACCATTATCTGGGCGTCCTCTCTCTCTTTTCTGGGGCTCGGCGCACCACCTCCTGCCGCAGAATGGGGCACCATGTTGGCTATGGGCCGCGACTATATTGCCGAGGCGTGGTGGATCACGTTTTTCCCCGGCGTTGCTATTGTTCTTACCATGTTGGCAACAACCACATTGGGACGCTTCCTGAAAAATCACTTTGAAACAAGTTCCTCATGAACGCGTTTTCTGACACATCTCAGTCTGGGCTGAGTGTAAAAAATCTGTCCGTGACATTCAGTTCGGGTGGGGTTTCCCATACAGCCGTGCATTCCCTCTCCTTTTCCCTCACACCGGGAGAAGTTGTCGCACTTGTTGGAGAGTCTGGCTCAGGCAAAACCGTTACCGCGCGCGCATTACTTGGTCTTTCGGGTCCACATGCCCAGATTACAGCGGACCATCTGTCTCTTAACGGGCGGTCGCTTCTAGCCAACACAGAACAGCAATGGCGCAAGATACGCGGTGCGGAAATCGGCTTTATCCTGCAGGATGCATTGGTCGCACTCGACCCGCTACGCTCAATCGGCACAGAGATTACTGAAGCCCTGACAGCCCATAAATGGGGCACCAAAACCACACGAGAAGACCGTGTGTTACAGTTGCTAACGCAAGCTGGCATTCCTTTGGCCAAAGAGCGTGTTCACCTTCGGGCGGACCAGCTTTCGGGCGGCCTGCGTCAACGTGCTCTGATTGCCAGCGCACTGGCCATGAATCCACCCTTTTTGATTGCGGATGAACCAACAACAGCCCTTGATCCGTCCGTTCAGGTGCAAATTCTGGAACTGCTGAAACAGCTCCGTGCAGCGGGACATGGTATTCTGATCATTAGTCATGACCTTGGTTTTGTCTCTCGCCTGGCAGATCGCGTTATTGTCATGCATCATGGGCATATGATTGAAGAAGGCCGCACGGCGGACCTTCTTTCCGCTCCCCTACATTCCTATACCCGCAGGCTGCTTGATGCCGAACCCGGAAGAAGACCGCCGCGCCCCTCTGCACCGGCCCGCCAAACAGCGTTGCCGTTGCTGGAAGCACATAATTTATCGTTCTCTATCAAACGGCAGGATGGCACCAGAAAACATATTGTGCAGGATATCAGCCTGTCCCTTTTTCCCGGCCGCACATTAGCGTTGATTGGAGAATCCGGTTCCGGCAAAACATCCACAGCCCGCATGATCATGGGGTTTCAGAAACCCCAAACAGGATTCATAGATTTTTTGGGAGAACCTTGGTCACGATCAGAAAAGACCGACGTTCCCGAGTCCGCTCGCCGTGGCAGAAGGCCCAAATTGGCCGCTATCTATCAGGACCCGCTCAGTTCGTTTGATCCCCGCTGGACAGTACAGACTATTCTGGATGATGCTCTTTCTGTCATTCATGTTCCAAAACCGGAAAGGATGACACGTATTCGTGCGCTTTTGGATCAGGTTCGCTTGCCGGATACCCTCCTGAGCAAAAACCCCCTGCTTCTCTCGGGTGGGCAAAGGCAACGTGTCGCCATAGCACGGGCTCTGGCAGTAGAACCGTCTGTCATTCTTTGTGATGAACCTGTCTCCGCACTTGATGTTTCCGTGCAAGCACAAATTCTCGACCTACTGGATGATCTTCAAAAACGCCTGCATCTTTCTTACCTATTCATTTCTCACGATCTGAACGTGGTAAGAAATATCGCGGATGATCTCATTGTCATGCAGCATGGACGAATTATTGAAAGCGGTACCGCTCAGGACGTCCTAACGCATCCTCGCCATCCCTTTACGCAGGAACTGGTTACTGCTGCCCACCTTATAGGAGACGCAACCAGCAGCCTCCCCTACTAAAAAAATCTTACCAAGAAAGACCATTCCAACAGTGAAGGAGGCTTCAATCCTTAAACACCCAGCGCCTGGCGTCCCGCTTTATTACGTAAAAGCTCCGCATGGGGGGCATGAATACGCCCACATAAAGCATCCCGATGACAACGCTCCAGATCATTACGTGCAGAAAGACCTGCATTGCCAGCAATAGCCAATAAGGACTGCGTCAAACCTGCGGCGCCATCAACCGTCTGTACCTTGATCAGAACTGCTTCTTTCTGAATACGTTCCTTATCCCTGAGCGCCACAGCCTCTGCAAAAGAGCGTAAAAGGGTCTGATTTAGATCCAGCGCGATCCGTATACCGCCGATCACGTCCTGCATGGCGGGAAGCGTTGCAAGAGCGGCACCCAGATTGGACGGTTTGCGCTCTTTAAGAAAATTTTCGGTCCAACCAACAGCCGTCCGCACAACACCATCATAAAGCGCTCCTAGCAGCCCCTGATTCCACATCCCCAGCACTTTGCCAAAATTGGATGCTTGACCAGCTTTTTCCTTAAAAACGAGATGATCATTCGGCACGGCAACATCTGTCAGCACTATCTCCTGGCTGGCCGAAGCCCGCATACCCACATGATCCCATGTCGAAAGAACGGCTATGCCTGAAGCCTCTCTTGGTATCAGAAAAAAAGCAATCTCCGGCTCAGGACCATCCGTTCTGGCCCGCACCAGCAACCAGGAAAGAGCGAGTATGCCTGTTGCGTACGCTTTGCGGCCGGTAAGGCTCCATCCCTGATCTGTTTTCTGCGCCACTGTTCCCGGCAGCCCGCCCCGCGATGCTGAACCCTGATCAGGCTCAGCCAGCAACGCATTGATCAATTTACCCGCTGTTGCCTCTCTGTCCTGAAGCGGGACAGGATAAGACGGTAATGAGCGCAATTCTGCATGCACCATATAATGGTTTACCAAAACAAGAGCAGCAACAGGATCAGCCTGCGCAATGGTCCCAATCAGAGCCTGAGCACTTGCCAGATCACATTCTGCACCACCTTGTGAACGCGGTAATACCAGATCAAGCGCCCCGGCTTGAGCAAGAGCCTGCATTGTTTCAAATGGGAAAACAGCCGTTCTGTCTGCTTCTCGCGCTCTGATTTTCACCTCAGGGAGTATTTCAGATACTTTTTTCTGAACACATGTAATCTGTTGGTCTATATCCTGCGCCGTCATAGAATACAGTCTTTCCCTGTCATAAACGCGTTAATTTAACCATTAATTTTCGTTGTTTAATAGTTTATTTGAATTCAATAGATAATAAAAGGAATACCCATCCTGTCTTTCCGGAGCATCTGACTTCCATTCTGATCCAAAAAGAGACTGGTTTTCATAAAACAAGAAACAATACGGAGATCTTTTTTCATGGCGCCTCCCTCCCTTCCCCTCTTTGCACCCAAACTCCGCCGCCGATCGCTCCTCACTGCGGCACTTGCTACTACGGCAGGGGCCACACTTCTCGTCCCCCAGCACAGCTTGGCTCAAAGTGCGGATAAAACTCTCCGAATTGGCTATCAACGGTATGGGACACTTATTATTCTCAAACAGTCAGGTTTGTTGGAAAAAGCCCTGTCTTCTGTAGGGTGGACTATCAAATGGTCCGAGTTTATTGCAGGGCCACAAATGTTGCAGGCTCTGGCTGCCAACGCCATTGATCTTGCAGAAACAGGTGATGCCCCTCCCATCTTTGCTCAGTCCAACTGGCCAGACAGATTGGTCTATATCGGGCACAGCGGCCCCGCCCCCTTGGGTGAAGGCCTATTGGTCCAGAAAGAAGGAGAGATAAAAACACTGAAGGATCTGAAAGGCAAAAAAGTCGCCTTCAACAGGGGCTCAAATGTCCATTACCTGCTGCTGAATGCTCTCACTCAAGCTGGATTAACAATTGCGGATATTCATCCTGTTAATCTGACACCCGCCGCCGCACGGGCTGCTTTTGAAACGGGCCAAATTGACGCATGGGCCATCTGGGACCCCTATCTTGCCGCAGGTGAGGCACTCCCTTCAGCCAGACTGCTGACAAATGCCGAGAATCTCTCTCCCAATCGGCAATTCCTGCTCTCAGCCCGCGCTTTTGCAGAACAGAATCCTGATATTGTGCGGCGCATCATCTCGACGCTTTCGGGCCTGAAAGCATGGGTTACCCAAAATCAACAGGATCTGGTGCACACGCTTGCAACAAGCACCGGGCTTGAGGCAAGCGTTATCCAGACGGCACTCTCACGCCTTTCTCTGGACGTCGATTTCATGGACGCCCAAACTCAGGCCGAACAGCAAAAAGCTGCCGACCTGCTCACCCAAAAAGCCCTTATACCGCATAGCCTCCATGTGCAGGACATGATCTGGAAGGGTTAGTCCTCACGCACCGGGAAACGTCCTTCAAACGCCAGCTCCCCCAAAGTCCGGCGGCCAGAGGGCGTTTCCTTTCCCTGCAAGGTTTCCGGCAGATGGCTCTTATCACCTTGCTGACCAATAACAACTGCGGCATGCAGGGCATAATCTTCCGGCAGTTCCAGCCCAGCGCGCGCCAACGCATGATCAAATCCGCTGATTGGATGTGTTGCCCACCCCGCATGAGACGCCTCCAACTGAATCAGAAGCGCTGCGGCACCGGCATCAAACGCGTGGCTAGGCGCAGGAACCGGCTCTCCGGTGCTGCTGGAAAATGTGACGGTATGAGAGGCGATAAAAACCAGAGCAGACGCATGTTGTGCCCATGCCTGATTAAACGGAATAAGCCAGGAGAGGAAACGCTCCCAATCCGGCGTATCCCGTCTGGCATACAGGAAACGCCACGGCTGGCCGTTATAAGCTGACGGTGCCCAGCGACCAGCTTCCAGAAAAGTCAGTAAATTTTCCTGAGATATGGGAGTAGGTGTAAAAGCACGGGGCGACCAGCGATCCACAATAAATGGGCTGGCAGAAGTGTCGGCTGAACGTTCTGGCGCTTTGGTCATATCGTTTTTATGCCTTTCAAAAGTAAAAATTCTTAGCTGTTCTGCACGCCTAACGCCTGCAGCAACTCGCTTCGTAACTCCTCAAACACAGGGTGAGCATGCCGACGAGGGCGTGAAAGGGGCACGGGTAGATCAACCTTGATCTTCCCATGTTCCAGCACCAAGACCCGATCTGCCAGCACCAAAGCCTCATCCACGTCATGCGTCACCAGCAAGGTTGTGCACTGGTGTTTCCTCCACAACGTCAGAACAAGAGCCTGCATCTGAATTCGGGTCAACGCATCCAATGCGGCAAAGGGCTCATCCAACATCAGGAAAGATGGGTCGCGTACAAGCGCACGCGCCAACGCCACCCTTTGCGCCTCTCCACCAGAAAGAGTCAGCGGCCATGCGTCCACCCGATGCACCAGGCCCACTTCTGTCAAAACCTGCAAGGCACGTTTTTTTGCTTCGGGCCCTTTTTGCCCCAACACCACATTTTGCCAGACACGCCGCCACGGCAGCAGACGACTTTCCTGAAATACGACGGAAACAGCTGTGGGCCGGACCACGTCTCCATACTCAACCGGGTCCAGCCCGGCCAAGGTCCGCAATAAAGTGGACTTGCCAGACCCACTGCGGCCCAGCAACGCAACAAATTCTCCTGCCGGAATATTCAGAGACAAATGATCCAGCACAGCAGGGCCGTCACCAAACCGCTTGGTTAAACCGGAAATACGCACATCTGCTCTTTCCCGAACCAACAGACCCTGCCCCTTTTCTCCGTTTGAGATGATATGGTTCATACGCGCGTACCGCCCTGCATTTGCCATACCAGCAGCCAACGCTCCCCAGCCCTCACAAGTCGGTCAGAAATCAATCCCAGCAAACCGTAAACAATCAATCCGACCAGAATAATATCTGTTCGTAAAAAATCTTCTGCATCCATCATCATGTGGCCAATGCCACTTTCTGCATTCACCTGCTCCGCCACAACAAGCATCAGCCATGCAACACCCAACGCATAGCGCACCCCGAGCAGCAAGTCTGGCAAAGCTCCAGGCAGGATCACATCCATGATGGTCTGAACACGGGAGAGAGCAAGCGTGCGCGCCATTTCCAGAAGCTTGGGATCGATATTCCGAATGCCTTTATGTAAATTGAGATAGATTGGAAAAAGCGCCCCCAGTAAAACCAGTAGAATTTTTGGCTCTTCTCCAATACCAAACCATAAGATGAACAGCGGCGCCAAAGCCAAAGCAGGAAGCGTACGGAGTATCTGAAGGGGAGCATCAATTATGTCCTCCCCCAAGCGGGAAAGTCCTGCAATCAGTGCTAATGTCACCCCGATTACCAAGGCGAGAGCAAAGCCAAGGCTGGCCCGTTCAAGAGACACAAGAAGATTGGTAGGCAAGGAGCCATCCTTGATCAATCCCCATGCCGTATGAGCAAGCTGAACAGGTGACGGCAATATCCGCGCGGAAACAAGCCCGGATACGCTTGCTATCTGCCAAATAGCAAGAAGAAGAAGAGGCGAAAGAAACCTGCGACTTTCCCTCCCAACAAAACGTAATTGCCGTATCCGTAACTCTTGGGCTGCCCGGTGCCCAGAATAGCTTTCTGCCATCAAACAGCCTTTCTTATTCTGCGCCCACGTTCCCTAACGCCGCCCTAAGTTTCCATGCAGTTCGTTATTTATCTATATAACCTGTTTTTACGATTGTTTAATACACACAAAATAAAACGTGAAATTTGAGTCTCATCCCTTTCTCATAAAGAAACATACAACTCTTACTCAAGACCACCGAAGATAAAGAGTGCGCTCACTCCCTATCACCTCACAAAAGTGGCGAGAATAATATCCTATCATATTGTTTTATATAACTTTTTAACTCTCACACTGCACAGCCTCCCTCCACATTCTTGTAGTGTTAATTTTGCAACACACATTATATTTTGTTGTTTATATATTTACCGATCATTTTTGTCATTATATTCCACCCACTCTAGTCGCATAATTATCTCACCCTGACGGATTAAAAATATGGATCACCTCGCCGCACCTCGTTCTACACTTACGGTTCGTGCTTCACGTGTGTGTTCCTTTTTCATGATGCCCCCTTTCAGAACAGGGCTCCTGCTGACAACCTCAGCGCTGGTGACAGCCTCGGCAGCACTGGCCAGCACGCCTCCTGTGACGCATAACGCTGCCCCCAGCACTGCGCGCACCATTTCAGCCGCACACAAAAAGGCGGTTCATGTTCATACGCACTCCCATGCTCCAGAAGCAGACAATATGGAGGGTATGCACCACGAGCACTCTGCTACGCACACCAGCCATACAGCAGAACAGATCCTCGTAACGCACCATCATACGCCTGCCGTTATGCAGGCTGAACGCAGGCTCTCCCGTATTCCCGGCGGAACCAGTGTTATTGACGCATCCGTCATGCTACGTGGGCGAAGCGCCACAAATGCGGATTCCTTCAAGTATCAAGCTGGTGTTTTCGCACAGGCTCCTTGCGGATCAGATGACTTGCGCATTTCCATCCGTGGTTCAGGCATCCAGACAGGGCTGAATGCAACACGTTCCGGTATTCTCTTCCTGTTTGATGGTTTGCCGTTGACCACGCCTATTGGAACCGTGAACGAACTACAGGAGCCACTGGGCATAAAATATACAGAAGTCCTGCGCGGCGGAAATGGTTTTGATTACGGCTCCCTCATGTTAGGCGGCGCGATCAACTATGTCACAAATACTGGCTATGATGCCCAAACCTATCAAGCCCGTGTGGAAGCCGGTAGCTTTGGTTACGTCAAGGAGCAGCTCAGTTCAGGCAAGGTGATTGGCAAACATGATTATTATATCAGCGTCACCAACTCTTATCGCTCAGGGTATCAGGAAAGCACAAAATCCACCAACTTCGGTGTTAATTTCAATTATGGTTATAAATTCAATGATCGTGTTGAAAACCGGTTTTTCTTCCGCTACCGCCAGACGTCTGAAGGTAACCCCTATTATCTGACCCGTGCCCAGGTTGCACAAAACCCCAAGCAGGCACAGGAACCCTACCGTTACTGGGGAACAAAAACGATTGAACCTGGCACAAAGTACGCGGCAGACCGTGTCAGCATACGCATAGATGACAACTCAAAGCTTATGCTCGGCTTTGTTTATATGAACGCCCCCATGGACCATGAACTGGGCAACACTGCTTCTCTTTATGATATCGATTACGCATCTGGCGTTCTCAGTTACCAACGTCATGATACCTTGTTCGGTCTAAAGAGCGATACAGATGTGGGGGTATACACAACGCATGATTTGCACGCCACAATTGACAACCGTGTCCGACGCGCCGATGCCTATCCGGGTGTTGCAATCGGCACACTGGTCACACGCTCCCATTTGGGCGGAAGTGACAATGTATTTCATGTTAGCAACAATACGGAAGTTTTTCATAATTTCTGGTTAACGGTCGCTGGTGCACTGGATTATTCCCCCCGTTCGGGTAGCCAGACATATCCGGAAAAAAGCCGCTTTAGTCAGGATGCTCTGTATTTTTCTCCGCGCGCCGGTTTCCGATATGTCATTAACCCGCATATTCAGGTTTACGGAAATGTCAGTCGCAGTGTCCAACCAGCACAGGATTGGCAGTATCTCTCCGGTAATCTCTATACCAGTGGCATCGCAACCGGTTTAACCAAAGACTGGAGCATGCTGAAACCCCAGACTGCCACCTCGTTTGAAGTTGGTACCAGCGGAGAATATGCCGGAACACAGTGGAGTTTGTCCTACTACCATTCGGCTGTGCGCAATGAATTACTCTCTGTCATGACACCCACGTCACAGCTGTATAACAACGCAACCTATGGGAATGCCTCCCCCACCACGCATCAGGGTGTGGAGTTTGCACTTCATTCCAATCTTTACCAATGGGCAGGAAACGTCATTTCTTTACGGCAAGCCTATACTTATCAGGACTTCCGCTTCAATCATGACCCGGTATGGGGCCATAACCACATTCCCGGCATTCCCCAGCATTACTATCAGGGAGAACTGCATCTGGACCTGAAAAACGGGTTTTATGCCGCCGTTGATGCTGAAGTCGCATCATCTGTTCTGGCATCTTATGATAACCGCTACCGGGCAGCCCCTTACCATATTTACAACTTCAATATGGGATACCAGTGGCCCCAAAAGCATCGACAGGTTTATCTCAGCTTCCACAACCTTGCGAACAAGCATTACGCAACCGGCGTAGTTCCTGTTTACGGAAGCGGCACCACACAGCCTTCTGCGCTGCTGGTGGGCGATGGGTTCGGCATTTTCGCCGGAATTTCAGTAGGGTTTGACTAAGCCCTACTTTTCCCTTGCGATTGTATTCTTTAGCTTCAAGCCATATCTGGCTCCTTTCCTGAAGGAGTCAGGCAAATGCTGTCTAAGGGGCAAATTTTCATCAATTACGTTGGGGGGCGTTCAGATCGCCTCTTCCCCAACATTTTTGACTGAGACATCGGCCTGCCCCTTCAGCCAATATCCCGACGCCTTGAGCCACCGAGCATTAATACCCCGTTCTTCAAGCAGATAATGTCGCACTGCTTTTGCCACGTGGGCCTCAGCTCCCACCCAAACAAAGGTGCGTTCCGGTATTTCAATATCAGCCAGCTTTGCAAGAAGACCTTGTGCCTGATCTGCCTCTTCAAGTGGCCTATAAACCCAGTGCGCATCATGCTGGGCTGATGTTTCGAAGCTCTGTTCGTCTTCCTGGTCAGATACAGCGACAACCGTTATCACAGAACTCCGCTCCGGAAGCTCTTCCACACGCCGCCCGATAGCTGGCAGGCCCGTTTCATCCCCGATCAACAGCCAACTGGTTACACTCTCTGATACGATCTGCGATCCACGGGGGCCGCCAATCTCCAGAGTATCCCCTACTGTCGCTGCACGAGCCCACGCAGCAGCCGGCCCACCGTGATGATTGACAAAATCCAGAACCAGCATTCCAGTTTTGGCATCATAACGGCGCGGTGTGTAATCCCGCCGCGTAAGAACACCGTCCAGCCCGGGGATGAAGATCTTGATGTGATCATCAGGAGAAGCGCTGATAAACCCAGCCAGTTCCGGGCCAGTCAACGCGATACGGATCATATGCGGCGTTAAACGCTCTACCGATGCAACTTCCAACCGACGCCGCCGAAGTTCGTGGCGTACGCGGTGAATTTGGGGAGCATCATTTTGCTGGGGTGGGAGTAATGCACTCATATGTCTATTTCCTTCTCCAGCCAAACAGGGGAGAAGATAAATCCCCCCCCCTCCGAATATAAAGTGTGTCAGGATTGGCTAATGCCGCGCGCAGCCTCATCAAGGAGAGCAGCAATTTTTTCCTCGGTCGCTGCATCAAGGCCACCATTACGTAGCCGAAGCCTTAAGGCTGTCTTGAGGTTTTCCATACCGCGCATAATGGGCACCGGGATATTTCGTCTTCCTCCGCGCCCATCTGGCTCGGCAGTCGCGGCCCTTGAGAGAATTTCTTCCAATCCCCCCTTGTTGGCCCCAAGAAAAGCCTCACCTTCCGGCGTGATATGGTAGCTTTTGCGTCCGTCTTCCTCGGAAAACTTCACGTAACCAGCCTCATCCAGCCAGGTAAGCGTGGGGTAAATTACACCCGGACTAGGGGTGTAACTTCCTCCGAATGTTTCTTCGATGGTCTTGATCAGTTCATAGCCATAGGTCGGTTTTTTACTGATCAGATCAAGCACCAGAAGACGCATCTCACCGTAATCGAAGAGTCTGTTGCGCCCGCCTCGACGACCACCGCCACGACCATGGCGCCGTCCTTCTGGACGGGATGAACCTCCGGCACCTAGGCCTTCGGGAGAAAATGTCTGACGGTGACGACCGTCTGCGTGTCTATTTCTGTGTTTCATAATTCCGATATAAGTCTCGATATATCGCATGTCAAGATATATCGAGACTTATATCTAGATATGGTTTTGGCTTGCCTCTCGCTGCCTTCTTCTCTCGCGTAGCTCAGAAACTCAAATGGAGGCTCCCGTGCTAAAACCCAAACAGGAGCCGAGCGACATTGCGCTAAAAACCAGGCTGATTTTTATGAAAAAATATCAGGCCAACAGAGCACTAACTCTGCCAAGCGCGCAAAACAGGCTTATTCTGAATGGCGAGAAGGAGACCCTTCCTGCGTCCGGTAACGCGACAAGAAGCAGGAAAGGTCTTTCGAGGTATCAATACAGAGAAGCTTAATGTTTCTGCGTATTGAGCCAAACATGGATTTGCGCCTGCGCCGCCCGCATGGCCTCTTTACGGGCACCAATTTCGCTTAACGCCTTGGCCGTGGCAATTTTAGCGCCGGTTGTCTTGACTGACGCGGGATCGTTTTCCAACGCGCCAGCTATGTCCGCGTTATCTGAATGTACAGCTATACCCGCAAGAAACCCATCCTGAGACCATGGAGCTAGATGGGTTCTGATCTCGGCCTCATGTTGTTTCACAAGTTTCCATACCAGATCCGGGTTCTCGCTACTGTCCGCCACTCTGGAGAGTGCCATGGCAATACGGCCGTTTGGAATGGCACCGCTATAAGCCAGCGCGACAGTCTGCTCAATCAGCGCAGGGTTTGTGGCTCCTGCCATGGCGTTAAACAGACGCAGCTTGACTTCTGTCGCCTGTGTCGCGCGCACCTTGGCAGCCATAATGTCATATGTTTTCTGATCAGCGTGCTTCATGGCAAGGCTGGCAACCACACCCACAAGATCAGGACGAACAGAAGCAGGATTATCCAGCCACTGCGCAAAACGCTTTTGAGCTTCCGTCACCACTGCCGGGTCTTCAAATTGACCGAGCGCGGAAAGAACCAAAGGCCGCAACATGGTATCCAGAACGTTTTCATCTGGCTTCTGATCCCACCCAAGACGCGCCAACACAGACGCCAGTCCTTTACGCGCATAAGCCCGGAACAAAGAGCGGTCGGCTGAGCCCTTCAGATAGTCATCTAACGCGTCAAACTTGCCAATAATTTCCTGAAGCACTGCAATGTTGTCTTCATGTGCGTTCAGAAGACGATCAGCCAGCGTCAGGTATGAAGAAAGCTGTGCCTGCCCAGACTGGAAAAGGGCAAACTGATCCCCCAGCAGGTTAGCCTTATCCACTGCTTCAAATGTGGTAATATTCTTCGCCAACGCATCAAAAGCAGATGGCATATAACGGACACGATAATAACCGCTTTCCCCCAAGTTCATCTTGAATGGGGCGTCACACCCGCGCACGGATAGCGTTTGAGGCACCTTGCCCAGCACCAGTTTTTGAGTCTGCAACCCAGGGCCACCAGCCACCACCGGAATACTCCACACCAGATCCTTCGGGTTGGGATCATGGATGGTAAAGCGAGACTGTGTCAGAGTATAAACTGTTTTCCCCTTTTCACAGGCTGCTGCAACATTGACCAGTGGAATGCCCGGCTGTTCCGTAAAACTGCGGGCTACCTGGCCAACCTCCTGCCCCGATGCACCTGACAACGCATTCCACAAATCCTGGCTGGTCGCACTGCCATATGCATGCGCTTTCATGTAAGCCCGCATCCCTTGGCGGAAACGCTCCTCACCCAGCCATCCTTCCAACATACGGATAACCAGTTCGCCTTTGCCGTAACTGATCCCGTCGAACGCTGAATTCGCTTCACTTACGTTGTGAATAGTTTGCTGAATGGGGTGCGTACTGGGCAGTGCATCAGTGCCCATCGTTTCTTCCCGTGTTTCGTGCTGGCGGGGCCAGATCTCCCATTGCGGGTTCATTTTGTCTGTCGCCTTGATTTCCATCCAGGAGGCGAACCCTTCATTCAGCCAGATATTATCCCACCACCCCATGGTGACCAGATCACCAGACCATTGGTGTGCCATTTCATGGGCAACCACTTCATAAATCAGTTCACGCGTGCGGGGGGTGCTGTTTTTGGGGTCAAACAGAAGTACATTATCAATGTAGGTCAGAAGGCCCCAGTTCTCCATGGCTCCGGCCTGATAGTTACCAGGAATAGCCACCATATCCATTTTGGGGAGCGGATATTTTACCCCGAAATAACTATTATAATAGGGCAGTATCTTTTCTGCAGCATGAAGCGCAAAGTCCCCCTGCCCTTCCAGACCCGATGGCGCATAAACAGCCAAAGGCGTTCCATCAGCCTGACCGCGAACAGCCTTCATGTCTCCCGCAACCAATGCCAGAAGATAAGTGGACATGTGCGGTGTTTGCGCAAACCAGACCCTTTTCAGCCCAGCGCCTTCAGGTTTGGAGCTTGTAACAGGCATATTGCTCACGGCCACATAGTCTGTAGGCAAGGCCACATCCAACTGGAAGGTTGCCTTGAAGGCCGGCTCATCCCAGCCGGGGAACATACGCCGCGCATCTGCAACCTCAAACTGGGTTACAAGCATGCGTTTTGCTTCGCCCTTGAGGGACGTGTAATCATCAACATAAATACCGTTCGGCGTTTTCAGAATGGGCCCGGAATATGTGATGGCCAGTGTATGCACCCCCTTCGCCACGTCCTTGGGGAAACGCAAGGTTACTGTCTCCGCAGCGTCATTCTGGCTGATCTCTGCTTTGACAGCATTATCCAGAACAGCGCCCTCAAGCTTGAGACCTGCCTGGTTCATCGTCATCTCAGCCGTAGCGGAAAGGACATTCACCTTGATCGTTTCCCGCCCGGTCAGGGACAGATGGTCCATGTCCGTTGCAAGATGAATAATGTAGGAAAGGGGCGCAACTGTCTTGGGCAGTTCTCCGGGCGCATTCTGAAATGAAAAGGCTTGCTCAGCATATGCCGGAACCACAAACTGCATCCCGGCAAGCAATGTTGTAAAAGACAAAAACCTACGCATAAAATTGCTTCTCTCCAGAAAGTGAACACAATGAGGCTCTTCACGCCCCTGATTTTCGGTGCGCGCATCGTGGCATAATCAGGACGCAGCTAGAAGCTCTCCTGCCGGGATTTCTTTCTGAGAGAGCAACAGACGGATTCCGTCTCTTTCTGACCAGACGGTAAATTTCTTTCACACGGACAAAAACGGCATCTTATTGCGAAAACGAATCGTATTTGGCAACTTTCACTCACATGTCATGACGGCACCCGTTTTCAGAATCGACCCAGAAAAATCATAAAGGGCCCATGTTATAACAGAATAAAATTTATAACATTTCCAAATAGATAGTTCTTTTATGCGCCCGTTTCGGGGCTCATCAGACAAATCTGCCCATTAGAATAAAATATGAATTTTTTATGTATTTTTTAAGTCAAAGACGAAAAGAAGTTGACTTACAGATATCAATGCAAGGAATGTGTCTGAATATCTTAATTCACATTCAAAACGACCGTCGGAATCAAAGTAATGGCGTCCAAGCTCCTCATCAATGAGTTTATGTTTAATCCAAGTGTTTCTGGTGACCCCGATGAATTCATTGAAGTAAAAGGAGATGCGTCCACTGACTACAGTGAATGGTCTATTATAGTTGTTGATGGTGACGGTACTGCTGCCGGAAAAATTGATAACGTTTTTCAGGTTGGAACAACCAGCAGTGACGGTTACTGGGCCACACCGTTCCTGACAAATACTTTGCAGAACGGCACACAAACTGTCCTTCTGGTCAAAGACTTCACTGGCAAGGTGGGAGATAACGTCGATACGACCAAAAGCGGCACCTTCACATCCACGCCGTGGTCTGAAATCGGGGATACCATTGCCGTCTCGGATGGCGGAAAAGGCGATCCAACCTACGCCGATGCCCCCGTTCTTACCGGCGCACGTGCAGCCGGGGCCTCTCGCATACCCGATGGCACAGATACGGACAGCGCGTCTGACTGGGTAGCAGACGACCCTTCCCTGGCTGGTATTGACGGATACGGAACGACAGCGGCAGCCGGTACCGTGCTGGTCACCCCAGGCGCAGCCAATAATGGAACAAATAGCGGTGACTCTGACACCGATGACAGTAGCGGATCTGACGGGTCTGATACAGGCGGCGGAAACAGCGGTTCTTCCGGGAATGATGGTACGGGAAACACCTCCCCCCAACAGCTAACCGTTCAGCAGATTAACGGAACGGGCTATTTCAGCACCTACGCCAACAGTTCAGTCATGACGACGGGCGTGGTAACGGCTGTTGATACAAACGGCAGCATTGGCTTCTGGATACAGGAAAGCACAAAAGACAAGGATACCGTTGGTAGTTCCGCCATTTTTGTTTACGCTGGCAAAGATGCAGCATTGCCAACGGTCGGCACAACAGTCTCGGTCACAGGGACGGTAACCAATTATTCCGGCACCTCATGGGAGAAATCTCTAACACTGCCGGAAATCAACCTTGTTTCCTACACGGATACCGGCGCATCCTACACGCAGGTCGCCCCCACCCTGATCGGCCAAGGTGGAGAGACTGTTCCCGCCAGTTCTTATCTGGGTGATCTGGCGCAGGCCATCAACCTCAATCAGAGCACAGCAACTCTCAGCCCGGATACTAACGCGCTCGATTTCTACCGGAACCTGCTCGGACAGCTTGTTACCCTTAACAATGTCGTAGCGGTTAGCGCTTCTTCAGGAAATGCCGTGTGGGTTGTGCCAGATAACGGAAACGGCCTGTTAACACCAACAGGTGCGCTTCAAAGCACAGAAACCAGCATCAACACGCAGCGCGTTGAACTCTATTATGATAGCGGTGTGACCCCCGGCACAGCACCAAGTGTGGAGCTGGGAGATTCCCTAGGCAGCGTTACCGGCATCTTAACCTACTATAATGGCATCTACGAACTGGTTCCCACCACGCAGGTTACGGTTATTCACACCGAGCAGGAAAAGCCTGTTACCTCTTTCCACAAAGATGATCAGAATCTGCTGATCAGTGATTATAATATCGAGAATTTCAACGCGCTTGACCCGGCCAATGCAGACCGGCTGAAGCAGGTTGCGCAGATTATTGTTAAAAACCTTGATAATCCTGACATTCTTGCTCTTCAGGAAATTCAGGATGACAGCGGAACCACCAATGATGGCACCGTAAGCGCAGAACAAAATCTTGCAGCTCTTGTGCAGGCCATTGCGGCCGCCGGTGGCCCTACCTATTCCTGGGCGGAGGTCGATCCCGCCAACAATACACAAGGGGGTGTATCGGGCGGCAACATTCGCAGCGTATATCTCTACAATGCGGATCGGGTAACGCTGAAAGCGCCCGTCACCACCATTGGCAACGAGGAACTGAACGGTACGTTCAAAAATACCCGCCTGCCGCTGGTCGGGACATTTGAATTCAACGGCAAGGATGTCACTCTCCTCAACGTCCACCTGTCATCACAGGCCGGTAGTTCCGAACTCTACGGATCGACACAGCCTCCGGTCAATCATGGTGGCACCACAGCAACCGTCAACAACCGGATTGCTCAGGCTGAATACATTACAGACTACGTCAACAGTCTGCGTCAGCAGGACCCTGATGCAAAAATCGGGATTCTGGGCGACTTCAATGATACGGAATGGAGCGATGCCAATACGGTTTATACCAATGGCGGTTTGACGGACATGAGCTCCAAGGAAGACGCTTCCAACCGCTACACCTATATCTTTGAAGGAAACGCCCAGTCTCTGGACCACACAATCGGCACCTCTGCTTTTGCTGATGCCGGACAGTTTGAAACCGTGCATGTCAACACGGGCTATCTGGATGCTGAATCTGACCACGATCCATCCGTAACGCTTCTGGAAATATCAGACTACAGCGCCAACAGTGGAGAAACACTCGCCAATACAGTTGTCGCAAACGGGCAAACGGCTGTCGTCAAAACGGGCGCCAGTGCCGCAGATATCTCCGTAACAGATGGTGGGCGTCTGGCACTTTATTCCGGCAGTTCTGCATCCAACATTCAGTTGTCCAGCGGCGCACAGATTGATCTGCCAGAACTTACATGGTCTGATAACGCGACCCTCAGCCTGACAGATCCGTCTACCCTTAAGGTCTCCAACGGGACAGATACCTACTCCATCGCCCTTGATGGAAACTATAATGCGGCCTTTTTCTCCCTTGCGGCTTATGGAAGCGGCGGAACTGAACTGCTGACAGAAGGCACGCCCTGTTATTGTCGCGGCACATTGATTGAAACAGATCACGGTCCGGTTTCTGTTGAATTTCTGAAGATTGGCGATCTGGTCAAAACACTCCAGAATGGCTTCCGTCCAATCAAATGGATCGGCCGCCGCAGCTATTCCGGACGTTTTGCCGCCGGGAACAAGGAAATTCTGCCTGTGGTCTTCCGCCAGGGATCCCTTGGAAACGGGCTGCCTACTCAGGATCTTTCCGTCTCTCCGCTGCATGCAATGTATCTGGCCCATAAACTGGTGCCCGCCATGACGCTGGTTAACGATGTGAGCATCATTCAGGCAGAAGCCATGGATGAAGTGGCGTATTTTCACATCGAACTTGAAAGTCATGACGTCATCTTTGCCCACGGTGCCCCATCGGAAACGTTTGTTGATGATGACTCGCGCGGCATGTTCCTGAATGCCTCTGAATTCCAGATACTCTATCCGCAGGATCAGAAGCTACCGGCTCAGTATTGTGCCCCTCGTCTGGAAGAAGGTGCGGAACTGGAACAGCTCCGTACAGACCTGCTGCACCTGACCGGAATCCACACCCTGAAATCTGTTGGTACACTTTCAGGGTATATCGATACCGTGTCACACACCATTGTTCAGGGATGGGCGCGGGATAGCGCATCTGAAGAACCAGTCCGGCTCTCCATTCTGAATAATGGCGTGACGATAGGTGAGATTATTGCCAATCAGCCCCGTGCAGACGTGGGAAGCTCCTGTGGTTTCCGTTTCGAAATCCCCGGCGGACTTTCCCCCTTTGAGCGCCACGTTATTGAAGTGCAACGCATGGAAGATAGTGCCCCTCTTAAAAACAGCCCATGGATGCTTGACCTGAACGAAGAGACCCAAGCCCCCCTTTACACCACACAGCCCAATATCAATCTTGAGTCTTTTGAAGGCTACCTTGACGCTGTAAGCCGTGAGCAAATTCGAGGATGGGCCTGGAACCCGGCAACCCCGGATACACCTGTTGCCATTCAGATACTGGACAATGGCAAGTTGATTGCCACCACAGTTGCAAATGGCCTTCGTCCTGACGTGGAATTGAGTGGGCGTGCTCTACGTTGCGGCTTTGACGTCATTCTGCCTGTGGGTCTTTCCCCATTCAGCCGTCATGTCATTGAAGTTCGGCGAGCAAGTGATGGCATGCTGCTCAGTCATCCACATGTTCTGGAACCAGTGGATGCGTTTGATCCTGCATTTGCCCAGTCCGTCAGCCGTGCAGTCAAGGCCGTCAGCAAGGAACATCGTAAAGATGTGCTGTCCTTTCTGCTTGCACAGGTAGAACAGTTGACGCAGGAACACGCTCAGGAAACAAGTGGCAAAAAACAGGCAGTTCTGCATTCAGCCCATGCTCGACGGGGATTGAAAGCAGCCCGCCCGGCCAAGACGTGCCGAGCGCTCGTCATTGATACACAACGGCCAAACAAGGGCAGAGACGCGGGTTCACACGCTATCCTCTCCCACATCACTGCTCTGCAAGACCTTGGGTATGACGTAAGTTTTGTGGCGGCAGACCAGATGGAAGGGCCGGATCATCTCGACAACACCCCGGATGTTACCGTGCTGACGGCCCCCTTCTATCGCTCCGTAGAGGACGTGCTGTCTCGTCAGAACAACAGTTTTGACATTGTTTATCTGCACCGTGAGGAGATTGCCTCCCGCTATATGGGGCTTACCCGACGCCATCAGCCCAGAGCTCGGATTATATATAGCGTGGCTGATCTCCATTTCCTGCGCACACTCCGCCAGGCACAGATAGAAGCGCGCCCTGAACTAATTGCTGACTCCCGACGCTTAAAATTGCGGGAATATCAGGCCGCCTGTCAGGCAGATATTGTTCTGACCCATTCTCCAGCTGAAGCAGCTCTGCTTAAGGACGCTCTTCCACTGCTGAATACGGCAGTCATTCCATGGTCTGTTCCCTTGAAGGTTCATGAGAACAGTTTTGAGCAACGCAAGAACGTGCTGTTCCTGGGGAATTACGCCCACGCCCCCAACGTGGATGCCGCCCGCTGGCTGGTTGAAGAGATTATGCCTCTTGTATGGCTTAAAGACCCTTCAATCAAATGCCTGATTGCTGGAACCAATATGCCCACCCGCGTGCGTTCATTGCAAAAAGAAGGCGTAGATATCCTCGGAGAGGTTTCTGATCTGGACGCGCTTTTCTCCACTCTGCGCCTCAGCATTGCCCCCCTGCGTTTTGGTGCCGGGATCAAGGGCAAGGTTCTGGAAAGTCTGTCCTACGGTGTGCCCTGTGTCATGACACCAATTGCAGCAGAAGGTTTGCCGCTAACAGCAGGTCTCCATGAAAATCAAGGAGAGACAGCGCAGGAATTGGCTGAACAGATTTTACAACTCCATAACTCTCAGCCCCACTGGTGCAGAGCATCTATTGAAGGACGCCATCTGATCAGAATGACCTATAACCAGGAGCAAATCACCTCCCTTCTGGAAGACGCGATAAAATCAGAAGCCAGAAAAGCTGGCTGAACAAAGCCAAGAATTTTCCTCTAAAGCCGCTTATTCTGAAGCAGCTTTAGAGCACACCGCGAATAGATTGGCTCGCGAGATTCCCTGAGGGCGCGGGACATACTTCAAGATGAAGGCTGGCGAAGGCAGCCAGCCTTCATTCCGAAAACTTACCCGCAGGATTTACGAAACCGCATGATTGACGCGGTGCAAAATGACGGCATAAGTTATCGAGGCACGCCGCTCTGGCATGAGCGAAATCTCGTCGATCAAATGGGTTCAGGGCGCAAAACACGTGGGCGATCAGTGTTGCGCCGACATGGCCGGACATCATTCTTGCCGAACCAGAGCTGAAAGAGCCTAGCTGCTGACCATCATTGTTTCCGAACCTGATGCTGCATTGTCGGTTCAAATGCGCGACGAGCGTGGCGTTCCGGCGGAACGCGGGAATACTGTCGCCCATTTTTCAATCCCAAAGGACGAGCTTCAAAAAAACGTAATGTCCTGTTAGCAGGATCGACCTGAGGCCGCATGTAAGCGAAATTCTGGAAGCAACGGCGGGCTGCTATAGATCCCACCCATCTGGTCTTCATCGACGAAACATCGCCCAAACCAACATGACGCACGCGCATGATCGCTGCTGCAGAGCGGACAGGCTGGGAGCTCAGGTCTCACACGGTCGCTGGAAGAGACCGCCCCGTCTTACCGCTTTGCGTCATAACCGGATTACTGCACAGTGCGGGCTCAACGGTGCTATCAGCGAGCGCAGCCCATGCTCATATCAAACAGTCTCTGGTTCTAAGGCTCAAAGCTGGCGACATCGTCGTGCTCTACAATCTCGGCAGCCACCAGGACGGAGCCGCTCGCAAAGCCATTCGCGCCGTTGGTGTCTGGCTAATTTTTCTGCCGCCGCCCTACAGTCCCGATCGCAATCCAATCGAACAGGTCTTTGCCAAACTCGAGACCCAGCTATGGAGGATCGCTGAACGATCCATCGCGGCAACGTGCAAACGTATCGGCTCACGTCTCAAATGCTTCTCAGCACAAGAATGCGCTAATTAGCTCCGGAACTCAGGATACGCATCAACCTCATCACACGGTGCTCTAAACTATCCCGTCCGTCCGCAATCTCATATCAGTTCTCGATAGGACAGCATGCATACAAGGCATCAGGACACTGTTCCCACGTTAATGATCACAAAAAAGCCGCCGCAAATCAGTTCCCATGAGTTGGACAACCGATCTACAGCAGCTAACATTATCATTTTTAAATTCGTTAGATTCCAGATCTGAAATTTACAACCTTTAGAAATCTAATGACGTTTTTACGTAATACATTCCACCACTAAACCCATAAGGAGAATAGGAGGCATATTTAGCCAAGCCCTGCTGTGTGTTGGCAATAGAGCTAGGAACACGCGTTGGGTGTTTATTGCCCACATTATTGGCACCCACACCCACCGTCCAACGCGGCAGAATTTTATAATCAACTTCAAGATTGGTAATAAAACCTGGGTTCTGCTGGAAAGGCACGCTACCTGCGCCGGTTGGCGCTGCCATATAGACAATTGAACCATAGCGTAGTTCCTGCACAGAAGCCGACCATTTGCCGCGTGTCCAGTTCACACTGATCTGTTCACGGTTTTTGGGAGCAGAATGCAGAACCATCATCTTGGTATACTCATTTACCAGATCAGATTTTGCAGACCGGATCTCGTTATCCGAAAAATTGATGCCCATAGCAAAACGGAACTGCCCGAGTTTTGCAGTATGCAACGTATAGTCCGCGCTAAAATCCCCGCCAAATGTCTGCGTGTTATACAGATTAGCATAATAGGACAGTGATGTTGCGCTTTCCAGATTTGCGTTTTTCAGCAACTCCAAAAGTTCGGAATCATTCTGGCTGACCGAATAGGTTTTTGTGCTGCCCATTCTGCCGTTGATGGCAATATAATACAGATTGCCCGTAACATGAAAATCATCAACCGGTGTTGCATCAAACCCAATGGAATAGCTGCGTGAATATTCCCCTTTCATGCTCCCGGCACCAAGATACTTTGCAATGGCGCTGCTCGCCGGAATCTGATCAACCGTATAACCCGGATACGGGGCAGAATAGAAATAGGAGAGCGCGCCCAACGTTGGCGGACGATACCCAGTATTCACGTTGGCACGAATAGCCCAGCGTTTGTTAAAGTTATAGCGTGTGCCAACAGACCCCGTTTCGACAGTAGCAATATTGTTATAGCTCCCAACACGGCCACCTAGGGTCCATTCCCATTTTTTGGTTACATAGAAATCAAGATTGACATTGCCTTCGTACACGTCACGGTTCTGGTAAGTTGCTGCCATGGGCACATTACCCGGATGATCTGTCGCGCCCATACCGCTCCAGGAGGCTGTCTCACCTTCAAGCATCTGAAAAGTATCGTGGCGATATTCGCCTCCAAACCGCAGATTGATTGGACGAGGAGCCCAGTCAGGCCGGAACGTACGGGACCCGCGCAAACCTGCTGTCAACTGAGTTGCGATAGATGCACCATCATAAAACGATGTCTGGGTACTGCCAGGGATAGAAACATTTTCAGAGTTTGTTGTTCTATAATCCTGTTTATCTCGAGCGTAAGTAATATAGGCATCCCATGCAAAGCCGAATTTACGCGCTTTAATGCCATTGTCTGTCTCAAAATCAAGCTGATCCATGGCAATATAAGGCTGATTACCATCTGGGTAGAGCTCGGGGTTGATCCATTCGTCAGAACTGGTATTGGCCCGATAGGTTTCAGGCACATTTGCGCGGCGATGAGAAAAAGTCGATGTGCTGTAGAAATTGAAGTCACGCGCCATCGGCACCGACATATTCTCGCTGATGGTCTCCAGTGTGGATTTAGGAATACCTAGACCACGCTGAACATTGCGATTAGCCGTCTCGTTTCTGGAATCATCAAAAAGCGTCCCATAAAAATCGCCACCTCGCGTTGTGGGAAGCTGATGGGAAACCTGTGCCGCCAGATCAAGATAACCACCATTACGACCCAGAGCCATACCGTAATTGGCAGAACCATCCAGAGCCTGGCCATCCCCGGCGTAATAACCACTATTTTTAAAATTGATTGTACCACCGTGAGTATCATGCTTCAGCACAATATTCACGGCGCCTGCAATGGCGTCCTGCCCATATAGCGCGGATGCGCCTTCTGTTACTACTTCAATATGGTCAATCGCAGTTACCGGGATAAGGGAAATATCAGCCGGTTCACTTCCCCAGTTGGTGCCAGAGTTCGAGTTAAAATTCGCACCAATATGACGACGATGGCCATTAACAAGAATCAGGGTATCATCCGGAGACTGACCACGCAGCTGCATGGTCTGCACAAATGAGCTTGCACCGCCACCGGGAAGAGCCGCGGTTGTAATGGCAGGGTTAGCCTGCGCAAGAGCAGAAAGCACATTTGTCTGACCGGTTTTCAGAAGCTCAGCACCAGTGACGACCGTAACCTGCGTTGTGCTATGCTTTGGCGTCGTCGGTGAAAATACGGAACTTCCCGAATGGCCACCCACGTCAATGGACTCCTCCCCTCCCCGCAAGGCGCTCAATTTGCTGCGAACATGTGTGGGTGACGTTTTTACAGGTGCGGCCGTCGTATTTTTTGTCTTTTTTACAATGACCTTCTGCGCCTTCGCCTTCTGGGAAGTTACACTTTCTGCAAAACCGCTTCCTGCCGGGAGAAGAGCACCGAACGCTACACTCGCCACGAGTGATAGTTCAAGTTTTGATATTTTGGCCATCGCATCACCCTGAAAACCGGTCGGATTAAGAAACCTTATCTGGTTTCATATGATACGTTTCCGTTATGTTTTGGCGTCATATTGAATATTGATATCTCGCCTTTTGACCCCTATCAGAGCGGGATTTTGACTATAAATTTCAATTTATACATATGAAAACTCTCCACAAGATTAACCTTAATCTCATGGAGATTTATTTTTTACATGTGTTTCTAAAAAGAAAGTCATGATAAATTTAGAAAAAATAATGAGTTTTTTTGACGTAGCTCCATACTCAAAATATATTATGAAAAAACACCAACTTATTAATTTTTCTCGAATTAAGTCATAACAATCGGCTTCCTTACCGTCATCAAAGAAATTAGGCCGGCAACAATCAGCGCCACCGCGCACAGGTACCAGGCCATATTAAAGTTTCCCGTCCAGGACACGATATATCCTGTCAGAATAGGCGCGGTAAGACCAAGTGCATTACTGAATGTCAATGTTACGCCCGTAACAGATCCAATTTTATGACCGTCCTGCAACATATCTGCCAACATGGCTGTATTGGCACCGTTTGCCGCAATCAGACAGCAGAGAGAAAGGGAAAGGACTGCCAGAATGGGTGTTTCATCATGAAAGAATGGAAGAAACCCGATCATGGCACTTCCGATAATACAAAAGGCCACAATAAATCGGCGGCGGCTCGCATCCGGGTTGTTTCGGAACACAATATGCTCAGCTATACGCCCCAGAATAACCGCCCCAACAGCACCCAGAACGTAACACCCGGCTGTACCACTGCCGGACCCTAGAACATTCAAGTGCAATTCATGAATGAGATAGAAAGGAACCCAAGACATAAGCAAAAAGTTCAAAAAATTCTGTGTACACTGGACAACGAGAATCCCACAAAATGTCGAAGACCGAAACAAAGACAGCACTTCTGACACGCGAATGGAGCGAACCCGCGCCGAAGCATCAGATTTATTCGGATTTCTATAAAGTAGCCACCATGCAAGCGCCCAAATCAATCCCACAACACCGAGCGCCATGAACTCAAATCGCCAGCCAACTTTTGCAATCAGGTAGGCTCCTGCAATTGTACCACCAGCAAGGCCTATCTGCATGCCAGTCAGCAGGACTGTCATAACGGTACCGCGTTCCTGTGGTCTTGCCCAGTTGCGAACAATCGTCGCGCCCACCCCAAAAGTTGGCGCTTCCCCTACGCCCAGAAGCATGCGGGTTAAGATAAACTGCGTCACATTTCGTGTCATGCCTCCAAGGATCATAGCGCAGGACCATACGGAAACAGCCAGCGTTCCCACCAGACGAGCGCCAGCGCTATCCAGAAGAATGGTTGAGGGAAGATTCAGGACAAAATAAGACCAGAGAAAACTGGAGGAAACCCACCCCATCTGGACAGAAGAAAGTGAAAATTCGCGGCCAAGATCAGGTAGTGATATGGAAAGGGCTGCACGATCCCCATAACTGATGACGTACATCAGAAAAATCATGCCAAAAAAGACATATCTTGATGAGCCTGCGTTCTTGTTCATCGCTTTTTCACCTTTAAACTCTCGACCTTAAAAGGCAGCCTTGCATCACACAGATCATCAATATTTTTACGATAACGGAACATTATGAATACAACACACCTGTGCGCATGTATGGAAAGGCTTTTTATTGTGCTCCAGAGGAAGATTCTGATTCTAAAACCACTTTTTGTCGGGACGGCCTTTCATGCCGCAACATCCACAGGCCAGAGCCGATAATCAGAAGACCACCCACAAACATGGCGACGCCTGGAATTTCGCCAAACCCCAACCAGCCGATCAAGGCAGCCCAGACCAGACCACAATAGGCAAAGGGACCAATGGCTGAAACCTGAGCCGAGGCAAATGCTTCTGTCTGCAGAACCTGTGCTATTCCGGCAAATGCACCAACAGCAACAAGACATAATAAATCCGCGCGTGTGGGCATATGCCACACGAACGGAAGCGCTGCTGCCGTTGCCGCGGTCATCAAAATGGCCTGCCACATTGCGATGGTCGTGCTTTTTTCCGTAGCCGAAAGCTGACGGATCTGCATGGTTGTCAAAGCCCCTACTGCCCCTTGACCAAGAGCAACAGCGTAAGCCCATGCTGGAACGGTTCCGTGACCATCTCCCAAAAGCCCCTTCCCGCTCGCAACCACAACAACGCCGACAAAACCAATGACTACGGCCACCCAACGCTGAATGGACGGACGCTCATGCATCAGCGGAATGGACAGAAGAATAAGAAACAGTGGCTGCGTGTAAGATAAAACCTGCTGCTCTGCCAAAGGAAGATGTGTTACGGCAACAACCGTCATGATCATACTGACCAGCCCCACAACAGAGCGGATGACATGGCCGCTGAAATGATGCGTCTTCAGCACAAGGCCACCGCGTAACGCGATAACAACCACAAACGGCAAAGAAAACAGATTCCTGAAAAAAACGATTTCAACAACAGATAATGTTGAACCCGTAATTTTCTGCAATGCGTTGAGAAGTGCCGTAAACAATGTGGCCAATGCAAGTAGATATGCCCCGCGTGCGAGGTTATGTTGCATAGCCATTACCGTTCTGCTCCGGACAGAAACAGAGCAATCCTCTTCTGCCCTTTTCTTTTCAAGACCCGTTATCCTTCAGCACACGCCGAGACTTCTCCGCCCATTGCATCTATCTGGGATGCGATGGCCTGGGCCAGCTTGTCGGAACCTGGTGTGTCGCTGTGCACAAGGATCGAGCGGGATCTGATAGCCAGACCCTTGCCCTCAATAGTTATCACTTTTCCTGTTTCAAGGAAGGTTTTTACACGCTCTTTCACTTTATCCAGATCATGGATAACGGCGCCTTCCAACCCCCGGGGCACCAGCGCGCCGTTTGCCTGATAAGCTCTATCTGCCAGAAACAGTGACCGCACACGCAAACCGGCCTTTCTGGCGGCAAGATCAATAGGCTGCCCCTCCATTGCCAGCATTACGAGAGAAGGATCAATCTGCGCAATCACGCGCGCAAGACGATCAGCCAAGTCCTGATCGGCATTCGCCATTGTCCCAAATGCGGCATGATAACTGACATGGCCTACCCTAAGCCCATGGCGGGCCGCGATGCCCCTGAGAGCCCCAATCTGGTACGCCAGCATGGCTTCCATTTCTTCCGCGCTGACAACCATGGTCCTGCGCCCAAACCCCATCCGGTCTGGCAGGCCAGGATGCGCCCCAATAGCAACGCCACGCTCTTTTGCAGCCCGAACCACACGGTCCATAATCAGATGATCACCCGCGTGAAAACCACATGCGATATTTGCCGACGAAATCACAGTCATCAGAGCGGCATCATCGGCTATCATCCAGCGACCAAAGCCCTCGCCAATATCGGCATTCAAATCAATCTTCATGATTTTTTACCGGTCTGGCCGGCATCCCTCCGAATGAATGATTTTCTGTAGAGCGCAGAATTTTCCTGAATACTCTTCAGATACTTTTCTACATCTGCCATGGCCTCAAGGCCCGCGGCGTGATCACACCGCTGTAACCGCACGAAACTGCCGATACGCGCCTGAGCAAGACGCCACAAATCAGCTTCGATCACAGTCGCAATCCGAGGATAGCCGCCCGCGGTGTTTGCATCCGCCATTTGCACAATAGGTTCTCCTGCCGGAGGCACCTGAATAAGGCCGGGAATAACCCCGTAAGATCGCAACTCTATGGGGTGTTTCAGCATCAAAGCCCCCCCTTTAAGCCGGTAGCCCAGCCGGTTGCTTTGTGCTGTAATCTGCCAGGATGTAGACCAGAAACGGGCTTGCGCTTCTTCCGTAAACAAGGCGTAGTCTGTTGCGGGAATAGCGCGCAATGTCACTGTTTTTTCTTTTTCTTCAACGCATGCGCCAACCAGCCCCTCCGACGGCGGAATAGCGCCGAAGCCATCTGGCACGCGTCCACCGGTTCCGGCAATCTCATCGTCAACCTCTAGCGGACGCCCCAGATACCCCCCAAAGCCACCACGCAATTGCGTACTCCGAGAGCCGAGGACAACTGGAACATCAATACCCCCGCAGACGCACAGATACATCCGCGCGCCTATGACAGGCCGCTCAAGCGTTAGAACATCGCCCATGCGCGCAGTGACAACAGTCCAAGGCAGAATTTTTCTGCCCCCCAGCGTTAAAACGCCTTGGGCGCCCGTCACAACCAGACTGACATCTTTGTCGAAGCGAACTTTGAAAGGAAATGTCTGCACTTCACTGCAAGCAGCATCCGGTGCATTCCCAAGAAGGGCATTACCGCATCGCAGTGCCACAGGGTCCATCACGCCAGATGTACTCACGCCCAAATGGCGATACCCAAACCGACCAGCGTCCTGCACGCTATTCAGTACGCCGGTTTCAAGAACTGTAATCACAACTCGATACTCTCGGCGTAAAAACGGATCTGGTCACCTACGTCAAACAACGCTGGCGGATCACGTTCTGGATCAAACATCACCAAATCCGTAAAGCCGATGGAATTCCAGCCATTCGGCCCCGTCAATGCGGATATTCCAGCCTGCGGGCCTCCAATTGTAACTGTGCCCGCCAGCATTTTCAGAGAAGGCACAGATTTGCGCGGCGTTTCCAAACGGGAGTCTAGCCCGTGCAGATACCCAAATCCCGGCACGCTTCCGAGTGCGCACACTGTATAAAGGGGAGCCTGATGAAGCGCGATAACCTCATGCGGAGACATACCGCAATGTTCTGCAACACGCGGCAGGTCAGATCCCAGTTCACCGCCATACCGAACCCCCACTTCAAACAGCCGTCCTTTGATGTGTTTCTCCGGTAAGGTATCCCATGCCTTACGCAGCCAAGCCGCCATATCCTCAGGATTTTCCGGTGGCGTAGAAAAAATCAGCATCAGGTTGGTAACACCCGGCATGACTTCAGCAATATCCGGGCGATCGGCGCAGGCATCCATCAAGGCCCAGATACGCTGCTGACAGCCCAGTGTGAACTCTCCGGGCGCTTCAAACAGCATGGCCCGTGTTCCGATCATACTGATGGTAGGAGGCCCTGCTGAACCAGCAGACTGCTCTGCCCTAAGAGCGGGGATGGTTTCAGTCATGAGCGTCCAGGCAAAGATCTAAGATGGCTGCCACCAAAAACATCCCGTACGGTGTTACATATTGCGTCCGTAACGATACGGTGAGAGAGCGAATGCTCGCCAACATTATCTTGCTGTGGTGACATACAATAATCTTATGACCAGCACCGAGCCGGAAACATTGGATAATCTTATGACGCAAGACTGAACTGATCTTGGTCAACACAAAATTCCGTCTCTAAGGTGGAATGACTTGTCAAATTCTGGCCTTTTACATAGGGCAGAGCGGCCCACATACATCAGGATATTTTATATCATGACAATACAGCCCTACAGCACAGCACTTGTTACCGGCGCATCATCCGGCATCGGAGCCGCAACTGTCCGCCGCCTGCGGGAACTGGGGCTGGAAGTGCATGCCGTTGCCCGAGACAAAGAACGCCTGACCAAGCTGGCTGAAGAAACCGGCTGTATTGTGCAGGCTGCCAGTGTCGCGGACCTTGATGCCATGGGGGCCATTTTCAAGAACCATGAGATTGATATTCTCATCAATAACGCCGGTCAGTCCCGCACCGGGAACATCACCAACACGACAGAGGAAGACATTGACGGCCTGGTGGACATCAACCTGCGTGCCGTTCTGCAACTGACACGGCTGGCCCTGCCGGGGATGATTGCGCGGGACCGCGGGCACATTGTCAACATTACCTCCATTGCCGGCCATTATGCCTTTGCCGGTGGCAACACGGTCTATCACGCCACTAAGGCCGGCGTGCATTCTCTCTCCCAGCAGCTACGGTGTGACCTGTTCGGCAAGAATATCCGGGTCACTGAAGTTTCTCCCGCCCGTGTTCAGACTGAGGTTTTTGGCCGCCTGATTGGCGATATGGAAGAGGCTCAGCGTCGCTTCTTTGATGAATATGACTCTCTGCTTCCTGAAGACCTGGCAAACTCCATTGCTTTCGCCATTTCTGCGCCGCAGCGCATGAATGTCAGCTTTATGGAAGTTCTGCCCACCATGCAGGTTGTTGGTGGCCTGAACTTTGCGAAGAAAACAGCTAAGTCCTGATAACCATGGATACTCAAGCTCTCAAAGCGCTGATAGACCTGTTTGGCCGTGCTCCGCTCCGTGAGCTTGAGATTGAAGAAGGCGGTCAAACTCTTAAAATCACGCGCTCAGGGCAGGCTTCGGCCCCGGCTAGTCCTGCTTCTCCGCTTTCTTCTCCACAGTCAGCTCTGGCAGGATCTTCGCCTGTCGAAACGGGGGCTTCCACATCAGCAACGCAGCCTGAAGCGCCCCCTGAGGCTGCGCGCGTTGTAACCGCCCCAATGTATGGTACCCTCCATTTGTCTCCCTCCCCTGATGCACCACCTTTTGTCAGCGTGGGAGACACTCTGAGCGTCGGACAGCAGATAGGTCTGATAGAAGCCATGAAAGTTTTCACCCCGGTCAAATCCGAGGTTGCTGGCCGTATAGAAGCCATTTTGGTAACCGATGGCAGTGAGGTTGAGGCTGATCAGCCTCTGATGCGTCTATCATGAGCGGCCCGCAGCGCTTCGGGCGCGTTCTGATTGCCAATCGTGGCGAAATCGCCCTGCGTATTCAACGAGCCTGCCGCCAACTTGGGCTGGAAACTGTTGCTGTCTATTCGGAAGCGGATGCCCAGAGCCGCCATGTTCTGGAAGCTGACATTGCATTGTGTATTGGCCCGGCGTCTGCCGCTCGCAGCTATTTGGATGCTGATGCCATTATTCTGGCGGCAAAAGTAACAGGCGCGTCTGCCATCCATCCCGGCTATGGCTTTCTGTCCGAAAATGCCGATTTTGCGGAAGCAGTTGAAGATGCCGGGATTATCTTCATAGGCCCAACGCCAGCTTGCATCCGCCTGATGGGCGACAAGATTACCGCCAAACAGACCATGCAGGCATCAGGGGTGCCCTGCGTGCCCGGCTCAGACGGCCCTTTGCCGGAGAGTGAGCAGGCCATTCTGGAGTTGGCCAATACGGTTGGCTTTCCGGTTATTGTCAAAGCCTCTGGCGGCGGCGGCGGTCGCGGCATGCGGGTTGTATGGTCCGCTGATGAGCTGATCAAGGCGGTCACCCTCACCCGCAAGGAAGCTCAACAGGCCTTTGGGAACCCGACCCTGTATCTGGAACGCTTCATGCAGAAGCCCAGACACATCGAAATACAGGTTCTGTGCGATACGCATGGTAACGCGCTGTGGCTGGGAGCCCGTGACTGCTCTTTGCAGCGCAGGCACCAAAAAGTGCTGGAAGAAGCACCACCGCCGGGAATTTCACCCGAACTGATTGCAGAAATTGGCGCCAGTTGCGTACAGGCGTGCCGCAATATTGGCTACCGCGGCGCAGGCACGTTTGAATTTCTGTATGAAGAGGGTATTTTTGCCTTCATTGAAATGAACACGCGCTTGCAGGTTGAACACCCGATTACGGAAGAAACAACCGGCATTGATATTGTGTGTGCACAGATTGAGATTGCACAAGGCAAACATCTGGCCATCGAGCAGAGTGCCATTCATACCGTGGGCCATGCCATTGAATGCCGGATCAATGCAGAAGATCCTTTCTCATTCGCACCATCTCCAGGCTGTGTGAGCCGTTGGGATGTTCCCGGCGGGGCTGGTATTCGTCTGGATACGCATATTGTGGCCGGAAGCGTTGTGCAGCCATATTATGACTCGCTCATTGCCAAAGTCATTGCACGAGGCGCCACACGGAGCGAAGCCATCCAGCGGCTGAAAGTTGCTCTTGCTGAAATGCAGGTTGAGGCAATCTCGACCAATATCCCGCTCCATCAGGCGCTTTTGTGCGACCCTGCTTTTGAGAAAGGTGGCGTTGACATCCACCATCTGGAACACTGGCTGGAAAAAAGGGAACACTCCTGATGAACACGCCATTATCAATCCCGGCTTTTGACAGCCTTCCGAATTCAGAAGAAGTGATCCAGATTACCCAATGGCTGAGCGAAGCTGGTCTCAGCAGCCTTGAACTGTCCAATGTGCAGGGAGTACGCCTTCGCATCACTGTGGAAGAAAGCGCCCCTCCTACTCCCGACGCGACAAGCCACACGTTCCCCACACACGGGCAGCCTGAGGCTGCTGTCTCTACCTCTACGGACATTTCTGTTACAGCCCCGTATTTTGGGAATTTGTTACGAAAAAATCCGCTTACAAAGGAAGAATTTGCACCGTCAGGCAGTTCTGTCTGTGCGGGAGAGGTAGTCTCCATGCTGCAAATCGGGGAACTGACTGTCTCTATTACAGCGCCACAAAATGGAACCGTGGTACAGTTCATGGCTGAGGAAGGCGATCTGATCAGCTATGGGCAAACCATTCTGACCCTTCATCCTCTTTGATGACAGAAAACTTCTGTCTGGAAATCAGTTAAAAGAAACCCCACCTCTTTTCAAAGCGGGGTTTTCTCTGTCCGGCACGTCCCTTTGGATGTGCCGGATATCTTTTTTGCTTATTTCAAACCTGCGACAAACTTTGCAATCCGGTCACATCCTTCACGGAGTGTCTCGACATCGGTCGCATAGGACACGCGAAAAAACGGGCTCATACCGTAGGCTGTGCCCTGCACCGTTGCCACCTGCTGTTCCTCCAAAAGGCCCATGACGAAATCTGTATCTGTTGCAATGGTTTTTCCAGCAGCAGAAACCTTATTCATGCATGCACTTATATCCGCATAGACATAAAACGCGCCTTGAGGCTTATGGCACTGAATTCCCGGAATGGCGTTCAGCAGACCGACCACCAGGTCCCGACGGGTTTGATATTCCCGCGCGCGATCTTTCAGGAAATCCTGCGGGCCTTCCAAGGCAGCAACGGCAGCCGCCTGCGCCAGAGTGTTGATGCCGCTGGTTGACTGTCCCTGCATGTTGTTCATAGCGGCGATCAGCTTTTTGGAACCACCACAATACCCCACGCGCCAGCCTGTCATGGCGTAAGCTTTAGAGACACCATTAACTGTGAGAACACGTTCTTTCAGACGGGGCTCCACCTGCGCAATCGTACAAAACTCAAACGCGTCATAAACCAGACGTTCATAAATATCGTCTGTCATGACCCAGACGTTGGGATATTTGAGCAGGACAGCGGCGATTGCTTCCATATCCTCACGCGGACAGCATGTGCCTGATGGATTGTTCGGGAAATTCAGGATGACCCATTTTGTCCGCTCTGTAATGGCCGCTTCCAGATCATCCGCTGCAAGCCTGAAGCCGTTTTCAGCTTTGCAAGGAACCTGAACAACACTGGCCCCGGCCAAACGCGCCTGATCCGCGTAGCTGATCCAGTACGGGGTAGGTAGAACAACCTCATCGCCCGGATTGCAGGTCGCCATGATGGCATCAAAAATGATCTGCTTTCCGCCATTGGCAATCAGGATTTCATCCAGCGCATAATCCAGATTATTTTCGCGCAGAAATTTATTACGGACTGCCTTTTTGAGCGCTGGCTTACCAGCCTGAGGTGGATATTTTGTATCACCCGCCCGTACTGCCGCCACAGCAGCTTCCACCACATGCGGAGGCGTCGGAAAATCCGGCTCACCCGAGGAAAGACTGATAACCTTAATACCTTCGGCCTTCAACGCCGTGGCTTTATCCGTCATTGCAGCAGAGGCTGATATGGAAATTCCGTTAAGTCGATCCGCTAAACCAGGCATCACATATTCACTCCGAAACTTCTTTGATGCATACGCACCCTAGAAGGCAAAAAATTATCAATATGAAATGAATTTATGCCTAAGGACCATGCAGGAGATAGCATTGAAAAGCATCTACCCCCATACAAGAATTCTATGACAAGAAATGGCACGTATATCTTCGCAATGTAGCCATCAAAAATCGAATGAAACAATATTATAAACAAATATTATTTTATTTTTTGAGGATAATTTTCTTTATTGAAAAGAAAAAACCGATTAAAATTGATAGATATATAAATATATATTCAACAGGAATTTTTTCGCATTTATTGACCATTTACAGAAATTCCATTAAAATCCAACCAAATACGGCGCATGGAGAGGGCAAAATGGATATTCGTCGATTGCAAGCGTTCGTAAAAATTATTGATATTGGAAGTATTTCTCGTGCTGCCGATATTCTGAATATTGCACAGCCAGCTCTCAGCCAGCAGTTGGCATCGCTAGAAACCGCGTTCAAACAGAAACTGCTGATCCGCAGCAAAATGGGTGTCACCCCAACGGCCGCTGGTCTCGAATTGTATCGCCATTCACAAACCATCATCAAACAGCTTGACCGCGCCATGACCGAGATCAGTAACGGTGCGGGGCCGTTGGTGGGCAAGGTGTCGGTTGGGCTTTCGCCTTACTCTTCGGGTTCCACGCTGTCTCTGGCACTCCTCAAGGAAGTGCGTGAGAAATTGCCGGGAATCACACTTCACCTGACTGAGAGTTTTGACGATATTTATAGCGAAATGGTCATGACTGGCCGATTGGATATGGCGGTCATTCATGGGGCCGGACCTATTAAGGGGGTACATTTCACTCCTCTCATGAAAGAAGATTTCTTTCTGGTTGCTCCGGAAAACTCTTCTTTTACAGAGAGCCTCTCTTCTCCTGTCAGGCTCTCTGATCTGACGGAAGTTCCCTTGCTCCTTCCCCCAGACTACAACTTTGTCCGCAAGCGCATTAACATGGCTTTTGCACGCAAACAGATTACGCCCAATATTGTTGCTGAAGTTGAAGCACTGCTGACGCTTCAGGATGCTGTTGCCGCAGGCGTTGGCTGTACAATTCTACCCTGGTCTGTCGCCAGCAAGATTATCGTTCCTGGCAAATCCCGCGTGTACGAACTATGCAGTCCCGTGATTCAGGAGGATGTGTCCCTCTGTGTACCGGAAAGCATTCCAGAAACGGAAGCTGGTCTAGCCGTGCGCGAAATTCTCATAGATCTCGCGAAAAACATGGTCGCCTCTCAGAATTGGCCCGGCACTAAAATTATGGATAGCTGACACACAGAGAAGCAGAAACGTCTCTCTTTTCAGGCACAGCAATGCAACATATGGTCGAAAAAGAATTTAGCCTTTGCATGTTCTGGATACCCGAAGACATCATGCGACAGGACATCAGCTTGATTGCGCCATTTTCGCACCTGCAATCCAACCATCAGTCCTTCAGCCGCATATGTGGATCGAAAGATCACAACAAGGTGCCTCCACAATAACGTTACAGGCAACTCTCCCTAAACAGATCTGACGGCACAATCCCGGTATCGCAGCTATCTTGAGTGGAGAGAAAACGCTTCATCCACGCCACCTCCCCTCTCCTCAAAATAACTTCCATTGACTTTTTTCATAACAAACTATTTAGTTACATAGACTCGAAGCGAACGTAAAGTATGGAATTCCATATTACGGACGCTTTCTGCATCTCTGGCGTGCTCATCGGGAATCCAAGAACAATCTTGGGAACTCGCTGAGAAATAATTTTTTGGTCTATAACAAAAAGAAAGATGACCAAATGACAAGTCAAACAACATCGCACGAAATATTGTGCATTCATTGTCTGATTTCTTCTCGTATTTTTTACTTTAAGACTCGTTTCCACAATACCCTATAATATGTGACCGATACGATACCGTCATGCATGTATTTACGTTTGATATTCAATATTAAACGTTCGGTTCCGAATTTTGGAACGGGTTACCTCAATGAAAAATCCAAAATCGATAGCAATTATATTTTTGGCTATTATTGTTCTATTGATTCCTTTTGCTCATTCGTTGGCCGCAGATGTACTTTTTACCACTCGACCGGCCACTGTTTCTCCTCAGCGTGAGAAGAACGTCAGCAAAAGGCAAGAGCAAAATCATGAAGAAACGACGGAACACCACCACAACGGATTTTGGGATAACGGAAGTATCGTTCTGTTTATGGAAAAAGATAATGCTGCCGCCTCATCGCAACAACGGCAACGTACAGGGATGGCTGCCAGTGCGTTAGGTTCAGCATGGCCTGAAATACGGATAGTTCCGAAGGATGACCGTATTTTTGGAACTCTAGGGGGTTTGCGCACAAAGCTGGAAAGCCACGGCTTTGCTTTTACGCTGACATACCTCAACGAAAGTTTGGGAGATGTGGCGGGAGGAAGAAAGCGCGGCTTTGCGTATTCTCATCAGGTTGTCATGGGGACCGATCTGGACTTCGAAAAAATGATCGGCGTCAAAGGCCTCTCATTCCATATGCTGGGAATACAGCGTGCAGGCCGGAATGTTGCGACTGATTATATGGGCGTCACAAGCCTGATCCAGCCACAGGAAGATTATGGTGCAGGCGGAAACGTGCTTTACAAGCTTGTTTATATGTATTTTGAGCAATCTCTCTTCAATAAAAAGCTGGTTATCGATTTTGGCAGGATGCCTGCGAACATGAAGTTCGGTACATCCTATCTTGGATGTTACGCGTTAAACATGATCACGTGTGCTCACCCCTCTGGTCTATCCAACGTAACAAAATGGCGCTCTTGGCCCTTCTCTCAGTGGGGTATCATGGCACGGGTTAATCCAGGCGCACATCTTTATGCCCAGGCAGGACTTTATGAAGTCTCCCCCACGGAAGGAGGCAGGGCCGGATTCAATTTTTCATTCGCGCAGGATGGATTTGTTATTCCTATGGAAATTGGGTGGCAGCCGGAATTTGGCAAAGGCAAAATGACAGGCCATTACAAGTTAGGGGGATATGTAGATACATCCAACCATCCCGATCCTTTTACGTCCATTGATGGCCGACCTAAGCCGATCTCCCAACTACCGGGAAAAACAGAAAGACAGCGTGGTGCCTGGTACGTAGGGGCGGACCAAATGGTTTTCCGTTACGGGAAGGCGGCAAACCAAGGCATTATCCTGTATGGTTTGGCAGGTTGGAATATGGGAGCCTCTCTGCCCAACCAAAGCCAATATACACTTGGCATTATTTCTCAAGGCATGTTTCCTGCCCGTATTACAGACGCAATTTCGTTTTTCTGGACACGACAGGTTGTTAATCGCAAAATTACAAGAATGCAGGAAATGCAGTCTGATATGGGATTACCATTGTTGGGAGGAGTTTCAAAACCGCAAAGCAGTTTTCAGGTTCTGGAACTGACTTACACCGCATTCGTTAGTCCTGGAGTGAAATTTTTTCCTGATCTTCAATATATTATTCACCCCGACGCAAACAGAGTTTACCCCAATGCACTTCTTGCTGGATTCCGCCTTTTGGCTCAGTTCTAAACCACCTTCATATTTCTAAAAATAAAGAATGAGGAATAATTTTTATAAATATCGAATTTTACGTTTTCCTTTTTTTTATAATTCCGTATGAAATTTGTCATACATATTTTTACCTATTGTTGCCTCTCTACAAAACAAGAAAAATCGGAGGACGTTATGGTTGGAAAATATCGATGGTTTATTTGCAGCCTTCTTTTTGCTGCAACAACAATCAACTATGTTGACAGGCAGGTTCTCAGCCTTCTCAAACCTCTTTTGGAAAGCACCTTCAACTGGTCTGAAAAAGATTACAGCTATTTGGTCATTATTTTTCAGGCTTGCTACGCTGTTGGTTTTATTTCATTCGGCAAGTTGATTGACAGGGTAGGAACGCGTCTCGGCTACGCATTATGCATGATGGTTTGGAGCCTTGCTTCCATCGGTCATGCTTTTGTAAGTGGTACAGCCAGTTTCGGGTTCGTGCGTGGTTTACTCGGTTTTGGTGAATCAGGAAACTTTCCTTCCGCTTTAAAGGCTGTTTCTGAATGGTTTCCTGCACATGAACGAACACTGGCTGTTGGTATTGTCACGGCTGGAACGAGCATTGGCGCCATCATGGCCCCGGCAACGGTACCGTGGTTAGCTGTGACCTATGGGTGGAAGGCGACATTTATCATTACTGGCCTATCGGGTTTTGTCTGGCTTGCCGTATGGCTTTACACGTATCAGGTTCCTGAAACGAGCACGCGTCTGTCTGCGGAAGAACTGCACTATATACGGCAGAATGCCAGCAACACTGAACTGCCTGAGTTCAAAGGACGCTGGATTGATCTGCTCAAAATGCGAGCAACATGGGCTTTTGCTGTCGGAAAATTTATGACAGACCCCATATGGTTTTTCATTCTCTTTTGGCTTCCCTCATATTTTTCTGACCGTTACCATCTTAACCTTCAGCATCTTGGTCTGCCACTGATGGTTGTTTATTGTTCTACCTCTGTCGGCAGTGTTGGTGGTGGTTGGCTTTCTTCTTTTATGGTTAAGCATGGATGGAAAGTCGCCAATGCGCGCCGCACAACAATGCTCATCATGGCCCTTCTTGTTGTACCATTGGCCTTCTCTGCCAAAGTTGACGCAATGTGGCTCATGATCGTGTTGCTGAGCCTGGCAGCCGCAGCGCATCAAGGGTGGTCTGCCAACATTTATTCTCTTCCAGCCGATCACTTTCCTAAGGAAATGATTGCATCTGTTCAAGGAATAGGAGGAATGGCCGGATCAATTGGAGGCATGCTTTTTCCGCTGGGGATTGGCATCTTGCTGGACCACTATCGTCACCTGAACAGTATTACAACCGGCTATTACATTCTATTCACCGTATGTGGGAGCGCTTACCTTACGGCCTGGTGCATCATGCAGTTTCTGATACCCAAACCACCAGTCACACAGACGGAATTTAAAAGTGAAAAAAGTAATGCGTCCCCCAAAACAGGCGTAAGACCGACAATGCGCAGGGTAACAATTTGATGTCCTATTGAGAATACAGCAAAAATAGCCTCACTTTTTCAGCTCATGAGCATTCCGTTCTTCCAGCTGCAAACCTGAAAGAACGGGATCACTGATGCAGGTTTCTTTAATAGTAAGAACTCTTGTCACATAACTCCAAAGAAACAAGCAACTCAGAGGCCTCTTCGCGAGAGAGGTTCAAGAAAACTTCCTGATACATTGCAGGCAAAAGGCGACTTACATCATGTTCTCTCAAGCTCATATTCGTGTAACGTTTGACAAGCATATTGCCTTTCTTGTGATCGATCGGCCGGAAAAACATAACGCGCTTGATAATGATGACATCGACGCTTTATTGGCAGCATGTGCCCTTATTGAAACGACATCTCAAATCCGGGTCGTTATACTCAGTGGATCTGGAGGCAAGGTCTTTTGCTCTGGGGGCGACATCATGGCCTGGAGCGCACTTTCGCCCCTGGATTTCGGGCGGCACTGGTTGCGGCGGGGCCATATGGCTTTTGATGCACTTGCCCGCTTGCGCCAACCTCTTATTGCCGTATTGAACGGACATGCCTTTGGCGGAGGCCTGGAACTTGCGGCGGCGGCTGATTTCCGCCTCATGGAAAGCCATGCACGCATAGGTTTGCCCGAACCCGGGTTGGGTGTGATCCCCGGTTGGTCAGGCACTCAGCGAGCTGTTCGTCGCTTTGGCGCTGCAAATGTGAAGCGGATGGCTCTTTTTGGTGAGATGATGGATGCACCCACTGCTCTCGCGGCCGGTGTAGTTGACGAAATTGTTCCACAGGAGAGCGGGTTGAGAAGAGCGCGTGAGCTCGCAATAAAGGTCTCTGAGAAAGCTCCCGTTGCAATCGAAGCCGTGAAAATGCTGATTAACACGGCAGAGGGCGAAGAAGGAGGCCGCGCGGCTGAAGCGCTGGCTGGTATTTGCGTTGGTTACACAAATGACCTGCAAGAGGGCGTTCAGGCTTTTCGCGAGAAACGTTCTCCTGTGTTTCAGGGGAGGTAGAAATTTTCACGTCCCCTGTCCTTTTTACAGAAAACGGAATGTGACCTCCTCATTAGATACTCAACAACTCCTCGCTCATGGTTAATGAAACCGTTCCTTGCGTGGTTGTTCGCCGGCGTCAGTTTCGCCAGCTCTTACAGCTATGCGCACAAACAAAAGGTAAACGAACCGACTTCGGAAAAGGAAATAGGTCAACCTTGAAAAGGCTACCAGTTGTATCGAATACTACCAATCACGGAACGATGCATATTCTGGTAACAGAAATCAGACTGGCACGTAATAATCTGTCGATTGGCGAGGTTGTTCAGGTTCACAGCAAACTGCAATCCCTTCAATTGTGATGAGATCGCTTCGAACCGATAGCGCAGGGCGGCATCCATCAGGAACTGGGATTTGTTTTTGCCTGTTGCATTGCTGTCCCCTCGATAGCTGGACCCGATATAGCGGATGCCGAAACCCGTTCCCAACCCTCGGAGTAGTCCACTCTGGAATGTATGGTCGATCCATCCGTTAGCCACATTGCGAGGGATACCCGAGGGTATTTTCCCCACGACAGATGTAGCCCCTGATTGCTCAACCATATCCAGATAGGTATAGGAGGCATTGAAGCTGAAACCTGCCCCCAGATCTCCTGTTGCCGAGACCTCAAACCCGCGGGAGCGTATTTTGCCGCGCTGGATCTGATAGGTGCCAGTGGCATCACTTGGGTCCGTTGTCAGCCCGTGATTCTGATGAATGTCAAACGCAGCCCCCGTGAGCAAAACCTTTTTGTCAGGCGTCTGATATTTCATGCCAACTTCATACTGGTTTCCCGTAATCGGGCGAAACGGTGCCCCTTCCTTTGTCTGGCCAATAGTCGGGTTGAATACGGTGGAGTAGGATGCATAGGGTGCGAGACCAATGGCTGACATATATGTCAGTCCGACCCTGCCGCTGAACGCCTGATCGTTCTGTTTCTGGCTCGTATGGCTGTAATAGTTTCCGCTATTGGTGGACACCCAGTCATGGCGGCCACTCAACGTAAGAAGCCAACGGTTATACCGGATCTGATCCTGCAGATAGACACCCGCCTGCGTCTGGCCTGAATGGGCAATGGAATAAACCGATGGCTGCGATATGGCCTGCTTACCGTAATTCTGGCTTACCAGATCAAGGGATGGTGCGGCGCCATCGGCATAGCTGGTACGGTAATCGGTAAAAAGGTAATCCACGCCAAATAGAATCTTATGCGCTACCGGCCCCGAACGGACATCGAATTTTGCCTGATTGTCCAGCCCGACGGAATTCAGCTGTTCACGCACTTGCCCCGCACGCCGCGTTGCACTTGTACCGTCATCCGAAAGTCCGGTCAGATAGAGGTATTTGGCATTACCGTCTCCATGCGCGTAGCGAAAATTCTGCTGCACGGCAAAAAAGTCCGTAAACCGGTGTTCTAATTCATACCCCAGCCGATAAGTCGTGGAATCAAACGTGTTCCATTTTGGGTCGGCGTAACGAATATTGGTCAAAACGCCTTCATTTGTCTGGTAATTGAACATCGTGCCACCAGTTCGGTCTTTCTGGAACGCGGTCAGCACGGTCAGGCGCGTTTTATCATCCGGGCGAAAGGTAAAGGCAGGAGCAACATAGATCCTGTTGTCTCGCACCGCAGGCATCTGGGTATTACTGTCACGAAACACGCCAGTCAGACGGTAGGTAAAACGTTTATCAGAAGGCAGTGCACCGCCGAAATCAAAATCACCTTGATACCGACCATAATTACCTACCTGAAACTGCACTTCGTTAATGCGCTGGCTGGTTGGCCGTTTGGACACCATATCCACCAGTCCGCCAATGCCCGACGTGCCATAAGTTGCCGAAGCCGGACCATTGATAACGCTAAGTGCATCCAACCCATAGGGTTCGGTCCGGAAACTCAGTAGAGAACCTGCAACGGGCTGGCGCAACCCGTCGCGAAACTCGCCATAGGAGGTCACGTCAAACCCACGAATAATGAACTGGTCCTGACGCGGCGAAAACCCATACACATTGGTCCTGACACCCGCGCTGTAGCTGACCGCATCAGACAAGGTCTGCACATTGCGAGCATCAAGTTGCCCCCGTGTAACAACAGAAACGGTCTGGGGTATTTCAATCAGCGGAGTGTCTGTTTTCGTGCCCGCGTGAGAGGCATAGGCTAGAAAATGTGCTGGTGTACCAATAACCGTTATCTGTTCGGCATGGGGCACTTCATCAACAGGTTGGCGCATCATGGCACCCCCTACCCGCACGGGCCGCAGCGTGATGGGAACGGTGGCGGGCGCAAGCGTGATACTGTTCGCACCTGTCAGTCGAAATGCCACGCCAGTACCAGAAAGAAGATGCCCAAGCGCGATTGTTGGCTCGTAATCTCCCCTGACACCGGGCGAGACAACGCCAGTTTCAATCTGCGTGGTGTAGACGATCTGCATGCCAGTTCGGCGCGAAAAAGCCTGTAATGCTGTCCCCAGCGGCTGCTGCGCAATGTCAAAATGTATAACACGTGCCTTGCCTGCCGCTGACTGCTGTGCCAACGCCGGGCGCCCGCCAACGGGCGAAAGCACAATGCCCAACGTTAATGCCATGGATAGTGTAATGCGGCGTCCCGCCGGAGCGATATACGACAAGTGAAGGCCCTTCATGAAAACGCCAGACATGACTGCAAATGCGAGTTGTTATTATCGCTTGCACTCCTAAGACGTCTCTCGTGACCGTCTGCCTAACCCCTTTCTACGTTTTTTTTCCGCCACTCCGCCGCACCAGCACAGTATTTCCGGGCAAATGATACAACCTAAGATGCGCTCCGGCTGCGAGAGCGTTCAACGCATCGTCAGGTTTCCGCAGATCCACCATGGCCGTAACGGGGGGAAGATCATCAAGATGATCCACAACCAACGTCAGACCCGATCGATAACGGGCGATGGCTGCAATCACCACATTCACGGGCACCGCAGTCAGCACAAGCTGCCCATCCCTCCACGACGCCACTCTATATGCCGCCACATCCGCCTGCCGTGTGATCTGGCCTGTGTGTTGCCACAAGGCACGTTGTCCTGCCGTCAGGATAATGGATTGCCCCCCAGCGCGCCCGGAAACACGCACCACGCCGCTTTCCACGGTCGTCTCAACCCCTCCGGTCACGCGGTAATCCACTTCAAACGCTGTGCCAATATCTTCCGTGACGCTGCCTGCGGCTTCGACCCTGAAAGGATGCTCCGGATCATGCCGCACATCGAACCAGACACGACCGCGCAGTAGCTCAACGGTGCGTGTATACGCCCCATAATGCACCGCAATTGCGGCATCAGCGTCCAAAACGGCCTGTGTGCCGTCTGCCAGCGTGAAGGCGCGAATTTCAGAGCCAGTCCGGTGATCGGCATGTAGTCTCATCCACACATCGGGACCAATCAGAAAAGCCGCCAGACAGGCAGCCGCAGCCAGTCCCGATGCAGCAAAAAGGCCTTGCCTGCGCCTCCTTGCGGCTCGCTGTCCCACAGGTTCGCGCGGGGCAAGATGCTCTCCAATAACGCTCAGGCTGCGCCATAATTTTAATTCGTGCTGAAAAACAGCATGATGATGCGCATCCGCCACCCAGTGCCGGTAGGCAGCCATTTCTGGCTCCGTGATGTCACCAGACGCTAGCCGCGCAATCCAGTGCCGGGCTTCCTGCGTCGCAGCGCGATCAGATGTTGCATTGAAACCAGTCATATCTGCTTTCGGAACGGTTTATAGCCTACCCAGCGGGACAGGGACATTCCGAAGCCCCCTCATCCTTATTTATCCGTGACGGGAACAATCGTGGCTGTTGCGAGCATCCCCCAGTAAGGTAATTGCACGCCTTATATGCTTTTCAACAGTGGTGCGCGAAACCCCAAGCATAACAGCAACATCACGCAACGGCACGTCTTTCATACGGTTCAGCCAGAATACCGTGCGGGTTGGCTCGGGCAAGCGTTCAGCTGCGGCCATGACACGTTCCAGTTCCTCACGCGCCAGAAATGCCTGCTCAACATCGGGCGTACTTTCATCCCCATACAGGATTGACCGCGCCTCGGCCTGCAAGCGCTCCATACGCGCTTCGGCACGCCCCTGATCGACCGCCAGATTAGACGCCAAGCGGTATAGATACGCTTTTCCGTTATGGATTGGCGGATTGTCACCCACGCGCTGGATGCGGAGCCAGAGCATTTGCAGCAGATCGTCTGCCGCCATGGTCCGGCTCACTTTCTGGAAAAGGCGGCTCAACGCGTTACGTTCGGCAGTAAAGGCCTTATTCAGTATGGTAAGGTTGCTCGACATAACGCCCATATTCCTTTGGTCAGACGGACACGCTTCTGACCAATTCGTCCCTTTGCTGTTCTTTCACACTCCCCCTGGCGGGGAGGAGTTGCGAACAATTATTATCTCCCTAACGTAGCCTCTCCTTTCGGGCAAGAGAGCAAGACTACTGATTATATCCCGTCTATTTTTGGCTCACCGGCCATTCATATCTATGCTCAGGAGGAAGGCGGTTATGACTTCCTCCTGAGCATAGATATGAACCAGCAAGCTTCGCACGTTATCCTGCGCGCAGATGGAAACACGTGATTTCAGGAGGTCTGCCGAGCCGAAGCGCGAAACCCGGCCATAGCCCTGTGCCATTGCTGACATAGAGCGTCATGCCGTCCACATCGTAGCGCCCGGAGACAAATCCATTATTCCCACGCGCCACGAGACGATCGAGCCCCAGAATCATCCCCCCATGCGTATGTCCCGACAACTGAAGGGCGACACCTTGTGCCGCAGCAGTACGCGCATCCTCCGGCTGATGGTCAAGCAACACAACCGGAGCCTCGGCGGGACGACCATCAAGGGCCGCAACCAGATCCGGCCCGATCTGCCCATGTTGCCGTGCCGAGCGATCAGTTACGCCAGCAAACACCAACTGGGCCGTTCCCCTCGTGATCACCACGTGGCTGTTCAATAGCAAATGAAAGCCCAAGCTCGACAGATGGCGCAGCCAGTCAGCGTAATCAAAGTAATATTCATGGTTGCCCGGAATTGCCAGAATGCCATCTGGCGCATGCAACTGCGAAAGTGGCGCTACGTCAGCACGGCGCATAGCCACCGAACCATCAATGAAATCGCCTGTAACGACGATCATATCGGCTCCGACCGCGTTGGTGCGTTCCACGACCGACGCAGCCCATCTGGCCGGAAAAAGGCGACTGATATGCATGTCACTCAACTGGACCAATCGATACCCGTCGAATACTGGTGACACCCCCCGAATAGTGACGGTTACATCCCTGACCGGAGGCACCTTTAGCGCGTTAGCCACGCCAATAGCGGCGAGGACCCCGGCCATGCCCCCTATGGTCTCCCGCGCCCCAACCGAGATGTGAACCGGCTGCCATGTGGCCAACGCCATCATCAGCGCGCCAAGATCAAGCCCGATCTGGAAGAGTGTGAGAAACAGAATTGCCCCAAACGCCCAGTTGAACAAAATGATAAAAGGCCGAGGAAATTCCGGTGCGAAGACTGACCCCGAGGACAACCGGGACCAGTAATGATAGAGCGCAGCAACCACCACCAAAGCCGCCGCAATGACCTTCACACCCAAAGGCAGTGGCAGCGGCCAGAGCCAGTTCAGGATCACGATAAGCAGGGGCAAGCCAAAAACAACAAGACGCAAAGCAGTCAATATCCTCTTAAAAAAGCAGCGGTGAAGCGTCTCTCACCGCTCCCCGCGTTCTGATCATGCAGCATGGCCGTAAATTGATGGTATCTCTATTTGTGAAGCAGAATAACTTGTTCCTCTTCAAGAACGTGAATTCCGCTACCTATCAAAGCTTCAGGAGAAACGCTCTCCGACCATTTCCTCACTTTTCGCCCAAAGCGCTTCTGCATGGGCCGGATCAAGAGCGTAGGCACGCACACCGTCACTGACCAGACTGATCGGCTGGTCATTCGGCACTACCTTGCTCACATGGCAGTCTTCGCAATACTGGCCGCCTACCGCCTCGGCTTTCGCCACCACACCTGCCCAGACCGACGTGGCTGCGCCTTGAGGAATGGTTTTGAACTGGAATGGCGGTTTTCCTTCCGCAGCAGCCTGTTCATTGATGCCTACCAGCATGGCCTCGATTGCGCCATCCTGCATATGACGCACCAGTTCGGTCATAATCCCGCCAGGATGAATTGCGGTGGCTCTCACCCCGCGTGCCCGATGCCGTGCATCAAAGGCAACGGCGAAAAGGATATTGGCTGTCTTGGAGCGTCCATAAGCGACAAAGGGGTCATACGGGGTCTGTTCAAAATTTGGGTCTTCCAAATCAACGTCTGCAAAACGATGACCGGCGGAAGACACATTCACCAGACGAGCGCCGTCGCGCATCAGCCCCGCAATCCGATTGATGAGGACAAAATGCCCCAGATGATTGGTGCCGAACTGCGTCTCGAACCCATCCTTCGTATGCCCAAACGGCGTAGCCATAACCCCCGCATTAGCGATAACCAGATCAAAGGGAAGTCCGCTTGCGTTCAACTGATCAGCACAAGCGCGGACGCTCGCCAAGTCTGCGAGGTCCAAGCCTATCAGTTCGAACGTTCCGCCGCCATGTTCAGCGTCTGCGCGCACCTGTGCTGTGGCACCTTCTGCTTTTGCCAGATTGCGCGCCGCACCCACCACGTGGGCCCCATGCGCGGCAAGGGCGCGTGCGGTTTCAATCCCCAGCCCTGCGGAAACGCCCGTCACGAGGATACGTTTGCCCTTTAGGGATACACCAGAGAGAACTTCTTCTGTTGTTGAGCTTGCGCCAAAAATCTGTGTCATTGGGAGAACTCCTTGAGAAGGATGCATCCGTTTTTTGCCGAAACGGCATTCAGGATGTTATGTGGAGCATCACTCCGGTTTGTATATACGGAGGGTTGCTCCGTTTAACAAGAGAGAAACAGGTGACAGACGTAAATAAGCCACGCCGCCGACCCCGCAGCGACGGACAACGCAACAGAGAGCACCTGCTGCACGTGGCCAAGGCTGCGTTCACAGCGGGAGAAGTTGACATTCCCCTGGATGAAGTCGCTCGCCGTGCGGGTGTGGGCATCGGGACCCTTTATCGTCATTTCCCCAATCGGGATGCTCTTATTGAAGCAGTCTATCGTGCTGAACTCGATCGCCTTGCCGAAGCCGCACCGGTGCTTGCCGCGCAGCATCCGCCGGTAGAAGCGCTTCGCGCGTGGATGCTATTGTTCGTGGATTACATTGCGGCCAAACAGGTCATAGCCCCCGCCCTTAAAGGACTGGTCGGCAGGACAAGCACGCTTTACGCGCAATCAGGCACAGTGCTCCAGACCGCAATCGACACTCTTGTCGCGGCTGCCGTCGAGAGTGGGGACATCAGCACGAATATCGAACCAGTTGACCTGCTTCGTGCCTTGGCTGGCGTCTCAAACTTTGCCGCAGGCCCCGGCTGGGAGAATAGTGCGAAGCGCCTTGTCGATATTCTCATCGCGGGATCACGAACGCCAGCATCGTAATGCTGGGGGCATTATGCCTCATCCGCTATACCCCTCCGACCTTACCAGAAAATATCACAGATAAAGGCGAAAGCGGCACCGCTGCTTCCGCCTTTATCTGACCGTTCCACTATCAACCTGCACTTTCCAAAAGCTGACACGCCTTCTCGGAAAGAGGCTGCCTATTCCAATCCTTGAGTTCGCTCCCTCTAACGCCCCGCGTCCCCTCAAGCGCGCTATATTCCAAGACGCACGTCAGGTCATACACACCTCAGATATGTCACTTCGGGACATTGATAAAAAAACCAACGTAGTTGATCAGCCTCCGCTCGCCACCAATGCGTCTGCATGCGCTCCGTGACAGGTCGGAGTGTCTTGATAGAAAGCACCCCACGCTTCTGTCTTTCAGTTTCGCAGGCATAAGACATCTCTTCCGAAATACTGTTCCTTTCTATTATTTTAAAGAAATCCTTTACCTTTATATGAAAACCAGAACCTCTCCGCCTTCCCGCTTTATATTCAGTAGCCCACACTATCCTTCGCGCATTGCTGCCGCACACCTCGGCCAGATATTTTACTCATGCGACGTGCTGAAGCATTTCAGTCTCCATGGCTCCAGAGAGTCCCTGTTCTTTCTCAGACTGATGAGGAGATGAAATCAGGGTGTGGCACGGGACCTCTCCCCGTTTACAGCAACAGTGATGGGAAAATTACAACCGAATGGTGAAATTTACGAATGCGTGATAACTGGAAAGAAAAAGTTTTGAGCTTTCAGAGCTTGTGATGAGCATAAAAAGCCATTGTGGCAGCAGTAATGACCTCATATGAGGCCGGGTGAGACGTTCAATGGGTTTCCAAAATCAAATAGGTCGTCCGTTTATTAGAAAATCAGAAAATGGCCACGTTGAAGTGACAACGGAAGAGCTGTTTTTTGATCTGATTTACGTTTTTCTTGTAACACAGATCAGTCATGGATTGCTCCATCAACTCGGCTGGACTGGTTTTCTGCAAACCCTCGTTCTCTGGTTTGCCGCGTGGCTGGGGTGGCAATATACAGGATGGGTTACCAACTGGTTTGATCCGCGATCTGCCTCACTGCGTTGCGTTCTGTTTGCGTCTATGGCGCTCGCTTTATTATGTGGCGCAGCCGCACCCGAAGCATTTGGTGTCCGCGGGCTAGATTTTGCAATCTGCTATACAGTCATGCAAGTGGGACGCTCTGCATTTGTTGTCGCCAAGCTACCAGAAAATCATGCATTGCTTCCAAACTATAAGCGTATTCTGGGATGGAATGTCATCAGCGGAGTTTTTTGGATTGCAGGAGCATTCTGCTCCCCAGATGAGCGTCTTGTTTTATGGGGTGCGGCTGTTCTGTGTGAATACGTCTCCCCCATGTTTGGTTTCTGGTTGCCGTTTCTGGGCCGGTCTCATACGTCAGACTGGACAATTTCAGGTAGCCATCTGGTGGAACGGTGTCAGCTTTTTGTAATGGTCGCATTAGGTGAAACCATCATGGCGTCAGGGCTGTCCATGGCGCGCGCCGAGTTATGGACCACACCTGTACTTTTGGGATTTTTTATAAGCTTTCTATGCACAATCGCTATGTGGTGGCTCTATTTTGGCACATCCACAAAGCAGGCAGAACATGCCATCACACATTCTTCAGATGCAGGCCGCTTAGGCGCTTATTTCCATTATATCCATGCCATTCTCATTGCTGGCATTATTGTAACAGCAGTTGGAATGGACATTCTGCTGGAAAATCCGTTGGAGGTTGTGTCTGGCCCGGCATTGCTTGCCATGGTTTTAGGCCCCGTCCTCTATCTTTCTGGAAGTGGCATTTATCATCGGATTGTAACCTCCAGTTGGCCCATTTTTCAACTTATCGGGCTTGCCTGCTTTTCCCTTTTATTTTTGCTCGGTCAATCGCTCTCAGCTTTGACACTTGCTGGAATTGGCACACTTTTATTGCTGGGTGTCGCTTGGGGCGTGGAAAGACAAAATAAAGCCGGGATCTGAACACTCTTCAGGTGAACGGATAAAAGATGATTCCATTTTTACTGGATGCAGGCTTTAGAGGATAAAATAAGATAGCCTGATGTGTTTGATGCCTGAAGGCTCTCTGGCTCCCCAAAGTCGATTGGGCCAGCATGGAGCACAGTCTGGTCGGTCGTTTACACAATGCGCGGACAATCCGGCAGCTCCGTGAAGAACAGAAGGATTTGAAGCCCGCGCCTCTCCTTTTTTCTACTTTGACCAGTAACTGTGCGAGGCAGGATATACCTTTATATCCTGCCCTCCCGATTGATATGCGGCACGCTTTGCGCGCCACCCTCTCCCATCAGAACAACGCTTCAACTTTTTCTACATCTGCAAGACTGCTCTCCAATGACCGTAGGAGCTCTACTATCAGAGATAATGGAAACCGCGCTGCTCACACGCGCCAGTAACCTCGTTTTGCAACGCACTTCCAGTTTCTGGATCGTCGTAAAGATTGTCGAGCGGTATCGTTCGAACATATCGGAAACAGACGAGAAACTCTCGGCCTCGACCGCACTTAATCAAAATGCCACAGAGAGCCATCTCTACCCCACCAGATCCAAGACACTATCGTAACCCGTTTGTTCGTATTTCTCGACATGTCTTGTCGAAAATGACGGATTTATCGCGATATCATAGATGATAATCATCCTGAACGGAAAGCATGACAAGCATCTTATGGAGTAACAGGGGAACCCATCTATGACGGACGACAGTCTTAAGGAGAAAACCGTCCTTGTTGCCGCCCCCCGAAGAACCGGCGGGATCGACCGCGCATGCGTTGAGAGAACCAGCATCATTGCAACCCACTACAATAGTGCCCCCCAAAAGCGCCCATTGAGCAGTTTACCCGCTCAACTTCGAAAGAATACGGCCCTCCGCTATATTTCGACAAATGCAATTGAATTGGAACCAATGGATAACTGCTTTTTTATGGTCAGAAAGCTCCGCATGCAGTGACGTTCCATAAATCAGCAATCGGCTTTTCTGCCTCCATTACAGCAGGACTAAGTTATATCACAGGCCGTGCGCCTTTCGTTCGTTTTCCTATAATCAACGGATGGGGGCTGACTGGTCAGACCTTTCTGGTCAACAGCAGTGACACTATGAATTACTCTACTCAATGCCCAGCGCTACCCCTTTGGAAAACTAATTTCCACTTCTTCATCATGTCAAAATGACAATGGCTGAGTGTGAACGTTGACCAAGCACCGATTAGACAAGGAAAAATTTTATGATGCAAACCTGGAAAAAAGCGTGCTTTAGCGGCTTGTTCTTATGTTTGAGTGGATGTGCTGACATCAGTTCGGCATTAAACACTGTGGAGGTCACACCACATATGCTGGATGATCACACAGTGGCCATCTCGGGCTCAGGAAGCGGTACTGACTCTATGAGCAGCGTGCAACAGGCCGTGTTTCGCTCTGCTGCCACAACGGCAAAGAGTTCCGGTTATCAGTATTTTTTGGTCCTGAATGAACAGAAGACGCAGGTTCCTGGCCCGTCTTCCTCATATGGATCAAAAAAATCCCGGCATACATATCAACTTATGCAGCCCAGAGAGGAGTTGACTGCCCGCTTCTACCGAACGGGCGAAGTTGATCCCAACCAACCCGGTGTGTTCAATGCAGATACTGTCCTTGCTGAGAGCACCAAATAATGAACAGCGGGGCGGCCTATTCATCGTCCTTTATGCTGTCATGATGGGCGTCATCGGGCTCGAGTTCCGCGATGGTGATCTGGTGTCTGTGTATTTAGTCATGTCCATCGCCTCGGGCGTCGGAGCATTTATCGGCCTCGGCACGACCGGAGTGGCCATGGATATCACGAAGCACGGGCTGCCCTATTTTGCGGCTTTCGCCTGCACCCTGTTCGTCATGCTACCAACCCTACGAACGAAAGGAGCATAAAAATGCACGCCTTTTGGACTGTCTGAATGGACGTCAATGTTTAGCCATAAGGACGAAATCACTAACGCTCTGGCGCATTTTCCCCTCCTTTTAATGAAAGAATGCTGAACCCATGATATTTAAAATCCGTACAATGCGCAGAACTCTATCAGGACTTATGACTGTTTTCCTCATTGGATTTTCCACGCACATATCCTGCCAGGCACATGCTGAAGATTTACGTGCGTTCACTGATTATGCCGGTGCAATAGGTGAAATACCGATCAGTATGACGGTGTTCGTGTCTGGCAATAAAATTGCTGATGGAAGTCATTATTATTACAGAAAATATCTGAAAGACATTCCTCTTACCGGAACCGCAGGAACAGAACTGCATCTTACCGAACCCGGTGGAGGTGTGTTCGTGCTACATTATGTGGATAACAATTCGTCTCCTGTCACAGCAGAAAACAGCACCGGCCTTGCAGGAACATGGAGCGGTAACGGTCATACTCTTCCTGTTAAACTCGATCTCCAAAGTGGAGGCTCTTACATCCTCGGACGTCGATATGCCGACATAACCAATAAGAGTGACGCTCAATTTGAGGAACCTATCAAGGGGTTTTATTACGCTGCCATTGGAGGGCGACCGGCAGATGCAGTCCGGTTCGTAGCGTTTCCTTTGCGGGTGAATACGGGTGCCCCCAAGCCTCTGATGATCCACAATGCTTCCGAATTGCAGCAGAAATGGAAAAGCATCTTTTCACCCGCTTGGCTGAAGGCGCTTGCTGCAGCCTCACCGCACGATCTATCCACCACCAAGGGGCAGGCCATGATTGGTGCCGGGCTCGCTTTTTTTGGAGACGATGGACTGGAAGTTGTCAATGCCATTCCCTGAGAACGAAACGGCCTGAGAAAGCTGACAAGGAGAAAGTTGATCGTGGTACCGCATCCATTGACCTCTCCCGATATTTTCCAGCATGTCCGCATCATCATGGGAATGGTGGTCGGTCTGAGCGTCACACGTCTCCTTACCGGGCTTGTGCGCATCATCCAACACCCGACGCAGACACGCATTTATCCGGTTCACATTGGGTGGGTGTTGACGCTGCTTCTGATGCTGATGCATTTCTGGTGGTGGGAGTTGTGGCTGATCGAACTTCCTGTCTGGACGTTTGAAACCTATCTGTTTCTGATCCTCTATGCGATCATCCTGTTCTTTCTGAGCGCTTTTCTTTTTCCTGATTCTATCAGCGATTATACAGGATATGAGGATTTCTTTATTTCCAGACGAAAGTGGTTTTTCTCCTTTTTTGCGCTGACCGTTGTATTTGATCTTATTGATACGCTCATCAAAGGCCCGGCGCACTACGCCCTGTTTTCGATCGAATATTGGTTTCGTGTGCCCGTCTATCTTATCCTATGTGGGATAGCGATTATCTCAACTGATCGCCGGTTCCATATTGGGTTCGTTAGCCTTGGCTTGCTCTATGAGATGTCATGGATCATCCGACATTTCGAAACGTTATCGTGAAGGAAAGACCATATCAGATCTGAACATATTCTCTCTGAAATCCCGCAATCCGGTTAAGAAACTTATGGGATTGCCTTTTTACACTTTCAGTGAGAGGCATTATGCTGGAACAGCACCCAATTGGAACGCTGACATTTGCGTTCCAATTCGTGCGGAAAATCCTTCTATGTCCGCTATAAACCTACCTGCCCCGTAATTTTATAGAAAAGTCTCACCACTTATTTCGACTGCATCTCCGCGACGAAGCTCTTCTGTTACTCTGCCAAAATCGTATCAACTGCCAACCAGTCGCGCTTTCTGCGAGGGAGCAGCAACTTAGGGGTATGTAACCCCTAGTTTCACTTCGCGCTGGGCGTGGTCCGCCGACGATCTGCAGGCCGCAGCAGTCATAGAAGAGACAGTATCTATATCGAAGCACCATCGTCAGCAGGCGCCGCGGAAGCCCGTTCCACTTGGTCGAGGATGCAAAGATGAGCAACGTCCCTACTGATTAACACCATAGACCGGACATACACTCACCGGCAAATTCAACCGATTAGCAGCATGTCCGGACAAGGTGTCAAACGAAGCGCTTTCTTCCTGCTTCCGAATAATCAAGCCTTAGAAGGAAACCCTTAATAATGGACAGACAAGGAATCCATCGGAACAGCTTTTGGTGGAGCGAATTTGGTTAGCTCAATCCCTTCGACAGCGACCTTATATTCTTCCTTGGTCGGCATCCGCCCCAGGATCGCTGACAACACTACGACCGGGGTCGAGGCCAGAAGTGATTCACCTTTCTTCTCGCCGGAATCCTCAACGACACGTCCCTGGAACAGACGGGTAGACGTCGCCAGAACAGTATCGCCCTTTTCAGCCTTCTCCTGGTTGCCCATGCACAAATTGCAGCCCGGACGTTCCAGATAAAGGATGTTTTCGTATTCGGTCCGCGCGTTAGCCTTCGGCAGCAGATCATCGAATTCAAAACCGGAATAGCGTTCAAGGATTTCCCAATCGCCCTCGGCCTTCAGTTCATCAATGATATTGTAGGTGGGTGCAGCGACAACCAGCGGTGCCTTGAACTCCACTTTTCCTTCGGCTTTCTCGAGGTTCTTGAGCATCTGTGCCACGATTTTCACATCGCCTTTGTGCACCATGCAGGAACCCACGAAACCCAGATCCACTTTCTTGCTGCCACCATAGTAGGAAACCGGACGAATGGTGTCATGGGTGTAGCGCTTGGACACATCGGGGTTGTTTACATCAGGATCGGCGATCATCGGCTCGTCGATCACGTCGAGATCAACCACAACCTCGGCAAAATATTTCGCATTGTTATCCGGGGCCAGCGCAGGCTTTTCGCCCGAGCGTATTTCAGCAATACGTTTATCAGCTTTGGCAATCAGGCCCTTCAGCGTGCCTGCTGCATTTTCCATACCCTTGTCGATCATGATCTGGATGCGCGATTTGGCGATTTCCAGCGATTTAATCAGCGGCTCATCCTGCGAGACACAGATAGAGGCCTTTGCCTTCATCTCGGCTGTCCAGTCGGTGAAGGTGAAAGCCTGATCGGCAAGCAGTGTACCGAGATGCACCTCAATGACGCGCCCCTGAAAGACGTTCTCGCCGCACTGTTTGAGCATCTGCGCCTGGGTTGCGTGCACCACGTCACGGAAATCCATGTGTGGCTGCATCGTGCCTTTGAACGTCACCTTGACTGATTGCGGGATCGGCATCGTCGCCTCGCCCGTAGCAAGTGCCAGCGCCACGGTGCCCGAATCGGCACCGAAGGCCACACCCTTGGACATGCGGGTATGGCTGTCACCACCGATGATGATCGCCCAGTCATCAACAGTAATGTCATTCAACACTTTATGAATGACGTCCGTCATCGCGTGATAGACACCCTTGGGGTCGCGCGCGGTGATCAGGCCGAAGTTGTTCATGAACTTCATGAGCTTCGGGATGTTCGCCTGCGCCTTCTTGTCCCACACGGATGCCGTATGGCAGCCTGACTGGTATGCGCCGTCCACCAGAGGAGAGATGACGGTCGCCGCCATCGCTTCAAGTTCCTGCGCGGTCATCAGGCCGGTTGTGTCCTGAGAGCCGACGATATTCACCTTCACGCGAACATCCGACCCCGCATGCAGGACCTTACCCGGCGTTACACCAACGGCGTTACGGTTGAATATCTTCTCGACTGCGGTCAGGCCCTGACCTTCGACCGTAAGTTCCTTATTCGGAGCAAAGACCCGAGGAGCCTCGATCCCCAGCGTCTGAGCAGCAAATGTCTGGAGCTTCTTGCCGAAAACGATAGCATAAGAGCTACCCGCCTTCATGAACTCCATCTTCTGGGGGGTGAATGAAGCCGCAATATCGACCAGTTCCTTGCCGTTTTCGTCGCGGAGCTGCTTGTTCTTCACATCGATCTTCAGAACGGTACCCGTCGCAACCGAATATTTCTGCTCAAGGATAGGATTGCCATCTTTGTCCAGAACCGGTTTGCCGTCTTCACCTGTCTTCCGGACCCAGTTTTTCAGGTTCAGGCCGATGCCGCCAGTCACGTCAACTGTTGTCGCAAAAATGGGCGAGATACCGTTAGTACCTGCGACGATCGGAGCAAAGTTGACGAAAGGAACATAGGGGCTGGCCTGCTTGCCGGTCCAGAGTGCCACGTTGTTCACGCCCGACATACGCGATGAGCCGACGCCCATCGTGCCCTTTTCAGCGATCATCATCACTCGTGCGTCGGGATGCTGCTTCTGCAGCGCAACGATTTCTTTCTGTGCCTCGGGCGAAATCATGCATTGGCCGTGCAACTCGCGGTCTGAACGCGAATGCGCCTGATTGCCGGGCGACAGAAGATCGGTCGAGATATCCCCTTCTGCTGCGACAAAGGTTACAACCTTGATCTCGTCTTCAACATCCGGAAGCTTGGTGAAGAACTCGGCCTTGGCATAGCTCTCGAGCACGTCCTTCGCGACGGCATTGCCAGCCTTGAAGGCATCGCGCAGCCGGGACATATCGGCGTCATAGAGGAATACCTGGGTCTTCAGCACTTCGCCCGCCTGTTCGGCGATCGGGCCGTTGTCTCCGAGAGCGATGTCCAGAAGCGCCTTGACCGATGGGCCGCCTTTCATGTGCGAAAGCAGTTCGAGGGCAAAGTTCGGCGTGATCTCCGGAACGACTGTTTCGCCCAGAACGATCTTCTTCAGGAAGTCCGCCTTGACACCTGCGGCGCTGGTTGTGCCGGGCAACGTGTTGTAAATGAAGAACTTGAGAGCATCTGCCCGGTGTTCGTTACCAGTATCCTCAATCAATGTAATAATATCGCGGACTAGTCCACCATCGTCGATCGGTTTGGGAGCGAGCCCCTGGTTTGCTCTGTCCTTGATTTCGGCCAGGTAATCTGAATAGGCGTTCATCGCAATCCCAACGTCATAGAGGTGTATCGATCTGAAGCGTAGCCACACAAACCAGCTATCGCTCGCTTCACTTTAAGGCCTGACTGATCCCAGCTACGCTAGCATTTGTCATTTCAATTTTCCGGTACTGAGAGAGACGAAAGAGCCTAAGACACCCGCTTCGTTCAGCCCTTGGATGAAGACCTATTACTTAATGAAGCGATATCCAATCAAGAGCAGTCTGTCGAAAGGCTCCATCCGCGTTTTCATATTACAACACGTCTCGGCCACCTGCCCTATAGGGCTCTCCCCTCCCTTTTCGCTCCCAGATAGCGGCTAAACTCCTGACTATCCCTATCGGCAGAAAAGCCAGAATTAAGGCTTTTTGACCCCTCCGACTGGTAATCGTCACCATTGGAAGGTACTTCGTCACGATCGCAAAAGCCACCTACCGAATAGGCCGATCTTCATCGGGCTCGCCGCCACCGCCCCAAACACGATGGTCAGTCGAATAGAACTGACTAAAAAAATGATGCCTGAGGCAATCGTCCTCCAGTCACCGTGGAGAGCAGGTTCATGCTCTGAAAACCACTTTGGCCCGGATTTATCGCTACGGCTCCCATAGTCATCGCGGAAGGAACATTTCTACCTATACGAGACACCAAGGTGGCCTTATTTTGTGCCCCTGCTGACGCCATAGTCAGACAGTTACTCTATAATCAGGACACAAAATATGTTCGTCACGGCCTTACGGCCAGAGACACATCGAGCATAATAGCTATGGAGCCACCATGTGGTGTGGCTTAATAAAAACGACACAGACGGCGGATATAAGACACAACAAAAAACTCAGAAAGCCGACCCACATATAATGTCCGCTATTACCTGCACAGCCAGCAAGCAATGTAGTACCCGCCTGAGAAAGCATCCAGGCACCGCCGGAACGAGCAGCCAACTTCCCCGATGGGTCAACCAGACAAGTCAGACCGACCAAACCCGGATAGATAAAGAACCACAAACCATAGTTTAACGAAAATGCTGTTTTGAAAAGTACCCCAGACGGAGGCCATGCCTGAAGAATACAGATCACTCCTGTCAGAATAATTGCAGGACTCAGCAAGCGCATGCTTGCCCTATTCTGGCTCAACCGGACACCCACAAGGCAGATACACAAACCAAATATGTTGGCAAAAGCCGATAACGAGCCAAATGACATAGGTGTCAGCCCGACTGATACTGCAATTCGTTCGGTAAATGGCCAGACAGCAAGGCTGCCGCCAGTGTAACACAGAACGGCAAGCAAGGCGGCAAAAGCCTGCCCGGACATCGGATGATGATCTTGCAATCGTTTCTGAGGTTCGCTCGCCGTATCTGGCAGTAACCTCATAAGAGGCGCCAGAGCAAAAACAATAAGTGCCAATGTTAAGAAAATACCCTGCTGCCCTGTGGCATCGCCAATATAAGGCAGAAAAAGGCTGGATGCAGAAAAAACAACGGTCTGCACAACCATAACAAAAGAGAGCACAAAAACAGGCTGGCCCAGCCGGCTGGCACCAATATTGACGACTGCATTCAGCGCACCAAGCCCACACCCTGACAAAATACGTAAACCCAGCAGCCCCCAGAGCACATGCACGTAAGCAGAGCCAGCTTGTGCTGCAATAACACAGCACGCAGCGATAAGGGCGAGCGAGCGCAAACGCACACGATGCACGTGGGACGCAATGCCTGTCATGGCAGCAGCATATGAAAGCATTTCTACGCTGCTCCACAAACCAGCCTGTGCCGTAGTCAGTTGGCCACTTTTTATCAACTCCCCAACCGCGAATGGACCTAATGAGTTCATACTATGCGCGGCACAGTCTGCAGCGCTGATAGCAGCCAAGGTTATGAAACCAATTTTACGTGTTTCCCCCAAAGCCATTACAGGGACCGCATGACTTCAAAGCCAAAGGAGCGCAAATCACCTGGGTAGCGGCTGATATTACGGTTGAAGAATTCACCAAACGCGTTTGTATAAGTCATCTGGTTTGTAATATTGTGCAGCCAGACGGCGACTTCTGTTTTTTCATCAACGGAATGCCAGGCAAGTCTTACATTTCCGGTAATAACAGGCTTTTGGGAAAAGGCTTTCCGCACTAACGCCAGTGTTTGAGGTGAAGCAAGAAAAGCGGCTGGTGTTGAGGGATGCACATCAGACCAGGCCTGGAAACGATAACGGCTTGTATAACGCCAATCAGTCTGGATTGTGAAATCACCAAAGGATACGGGAATTTTATAACTCAACAAGAAATTGGTCGTGACATGAGGCGCACGTTCCAACGGCTGCCCGGACAGATTGACAGGGTTCCCACCATTGAAAGGTGTCGGCGCACTCGCATTACGGAAATTGGTGTAATGCGCATCCTGGTAGGACACACCGAAAGAGCCAAACAGGTTTTCAACTGGGCGTACCTGCCCTTCAAATTCAAAACCATTGGAAACAGCACGCGCAGCGTTTGTTGTGTGTGTACCGGTATTCTGCAGAATTGTAACCTGCATGTTGTTGTAATCATAATGAAAACCGGAAAGGTTAAGCTGAGCCTTGCCCTGCCATAGCCGAGCCTTTATCCCCCCTTCGTAATCAGTCAGCACTTCGGGGTTATACAGACTGAAGTCTGATGCCGTTGCAACATATGTATTGTAATTACCCGTACGAAAACCACGCGCATAACGCAGGTAGCCAATAACACCATGCGCAAACCGATATTTCAGGCTTGCATCTTCGCTGTCTCGATTAAACGTTTTCTTCAGGGGTGGACCGCTAAGACTCTGGCCGGTAGCTGGGTCAATAAACGTGCCTGTGTTGGTATTAATATAGGTAAGTGCCCGATTTCCCGTATAATAGGGGTTTGTACTCAATGTATTGTAAGCCCACGCTTCACCATTGGCGGTGCGGGTTTCAGACGTAAAGCGGCCCCCAATATCAAGGGTGAGGCGACGCGTCAGATCAAAGGACAAAGCCGAAAAAACCGCAGCATCCTGCGTATTGATATTAAAGCTGGAAGCGTTACCATTCACACCAAAGTCAATCGGGCTATAAAGAGGCTGCTGGCTGGAAGATTGCGTCATATTCCGCAAATAATAAACGCCCCCAATATAGCGTATTTTCCTGTTTTGTGGAGATGCAACACGAATTTCATTACTCAAAACACGCGCTACACCACCAATATTTTCCTGATAATCAACGGAAGCCGGACTGGCATCATCATCTGAGAAAACGTTGAAATGGTTCCATTCCAGCGCGAAAATATTGCTCAGGCTCCAACCGCTTTCAAACTCATAGCGAGCATTGACAGAAAGCCCTGCCCGCCGGGTTGTCGCATCCGTACGCCCATTATTTTGGATATTTCGTCGGGAGGCTTGAGCATACCCTTGCGCATCTGTTCCCCCCTCCAGCAGCCCGACATGATCAATAGGCACTTCCGTTCTGTTCCGCCCAAGATGGGCCTTGATCAGAATGGAGAAATTATCAACTGGCTTTGCAAGGATCTGCCCACGCATATCATAATATTGATAACCACCCGTCGGGTTTTTATGCGTACCATTATAATACTGACCATCCATACGTCTATTCACTATGGCGAAACGGGCCATCAGTTTATCTTTTATAATTGGGCCGCCAATAGCCCCCTCTTCGCCCCACAGACCATAATTTCCGGCAGTACCACGTACATAACCATCCAAAGCATTGGTTGGCTTTTTGGTATAATAAGAAACCATTCCAGCAGTTGTGTTCTTGCCTTGCAACGTTCCTTGCGGACCACGAAAAACCTCTACATGGTCCAGGTCATAAATTGGCGTTCCTTGAGATGCACCGCTATCCAGAAACACTTCATCTTCAGAAACACCAACGGCTGTTGTCATGTTGGCTGAAAAATCATTTGTACCAATACCACGCAGGCGATAACGCGGGTTTGTCGAGCCAGATGTACTTTCTGCCATCAACCCAGGAATATCACGCGCCAACGAAAGCGCATCCCGCACACCTGTTGTCTGAAGTGTCTTGCCTGTCAGGGCCACAACAGAGGCTGGTGTATTGGCAACCTGTTGCGTTCTTCTGTTGGAACGTACTGTAACTTCCTCCAAAGTTGACGATTTCTTTCGTTGGGCCGCAACACGAGTATCATCTTTCTGACTACTCTTCTTTTGCACATTCCCGCTGGAAGCGACAAAAATCGGATGAGGCTCTGTTTCTGCGCCATACGCAGCGCATGTTGCTCCCAAAGAGATGACAAACGCGAAGGAGGCGCGATAAGGAAGGCGATAGAATATCATGGTGATATTACCCAATACCCTGTGGTAACAGCCGGGCTTCTGCTTCAAGCTGTTCCAAAGGTTTATGATGGCGGATATAGGCACGATGTGCGTTAGCCGGGGGCTGATAATCCCACGCCGTACAGCGGCCTGTCGCCAAGGCACGTTTTACAAGTGCCCGCCTTTGCTGACTTAGCACTACAGTTTGACGAAGCTGATCAAAATTCCACCGTTGAAGAGCTTCGGCCTGAAAAGCCTTTACCTTGTCCTGATAAGCCGACAGATGTGCAAGATTGCTTACTTCATCTGGATCATCCACCAGATCATATAATTGATCAGGGTCGTGCGGCGTATAGAGAAATTTCCATTTGCCACGACGGATCATGACAGTTGGCTCAAATGTCCCTTCTCCAAGATATTCACCGAACACTTCATCCGCCCAAGCCTTCTCGCCTTTAAGAAGGGGCGTCAAATCTCTGCCTGTTACTCCTGGGGCTGACGGCGCACCTGCCAGCCCGCAGACTGTCTCGCCCACATCAGCCAGACAAACAGCCTGATCGACATGCCGTGACGTCCCTTCCGGGAGAACGACAAGAAGCGGGATGCGACTGGCCCCTTCTCGAAAGGACATTTTATACCACTGCCCATGCTCACCAAGCATTTCACCATGATCACTGGTGAAAATGATGGCGGTGGTTTTGTCCAAGCCTGTTTGGCGCAATACATCGACCAGTTGCCCAAGCTGATGATCAATGTAAGAAATAGCGCCATAGTAAGCACGCTTTGCACGCAGAATATCAGCGTCGGAAGGACGTTGCGCATCAATTCCGCATGCCGCACGAATACGCTCTTCGGCGGGGTGTTTTTCTACTGAATCTGGAACCCGAGGCAGAGGAATATCGCTTTCTGCATACAAATCCCACCATTCCGGTGTAATATTGAACGGGTCGTGCGGATGAGTAAAAGACACAACCATGCAAAACGGTCGTTTGTCGTCTCTCTGCCGAGCCAGGTCGAACAACTTCCGCCGCGACGCAAAAGCAACTTCTTCATCAAAATCAATCTGGTTGCTTCGCAGCACTGGTCCGGCATTCAGAACGGAATCCATGGAATGGTACCAGTCTGGCCGGTCTTCCTTGTTCTGCCAGTCTGGCACCCAGGTAAAATCTGACGGGTAAATATCCGTTGTCAGCCGTTCTTCAAAACCATGAAGTTGATCCGCGCCGACAAAATGCATCTTTCCCGCAAGAATGGTTTGATATCCGGCATCTCGCAGCCTGTGGCCGAACGTTGGAATGTCTGAATGCCATTCACTGCCATTATCTATAATACCGCTTTTAGAGGGCATAAGGCCGGTCATGAACGCACCACGAGAAGGCCCACACAAGGGGCTAACCGTATACGCATTGGTAAAAAAGGTACCACGTTCTGCCAAACGGTTCAGGTTTGGCACTTTTGCAGGTGAAGGGTCACGTCCTCCAAGGTAGGCAGGCAACGCAAGGGCCGTGAGCTGGTCTGCCACCACAACCAGAAAATTCAGCGGAACGCTTTGTGTCACTGTCTCTCTTTCCGTTATCATTTTTCACTATTTCGTATAGTTTTAATTGTTCAAAATAAACCATTAATTTCGTTGTTTTTGATGTATCTACGTTTATATATGTTGTATAAGCACGCCTTATGACACCGAATCAAGCAGACTATCTGTTACGCTCACTTCGCCTGATTGAGACTGTCGGTCGATGTGGCAGCTTCAGCACGGCGGCACTTGAGCTTGGCATGACCCAACCCGCAGTCAGCCAGCAGGTTGCGCAACTGGAAAAGCTTTTAGGAGTTGTCTTGTTTGAGCGACGCCATAGGGGCGTTTCAGCCACCCGCTACGGCCAAATGTTACATACGACGACAACTGATGTGCTGACTCAGTTATATGGCACCATGGAAATAATTCACGGCAGCAGTTCTCGTGAAACACTAACAATTCTGACCGATTACGGATTTGCAGCAAACTGGCTTTTGCCCCGTTTGTCAGACTTTGAAGAAAAACATCCAGACATTGATGTCAGCCTCCTGACAACACAAGCTAGACGAGATGCCAAGATAGACCATCGAAACACCCTGCATGATGTTTCCATTCTTTTCGGGGAAAAGCCGCAAACACACGATATATCGACTATCTGCCTATTTCAGGAAGAAATTGTTCCTATCTGCAGTGCAGTGTATTTGAAGATAGCCGGCCCTTTTAACCATCCACACGATCTGCTTGAAGCAAAGCTTTTACATTTAAGCGGCCCTGACCACCAGTGGTTTACCTGGGCAGACTGGTTTCAAGCGGTCGATGCATCATGCTCTTTAAAGTCATATTCAAAGAATGGCCTTTTCTTTGGAAATTACCCACTCTTACTTCAAGCAGTTTTACAGAACCAAGGCATTGCACTGGGCTGGAGGCCTCTGATTGATGATTTAGTAAAAACAGATCAGGTTATTGTTTTGAATAATAAGCCAATAAAAAGCAGACGAGGTTATTTTCTTTCTACCCCTCTGAACAAGAAAAGACATATCGACAGTTTCATTCAGTGGATATTGGCGCAATCAAAAATGAATCAAGTATGATTTTTGCCATTGCTCCCGCCTCCAAACCGAACCTCGGATCTTTTGCAAGAAGAGACTTAATAATGCTTCCATCTATGAGGGTCATTAACATAGATGCAAGGACATTACTTTCTCTTAAACCTACATCCTCACATAAATCGACCAGAAACCCATTCATTGCTGTTTTATGCGCATTAAATATCCGCGTGATTTCTGGAGACTCTCCTTCAAATTCAATCGCTGCTTTCATGATCAGGCAACCGAAATAGTCCTTCCGTGAAAACCACTCGAACAAAGCCGTAAAAACCAACGGTATCCGCCCATAGTGCGGATCAGCCTCTCCGCCATTTACATATGAAAAAAGCCAATCTCTCCACTGTTGAGCTTCCTTCTCCACGGCGGCTGCAACCAACCCTTCTTTGGTCGAAAAGCGGTTGTAAAGCGTCATCTTTGAGACACCTGCGCGAGAGATGATTTTTTCGACGCCAGTGTTTTTTATGCCGTTCCTGCAGAACAGCCAGATAGCAGCCGTGACGAGTGCATCCCCGGCATCCCGACTTGAAGCGGAACCTTCTGTTTCAGGCGCATAGGTCGGCAGGAGAAGAGAAAGAGTGTGATCCATGGTCTTTTCCTATCACGCAATTTGGTTGTTGACGACATAGACTGACCGGTATACCCATAAATAACGATATGGAATGATAATAACGTTTTTGATCGTTATTTACGGAGTGGGAAATGCCTGAAACATCAACTGTAACCACATATCTTCGTCCGATTGACCGGGATGGTCTTCTTAAATTTGCTGAAAAAGGCAAAGCGAACCCTGATAATTTTGGGACTAATAAGGTTCATACAGTGACCGAAGGACAATACCGGACTCTCAGTTATGTAGGAGACCACGCGCCGGTTGTCGTTGATGAACCCCTGCATCTCTTCGGCCAGAATACCGCGCCAGCCCCGGGTGAAATCGTACTTTCGGCCCTTGGCGGATGCCTGGCAGTCGGCATTACTGCCGTTGCAACATACCGCCAGGTCAAGCTGAGCAAACTTGAGCTCTGGCTGGAAGGCGACATTGGAAATACAGCCGCCTGGGGCGCGGGTGGTGCAGACCGTAAACCTGAGGAAATGGGATTCAAGCAGGTTCGCGTCCGCGTTAACGTAGAAGGAGATGCACCACGCGCTGTTCTCGACGAGATTGTCGCACATGCCAATACATTCTCACCGGTCGCCAACACACTCCGCAACCCGGTTCCGCTGACCGTCAGCTTGACCGACTGAACCATAATCATGACCCAGCACCTCTCCAAGTCATCACCTGATATGCGCCCCTCAGCACCGCACTTTGCTGGCAAAGAAGGGAACAATGTGCTGGGCAGAATTAACCAGATTGCTACTGATCGCCTGACAGAACTTGCGGTCAAAATTGATCTGGAAGGTTATTATCCGCTTGATATTCTAAAAGACCTTGCAGATGCAGGGCTGTTTTCTCCTTTCTCCAACAGGGCAAACCCAGATCTCGTCCAAGCTATCCAGGGAGTAGCTTCAGTATCGCGTGTATGCGGCTCGACTGGCTTTCTTGTGTGGTGCCACATGGCCTGTGCACTTTATCTTACTGCAGCGCCTGAAGCAGCATTGCACGACACATTGCTCAGGCAACATCTTGCGGCTGAACGGTTCGGCGGAACAGCTCTTTCCAACCCCATCAAGGCGCAGGCGGGAATTGAAAAAATTGCCCTACACGCCACCCCTGTTTCAGGTGGATATACCGTAAGCGGTACACTCCCTTGGGTTAGCCATATTGCACCTGGACAGTATTGCGGAGCCGTTGCAAGCCTGAATGGTCATGAAACTGAGAGAGTGCTTTTTCTCCTTCGGTTTGATAAACCGGATATGCTTTTCAAATGCCCTCATTTTTCAGGCATGGAAGGAACCAGCACCTGGGGTATTCGGCTGGAAAACCATTTTATTCCTGATCGGGACGTTATCGCTGCCCCGGCGGGAGCCCTGCTGCAACATATTAGAATTCCGTTTCTCCTGCTTCAGTGTGGCATGGCTGTCGGGATCATTCAGGGTGCTATCGACAGTATGCGTGCTGTTGAGAGGCCGTTGGGCCACGTGAATCAGTATCTGGAAGATCGTCCTGATTCCGTTCAAGCAGAACTGAATGATTTGCTTGAGCGCGTTCTGAAACTGGCGCGAATTCCAAAAAATCCGGGGAAAGACTATTTTCTGAATATTCTTGATGCCCGTGAGCAGGGATCTGAACTTGCCTTGCGTGCGGCGCAATCAGCGTTGTTGCATCAGGGGGCACGTGGGTATCTAAGCAGTGCAGCACCGCAAAGGAGAATGCGGGAAGCCCAGTTCGTCGCAATCGTGACACCTGCCATCAAGCATTTGCGGTCAGAAATGACGCAACTCGCCAAGGAAGAGTTGCCATCATGACACCTTCATCCCCGAGGCTTCCAGAAGATCTTTCTGTCAGAACATATATCTGCACAATTTGCGGATGGATTTATGACGAAGCAAAAGGGGATCCGGATAGTGGCATAGCGCCCGGCACGCGCTTTGAAGATATTCCTGATGACTGGTATTGCCCGTTATGCGGCGTCACAAAAGCAGATTTCGAGCTTTACAGTCCAAGCTCACCCTCTGCGCAGCAACCTATCGTGGCACCGGTGATTACACGATCGCGAACTGATTCCATTGTTATTCTTGGGGGCGGCACAGCAGGGTGGAGTGTAGCCCGAAAACTGCGTGAACTGGATGCAACGGTACCCATCACGCTGGTGACCGCCTGTTCCGGCGATATTTATACAAAGCCTGAACTTTCAGTCGCTCTCTCCCGCAACCTGACACACGAAAAAACTCCGCAAAGAAACAGGCCTGCAGGCTGCGGCCCGTTTGAATATTCGCCTGATGGCCGAGACAGTAGCAGTCGGGCTGGATGCTTCACGGCGGAGCTTACGTACTACACGCGGTACGCTCCGTTACAAAAGCTTGGTGCTGGCGCAAGGTGCCAGACCTATTTCCCTGCCCTCCCTTCCCGCCAACATGGTTTGGCGTATCAACACGCTTGATGCTTGGTTAGGGCTCCGCGCGCAAATCGGCTCACAATCGCGTCGTATTGTCATTATTGGCGCAGGACTGGTTGGCTGTGAACTCGCAGAAGATGCGGCAACGGCTGGGCATGATGTTACGCTCATCACTCAAGGCCCCTACCCGCTTGAAACTCTTCTTCCATCCCAGGCAGGAATGGTGTTGCAGCAACGCTTGCGCCAATGTGGTGTCACAATCATAACCAATACAACAGTTGATATTGTTAAACCTTCCCCTGCTGGTAAAACTATTATTCTCTCATCAGGAAACAAGTGCGACGCTGAGATTGTTATTTCCACGATCGGCCTGGAAACTAATTTAAGGTTAGCCCATATGGCAAACCTTAAAACCAAACAGGGTATTATTGTTGACGAAGCAACACTTCGGACAAGTAACCCATCAATTTATGCTTTGGGAGATTGCATCAGCCTGAATGGGCAGACATGCCGGTATATTGCACCAATCGCCGCTCAAGCCGATGCCATTGCGCACTCTCTTCTGGGCCTGCCACACGCTGGTTATCAGCATACCAGCCCTCCCATTCGCCTGAAAAGCCGGATTATGCCGTTGGAATTAAGGGGTACACCTGACCCAAGGGCCGAATGGGATGTTGTGGAGGCGACACCCTTCCGACTGCTTATGCAGCAGAAGCAAGGCGGCATCATTACGGCAACGCTGAAAGCCTGACTGCATGAAACCAAATCCAAATCGCTCTTTGCTGCAAACAGGGTCATCCAGCTTGGCGTGTACAACGGCTGTTCCCGTTCTTCCATGCCCATGTGGTGGCTTACATGGCTTGTCCCGCAGAGGTTTCATAGCTGGCACGTTAGGCGCAGCACTCCTTGGAACAGCGGCACCCTCACTTGCCGCGACAAAACGTCCGGTTGAAAAAAATACTCTGAAAATTGGTTTTGTGCCGATCAGTTGTGCAGCACCGCTTATTATGGCGCAGGCAAAAGGTTTTTTTCAGGATGAAGGGATTACAGTTGATCTGAAAAAAACCGCAGGTTGGGCTCTTATACGGGATAACCTCCTGAACGGTAATTTTGACGCATCGCATCTGCTTTCTCCCATGCCTCTTGCTCTTTCAACAGGGGCCGGACACGCCCCGCACCCTGTTCGTGCTGTCACGATGCAAAATATTAACGGGCAAGCCATTACACTAGCACTAAAGCATAGAAACCGTCGCGATCCACAAAATTGGAAAGGAATGACTTTTGCAATTCCTTTTGAATTTTCAATGCATAACCTCATGCTCAGGGCTTACCTTTCCCACTACGGCCTGGACCATGATCATGATGTGACACTTCGTGTAACTGCACCGCCAGAGATGGTCGCGAATCTCCGCGCCGGAAATATTGATGGCTTTCTAGGCCCGGAGCCGTTCAATCAACGTGCAATAATAGAGGAAATCGGATTTTTACATATTCTGACCGCCGAGATATGGGATGGTCACCCTTGCTGCGCACTTGGCATGACAGAAGAGTTTATTACGGAAAATCCCAACGCTTATGCTGCGGTACAGCGTGCCATGATCCGCGCTGCCGCCTTCATGCATAAAATGGAAAATCGCCTTGAAGCCGCGCAGATCCTTTCCAGACAAGAATACCTGAACCATTCTGAACTGGTCATTCGGCAAGGACTAACCGGGCACTATGCCGACGGTCTGGGAAAAGTTCAGGACAATCCACATCGTGCTGAGTTTAGCCCCTTTCCCTATTATTCTTCTGGATTGTGGATGATGAAACAAATGCAACGCTGGGGCTACATTCCTCCCGCTGTTGATAGCCAAAAAACTGTGGAACAGGTTTTTCTTCTGCCTGATGTTCGCCATCAAGCGTCCGCCCTCGCTTTAGCTGACCTTCCATTACCGGACGACAATAATTACCCGGCATTTAAGATTTTAGGAGAAACTTTTCCTCCGCAGTTACCTTCACCAGTAATGAGTACCAAACCATGATGAGGAGAACTGATAAATTAAAAGGTTTTGCACTCAGCGCTCTCCTTACTTTAGCTTTGTTGCTGGCGTGGCAATACCTGACACTCCCGTTTGAGACTCATGTTGGAAGTTCTTCGGCACAGAATGCAGAATATGAGATGTTGATGGGCCATACACCCGCAACACAGCAGGCTAGCCACAACTTCCCCTCTCCAAGACAATTTGCCGTCGATGCGTGGCAAGAATTGAAATCACCCTTTCATAACACAAATGCCAATAACCGCGGAATTGGATGGCAGTTAGGCGCGTCGCTTTACCGGGTTATTATCGGATATGGGCTTGCTGTGATTGTTGCCGTTCCTTTAGGTCTTTTATTAGGTCAACTGCCCATTTTACGGGCCGGGCTAAATCCATTTATTCAGATTCTGCGGCCCATCTCACCACTGGCATGGATGCCAATTGCTCTTTACACCATTAAAGATGCCGAAGAATGCGGTATTTTTGTAATCTTCATCTGTTCCATTTGGCCGATATTACTCAACACATCTTTTGGTGTCAGCAGATTGCGAAAGGAGTGGCTTGACGTCGCGCGCACACTGGAACTGAGTTGGGCTAGACGCTTACGGCTTATCATTTTTCCAGCAGCGGCCCCAACCATTGTCACGGGTATGCGTGTTGGGCTCGGTATTGCGTGGCTAGCGATTGTGGCAGCAGAAATGCTCGTCGGGAGTTCTGGCATTGGGTATTTTGTCTGGAACCAATGGAATAATCTTTCACTCTCCAATGTTATTCTTGCTGTGTTACTCATTGGTGTCACAGGAATGATTTTGGATACAGCGTTCGCAGCTCTTCAACGGAGCGTCAGTTATGCAGAATGAGCTGAATAAGCCCGACCATCTTGTCGTTGTTAATAGCCTCGAGAAACGCTACACAAAAGGCGGTGCGCCAGTTTTCTCAGATATTTCATTCAGTATTGATCATGGCGAAATTGTTTGCATGATCGGACATTCTGGGTGTGGAAAAAGTACAATCCTCAACATTCTGGCTGGCCTTGAAAGTGCCTCTTCGGGGCAAGTCTCAATAAATGGCCATACGATCAGAGGGCCAGGACTTGATCGGGGCGTTGTGTTTCAAGGTCATGCCCTTATGCCATGGCTGACGGTTGAGCAAAATGTTGCCATGGCTATACGGGCCCGCCATCCTGGCATGCAGCGCGGTGACGTGAAAAACATGACGGAACATTATCTGGGGCTGGTCAGTCTGAAAGAAGCCATGCATAAGCGCCCATCAGAACTTTCTGGCGGTATGCGACAGCGTGTGGGCATAGCGCGTGCTTTTTCGACAACGCCGGAACTGCTGCTGATGGATGAACCCTTCGGTGCGCTTGACGCTCTCACACGTGGCGTAATTCAAGATGAACTCCTGAATATTTGCGCACAAACACACCAAACCGTGTTCATGATTACTCACGATATCGACGAAGCCATTCTTTTAGCTGATCGCCTTTTGTTAATGAGCTCAGGGCCAAACGCACACATAGCGGAAGTTGTTCAGAACCCCCTCCCCAAGGAGAGGTCACGGGCAGAAATACATCACAAGAAAGGCTATTCGGATCTTCGTAATCATATAATGGATTTTCTTGTTCAAAAACTGAACTTAAAAAAACCAGAGAACAATTAATGAAATTCTGTCGGGATGTTTTCTGTTTCGAGATACGTAAAACGATGGTCCGTTTTGGTGTTGCACACTCTGCATTTTAACCAAAGTGAGGCGTTTTACCACGAACCAAGGCCTCTACACAGTGGCACGGGCCCTTACTGCGGCGTGTCGTCAAATTACAGAATTTCGCGTGGGTGGTTCCATATTACCCGTTTCAAAGCGCTTGGAGTCCTCCTCACGTATCTGCCCCCGACCATATGGTAATCAAAAAGCCACCAATTGCAGAATTTATGTAGAATAGTTTTCGATTTTTATCATATAATAAAGATCAAAATTAACGGAAAAGAATTGTACCGCCTGGTAAATATGTAATTGTGACCCCACAGGACTCGGAAAGAGCGCGAAACGCGCTTTCTATATCAGCTAATCTAAAATTTCCGCTAACCAGACTTTTTTCAAGCCCACTCTTTATAATGAAAATTCTTCCAGAGTAGTAACGGGATAACTCATGCACAACATCCGTAAATGGCTGAGCATCGAAAACAAGACGACCATTACGCCACGCCAAAGCTATAGATGGATCGGACTTCGTTACTCCTGAAAGTTGCTGATAAGATGCTGTCACCATTTCCCCAGGATCAAGCTGCGTGTGCCCTCCGTCTCCACTACGCAACCGCACATCAACATGCCCGCGTTCCAGAATAACGCGATCTTGCTGCCTATCAGTCCTAACGGAAAAAGCGGTTCCTGTAACTTTTGTAATACCAAATGGTCCAGTTACCAGAAATGGATGCACGGCATCATGCCGGACATCAAAAAAGGCTTCTCCTTGCAAAAGAGTTACCTCCCGATGCCCATCATGGAAATTGATCGCTACAGCAGAGTCTGTATTCATCGTCATTTTTGAGCCATCTGGGAGAACAATACCAGTTTGCTGTCCGGCGACCGTAACATAATCCGCGCGCCAGTGAAGAATAACCTCAGGAAGCGTCCATACACATACCATTACAGTCGCGAGCCCAGCAGCGGCCAGACAGACGTACTGTTTTAATGGCCTGCCACGCCTGGATTTTTGCTTGTGAATCTTCTCTATACCTGCAACCTCGGAAAACTCACCTATGGCATTCTCGAAAGCTCTGGATTGCCACATTGCCTCAATAACTAAATATGCTTGAGCATGACGGGAACTACGGCCATGCCAGCGCTCAAAAGCATGGAGCGTTGGCTGATCTACTTCTTGACCGCGTAACCTTACAAACCATTCCAATGCTTCGTCCTGCAGCTTGACATTATCCATGCTTTCGCTGTCAAGCCTGTCCTTGGATGAATTGTCCTGTTCCACTTAAACCTATCCAATGCCCGTAATTCGTGCTGCGTGCAGGAAGTATTATACCTTAGACGCTTCCCACTTCACAAACAGGCAAAGAAAATAAAATCTGAAACGACAGATCAATCACCATCAAATCCGCCCATCTGCTCAACACAATGCGCCAGCGCCATTTTCAGATCGTTAAATACGGTACGTTCAGAGACCCCTAGATGGGCGGCAATCCTGCGATTAGTCCACCCTTCTATACGGCTCAGATGCATTACAATTTGTGTTCTACGTGGCAACCGGGATACCGTTTGCCGGAGCAGTTTCAACCGTTGCCGGTCTTGCAATATCCGCTCAACGGACGGTGTGTCATCTGCAATAATGTCCACCATTTGATCATCAAGCGAAACTGCTTCTATTTTTCTACGCGCCTTGCATCGCCTCTGATGATCAAACGCGATATTACGGGCTGTCTGATGCAGGAAGGGCTCCACACGCTCCACACCTCCAGCCTCTAGCGCTCGGCATACGCGAATATAGGCTTCCTGCGCCAGATCTTCAGCCGTATGTGGATCTCTTACAATCCTTAACAACGACAGAATAAGAGACTGGCGGCGCAATCTGAAGATAACGTTCAGCGCCGGAGACATCCGCTCATACTCCCACCCTGCAAACTACCCTGAGAAATAACAGGTGCACTTTCCCGAATACCCTGCACCCATTATTGATTGTGATTATTAATTGCAATCAAAAAAAATAGGGAGCGACACATTGATGTCACGTGGCGTTGCCAACCTCGCAACGTCTACTCAAAAATATCGCTATTTTTTTTCCGACTTAGTGCAGCTGAAACGTCAAGGAGATGAAAGAACGAAACTTGCGTGCCGGACAACGCAGGAAAATCGCCAGAAAAAAGGTGTAAATAGTGATAAAAAGCTCCGGAAACGTAATGGGCGTAGCAACTTACGGGCAAACTGGTCACCACAGATACTTAATTCACGCTTTGCTCACCCCTTCTCTCTTAAGCTGCGCCTTTGTTACCTTGGAACCACAACAGGCTTGCGCACAGGCAACAGCGCAAGGAGCGCCACTATCAACGGTAAATCTAGAGCGTGTCGTCAGTTAAGTAGGATAATGATTGAAGCGAACTGCACGGCTGCGAGGAAGGTCGATTTCAGCTTGTCGTAGCGTGTTGCGATAGCACGGAACTGCTTGAGTTTATTGAAGAACCGCTCGACAAGGTTCCGTTCGCGGTAGAGAGCGAAGTCGGTTTCCCGTTGGGTTGTTCTATTGCGTTTCGGCGGGATGACCGGAGTAATCCCGCGCTGTGTCAGCCGATCAATCAGTCTGTCCGCGTCATACGCCCTGTCGGCGAGGAAGGCATCCGGATCGATGTTTTCCAGCATCGGTTCCGCCTGGCTGATATCCGCATCCTGCCCCGGTGTGATGCCGAGTTCCACCGGATTGCCCAGAGCGTCGCAGATGGCATGGATCTTTGTCGTCAACCCGCCTCGTGATCGTCCGATGGCCTGATCCGCGCCCCTTTTTTGAGGGCTCCGGCACTATGCTGATGTGCCCGGACAATGGTGCTGTCGATCATCATGTATTCATTGTCGTGATCCGCGGCTAGATGGCGAAAGATCCTCTCAATAACACCGCTTTCACACCAGCGGCGCAGACGCCGATGCACGTTTTTCCAGTCTCCGAAACGGGCAGGAAGATCACGCCATGGAATGCCTGCGCGATAGCGATACAGCACGGCCTCCACGAACAGGCGGTTGTCCGCTGCTGTGCCGCCGACATGACCTTCACGACCGGGGAGAAGGTCTTTTATCCGTTCCCACTGATCGTTGCGTAAACCGTAGCGCCGCATCTGTTGCTCTCCCACAAAATCGGGAAAACAGTCAGCACAGGACGCCACAAAGTACAACCCTCACGTGCCATACTCAGCGCTTAACTGACGACACGCCGTAGAAAAAAGCGAAAAATTTTCGCTTCCTGCCCAACCTCTTCCAGAAGCAATAAATGCGTTTCTAAGCCAAACTGGATGGCAGATCAGTTATTCGTCTTCTTTGGCGCAAGGCAAAATGTCCTCCCCCGTTTCCGGGGTAATGCCTCCATCGCAAGCACTTAGAACATTGCTTTCCGGTACCGGCCTCCGTGCCCGTATTATCTCGACAAATGCCGCCGCCCTTATGGCGGATCCCACAAATACTGCAGCTTACACGCCCGATGGCGCCATTGCGCTTGGTCCTGTCTCCGTGAAGGGATCGAGTGAGTCTGCGTGGGGCCCCGTGCAAGGTTTTGTTGCCAAACGTAGTGCCACAGCGACCAAGACGGACACCTCTCTGATAGAAACGCCTCAGACTATCAACGTCATCACTGCCGAGGAAATGGAGCGCCTCAAGCCCAAGAGATTAGCAGACGCTCTACGCTACACTCCTGGCGTGGTGAGCGGTGTTCAGCCTAGCACGACCTATTTTGATCGCATCCGTATTCGTGGCTTTTACAGCATCAACAATATTTATCAGGATGGCCTACAGTTAACTCCCTCGGGTACGCTTGCTGTTGCCCAAGTGGATCCTTACTTCCTTGAACGTGTGGAAGTGCTGAAAGGTCCTGCGTCTGTTTTATATGGTCAGAATGGCTCAGGCGGCCTAATTAATATGGTCACCAAGCGTCCCACAGGAGAAACTTTCCAGAGTGGCCGCATCAATATCGGTGCCTACAATCTTTATGAAGGCAATGTGGATGTTGGAGGCACGCTGAGGGATAGACATTTTGCCTACCGTATTGAGGCGATTGCCCGCAAGGCGGGCCTTAAAGGTGACTACGGCACACCAGAACGTTTTGCGGTGGCACCATCGTTAAAATGGACGCCGACCCAAAAAACATCGCTGACCGTCATGGTCAATTTGCAGATCGACCCCCAAGGTAACTCAAGCGGTTATCTACCGTCTGTAGGGACCATCCTGCCCAACGTGAATGGCCGCTTCCGTCGCTACATTTACACGTGTGATCGCTCCTACTGCGACTACAACAGGAAACAGGCCTCCTTTGGCTATGATTTTCATCAAAAAATTATCGAAAATTTGGAATTTCGTCAGAATACGCGGTTGATGTACGTGGATACGAACACCCACACCCTCTCGCCCGGCAGCCTGCTTGCCGACCAGAAGACCATTTCCCGCACAGCCATGTATCAAACTGCCACAACAGAGGGGATCGAAGTTGATAGTAGCCTGGCTTACAGGTATGCACTTGGCCCAATACATAATTCCATTGTTGCTGGTTTCGACTATCGTATTTTCAGCTCAGACAATATGACCAGTCAGGGTACCAGTGCGGCTCTTAATCTGGATCTAAACCATCCAACTTACGGTAATTTGACGATCCCGACCTTGATTAAGCGGTCTGATAACACGCTTATTCAGGAGCAGTATGGTGTCTATGCTCAGGATCAAATCGCATTCAGAAAATGGCGGCTTCTGGCTGGCTTGCGGCAGGACTTGGCAAGAACAAAAACTGATAACTACCTGACCAATAGCGACAGCACCCAAAAAGACCATGCTTTTACCGGTCGTGTTGGCCTGGTCTATCTATTCGATTTTGGCCTCTCACCTTACGTAAGCTATTCAACCTCATTCGAACCTACAAGCGGAACCGACTATTTTAATCAGGCCTTCAAACCAAGCATGGGCAAGCAGATTGAGGTAGGTGCCAAATACCAGCCGAAAGGGCTGAACAGCCTTTTCACTGCATCTCTTTTCAATCTGGAACGCACGAATGTCACCACAGCGGATAATGCCCATACCTGCTCGGCAGCACCGCAGCTTTCTGATTGCGGAAACTTCTCGGTTCAAACAGGAAAAGTGCGTGTCAGAGGAGTGGAGTTAGAAGGTAAAATCAGCCTGACGAATGAACTGAATGCAACCATCGGCTACACTTATATGGATGCACGGGTTACACGTAGTAATGACGGCTATCAGGGAAATATTCCTACAGATACTCCCAACAATATGGTTACAAGTTGGCTCGACTACCGCTTTTCGTCCGGTGCCATGAAGGGGCTTTCCATTGGCGGAGGGGCCCGTTACATGGGCCGGATGTTTGCAGATGGCGCCAACGCCATGCGTATTCCAGATTATGTCCTGGTAGACGGCATGATCTCCTATGATTTTGCGACAGTTCCATCTCCGTGGAAACATCTAAAACTCACGCTCTCGGCCACGAATTTGGCAGACCGCAAAGCCATTGGCGGCTGCCTGAGCTCCAGTTATTGCGATTATGTTGGCCGACGGACAATTTCTGGTTCCATCGGTATGAAATTTTGATCTTCATGCCCATTATTCGCGCAGAAAAGATCGAAATCGCCTACCAGACGACCTCCGTCATACGGGAGCTCACACTCTCCATAGAGTGCGGGACTATGATTTCACTCGTCGGGCCCAACGGCTCCGGCAAATCAACTCTCCTTAAAGCTCTTGCCGGTCAAATCCGGCTAAAAGATGGAAAGGCGTTTCTTGACGAACAGGAAATCCGTCACACCGGTTCCCGTGCCACAGCCAGACGCCTTTCCTTTTTGCCACAGACCCCTCTCGTCCCTGAGGGGCTCAGTGTCCGAGAGCTGGTTGCTTTAGGTCGTTTTCCGCATCTTGGTTTTACAGGTCTGCGCTCTCAGGAAGATGAACAGGCCATAGATCAGGCCATGGAGATGGCGTCCGTGAAGGAACTGTCTGCACGCCCTGCCGAGCAGCTTTCGGGCGGTCAGCGTCAGCGGGCCTGGATTGCCATGACCTTGGCCCAGCAATCCGATATTCTGTTTCTGGACGAACCCACCACATATCTTGATATCAGCCATCAGATTGAGGTGCTCGACCTCCTTCAGCACATGAACCGGGATTACCAACGCACTGTTGTCATGGTGCTCCACGATCTGAATCTGGCAGCACGCTATTCTGATCGTATCATTGCGCTACGTGACGGTACAATTCACGCAGATGACACGCCCTCCAGAGTGGTGACACCGAAGATACTGGAACAGGTATTCGGCATACAGGCTGAAATTCACACAGATTCAGCCACCGGTCGTCCGTGGTTCATTCCCGGTCGTCTCCTTCCCCTGCGAACGGACAAGACATCATGACGTATTACAGACGACATATTCTGGGGAGCATGGTCCTCAGTCTTCTCCCCTTCTGCAATACCAAAGCAGAAGATCTCTGCATACATGATGATCTCGGCGAGACGTGTGTGGACAAAACCGCCAGCCGCGTTGTGGCATTAGACCAGCAGAGTATCGAATTTTTGTTAGCCCTCGGCGTACAGCCTGTTGGCGTTACCAGCCCGACAAATTATCGTAAATTTACAGGAAACTCAGCGCCTGAACTCTCATATTCCGTGCAGGACCTCGGTTTGTCTTCCAGTCCCAATATCGAGTTGATCATGGCGCTGCAGCCAGATCTTATTCTGGGCAATATAACCAATGTTCAAAAAAATCTCTCCTTGCTAAAAGAGATTGCGCCCGTTTCTGCTTTCGCATCTTACCCGTCAGGACATTCTGACCAGTTCAACACCATGCTGTCTAATCTGCGCACCATTGCGCGACTTGTGGGGCGGGCAACAGAAGCAGACCATTTCTGCAAAATGCTCGATACTACGCTGGACACGGGATACCGAAGGCTCGCGAGCCTTGGGCTCACATCAAAACCTGTCGTGTTAGGCAACATCAACGCCGGAGCCCGTGGTGCGGAAATTATGCTGTTCAACCAGAACGCCCTACCCGCCCAAATATTGAAAAGGCTTGGCTTTTCCTATGCCTGCAATGATGAACGCTACCGTGAGAAAGGATTTACCGTCACCAGCGTTGAAACGCTTATGGAGTTTGAAAATGCCGACTTCCTTTACATGCCCTTCAACGAAAAAGGAATGGAGCGGCTTATTCAAACTCCCATCTGGCGTAATCTGCGCTTTGTCCGTGAAAAACGTCTACATTCCATTCCTTATCGTCTTATCCATAATGCTCCCCTGAGCACACGTTTATTTCAGACAGATGTTGTTTCTGCGTTCCAATCATGATGACCAAACAGCGGCAAAGCGAATGCATCGTACTCTTAGGTGGGGCAGTGGCGCTCGTCTTTACATTTGCTCTCAATATCACCCAAGGCGAAGCTTCCATCAATTTTTCAGCCATACTTAACGCCTTTTTTGACACCCAGAAAAATCTGACAACAGACATCATTCTGGGGTTCAGGTTACCTCGAGCCATTATGGGATGTATCGCAGGAGGCGCTCTTGCTGTCTCAGGCGCGCTGACGCAAAGCATTCTACGAAATCCGATTGTCTCTCCTGGTCTCTTGGGCATTCACGCAGGCAGTTTTCTATTTATCGTCTTGGCTGTTATTTTTGCACCCCTCCTTATGGCCGACCACCCATTCCTTGTATCTATAAGCGGCGGACTTTGTGCTGTTCTTCTTGTGGGGCTGATTGCAGGGGGGAGAAGCGCCCCTCCATTACGTATGCTGCTAAGTGGCCTGCTCGTCGGCATGTCTCTTAACGGTCTAACGGAGGCCCTTCTCATTCTGCACGAAGAGCAGTCTCGTAAGATTATCGGCTGGAACGCGGGTTCACTTCGACAAAATGGATGGGGCAATCTGCAACTTGTGTGGCCGTGGATTACCGTAAGCCTCTTGCTTGCATTGCTCATGGCCCACCAGCTTGATGTCGCACGGCTAGACAGTGACGCAGCGCGTGGACTGGGCCAAAAAACGCGTCTGGTTAGTAGTATAATCTTTGCTCTTATCTTGATCTTGAGCGGCATAACCATTGCGGTCACTGGACCAATCGGCTTTGTCGGCCTTGTCGTGCCGCATCTGGTCAAACAGGCAGGTATCAGAAGGCACGCGATCATACTGCCAGCCTGCATCTTATGGGGAGGATCGCTTCTTCTTGCGGCCGATACGTTGACCTATCAACTTGGCAGCTTGACTGATACGCCTCCAGTTGGCGCGGTTACTGCCATGATTGGAGCTCCTTTCCTACTTTGGCTGGTTCTGCACCAATCGCACGGGGACCGTGGAGTTATTCTGAATGAGGGACAGACATCTCGCTTTTCTCTCCCCCGTATTACGTACGCTCCCTTGTGGCTTATCACAATATTCATATTGTCTCTGATTATCCTGTTGCTGATAGCCGGACTTGCATGGGTCGGCGGCTATTCGCTGTCAGTCTCTCAATTACTGCAAGCGCTTCATGGCGCAAAAGGGAGTATAGCAGAGCGTATTGTATGGAATATTCGTCTGCCACGCTTATGTAATGCTCTTTTGGTGGGGGCTGGTTTTGCACTGGCAGGCACGCTTTTTCAAGCCGTGCTGCGCAATCCTTTGGCGGATAGCGGCGTTGTCGGTGTCAGTGGTGGAGCGGCAGCAGCTTCTCTCCTCCTGCTGGCTCTTGTTCCTGCAGCTCCGCCTTACGCAATCGGTCTTTCCGCCCTGTGTGGTGGGCTATGTGCAGGCGGGGCTGTCTATGCAATGGCGTGGCACCTGGGTCTTTCTCCCGGACGGCTTAGTATTATCGGTATTTCAGTGGCTGCCTTGTGTGGTGCGTTCACCCAGATCTTACTCATTCAGTCCCGCTTTACAGGAAATCCACTCATCTGGCTGATCGGCAGCCCTTATGGAACATCGTGGTCAACCACCTCTCTTCTCGCTGCCACACTGGTGGTAGCTTTCCCCTGCGTCTGGCTGATAGCAGAACGTATCGGATTACTGTGCCTAAACGATCAAAGTGCCCACGGGCTCGGGCTTGATGTTAACACAACCCGCCTTCTTGCAGGCGCTATCGGCATTACTGTTGCATCCCTTTGCGTGTCATGCACGGGCCCGATTGGCTATGTCGGACTCATCGCCCCCCATATGGCCAGATTACTTGTGGGCCACCTTACACGACCAAATCTTCTTCTCGCTCCCCTTATCGGCGCAGCTCTGGTTGGTGCAGCAGATTGCCTGGCCCGCGTCATAATCGCACCTGCTGAACTCCCTACCGGCGCTGTTATCGCAATGATCGGCGCCCCTTATCTGCTTTATCTGACAAGAAGAAGCCTGAAAGCATGAATCATGCGCGATAGAAAAATTCACTTCAATTCATGCATCGACTGGCTGGATTTAGCGTGGCGCCTGCCAGGAGAAAGTCCCTGTCGGTTATTTGATATCAGGCAACTGGCAGAACGTGCCCAGCTTGCGGAACGCGGCTTGATGGACGCCTTGTTCATGGCTGATTTTTATATCTATCGAGCCGGTTTTTCCATGGAACCACTCACGGTGCTCTCTGCGCTCGCCACCATGACCCGCCATATCGGACTCATCGCGTCCGTCTCCACCACCTACAGCGAGCCCTATGATCTGGCGCGTCTGTTTGCGTCCCTCGATCACATCAGTAATGGACGAGCTGGCTGGAACATGGTGACAACGGCTGTCGACAAGGTTTCTCAAAATTACAGTAAAAAAGAACACCTTGAACATGATACTCGCTACGCACGAGCCCATGAGGTTGTTCAGATTGTCACCCGTTTATGGTCTGGCACACACACGAACAGAATAGATACCCTTGATCATCAGGGGGACTGGTTTACAGTCAAGGGAGATATAAACATGCCCCCGTCTCCTCAAGGTCAGCCTGTAAGAATGCAAGCGGGCTCATCACAAGCAGGACGAGATTTTGGAGCGCGCTGGGCAGAAATTATTTTCACTGCACAGCCTATTCTCGCGGTCGCACAAGATTTTTACTCAGATATACACCAGCGGATGGCCACGCTGGGACGTGCGCCACACGAAGCCAACATCCTACCCGGCCTTATGCCAATTGTTTGCCACACGCGTTCAGAAGCTGAAGATCTTCTGGCCGCGCGCGCAGGCCCAGATCAGGGAAACGCCAGCCGCATGCGGGAAATGGTAGGAATTGACCTCACCACACTTCCTCAGGATGAGCCTGTCCCCCTTGAACTTTTACCTCCCAAGGGAAGCACCAATGGCATGCGGGGGCGCTCAGACCTTTATCTTGACCTTATCCGCAAGCATAGCCTCACGCCCCGGCAAGTTCTAGGGCAAGGTGCTCATCTCGCTTACGCAGGAACTCCTATGGATATGGCGGACCTTATAAGCGAATGGTTTACCGGCAAAGGCTGTGACGGCTTTACGCTCATGTGGCCTTCCCTAGCGGCCAACATCCTGTTTGTGGATGAAGTCATCCCGATCTTGCAAAAACGCGGCCTATATCGAAGAGCCTATACAGGTGCCACTTTGCGTCAACATTTCAATTTGAAAGCTTTTACATAAGCGATGTCAGGATCAATACAATGAACCCTCTTTATCTGACATGTGTTCTCGCAAATAATCCTCAATCTGATACCGTCCGTCCATGGCCCGGAAATTTCTCCAACGTGGCAAGACAGGCTCGCCTTATTGAAGCGGCTGGCTTTGATGCCCTGCTCTGCGCTGAGCCAGAATCTTTTTCACAAAAATTATCTAAACAGAATGGGTTTTCTTACGAGAACTACACGTTGTCAGCTGCTCTTGCCGCAATGACCAAGACACTCAAGTTGATTATCCCTGTGCCAACAAGCTGCAGTGAACCATATAACGTTGCCCGTCGGCTTGCAGCCATTGACCATATCAGCAATGGCCGCACAGCTTGGATTGCAACTCCCGTATCCAGTTACGATACACTGGCACATTATAATTCTATTGTGACAGACAATGATCCTTACGAACGGGCAGGTGAATTCATAGACGTGACAAATAAACTCTGGAATAGCTGGTCTGCCGAAGCCATTATCATACGCGAGAATGGACGATCTGGTGTTGACGCTTGCCTTAACAAACCGATCCAGCATGTCGGTAAACATTTTTCAGTCATGGGCCCCTTGGACGTCCCCCGACCGCCGTACGGTCCTATCCCGATAGCGTGGACCGACATCAGTGAGGCAGGAAAAAAACTCGCTGTATGCCACGCTTCATGTATATTTACTGACCAACCTACTATGACACATACAAGCCATTTCAAAGATGAAATACATCACCGCCTATTAACGCAAGGTCGTAAAAAGGAAGACATAAAAATCATCACAAACCTGACCGTCACATTAACATCTGCGACCGAAACAGGAGATTCTGCTCATCCTGCAATGATGCAAGAGACATATCAGCCCGAAAGACCAACATATATCGGCCACGCAGAAGGCCTACTCAACTTCATGAAACGCTGGCATGCTCATAAAGCCACCGATGGTTTCAATCTTATTTGGTCTCAAGGAGAAAGCGGTCTTATCGCGTTTGCCAAAACGCGAAGCGCTGGAGTTGTTAATCTGCTATAATGAATTGCCCTATGTGTTTCACAGACTTGCCTATGGAACTGAAGCTGAAGGGGTTGTTTGAAAAGTCAGTAGCTGAGATCTAGCGAGGGGTTTGGGGGGGCTGAAAGCGCAATGCTGGGCCATCGGGACAAAAGTTTAGTGCTTTCAGTTTCGAAAAGACCCGCGAGACCGATCTGGCAGGCTTCTCAAACAACCTCTCAGTGACGTGTTTTTACTTTCTGAACGCCAGACGGAGGTGATCAAGCCATATTTCCCTGAAGCATTGATAGGCCGGCTTTTAGTTTCCGTAACATTCAAGCAGATCGCATCAGTTGGCACCAGATCGCAATACCCACAAACATCCATTCACGAACGGACGGTTATCCGATCCTGCGCGCCTTTCCTGCCAGCAGCACCGTGATCTTCTCCCTACTCACTGCGCTCAATTCTTACTTTCTGATGGCTTTGTTGCACAATTCATTTTATCGGCGTGCCGAGGCCGTTATAGAATCTTCCGTTACACGACTGCGCGTGTGAGAGGGCTTCCGAGCGCTGTGAACCGGTTAAGGATAGCAACACGGATATGAACTTCGGTGATCTGGCGGTCGAAATCGCGTGCCGTCAGACGTTGTCCCAGGAGCTTGATGCAGTGCATCTTCGTCTCGACGCGGCTTCGTCGATGGTAACCGCTCCGCCGTCTCCAGATAGCCCGTCCGAGATGCCTGCAAGTCCGCAGAGCTTCATTTCGGGCGATGGCCCCCGGTCATGTGGGGCACCAGGGCTTTGCGTTTTTCCGCGGCGGAATGATAGCCCGAGCACGACGTTCGGCAATGGTTTCATGGATGTCCTTGTATCATACGCGCCATCAGCCGTAACGCTGGCGATGTCCTCTTCATCGGGGATCTGCCCCAGAAGCACCGGCAGAACCGGAGTATCACCGATCTCGTTTCCCGTCATTTCTACGGCTCTGATTTCCATTGAGCCTTCGTCGATCCCGATATGGAGTTTACGCCAGATACGACGTTTCGAACCGCCATGTTTGCGCCGATGCCATTCACCTTCTCCCTCGACCTTGATCCCGGTGCTGTCGATCAGGAGACGCAAGGGGCCCTCTGAGCCGCGATACGGGATATCGACCGTCACGGACTTCTGCCGACGGCTCAGTGTGCTGAAATCCGGCACAGACCACGCAAGTCCGGCCAAGCGCAGAAGACTTTCGACAAAACCCGTCGTCTGTCGCAGGGCAAAACCGAACAGAACCTTCAGCGTCAGACAGGTCTGGATCGCGCAATCGCTATAACCCGGCTGACGCCCACGACGCCCAGTCGGAAGGCCCTCCCAATTCATCCACGGGTCAAACCATACCGTTAGAGACCCACGTTTCTTCAGCGCCGAATGGTAGGAGGACCAGTTCGTCGTTCGGTAGCGCGTCGGCGTCGGTTTGCTCATCACACTCAGCTAACAAACTGGTTCCAGACAGGGAATCCCTGCCCCGTATTTGCGCAACAAAGCCCCTTCCGATCACCATTGCTTGCTCCGTATCTCAATACGGAACCCTGTAAAGCGGCAAGCAGGCTATGTGGGAGCTCTGAACGTCGATTGAGCCTAATTTTCTTTTGGTGACACACATGCGCTGTTCTTAGGTCAGGCTGTGTCGTCTGGACCTGATATGATAAAAACAAAGTGCCAGAAAAGACATATATCGGTTTGGCAAGCCCGACGCCCTGAACATGATTCTGATCACGCTCTCCTGCCAGAGCAGATCCCGCAGCCGGATCGCATGGCTCAGACGCCATGATGTGCCGGTAGGCGCAAGATCGACATTGTCTAGCGCCTCGCATGATATGACAGGTGTTACCACCGGCAGGGTGGCGATATCCGCGGTTCGTGCTGAAGGTGAGAATAAACTCATCCCCCCACTCACAAACGCAAACAGGACAGTCAACCGCAGACGTATTCTTGTCATCTCAGATAGAATGTCCTGTTTCGTCGTGTGTTCGATCCGTATCATGAACCAAAATTACGCCATGTTATGCTATAGCCTGTCGTCAGCTAGGCCCTTTGTATGGCGCATAAAGGTTGTACTTTCTATCCTCCGTCCTCTCTGTTCGTCCGCTTTTGGGAGGCTGGTAGATGCGGTGACATGGCTTCCGCGACGGCCAACGAGAGCAGATAAAGGATATCCCCCCGGTCGGGAAAGTCATGTCGGCGGCACGGCTGTGCGCAACCGCCTGTTCGTGGAGGGCGCTGTATTGCTATCGTGCCGGCTTTCCATGGCCTGGCCTCCCTGCCCTCTTCGGTGACTGGAAAAACATGCACCCGGGGTCTGCATCGCTGGTATGAAAGAGGTAAGATCAACAGCACGATTTTACGTGCGCATCACCACACTGCCCGAGCCCTCAAAAAAGGGCATGGATCAGGCCTGCGGACAATCTGGAGCGGTCTGACTACAAAAATCCACGCCATTTGCGGTGTTCTGGTAATCCAGCGGAATTTGATAGCACACCGAATCAGGATGCCGATATCACTCAGGTGGAACCACTGCGAGAAAACATCTACCCAGATGCCTTCCTTGTTGACAAGGATGTGATGCGAGCAGGTTGATCGACAGGCTGACAGACCGCGGAATTACCACGCTCACTCCACTAAAACGCAACAGAACAATACAACCGAAAACAGATTTCGTTCTCTACCTAGAGCGAAACTCTATCGAGTTTTTCTTCAATAAATTCAAAGAATTCCATTCCATTTCGACCTACTACAACAAGCTTAAATCCACCTTCCTCGTAGCTGTTCAACTCACCTTACTCTTTATCCCGCTCAACTGACGACACACCGTCGATCGGCATATCGTGTTTGCGGCACCCCATCATTGCACACGAATATATGTTATTTTTTCGTATGCACCTTACGACTCGTATTTATTTTGTTGACCACTCTCATTTACGGTGGAAATATAATGGAGCTACGCCTTTCGATGTTACCTGCGGAGTGAGAAGGTTGATACATTCCCGACCGATACCAGTTTCACATCGATGTTGTGCTTGCCTATGTCCGGTGCGGGCTTTTTTGTAACTCTGTCGATTCGCAGCTGTTGGCTGGGCCTATGCGCTGATGACGTTTGTGATGCTGGCTGCATAAACTCAGCACAATGACGGTGTTTGTGTTGGCTATTTTATTCAGATCCGAACGCCATGCGCTCCCGCATTCTATACAAGCCACAACACCGAAAAACTCCTCCAAAATCACGCTCCGGTTCATTCCAACACCATGCGATGACGGCTAATCTTGTGGCGCCGTCGATGTTGGAAGACCTGAGTGCCCTCCATAGATAATTGACTGTATTCCAAGGAGGTTTTTGAAATGAGCAAGCGTTTCTTCCGACAGAATACAGCCTGTATGCCCTCCCTACTGGCTGCGACGAAAGTCTCAACAACCGACAACCTAAACTTCCAAGCGGCAACTGGCATGAAAAAGTAAGGGGCTATGCCCTTTTTAGCCTCTGGTTACTGCGTAAAGGCACAACAAAATGTCGCGAACAATGCGAACCCATCCACATATTGTCTTGTTACGTGACGATGATACTGATTTTTTGAAAATTCCCAGTCTTATGAAAAACAAGAAATTTTCGCCACTTCCCTGCATAGTAAGTGGAGGCCTTCTTTTACTAAGCGGAATAACCACGCCCGCATTTTCTCAACCATCACTACAAAATAAAAATCAAGAAGATGTTAAAGGTGCCCCCATACCTGCACAGAAGAATACAAAAAAAGGCAACATAAAAAGCTCTGCCGTTGTCGCCTCAAAAAACACTGAAGAGATAAGAGTAACAAGCACAGGCCCCATACGCGCCGCAGAAAAGAGATTGCGGAAAGTACCTGGCACATTTGCTATCATCAGCGCTAAGGATGTGGAAAAAGGGCGCGCGGCAACACTTGAAGATACACTTGCTTTTCAGCCTGGCATTTTAGCTCAGGCGACCACAGGAAGCACCGGCAACAAAATTTCCATTCGTGGCTCTGGAGCGGGAGTCTTCTACGGCGGATATAGCCTCGGGATGAAATATCTTGTTGACGGCCTAACAGTGAGTGGCGTCGGCGGTTTTCAGGAGGATCGACTTAATACAACCGGCTACCAGCGCACCGAAGTTCTATACGGTGCGAATGCCTTTGACTACGCAGCGACATCACTGGGTGGTGGAATTAACTTCATAACCCACACAGGGGTCTCCGCGCCCGGGTTTATGGCACATTTTGAAGCCGGAAGTTACGGCACTTTGAAAGAACAGGTTAGCCAAGGCGGGACTTTTGATCACAAGAAGGGAGACTATTACGTCACGGCTGCACGCACCAATCGCCAGGGTTTTCAGAGTTATACTGCCATGTACCGAACGGATGTGGTGGCCAATGTTGGTTATCATTTTACCGACAGACTTTCTGCTCGTCTCATCTTTCGATGGGATGAAGGCTTCGGTCATTACGGTGGCTTGCTGACCAGAGAACAACTCAGAAAAACGCCCACCATTAACCCGAATGACTGGGGCGGTCGTCCAACCCGCAGTTCAATGCTCGGATTTAAAACGGACTATGTTTTTGATGATAACTCCAAACTGGAATATGGCATTACATGGAATGACTACCCTCTTTTCAATGGAACCAATACCAAACAGTTTAACTTATGGCGCTCAACCGACATCAATAACTCTCTTAAATATAATAGGAAGGACAGACTCTTCGGACGAGAAATTGATACCAATTTTATTCTGAGCGACGTACATATGATATCAGGAGATTCCCGTTATTATACGTCGTCGGTTCTTTCCACGACCTCGAACCGGGAAGACTGGACATTACATCAACGCGTCAAATATGGCGGCTCTCACGATTCCGTCTTCGCTTTTGGTAACAATTTTAATCTTTTCAAAAATCTTTGGCTTACAAGCGGGTTTTCTGTCATTTGGGTTGACCGGAACATACGCCTTGTTGATCGGCTTGTTCCCAATGCCTCTTTGCAAAGCAGAGAACACTATAACAATGTCTTCATCACACCGCGTGTTGGGCTACTCTATAATATAAACCCCAATATAGATGTATTCGCAAACTTTAGCCGTTTAATAGATCCTCCTGTCACATGGAATTATCATAACGTGCAGGGTGGCAGTCCCTATAATGATACAGGCACAGTAGGCCCGCTCAAAGCCCAACGCGCCAATTCTGTAGAAGTCGGCATACGAGGACGAGTTGGTCGTTTTGAAGGCAATCTGACACTTTATCGGACATGGATCCGTGACGAACTCCTGACCGTTGTCGTGCAGCGCGCAACCAATACAACAGCAGAAATCACAGCGACCTCAAATGCCAGCCCGACCATTCACCAAGGGGTCGAGGCCGGCTTATTAACGCACCTTATAGACTCCCGTCGTTATGGCACTCTGGGATTTCGACAGGCGCTAACGGCCAATGATTTCCACTACCGTCATGATTCGGTGTTTGGTTCCAATAGGTTACCGTCGTTGCCAATCTGGATGTACCAAGCTGAACTGCAATATACTCATCGCTCAGGTTTTTACGCAAATTTCGATTTTCGGTCTTCCTCCAGTTACTACGTGGACTATGCCAACACATTGAAAGCCCCCAGCTATGGTATATTTGGTCTAAAACTTGGGTACGAAGCTCCTTCAAAAAAGTGGAGTACATTTCTCGATTTTCGAAACCTAGGTAACAAGCATTACGCGACTGCAGCCTATACGGCCTATAACCTTGGCGGACGAGATGCTGCAATGTTCTATCCGGGTGATGGATTTAGCGTATTTGGCGGCGTAACGGTCCGCTTCGCCGGACTGGGTCGCAATCTATAGGTTGGAGCGTTAGAGAAGCCCTTTTTGTGGCTTTAGTGGAGTTAATAATATCACTATGTTAGCCATCGCACCCGTACGCAAAAAAGACTTCTTAGCCCCCCCCTCCGATATTCAGGCATCCATTTCGGCGAGAAATTGAATTTCTCCCTGAAAGTCTGCCATCATGCTCGCCTTTTCCTCATCAGAAAGCCATGAAGCCTCAATGGCCCGGAGAGACATCCTCATGACTTCTTCCACGCCCAGTGACAGAATTCGCGCCATTGTCACGTAAGTCGTGCCGATATCTGTCCCGAACATCGGAGGATCGTCCGTACAAGGAACAAGAAACAGACCTGCATCATGCATCGCTTTCAGCGATGCAGCCCGCTTTTCCATGCGCTGCGGCACACAGGTATGAGAGCATACCGTAAACGGTACACCTTGTTCCCTGCATCGACACGTCAGAGCCGGGTCTGCCAGAATATTATAGCCATGATCAATCCGGTCACAGCCCAGAACATCAAGGCAAGTTTCAACATTGCGTGGCGGCGCCTGTGTCAGCGTCTGATTGTCCTCACAGGCATGTGCCGTGCAGCGTAGGCCTGCAGACCGAGCCAAAGCATAGGCCCCCTCGAACAACTCTGGCGGTCCTTTGAATTCGGCACAATCCATTCCGATCCCTATGACCTCCTCTCGCCGATGGGCGAGAACATCCCTCACCATCGCTATCGCGATCTCCGGTCCCAGTTCGCGGTTGATGGCAGGAATCAGGCGCCCGGTAACGCCGAACTCCTCTTTCGCCTGACGAAGACCATCCACAAAACCATCCACCATTGTCTCGTAACTGACGCCGTGCGGGTAATGGTAATCTGGGCTAAAGAAAAACTCGGCGTATCGCAGGTTTCCTTTCAGATACCCATCCGCAAGCGCCTCGTAAGACACGCGAGCAAAATCGTCCCGTGTGACCATGCAGCGACCTATCACCTCAAGCCGCGACAGGAAATCGTAGAAATCCGTAAAGGCATAGAATTTATCAGGATCCGTTACCGGAAGCGCAACATCGTTCTTCGCTGCAAGAGCAATAACGGTCCGTGCGCTCAGCGAGCCAGCCAGATGACAGTGCAGGTCAATCTTCGGAATTGCTCTTATAAGAGCGTCAATGCTCATAATAGATCTTTCTTATTGTGAACACGCACGTCACTCCGACTGCGCCACAGAGGACAAAACACGATGGCACAGTTGACCAGAAAGCCGATTAGCCCCGGATTGATACCACCAATAGACACCCCAGACGCGAACAGTGCGATAGCCACGCCTGCTCCCGAAAAAAGCCCCAGCCCCGCGATCCGGGCCGAAACGGGCCAGCCAGTCAGAATCAGGAACCACAGGGAAGCAAACTGAATTCCGACATAACCACTGAGGTTCAGAGCCGTCAGCATGATAGCGGGAGCATGCGCGGTGGCGACCAGCGCCAGCACGAGAAACAGAATAACCGCCAGATTGATGGCCCTTTTAGGATGCCGACGCCCCAAGCCTGGTGCGATATTTCGCGTCATCATTGCCGCGATGTTGAGAGAGGTCGCCGCCAGAACCAGCAACCCGGCCAGCAATGCGCCCGCTGCTGCCAGCGCCACGATCCACGATGGTAGAAGCGTGGCGGCGACATGGAAAAACACGGCATTTGGATCTGGCAACGACGGAAGAAACCTGAGAGCGAAAACAGTCGCAAATACGGCGAATGGATACATCACCATATAGAGCGGCATGAAAACCATTGCTCGGCGCACAGCCTGCGCCGAGCGCGCCGTAAACAAATATGGCGTGACGGAAGGCTGAAAATAAAATCCAACGCCCTGATAAATGATCGTGCTGATCGCAAAGACAAGACTGCTACCAGTGGGAAGCGGAAACGTCGGCGTTGTTATTACAGCGTGCCCGGCGGAGAGTTTATATTGCATGCCTATCGCACCGACGCCGACAGCGGCGATGCCGAACAGCATTAGAACATCCTTGAGGAATGCAACGTAAGTCGAAGCACGCACGCCGCCCAGTGACACATAGGCAAATGCGATCACCGCGCATCCCGCCAGCCCCGCAGCTGGCGCTGCGGAGAAGCCCATCGTATCAAGAACAGAGCTCAGACCAATAAACTGAAACTGTCCCCATGGAACCAGAGCGATAACGCATGCCCATGCTGTTAGCCGCTCGAACGCAATGCTTCCAAAATGCCGTCCAAACACCTCGGGTAAAGTGCATGCATTATACTGTTTCGCCCGGCGCCAGATGGCTGGCCCGACAAAATATCCAACAGGAAATGCCAGAAGAAGATAGCCTAGAAACCAGTATCCGTAGCTCACACCGTGCGCATAAAGACCAGATGGAAAAGCAACGATCGAACCAATACTGTAAATCTCACCTACAGTAAGAATAAACAGCATGGGCGCAGGCAACGCCCGATCCGCCACAAGCAGCGTTTCAACTGACATATGCCGTGACCGCACTCGCGCAAGCCACGCAGCACCGAGCGAAAGGATAAGGATACTGGCGACAATCATCCCGGTCATATGGACCGCTCGCATAACCATAGACACAACGATGTCAGCGGAAACCACGCAAATATCCAGAGAAAAACAACCGGGATTCCGAAAACGGTAAATGATAGACAACTGAGAAACGGCGCGACAAAAACAATCGCAATAAACGGCACGCCCAAACCTAGCGCCAATGACTTCCTGTTTGGGCGAGCGGACATCACGGCTTCTTTTTTCCGGCTTGAACGGACCGTCGGGTCTCGCTCAGGACCAGCTCCATAGCCCAGCCAATGGTTGCCCCAATATCCTTTCCGTCCATGCCAAACTCTTCTCTGAGCGTCAGCCAGGAGAGAACATTGTCCAGACAGGCCAGGACAGCCTCTGCCCTCAGTCGGTCAGATGCGGAGATGTCAGGTGTGTTGCGCCATAAGACTTTACGTCTCCGAACAGCCAGTTCATTACGGAACGTGCTGCGCATTGAGCGCCCAATTCGAGTAAGAGCAAGAATGCGCGCAAGATCCGGACGACTATCGAACTTTCCGGCGGCTACCTGAAAGCCTTTTACAACGTCATCTGTGTCATCCTGTGACGCCAGCCCGAATACCTCTGTATTCAACCAGTCAGCCGTTGCCGCCAGGAGATGGTCGCGCGACGGAAAATAACGATACACCGTACGAAGTGAAACACCGGCCTTTTTTGCAAGTGCAGAAGTGGAAATACTGCCATCCTCGCTCTCTTCAAGAAGAGCAATGAAGGCCTCAATAATACGTTGCCGGGTTTGGGCTGCATATTCGTCGCGTAGCATCTGACACACATATGTAATTTTGACACAAGTGTGTCACATAAATATGGTTCTGACAAGCTCAGGGCTTCGCCAAAAAAAACATCCGGATTTTTCTGGCAATAGCAATATCAATATCAAGTGTTTATGATTCTTACATGAAATAACGTATATTTTTAGAATATATTCATATCAAAGCGCATAATACCCCCTGGGGTATTGGCAGAATATTCATTCCCTGCCGGGCCATGCCAACAGGCAGAGAAACTGCATACACACCGCCCCCAGTGGCAGCCACACAAAACCTGCGGTAATCCACGCAGACAGTTCCAGAGGCTGCATGGCCCCGGCCTCAACATAATGGCCTTGCGAAAGGAATTGCGCCAGAACAAAGCCAGTCAGCCCCATTGCCAGCTTCGTAACCCACGTGTTGATAGAATACGCCAGACCGGCAGATCCAGTTGAGGTCCGCGGATCACCATCATCCACGGCTTCTGCCAGCAAAGTATAATATAGCGGAGACATCACGCCCTGAGCCAGCGCCAGAAGCGCTATGGATAGGAAAAAATATGTCATGGATGCACCTGACACGGCCATGGCCAGATAGGCCATCCCCTGCGCAATCAGGCATATGAGCCCGGCACGGATGGTCCCCAGATGTCTGGCAAGCGGAAGGCATGCTGGCACACCCGCAAACAACAGGACGGTGACGAAGGTAATGATATTGGCACCAAGCTGCTCCGTGCCGCGCAGAATAACGTGGGCATAATACAGGGCAAACCCGAAAAGGGCCGCCTGCCCCACGAAATAAAAGAACGCGAGAAGGTTGCTCAACACCCATTGCCGGTTTCCAAAAAGATGGCGCAGCGTATCCACCATATCCTGCCGGACAGGCGCCGGCGGATACCGCACCGTGCAGCCGCGCGCCACGCACAGCCATAAGATACTGCCCAGAACCGACAGAACCAGCACATAGATGGCTATGCCATATCGGTGCTGCGCCACACTTTGACCTCCACCCAACCATGTGATGGCGGGAACGGTCAGCAGCGCCACAAACAGCGATCCGGCCTGACAGCCCATCATACGGAATGCATTAAGGCCGATGCGCCCTGTCGCAGAGCGGCTTATCATGACGGCCAGCGCACCATAGGGCGTATTGATGCACGAATAGATCGCGCCAAAAACGATATAGGTTAGTCCCGCCCAAAGGATTTTCCCCGTGGGAGAGAGCGGCAAGGCCAGAAAACAGAGGAAACCCGTTATGCCAAAAGGAATGGCGAGGATCCGGATCAGGCGCGGTACGATCAGACCGCCCCGGCGATCCACAATATAGCCAATGGCTGGATCGCAGAAGGCATCAACAACACGAGCCACCAGTAGTATCCATGATACGGCAATCAGCGGCAGGCCATAGATATCCGTGTAGTAATACATTAGGTACGATGACGTCATGCCCCACATCATGTTGGAGGCAGCATCACCGCAACCGTAAGCCATCTTTTCTTTCACGGAAAGCGTCTGCTGGTTGTTCATTATCCTACTTTTCCTGAAACTCTTAGGCATGCCTTACGCTATCATGGGATTGTGAAACCACAAGCCAGGCCGGATCCCGTCAATCCATTGCCTTTTACCAAGCCCGCTTTAAGGAAAATTCAGAAAAGGATCGACGAAAAGTGGACCATTGAGCACATGGCCGAAATCGCGCATATCAGAGTCCGAGCGCTTCATCGCCATATTCAAGACGCGGCAGGGCTTGCACCATCTGAGTGGCTCACGCAGCAGCCCATTGCCTGCGCTCGCGATTTACTGGAGGAAACAAACTTTTCTATCGATGAAATTACGCCGAGCTACGGCTTTGGCGCGACGACCAATTTTCGTCAGTATTGCCGGACTACCACCGGACTTCCGCCAGCTAGCAACCGATGCCCTTTCCGTCATCACGATCCAACGGCCGAGGGCCTCTTATCGAAGGAACCTGACATGCACTTCGAACTGACCTCGAAAACCTAACTGCGAGATTCGTTCAAAGCGCGGTGTAGTCGGAGCCCTTCCCCTGCATCTGCTTCGACCATCGTCTCTGCGAGCAAACAGCGCAAGCACTCCGGTCTCTATGCGGAATGAACCGAATGTATTCTTTCTGATTTAGATCACCAGAAGCGAATATCTAATTTTCGGAAATTTTCTAGAACCGGCTTATCACAGATAATTTTTCCCTAATGCCGTATTCAGGTTAACCGCATTGATAAGGAACGCAACATAAGTATCTGCAAGGTTTGCTTCGCCTGCATTTTCTAAAAGCGATGCCTGCAGTAGTTCTCTTTGTGAAATGTCACCACGCTGATACTGTTTCCCGAGAGCGTCAATCCGTGCTTGTCCAGTCTTCAGAAGAGAAAGCTGACTTTGATATCGAGACAGGAAAAATTTTTCATAAGAAAGAAGGTTTTCAATTTCAATCCACGCGTTCAAGACTACATTTTGGTAGAATAGGCCTGCGCTTCTCTGCTCCGAACGACGAAGTTCCAGTTGGCGCGACAGACGGCCACCATTAAAGATCGGAAGCGAAAGAGTGGGGCCAAAGGAGGTATTCCGTGCGTTCCACCCCAATTCCGCAACTGTGAGGGCATCAAGGCTGATCTGACCTGTCAAAGTAATCTGCGGATAGAAATCAGCCTGCGCCATGCCAATCGTGGCTGTCGCGGCATGAAGACGCGCTTCTGCTGCCCGGATATCCGGACGGTTTCTGGCGATATCAGAGGGAATCCCTAGAGCGATCTTCGGAATTTTCACATCCAAAAGATTTGCGGGCTTTGCCAGTTCAGGTATCTCGGCATCCGGTCGCCCTGTGGTAAGAACAGCCAGAGCCCGATGCAGCGACGCCTGCTTCAGGGCCAATTCTTCTTTTTCCCCCTGAGCTTCATGAGAGAGCGCCTGTTGACTGCCCAGATCAACACTCGCCAGCAGACCATGTGCATGAACAGCCTGATCAATACGCAGAATGTTTTCCGCTCTCTCCAGCTTTTTTTCAGCCTGATTGAGACGATCGGAAACCCAAAGCCACTGGAAATAGGTTCGGGCGATTTCTGCCTGTGTCGAGAGATGCATGGCATCCATATCGGCTTGCACGGCAGAAAATTCTGCCTTTGCTGCCTCCTGAAGGCGGCGCTGCCGCCCCCATAGATCAAGCTCCCATGAGGCAACCGCGCCAATACTGTAATTAGTATAGGAAACGCCTTCTGGTTCCTGCCCTTGCATTCCTGGAGACAATCCCAGAAGCGGCTGCAGAACCTGCCCTACACCCGCTGTAGCAAGGCGTTCATGTGTATAGGCCGCCTGCCCGTTCAATGACGGAAGGCTTTCAGCCGATGCCGCGCGACGTTGAATTCTGGCGGCTCTGATCCTCTCACGTGCCAGCACCATATCAAGGTTTCCAGTTTCTGCACGGCGCATCAGACTATTCAGCACGGGATCGTTAAAAATGCCCCACCACAGCGCAGAGGACGGCTGAGAGCGCGCCACGGTATCAGCATTTTGCCAATGATCCGGCAATATCGGCTTAGGCCGCACGAAATCCGGCCCCATGGCACACCCCACCATGGCGAACAACACAGCGAACAGGATCATGCCCCGCCTGCAGATGAAAAAAAACTTTTCAGACATGGGCAGGTGCTTTCTGAACGGGCGCATTACGGTCAAACAAAAGAGCGTAAAATGCTGGCACAGCAATCAATGTCAGCACTGTCCCCCCCACAAGACCGCCAATCATGACAATGGCCATAGGCCCCCAGAACACATTGAAGCTCAAGGGAATGAACGCCAGAACCGCAGCAACGGCGGTCAGGCAGACAGGACGAGCCCGCGTTAACGTCGCTTCAATAATGGCGTCATGCAGCGGCACGCTATTTCCGTGATTGAACTGGATCTGATCAACCAGCAGGATCGTGTTACGCATGATCATGCCAGCAAGCGCGATAAGCCCAAGCAAGGCGACAAAGCCAAAAGGCGCACCTGTCACCAGCAGGCCGGACACCATCCCGATAAGACCGAGAGGCGCCGAGAACAGCACAAGCAGAGAGCGGCTAAAGCTTTGCAACTGGATCATCAGGACCAGAAGCATCAATCCCCCGGTCAACGGCAGAAAAGCGAAAATCGCATCATCTGCCGTTGAGGAAAGCTCCACGTCTCCGCCCGTTTCAATTCTGTATCCCGCGGGAAGTTTGCTCCGCAGCCTCTCTATTGCAGCAGCCGAACGCTGCACCACTGTGGCGGGCTGCACGCCCGTTGCAACGCCGGACTGAACGGTCATGCAGAGTTCGCCATTTCTCTGCCAGAGGATAGGAAAGTCGGTTGTCACCCGTATGGCACCAAGCTGACCAAGCGGCACGACAGATGCTCCCGTCGTGATAGGGAGGCTCTTCCACTGGCCAGGATCAGAGCGCACAGGGCGCGGTGCGCGCACCATGACCGCAATATGATGGTGTCCGTCGGGAATATCTCCCGCAACTTCTCCTGAAATGGCGGCCTGGAGCTGTGCTGCGACACTGACGCGGTCTGTCTGAAAATACGCCAGTTTCTCCGGGTCGGCGTCAAGTGTCAGGCTTGGTGTCCGGTTGCCCCAATCCGCCTGCACTGAGACCGCGCCTTCAGTGCCACGCAGGATTTCATCGACCTCATGCGAGATGGCCCTCAACGTTTCAGGATCTGGCCCTAAGATGCGATACTGTACCGGAAAATCCGCCGTCGGCCCCAAAGACAGACGCTGGACATGCAAATGTACGCCTACGGGGAGAGACATCGCTTCAATCTGCCGAATGAGGTCTTCTCGTGCCTCAAGGCTTTGCGCGACCAGAAGAAGCGTCGCGTGTGTCACACTCGGCGTGGCGGGTGCATAGGGAAGATAAAAACGTGGTGCACCATCACCAATATGCGCTTCCATGTGGCGCAACGATGTGCTTCCCGTGAGACGCCTTTCCAGAATGCGAACAGCGCCGCTGGTTTCCTCCAAAGCCGTGCCCGGTGGCATGGCAACATCCACGATCACTTCCGGGCGATCTGACTGAGGGAAAAACTGCTGGTCCACCAATAGGAAACCACCACACGCCAGGAACAGTAGCGCTATAGTCCCGCCCGCCACCGCTTTCTTGTATCGTAGGCTGGTACCCAGGATAAGGCGTAGCATTGTCCTGACGCGACGCTCATAGGATACCGGCATATGGCTTTTGGGTTCGGGCAGGAGATGAACACCCAGAAACGGGATGAAAACTACGGCAACAATCCAGCTAAAAAGCAAGGCGGCCCCACTGACCCAGAAAATCTCGCCCGCATATTCACCCGTTGTTGACTGAGCCAGACCAACCGGCAGAAAGCTGATCACTGTCAGCACCGTGCCCGTCAGCATGGGGAACGCGGTGTGGCTCCACGCAAAAGAGGCTGCCTCCTCCCGACTGCGCCCCTGTTCCAGTTGCACGACCATGGCTTCAATACTGATGATGGCATCATCCACCAAAAGCCCGAGCGAGAGGATGAGAGCGCCAAGAGAAATCCGGTCCAGCCCGATATGGTCCATGCCCATATAGAGACTGACCCCGGAAAGGGTCAGCGGCACAGAGCAGGCTACGATAATCCCCGCTTTCCAACCCAGACTGACAAATGCAACCAGAAGAACAACACTCAAAGCCACGACAAACTTGATCAGGAATGTATTCACCGCTTCCCGGATCACGCTGCTTTGGTCTTCTACCTGTGTCAGCATCATGCCTGCGGGAAGCTCAGCCGAAGCTGCTACCTTCTGAAGCGTTTTGCCCAGCGTAAGACCATCTGCGCCATCAGCCATTGCTACAGCTATGACAACGGCAGGCTTGCCGCCATAACGGATCAGTGAAGGCGCAGGATCTGCGTAGTCACGATTGACCTGAGCAATATCTCGCACGCGCACAATGCCGGATCGCCCAGCTATCGGCGTATTTTCAACAGACCGAACGCCGTCAAGCGCACCGGACACATTTAGAGGCACAACAGTTTTAAAGTTGACGGAACCGCCAGACGCCAGAGCCGATCTGCTCTGAAGCGCCTTGGCAACCTGATCAAGACTTATCCCTCTGGCAGCGCTCTGTTGCGGATCAATATCGACGGTGATCTGCCGGGGGACTTCCCCACTGATCTGGACTTTCCCCACACCATGAATAGTCTGAAAAATCTTCTTCAAATATTCCGCATTTTTTATAAGGTCAGCATTCTCATCGCCAGTCAGGGCGAACACATACCCATAGACATCCGCATAATCATCATTGGCAGCAAGTGCCACGCCGGACGGAAGCGTGGGAGCAAGATCAGAGAGCTTGTTACGGACCTGCTGCCAGATAACCGGAACACGGTCCTTTCGTTCATCATCCTTGAGAAACACCTGCGTCACACACGCCTCTGAAACACAATAAGTGCTAAGGATGTCTATTGCTTCAACATCGCGAAGCCCCTGTTCAAGTGGCTCTGCAACCTGCTTTTGCATCTGCTGCGCACTTGCGCCCGGCCATTGCGCAGAAACAACCATATTCTTCAGCGTAAAAGCCGGATCTTCCGCACGCCCCAGATGGAAAAAAGCATATCCACCAGCAAGAAAAAGACAGGCCATCATGAAGCTGACCAGCGCCGGGTGACCAACGGCCCAGCGTGAAACGTTGAAACGCTCCATCATCAGCCTTCACTCGCCTGACTGACAACATGAACAGGCTCATCCGACTTAAACGACCCGTCGTTATTGGTGACGATCCTCTCACCGGCAGTCAGCCCTTCAACAAGTGCGTCCGCGCCCCTTAACCCGACAATCTGGACACGCCGCAGCACAAGATGTGGTTCCTGCTCCTCTGTCAGCCCCCAGAGATGTGCATGATCCTGATCTTCTGAAATCAAAGCAGTCAGCGGCACGCGCACCGCATGAGATACCTCATGCGGTACAAGCACAATGGTGACGAGGCTATCGACGGCCAGGGGGAGCGAATGGTCCAGCTTCAGTTTCACGTCCTGCATCTGGCTGCTGTCATCAACCGCGCCGATTTCCTTGATAACAGCATGCACAGACTGACTATTTTGGCTTACAGATACGCCAACATCTGCCCTATCCCCTACAGTCCATGAGGAGGATGATGGAACCTTGAAATGCACTTCAGGCTCTCCGGCGGACAGGCGTATAATCTCACTCCCCGCGCCAACAAGACGACCAGGAACGCCCGTGACGCTGATAATCCGTCCATCTTCTGGAGCGCGAATTTTGGCTTCAGCCACTTGAATCTGAGCCTGCGTCAACGCTGCGCGCGCGGATTTGTATTTTCCCTGAGCGACCTGCCATGAATGCGCACGCTCTTCAACAACGCCAGAAGACAAGCCACCAATGGTGTCCAGCCCCTGACTCCTTTTATACGTTGCCGCTGCCTGTTTTACTTCGGCTCGGGCAGCGTCAACCTCCCCTTCAGCCTGCTCTTCCATCTCCAGCAGAAGCCTGTCTTCTAACGCAGCCAGTATGTCTCCACGATGAACATATTGGCCACTTACGACAGAGATCGCTGTGATGCGTCCGGCTTGTGTCGGAGCAAGGGGGATACTTCTGCTTGTTCCATATGTTCCAACAAAAACGGACTTCTCTGACGATGCATCCTGCACCGTCAGAGCTTGCACGGCAGGAAGAGACGCGCGCCGCATGGAAGAAGGTGCAGGCTTACACCCCAGCAGGCATGAAGCCGCAATTAAGGGCAGCACCCTTTTCAGGACGTCTGAACGGGTTCGACAAGACATGATAATTTCCGAAAAAAACTGGAACTGTATTCTTCACGGCGGTGCCGCGATAATCGAAATTCCTAAAAGAATAAGAACAATGCCCGCGGCCTGATGTCCACCAAGCTGGTCACGGAAGTAGATCCAGCCAGCAAGATTGGCCAGAACGATGGAAAGACCGGCCGAGCCTGCATAGACAATGCCCATAGGAACCAGGCGAAGAGACAGAGCAAGAAAGACAAAGGACGAGACGTACCCTGCAACCATGATAATAGTCGGAAGAATTCTGGTGAAATCCAGAGTTTCCTTCTGGGCTGCCGTTGCAACAACCTCTGAGACAACCGTCATGAAAATGTAGAAATAGCCGAGCATTTTATAAACGCAGCACCCCGGATTCATGCGTCAACTGCTCCATCAGACCATGGAGACCGTCTCGGGTTTTCTGATCCAGAATATCTGCTTCAAGAATATCCCACAGAGAAAGGCCATCAGCCGCCATGCAGGCAAGCAGCAAAGCTGGCGTCATGGTCTCAAACAACCCTACCGATCGGATAACGCGCCAGTAATGCTGTATCCATTCCTGACTGAGTTGTGGGTCTATCAACATGGCAGCCAACAGATGGCGAATGATGACGGGCGTCTCTTTAGCGCCATCCTGATTAAGCCCGATATAAGCCCGTGCGGCCCGACCGAATTCGACCGGGTCTTTCTCCATTGAAGCAATAATTTCGTGCTTGAACAGGTCCATTTCACGCTTGAAAAGACCATCCAACAAGGCTTTTTTGTTGGGGAAATGGTGCAGCAAACCGCCTTTGCTGACATTGGCCTCTTTGGCCACCAGTTCCAGCGTAAACGCCTGAATGCCGTTTGTGACAAGTATCTGCCCCGCTGCGTTGAGCAGGTCATTTTTTACCACATCGGGTTTGTTCGCACGTTTTGGTTTCATAGTCATGAAAGTTACATACCGTCCAGACGGTATGTTTTCAAGAGAAAAGCAGCAACGCACTATGCGCAGGCAAATTTCAGCTACTGAATGCGGCAACGCGGCCCCGCATTCAGAAAAAATCCGCCTATGAACCGGAACTGGCACGTAAATGTGTCATGAAATGACGGAGGCCCCCATTAGATTGGTGGTGAACTGACAGTCGATTTTGGCCTCCGTCGTCTTCTCTGCTGCACCGCACAGACCATAACCTGCGTTACCCGGCAAGAAGGCCACTCCCCAACCTTCAGCTGAAAAAAACCAGATGAGACTGGCCCCAAGGCACATCTCGTATCCACGAAATCCAGTTGCCATAATGCTTATGGCTTTCAATCCCACCATCAAACGTCAATGGGCTATAAGGAGTAATTCATAATTTAAGGCACATGAAATCCGCCTCGCCACGCCCAAAAACCATTCCGATATCAAGACATTCATCGGGCGGCATGCCTATAGTCACTACGTCTTTCGCATTGGCCGCAAACCGGGTCCGATGCTGGACAATTATGCTTCCTTGGTCCGCAGCGGGCGCGTACACGTTGCCCTTCATGATGAAACGGTTCACGGCTGATCCCGGAGACCGATGCCATGCTTCTCGACAACGTGGCGGTCGCCCCCGCTGCGCAGAGATTGGGTATAGGGAGAAGACTGCTGGAGTTTGCGGAAAACACCGCCTCCAAGGCTGGTTTCAGTCACATCAAGCTCTATACCAATGAAGCCATAACTGAAAACCTCTCCCTCTATCAGCGCATCGGGTATGCTGAGACGCATCGCGCCGAGGAAAACGACCTTCGACGAGTTTATGTGGTCAAGGTACTGCCCGAACGTCCTTGCTCGCCATGAGCAACGAACGGATCGTCTGCGATGATCGGAACAGGGAGATGAGGAACTGGCATTACTATGACAGTTCGGAGGATGAGGGATAGACGTTCATCCCCGCGCGTGTGCGGGGAACACCGCGCATGCAACGCCTTCACATCGTCTTCATACGGTTCATCCCCGCGTGTGCGGGGAACACTCTTTGTGGAACCACTTGATCTTAAAGCATTATTTTTATGTCAAAGAATCTACCAGCCTTATGACTGTTTTTATCCCCTTCCACGTCGCCTTGGAAGGGTCATTGCTGCAGGCCCTGGTTGCATCGGAAGAGCGGCTTCACAGCCAAAGGCAACCAACCGCAAGCCGTCAAGATCCACCGGCACCCGACGGTTCCTTCCGCAAGTATCAAATTCAAACCCGGCGTCATTTGGAGCAGCCCAGGCGATCACAGCATTGCCGTCTTCAATATAGGCACAAACTTGCCCCCATATCATTTCCCGCACTCGCCGCCCGTAACTGCCAATATAGACACCGGCTCGCACTTCCAGAAGCCACACAGCCAGCCGCCCGCGTAACCGCGGAGGCGCATTTTCAACCACGATGACCAGCATCACCTAGAAAATGCAGAGAGACGGACATCCAGAATCTGAGGAATTACTCCTGCAGCTGCGTTGCAGCTTCCCGGCCTTTCAGGAAATCGATGAAAACACGTAAAGGCAGGGGCATTTGTCTGCGGCTGGGATAATACAGACAGAAGGGTTCTGCTCTGGGCATCCAGTTCCGGAGGATCGGCTGTAGTCGCTTTTGCCCGATGTCTTGCTGGACAAGGGCTTCATAAACATACGTGCAGCCAACCCCAAGAATGGCCGCCCTGATCATGCTGTCGTCATCGTCGAGTACGAGAGGACCGCTGACAGCGACAGTGAACAGGGTCTCTGCATTTTCAAATTCCCAGTCATAACGCCGTCCACTGGGGAAGCGACGACCGATACAGGCATGACGCATCAGATCGTGGAGTTTCTCAGGTACCCCATGAATGGAGAGATACTCCGGTGATGCGACGACGGCGAAGCGTTGTGACGCACCGACAGGAACAGATACCATGTCTGCTGCTACGCTTTCACCAAACCGGATACCGGCATCGAAGCCTTCAGCAACGATGTCGATCAGCCGCTCTTCCGTCACGACTTCCAAACTGACCCTTGGATATTGAAGAACGAAGCGGGCCATACGATCAGCCAAGAGACGGGCAGCTGGCCGGGGCATATTGATCCGCAGGGACCCCATTGGTGTGTCCTGCATGGCCCTCAGATCTTGCAGGGCGAGACTGACATCTTGGAACGCCGGTTCAAGGGTCTGAAGCAACCGCGCTCCTGCTTCGGTTGGCAGGACGCTTCGGGTCGTGCGGTTGAGCAGACGGACCCCCAGTTTTTCCTCCAGCGCCCGTAAGGCATGGCTTAAGGCGGAGGGAGAGACACCTCGTTCTTCTGCAGCCTTCCGAAAGCTCCTGTGCCGGGCAACGGTGGAAAATATTTCAAGCTCATGAAAAGAAGGATTCATTCATGAGCTGTATTCAGTAACACATGAACAAATCAAGCTCTTATCGCCCTGAAAGGCACTCTTCATAATTCCCTCCTGACAAAGTAGGGAGCGCATTTCATGAAACGGCATCAGCTCGGGGCATCAGATCTCGCCATTTCAACCATAGGGCTCGGCACCTGGGCCATTGCCGGTCCTGGTTGGGAGTTTGGCTGGGGCGCACAGGATGATTCCGATAGTCTGGCCACATTGGAATATGCCATTGACCAGGGTGTAAACTGGATTGACACGGCCGCCGTCTATGGCCTCGGTCATGCTGAAGCGGTAGTCGGCCTGTTGCTCCGCCGCATCCCGCCGTCCCGTCGACCGCTGGTTTTTACCAAAGGCAGTCTGGTGTGGGATGAGCAGAGCCGGGAAATTACACACTCGCTTGATCCGGCGTCCCTGGCTCGGGAAGTCGAAAGCAGTTTGAGGCGTCTTGGGACGGACGTCATTAATCTCTACCAGATCCACTGGCCCTCTTTTCCGCCCGGTGGCCCGGATGAAGGGCTGGAAAAGGCTTTACACGCCCTTGATCGCCTCAAGATATCCGGAAAAATCCGGGCCATCGGGGTATCGAACTTCAATGTCTCACAACTGGAACGCGCGCTGGCCGTCACGTCCATCGCCTCGCTTCAGCCACCCTATTCCGCGCTCATGCGAGATGTGGAACAAGAGATTTTGCCTTTCTGTCAGGAAAAGGCGATCGGCGTTATTCCTTATTCTGTCCTTCAGTCGGGACTGCTGAGTGGCAGCATGAACCGTGACCGTATCCACAATTTGCCAGAAGATGACTGGCGCAAGACACGCAGTCCCGACTTTCAGGAACCGCGCCTGTCCGAGTGCCTTGCTCTCGTGGAAGTATTCCGCAGGATCGGGATTTCCCATCAGGTCACACCGGCTGCAATTGCCATTGCGTGGGTTCTACGCAGACCGGAAATCACCGGAGCCATTCTGGGCGCACGTCATCCAAGGCAGGTGGATGACCTGCTCAAGGCAGCGCAGATTCATCTGAACGCGGCAGAGATAGAAGAAATCAGACCTTTTCTTCCGGAGGGCAAAGGGACAAACGTGCCAGCGGCTATAAGCTGACACGGCGGTTCGTCCAGCCATCACACTCATGCGTGCCTAACTGACAGGCAGGTGGGCATATGGGATGTCAGCAAGGCGACTATCGCCTGCCCGCTTGTTCCATCAAACGGAAAGTTCGTTCCGTTCCAAGGGACGAAAAGCTGCACGGAAGAGAGGTTATCGAAAGAGAGCCTGTGTAATAGAGTTCTGCTTCAGGAAACAGGGATTTTTCTTAAGTATGAAATTGCGGCAACTTGGTAAGAGCGGCCCTCAGGTATCCGAAATCGGTCTTGGGTGTATGAGCATGTCCGGCATGTATGGTCCGGCTGATCGGAAAGAAAGCATCGCTACCATCCATGCCGCGCTGGACGCTGGGATCACACTTCTCGACACCGGCGATTTCTACGGCATGGGCCATAACGAGATGCTGATCGGTGAGGCAATCAAGGATATTCCTCGCGACAAATTCCTCGTCAGCGTCAAGTTTGGTGCGATGCGCGACCCAGGTGGCAACTGGGGTTCCTACGATGCACGGCCTGCCGCCATGAAGAACTTCCTGGCTTATACCCTGCAACGGCTCGGGCTGGATCATGTCGATATCTACCGGCCTGCACGGCTGGACCCGGCAGTGCCTGTTGAAGAGACGATTGGTGCCGTCGCCGAGATGGTTCAGGCTGGTTATGTCCGACATATCGGTCTTTCGGAAGTTGGCCCGGAAACCATCCGGCGCGCGGCTTCCGTCCATCCGATCAGCGACCTTCAGATTGAATATTCGCTGATTTCGCGTGGCATTGAGGACAAAATTCTTCCTGCCTGCCGTGAACTCGGCATCGGCATAACAGCCTATGGCGTGCTCGCGCGAGGTCTGATCAGTGGGCACTGGCAAGGGGCGAAGGGACCAGGGGATTTTCGGGTTCGTAGTCCCCGCTTTCAGGAAGGCAATGTCGAGCGCAATCTGGCTCTTGTGGAGACATTGCGCGAAATTGCAGCATCCAAGGGCGCGAGCGTGGCTCAGTTGGCAATTGCCTGGGTAGCCGCACAGGGTGACGATATTGTCCCACTTGTAGGAGCCCGCCGGCGTGACAGGCTCTCCGAGGCGCTGGGTGCGCTTGATCTTGCACTGATGCCCGACGATCTGGCGGCTATCGAGCAGGCTGTTCCCAAAGGGGCTGCGGCCGGGGCACGTTACGATCCGAAACAGATGGCGGTACTCGATAGCAAGAAACCGGGGTTGGGGGAGAGTTAAGAGTAAGATAGAGCCGGTGCAGATATCCGGGCCGCCCGGCTCTCTCCTTTACTACCCTCACAGGCGACGCTCTTCAGCTTTTTTCAGATTGGCAGATACAGACACTTACGTCCGGTTTTCAGAATTTAGCATAGTGCTTCCCGTGTCCGTCATGAGGCGACTGCCGCCTGTCTGTTGCAAGTTCATTAAGGCGGCGGCGGCCCCTCAAAGCCAAGAGCCTTGCTGATGGAAATCGCGATCTCGACGAAAGACGCTTCACCATTTTCAGCGTAGAAGCAGGAGGCTGACTACCTCGGCCAACATCCCGACACCCAGCCTGATCTGGTGGACGTCCAGCGCTGCATATCCCATGACCAGCCCCGCACAGGCCGGGGCGTCTTCCGGCCGCGCGGGATCATAAAGCGGCGACACCGGATAAAGGCCGATCCCCTTCTGGCCGCCGCGCGCCACCAGTTCGGCTTCCACTGTCGCGGGCAGGTCGCACAGCCAGACCACGATATGCAGCCCGGCATCCGCGCCCTCGATTGCGATCCGCGCACCAAAAGCCTGTTCCAGAGCATCCAGCAGGCAGCGGCGACGTTCGCCGTTGCGTCTGCGAACCCGCCGGATATGCCGTTCATACAGCCCACTTTCGAGAAGCGATGCGAGGGCGTCCTGTTCAACCGTTGGCGTATGCCGGTCTGCAAGCTGCTTGGCAGCGGTAAAGACCGACTTCAGACCGGACGGCACAATAAGATAGCCAATGCGCAGGGACGGCGAGAGGGTTTTGGAAACCGTCCCGGCATAGATGACGCGGCCTGTTTCGCTCCCAAGGCCATACAAAGGCGGCACGGGCTTGATGTCGTAGCGATACTCGCCGTCGTAATCGTCTTCCACCACATAGGCTCCGGTCGCGCTGGCCCATGCGAGCAACTGCTGGCGTCGGGAAACCCGCATGACACCGCCAAGGGGAAACTGGTGGGAAGGCGTCACATAGGCCAGACGGGCGTTCGTGTGGGCCAAAAGGCCAGTATCAAGGCCGTCTTCGCGAGCGGAAACGGCAACCGGCACTGCCCCGGTCGCCGCGAATGCCTGCCGAGCCATCTGGTAGCAGGGATTTTCCACGACAAACCTGTCCGCAGGATCAAGCAGAATGCGCGCGCACAGATCAAGACCCTGTTGCGAGCCGCTGACGATGATGATCTGTTCCGCGTCGCAGCGGATGCCGCGCGCACGCCACAGATAGGCTTGCAGCGCCGTGCGCAGCCGTAGCGAGCCTTCCGGACGGCCATAGGTCAGCCGGTCGGGCCGATGCGACGCGGCAGCCAAGAACGCACGCTTCCACAACAGGGTTGGGAAATCCGCCGTGGACAGGTCGCCATAGCGGAAGTCGATGACCGGCTCCCGGTCGGTTGATGCAGGGGTGGCCCTGTCCGCCAGCATTTTTATCCGTTCGCCATAGGCGGACAGCCGATGCCGGGACCGGGGACGTACGCTTCCCGCACCTTCAGCCGGAACCGGCAGAAGCGACGCAACCCGCGTCGGCGCGCCCTGACGGCTCTCAAGGAATCCCTCGGCCAGAAGCTGCTCGTAGGCCGATGTCACGGTCGAACGCGCCACCCCCAGTTCGGTCGCAAGCGCGCGGGTAGAAGGCATGGCCGCACCGGGCTGATACAGCCCCTCCCCGATCTGCGCCTTCAGCGCCTCGTAGATCCGCCGCCCGCCCAGCCGCCTTGTGCGGGATGGCTTCGGATCGGCATCGTCGGACTGGACTGTCATTATTTATCGGAACTGGACGTTAAGAATGGTCCAGTCTCGCGCTACTTTTTGGAAAAGCCAAGGAGTAATCCATGTACGTTCCATCCGCTTTTCGAGAAGACGACCCTGATACGCTGTGCGCGATCATCCGCAACGCCCGTCTGGCGCAGTTTGTCACCGCGACGGCCAGGGGGCCGATCGCAACACCGCTGCCAATGTTTCTGGACCCGGATGAGGGCGAATTCGGGGTAATTTATGGACATCTCGCCAAGCCCAACCCGCAATGGCAGGAACCCGTGCTGGGCGAGGCGCTGGTGATCTTCATGGGCGCGGACGCCTATGTCAGCGCCGGCTGGTATCCTTCAAAGCAGGTCAACCACAAGGTCGTCCCGACCTGGGATTACGAAGCCGTGCAGGCATTCGGTCCGGTGGAGTTCTTCAGCGATGCGAGCCGCCTGCTCGATGTCGTCACGCGGCTGACGGACCGGCACGAAGCGCACCAGAAGACGCCGTGGCATGTCACGGATGCGCCGGATTCCTTCATTCAGGGACAGCTCAAGGGCATCGTCGGGCTGCGCCTGCCGATCACCCGGCTGGTGGGCAAGCGCAAGATGAGCCAGAACCGCTCGGCCGAGGATCGGGCGGGCGTCGCCCGTGGACTGGCGGAAAGCAGCGATCCGCTGGATCGTGCAGTTGCCGGCATGATTCCGCTGGATGGCAAATAAGACATCGCCTCCCGTTCTTGACATATCGTTCCAGAACACCGATATGTCAGGACATGGCAAGACCCAAGGCATTTGACCGAGATGCGGCCCTAGCCGCAGCAACGAAGACCTTCGCGACCTACGGGTACGAAGGAACGTCGACCGCATTACTCGTCAAAAGCATGGGGATCGGCCGTCAAAGCCTGTACGACACTTTCGGGGACAAGCATGCGCTGTATCTTGAAGCGCTGCAGCACTACTGTTTTGACAGTGTAGGACAGCTCGCGGCAGCACTCCAGTCGGCCGGTTCCCCTCTGGCCGGAATTGAAGCCGCCCTGCTGGGCTTTGCGGCCCGCATTCAGGATGACACCATGTGTCTTGGCGTAGGCTCAATATGCGAATTTGGCCGACGCGACCGGGAAGTGGCCGCCATTGGCAAATCATCGGCCGCGAGCCTGCAGAACATTTTTGCCGCAACGATCCAGCGCGGCAAGGAGCTTGGCGAAATCCCGCCGGAGATCGACCCGAAGGATGCCGCATGGTTCATCAATGCGACGTTCATCGGCCTGAAAGTCATGGCACGCGGGGGCGCGACACGCGACGACCTGCGCGCCACCGCCCAGATGGCCCTGCGCTGTCTTGGCTAGGGAGAAAGCTCTCCCTTTTTTGCTCTTTATTTGACTATTCGTTCCATAACGATGAGCGAACAGTCAGCAGATCGACCAGGAGTTTCCACCAATGAGCCTTTCACTGACCGGAAAAGTTGCTTTTGTTACCGGCGGATCGCGCGGGATCGGCGCGGCCATTGTCCGTCGCCTCGCGGCAGACGGCGCGGCCGTGGCCTTCACCTATGCCGCCTCGGCTGCCGAAGCCGACAAGGTTGCATCCGAAGTCGCCGCGGCCGGGGGCAAGGCCCTCGCCATCAAGGCGGACAATACCAATGCCGATGAAATCAAGGCTGCCGTGTCGCGTACGGTCGCGGAGCTGGGCGGCCTCGACATTCTGGTGAACAATGCCGGCATCGTGCTCGGTGGACCGGTGGACGAGTTCACGCTCGACACCTTCGACAGGATGTTCGCCGTCAATGTGCGCGGCGCCTTCGTCGCAATTCAGGCAGCCGTCCCGCACATGAAGGAAGGCGGCCGGATCATCAACAATAGCAGCGTGGTCGCGCATTACACCGCGTTCCCCGGCTCCTTCGCCTACGCGATGACCAAGGGGGCCGTCAGCTCCATGACGCGCGCCATTGCCCGCGATCTCGGGCCGCGCGGAATCACGATCAACGCGATCGAGCCCGGCCCGACCGAAACCGACAACATCAAGAACGACGCGATGCGCGACATGCTGCGTCCCCGCATGGCGCTCGGCCGCCTGGGGTCGGATACGGAAGTCGCGAGCTTCGTGGCCTATCTCGCCAGCCCTGAATCCAGCTTCATCACGGGCTCCCTGCTGACGATCGACGGCGGTTACTCCGCCTGATCCCGGCCGACCGGAACCATACCCAGCAAAGGACAGTCCAGATGTCAGATGCAGGAGAAACAGTCCGGCAGTTCGTCGCATCCTTCGAAAAGAGGGATGCGGACCTGCTCGGGACATTCTTTGACGACGCCATTGTGTTTTCCAACCACGGCGACCCCGAAGTGCGCAGCAAAGAGAACGTCGTGCAGGTCTGGAAGCGGGTCTTCGAGACGTTCGCGCAGGTGCGTTTCGAGACGATCCATCAAGCCGTCAACGGTGCGATCGTACTGGCCGAACAGATCCATCACCTGGCCCTGCCCGGTCGTGAATCCGCCGCCATCCCCAACATGGCGACCTATGAGGTCCGCAATGGCCGGATCGTGCTCTGGCATGATTACAGCGACGGCCAGTCCGCCCGCGCGGCCCTGAACGCCACGAAGCCGCTTGCGGCGTCGCAGTCGTGACCTGACGCATATCCCTTTTGACTAACCATTCCAAGGAAGACTGACATGCACGCTATCGTCATGCGCGAACCCGGTGGCCCCGACGTTCTCGAACTGGTCGAAAGGCCCGACCCGGTGCCGGGTCCCGGCGAGGTTCTGGTCGATGTGGCCGCAGCCGGTGTGAACTTCATGGATACCGGCGTCCGGCGCGGGATGTTCTGGACGGAAGCCGATCCGAAGATCCTCGGCGTCGAGGGCGCGGGCCGCGTCCTGTCTGTCGGCGAAGGTGTCGAGGACTTCCGGCCGGGCGAGCGCGTGACCTGGGTTTATTCTCCCGGAAGCTATGCCAGTCGCGCCATCGTTCCGGCGGCGGCACTTGTGCCCGTTCCCGATGCGATTGACGACCGGACAGCCGCATCCGTCATGATGCAGGGCCTGACGGCCAGCCATTTCGCGACGGATTTCTACCCCGTCCAGCCGGGCGAGTTTGCCCTCGTCCACGCGGCAGCGGGCGGGCTCGGCCTGCTGCTGACGCAGATCATCAAGATCCGGGGCGGCAAGGTCATCGGCCGGGTGTCCTCGCAGGAAAAGGTCGAGATCGCGCGTCAGGCCGGTGCCGATCATGTCATCGTGGATGCTGGTGGCCATTTCGCCGAAGAAGTCGTGCGCCTGACTGACGGCGAAGGCGTGCATGTCGCCTATGACGGCACAGGTCCCGTGACGTGGAAGGCGTCGCTCGATGCTGTGCGCCGGTCCGGCACGCTGTGCTGGTTCGGCCCGGTGCTCGGCGGCCCCGGCCCGATCGAGATCACCAGCATCCCGAAGAGCATCAAGATCGGCTACGCGGTCTTCATGGACCATGTTCATACGCCGGATCTGCTCCGTGCCCATTCGGCGCAGCTCTTCAACTGGATCATTGAAGGCAGGCTCAAGGTTCACATCGGTGGCACCTACCCGCTGGCCGACGCCGCCCGCGCCCATGCCGACATGGAAAGCCGCAAGACGACCGGGAAGCTCCTGCTGATTCCGTAAAAAATGGAGAAGCCGGGATCGCGCAAACTATGCGATCCCGGAAATAAAGGGATGGGACAAGGCGTATTCGACCATCAATCCCCACACAAATGAAAATGTGAAAACGTATCTGGGCAGAAAACAGACGCCCCAGCACGCGAGAGTCTTTCTCGACTTCGTCATTTCGCACCGTCAGGCGTATTTGCATGCCTGAATGTTGCACATTCTGTCGGCTCAGAACGAAAGAATTAATCTCAAGGCGATGCTTTTACGCATGCGCCAATATAATCGGCAGCCCGCTTCGTTCCCATCGCCCGCTGCATCATCGATGAGGATCCCCTACGCAAAGCTTGCGTTCTTGACCCTCAGAAGAGGGATGTCGGTCTTCATGCTCCGCACGCCTTTGATCCGCGCGAGCTGTTCGCTCTGAAAACGTCACAGTCCTGGAAGGTCTTCTGCAACAACGCGCAACAGGAAATCACAATCTCCCGCGAGGACATGCGCTTCTGTCCCCTGTGGAAGTTTTCCAATTTCCTCGACGAAATGCTCGGACTGTCTCTCGTCTTCTCCTGTCAGCCATATCCTGACAAAAGCCGTCACACCGAACCCGGCTTTTGCAGGATTCACAACGGCGACATAGCCCTCGATAACGCCACTTTCTTCCAGCACCCGCACCCGGCGCAGGCATGGTGATGGAGAGAGCCCGACGCGCCTCGCAAGTTCATTGTTGGGGCAGCGGCCATCTTCCTGAAGAACACGAAGAATACGCCGATCAATCGCATCCAGTTTCACTGGCATCTTATATCAGGAATGAAATTTCTGACACAATCATATGCCAAATATTGGTGGATAAATTGGCATAAACACAACCTAATATCTGCTGGTCCGCGCTATCCTACCCTCTCTCGCATCGCAAGGATGGCGATCCGGAGCATAATCGGAGAGCATGAAAACACCGTGGAAGCTGGTGGATTTTCTTCTAAAGCGACGCATCTTCGGTGAATCTGCATACACTTCTTGCCTTCTGGACGATCTCCATCCTCCTTACCGCAACCCCTGGTGCTGACTGGGCGTATGTCATTTCCGCTGTGTTCGGTCTGTTCCTGGGATACCTCGCCATTACCGCAACGGTCGCGGGCGGTATCGGTGCGCTTGTTGCAAATATGCCGCTTGCAATCATCATTCTGACGTTTGCAGGCGCGGCCTATCTCATAAAACTGGGCATTTCCCTGTTGCGTCATCCTCCCCTACCGAAAGAAGGACATGAACGGGAAACTGGTGCGCGGCGCTGAATTACCAAAAAGTTCGCCATCAGTGGCCTGAACCCCAAGGCTCTTCTGTTTTTTCTCGCCCTTCTGCCCCAGTTTACAAATCCGGGTTCATCGTGGCCGATCTTTTTACAGATCGGGATCTTGGGAATCATTCATACAATAAACTGTGTATCCATCTATCTGATGGTCGGATTTGGCTCGCGGACAATATTAAGCAGCCACCCCAGAGCGTCCATCGTGACCGGCTACATATCCGGAGTGATCATGATTATGCTTGGGCTGGGTCTGGCGTCGGAAGACATCATAAAATTACTCCACTCATGACAATGGAATATGGAGAGAGAAGATATTGGAAACTGGCTCTCTGCACTGGTTCTATGGATTAGAGTGAAGCCCGCTGTATCGATTTCCCGATTTCCATGAATGTCGAAACCGCGGGGTTTTTCGTAGTAATCGGCGTTCGAAGAACAACGTCGAGTTGGGGAGCGTCTGTTAAAGCCCGTGACATCAGCCCCGCCCCAGTTCGGTACACAGCGATGAGGGGATAAGGGCTACGCCCAGTCCTTTTGCAACAAGCTAGATGATCGTATGCTGTAACCGCGGTTCAAGCACGACATGCGGGACAACTCCCCTGGCCGAAAAATAGTTGTTGATCACGGATCGCAGAGCCGGCGCTGTCGTAGCGGGTGCTCCGATGATCTTCTCCTCACGGAGTTCCTCAGGACCGATCTGCTCGGCTGTAGCAAAAGGATGCTCCTTACGCATGATGATGCGTAATCGCTCCCTGGCCAACAGCAAAGTCTGCAGGTGCGGCGCATATCCGCAGTCAAATGTTAAGGCGGCATCCAGTGTTCCTGCCACCAGCATATCATCGATCTCTGTCGGCGTGCGTTCATCAAGCACAAGGCGGACATCCGGCCTCGCCTCCGCGTAAAGCTGGACGAGTTGCGGCACGACACTGTGGGCGGCATGCATCATGAATCCAAACCGCAATTCGCCCTTCATGCCGCTGGCAACCAGCCAGACATCCCGACAGGCCTCCTCAAACTGCCCCAGTACATTTCGGCAGTCTTTCATGAAGTGTTTGCCGGCCGGGGTCAGCGCCACGTTGCGCGAGTTTCGTTCAAACAGCTTCACGCCCAACGTGTGCTCGATAATGGCAATCTGACGACTGAACTGCGGCTGGCTCATGTTCATCCGCTCGGCGGCCCGACCGAAATGAAGCGTCTCCGCCAGGGCCATGAAATATCACATATGCCGCGTGTCCATCTGATATCCTGAAAGCATTAATCGTGAACCATATGAGCATTGGATTATATCAATAGCGTCCAGTAGCGTCACGCTTTTGCTGACCTCCCGATATTTTTGATGCTGAACAATCTGCTGATCGTCCTGCCTATCTTTGCCCTCATTCTTACCGGATGGATCGCACGCAAATCGGATGCGCTGGGTCCCAATGCCACGCGCGAGGTCAATCGGCTGGTGGTCTATCTCGCACTGCCCGCGGTGCTGTTCGACATCGTGGCGAATGCAAAAATAACCGATCTGTGGGAGCCGGGATTCATTGCCGCGTTCACGCTTGGCTGCTTTATCGTGTTCGCCGGGACGCTGTGCTGGCGGGTTTCAACAGGACATCATCTTGCCGACGCCGCTATTGACAGACTGAATGCGAGCTACGCCAATACGGGGTTCGTCGGTTTCCCGCTTGTCCTGTCTCTTGTCGGCGATACCGGCATGGCGCCAACGCTCATCGCCACGATCGTGACGGTCTGTGTGCTGTTTGTCATAGCGATCGTCCTGATCGAAGCCGGGCTGCAGACCGAAGCACGCCGTCGCGACATTGTCACGAAAACGCTTTTCTCACTGGTGAAAAATCCGTTGCTGGTGGCGCCCACGCTTGGTGGCCTTGTCATGGTATCCGGTGGCCATCTGCCCGGACCGGTTCATGCCTTTCTGAAACTTCTCGGCGGGGCCGCTCCCCTTGCGCTCTGATCGCCCTCGGTCTGTTCCTTGCCGGGAATTCTGCCGGCGCCGCGTCTGCACGCCCGTCCACTGCCGCCATTCTTGTCGGTCTGAAGCTGATCGCCCAGCCTCTGGTTACATGGATCATTGCAGCGCCCCTGCTCCACCTGCCTCCGGCGATGACGCATATTGCCGTGCTTCTTGCCGCACTTCCGACGGGAACCGGCTCGTTCATGCTGGCGGAATTCCATGACCGGGAGGCGGCTCTTACCGGACGTGTCGTTCTGGCCTCCACCGTGCACTCGATTGCAACGATTTCGCTCTATCTCGCCTTCGCACCCGGGTAGGGACGTTCATCGGCATTGCGGCGAAGTCGCGAGCCAATAATCTCCACCAGCCAGTCCACAAAGACACGCACGCGTGGAGAAAGCTGTCTGCTGCTCGGATAAAGGACCGAGACCGGCGTTGGCATAGGTGGAAAATCAGGAAGCACTTCGACCAGTGCGCCATTCGCAAGGTCATTGGCTAAACCGTAGCGCGGAACCTGCACGAGGCCAAAGCCAAGTCTGGCTGCTTCGGCATAGGTATCAACACCTCCGACCAACAGGCGCGCCGGAAGCGAAATCTCGATCACCTTCTCTCCGCGCGTAAACTCCAGCGGCAGTGGCTGGCCGGTGCGTGAGGACACGAAGCCGATCATCTGATGGCCCTCAAGATCGTCGGGAGAGGCTGGCGTTCCGTGCCGCGACAGATACGCCGGGCTCGCAACCGTCACCTCCTCCATAACGCCGAGGGGACGGACGATCATATCGCTGTCCAGCAGGTTTCCGGCCCGCACAACGCAATCCACCCCTTCGCGCACCAGATCGACAAACCGCTCGCCTTCGCCAAGATGAACGGTCAACGCCGGATGTCGGGCGAGGAAATCTGGCAGTGCCGGCAGCAGAAGCATGCGCGCCAGACGTCCGATCACATCAGCGCGCAGAAGTCCCGCAACGGCACCACTCGCGCTACGGTCGGCGTCTTCGAGGTCCGCCAGAATCGCGACACAGCGGCGATAATAGGCGGCGCCTTCTTCGGTGGGCCGGACGTGGCGGGTCGAGCGGTGCAACAGGCGCGTCCCGAGCCTTTGCTCCAACGCCCTGACCGCGGCGGTCGCAACCGGGCGGGAGACGCCGCAATCGGCTGCCGCAGCAGTGAAACTGCCACGGTCAACAATGCGGACAAAGAGGTCGAGTGTCGCAAGCCTGTCCATGGGATTATTCCATGAGGCAAAACAATGCTGACGGAAAGAGCGCTCTTATCGAACAGATGACATTGTGACCAGAATGGCTCCCTCACCAGATGGAGATTCCCATGCCTGCAACGAACACCATCGCCATTGTCACCGGCGGAAGCCGCGGACTGGGTCGCGCAACCGTTGAAGCCCTCGCCCGACGCGGCGTCTCATCCATTCTTACTTATCACACCAACAAATCCGCAGCCGATGACGTGGTCGATAGTGTCGAACGGAGTGGGGCTCGCGCGGTGGCCCTGCAACTCGATACCGGCGACACGCATGCCTTTCCCGCCTTCGCCGACGAGGTCCGGCGCGTGCTGCGCGAATGGGGTGCGGAGCGCTTCAATTATCTGGTCAACATGGCTGGCACGTCCCATAGCGGGCTGTTCGGTGAAGTGACCGAAGAGGATTTCGACGCAGCCTATCGTGTCCACGCCAAAGGCCCGTTCTTCCTGACGCAGACCCTGCTGCCGCTGATCGCCAATGGTGGCCGGATCGTGAACATCTCCTCCGGTCTGACACGCTTCGCCTATCCCGGCCGAATTGCTTATGCCGCCATGAAAGGCGCGGTCGAAGTCATGACGCATTACATGGCCAAGGAACTCGGGTCTCGCCGCATTGCCGTCAACACAGTAGCACCGGGTGCGATTCAAACGGATTTCTCGGGAGGTATGGTGCGGGACAATTCAGACATTGCCCGCCATATTGCAGAAGTAACCGCACTCGGACGTCCCGGCCTTCCTGACGACATCGGCCCGATGATCGCCTCCCTGCTGTCCGAAGACAATCGCTGGGTGAACGCGCAGCGGATCGAAGTCTCCGGCGGTCAGGCGATCTGAAGGCAGGTCGTACTGCTACCGTCAGGAGATCAGCAGACGTTTCCGTGTGATCTTGCCCGATACGGTGGTCGGCAGATGCCTGACGAAGCGGACCTCCTTCAGACCAATCCAGCGCCCGAGGACTTCATTGACCCGTGCAACGATTTCCTCGGAAGAAGGCGCGCATTCCACCACGGAATCAGGAACCACATAAGCGATAGGTCGCTGTCCTCTCAGTTCGTCCGGAACTGCGACCACGGCACACGCATGAACAGCCGGATGTGCTGCAATGATCTTTTCGATCTGCACGCCGGAAATCCTCCGACCCGCGACCTTGATGACATCATCGGAACGTCCGAGCATATGCACGGCGCGATTGGCTTCGATCGTACCTTCATCGAAGGTACGATAATGCCTGCGTGTTTCATCAAGATAAGCTGCAGGAGCATGGATCGCCCTGTCCTTCCAGACACCCGCCAGACAGCCAGGCGGCAGCGGTAGGGAGAGAACAATCTCGCCGCACTGTTCCCCCGGTATGGAGGGCATTATGGCCGGACGGAATCCCGGTGCAGGCCGTCCGATATCATTCATGAGCGCCACCGGTTCACGCTCGGGCAGGCCGAAGAAATGGGCGGTAATGCTCCAGCCGGTTTCGGTCTGCCACCAGTGATTGACCACGGGTTTACGAAAATACGCCCGCGCCCAGTCCAGCAAAGTTGGGTCCGCATATTCCCCGGCGACAAAGATGCGGCTCAGCGCGGGCACTATCGCTCCTGACAGATGGCGGCTCTCCTGTCGCATGAGTCGCATCTGTGTTGGCGTCGTGAACAGACATTTCACCTCGTGCTCATGACTGAGCGTGTGAATGGCGGAAGCAGATGCGCCACCTTCCACGATTATGCTGGTGCAACCGCCGATCAGAGGGGCGTAGACGCCGTAGGAATGACCGACAACCCAGCCCAGATCTGATGTCGTAAAGAAGGTGTCACCGGGTTTGCAGCCGTAGATCAAATCCATGGATAAGGCGATGGCCACGGCATGACCGCCATTGTCACGCACAATGCCTTTCGCATGACCCGTCGTTCCGGATGTATGAAGAATATACAGGGGATCTTCGGAGCGCAGTATGACCGGCTCTGCTGGCGCGGACTGCTCCAGCACGTGGAAATCATGATCGCGCACCGGCAGAAGTGAGGCCGGATAGGCTTTGCGCTGCACGATCACGCAGGCCTGTGGTCTATGCGTCGCTTTGTCCAGCGCCTCATTCAGGGCAAATGCGGATGGGATTGCTGTCTGCCCCTGAAAGCTGCAACTGGCGGTAATGATGACTTTGGGGGCCACATCATCAATCCGGCGCGCCAGTTCCGGCCCCGCATAACCGGCAAAAACCACCACATGCACCGCCCCGATCCGCGCACAGGCCAGCATTGCGATGGCTGTTTCGATCATGGTGGGCATGACGATCAGGACACGGTCGCCTTTTTCCACGCCGAGCGAGCGCAGACCTCCGGAAAACCCCGCCACCCTGCCCTGCAGTTCCCGGTAGGTGACCACCTGTCGTTCCCTGGTGGCGCAGGAATGCCAGATCAATGCTGCCTGCCCGCCGCGACCATTTTCAACATGCCGATCCACGGCATTGTGGCAGGTATTGAGCGTGGCGTCAGGAAACCAGTCATGCCAGCCATCCGCCCGTGTCCTGCATGCGGCCACTGGCGGCTGCTTCCATGTTACGCGCTGTGCCGCAGCCAGCCAGAACTGCTCTGGCCGATTCAGCGCCGCATCATACATCGCCTCGTATGTCGTCCATGGAAGCATGGTATTTTACTCCGTTCAGGCTACGGGCACGTCTTTGCCGGTGATCTGGCTGGCCAGCCACGCGGCGTCACGCGAGACACCGGAGAACCGTCCTGATCCCCATGTGTGCAGCCACGGCAGGCCGAGGAAGTAGAATCCTGGCGCGTCGGTTACGCCGCGATGCCAGACCGGTTTGTTGGCCCCGTTGAAGACCGGAACGTCGATCCAGCGATAGTTCGGGCGGAAGCCAATGCACCAGACGATCGAGGTGATGCCTGCGGCTTTCAGGTCCAGCGGGGTGTTGCTGCCATCGGGCTCCCACACAGGTGCATAAGGGGCTTCGGTTGGGGCCGTAATCCCTTCGCGGACGATGTAGGCATCGATGGATTTCTTGATGTCGGCATTGGTCTTGTCCGCATCATCAAGGTTTTCCGCAAGATCCGGCGCGAAGTGCGCCACTTCATCGCGGATTGTCTCCAGCGTGCCATGCAGGCCCACGCCCTCCTTCGCAAACTTGCGCAGATCAAGATCATGGCCTCCATTTCGGCCGGTGACATAATGATTGGTTTTGTCGCGTGCGCCGTCACGCAAGGGGTGATTGTCCACCGTAAGATCGTAGAAGTGCATGTCCGCAAGCCAGTCCACGACATCGCGGCCACGGTAGAAGCGCGAGACACGCGGGGCGGAACCGACACAGAGATGAACCTTGCGTTTTTCAAGAAACAGGTCCTCGACGATCTGCGCACCGGACTGACCGCTGCCCACGACCAGAACCGCGCCGTCCGGAAGCTGGGCGGCATTGCGGTAATCCTGCGAGTGGACCTGATGGATGGTGGGATTGATGGCACTCGCATAGCCGGGGATAACCGCGTCCTGATACGCTCCCGATGCAATGACCACATGCTTTGCATGCCATGTCTCTCCAGCCGCCACCACGCGGTACCCGCCGCTTTCATGGCGCGTGATGGAGGTGACAGCCGTGTGTTCGTGCAGCGGTGGGTTGAACGAGTTAACAAAGCCCTTCACGTATTCGATGATTTCCTGTTTCACCATGAATCCGTGAGGATCGTTCCCTTTGTAGGGATGACCTGGGAGTTCGCACTGCCAGTTCGGTGTGACCAGGCAAAAATTGTCCCAGCGTTCATCGTCCCACGAATGGCAGGCCGTCTTTGCCTCAAAGACAATGTGCTCCACCTTCTCGCGGCAAAGATACCAGCTCATGGAGAGCCCGGCCTGTCCGCCACCCACGATAATGACGGGAATGCTTTTTTCGTTCTGTGTCATGGTCGTTCTTTTCGTCTCAATAACTGAAAGACAGGACGCGCACCTGCGCATCGGGTCGATTAAGGAAGGGCGCACCGGCCTGTCGAATGGCGTGCAGCTGGCCAAGGGCGCGGCTGCACGGGAAGCCGTAGCGGGCGCGAACCCGCTCACTGGCCTCTGTCAGGGCCGTATCCGCCTTTTCAAGAAACTCCCGGACCGGATAATCCTGACCAGGCGTGAAATGGTCCCTTATGACCAGTGATGGGGAGTAGCAGTCGGTCTCCTTCCCATCGGGCCAGCGCACACGAAAAGTCATTTCGGGCATGGTTATAAAACTCCGGAAACAGGGGCATCGGCATGCCATAAGACTGCCAGACGCCGGTACGCAGGGAGGTGCCGACTGGCCACGCGGCTCCAGTCGAAACGGCGGGCCGTTGCGGGGCCGCTGACCCGGAAATGGTCGCAGCTTTTGACGCTTAGCGCGTCCCGCAAGGCCATAAGCAGGGTATCGGGGCGCGTCAGGTCGCACCACAGCGCATCTGCCCGCGAAAGGTGCCCGGTAAAGGGCACGACTTCCGGCACAATGGCAGGCGTGCCGCAGGCCAGCGCTTCCAGCGGGCACAGGCCGAACCCTTCTGTTATGGACGGATAGGCCAGCACAGCAGCCTGCCGGTAAAAGGCTGGCATATCGTCATCCGCAACCGGTCCGGTTATGGTCACGTGATCCGCTGCACCGCTTTCATGCAGACGTGCTGCGAACAGCGTGCGGTAGGCAGAATGATCCAGCAATGAAGCCCCGCCCGCCACGACCAGATGCACATCAGGCTGTTCGCGGCGAAGGGCCAGAAACGCGTCGAGCAGTTGCAGGGTATTCTTGCGGCGCTCAATGCCGCCTACGGTCAGGATCAGGCGATGGCCAGCCGGCAGACGATACCGTGCCTGCAGCGAGGCATCATACGTGGTTGGTGCGGGCGAAAAGCGCACGGGATCGACCCCATTGCCGACAACGGGCGCTTTGCGCCCATGGTTGTCATGCAGGGCACTTTCCCACATTGCGCTGACGGTAAAGAGTTCGGTCGCCGCCATGAAGCCCCGCTTCTGCCGCGCGGCAAGGACGGGGTGGGAGAAACGGTCGAGATGGTGGACCGTGCGGGCAAAGCCCGGTATCCGCCCCTTTTCCACCAGATCAGCCAGCGCATTGGCGCTGATGGGGTCCTGCGCGTGTAGCACGTCAAAATGCTGCCCATGCAGTGCGTCCGAGATTTCACCAATGCGGCGTTCCACCAGCGTTGGCAAATCTGTCTCCGGCACAGCCGGAATACAGTATGTGGTGCAGCGGGGCGTGCGGAAAAAACCAGTCCCGGTCACATCCGGCGCGATAAGCGTTGCGTCATGGCCTGCGTCACACAAGGCTTCCGCCAGCGCCATGCCGTGCACCACACCGCCGCGCGGATTGGTCGAATGGGTCAGGATTCCAATGGATAGACTCATAGCGCAAATCCCATGAGTGGCGTCCGGGCGAGATCCCAGAAGATTTCCTTCTCGTCCGCCCATGTGACATCCAGCCGCAGCGTGCTGTCACACTGACCGATGACAGAGGCTGCAATATCACGCCCACGAAATCGGGCCATGATCGCCTCAGCATCTTCGGGGCGCGCCGTGAGTAGGTAGCCATAGCTCGGGAATGCGGAGAGCCAGCGCTCCATCGGCGCATCTTCTGGCCGTGGAATGTCATCGAGCGTGATCGTCATGCCCACGCCCGAACATTCGACCAGCATGAGAGCAGTGCCCAACAATCCGGCCATACTAATGTCCTTGGCAGCACGGCTCAGCCCATCCTCGGCTATGCACGGAAGAAGTTCGAGATCACCCTGCAGACGTGCTGCCCCGTCGGTGCCGCACAGGGTTGAGCTTGCATCCCAGAATGGATGCGGGTCATGCCAGCGGCCACGCAGATCGATGGCGGCGATCAGGACTTCGCCCGGTCGGGCATCGAAGCTGGTCAGCAAGTGACTGGCACGACCGAGGATCGCCACCGACAGCGAATTGTGGGTACTGCGCATGTTGGTATGGCCGCCGACAACAGGCACGCCATAGGTGCGTGCCCCGTCATGCAGGCCCGTCAGGATGGACGCAGCCACCTCGGACGTATCGCTCCACAACGCATCCACCACGGCCACGGGACGGCCTCCCATGGCCACGATATCGCTGACATTGACCATCACGCCGCAATACCCGGCAAACCACGGCATTGAGCGGACAAAGCTGTCCTGAAATCCCTCGCAGGCCAGCAGGAGATAGCCGTCACCGTCTGGAAGCGCGGCACAGTCATCGCCAAGACGGATGGCGTCGGGATCTGCCGGTTTCAGGATCGCTGCAGCTTCAGCAATATCCTGTTTGCCCGCAAGGGCGCGACCATGGCGGAGCGTGCGCAGCAGTGTGGCAAGTTGATGTGCCATCACGCCACCTGCCGTATCCGGGGCTGCGGACGTAGCAGCCAAGTCTGATCCTGACCGTGTGCCGGATAGCGCGAAAGATCGGCCTCCATGTCATGATGTGGCAGGCCATGCAGCGTGATGACGCCGAGACTCTTCCAGTGCAGGCGGCGGAAAAACAGCACATTCTGTTCCTGCACCTGGGCCAGAAACCGGGTGGCCCCAAGTTCATGCGCCGTGCTGACTGCCATACGGATGAGTTCCGCTCCGATCCGCCCCAGCTTGCGGTGATCAGCATGCACAGCCAGGCGGGAACCGCGCCAGATGCCGGGTTCAGCTTCATGAATGCGCACCGCTCCCACAACCCGATCCGGCATCCCCGCCAGGCAGCAGGCCGCAATGATGGGAATGGCAACTGCGTCAGTTGCATCCCGGTCGTCGTCCGCGAATACCTGCTGTTCGGTGCAGAACACTTCGCGGCGCAGAGCATGATAACCGGCGCGTTCCCACGGCGTGCGGGCAAGACGCACAACATATTCCGTAGGGATGAACGGCCGGTCTTCCATGCCTTCGAGGATCGTGCTCATTGTTCGTATGCCGAGAGCGAGGAACAGGCGCCACACCGGCCACACCCGGCCCGGATATCGGTAGATTTCATGTTCGCTTCGCGCAGCATCCGGCCCAGTGGCGCCAGCACGGATTTCATGAACTCGGCTGAAGGCGGCGCGTGATTTTCCAGCGGTGTGCCGGAAATGGGCACGAACGGCACTACGAAGGGATAGACCCCGATCGCAATCAGGCGTTCAGCCAAAGCCAGAATGTCTTTGGCACTGTCGCCAAGACCCGCGAGAATGTAGGTATTGACCTGTCCACGCCCGAAGATCGGCACTGCACTGGCGAAAGCGTCCATATAGCGATCAACGCTGACCGTGGCCTTGCCAGGCATGATCTTCTCCCGCACCGCCTGTGTTGCGGCTTCAAGATGCATGCCCAGACTGTCAGCCCCTGCATCCCGTAAGCGCTGGAACCAGCCGTGATCGCGCGGAGGCTCGCACTGGACCTGAAGTGGCAGGTCTACTGCGGCCCGGATGGCACGGGCTGATTCCGCCAGCACGGCAGCTCCCCGATCAATTACGTTGGGTGTGCCGGTGGTCAGTACCATGTCGCGCACGCCGTCCAGTTCCACGGCGGCCTTGGCAACTTCGGCAAGCTGCGCGGGTGTCTTGTAGGCAATGGTGCGGTCGGCCTCCAGCGCCTGGCCGATAGCGCAGAACTGGCAGGAGGTGCGCCGGTCGGCATAGCGGATGCAGGTCTGGTGCACCGTGGTCGCCAGCGTGTCACGGCCATGCAGAAGGGCGATCTTCCAGTAAGGAATGCCGTCCGCCGTGCTCAGGCCATAAAAGCGCGGAGCCCTCGGAAAATGGATTGTGCCCAGCGTCTGGCCATCACGCAGCAGCGTGCTTGTCCCACTCTGGTCAGGCGGACTGGCCTGAAACGGAGACCGTCGTGCACCAGATGTATAAACCGGGACCATGACGGTCTGACCCGCGATGGTGATCGTCTTGTGATCTGAAGGCCCGGCGCCCCCTTTGCGGGCGATACCCCCGGTCTGCTCACCGATCTGAAGCCCGAAGGATTGCAGGTCAGTGACGAGCTTGCGGCCGGAAAGCGTGCCGAGTATCGGAATAGTCATGACGCAGCCTCGTCATTGGAGGAACCAACCGGCCCAGTTGCTCCGTGCTCACCAACATAATGCACCGTGCGTGCGGGCCGCCGGTCCTGCAGTAGGCTGAGCAATTCCGGGCGTGCGTAATGCCCCACGGAATCCATCATCCGCTTGCGCTTGGTGATCAGTGCAAAGTCGAGATCGGCAATCACCATCCCCTCGCCTTCCGTCAGCGGCGTGCCCAGCAGCTTGCCTTCAGGTGAGACGATGGCCGTGAAGCATCCACCCCGCAGCGGTCCTTCCAGCGCGGGATCGCGCGCTATATCCCTGATCTGATCTTCCGTGAGCCAGCCTGTGGCGTTCACGACAAAGCAGCCGGATTCAAGCGCATGATGCCGGATGGTGACTTCCATCTGGTCGGCGAAGATCTGGCCTACCAGCGAGCCGGGGAATTGGGCGCAATGGATTTCCTCGTGCTGGGTCATCAGCGCGTAGCGGGCGAGCGGATTGTAATGCTCCCAGCAGGCCAGCGCCCCGATGCGCCCAGCAGCACTCTCAACAACTTTCAGCCCGGCACCATCGCCCTGCCCCCAGACCATACGCTCATGGTAGGTGGGCGTGATCTTGCGGCGCTTGAGCAGGATCTCGCCTGTCGCATCAAAGATGATCTGCGTGTTGTAGAGCGTGCCGAAATCGCGCTCGTTCACGCCCAGCACCACGACCATGCCGGTGTCGCGGGCGGCTTCAGCCACCATGTCGGTTACCGGGCCAGGGATAATGACAGCGCGCTCGTAGAGCTCCAGATGCTCTCCACCGAAGCGGAAAGCAGGCTGGATAAATGAGAAATAAGGATAATAGGGCACGAAGGTTTCGGGAAAGACCACTAGCTTCACGCCTTTTTCGGCGGCATCGCGGATGGCCTGACAGACTTTCCGGGCAGTCCCCAGACCATCGTCACCAAGGACGGGGCTGATCTGGATGGCTGCGGCGCGAACGATACGGGACATGGCTTGCGGTCCTCCCTTGGGCCTTCAGAGAGTCCAGGTATTGAGGATAAAGGCGTTGTCGCGGCGGGCCAGCAGGATGATGTCGAGCACGTCCTGCGGATTGATCGGCGTGATGCCGGGGATCAGATTCTGCTCGCCGTAGCCATAGAGAGCTTGAAGCGCGAAGCGGCAGGCATAAACCTTTCCGCCTTCTTCAAGGATTTTCGCGATCTGCTTGTTGCAGTTCATGTGCCCCGGAAAGGCCTCGTCACCCAGACGGGGAAAGCCACGCTGCACGCCAAGCGTCACACCCGGACCGTACAGCAGCACTGACGTCTCGAAGCCTTTGCGGATCAGACGTGTGGCCTGCAGAAGATTTACGAACCCAACCGATCCTTCATTGGCGACAGTATGGAAGGTGATGAGGGCTTTTTCGCCGGGTTTGGCTTTAACGTCCTCAAAGACCTTATTTTCATAGTTGACGAAGCAATCGCCATCTTTATGCAGAGCGTGTTCGACTTTCGGCATCGTATGTCTCCCGTATGCTGCGGTCTCCGGCAAGAAAACGGAGTTGACCGCGTTGCCAAAGCGAACCTGGCACAGGATGACAAAGAGGCAAAATATTGTATGCTTCCATTGAATGGTACAAACAGTACAAATTACATCATGCAATACTCTTTGACTGGCATATGAACATACAAAAATAATAACATAGCCATACAATCAGGAGTAATACCCCTAACTATCTGTTTTTAAATAGCCTTCTTATCACGATCTTGTGAACGAATGACATTCTTGTTTTGCCGGTTGCGTGCATGTCACGTCTCAGAATCAGGCAATTTCATCCCTTTTCCGGGATTGTTCTGAGATCACACAATATCGGTAAAACCCGGTGAGCGCTTGTGCTGCAAAACTGAAAGAACCCCGTGAAGAGATTCTTCAAGGCTTGCAGCGTCTGACGCGCTACCAAGCGCAATCCGCGCACGCTGAGGGGGTTCACCACTAATGGTAAAAACGGTGCTGGGAACCAGCGCGAGCCCTCGCCTGCGGGCGTAGGCGACAAAATCCGCACTTCCCCACCAGTCCGGCAGTTTTAACCAGACATGTGGCCCATCCGGGTTCATGCAATGTCCTTCCCCCAGAACCTTGCGTGCAATGGACTGGCGCCGGCGCAGCTCTTTCTGGATAGCATGCAGGATCGTATGCGCCTGCTCCGTCTGCATCCATCGCGCTGTAAGCGCACTGAGCAGGCCGGCATTAGTCAGCGCAATCGCCCGAATGGCGGCTATCACCCTTCGAGTCATGTCAGCATTGGGCAGGACAACATAGGCCGTGCGCAGGCCCGGGCTGAGCGTTTTAGCGAGAGTAGCCACGTAGCTGACACGGCTATGGTCAAGGGCTGCCAATGCAGGTAGGGGGACGTCCATCAACAGGCTGTAAGGATCATCCTCGACGATATGCAGATGGCGATGTTGCGCAACCTTCAGGATATCCTTGCGTCTTTGCAGAGACATCGTCGCCGTGGTGGGATTGTGAATAGTCGGAATGCAGTAAAGCAGCCGGGGATGATGCTCAGCGCACACCCGGTCAAGCTGCTCGGGCATCATCCCTTCCATGTCGCTATCTACACCGACCAGAATAAGGTCGAACTGCGCTGCGATGGTCCGAATACCCGGATAAGCAATACGGTCGGTGACGATCACATCACCTGGTTGAGTGTACGTGCTGGCAATCGCCGCCAGAGCGCTTTGCGCACCCGGACATACAAGGACTTCGTCCGTTCGCCGCAGCCCGATGATAGGAGCAATCCATTTCGCGCCAAGCTGACGCTCCTCCAATGTCCCACCGGTTACCCGGTAGGACATCAGGCTGTTCAGGTCCTGCTGTTTCAGAATGGCTGTAATGTCACTCTGGATAATGCGCTGAAGCGGCGGGTCCTGTGGGATGGGCGGCAGGTTCATTGTGAGATCAACCACAGCGGGACCGGTATGCCGCCAGTGGCTTTCCCCCGCGCCCACACGGATAAAGGTGCCCCGCCCAACCGTCGCATCAATCAAGCCGCGCCGCCTAGCCTCAGTGAATGCCCGGGTGACGGTCGTCAAATTGGTGCCAAGATACTCCGCAATCGTGCGCTGTGGTGGCAGCTTGTCCCCTTCCCGAAGGTACCCTTTACGGATGGACAGCGCGAGAGCGTCCGCGAGTGTCATGTAAATTGCGCTCGGACTTCGGCTGACTTCTTCTTTCCAGTGCGCCAGATAGGGGTATGCAGACATAAGATAGAATTTCCATACAATCGATGAAAATCCATTTGACCATATGCCATACAATCAGCGCAATCACGATACTGCACTTCTGGCTATGAGGAATAGTTGGCTCTGGCTTAGAATGACATAACCTGAAGCGATGTCGATAAGCCCATGTGGAAGTACCTACCCTACACGATAGTCATACTGATCTTCTGCACAGCCCTGCAAGGTTGGGCTTATGCCCACGACCAGTCGACACCGGAGCCGACTGCCAATAGCGTAGATCCGGGCATGAATGAACGTGTGATAAGGATACCTCTCCGCACAGGCGGATATGTCAGAGCCATTCTCGGTTCTCCGGTCCAGCCAAAAGCAACGATCATCATGTTCCCGGGCGGAACTGGTGATATCGGCCTTGGGCAGGACGGACGCATCCAGCACGCCGACAACTTCGTCATGCGAACACGTGAAGTGTGGAACAGGCAAGGCTATGCGGTTCTCATTCCGGACACAGTGAACCACCTCCCCCTTAGAGGGCTGCGTAGTTCTGCACACTATGCCCATCTTGTGGAGGATATCATCGCTTTCGTGCGCAGGCAGGATTCAGGCCCTGTCTTTCTGTTCGGTACAAGTTAGGGAGCAATCGCAGCCGTCAATGGTGCGGCCCAGACTACTCCCGGGAACATTGCCGGTGTCGTACTAACTGAATCGGTGTCCGTTATGGGAGGCAGCAGGGAAACCATCTTCAGTGCTCATCCAGAAAAAATACAGGCTCCCGTCCTCATTGTCGCCAATCGGGATGACCGATGCAACGTTGCTCCGCCACAAGACGCAAAGCGAATTAGCGCACCCATGGCAGGTAGTCATGAAGTCACCGTGTTAAGGGTGGCTGGTGGCACAACCCGGTCCGGAAAAAACTGTGATTCCCTGACCCCACACGGTTATTTCGGTGTTGAAGCTGAGGTTATTACCAGAATCAGTGCATGCCTGAATGCCACGATCCGAACTTTATCCTTAAAATAAAAGGGAACTCTGTTCCGCCACAGAAACTGTAACTTTAATCCTACTTGCCTGTACGCATTAACGTTGAAACCATTACCGACGAAATAAACGCGAAAACTGATGCGGTAAGCAGTGCCCATGAGAAACCGTGGGAAAATGCCTGAAAACCGGGATGTCGTACTGATCCCGGATGCCATACCGGAACGCTCGTGCGGGACGGCACTCATGATCGCTTTCTGTGTCTCTCCATTAAGCAGGCCGCCACCGCCTCCTAGCACGATCATTCCACCCATGATAACATGCCAGGCAACACTATAGGCACCCCATGCTGTTATAGCGTTGCCTACAGCAACAAAAAGTAGACCTATGGTGAGGATACTCGCCGATGAGAGACGGCGTTCCAGAAGCCTTCCTATATGTGGGAAGACCAGCATTGCGAGAGCAAACGGGAGCATGTCGAACCCCGCCTGTAAGGCTGACTGCCCCAGACCGTTCTGCAGAAACAAGGGGAGCATGGACGCCATGACCTGTGCAGCAGCCGCATAGGCAAACATTGCCCAGACAGCCCCCAAAAACCGCAGACTAGGGCCAATCGACATTCAGGATTCCCAAATAGGCTAATCGCTGCTTCATAGGTCTCCGTGTTGATGGGGAGAGCGTGCGATGGGGATCAAGCGATACGAATTGAGCACAGCGCAGTGGGGGCAGATCAGGGTTCTGTTGCCTGGGAAAGCGAGTGATGCTGGGCGGACTGGATCGGATAACCGTCTGTTCGTAAACGGATGTTTATGGGTCTTGCGATCCGGCGCTCACTGGTGCGACCTGCCTGAACGCTATGGAAACTGGAAGACGGTCCACCGGCGCTTCAGTCGTTGGTGCCATGCGGGCGTGTGGGAGCGAGTATTCACCGCGCTGACCGCCGATCGTGACAACGCGTACCTGATGATCGATAGCACCATTGTCCGTGCCCACCAGCACGCGGCGACCGGAAAAGGGGGGCGCAAAATCAGGCGCTGGGGCGTTCCCGAGGTGGATTGACCACCAAGATCCACATGCTGGCCGACGCCCTGGGTCGACCGTTACGGTTCATTATCACCGGCGGTCAGGTTCATGACGCCACCCAGACATCTGCATTGCTCGAAGGCCAGGCTGCGAGCGCGGTCATCGCCGATAAGGCTTATGACAGCAATGGGTTCCGCGAACAGATTGCTGTCATGAACGCAGAGGCTGTCATTCCGTCAAAACGGAACCGCAAGGTGTTCATCCCGCACGACCAGACTCTTTATAAAGACCGAAACCGTATCGAGCGATGCTTCAATCGCCTCAAACATTTTCGTCGTTTCGCAACGCGCTACGATCGCAGAACCATCCATTTCACAGGCTTCATCTATCTCGCAGCAGCCATGATCTAGATCGCATGAATGTCGATTAGCCCTAGAAAACAGGCGAAGATCCAGCATAGGCCGTGCCTGCGCCTGCTCAACTGCAATAAACGCACATGCGGAGATACCACCTCCGATAAAACCACCCAGCGCACTCCATGACGTCCAACCTGCCGCTTGGCCATTGATGAGCCCCCATGTGAGACCGAACATGGAGGGTTCGAAAAACCCTCTGGTTTTGGGCCTTTCTCTGTGATTCCCTCTCTTGTGTGATGACTGGAGGAGTGGCTCATGACGCAGTCTGGTTTCTTTGATGTTGAAGAGCGGCTTGCTCGGTTGAGTGGGCTTGGTGACCAACTTGAAGCGTTTTCCCGTACTGTAGATTTTGAGGTGTTCCGTCCGGAGCTGAACAAGGCGTTGGCCTATTCAGACGGAAGCAAAGGCGGTCGTCCTCCGTTTGATCCAGTGCTGATGTTCAAAATTCTGGTCATCCAGACGCTGAACACCCTCTCCGACGAACGGACAGAATACCTGATCAATGACCGTCTTTCCTTCATGCGGTTCCTTGGTCTGGGCCTGTCGGAGCAAGTGCCGGATGCCAAGACCGTGTGGCTGTTTCGTGAGCGTCTGACACAGGCGGGTGCGATCGATGGTCTGTTCAATCGCTTTGACGCAACTCTGCGGAATGCCGGTTATCTGCCGATGTCAGGCCAGATCCTGGACGCTACACTGGTAGCGGCCCCAAAGCAGCGCAATACCAATGGGGAGAAGGCCGATCTGCGGGAAGGACGGATCCCACAGGATTGGCAGGACAAGCCGTCAAAGCTGTCCCATAAAGATCGTCATGCACGCTGGACCCTGAAATTCACCAAGGCAAAGCGTCAGGATGACGGGACGATCCCGTCTACGGATCTCGCCATCCCTTTCTTTGGCTATAAATCGCATAGTTCCATCGACCGAAAGTTTCGGCTGATCCGCAAATGGAAGACGACGGATGCCGCCGCCAGCGATGGTGTCAGACTACGTGAGGGGCTTCTTGATCACAGCAATACGGCGTCTGATGTCTGGGCAGATACAGCTTACCGCTCAAAAGCCAATGAGGATTTCATGGAAAAGCATGGCTTTGTCTCGAAGGTTCACAGGAAAAAGCCTCATCTCAAGCCCATGCCACGACATATCCAGAAATCGAATGCAGGAAAGTCCGTTATTCGGTCGCGTGTCGAGCATGTTTTTGCCGATCAGAAAGCGCAGACAGGACTGTTCATACGAACCGTAGGCATAACGCGAGCCACCATGAGGATCGGGCTGGCCAATATCGTCTATAATATGCGCCGCTTTCTCCTCCTGGAGCGAATTAACGCCGCAGCGTAGCAATCCAGAGCATGAGACCTTCACTCTGCTCAAAACGCAGAGTGAAAATCAGGTCAACAAACCAGCAAGCAACACGCAAAAAAAGAACCAATTAACGGTTCTTCGATCCCTCCACCTGCGAATTGTCGATGATGCCCTCTGGCAGGCGACCAAGGCCCGCCAGAGCGTCATTGCCGAGAAATACGTCAACGTCACCGAGGCTGTTCGCGCTCACCACAAGCGCAACTGGCTGAATGGCACCCGTCGGCCGAAATCCCTGCTGTCGGGTCTGCTGTTCTGCGGCCAGTGCGGTGGTCCCTACACGCTGCGGGGTTCCGACCTTTTCGCCTGCTCGTCCCATGTCACCAATGGCTCCTGCACCAACAGCCGGACGATCCCCCGTCCCGATCTGGAGCCCGCGTGCTCTCCGGTCTCAAGGACCGGATGATGGCGCCGGAGATCGCGGCCGAAGCGATGCGCGCCTACGCCGAGGAGACCAATCGGCTCAACCGCGAGCGCCGCTCCAACGCCGATGTCTGGCAGGTCGAACAGGTGAAGGCCGAGAAACAGTTTCGGGGCATCATCGAGGCCATCAAGGAAGGGATGTTCCATCCCAGCATGAAGGCGGAGATGGATACGCTCGAAGCCCGCAAGATCGAACTGGCGTCCCTGCTGTCCGACGTCCCCGACGATGTGCCGGACCTGCTGCCAAGTGCTTCGGCCGTCTATGCCCGCAAGGTCGGACGCCTGACCGACGCCCTCAACCATCCCGAGGAACGGCTGGAAGCCGCCGAGGCACTTCGGGCGCTGATCGAAAAGGTGGTGCTGACGCCCGGCCCGAACCGGGGTGAGATCGACGCGATGCTGTATGGAGAACTGGGCACGATCCTGACCTGGATCAAGCGCCAAGCCATTGGAAAGGCTGAAAAAAGAAACACTCCCGGAGCTGGGCTCAGGGGAGTGTCGGTATCAGTGGTTGCGGGGGCTGGATTGCTTCTCAGCTTGCAGCAATCACAAGTTGAGAGCAAAGCGGGATTAAGAGGCTGTTTTAATGAACTTTTTTCTGCCCATGCATGAACTCTTACTGAAAATAAATCGCCCCTGCCCTCATAAAACGTAGAATTTATGCATCCAAAGCCACGTCAGCTTCCGCCTTCATGTGGGACATAAAGTGCCTATCCCTATATTCTTCAAAGCGGACGTCCTCGGGTCTCCCAATTCACGATCACCTAATATCCCGCCAACCACTCGAATGATGAGTAAAAATCTTCTGACACAAACCATCATTGGCATAAATAGGTTATCCTTACCGAGACCGCGAGGTAACTCCACAATCCGTTCCTATCGAATTCTTAGCTCCCATGCCCGAGACGGTGACCGGGTCGAAATCCGTGGGAGCGGGAATGCCATGCGATCAGGAATCCAGCAATTGCGAGCACCAACACAGCCCAGGGCAATGATGCTGCACCCCATATGTCGAGCAGCGCGCCGCCCAAAAGGCCCCCGCCGGCTATGGCACTGTTCCACGCCACGACATTTATTGACAACGCGACATCCGCGCCATCACCGGCCGCATCCGCCAGTGCCGTCTGGAGCAACGTCGCAGCGCCTCCGAATGTCAGACCCCATATGGTGACACCGATCATGATCACCGCAGGTGATGTGGACCCGAGTGCGAAAACACCCGCGACAGCAGCGAATATGGCCAGACTGAGCAGGACGGACAGGCGCAAGGCGTGATCGACCGTGCGGCTGGTCAGCCAGATGCCAACCAGAGCGGCGACCCCGAACAGCAGCAGGATGCGATCTGCCTGTCCCGCCAGTCCGGCAGGTGTGACGAACGGCACGATATAGGTGTAGAGCACGTTGTGCGCGAGCATCCAGGCCATCACTACGCCCAGAACAGACCGCACGCCCGGCATGTCCAGAACATGCCGGAATGGCAGGCGCTCGTGATGCGCGGCCCCCGGAAAGTCAGGAACCTTTGCCAGAACCCATGCGATCAGCAGTATGCTCAGGCCTGACATGACCCAGAAGGCCAGACGCCAGCCGACGGCAGCGCCCAGCCATGTCCCGGCGGGTACCCCCAGCGACAGTGCAATCGGTGTGCCGACCATGGCAATCGCCAGGGCACGGCCTTGCTGGGCGCGCGTCACCATCCGGCGTGCGTAGCCAGCCAGCAACGCCCAGGCGAGACCCGCCGCGGCACCCGCTCCGTACCGGGCCACGAGGGTCGCACCGTAATGCGTTGAAAACGCGGTAATGGAATTGAACACCATGAAACCTATGATCGCCAGCAGCAGAACCTTTCTGCGCCGCCATCGCTGCGTGGCGAGTGTCAGCGGGATCGCCGCACTCAGTGAGCCTATGGCATAAGCCGTCACCATCTGCCCTGCCAGCACAGGGGAAATATGCAGACCCGCACCAATCTCGGGCAACAGACCGGCTGGCAGGGTTTCGGTCATGATGCAGATAAAGCCGGTCATTGCCAGTGCGAGCAGACCAGCAACAGGCAGGCGTTCATTGGAATTTTGTGAGGGTAATGTTGTCTTCGGGGTCATGCGCCACTCATATACGGATCGATTGGTACATATATATGGGAGCAGCAAAATCTTGGCAATTATTTCTGGATCACTTAATATGGAAGTCTTTCGGAAGGAGCAATAGTATGGCGCGGACTGGGCGTCCTCGTGAATTTGACCGCGACAAGGCGATTGACGCCGCCACAGCGCTCTTCTGGGCGCAGGGCTATGAGCCGACCTCCCTGACCCAGCTCAAGTCCTGCATGGGTAATATCTCGCCCGCGAGCTTCTATGCCGCGTTCGGCTCGAAGGAAGCCCTGTTCCGCGAAGTCGTGCAACGTTATCTGGAGACCTACGGACAGGTGATGGCGCCCTTATGGGACGAGAGCCTGTCCCCGCGCGATGCCATCGAACAGACGTTGCGTGGTTCGGCGCGCATGCAGGCAACCCGTACACACCCGGCCGGGTGTCTGGTCGTCTGTGGCGCCAGTAACTGCTCACCTGAAAACGAACCCGTCCAAGCGCTCCTCGCGGCGGAACGACAGCGCACGCGTAAGGGCATCAGAGCCTGCGTGGAACGCGCCATCGCCAATGGCGAATTAAAAGCATCCCCGGCGACAAAGGTCCTGCCCAATATTCTCACGACTTTTTTCCACGGCATGACATGTGAGACCAGGGACGGGGTGACCTCCGACACTCTGGATGCGGCCGTCACGTCTCTCCTGACATTGTGGGATATCAACGCAGTGAAGCGGGGGAAGAGCAAAGTGTCCTAAAAAACGCCGACGATCTGACTGCGGCGAGACGATTTGGATCCTATAGGAGTATTCCATATCAGTCGGTCCACAAATTGTTGACTGTGCTTCGCGTTCCTATTATGGATCGATTGGTATGGAAATTGTGCCTTCGAAACATGATGCCACGCCTCTTCAGGGAATCCGATCATGAGCACATCAAAAATCGCCTTCGTCACGGGCGCCAATCGTGGCATCGGCTACAGTATTGCGAAGCATCTGACAGCCTCCGGCATCAGCGTGATCGGCACTTATCACGCCAATAAAGATGAGGCGAAAGCAGCCGAATGCGCCCTCAGTCAGGAGGGCGCAAAGCTGCGCATGCTGCAACTGGACATCACGAACCATGCGTCGTTCACGGATTTTGCTCACCGGGTAAAAGCCCTTCTCGGAAACGAGTTCGGGCAGCAGGGACTAAATTATGTTGTCCAGAACGCTGGCAACATCATCCACACACGCTTCGATGCCGCAACATCCGAACAACTCGACAACCAGTACAACATCCACTTCAAGGGCCCCTACCTGCTGACGGTAGCGCTCCTTCCGCTGATCCGCGATGGAGGCCGCATTCTCAACATCACCTCTGCCGCAACACGCTTCTACCTGCCGGATCATGGCCCCTATTCGGCCATGAAAGCGGCAACCGAGGTCATTTCGCTCTACATGGCAAAGGAACTCGGCGAGCGGGGCATTACGGTCAATGCCGTCGCCCCCGGCGCGGTCGCATCGGACTTCGGCGGAGGCCTGGTCCGTGACGATGCCGGAATCAACAGGAGCTTGGCAGAGATCACGCCACTGGGGCGCGTCGGCCAGCCTGATGACATCGGTGCGGCGGTCCGCGCTCTTCTGTCTGACGACATGCACTGGGTGAATGGTCAACGCATCGAGGTGACAGGCGGCCAGTCTCTTTGATCGCACACAGAAAAAAGCCAGGGGACTCCACATGATTCACGTTATGGCCAGCAGTGTTATCAATGCACCCGTTTCGTCTGTCTGGGGGCTGATCCGCGATTTCGGTGCTCTTGGTCGCTGGTTGCCGGGTGTGAAACGCTGCGTGATTGAAAGCGATGATCCCGGCGACCGTGTTGGCGCGATCCGTCGTGTTGAAATGGGCGATGTCGGTGTCATCCGTGAACAGCTTCTGGCGCTGTCCGACGTGGATCATGCGGTGACTTTCTCGATCATTGAAGCGGCTTTACCGATCCGGAACTACCGGTCGACCATCACGCTTCTGCCTGTAACGGATGGCGATCGCACATTTATCCGGTGGTGCGGTCAGTTCGAAGCGGCTGCCGAACACGCAGCCAGCATGGAGGCCAGAATGCCGATACATATCTACCAGCCAGCGTTCGACAGGCTGGCAGAAATTCTTGCGTTGATGGAAACACAGTCATGAGCAGCTTTAATGGCAAATCCGTCCTCGTGCTTGGCGGCAGCCGCGGGATTGGGGCCGCCATTGTCCGCCGCTTCGCAACAGATGGCGCGAAAGTCGTTTTCACGTACCCGCCATATCTTTTCCCGAAAGCGCTTCTGGACGAGACGGCCGTTGCCTGCAGCTTCCTCAATGCCCCCTGCGGCCAACGCTCACCATGGAAATAATCGTTCTGCAGGTCCACAATGATCAGAGCTTTATCCGTCATGTCTGTCGCCTTTTCTGCATGCGATGATGACGGAAACTCACGCCTGCTCCACCTCGACAGGCACCGGAACAGGCCGCTGCCGCACGAAGGCCAGCACATTGCCTGCCAGGACGACCACGAGCCCGATCAGCATGACAAGCGTCCACTGCGTCCCTTCGAAAATGCCTGATACCGCAAGAGCCAGAACAGGGGAAAGGATAGTCGTATAGCCGGCCCTGTCCGCTCCAATCCGGTGCACCAAAGACAAATAGGTCAGAAATCCGATGACGGAGCCGAATACGGACAGATAGGCCAATCCCCCAAGCCACGCTGCGGTAAGCGGAATAGTGAAGCTGTATCCCTGCGTCAGGGCAACCGTTCCAACGATGAGCGTGCCCATTGCCATCGCATAGAAGACGGCATTCGGCAGATCCAGATCGAAACGTCCGATCCTGCGGGTAACCATATTGCCCAGTGAAAAGAATAGAGTGCCCGCCAGTGCAAGCCCAACCCCGGTGAGGCTGCCGTCTCGTGCCCCTCCCCCATGATCTCCGCCAAGCAGCAGTGCGACGCCCATTACTCCCAGAAAACCGCCGCCAATAATTCGTGCGTCAGGCCGCTGACGAAAGAAGAGCCAGAGGTTCAAGGCATTCAGGACGCTCACCAGACTGAAGATTACCGAGACCATGCCGCTCGGCAGATAAGCCGCTGCCCGGTAGAGCACGAGATAATTGCCGGAGAACAGACAGATCCCCATGGCTATCAGCCATGGAATACTTGCCGCTGCCGGTCTTCTCAACCGTCCCGCCAGACATAACCAGCCCCCGAGCAGAACGAGCGAAAGTGCGAAACGCCAGAAGATAGCGATCTCTACCGGCCCAGCCCCAAGCTGAAGATGCATGGCGAACCACGTCAGTCCCCAAACCACAACGACGGCGATAAACAGAAGGACGTTGGTCATAGCGACGACTTACTCTTCTTTCTGCGGCTGGGCTCAAGACCAGCCAGTTGTCCCCTTCCATCGCAATCCAGAGCGTTGCTCTTTCCAGCTGAGCCAGCGCATCAGCAGTCGCTTCGGGAGACCCGATCTTTCCTGTCCGCAGGATGCGGGTCATGGCCTCTCGCACAGACTTGAAAAATACCCTGAAGGCTTCCTGCGTCTTAGGTGTCGCGGACGTCACGCCATAAGCCAGATCGCGCATCGACGCACCTTCATAACCATATTCACGAAACACCTCGCGCGTTTCGTTCACAATATCACGCAGGGGAGCCGGCTCCCGCTTTTGTTCTTTGTCTCACGAACACTCGTTCGTAACCTTAGATCCAGTGTCCTCAAAGGGGCAATTCATAAATCAGCTGTGCTGAATAATAACAATGACGATACCCGGCTTTCACTCAAAGGCTACCGGCTGCCCAGGACTTGCACACCTTAACCGGCGAAACGGGTCATGAACTGTTCAGACATACAGGCAATGAGAAATGAAGTCGCGACGGACACTGCGGCACTATTTCGTCAAATGGCGGCGCTTTTCGCGCTGGGCGTGGCTGCACGCACCGCAAAGACTGTTTCACAGCATACACCGGTTATGAATGTTTTTGGATAATTGGTGATCAATACCAAAAGTCCGCGTTGCCTTAAAAACAAATATAGCGATAGACTCAATTTCCGAGGTAAGCGCGTAAGCAGACCCGGTACTTACGCGCTCACAACCGAGATTGGATTCGAAAAATCTGCTCCCTAGAAGCATCAGCCGTCCGTTGACCGGGTGACTTCTTCCCAATCGGCAATTTCTTTTTCCATGCGAGAGAGACGGTCACGAACTAGGCGCAGGGCGTCACTGCCCAAGAGGAGTTGCGGAGGCGGCGCGTCCGACGCAACAAGCTTAAGCACTGCGGCGGCGAGTTTCGCCGGATCGCCCAACTGCTTGCCGTCCTTCTCGTGTCGTGCAGCCCGGATCGGATCGAACAGAGCGTCATAGTCCGCGATCGAGCGCTCGGTCCTGACCATCGAACGCCCGGCCCAGTCTGTGCGGAATGATCCGGGGCACAGCGCCGTGACATGAACGCCGAAGGGCGCCATTTCTGCACGCATGACTTCCGAAATCCCCTGCAGGGCAAACTTACTGCCACAATAATACGCTATGCCCGGCATGGTGATCAGACCTCCCATTGAGGTCACGTTCACGATAAACCCGCTGCGACGTTCGCGAAAACGCGGCAGGAAGGCTTTGGCGACCGCAACAGCTCCGAAGACATTGACGTCGAACTGGTGGCGCATTTCCCCGAGAGGGGATTCCTCCAGAATGCCCTCATGCCCATAGCCTGCATTATTGATGAGCACGTCGATCGGGCCGTGGTCTTCTTCTGCCTGTGCGACGATGGCGGGAATACTGTCGAACTCGGTAACGTCACACAGGACTACGCCAACATCCGGCAGTCGTTCCAGTAAGGACGCGTGTGCGGTTTGCGACCGGACTGTGCCAATCACCCGATGCCCTGCCGCAAGGGCGGCCTGGGCAATGGCAAAACCAAACCCTGAATTGGCGCCCGTGATGAAAAAAGTTTGCTTTGACATGGCTTCACTCTGCTTGATCGTATTCATGCTTTGATCAATAATATTGTCTTGATGCATTTTCCATCGCAATTCCTCTGATTTTCTTGCTCGATCCTATGATTCCTTCACCTGAATCCTTTTCTCTTCTCGCGCTGGCCGCCGAACTCGCCCCCCGACCTGGCTACAATGCCACGCTCTTGCCGGGTATCCGCATCCTGCGTTCCGATACCATCCTTGAAGATGTACCGGTCCTGTATCGCCCTGGTGCGGTCTTCGTCTTGCAAGGGACCAAGCAGGGCTTCCTCAATGGCGAGGTCTACCGATATGACGCTGACCATTATCTTGCCGTTTCGGTTCCAGTGCCTTTTCGGATGGCTTCGCAGGCTAGTCCTGCTCGGCCTCTGCTTGCCATCTACTTTGATTTTGACCTGCAGCTTGCAGCTGAAATCGTGACCACCCTGGATGGGCAGATTGGTCACGATGAGAAGGTGCAGGCAAGAAGTCTGGTTTCCAGTCGGATGATGCCCTCCATTACGGGTGCGCTCCAGCGTCTGCTTCATGCTCTTCATCATCCACAGGAACTCGCCATCCTTGGTCCGGGGTTGCTGCGCGAGTTGCATTATCGCGTCCTGATCGGTCCTCAGGGCTGCTCGCTCATGGCGGCGCTGCGTCGCAATGACACGACAGACAGGATCGTGCAAAGCCTGTCGCTGATCCGCGAACGCTATAATGAAGGCTTGTCAGTATCGGAACTCGCTGCAACGGTCGGTATGAGTGTCCCTTCCTATCACGCCGGCTTTAAGTCTCTTACTGGCAACACTCCGATCCAGTACATCAAGGCTTTACGGTTGCACGAAGCCAGACTGATGATCGCACGGCGTAAGGGAGCGATTGCTGCTATTGCCGCCGAAGTCGGCTATGCCAGTCCCGCCCAGTTCAGCAGAGACTTCAAACGCCATTTCCGCCGCAGTCCCAGCGAAGAGACAAGGTGGATGCGGGAACATTTAGGGGATCCGATGTGGGATCGAAATGAAAATCTTGCACCTGAAGCATCCCGAAAACGACCGCATTTGAAAAATGGCCAGGACTGATAGATCCGCGCAGTCGGCCTTTGGCAAGAGCCGTTCTGTTCTTCTTCAGGTGCCTCACCTATATGTATCACTCGGCACATATTGGGGACCAAGATGACAAAGACGCCTGCAGCACGACGTGGCAGACCGCGCACCTTTAATCGGGACGAAGCCCTCCGAAGCGCCATGAATGTGTTCTGGCAGCATGGTTTTGACGGCGCGTCGATGACGCAGCTTGTCGATGCCATGCAGATCAACTCCCCCAGTATTTACGCCGCCTTCGGCAGCAAGGAAGACCTCTTCCGCGAAGCAGTCGAACTGTACGTCGCATCCGATGGCGGCTCGACCATGCGGGCGCTGACCGATGACGATGACGTGCGTCATACGCTACGATCGATGCTGGCCGAGGCAATCCAGACCTTTACCCGCAATGACGAACCGCGCGGTTGTCTGATCGTGCTCGGCGCTCGTCATCTTGGGCCTCTCAGTGACCCCATTCGCACCTTCCTGCGAGACCAGCGCGAACGCATTCGCATCCTCCTCGTAGAGCGTCTGTTAAAGGCAAAACAGAATGGCGAACTGGCGCCCGAAGCCGATGAAAAGGCGCTCGCGGCCTGCGTCATGACGTTCCTCAATGGGATATCGATCGAAACCGTAGATGGCGTGTCACAACCGACGCTCCTCGCTGCGGCCGACCTATTCCTGGATCGCCTGATCCCCCGCTAATATTATGTAACAACCATCACAGAATACTTGCGGGTCGGCACTGAGCGATATATGTGCTGCGTATCACATAAAAGATGATGCGCATGCAACCTGCTGGATTTTCGATCGGCGAACCTGTCTCTGGCTTTGGTTCGGTAACGGGCGTTCCCCTTCTGCCGGATGGCTTTACCGATACCTTCAAGAGCTATCTGATCGATATCGGCGCCGTGCGTCTGCATGCCGTAATCGGCGGCCAAGGGCCTGCGTTGCTGCTGCTCGGCGGTTGGCCGCAAAACTGGTTCGCGTGGCGCGCACTCATGCTGCCGCTGGCCGAACGCTTCACCGTCATCGCCGTCGACCCGCGCGGCGTCGGCCTCTCCGACAAGCCGGAGGATGGCTATGATGCCGATACGCTGTCCGCCGACATGTTCGCGCTCATGGATGCGCTCGGCCACGAACGCTTCGCCATGGTCGGTCACGACATCGGCATGTGGACCGGCTACGCGATGGCTGCTGATCGGCCGGAGCGGATTGCCCGCATTGCGCTGGGAGAGGCGATCATCCCTGGTCTCTCCGCGTCGCCGCCGCTGATTAGCGACGACCGACGCACCAGCGACTTCCTGTGGCACTTTAACTTCAACCGTGCGCTCGGCGTTAACGAGGCGCTGGTCCAAGGCCGTGAGGCGATCTATTTCGGCTACCAGTTCGCCACCAAGGCGGGTTCACCGGAGGCGCTCCCCGCCGCTGCGCGTGACTTTTACATCGAACAACTGCGGCGCGACCCCAAAGCCCTGCGCGCGAGCTTTGAATATTACCGGGCAATCGATGCTTCGATCCCGCAATATCGTCGGCGTATGGCACGCAGGATCGCACTACCGGTGCTGGCCTTCTCCGGCGCCCTTGCGTGCAGCGACATGGTCGAACAGGAACTCCGATCCGTCGCCGATGACGTGCAATCTGTCATCATTCCCGACAGCGGCCATTATCCGGCCGAGGAACAGCCTGAAGTTCTTCTTGCAGCACTTCAGGCCTTTCTCGCTCCCTACGCCTGACAGACAGGAGACACGACATGCCCCACCCTACCCTGACACACGCCATAGCCCAGATCGGCGACGTGCACCTCCATTATGTCCGCGCCGGTAAAGGTGAGCCAGTGCTGCTTGTCCATGGCTGGCCCCAGACGTGGTACGAATGGCATCGTGTCATTCCCCACCTCGTCGAGGCGGGCCATGAAGTGATCGCGGTAGACATGCGCGGTGCTGGCGATTCCTCGCGGCCGGCCAGCGGTTACGACAGCAACACCGTCGCCGACGAGTTGCACGCACTCGTCCGCCACCTTGGCTTCGCAAGCATCCGCCTGGTGGCGCATGATAATGGCGCACGGGTGGCCTATGCCTATGCTGCTCGTCACCCTACCGAGGTCAAGAGTCTGGTGTTCCTCGAAAGCAAGATCCTCGGCATAGAAAGCGACGATGATGCATCGAAGGAATACTGGCATTTCGGCTTCCATCAGGAGGCTGACTTACCGGAAGCACTCCTTGCCGGGCGCGAGCGCGAGTATCTTAGCTTCTTCTTCAAGCGCTATGCGTTCGACCCGCGTTCGATCACGGAAGCCGACATCACCGAATACGTGCGCTGCTATAGCGGGCTCGGTGGGATGCGCGCCGACTTCAATTACTATCGCGCCTTTCCGGAAACCGCAGTGCAAAGCCGCGAACTGGCGAGAACGAAGCTGACAATTCCGGTCCTTGCCTATGGCGGCTCACATTGCATGGGCGAGATCCCACTGCGCTCGATGAAGCTGGTAGCGAATAATGTGCAGGGCGGCGTCATCCCCGACTGCGGCCACTGGGTGCCCGATGAGAAACCGGAATGGATCGCGCGGGAGATCAACAGGTTTCACGGGGTTTAAGGCTGAAGAAACCAGGCCGCTGCGTGAGACAACATTTCCAAACTCGCAACTTGACGATGTTCCCGATCGGCCCCCACGGTCGGGACAACGTAACTTACCGGTCAGTCATATGAAGCTTGCCATACCCCGAAACATGAGAACACAACGCCCGCATGTCTTCGTGCTGGTGGTCGGGCTCACGTTTCTCTCACTGCTGGTATCCGCTGGTGTCCGGGCCACTCCCGGCGTGCTGATGATGCCGTTGCAGGACGCGTTGGGCTGGAGCCGCAGCAGCATTTCCCTCTCGGCCGCAGTGGGCATCTTCCTGTACGGGCTCGTTGGGCCTTTCTCCGCAGCCCTCATGCAGAAGTTCGGCATCCGCCGCATGCTGATTGGTGCGCTGCTGCTGATCGGTCTGTCGACGCTCATGTCACTGGGGATGACGCAACCCTGGCAGTTTTTTCTGACCTGGGGTGTGCTGACGGGCTTCGGGACGGGTGCGGTGGCGATGGTGCTGGGTGCCACAGTGGTAAACCGCTGGTTCGTGGCCCGGCGTGGCACGATCATGGGGTTACTGGCTGCCAGCACGGCAACAGGTTCATTGCTTTTCCTGCCGGGTCTTGCGGCACTTGCCCATCATTTCGGCTGGCAGGCACCTGTCATGGCCGTTGCCGCAACCACCCTGATACTGGTGCCCCTTGTGGCTCTTTTCCTGCCCGAGCACCCGGCTGATCGTGGACTGGTGCCGCATGGGGCAGAGCCGGATCATGAGTCGCTTCGGTATACGGACCAGAACCCCTTACGCACGGCCATAACAGCCCTTCTGGCGGCTACGCGCAAACGAGACTTCTGGTTTCTGTTCGCCACCTTCTTTGTCTGCGGTTTCACCACGAATGGACTGATTGGTACGCACTTCATCGCGATCTGTGCCGATCATGGCATCGGGGAAGTTCCAGCAGCCGGTTATCTGGCCATGATGGGGATGTTCGATCTTGTCGGCACGACGCTGTCCGGCTGGCTGACAGACAGGCTAGATGCACGCTGGTTGCTGTTTTCCTATTACGGGCTGCGGGGGTTGTCGCTGATTGCGCTACCCTTCATCGATTTCTCGCCTGAAAGTCTGATGATCTTCGGAATATTCTACGGCCTCGACTGGATCGCAACAGTTCCGCCAACCTTGCGTCTGTCCAACATGGCATTTGGAGAACGGTCTGCTCCCATCGTGTTCGGCTGGATCGTCTTCGGGCACCAGATTGGCGCAGCTTGTGCCGCGTCCCTCGCGGGCATACTGCGCCAGGCGCAGGGAAGCTATCAGGACATGCTTGTCCTCGCAGGCACTGCTGGGGTTGTGGCAGCGTTTCTCGCCGCAAGCATCGGTAAGGGTCGCGCCTTGCAGAAAACAATGAACTGACCCGATCATCAACCGGAAACAATATAGATTATGCAAAACTGTGCTGTGCGGAAACGGGTTTTTCTCATCTTATCTGGGATTATATGACTTTTTGGGAACACATCGCTTTGTCTCAGCAAGCTCTTTTGTCATCGTAAAGGCTCAAGCTTTCCTTCCTACACGTTTCAAGCTTGACCGAACGACAAGGAAATGAAACGGCTTAATCAAGGCCAGATAAAGACGGCCCAGATTGTTGTGGCAGTGGACGACGGTCGTGACAATTACTTCGAAATCGCTTCCATTCACTGGCATTCGAAGCAAGATCGAAATTTTGAAATCAAGGTGCCGGTCATTTTCACCCAGTACAAGTTCACTTGAATTACGCGCAAGAACCGGGAAAAAATCGATGGATTTGTTTCCCGTTGCGCGCGCCTTACATCGCAGTTCGTCCGTTGTTTTTAGACCGAAGAGAGCTACGATATTATCGCGTATTGCCAGAAGGCCACGAACCCACCAGGCAGGGCGATCAAAAATGATATGCGCTATAAGGTCTATGTCGTAGGGCACATCATTATGAGGTATTAGGCTAAAGGAGTCGACCAGGTCGGCGTCCTTGAATGTGCTGGCAATACTGCTCTCTGGAGGTAGATGAGCCAACTTCACAGTATTGCCCGTACCCTTCAATATCATGTTCAACGGATGATGTTTTTTCATCTCTTTGTCACCAGAAGATCATTCCGGGTCTGCGATGTGATAACTCCAACCTAATCCAAGGATTATCCGAATATGCCGCCGTGACCACCTTATGCTGGTCCCAACAGGCTTTTATCGAACAAGGCCTGAAACTGTACGAATGGGCCTAGCGCTACCACCTGACGATCAAGCAAATGTTCCTGAATCATAGGTAAGCGGTCGAGTTCGGAGTGAAGAGTGGCTTCATCAGCTACTTCATAGATCAGAGTAACGACAGGCGGGCTTGCCGAGAAATAGAACTCGCGGAGCACGCCATTATTATAAGACTCCCAAACCGCCTTGATCTCCGGAACCATGTGCGGTGCGATGTCTTCCACTTTCTTGCCGGCAGCCGGCGTCAGTAAGACTAAGTATTTCATCTCTCTCTCCATTCTAAGTAAGACTTAATATGTGGCAGATGAGGATGCTCTTGAAGCTCAGTAGCGTTCATGTCAGTGTTGACTGCATGTCCACACCATCACTGTCTCCGGGCCTTCTTCAGCTTTTGTGGTTCGTTCGCATCGTTGAAGCTGGCTCATTCGCAGAGGCAGCTCGTCGCGCGGGCGTTACAACTTCAGCCATGTCAAAGGCCCTAGCTCGATTTGAACAAAAGCATGGGGTTCGTCTGCTGCACCGAACGACGCATGCGCTTTCCCTTACTGACGAGGGTGACCGTCTGCTTAGTCAGGGTCGTCATTTGCTGGACAGCCTGGCACAAATAGAAACGTCACTCGCTGAATTGGGAACCCAAAGTGCCGTCGGACGTGTCCGGGTCACTGCTCCAACAGCATTTGCGCGAACCTGTATCATGCCTGAACTACCCGCGTTCCTGCATGCACATCCAGAAATCAATATCGAAATCCAACTGGGTGACGAAATGGCGGATCTCGCCACACGTGGCATTGATCTCGCTATCCGCTCTGGTAGTCTCGTCGGTCTGCCCGGCCATATCTCTCGCAAACTATACTCGTTCCCTTGGGTCGCATGTGCCACCCCCGAATATCTTCAGAGTCATGGTGTGCCGGAAACACCGGCGGATCTGGCAGGACACACGCAAATCGGCTTCAGGAATAAGGGAACAGGCCAAATCGACAATTGGCGCTTCGTGTCACCGATAGATGGAAAGACCATACGTTATGTTCCCCGATCAAAGCATGTCTTTGACGATGCTGAGACCGCCTGGAGCATCATTCGGGCCGGGTTCGGCATCGGGTGGGCACCTGCATGGCTGGGTCTTGATGATCTTCGAAGGGGCCATGTCGTCGAGGTGTTAAAGGACTGGCGGATCGCTGAGGAACCTCTTTCTGCCGTGCGGCTGGAGAAACGCCATACGCCTGCACGCACACAAATCGTTATGGATTTTCTTGCCACCCTCCCTTCGACCTGGAAGATTTAAAAATAGAAATCTAGCGGAAATACCAGTCTATTTTCTTATTGTGTGGTATTACTCTACCTGCGGATGTCATCGGAAAATGCGTGGTAAACACTGTAGCGTCGTGTTCGACAGCGTAATCCAAGGCCCATTTGCGCGACGTAATGGCGGTCTGAGGATCTGCGTCAAAAACGGCACTCCACTCCGGAAAACTAACCTGAATCGGATGATGCATGACGTCCCCCGTAAAGAGTGCACACTCTGTGCCAGACTTCAGGACAATAGATGCATGATGGGGTGTATGCCCCGGTGTCGGGTGAAAGGAAAACCCCTCGAGGATTTCCGTCCCATCCACGTCAATCTGGTCTGCAAGACCCGCCGAAACAATTGGATCAACGCTATCTTCGCGTGTCATGAAGCTGGTTTTATTACGGGCAGTATCATGAGCCGAATCACTAAAAAAGTCGTATTCGGCTTTGGAAAAGAGATACCGAGCATTCGGGAAGGTGGGAACCCAGGTGCCGTTCTGCTTTCGTGTATTCCACCCGACATGATCGACATGCAGATGTGTCAGAAGAACAAAATCGATTTCTTCCGGTCGGACACCAGCGCGCATTAGATTTTCAAGCCATGCAGTCTGTAAATGATCAAAATACGGTGCCGCTGGGCGTGCTTTGTTATTTCCGGCTCCCGTATCGACAAGAATTTTCCGGCCGCGATCCTCAATCAACCAGCTATGAATGCTCAAAAGGATATTTGCTCCTGAAACATCCAGCGTTTCAGACAATTGAGGATAAACCTGAAGAGCACGCGCGCCATCCCAGTCTGGAAGCAGCTGTTCTGGGGAGAGTGCAGCCAGCGTCAGATCCTGAATTTTCAGGATACGGGCATCACCTATGGTGTACCATTGAGGAGCGTTCATAAGCATAGGACTTCCTTTCATTTTCCAGCGTAAGAAAATCGCACTATCAGCGTGAAGTAATCGAGACTTAAATTCTTGTAGGGGGCACCCGGCCGTACGGTCTGACAGGCAACCGAACAGCGAAGACTAGGAGGCTGTCTGCTTGGATCATACGTTTGAGAGACAGCACATGGGCCACGACTTGTTCCCCTCACCCGTCGCCGTCCGGGTGACCCATACGAGAAAGAAAAACAGGCATTTCGAAAGTCTCCATCAGAGAATGGCTTGCTCATCAATCGGAAAGCTCAGCATATTCTTCTTTTTTCGAGGATAAATCGTCTATATAAGACATCAGTCACAACTAAGGGTGATGAATGCTTGACCGTCTGACCAGCATGAAGGTTTTCATCAAGGTTGTAGAATTGGGCTCTTTTGCAGCGGTCGCCCAGCGTCTGAACCTGTCGCCACAGATGGTGGCCAAACATATAGAGGCTCTCGAGCGTCATCTTGGCGCGCGCCTGCTGCATCGGACCACCCGTCGTCAAAGCCTGACAGAAACCGGACGACTTTACTGCGAGCAGTGTCACCTTGTGCTAAAGGCTGCCGAACGGGCGGACAGTCTGGCGGCCAATACGCTTGGTACACCGCGCGGAACGTTATCTGTCAGTGTCCCCGTTACCTTCGGGCGAACGGTATTTCTTCCGTTTCTTCACGATTTTCAAAAAAGATATCCGGAAGTCCAGTTCCAGTTGTCTCTGACAGACCAACGGGTCCATCCCACGATGGATGGCCATGAAGCCGTTATCCGAATTGGCAAACTGGACACGGACCTCACAGCCATCAGTCGTCCTCTGACGGCCTATCGACGGGTCATCTGCGCCACTCAGAATTATCTGGAAAAACATGGAATTCCAGATACGCCTGAAGATCTGACCGAGCACCAGTGTCTCGTGTATGAAAATGCTGGCGGTCCTGTAACGACATGGTCTTTTTCACGGGGGAGCATTACGCGCTCTGTCCCCATCTCTGGCAAGATTATCAGTAATGACTCAAGCGTCCTGCATTCTGCAGCGCTTGCTGGCGACGGGATCCTGCTGGGATATGAGCCAGCGCTGCTTCCAGAAATACAGAACCAAAGCCTTGTCCGCATCCTGTCACATTGGACAATTCCTGACAGACCCATGCATTTGCTCTATAATGCGGGCTCGGTCATGACACCCAAGCTTCGAATATTTGTAACCGAGCTTCAGCAGGCATTTCCCCCCTAAGCATTTTTTCAGCATCAAGGTCCGTTTTTGGGACCCGACCTACGGCGTGTCGTCGTTAAGCCCTGAGAGCTTGAAGTGAGGATTGTACGTCCTGTCGCTCTGTGCTGACTGTTTTCCCGGCTTTGGAGGAGAACAACAGATGCCGCACTATGGCTTACGTGACGACCGGTGAGAGCAGATATCTTTGATTATAAGCACTGCGACAATGAGGCCGCGAAGCAGGCGACCGATGCAGTCTTCAGCCCCGGCATCGCTCGTAAGCGACAGCGAGAACTATGGTACGCAGCCAGGCGACATGCTGACCGAGGAGCAACTCAGGATCATCGCCCAGTTCACGTCCGAAAGGCTAGCAACCTTCATCGTCAATCTAAATCAGCCACGCTCTCTCCCGCCTAGCAGCAATCTGCGTTCGGATATCAAGAGGCAATCAGGAATGTAACTAGATGAACCGATTCGTTGATAGCTCTGTGCTTGGCAGCAGATGTTGTCGAGCATATGAGTGTCGGCTTCTCCACTCTTACCGATTTGCAGCCGACCGTCGGCTTACCCCGCATTGCAGTCGGTCCGCTTCAAGCGAACGACCTGTGGAAGCGGACATTCTGATTCGGTGTGAAAGGGGTACGGGGAGCGGTGAGAGGTTGGCCGAAAACGTACGCTAAGAGTTTGTTGGAGAGCCTTTCATATCGGCGCAGATCTCAGGAACATGTCCGAACGTTGTGTGCTCGTCGCCCCAGGCCTTGAGAGCCATGATAACAGGCTCGAGGGTTTGCCCGCGTGTAGTGAGGCTGTATTCCACCTTTGGCGGAACTTCCGGGTAGACCGTCCTTAAGACAAACCCGTCACGCTCCAGTTCGCGAAGCTGCGTTGTCAGCATTCTTTGGGTGATATTGGGCAGGCGCTTACGGATGGCGTTGAAGCGTAAAGTCCCCTGAAGCAGGTGGTAGAGGATCACGCCTTTCCATTTCCCGTCAATGAGCTGAAGCGTTGCTTCAACAGCGCAGCCGGGGCTGCAATCAAGCGACTTATGGCGAATGCGGGTCATAACGGTATCATTTCCGACACTATAGGCGTTAAAAGTGCGTTCTTGTCTGAAAGCATCATAGCGCTCACGCTTCTCCTGACTCAACACAGGAGCAGATATCATGCGGGCCATCGGTTATCAGACGCCGCTTCCCATCGAAAATCCGGCCTCTCTTCAGGACATCGATCTTCCAAAACCTGTCCCCACGGGTCGGGATATTCTGGTGGAAATCAGGGCGGTGTCGGTCAATCCGGTTGATACGAAAGTCCGCAGCAGCGCAGCACCAGAGGTGGGTCAGTGGCGCGTTCTGGGCTGGGATGCCGCAGGTATTGTTGTTGGAACCGGACCGGACGTGACGAATTTCTCTGTCGGCGATGAGGTCTTTTATGCGGGGGCGATCAATCGCCCGGGGACCAACGCCGAGTTTCATCTGGTTGATGAACGGATTGTTGGTCGCAAACCCCGCTCCCTGAACTGGGCCGAAGCCGCAGCCTTACCTCTGACCGCAATCACTGCCTGGGAGATGCTTTTCGATCGTCTGGACATTGGTCGGCCTGTTCCAGGAACGACATCGTCCGTATTAATCATCGGGGGCGCAGGTGGGGTCAGTTCCATGGCGATCCAGTTGCTCAAGGTTCTGACCGACATCACAGTTATTGCCACGGCTTCACGCCCCGAAACGCAGGACTGGGTCGCATCTCTCGGGGCAGATTACGTGATCGATCACAGCAAGCCTCTGGCCGCACAGGTTGCTGCCCTTCCTACGGGCGCTCCCGGCTTTGTCTTTTCCACGACGCAGACGGATCAACATTTGTCAGAAATCATCGAACTTCTTGCGCCCCAGGGACATTTCGGTCTGATTGATGATCCGGCTGATCTGAATGCCGTCCCTCTCAAAAAGAAAAGCCTGTCCCTGCACTGGGAGCTGATGTTCACCCGCTCACTGTTCGGAACGGCAGACATCAGCGCGCAGGGGAAGCTCCTGAACGACGTGTCGCGGCTCGTAGATGAAGGTCGTCTTCGCACGACGCTCGGCAAAAATCTTGGCGCGATCACCGCCGCCAACCTGCGGAAGGCTCATGCCCTGATCGAGAGCGGTCAGGCCAAAGGTAAGATCGTACTCGAAGGTTTCCCTGCCTGAATGGAGCAGATCATGACTGAAACAGCTAAAAACGCTCGTGGAAACCTGGTACAGGACCGGTGATACGACACTCCTTTCTGATGGAATTGTCTGGAGTGTTCTTCCGACCTTCCCTGAAGGTGGGCAGTATGTTGGACGAAAAGCTGTGGAAGAGCAGTTTTTCACCAGGATCATGAAACATTTTTCGGATTACGTGACACTTCCACACAGCGTCACCGCCAAAGGAAAGAGGGTCGCGACAACAGGTGTTTACCGCGTGCGAACAGCGCGTGGGCAGTCAGGCGATATTGCCTTCGCGCATCTCTGGACCGTGGAAAACGGAGAGATCACGGCACTGCATCAGGTCGCCGATACTGCCGCCATACAGAAACTTCTTGGAAGTGGAGAACTGGTGTTATGAATGACGAAGAGCATCTGATGACCTTGAACCGGACGGGTGGACGGTTCAACCTCAATGAAATTGCCGCAGCGTTCCCGGAAACGGCGGACACAATGCTGCTGGACACCTATCTGACCGACAAGCCTGAAGCCAGTATCCGGGTCTTCCGGATCTATCGGGATGTGCCGCCGCATTATCATACCCAGTGCGATGAAGTGCTTCATGTCCTGTCCGGGACAGGCACATTCTGGATAGATGATCCGGCTGACGAAGCCCCGTTTGCACCCGGCCATCTTCTGGTGTTCCCCCGTCAGGCTGTGCATGCCGTGCCCCGCATTCTGAGCCATCCTGTCGTTTTTCTCGCCATTGATACACCGCGTCGTGCACCGGACGACGTGGTGTTCGTCGATCCTGCCGCCGGCACGCCGTCCGGTTTTATTGCGAGGATCTGACGTCATGGGGCTCATGAAACAGATACGACGGCAGGATTTTTCAAAGAGAACTCTGCACAAAAGCGCCATCGCCGCTTTCATGGCGCTCGTTGCTGCGTGCGCGCACCTCGAACCTGTGCATGCCCAAAACATCAGGATCGAAGCGACCACTAAGTCAATGGACTGGAACGCCGTGGCGCTTGCTGGTGGTCATGTGTTTGTCGCAGGCCCTCGCTGGACCGGGTTTTCCGGGCCTGCCGTGGGTCTTTTGACGAAGAGCAAAGAGATAGAGCCGTTTCCGGATGCTGCCTGGAATGGCTGGAAACCCGGGCAGGATGCGACGCATCGGTTTGTTAGCGTCAATGCCCTCCATGTTGCTCCTGATGGAATGCTTTGGGTTGTTGATACTGGAACTCCCTCTTTTGGAGGCAGCCCCGTATCTGCCGGAGCCAAACTGGTCCGCATTGATCCGGCAACAGGTCATGTGCTGCGGATCTATCCTCTGGGTCCAGAAATCGCGCAGGCAGGCAGCTATATCGACGATATCCGTTTCAACGGGACGCATGCCTATCTGACGGATGCGGGCAAGGCAGCGTTGATTGTTCTTGATATCAGAACAGGCCATGCACGCCGCGTTCTGGACAACGATGTTTCCACACGCGCACGCACAGATCGACTGATTGTCATGGATGGGCACGTCGTGAAGACAGGTCCGCATCAGCCGCTTCTGGTGAATGCCGATCCGCTTGAAGTCAGTCCGGACGGGAAATGGCTGTATTTCGGTCCGCTTGAAGGGCCGTGGTCCCGCGTCCCGACAGCTTTGCTTGATGATTCGAATGTGTCGTCAACCGATTTGTCTGCTGCTGTTCAGCCTTGGTCTGATTTACCTCCCATCGGGGGGAGCGCCATGGATACCGCAGGAAATCTCTATTTCACCAACCTGAGGGATAATGGCGTTTATCGGAGAGACGTTTCCGGAAAGATCACGAGACTGATCTCGGATTTACGTCTGCACTGGGCGGATGCACCTTGTCTTGCTTCAGACGGTCGTCTCTGGTTGCCAATCGCACAACTGGATCGTCTTCCACAGTTCCATCAAGGGCAAGCCCGCAGTCACCAACCGTTTCTGATGGTGTCGATCGATCCTCACGTTACCCACACCAGAGATAAGCCATAAGTCTCAGTTTTGAGAGATTTTTCGTGTTTTTTGCGCCAGAAGTTTTTCCCCATCCGGTCTGATTTTACCCTCGGGAATGACATGTCGATACAACGTCTGGCGGCTGATCCCCAGTTCAGAACACAGATCTCCAACCTGGGTTTCAGGATCACTCATGGCGGCCTAAGCCAGACGAAGTTTGGCTCAGGTCATCTTGAAGGGACGGCCACCCTGCCGTCCTCGGGCACGTGCAGAAGCCAGACCTGCGCGTGTGCGTTCAACGATCAATTCCCGCTCGAACTCCGCCAGTCCGGCAAAGATCGCGAAGATCAAGCGACCATTTGCGGTGGTGGTATCGATCGAGGCTCCTTCGCCCGCCAGGACCTTCAACCCGACACCGCGTTTGGTCAGGTCTGGACCGTGCCGCTCAGCATCTTCGTCAGACGGGCATCGCGGTGCCCGATGACGTGCTTGCTCATGTAGCACCACTCGGCTGGGAGCATATTGGCCTGACAGGTGATTATCTTTGGGGCGAAATCGGGCCGCCGCGAGATAATTTCAGGCCTCTTCGGTTGCAATCCGGTTCCTAAAATCCTTAGCGTACGTTTTCGAACAGCCTCTCACTGCTCCCCGGTAATCTGAGCTGCCTTTCGCTAAACCCTGTCGTCCCCGTAGCCCAGCACTTCGATCACCCGGCATTCCTCGACCGTACCGCGCGCACACCGATCTAGCGAGCGTTGCAGCTCGGCGCGCAGCGCCACCAGCCTCCCAATCCGTCGGTCAATATTCTCGACGTGGCGGCGGGCGATAGCGTCCACCTCGCCGCAGGAACGCTCCGGCTGCTCGCTAAGCGTCAGCAACTCACGAATGTCGGCGATCTCGAAGCCCAGCTCGCGGGAATGACGAATGAAGTTGAGCCGGGCGAGCTCGTCCGCACCGAAGCGCCTTTGCCGCCCTTCCGTTCGTGCCGGTGTCGGAAGAAGCCCGACGCCTTCGTAGTAGCGGATCGTCGGCACCTTGACCCCAGTGCGCCGCGCCAACTCGCCAATCGAGATCCTCATGGTGCTTTTCCCTTGAAGCTCTAGTGGCTAGAGATTGTAGGGTGATCCCGAGAAGGAGTCACCCATGTCCGAGAACTGCTGCAAGTCCGAGACCGCCAGTTGCGCTCCGCCACCTCTGGTCGTGCCCACGAAAACAGTCACACCAACCGTCGAGGTGACGACATGCGGCACCGTCGAGGATAGCTGCTGCCCGAAGGGTGTCCCGGTCTTCGACGGTGTAGACCCGCGCTACAAGCGCGTCCTGTGGACGGTGATCGCGATCAATGGAGCGATGTTCGTGACCGAAATGGCGGCAGGACAGCTCGCTGGCTCGCAAGCCCTCAAGGCCGACGCACTCGACTTCCTGGCCGATACCGTCACCTACGGTTTGAGCCTGGCGGTGATCGGCGCGAGCCTGCGCACGGCGAGCCATGGCGGCACTCGCCAAGGGCGTCTCGCTGTCGCTGATGGCGCTGTGGGTGTTCGGGTCCACCGTCTACCACACGCTAATCCTCGGCGTTCCGCAGGCCGAGATCATGGGTGCGATCGGCGTCCTGGCGCTGGCCGCGAACCTTGCCTCGGTGTTCCTGCTCCTGCCCTACAAGGATGGCGACGCCAACGTGCGCTCGGTGTGGCTCTGCTCTCGCAACGATGCGATCGGCAACCTGATCGTCATGGGCGCGGCGCTCGGCGTCTGGAGCACCACCAGCGCATGGCCCGACCTTGCGGTGGCCGCGATCATGGCTGGCATCTTCCTGTCATCAGCGGTGCAGATCCTGCGGCAGGCATGGGGAGAATATCGAACCGACGCGACTGGCACGAAGGCAGCCGCCGCATAGGGTGAGGATCATGCGCCCATGTCCGCTTCCCGGCAACGCAAAGCGGGCCAGCCACGTCGTAGAAGTAGGCGACTGCAGTCTGCCCGCTATGCTTCCATTAAGACGACAGGTAGTTGTGGGGGCTGAATGGAACGTGGTCTGTAAGGTGAAATACTGACTCAGTCGACATTCATGTGCGCGTTTTTCACCATCATTCCCGTCTTGCTAACGGGCTTTTTGCGCGCCATATTCCTTGCATCGTCCGACACTGCTTATCAGATACGGAGGATTCCAAAATGCATTTTTCGCGGATGTTTCACGCTGGCGCTGTTGTCGCCACATTGGCTTTCGGGGTGGCTGCCATGCCAGCGCAAGCACAGGGTAATTTGCACGTCATTGATGCGCAGGGGCATCAGGTTGGCATTCTGGTGCCAGTCCAGAATATCCCCGCCACCCCCTCGATATCCGATATCGCGATGTTTGACGCCCTTGATCGCATGATGACACGCGATATCGCTGTCATGGAGGCTGCCGACCGGGAACTGACAGCACGACTGGTCAGCACGTTACGCGCCGTTCCGGCTATTGAGCACGGGCTGCCGAAGCAGGTCATGTCCGAACAGCGTGTCAAAGCTGTCAGTATCGGTGAGCCCAGCGCATCCTGTACGCAGACAATTATGATGACCTCGAACGGTCAGTCGGCGCCGATCGTTCATGTGTCGAGCACCGGAGGCAAGGCCTGCTCGACGCTTGTATCATCACTGACCGTTGGAAAGCCCGAGAGTCAAAAGCCTGAGGCCACGACCTTGACCCCCGCCGTGGATACGCGGACGGCAGGTTCCGTGAACGAGCATGCCGGGAGTGTCCTGTAAAAGCAGTCCCTTCCCGCAGGAACGAAGCGATGCGGTTCAAACGGACGGTGAACGCTTTTGATCTGTGTCGTGTCCTGCATGGCGATACGCTCCGTTGTGGGAAAGCCCAACAGAAGACGTGAAACAGTATAATTCAGTTATTGGATGGGAAAACGGTTATGGATGATATTTCCATGAAACGTTCCTGGCACAGCAGGGACTGGTCCCGCCTCATCAGACTGTTCAGCGGCCTGACATTCTATGAGCGCTTTGAACAGGCGATCATCTTGACCCTGATCGCGCTCATTATGCTGGTCAGCGCCGTTGCGACGATGCATCTGATCGGGGCGGTCTGGCATCTGGTTGTCGACGTCGGGGTCGATCCTATCAACCAGACAGTTTTTCAGACGATTTTCGGTGCGATCTTTACTGTCATCATCGCCCTTGAATTCAAGCATTCCTTGTTGGTCGTTCTTGCCCAACATGAGAACGTCATCCGGGTGCGGACCATAGTTCTGATCGCCCTGTTAGCGATTGCCCGCAAATTCATCCTGCTGGATCTGCATGAGGTAACCGCCGCAGAATTGTTCGCTCTTTCAGCCGCTGTTCTGGCTCTGGGTATCGTATACTGGTTGGTTCGCGAACAGGATGCACGCGTCGCGCGAGATGCCCGGGAACAGGCACGTCTCGAAGACACTGCCCCGTCCTGCCGCAAGGCCAGATATCCCTCGGCCTGAACTGTCAAGGAGAAGGCGGCACGAGAAAGTGCCACCTTCTCCTAAGGTTCATATTACATGACGTGCGACGAAGGCGTATTCTTTGTTGTCTCCTGGCCTGATCGGCTCAGATGATCTGTGTTGATCGCCCGGAAGGGCGGGATGGGCTGTCCGGGATAATAAACCGGCCCATTATAGTTCTGATCCAACTGGCTTTCATTCAGCCGGTCAATCAGCATATCGCCTGCGCCGTCCACATAACGAGTGCGCGGCTCGCTTTTTTGCGTTGCAGAAGTCGACGGTGCCGTTCTTGCATCGAATGATGTCTGGGTCTTCCGGGTAACACCATCAGCATATGCACCCGATTGGCACAGCAGAGGCGCAATCAGGGCCAGGCACGACAAAACTCCTCTCATTCTTTTCATGCTCATGATCTTTCGAGACTTCCCCTGATCGTTCAGCCGACCGGGGAAGAGTTTTTGTCACGCCATCAGGCAGCCTCTTTCTGCGCCTCAATCTGAGGCACAACTTGCCCTGCAGGCGTCGTGGACGACGTGATTGCGATACGGCGCGGTTTCAGCGCTTCCGGTATCTCACGCCTCAGGGTGATGGACAGGAGCCCGTTCTCGAAGCGGGCGTCGGTGACTTTCATATGCTCGGCCAGAGCGAAGCGACATTCGAACTCTCTGCCTGCAATGCCGCGATGGAGATACTTGATCGCGTCTTGCGGCTCGGGCGCCTTTCGCCCTGTCACGACCAGAGTATTACGCTCCTGCGTGATCGTAAGGTCATTCTCGGCAAGACCGGCAACCGCCATGTCGATCCGGTAATCATCCTCACTGGTCTTAAGGATGTCGTAAGGCGGCCAATTATCGACCGTCGGAATCCGGTTGGCGAGATCAAGAGCGTTCAGCATTCTGTCAAAGCCGATGCTTGAACGGAACAGGGGTGCAAAGTCAACAGTGGCTCTCATAGCCATATTCTCCTTTGAGCAACATGGACACAAGATTAATGCAGCTTCTGACTGCACGCCGACCCCTTTCGGCAGCCAGCAATCTGTATCTGGATTGCCCTTCAGAGTCTTCAAGAGGCGAAAATGAAAATAACACTGTATCCCCGACTCTCCCTATATCGTGGATCTGAAATACTGCGGCTTAGAGAAGAAACGTTGGAAGAACGACGTCTGCTCTCCGAAAACTGATGCAGGCCTTAAAATGTCGATAAAGAAGGCGAAATCCGACATTAGTGCTGGCTGACATCGACCCATTCTGCGCCAACAAGTTCCACCAGTTGCTCCGGCGTCAGACATACGGAACTGTTCCGATCACCTGCTGCGGGCCAGACTTCGTCAAACGCACGCAAGGAGATGTCGCAGAACACTCTGATCGGCTGCGGCAGCCCAAAGGGGCACACGCCACCAACGGGATGGCTTGTCAGTTCCAGTACCTCGTCCGCAGGCAGCATGCGAGGCCGGTTGCCGAACGTATCCTTCGTCTTGCGGTTATCCAGCCGTCCCGTCCCGTCCCGGCCATGACAACCAGGATCCGCTCATCCCCGACTTTCAGTGCGAGCGTCTTGGCAATCTGCCCTTCCTCCACACCCAGCGCCTGAGCGGCTTCCGCCACTGTCGCCGTGCTGTCTGTCAGCACCACCGGTTCGATATCGGGTGCATTTACCTCGAAAAATGCCTGCACGGACTCCCGGCTCATCTCTTCCCCTCCACAATGCTGGAAAACTGTTGGTCGTCCGGATGATTACACATCCTGCATTTCTCGGACACAATCACAGATCGGTTCAGAACGGCGCCACGCGAAAACTGCCAACATCAATCATGAAACTTCCGTCTGCCTCAATCCCGAAATAGCGCTTCACCGCTTCCGGCGCGGCCTGCTGCAGAGAACGGATGGCCACAACCCGCTCACTCGGGGTTTTCGTGCGTGCCACCCAGCTTGTGAAATCCATACGCAGGCGATGGGTCTGAAAGGCCTCCAGAGCAAACCCCGCCTGTCCCAGAAAAGCCGTCCATTCGGCAGATGAATAATCCCGCACATGCGAGACATCACGCAGCAGTTCCATCGACTGCAGCCAGCTATCCAGCAGGGCAGAAGATGGAGCCGTCACATCAATGAACAGAACCATGCCTGCAGAAGTCAGGACACGTCGAGCCTCCCGCAGACCTGCCAGAGCATCCGACCAGTGGTGGGTGGTAAAGCGACAGAACACGGCGTCAAAAGTTCCAGCGTCGAATGGCAGTTCTTCTGCAGGGGCCTGTATCGTCGTAACATTGTTCAAATTCCGCCGGGCCGCCTCGTGCGCCACGACCTCCAGCATCGAAGCGGTGATATCGCAGGCAACCACCTGTTCGACATGGGGCGCCAGACGGTAGGTCACGTGCCCTCCTCCACAGCCCAGGTCCAGAACGCGCCGCAGCCCTTTGCCCGCGACAAGACCTTCGATCCTGTCCAGATCGCTGCCCTGACTGTGCACTGCGCTGGCAACATAGTCCTGTGCCCGGTCGCCATAATGCCTTGCTGTGTATGAATCCGTCATCTTTTCTCACCTGCCTCTTATGTAATCTGCGACGCCAGATTGCCGGGTACAAAAAGAAGGGATAAGGTCTCATTTTATACTGGTATAAAAACCACCATCATGAACCTTCCTTCTGAACAGCACCGCTCCCTTGGAGCCTTTCTGCGTGCGCGGCGTGACACCCTGTCTCCCCAGGACGTTGGATTGCATGTCTTGCCCGGACGGCGGCGGGCACGGGGGTTGCGGCGGGAAGAAGCCGCCCAACTCTGTGGTATCAGCACGACGTGGTATACGTGGCTGGAACAAGGGCGGAATGTCTCCTGCTCGACGACGACACTGGCGCGTATTGCCACGGCTCTGCATCTATCCCCTGCCGAAAGGCTCTATCTGTTTGAACTGGCACAGTTGAAGGATCCCGATGCCTCACGGCCAGTCACCGCATCCAGTCTTCCAGAACCCGTCCGGACTTTCCCGGAGCAGGTAACCATGCCTTGTTATGTGCTGGATCCCCTGTGGAATGCCTGCGTCGCCAACAAAGCGGGCCGGCGTCTCTTTGTTGGATGGCTGGACAGTAATGAGCGCAACCTGCTGCGCTATGTCTTTCTCGACCTCCAAGCCCGAACCTTTCTGGATGACTGGGAAGGCAGTGCCCGACGGGTTCTTGCCGAATTCCGGGCTGCCAGCATCCATGGCGACACGCATCTGGTGGAAACACTCGTGCAGGAGCTTCGATCCCGAAGTCCGGATTTTGAACGGCTGTGGCACAATCAAAGTGTATTACTACGAGAAGGCGGCCCTCGTCGGTTTCAACATCCGACTGATGGTCCATTGGACTTTGACCAGACTACTCTCACCTTCACGACATGGCCACACTACCAGCTGGTAGCACTGAAACCACGATGAACACTTTCGAAATCTTTCTTCCACATTATGATTTTTCTGAACATCACGCGATTATCATTCGAGGTCAGGCATCTGATATTCTTGATGCCGTTGCAGCTTTCCGCGTACAGAATGATCCCCTTGTGCGCCAGATTATCCGTCTGCGTGAACTTCCTGGCCGACTGATGAAGCGCCTGTCCGCCCCGCCACTGGATCTTGACGATTTTACGCTTTTGGCGCGTACCCGACACGCACTTACCTATGGTCTGGTCGGAGCGTTCTGGCATCCCGATTATGGACTGCGCTCCATTCCTTCTCCTAACACTTTCATGGCTGGACAGCAGGGAGATCTCTGTAAACTGGTTCTTGGTTTTACTGTCGTTCCCATCAGCAAGAGCAAGTGCCGCCTTATAACCGAAACACGTGTTCTCTGCCTCAGTGACAAGGCCCGACAACGCTTTACGCCGTACTGGTTTCTGATCCGCCCCATCAGCGGGTTACTACGCAGCCGCATGCTCTGGAATATTCGCAGGATTGTTGAGCTGCAGTCATGAAGTCGTATCCCGACTTTCAGCGCCGCATTTCGCAATCCCCAGAAAGGCCGCTATGGTTCCGGCCAGTCTCACCATTTCCAGAGCAGTTTTATGATACCTGCCGGAAGTCTCTGTCCTTACTAATGTGAAAATAACAGCGTAATAAGGCGGCTCGGGCATTTCAACGGTACTCATGAAAAGCCAGCCTTTTGCGGTACAAGTAGAGAGAAACTCTCCAGAAACACTTTGATCCTGTCACGATTTTGAGGCTCAGACAGCACTTCGGATATTTGGTTGGACGTCAAGTTCATGAGACTGAACCGAAGAAAAAGATCACAGGAGAATTTACTGCTGACCGTGCCGAATACAGTGCGCAGATCGGCAAGCATATCGTCTCCCCGATGCGAAGCATGCATCAGGGCAATCGGCTTTTCAGTAAGAAGATGACCGGAGACAAGCCAGTCAATGGCATTTTTCAGTCCTCCGGGAATGCTGCGCACATATTCCGGGCTGGACACGATCAGACCGTCACTCGCAGCGACCTGATCCATGAAGGTACACACTTGTGGCGGAAGTTCACCCGTTTCCAGGTCTGGCGAGAACACCGGAAGCGCACTCACCTGATCAAATACTGAGATAGAAAATGTCGCTGGCGCCATGAACGACAGAGCGCGCAGCATCGCAGTATTTGTCGAGTTGTGTCGTGCGCTTCCTGAAATAGCCAATATTTTCACGATAATGCTTTAATTATCATATTCATATAAAACCCTGGAGCTATGGCTGTCGATAACACCTCATTCCGAGGTATGGATTATCTTACCTGTCGGCATGACTTTTGCATAGGCGAATGCCAACGCCGCCATATATGCAGAATGGACCTGATTTGCCGGAACTTCTGTCCGGTTGAACTCCAGATCACGCGTGGCGATCGCGTCATGCACCCCGGTCACGTCGCATCCGAAGTCAACCGCAGCACGGACGGTCGCGTCGATGCAGACATGGCTCATTGCGCCTAGAATGGTCAGTTTCCGAATTTCCCGCTCATCAAGAAGTGTTTTAAGGTTCGCATCCCGGAATGCGTTCGGATGGTGCTTGAGAACTACCGGCTCCCCTTCCTTCAGCAGGACAAGCTCGTTGATCTGTGCGCCATATTGCCCAGTGAAAAGAACAGAGTGCCCGCCAATGCCAGCCCGACCCCGGTAAGACTTCCTGGCTGCTGCCCTCCCCCATGATCTCCGCCGGCTCTGTTGCACAAATCAGCGATATGAGCGGGAATAGGTCTTTTATGACCCTCTTTTACTGGACGGCGTGTGTGAGAGGGATTCCGAGTGCTGTAATTTGGTTGAGTATGGCGACGCGGACGTGAACCTCCGTGACCTGACGGTCGAAATCCTAGGCCGTCAGACGCTGCCCCAGCAGTTTGATGCAGTGCATTTTCGTCTCGATACGGCTTCTTCTATGATAACCGCTCCATCTGGAGGGTTCTAAAAACCCCATGGTTTATGTGCATGTCTATGATTCCATGCCTCCTATGGTGATTGGGTGGGTGACTAGCAGTCAGGTTATGAGACGTCATTGGGATGATGTAGCGTGGGAAATACCGTGTTACGCTCTATGGTTTTCTTCCGTCTGCAGAGAGAACGAATGATGCTTCAGATCCATCTACAGGCACGCACGACACCAGCCGTCCGGGCTGACATAGCGCGTTCATCAGAACCGGCATCCGTGCTCGCCAGACGCTACGGGATCAGCGATGAAACTGTCCGCAAGTGGCGCAGGCGTGATTCAGACGCCTGCCAGAACCACAGCAGTCGTCCCTGGAAACTGACCTGGAAAGCCTCGGAGGAAGAGTGCGGCATTTCCTGCCTTATATATCGGGACAGCATCTGGCGTATTCTGAAAGATGCTGGATTGAACGGGCTACCTTCTGCCCCAAAGACCGCACCAGTTCGGGAACATTCCGGGATTACGATCCCGGTTATGTCCATATCGATATGAAACATCTTCCTAAATTGCAGACGGCAGATGGAGAACGATAGATGCTCCCGCTCGGTCCATCTGGCCGTCTATGACGGGGAGAATGCCGATAATTCCTTCGATTTCCTCAAAGCTGTCAAAACCGTCTTTCCGTTCCGGATCACCCATATTCTGACCGATCGTGGCTCCTGCTTTACGGCGGATGCCTTCGAAAAAGCCTGTCAGGACATGGGAATCGACCGACGTCGGACCAAAGCTTACTCTCCTCAGACCAATGGAATGGTCGAACGCTTCAATGGCCGTGTCACGACAGAGATGTTGCCGGTCTGTGTCTCAAGCCATAAGGATCTGGAAATTCTACTCAGAGGCTTCTGTTTCGCTTACAATTATCGCTCGCAGCGTGTTCTGGGTGGCGTATCTCCTGCCAAGCGTATCTCCTCATGGCTTGAAAAACATTCCGCGTCCCGTAATCCTGATCACATCAAACAGGCTAGTCGTGACATCATGAAGCAGGTCGACGAAATCCTCGATTATGCCAATGACGTCTCACAACCTGACAGCTAGCGGGGTTGCGTTTCGGGATCGGGGCGATGCCAGCCGGTCGGCGGCGTTCAGTGCTTCATGAGCGGTTGGAGCAGCAGGTTCTGCCTCTCTTCGAGAGGTGTGTCCTGTCGTTCGATTTGGCGGCGTCACAGGCTTATGCCGCGCAATGGCGCGAGCCAGGTTTGAGGGGCGGGCGATCGGGAAGGCGGATTGCTATATCGCTGCGACCGCCGCATCCCGTGGTTATCTCGTGGCCAGCCGCGACGTGTCGCCGTTCGAGGCAGCCGGTGTAAGAGTTCTCAATCCGTGGGAAGATGCCTGATGTCCGAGACAGACCCGGCAGCGCACGCGTTTGAGGATATGTGCGTTGCAATGACACCCAAGTGTTATGGGAAGAGGATACGAGACGAAGGTCCGGATGCAAACGAGAGGCAGGAAGGGGTTTTCCTGCAGGTGGTCGGAGACATCTGGATAGAGCGGCAGGCGCTAGCATGCATCATCGGTCAAGCCAAAAATCGACGGGATCAATGATTCTTGCTGTTTTTATCGGAATCATTCTCTGATCTGGCGGTGATAGACCAAGAATTATCCTGATAGCTGCTGCCGCTTAGATTGATCGTTTGCGACGGTATTTTTTGCCGTAGGTATCACGGGAAAAAGGGGCTCGGTAGATTTACCCGGACCTTGACACTTGGCAAAGGCTTTCAGGACCGTATTGCCAATCTCTTCGTCGTAGGCGGCAAAAGGGACGCGAAAGACGCGGCCTTCGTTCTTGTCCAGCCGCCACGTGGAATAATTACCGGAAATGGAGCATTTAGATGCTTTGACAACGATATCAGGCTCTAATTCGTAACACCAGGAAATAAAAACACGGTCCGTTTTCTTCCAAGCCATCTCCCTCAATTTATAGCCGTAGGTACTGGCAACTTCGTCCCAGAAGGCGAGACGCCGCTCGGTAGAAGCAGCTTTCATTGCTATGAGTTGTTCTCCGTCGATTGGAATGTGAATGGGCGGTCTACAATACTCACTGGTGTCAAGAGCTTGTCTTACGTTTGCGCTGATCCATTCGGGCGTCACATCGCGTGCCGCATGGATCGCCAGCCCTCGCCGCGAGAAATACATTCCCCCCCATATTTCCTCGGAGATAATGGTTATGTATCTGTCCGTACGATTGACCGAACACGACTTGCGCTTCGTGCCTGGAGGGGGGACTTTAGCGAATTGTTTCGGCTTCTTCATCACGACACCGGGTTAATGTTGAATGTCAGAGACTTGCCGTTGGCAGCGGAGACGTCGTTCATGGCGTCGTGGTAGACTCTGCAGAGAGCTTTCCTCTCTGCGCGCGTCTGGTCGTCTCTGTTCCAGGCTGCTTCACGGTTTTTATAGCCATAAGTCGCGGCAATCTCGTCCCAAAAAGCAAGACGACGTTCTGAAAAAGCTGTTTCCAGAGCAATACGTTTTTCTCGATCAAGGGAAACATCCGGAGCAAAACACTCTTCAGGGATCAGAAAACGGCTTGCCAAGAGTGCGTCTCTTGTCGTTTTGCCAAGCCATACTGGTGTAATAGCGTCGCGAGGCCTGTGTGTTGCAATACCTTCAGGCGAAAAATGAGATCCTCCATAGATATCATACGAATAAATTGCGATGTAACGATCTGTCCAAATGATCGCACAATGCTTCTGTCTGGTACCATATGGTCGCAGTTTGGGAAGAATACACGGTTTGCGTCGACGTCTCACAGTGAAGTGCCCTACCCCTGAACAGTATTGATTGTGAAGGACAGGGACTTACCAGATTAAGTTTTCTGCCTTAGGCATCACGGGAATAAAGGCTCAGTAGATTTGCCCGGTCCTTCACATTTGGCAAAAGCTTTCAGGACGGCCTCACCGATGTCCCTGTCCGAGGCGTCGATCGGAACAGAAAAACACGACCTTTATCGCGATTAGTGGGCCATGCCGAGTGCCCTCCACCACGAGAGCTTTTTGTGCTTAACAATTCGATATCATTCGTCGAATCAAACCGCCATGATGCGGCTACGAGGTCAAACTTTTTCCAGGCCACATCACGACTTTTGTAGCCATACGATACAGTAATGTCATCCCAGAACGCAAGACGGCGTTCGTTGGAGGCTTCTTCCATGGCAATCCGAGCCTCTCGGTCAAGAGAACCTCCATCGATGGGTGTAAAACTCTCACTGGTCTGAAGTGCCAGGCGAACATTCCGACCGATCCATTCGGGGGGGACGTTCCTTGGTGCATGAATGACGTGGCCTTTCCGGGAAAAATAAATCCCATACCACACTTCCTCAGAGTCTACGGAAATCCATTTATCGGTTCGCCTGATGCTGCAACTTTTGCTACGTATGACAGCCATGATCAGCTCACCGTATCAATCTGGATTGAAATACTCTTTTTTAATCTTTCAGGCATAATTGGGTTGGCAAGCATCCAAGGCTTGTAGAGCAACGGCTCCAAGCGCTTCGTCGGAAGCATTAATCGAAACATGAAAAACTTTACCTTGGTTTTCATTTGTGCTCCACGCTGAATGGCTTGTTCCTCTTCCCCTTGAAGCAGAAAACCTTATCTGATCTGTTTGCTCACACTCCCAGTTAGCAAAAACAAGCGCTGATTTGGTCTGCGCTTCTCGCCAGTCCTTGAAGCCGTATTTCTCCTGAACACGTGTCCAAAAATCCATATAGACAGGAAAAGATTTTTTGTCTTCCTCAAGGTTTTTTTCTCGTGGCAGAGGATATTCTCCCCACTCAACGACATAGTCCCGACTTGTTTCCAGAGCTTTACGAAGGTTTTCTCCAATCCATTCCGGATTAGCATCCTTGTGGTCGATAAACGTGGACCATCCAGTGGTGGAAAAGAAACTTCCTCCACGAGTATCCATTGAAATTACAGCAATATATTTACGGGTTCGTATTAGATGAGCACGAGCTTTCCGAACACGGACTTTTGCATCACTCATATTCAACCGATATCCTTCACTTTGAAATCAATGGTTTTGCCAGTTCCGGTAACTCGATCGTTTGCTTTCTGAAGAGCTTGGCATATTGCTTTCCATTGAGAATCCGTTGGTTCTGCAGGCACACCAAGATCAAGCACATAATGATCAATATCATTTTGAGCAAAGGAGAGCGTCGGGCTTGTAGGTACATTGGTGGTGTAGCGATAAGTGCCACTATCTTCATCATATCGTATCATCTGCTGGACGTCGGCAAGTAGACGGCCTTGAATTCGCTTTATGAATTGAGCAGATGGCGGAGCACTATTGCTTCTATCTTTATAAGTTGATGCATTAAGATCGATTGTCTTATCACTGATAGCAGTTTGAGAATCACGATTCCATTCGTCGAAAGTTCTCCAGTTACTACGATCAGAATTATAGTCGGCCAACCAGAAATATCCTTCGCTCTTTAGTCTCTGAGCATCCCAGACTTCAAAGGGGTTTCCTTGTGCCTGGATACCATTTCCTTGGGATACCCATTGCACACCGTCTTTCCATTGAATTGTTGGCCGTCCTGCCATCTGGCGACCGTCTACATTATTTGCGGCGGCAATATCGCTATTTTGTACGTCTTCTGAATGTTTCCCTTTGAAAGTCGGAACATCACAGGGATCCTTATCCCCTTCCTGAATGACATCATTAATATTGTTCTGGACGTCTTCCTGATCGGCAACAGCTTCGACTAATCCAGTACCACCAGTTGATATTACCTGACGAAACTGATCTGCTGTCCCGGCATCGTTCATCATGGGATCTGTCAAAGCACTTGCGAGCACGGCCTTGGCCTGATTAATGGACAGAGAAATATTTTCGATGATTTGCCCATAGGAAGCGGTGCCAGCTATCGGCTGATAAGCTGCGGCTTCTGCGGCGAGTTGATCGGCTGTCTGGTTCTGTATGGTGGTGGTCCAGGCATAGGAGAGATTATACAGGGCTGTGCCTGCGGTCTGGAGTGCGGTAGTATCCGGTGGGAGCTGCCCCCAGTAAGTTGTCTGGCAGTTGCCAAACGAGCAACTATATAAGTTTTCTGCCGTAGGCATCACGGGAACAGGGGCTCTGTGGACTTGCCCGGCCCTTCGCATTTGGCAAAAGCTTTCAGGACAACCTCACCGATGTCCCTGTCCGAGGCGTCGATCGGAACAGAAAAAACGCGACCCTCATTGCGGTTTCTGGGCCATGCCGAATGCCCACCACCACGAGAGCTTTTTGTGCTCTTCAACATGATCTCATTGGTTAAATCAAACCACCATGATGCAAACACGAGATCAAACTTCTTCCAAGCCAAGTCGCGACTTTTGTAGCCATACGATACAGTAATGTCATCCCAGAACGCAAGACGGCGTTCGTTGGAGGCGTCTTCCATGGCAATCCGAGCCTCTCGGTCAACAGAGCTTCCGTCGATGGGCGTAAAACTCTCACTGGTTTGAAGAGCCAGGCGAACATTGAGACCGATCCACTCGGGGGTGACATCCCTTGGTGCATGAATGACATGGCCTTTTCGGGAAAAATATGTTCCATACCACACTTCCTCGGACTCTATGGAAATCCATTTATCCGTTCGCCTGATGCTGCATCTTTTGCTACGTATCGCGGCCATGATCAGCTCACCGTATCAATCTGGATTGAAATACTCTTTTTTAATCTTTCAGGCATAATTGGGTTGGCAGGCATCAAGGGCTTGTAGCGCAACGGCCCCAAGCTCTTCGTCGGAAGCATTGATCGAAACATGAAAAACTTTACCTTGGTTTTCTCCCTCATACCACGCGGAATGTCCTCCACCTTGGCCTCTTGACGCGAGGAGACGTATCTGATCCGTTTCTCCGTAGTCCCAGTTTATGAAAACAAGTGCTGATTTTGACATGGCGGCAAGATGATCTTTAAAAGCATATTCGTCCCTAATCCCAAACCAAAATTTCTGTTCTGCTTCTCGTGATCGTCTTTGTGTTTGTTCAAAGTCTTTTTGTGGGATTGGGCCGTCACCATACCATGGTTGAGAGTCGCGACTTGTGGTGAGTGCTTTACGCATATTTTTGCCAATCCAGATCGTCGATACTTGTTTTCTGGGGATGACAACAGACACTCCAAAGGGAGAGAATAAACTACTACCCCAATCGTCACGGCATATAACTGCGTAGTATTTACGAGTTCGAATTATATTTGCCAGCCGTGAGCCAGTTTTGTTGAATTGTTTATTCATCTTTATGTAATAATCCTCACAGCGAAATCAATATCTTTTGTACTGGTTCTCGAATCTTCGGCAACACGTTCCTTTGCGCGTTGAAGAGCTTTACATATTGCTTCCCACTGCTCATTCGTTGTCTCAACTGGAACACCTAGATCCAAAGAAAAGTGTTTGATTTGTGTTTGGGTTACCTGAAGAGATGTCCCGACTTTGTCAGAACCATCATTGTAACGATATGGTCCCAAATCGGACTCATAACGGATCATGTCTTGTACATTGGCGAGAAGTCTACCCTGTATATTTCTCATAACCTGATAAGACTTAGCTCCCATATCGATAGTCTTGTCGCTCACGGCTATGCCTGATGATGCCTGCCATTCGTCAATTGTCTTCCAGTTGCTTTTTGGTGTTTGATAATCTGCGAGCCAGTCATATCCTTGATCTTTAAGTCTTTGCGCATCCCAGACTTCAAAGGGATTTCCTTGTGCCTGGATACCATTTCCTTTTGATACCCATTGCACACCGTCTTTCCATTGAATTGTTGGCCGTCCTGCCATCTGGCGACCGTCTACATTATTTGCGGCGGCAATATCGCTATTTTGTACGTCTTCTGAATGTTTCCCTTTGAAAGTCGGAACATCACAGGGATCCTTATCCCCTTCCTGAATGACATCATTAATATTGTTCTGGACGTCTTCCTGATCGGCAACAGCTTCGACTAATCCAGTACCACCAGTTGATATTACCTGACGAAACTGATCTGCTGTCCCGGCATCGTTCATCATGGGATCTGTCAAAGCACTTGCGAGCACGGCCTTGGCCTGATTAATGGACAGGGAAATATTTCGATGATTTGCCCATAGGAAGCGGTGCCAGCTATCGGCTGATAAACTGCGGCTTCTGCGGCGAGTTGATCGGCTGTCTGGTTCTGTATGGTGGTGGTCCAGGCATAGGAGAGATTATACAGGGCCGTGCCTGCGGTCTGGAGTGCGGCAGTGTCCGGTGGGAGTTGCCCCCAGTCAGCATAGACATCCTGAATGACACCATGGGCCCGATCAGACTGTGTCAGGGTCATGATCGCACCCCAGTAAGTCGTCTGGCGGTTGCCAATCTGCTGGATTGACCCGCTGACCCAGCTGTTTTGATCTTTCAGGCATAATTGGGTTGGCAAGCATCCAAGGCTTGTAGAGCAATGCTCCCAAGCTCTTCGTCAGACGCATTAATCGAAACATGAAAAACCCTGCCTTGGTTTTCCCCCTCATACCAAGCAGAATGTCCAGCTCCTCGTCCACGTGAGGCTTTTAGACAGACTAGATCTGTGTCATCGCATTGCCAAGAGGCAAAAACTAAAGCAGATTTAGACATTGCGGTTATATGATCTTTAAATCCAAACACATCACGTATACGGAACCAGAAAGTTCGTTCGGCTGATCTCGATAAGCCGATTATTTCTTCACTCATATCTTGGGGCAGAGTATCTTTACCAAATTTGTATGATAAATCCCGACTAGAACGAAGGGCGGTTTTTAAGTTGTTTCCGATCCATATTGAAGTTGCATCTTTTCGTTCGATAAAAACGGACGCTTCCTTAGGAGAAAAATGTATTCCACCCCACCTATCATTACATATAATAGCAATATATTTCCGCGTTCGAAGAATATTTGCTCGTTTTATTTTTGGTGAATCATCCATTCCCTGCATAATTAAGTAATTTCCTTAATTCTAAAGTCAATGTCTTTTCCATTTGTTGTAGGATCCATAGCGACCCGGTCCTTGGCACGCTGAAGCGCTTTGCAGATCGCTTGCCATTGATCATCCGTTGGGTCAGATGGAACGCCAAGATCGAGTACATAATGATTAATTTCTGTTTTAGAAAATTCGACGCTTGTTCCAACTTTTGAAGAGCCATCATTATAGCGGTAAGGACCAGAGTCTGTATCGTACCGTATCATTTGTTGCACGTTTGCCAAGATTCGAGCCTGAATGTTTCTCTGTATTTTGTAGTATGGGGCCCCGAGATCCATAGTTTTATCGCTAATTGCTGTTCTGGAGTTATTGTTCCACTCATCAAAACTTTTCCAGTTGCTTTTCGGCGTTTGATAATCTGCGAGCCAGTCATATCCTTGATCTTTAAGTCTTTGCGCATCCCAGACTTCAAAGGGATTTCCTTGTGCCTGGATACCATTTCCTTTTGATACCCATTGCACACCGTCTTTCCATTGAATTGTTGGCCGTCCTGCCATCTGGCGACCGTCTACATTATTTGCGGCGGCAATATCGCTATTTTGTACGTCTTCTGAATGTTTCCCTTTGAAAGTCGGAACATCACAGGGATCCTTATCCCCTTCCTGAATGACATCATTAATATTGTTCTGGACGTCTTCCTGATCGGCAACAGCTTCGACTAATCCAGTACCACCAGTTGATATTACCTGACGAAACTGATCTGCTGTCCCGGCATCGTTCATCATGGGATCTGTCAAAGCACTTGCGAGCACGGCCTTGGCCTGATTAATGGACAGGGAATATTTTCGATGATCTGCCCATAGGAAGCGGTGCCAGCTATCGGCTGATAAGCTGCGGCTTCTGCGGCGAGTTGATCGGCTGTCTGGTTCTGTATGGTGGTGGTCCAGGCATAGGAGAGATTATAGAGGGCTGTGCCTGCGGTCTGGAGTGCGGTAGTATCCGGTGGGAGCTGCCCCCAGTCGGCATAGACATCCTGAATGACACCATGGGCCCGATCAGACTGTGTCAGGGTCATGACCGCACCCCAGTAAGTGGTCTGGCGGTTGCCAATCTGTTGGATTGACCCGCTGACCCAACTGTCATCGCTGCCGACATCCTGCCCCGTTACAAACTTAACCTGCTGCTTGAGGATGCCATCGTCGTAAGTTGCCAGTTCTGAGTAGGTCTGGTTGAGCGTACGGGTGTTGTTTCCCATGTCGTTCATCCAGGACTGAATGAATCTCTGTTCATCTCCGGTTGGTGTTGGTTCGCGGCCCTGCACATCACGGATCAGCTGATTCAGGGTGCCCTGCATTCTGTCAGAATGCGCATCAATCACACGAATACCTGAGAGGCTTGTGCCGCTATTGAGGTTGGAGCGTAGCCAGTCTCTGTCCGCGCTACCTGCGTTGACAGCGTACAGCCTCTGTTCATAGACATCGAAGGCGGCATTGGCCCTGTCTGAATTAATCAGGTTATTTCGGGCACTCGCGAGCGTTTCCTGCCGATTGCCGATTTGCTGTTTCGTGCTGACGACCCATGAATCATCGGCACCGACATCCTGATCGGTTACGAATTTAACCTGCTGTCTGAGAAGATCATCGTCATAAGATGCCAGGCCAGAATACAAGGTTGCAAGTGTCGTGTTTCCGTTTCCAAGGTCATTCATCCAGGACTGGATGAATGACTCATCACTTCCAGAGCTTGCAGGTTCCCGGCCCTGTACGTCACGGATCAATTGCATCAGGGTATCCTGCATCCGGCTTGAATGGGCATCAATCACCCGAATCTCCCGTAAGCTCTTCCCGTCATCAAGGTTCGACTGTAACCAGGTTCGCGTCGGATCGTCAGCATTGACACCATAGAGCTTCTGCTCGTAGCTATCGAAGATGCCGTTCTCACCATCATTATAGATCAGCCCATGCCGAACTGAACCGAAAGTCTGCTGGCCGTTGCCGATCTGGTCTTCCTGAGACTGGATCCAACCGTTATCGTAATCACCCGGTTCACGATCCTGAATATCCCGAATAACCTGCTTCAATTCATCCGTTGCTCGCCACGAATGGGCCTCGTTGATCCGGAATTGCTGGAACGTTATACCATTCTGAAACAGTTGCTGTTTGGCATATTGTTGGTCTGTATCATTTGCAGCCTGGCCATGGACCTCCTGATAAACGGTGCTAATCGCACTCTTTTCCGCATCAGAATTGAAAATGGCTTCACGCAATGTTCCGAAGGAGACACCTTTGCCAAGGTAATCTTCTCCTGCTGAAATGACGTCAGAAGAGGCATTGTCTCCCATTGCCGTTTGGAATTGACCTTGAAGTTTGTCGGTTGTGATCTGAAGATGCGCGACTTCCGACATGACCGGTGTGATATCCCGATAATTTACGAGTACACCATTGATGACGGTCTGGGTTGCAGGCAACGCTTCCAGTTTTGGGATGTAGGTTGCAGATTCCGCTGCTGTGGGATCACGTTCTTCAATCGTGTTGAAGATGTATTTGTCAGCCTCTTCGGCCGTATTCCAGGTCTGGGGCGCTGGGGTCGTAAAACCAGGCCAGGAGAAATTTGATCCGGTGACAGCGAGGAAGGAGACAGCCGTCAGGCCGGCTGACGGCGTTGCCGCTCGTGCGGTCTCAGATCCTGAGCTGGAGGCGGTGTCAGAAACAAAAATGGCTGAAGAGGGGGAGAGAAATTGCATCTTCCCCGTTGTGCCCAGGGTAGATTTTGTTCCCGAGACAACAGAGGAAAGCGCCTCGTGCTTATTAAGAAGGGAGGACGATAATGCGGTGCTACTCTCAGGAGAGATGCCTCCATTCTTTGAAAGGAAAGATTCAATGGATTTTAGGGCCGCTGGACTCGTCCCGAAATAATCGAGCGATGAGTTTATAGGGCCGCCGTCAGTAAAAACCCCAGACACAGGGTCTACAGGAGTGGAAGAAGACGCTTTGAGGAGACTGTGCGTATCGTGTGAAAGTGGGAGGCCAAAAAGAACAGTATCCGTCATCTTTCACACCTTTATCATGCTGCGTGTCAGCGAAACCTGTCCTCTGTTTTGAAGCGAGAAGAGGAAAGGTCATGTTTCCGCCTGATTACAGAGTGTTTATGTCAGAAAAGACAAGAAATTAGTTTCTTGTTCATAAAAAAGTCATAATTGGGCGCACAAACATGTCTTTCCAGAGAAAGTGACTAGCTGTCAGGTTGTGAGACGTCATTGGCATAATCGAGGATTTTGTCGACCTGCTTCATGATGTCACGACTAGCCTGTTTGATGTGATCAGGATTACGGGACGCGGAATGTTTTTCAAGCCATGAGGAGATACGCCACCCAGAACACGCTGCGAGCGATAATTGTAAGCGAAACAGAAGCCTCTGAGTAGAATTTCCAGATCCTTATGGCTTGAGACACAGACCGGCAACACCTCTGTCGTGACACGGCCATTGAAGCGTTCGACCATTCCATTGGTCTGAGGAGAGTAAGCTTTGGTCCGGCGTCGGTCGATTCCCATGTCCTGACAGGCTTTTTCGAAGGCATCCGCCGTAAAGCAGGAGCCACGATCGGTTAGAATATGGGTGATCCGGAACGGAAAGACGGTTTTGACAGCTTTGAGGAAAGCGACGGAATTATTGGCATTCTCCGCGTCATAGACGGCCAGATGGACCGAGCGGGAGCATCTATCGTTCTCCATCTGCCGTCTGACATCACGTGTCACGACGTGACCGCCCCGCAAACGGCCCATCTTTGTCGAGACGGCGGTTCCGTCGATGAAGACCAGCCTGGCCGGATTGAGATCAGACTGACTGTCGAACCAGACTGGCAAACGTAAGCCCGCCCAGTACGCCTTGCGCTATGTAAACACCCCAAATAGAGGGAATAACCCCGATGTTGAACAAAGGGGCTGAACCATTTTTGGTAGCGGCGGCTCTCATTATTTGGAGTTATCTCCGATGGCAACCTTAAGGTTGAAGCCGACAGTTCTGCCAAAACTGATCTGCGCCACATTTCCCGCAGGCCCTGTAAAGGCATAGGTACGGTATAGTTTGTCGGTTACGTTGTTCGCATAAACCATTACCTCGTAACGGCTCCCGAAAGACCAAGTTGTTCTTAGGTCTAGCTGTGTGTACGTAGGCTGTTTTAGCTGGTTGGCAATATCAAAATACTGCGGGCCAGTTACACGCAAATCCAATCCGGGTTCAATACGCCCAAAACCCGTTTGAAACCGCGTTGAAAGATGCCCCGCAGCCATAAACTCAGGAACGTAAGGCATACGCAGGCCAGCATAGTTATTGCCTGCGCCATCATTAAAGCTATCGAACTTTGAGATTGTTCTATTGCCATCTGCCCCAATAATCCAACCGGGTCTGAACTCCCACTGAATCTCCCCTTCCACACCACTGGCATGTGCACGTGCGGCACTGGCAATTGTCTGGTAGCCTGCCGGACCAACATAGACTTGCTCGTTCTGTAAGTGATTATAAAAATACCCCACCCTTACAAAGAATTTCTTATGTCGGTACACCGTCCCTATCTCGTAACTCAGCTCCCGTTCCGGATTGTAGGATGTTGCATCTGCAATGCTTGTTGGGGCGTAGTTAAACCCGGCAGGCTTGTAGCCCTGACTGACCCGGCCATGAAGATGCCAGCCCGGCAAAGCTTCATAATCGAGAGAAACGTTACCGAGGCTCATGTTCTGATTGCGGCTCTTATTGCCCGCATAAAGCGTTTGCCCGCCATAGGTCGAATTGAACGCTATGCTGGACATATCACGCGAGAGACGACCACCTAGCCCCAGATCCAGATTTTTCAAAATATGCCAATAAGCATTGCCATAAAGGGCCACTGTTTCCGCACGGTTATGCGATGCGGTCAGTGGGTAGGGAATGTAACTTGGAACATAAGCGGCCGTCTGGCTTGTACGATCCTGATATGTTGTCTGATGATAAAACCCCGTTACAACGTCAAAAAAACGATGTTTGCCTTCTGTACCAAAGCGCAGTTCCTGCGTATTAGCGCTCCACTGCTCCGGTTGGGTAGAAACATACGAATAGTAAGGGAACGAACGCGAAATATCGCTGTCTTGCCATGAGGCTATGACACTGAGTTTCCACCCATCAAAATGATAGGCGCCGTGTAGAGATTCGTCATGCCCACACCGGCTCAGACGCGGGTCGGGAGTGCCCGGCACAACACTTGCAATTTTACGATCGCGCAAATTGTTGAAGCCCACATAAACATCCTGGCTCCCGTAACTGCAGGAACCATCAACAGCAAAGGCCAACTCCCAGGGCTGGTCGGTTGGCGCAAGTCGCAACGTGGCGCGCCCTCCACGGCTTTCAAAACCACCAAGACGTCTGGAACCCGTGGACGGATTGCTCACATTGCCCTGCTGCTCCTGAGAAGTCAGGGCAATGGAGCCATAAAGCCAGTCTTTTATCAGACTGCCGTCTGCCGTGCCGGTTACATGGTAACCATAACGGCTTTCCGCCCCGGCCTCGAACGAGGCATGGGCACGCGGACCGGGCTGGCGCGTTGCAATATCAATCACGCCGCCTTCAGCACTCTGGCCATACAGGGCCGCCTGTGGTCCGCGCAGCAGTTGCACGCTCTCAATACCAATAAGAGACTGCATAGCGTTAATGGGAAGCACGGGAACATCATCTACATAAAATGTTGTAGCTGGATGATAGAGGTCCTGCGCCGAGGTAATACCGCGCACTGTAATGGCGGGGAAAAGAAAGCTCCCCGAGTTTTGAATCTGCACACCCGGTAACACGCGCGCCAGATCATTTGTCTCCCACACCTGTTTCTGGCGGAGTTGTGTGCCCGTTGCAAACTGCCCGCTTGTGCCCGTCTGGTCCAGCCGCCGAGGCTGACGGACACCAACGACCTCCAGATGTTCCTTTGCGGCTTTTGGCGCACTTGTGTTGTTTTTGGCCGCTATTGTTTCTGCCTGCGCAGAACAGGATACAAGAACCCCGCCAGCCATAAGGCCTTTATAAAGTTTCTGATGCCACCGTGCTGATGTGTGAGTGTTAAAGTAAGACATATCTTGTTTTCCAAAGAGAGTAAGGGTCAGTTCAGTGGGGCATTGGGAGCAACCCATGACCGGGGGCGCTGTTGTGCGTGCCAGAGCCGAGCATAGGTGCTGTTGAAAGACATGAGGGCTTTGTGCGTGCCACGCTCCACGATGTGACCGTTCTCCATCACCCAGATTTCGTCGGCGTCCTGTGCAATCCACAGGCGGTGAGCAATTGTGATTACTGTGCGATCCCCCCCAATGTGCTGTAGGGTGCTGCGAATGGCAGCTTCGCTCATCGTATCAAGCTGCGAGGTTGCTTCGTCCATCACCAGTAAAGGTGCGTTCATAAGCAGTGCACGCGCTATGGCGAGGCGCTGCTTCTCTCCGCCGGAAAGCGCAGTTGCGGCAGCCCTGATTTCTGTGTTGAGGCCATGAGGCAGCTGCTGAATAAACTCATGAGCATGGGCTTGTTTGATGGCATCATGCACTGCCGCCTCAGAGGCCGTAGGGCAACCAAGGCGGATATTGTCGGATATTGTTCCTTCAAAAAAGTGCACGTCCTGCGGCACCAGAGTAATGCTCTGGCCAAGCATACTGCGGTCCATGCCCCGCAGGTCCACCCCACCTATTGTAATAGCTCCTGCACCAACGTCCTGCAGGCGAAGAGCCAAATGTGCGAGTGTGGTTTTGCCAGAACCTGAAATACCAACAAGTGCAATTTTTGTACCTCGGCGGATTGTTCCTTCAATCGGGGCAAGGCCACCAGCAGAGGGATTATCTGCATCAAAAAGAACCGAGGCATTTGAAAAATGCAGGCAGTACCCCTCCGGCTCCGCAACTTTTTCAGCCTGGGTCATGTTGGGTCGCACCATAATCTGGCTCATACGGTGGAGTGTATTCCTCGCAAAACGTAGCCCAGCAACCTGGCCTGCCAATTCAACAACACAGCGGGTAAAGCGGTAGGTCAGTATAATGGCTGCAAAAACAGCACCAGCGGAGAGACCTTTTTGCTGAAAACTCATGACCAGCACGCCAATGGCAAGAGCCATTCCGGTCTGGGCGGCAAGGGCATACCCCATAATGGCAGGTGCAGGAGCCACCTCAAGCGCCATCTGGGCTGTTTTCAGGCTGTCCGTTGCCGCCTCTGCACGAGAGGAAATCTGCCCTTGTGTGTCAAAAAAACGGATCTCACCGGCACCTTCCAAAAGCGTCAGTGTAGCCTGCGCATAAGCTTCCTGTGCAGAGGCAAGACCGGCATCGGCCTTATCCAGCAGGCGGAATGCCAGCAGCATCATGCCAATAACAGCCGGTAAACTGAGCGCCAGAACAGCGGCAGCAGAAACTGAAAGGAACCCAATCAGGACAAGAAGCAGAGCGGGTAAAGCCATACCGGGAATGACAATGCCCCACAGATGGGTGAAAATATCTTGCACAGCAGCAAAACGGCTTGTCATGAGGTCCAGCAGCCTGGCGCTTTCGTCTGGCAACTGCCGCTGGGCCGGGAGCGCCATCAGATGATCAAGCAGGCGCAGCCTGATCTGTGACATGGCACGATACGTGCCGGTAAAATCTTGCACCAACCCCTGGGCGCGAAACAGCGCTTGTAGGCCAAAAGCTACGGCCAGACCTAACAGGATCATCAGTGCGCATGTGATACTGCTACGCCCCTCGGCCATCCATTGCACGCTGAGCAGTAACAGGACGTAGCCTGCCGCTTCAGCCACAGAGGATGCCAAGCCATACACAAACCCAGCGCGCAACGCGGGGTCTGCAATAAGGGTGCGCAGCAGAACCTTGTAGTATCCCTTCATGGCATGGCTCCATCGCCAAACTGGTGACGGGCATAGGTTCCATAAAGTGCTGATTTTTCCATGAGGTCTTCATGGCGCCCCAGAGCAGTCAGGTGCCCATGCTCCATAACTGCGATCTGCGCGGCCTCACGCACAGTTGCAAGCCGATGCGCGACAATAAGGATCGTACGCCCCTCAAGCGCACGCGCAAGAGCTTTCTGAATATGGAACTCACGTTCCGGGTCAACAAAAGCTGTTGGTTCATCAAGAAGAATAACGGGAGCCCGACTGACCAGAACCCGTGCAATGGCCAACCTTTGACGCTCCCCCCCAGAAAGACGGGCTCCGTTCCGCCCGATCGGTCCGTGCAACCCAAAGCGTTTGACACACCCAGAAAGATCACATTCGGCCAGAACATCAGTAATGTCACTTTCAGCAAGGTCCGGGCGATACAGAAGAAGATTATCCGCAAGGGAGTGCCCAAGAAGCACAGGATTCTGGAATACCGGGCAAATCAGCTGCCCAATAGCTTGCGGCACAAGTGTTTCAAGATCATGACCGCCAATCAAAACACGGCCGGATGTTGGTTTGAGATTACCTGAAGCAAGCTGCAAAAGCGTACTTTTCCCCGCCCCACTGGCCCCAACAATGCCCGTTACCTGCCCCGCAGGACATGTTAGCGAGAAAGACGTCAGCACATTCTCATTTTCAGAGCGTTCAAGGCTGATATTTTCAAACACAACATCGTAGTATCTGTCGGCCTGAACCGTCACTGATGGATGCAGTGCTGCGGGTTGCGCGGTGCTTTCTGCACGCAGTGCGTTAAGGCGCTCCAATGTTGCGCGCAGGCGTGGAAGCGTGCCTGAAACAAACATAAGACGCTGAAGTGGCGTCATCAGCCCAATGCCAAGCAAAATGGAAAACAGGCAATCAGGCAGGCCAAGACCATGCGTCATGTGCAGGATGATTGCGCATGGCAGCACCAGAAGCAGGTTTGTGCCAACGCACATAAACACCATGACATAGCTCCATCTGGAGCGGCGCGTCATATCGCACGCCAGATGCGCCACATCTTGCAATGCCTCTGTCAGTGGAGGCAGGGAACTCGGGGATCTGTTAAAAACCTTGAGGGTCATCAGCCCTTCCAGACAGGCCATGATGTTCTGGTTGATTCTGACATCAGCAAGATGCCATGCCCGACCATTGCCAGAGGCAACACGCCCGATCTGCCGCCAGGCCCATGCGGCTACTGGCAATAGTCCGACGCTGGCCAAAGCCATGACTGGGGAAATAACCACCAGAAAAAGCAGGCTGACCACAACTGTCACAAGGCTGATAATTGTATCGGGGAAAGTATGCGCAATGGCCGTCTCAAATTCGGCACTGTCATCAAGCGCCAGTTTTTTTAACATTGCTCTGTGACTGGCCGTATAATCAGCCGGAAGTCTTTGTGTGAGATTTAAAATAGCCCTACGTAAATCCCTGACCACATCAAATGCCAACCTGTGGCAGAGCACAGATGTTGCCCCCTGACACAGAAACGGCAGAAAAACGGCGGGGAGCAGAAACAGCGCAATCCGCGTAGCCGACTGGGCAGGAAGAGAACGAAAAAGCTGGCTTAGAACAACAAGTGGGATAAGCGCGCTCAGGGCTGTCAGAACAGAAAAAACACTGACTACATAAAACCGTGGTTTATACCGATTTATATAATCCGAAATACTCAAGCAGTCAGATGAACAACAGGACATGTGCAGGGCTTTGGTCTGTTCCGGCAGGTGGAAAGGCACCTCCCGTCATGATCGGAGTTGACGCTTCTCGCTACCGCGATCGAACCAAACCATTGCGATCCGGTCCTGTAATTGATAATCATTCTTATTATTTTTTAATCCTGAGGCCATAGCGCTCATGTCCGTAGAGATTTTATCGCGTGTTTCACGCACGCAAATGAAGCAGGCTCATGCGTTTTCTCCGTCCTATTACAAGGACGTGGACAAACTCGGCCGGGAAGCGGCCTTACAAGGCCGGATGCGCACCTTCACTCTTAGGGAGGGGCTGGAGCTAGGTGTGTTCGACCTCTATGCGCGCAGAGATTTCATGGGCACTTTTTCCGCCTCCCCTCAGCTTGTTATCGTCCTTATTACTGAAGGCCTCGCCTACGGCACTTTCCGGCATCGCAGCGATCACGCACCGTCCCCGCGTTTGAACTACCAGACGGGAGACGTAATTGTTGCCTGTAATCTGGCAGCCGGGGAAACAACTTTTGGGTTAACAGCAGGCCAGAAATTCAGCGGGCTGGAACTTAGGGTGAGCTTTGATCTACTAGAACAGCTCATGCCCGGTTTTCTTGCCAAGGCGACATCCCACGACAGACCTGTCCAAGTTATAGGAAAAGCCGCGTGTTGGATGGCGCGCCTCTCGCGCACATTCACGCTAGGTGCTACAGCACGGACACTTCGGTCGGCAGCAGTAGATGGCAGACGCTCTCTTATGCTGGAAGGTTTTTCACTGTGCCTGCTGGATGAAGTGCTGGAAGCTTTCGACAGCGACAAGGAAGCAGCACTATGGCGCCAGGCGGGTCGCTACGAAGCATGTATCCGTGAAGCCGCCGCGTTACTGACCACCCACCTCGCCGAGCCATGGACAATCAAAATGCTCGCAGAACGGGTCGGTCTCTCCGAAAAGCGTTTAAAAGACGGATTTCAAAAATACTATCAGAACGGTCCCTATGGGTTTTTACAAAAAATTCGCATGGATAGGGCTAAATCTTTACTTATGCGCCAAACCACAAGCGTAACAGACGTCGCTTTACAGGTTGGATATTCAAACAGCTCGCACTTTGCAAAACTCTTCAAAAGAGAGTTTGGTATCAGCCCATCCAAGGTGCCTATGTCGGGTTTACCATAGTTATATGTTCCGTCACATCAAAGACCAAAAGGATGCGAGACCATCTTCAGCGACGGCACTTTTGGCGCAGCATGCACTGGCAAGCTCGGCCTTCCTTTGAGATTTTGCATGGTTTCCTCCCATTCGCCCTCCTGCATTGCCTGCCAGTCTACCGTGGTCGATCAGAGTGTGAGACAAACCGTCCCGAAGCAAGCAACCATCTTCTGACTGCCAAAGTAATGTGGTTCAGCCGCAGAACAGTCATGTCTGACCTCATTAAATTCTTGCAGGAAAATATGCTTCGTTTTCGAGGCAACGACAATCCGCCATGGAATGGATGCGAGGGTACTCCATGATCTCCCGCACCTTACTCGGCTGCTCGACGGCAAGCAACGAGGGCACCTGCGACAACCGGACGAATATGCGGCGCGAAGAGCTGGAACTACAGATCAATGTGCGTGGCAATCTCGTCGGCATCATGACGGTTGCGTCGGGCAGCGAACAAACGAAAACCCCGCCCGTTTCCGGACTGGTGTTCATGATGCGTTCGCATCGCAAATTCAGATGGTGCGGGGACAGGATTGGTTCTCAGCTTGCGGCAACCGCAAGTTGAGAGCAAAGCAAGATTAATAGGCTGTTTTAATGAACTTTTTTCGGCACACGCATGACCTCCTACTGAAATAAAGGCCCCTACCCTCATAAAGCATAAAGTTCATGCATCCAGGGCTATGTCAGCTTCTGCCGACATTCTGGGCATAAAATTGCTGGATGCCGTTTCTGCATAGCGGACACAGCTAGCGTGATTTCCCGCGACCAAGTTTAGGTAGGAAGCAGCCTTCCCGCTTTCGAAGCAGGAGTGGCATAATCACTTCCTGACCGGCACAAAACCGTTACAAACCCATTCTTTTTCCTCTCGTGTCAGAACCTGAATTCATAGACTGCTTTTCACAATCGAGAACTGGAAACAGGTTGTTTCTGTTGACAAGAACCCGCTGTTTCCTGTCTAGAGACAACCAGCCATGGTTCTTTCCGTGTGTTTGCCACATGGAAGGCTAAGAGGGAAACCGGTGCAATACCGGTGCTGCCCCCGCAACTGTATGCTGTGAGGCTGTCGGAACAAACGCCACTGTTATCTTCGATTGATGACGGGAAGGCTCCAACCTGCCGATGACCAGCAAGCCAGGAGACCTGCCATAGCGTGAAAGTCACGGACGGAGCTGCCGAACGGGGTGTGTCGGGGGCGAAACGATGCTCGGTCGTTTCCACCGCGGTGACGCCCTGTCGGAGCAATTGTCGTGCGTGCCGTACCCCGCGTCTTTGGCCTATTAGTTATCAGTGTTGGCTGTGTTTCGTCTGTTTGTGCCGCAACAGTCCAAACCAAGAAGGCAAAAGCACAGCCCTTTAAGAAACCGTCCACTCTCTGGAATGGCGCGCCCGAAGAGATAACGTCTTATGGCAAGACCCCGACGCTCAAGACAGCTCCGGCCATCGCTGGCAAGCTGGGTCTGTCCATTCAGCATTCTCCCGCCACCATCAATGTCGTTTCACATGACCTGATGATGCAGCGTGGCTATGCCCAGGCCGAGGACGCTGCAGACAGCGCGCCCGGCGTGACATCTGGCGGTTCGCCCGGAAGCCCTGCGCAGCTCCTGATGCGAGGCTTCAGCGGCAATCAGATCCTCGTGCTGCGGGACGGGATCTATTTCGGTCCCACCACAATGGTGAACCGCCCTCAGAACAGCTTCAATCTGGAAAGCGTGCAGATCCTGAAGGGGCCATCCTCCGTTCTTTATGGGCAGGGTGCGGTTGGCGGTACGGAAGATGTGCGAACCCGTGACCCCGCCTTCGATGCACCGCATGCAAATGCCCTGCTGTCCTACGGCAGCTTTAATACATGGAATGCCGGGATCGGTGGTTCAGTGCCAATCACTAAAACACTGGCTCTGCGCACGGATTTCAGTCGTACATCTTCAGATGGCTATGTGAAAGGGGCTGACCCTCACTCGAACGATTTCACGACAACCCTTCTGTGGAAGCCGACGGACAAATTCACTGCTCGGCTGAGCATGGATTATCTGACCGATCGCCTCTCCACCTATTACGGCACACCGCTGGTCAATCTGTCGCAGACAGGGGGACGTGTGGGCGGTCTGCTCAGTTCCTCACAAGGGCTTGGCATTACCAAAGTCTCGATATGGCGTTATTATAATGTGCGTAATGCACAGGCGAGTTCGGTGAACGCCACGCCAACGCTTCATCTGGAATGGCAGGCCACACCAAACATCCTGATCCATAACAGCAGCTACTTCATCTATTCGAAACGTCTGTGGAACAACGCCGAAAGCCTCAGTTATATCAGTTCTGCCGGCAGCACAGACGCAAGTGGAAACACGATTGCACCGGGCCGCATCGGACGCGACAGATTCTACGTTTTCCAGAACCAGCATCAGGTCGGCGACAGTCTCTACGCCCGGTTCGATTCCACAATTTTTGGCATGAAGAACCGCTTCATTCTCGGCGGCGATGCCTACTATCTTCGCTTTATCCGCAACCGTGGTTTTCCCAACGCGGATTATGCCGACAGCGTTTCTCTCGCCAGTCCTGAACAGACAGGACTGGGAGACTTCGCCGGGGAATATCCCTACAAGAAATCCCCCACGACCATGGTGCAGGCCGGGCTGTTCATGGAAGACGTGCTGACCATTCGCGACGATCTGCGGCTTGTCGGGGAATTTCGGTACGACTGGCTTTCGCTGAACCGGCAGAATTACAATCAGGATGGCAGTTACAGCGCCGCCACCAGCTTCAAGGGACACTACAATCCCGACAATTTCCGTATCGGTCCCGTATTCGATATCACCAAAAATGTGAGCGTGTATGGGGTCTATACAACAGGAGAAGACCCGCCGGGCTCCAATCTGTTCCTCGCCAACCGTGGCCAGTTCACGCGTCTGAGCCATTCAAGGCAGGGTGAGATCGGCATCAAGGCGAATGCGTGGGATGGCCGCTTCACGACGACACTGGCATTCTACGATATCCGACGCACCCGCATGCTCGTCGCAACCGGCGTCGATACGGTGGCCACGGCCGGTGCGCAGAAATCGCGCGGACTGGAATGGCAGGGCGATCTGATTCTCGATCGCCACTGGAGCCTCTCCGGCAATGTCGCCTATACCTATTCACGTTACGGCTCCTTCCATCCCAGCGCATCGGTCGATGCGTCAGGTAATCAGGTTCCGGACGTACCGGCCGTCACCGCCAATCTGTGGGCTATCTGGTCCCGTGTGCAGGGTCTGCCCCTCGATCTGGGCGCAGGCATGCGATACGTCTCTTCCCGCAAGGGTGATTACGCCAATACCCTGACCCTGAAGGATTATGCGCTCATGAATGTTTTCGCCGCATGGCATACCTACAAGGGTGTGACCGTGTATGGCCGTATCGACAATATCGGCAACAAGCACTTCATCCAGTGGGCGGACACCAGCTATCCCGATCAGGTGCTTCTGGGTGCGCCCCGGTCTTTTTCTATCAGTGTTCAGGCTGGTTTCTGATAGCCTGCCCGCCATAAGGAGTAATCATCCATTACCACCTGCACTCTTCCTCCGGTTTCCGCAGCAGCGCCAATCCCTGTGAAGTCCCTGCTGCCTTGGGCTGTTTTCGGAACGCTCCTGTTCGCCCTGCTGCTTTATTTCGTTGGTGCGGAACAGGGCGCGACGTCCCTCGTCTCCGGTCACATGGTGCATGAATTCGTCCATGATGGACGCCATCTCCTCGGTTTCCCGTGTCACTGACGGGGATCTGAGAACGTGATGGATCGCCTGCTGCCCCGTGGCATGTTCGCTGGGATACTCGCCGCGCTGCTCGCTTTCCTTTTTGCGCGGATCTTCGGTGAATCGCAGGTGAACCTGTCCATTGCCTACGAGGCTCATCAGGCCGCTCTGGCGCATGAACCGGCCGAACCGGAACTGGTGAGCCGCGCGGTGCAGGCAGGATGGGGGTTGCTGACCGCGATTGTAATGTACGGCGCAGCCTATGGCGGTCTGTTTCGGTGCAGCTCGGGTGCGCCTATGGTCGCACGTGTGCTTGAGGCCTCATCGTGACGGCCGTGACAATTTCTGTGCATCATTATATTCGCAAACGCCTGCTCAGAACTCTTTATATCACCCATCGCTGGCTGGGGATCAGCATGGGGATACTCATGATGTCGTGGTGCCTTTCAGGGATGGTGATGCTGTGGCAGCCTTGGCCTACCCCAGATCGTGTCTCAGCTGAAAAAGTACATGGTCTTTTCCATCTGCCTACACATCTGCCCCTGATTAACGCCTTGAACGAGTATGGGGCACGCTTCCAGTCGTTCCGCCTCAGCATGACCGGTTCCGAACCAGTTCTCACCCTCGTTCCTATTTCTGGTCCGCCTGTCAGCATTGATTTGAGGACAGGAAGAGCGGGATCCATCACACCAAACGATGCCAGTATGAATGCGGCGGCTTACGCATCCTCCGTTGGGGTGCAAAGTCCGCCTGTTTTCACTGGTACGACCACGGATGACCAGTGGGTGCTTGATACTCCCGGTAGACTGACTGGTTTTGAACGATTTCGCTTTTCAGGTCCGCAAGGACTTGTCGTCTATATATCATCATTGACGGGGGATGTAGTGCAGGCGACTGATACGAGTTCGCGCGCATGGTCCTGGATGGGTGCAATCCCACACTGGCTTTATCCTGCCATATTGCGACGCAATCCTCTGATGTGGAAATGGACCGTCATCTTGCTGGCGGGAATAGGAATGTTTCTGACAGCAACCGGCCTTTCCATCGGCCTTTTACGTCTGAGACGTCGATGGCCATTTTCGTATTATCGTCGCTGGCATCTTGCCCATCATCTTGGCGGCATGATGTTTGGCCTTCTTGCCTTGTCTTGGATCACTACAGGTTTTTTCACCATGAATCCAGGCGGCGTTTTTGCAAGCGAGCGAGAAGCGCGTTCGGCCGTGCATGTGACAGGAAGTGTGACGGGCGAGGAAATCCTCGCAGTTCTTAACCGTATCGTCCGTCTACATACGGTTGACTGGACAGACGTAAGCAGTGCGTTTCTAAAAGGGCATATCTTCTTGGCCGTTACTGATTCTGTTGGCAATCACAAACGGCTTGATGCCCAGTTGTCGCCGTCTCTGCTCACAACAACAGAGTTAGGGGCATCAGCCACCTTTCTGGCATCCCCAGACCTGTACTATTTCAATCGCCCCACGCACACGCGTCATTTCCCTGTCATTCGTATGGCCGCTGCAAACGGAACGCTCTTTTATCTTGACGCACGAACGGGAGAAGTGATCACCGCTTTCGACAGTGCGGCACAAAAGTCCCGCTGGTGGGTGTATGGACCGCACAACATGGACTTCTGGTCGTGGTTGCGGTCTCCTACTGCTCGTTTGATGGTGATATTCCCCACCCTGTGCTGTGTTTTGAGCATTTATATAACCAGCGTCACGATCGGTATGAGACGTCTCGGTTTTATAAAGCGCCGGTAAATGTTCAAATAAACGAGAGAAATATCATTTCTAATGAATAATAAGTTTTAGTGATAAATGATAATATCTTGTCTGAAATATTCTATTTACTCCGTCATAGAATACCATCTGATAGCAATTTGCGATGCAAGTTGCATCCTCTACGCGTAAGACGCGCCGCCGCGCTTCCCCACCGCGCGGAAAATCCGGCGGCCACATATCCCATCAATATCAATGATGCACGAATGCTACCATGATCCCCTTTGGGGACACCATACTCGCCACTTATCGGAAGGGAGAGGATGAATCGGCATTGTTCTTTTGTGAGATCTTTTGCGCCCAGATAGGGTCTGGCGGCCCCGCTTTGAACGGGGAAATCCATGACATTACTCACGGCCTGTCTCCTATTAGTTCGAATTCTTTAAACAATCATACGTCTAGCCTGTGTCCACTTGCTGGCGGCAAACTTCGTCTAACGGAACAACGGAAATTCAGGACAACGAGATCATGACATCAATAGTCCGGTGCTATGTGCGACAATACATGCTCATCGCGGCTTTTTGCGCCCCGATCAGGTTCTGGACCGCAATATAGGCTTGCGCGTAATGTTTCCCTGATGCGTCTGCTGATATATCGGGAAGTGCCATTATCATCTCCATCGCCGCGTCCAGAAGCGGCCTGAAATGTGCTTCCAGATAGTTGCCGCGTTCGTGATACGTGATTGGTAAATCGGCCACCATCATTTGAAACAGTTCATAACCATTCTGCTGCAATTGTTCTTCTTCTGGCAAAGACACATCACTTCCCAAAAGGGAAACCACACAGGTTCGATCCGGTGCCAGAAGAAGGATCTTCTCAAGCAAAGGATGAAGAACATGAGAAGACCGCGCGATAATAGGCAATCTCATGGGTCGGCCTCTTCTGCGCTCTTTGGCATCTGACCACACCGCCTGAGCAAATCGCGAAGTTGTTTGATAACCGGGAAGACTTCCTGATTGTGATCTCCGCCGAGGTCTTTCCAGGCGGCCTGTTCCAACTCGACAATCTCGCGATCTTCAGAGAAGACGCGCTCCGTGAATGCGACCACTATTGGCCAGGCAATATCCAGTAAAAAAGGCACTTTCAGTCGTTTGATCGACAACAGACCGAAGACACGGTTGGTCAGCTCCTCACGGTCCTGCGGGAGATACGAGATCCACAGTTCCATCACGGGATCCTCAATCCCTTGCGTTTCAATACGCAGGCTCTGATAGGGATATTGTGTCCTGATGGTCATGACGTCCCGATAGGCAAAATCCCGACCGTCACGGCGTCTCTGGCCGTAAATCAGCGCCTCACTCAAAGGCTGCTTGCCGCCCGTTCGTGCAAACGTGTAACGGGCCTCAACAAAATCATCTCCGTGATCCATTCCCAGAAACCGTGGCTTCATTTTGCCGACAAGTCGGCTGTGCAGAACCTGGTGATTCATATCCATCAGGTTTTCATGCATGAAACTGTAATGACAGTTCACCACCTGGCCGAAGCGCCGCGTGCGGTAACTTCTGTCTCTCACCCTTGGAAAGTCAGGGAATGGGGTTTTGTCCGCAAGAGACTGATCCCCCATAAAAACAAAAATGAGCCCATCTTTTTCTCGACAGGCCCAAGTCCTGAGACGCAGACATTGCGCTTCGGCAGAAACATTGGGCGAAACACATTGTCCGTCTCGGTTATATTTCAAACCATGAGCGATACAGCTTAGAAGATCACCATGGGCCTCTCCTTTTGCGAGCAGAACCTGCCGATGGGCGCACAGGCCATCCAGAGCGTAAGGCACACCGCTTCTGGGACGCACGACGACGATATGCCGTCCTGCAAACCGGACATCGATTGCCTTTTCCCGTCCCAATTCACGGGACCAAGCGACAGGATACCAGAAGTCCGGATTGGTTCTGACTCGTCTTAAATCGATCTGTGCCGCGCACACTGAATGGTCTGAAATTTGGTGAAGCTCGTTTTCCATTGCCTCGGCATTTCAACTGGCTCAGCGCAAAGCGAAACGAAGCAACACCCCGACATAGAGCGTCATACCGTCTCTCACAGTTTCTCTGAGCAAGTGTACCCGTTACCAATACCGGACAGAATGGGTCATTGTCCGGTGACTGAATCTCAAGTGTCTAACGGATCAATGCTGTCTGCAGCACAAAAGCGTCATTCGTATATCGGCCAGAAATGATGGGGGAAAAACCCTGGCCTGAAAAGAGTCCATCGCCTGATTCATCAGGAACGACCGAGGCATGAGGCAGACAGGCATATATTCTCTCCTCCCTTCGGTCATCCCGCCCGATGGTTGGTGGCTGAGCAATGGCAGGTCTCCTGGCTCACGGATCATGGCCAACTGGTTCCAACCTTCCCGTCCCCTATGGGAACAGTGGTCCACGTTCAGAGCGAACGAACCAGCGGCATACCGCCTACAGTTGCGGGAGCAGCCTCCGACTTTGCGCCTGGACGGTCGTCTGACCAGTGCGTGACGGAGTTCCCTATTAACCCGCTTGCGCGGGACCATTGAAGCGTTTGCCTCTGTAACATGCCGCCAAACGCATCCAGCGTGCAAGCTGGAACATCATGGATGGGGCAGAAGGCAGATATCAGTTTTTCGCATGTAGAACGTCCGTCTAGCTCGCCGACACGCCGGAAAACAAGCGCCACATTGATAGTGTCTCTGGCTTTATCTCCTCCGGGTAAAACTTTGCTTCCATCAACCCATGAACGATATTTATGTTTTTATGAAATCAAATCATTTTTGTTCACTGTATCATTCGGGCATAAAGCAGACACCGCTCTTACCAGCGCACATGACGATGACCACGACCTGAGAGAACTGGAAACAAAAATTGGGACCCCCTCGAATTCCCATAAATAAAAATCTGGTTTTTCGTGGTAAAAGGGATGAAGAACCATAATGATTAAGGACTTTACATTCAGTATCAATCGACTTCGCTTTGATGAGAACTATCATCCATCCGATAAGACGCGCCTCACGACCAATTTCGCCAATCTGGCGAGAGGGGAAAGCCGTCAGGAAAACCTGCGTAATGTCCTGCTGATGATTGACAATCGTTTCAATGATCTGGCCCATTGGGATAACCCCAATAGGGATCGCTATTCCGTCGAGCTTGAAATCATTTCCGTCGACATGGATATCGATTTTTCTGGCAAAAGCGACAGCTTTCCGCTGATCGAAGTTCTGAACACGACGATTGTCGATAAAAAAGCCAACAAGCGCATAGAAGGTCTCGCAGGGAACAGTTTTTCCTCGTATGTGCGGGACTATGACTTCAGCGTGTTGCTACCGAAATATAACAAAGATAAGACAGAATTTAACGTTCTTGATAATTACGGGAACTTGCATGGAAATCTTTTTAAGAGCGTTGTGAATTCCACGGCATACAAAAATAATTTCAGGAAATCCCCTGTCATATGCCTTAGTGTCTCAACCAATCGGATCTATCGTCGGACAGAAAATCAGCATCCTGTATTGGGTATTGAATATCAGCAGCGCGAATTTTCCCTGACGGATTACTATTTTAAAAAAATGGGAATGCAGGTTCGCTATTTTATGCCGCCCAATAGCATGGCACCATTGGCGTTCTATTTCTCCGGCGATCTGCTGTCTGATTACTCCGCTCTTGAGCTTATCAGCACCATCAGCACGATGGAGTCTTTCCAGAAAGTTTACCGTCCTGAAATTTACAATGCCAATTCTGCTGCTGCCGATTGTTATCAGCCGAGCCTGAAGAATCAGGACTATTCAAATACCCGAATTGTCTACGATCGCGAGGAGCGCAGCCAGCTGGCGACCGCACAGGGGAAATATACGGAAGAGAATTTCATCAAGCCGTATCACGATGTTCTTGAGCAGTGGTCTGCCAGTTACGCCGTTTGATCAATCAGAAACACAAGGCCATCCCTTATGAAAACACTGCTCCCTACCTCAACGGCTGGCAGCCTGCCCAAACCTTCATGGCTTGCCAAACCCGAGACGCTCTGGTCACCCTGGAAATTGCAGGATGAGGAACTGATCGAGGGTAAACAAGATGCGCTGCGTCTGACCCTGGACGATCAGGATCGTGCCGGAATTGATATCGTCAGCGATGGTGAGCAGACACGTCAGCATTTCGTCACGACGTTTATTGAGCATCTCAGTGGTGTCGACTTCGAAAACCGTCAGACGGTTAAAATTCGCAACCGCTACAATGCAAGTGTGCCGTCAGTCGTAGGCACCGTGACGCGTGAGAAGCCAGTCTTTGTCGAGGATGCGAAGTTTTTACGCACACTGACGAAGAAGCCCATCAAGTGGGCGCTGCCTGGCCCTATGACCATGATCGATACACTTTATGACGGCCACTATAAAAGTCGCGAGAAACTGGCCTGGGACTTCGCCAAAATCCTCAATCAGGAAGCCAAAGAGCTAGAGGCGGTTGGCGTCGATGTCATCCAGTTTGATGAACCCGCCTTCAATGTTTTCTTTGATGAGGTGAACGACTGGGGTATCGCAACATTAGAAAAAGCTATTGAAGGACTGAAATGCGAAACCGCAGTCCATATCTGCTACGGCTATGGCATCAAAGCCAATATTGACTGGAAAAATACTCTTGGTCAGGAATGGAGACAATATGAAGAGATCTTTCCCAGACTGCAGAAATCCAATATCGATCTGATTTCACTGGAGTGTCAGAACTCCCGCGTTCCGATGGATCTGATTGAACTCATTCGTGGAAAAAAGGTCATGGTCGGCGCTATTGATGTGGCAACCAATACCATTGAGACGCCCGAGAAGGTCGCTGACATCTTGCGAAAGGCGCTTCAGTTTGTCGATGCCGACAAGCTTTATCCCTGCACCAACTGCGGTATGGCTCCTTTGTCGCGCGAAGTGGCGCGAGGCAAACTCAACGCCTTAGGCGCAGGCGTGGAAATTGTTCGCAAAGAGCTCTCGGTCTGAGAGACCGCTGGATTGGGATTTCGGTGGTGGAAGAGGCGTAGAGACAACCACGTCGGTGCGCTCTTCCGACAGCCTGCTTTTTAGTGTGTCAGTCATGTCAGGCGGAAAGAGGCGCAGCGCCCACTTTTTTCCTGAAGGCTTCAGGCGGAAGATTGAGGCCGCCTTTAAATCCAGAACGAAGAAAGCGGTAGTTGTCAGTCGAAACCATGGGAAACTATCCGAATGGATCGCGCAGAAGCGTCACGATAAGCGTTTATAAAAATGAACTGAAATGATATATTTTTATCATTATATGAATTTTGTGCATTTATTGGACGAGACATGAGTATTCTGGAGCGTAGTCATCTGACAATCATTCGGGAAGTCACACGAGAGGGCTCGTTGACAGCCGCCGGAATGCGGCTGAATCTGACCCAGCCAGCGCTCAGCCATTCTATCCGCAAGATCGAGCAGCAGCTCGGCGTAAAGATATGGCGGCGGGAGGGACGGTCACTCGTGCTCACCCAGGCAGGGGAATGGCTGTTATCACTGGCGAACCGTCTGCTTCCGCAGTTTGAACTTGCAGAAAATCGCCTTGAACAATTCGCAAATGGCGAGCGTGGTACACTACGCATCGGCATGGAATGCCACCCCTGCTATCAGTGGCTCCTGAAGGTGGTCTCTCCCTATTTAGATAGATGGCCGAAGGTTGATGTGGATGTGCGACAGAAGTTCCAGTTTGGTGGGATTGGCGCGCTGTTCAGTAATGAAGTTGATATTCTGGTCACACCTGATCCGCTTTACAAACCCGGCCTGACGTTCACACCGGTTTTTGATTATGAACTCGTTCTGGCTGTTGGTCCCGAACATCCTTTACGTGAGGAAAAGTTCGTATTGCCGGAGCAGCTTGCAGATGAAACATTGATTACCTATCCCGTTCCGTCAGAACGGCTTGATATTTACATGCAGTTTCTGCAACCAGCCGGGATTGGCCCACGGCAGCAAAAGCAGATTGAGACGACGGACATCATGCTGGTGATGGTGACCCATGGAAGAGGCGTCGCAGCGCTACCGCGCTGGCTGGTGGAAGAGTATGCCTCCCGCTTTGAACTTTACCCTGTAAAACTTGGCAAAAAAGGCATTGCGAAACAGATATTTCTTGGTCGCCGCGAAACTGACGAAGAGATTCAATATCTGCGAGATTTTATCGAATTCGCCGCTTCACCTCATTCAGATCATTAAGGATTGTTTCCGAAATTCACATTGAGAATGTCTTCGCGTCTCTGCTTTTTTACGATGTCCGGTTTCTCTCTTTTCCTTTCGATACCGATGTTCCGTTTACGCCTCACCTCAGCCATTTGACCTTCGATCTGCGTTGCCAGAGAGCAGACATGGGGCCCCTTATTATCTTCCATTCGCTTGAGAATACTAACCATACGGTGATGAACGGTCAGAACTCCGAAACAACTGAGAAAAACGTTCCACGCCGCTGGCCATATTGTGCCTGATAGATTCCGACCCCGCTGCCGTTCCTGAGCTGATAGCGTTTGTCGAACAGATTAACGACATCAGCCCGCACCTTGATGTCGTGTCCGAATGGAACCTTTGTGAAGGTGTGTTGGTAGCCAATGTTGAACACGTCATATTCCGGCTCTTTCTCAAGGTTCGCAAAGCCGCTACGCAGGCCATAACCATAGACGAAATCGACATAGGCCATATCGTGCTTCGTGGTCCACGAAGCGCCGGCTGTCGCGGTGAATTCTCCCTGATGGTCAAGCTGGATGGCGTGACTCTTGATATAGGCCAGCTCAGCCGTATCAAACTGGTATTGTGCGGAATTGATATCACGAGCCGACGTTTTTACGTAGGAAAAATTCCCGAATAATGACCATGGCCCATGTCTCCATGAACTTCCGAATTCGGCACCGTAGACCCGGCCACGTTTGTAGCTGAATGGTGCCAGGATCACCGCACGGCCGAACTGTCCGAGATCGGTGAGATCGTGCGCCCATTTGGCGTAGGCATCGAGTGTGATCTGGAACTCGGGTGTGATGCGCTGAAGAATGCCCCCATCCACATAGTTTGATTTTTCGACCTTCGTCGCGTCATTGATCAGGTTAGCTGCAGCATTGGTTGTGCCTACGAGTTTGGCCAATGTTGATGGATAGACATACTGGGGTGAAGGTGGAGCGAAATAGCGCGAATAACCGATGTGAAGGGTCGTGGTTCGTGTCGGTTTCCAGACCATGTTCGCACGGGGACTCAACTGTCCCTCGTTGCCAAAGGAAGACGCGAACCGGTCGTAACGGATACCATAATTGAACGTCAGATTATGGGTGATCTTGTATTCGTCCTGGATATACGCCCCGGCCTCGACCGACCAGTTGCCTGTGTTGTCGATCAGGCGCACCGGTACATTCGAACTCTGGTTTCCTTGCGCATCGACGGGAAAGGCCAACGTATTGGTATCCAGCCGTTCGGACGTGTATTGCCCCAGAAGACCGGCCCGCAACGTATGGTGGTGCGCTACCTCGTATGACAGATCGAACTGCATGCCGCCGGTTGTGAAGTCGTTGACCTCATGTTCGGAAACACCCTGATAAATCAGGTCACGATCGCGATCGGGCGTGTAATCGATCCGGCCATAACGGAAATAGGGTGATGCCTGAAAGTTCAGCTTGTCCGTTGTACGCTGATAGGAGAGCACGGCGTAGTAATTCTGTTCCGTCTGGCTGTCATTCATCTTCGCCCAGTTCATTGACGGATCATGAGGATTCACGCCGGCCACATCATAAATGGTGGTATAGTCGGGGCTGTTCACATCGAATGTCTTGAACGAATTGGGAATTTCGAAATCCGCATAGGAGGCGCTGGTGAGCAGCGTCACCCTGCTGACATCGTCAATATGGTAGGACAGGTAGGAGAAGGCTTTTTCCTGCTCCGTCACATCATGAACGGCTCGGAAGGTATCGCTCGGGTTTTCAATGCCGATATTGTTACGGGTGAACGACAGCGTGGTGAAATAATCCAGCTTTCCATGCTGGCCACCAAGCTGCACGGACGGCACGAACGTGTTGTAGCTCCCGCCATAAAGCGAGACCTGGTTGTGCTTCAGGCTGTCGCCGGTCTTGGTGGTCACATCCACCACCCCTGCTGTGCGGAAGCCGAACTGTGCTGGCAGGGTTCCGGTCAGTAGATCCACCGACTGGATGATGCGGGTATCGAGTTCCTGCCCGAAGCCGTTCAGTCCTTCGGGCAGCAGCACACCGTTGACGCGGTAAGTGAGACCCCCGTGCTCTCCACGCACATGGACCTCGCCGTAACTGTCGAGCACGACACCAGGCACACGCAGAAGGATTTGGCTGAAGGCCGCATTCTGTCCCCCTGGTGTGGTAGTAATCTGATGCTGGTCGATGTGGTAGTCGACAGCTCCCAAGCCGGGGAAAATGCGCGCGCGCTCCTGGTTAAGGTGGCCGACGACATTGATGTGCTCAGGGACGCTTGAGTCGGTCGGAGCCGATTTTCCAGACGGTGTGGCCTTCTTCCGTGCGCTTTTTTTTCTCTCGTGGCGGGCAGATTCGACATTCTGCGTCGCTGATGCGGGCTTGGCGGTCATAGTGCCCGTACCCAGAGCGATAGTTTCATCAGCCGTTGCCGTGTTCATGCAGAACCAGCTCAGTCCCGCAGCCACGCAGGAACACAGCATAGCGCGTGAACTCGCGCGAAGTCGGATGCATTTATGACCGGAATTCTCCCCGGAATGCCTGTGCTTATAGGAATAGCATTTGCTATATTTCGAGGTGAGCATGAGGATATGGTTCTTCTGTGAAGGGTGCCCCGAGGGCGGTTGAGCCTAGGAAATCGTGTCGAAAAGCAGTTAGAAGTTGAGAACCTGAATGACAACCGCCACGATCCACGAGAGCGCGGCGAGTTTCTTGGAAATGACGAACTCGCCCATTTTTCGGCGGTCGGAGACGAACAGGACCAGAGGAATGACGGCGAAGGGCAGTTGTATCGACAGAATGACTTGGCTGAACAGCAGCAACTCGCGATGTACAGCATCTGGCTATTGGTCACGATCTCAGGCAACGGAAGGAAACCCTTCACGATACCCGCCAGAGGCGGGGCTGCCGCCACGACCTGAACGGCGAAGCAAATGGCAATGATGCTCAGAAGCCCGATGGTAAAGGCTTCCAGATAGTGGAAGCCCCTGTTCATCAGGAACAGGACAATAAAAGTATCGAGCACCGAGATCACGGCGCCCGCAAGCAAAGGAATCCCGAACAGGAGTTGAAGCGCCACGGCCGTGCCGATGACTGCGGCCAGATCGCAGGCGATGATGGCCAGTTCGCAGGCCAGCCACAGCATGATGTTGATGGCCGGTGGAAAATGGTCGCGACAGGCCTGTGCGAGATCCCGCCCGGTCGCGATACCCAACCGAGCTGACAGGCCCTGGAGCAGGATCGCCATCAGGTTCGACAGCATGATGACGGAAAGCAGGGTGTAGCCGAACTGCGCACCGCCCTGGAGATCGGTCGCTCAATTACCGGGGTCCATATAGCCGACCGAGACCATGTAACCCGGCCCCACGAAGGCCAGAAAGCGCCGGAGTCAGGATGGTCGCCAGACGGCAAATGCACCGTGGCAAAGGCTTCCGGCAGGCTGTTACTGTCGGTTTCCGTCAGCTTGGCAAAGCGCGAGGCTCTAGGTTTCGAGACGGGAGACGGAGTGCTGACGTGAGTGCGATGGGCCATGATGACGCAGTAGATCGTACACTTCGACTATATGCAATATGCTATATTAAAAAGTATATACAAAATTATCATGTAGATAATCCTATATATAGCATTTACTATTCTATCCTCATTGGAATATATCTCCCAGACAGAAACAATTCTTCCCAGCAAGCTAGCTGTTAGGTTGTCACTCTCTCCCCTCCCCGCTCTTTCTCCTGCGCGCGATTACGCCCCGGTACGCCGGAGCACGCCGATTTACGCCTGCGTACGGAGCAGTTGGTTGCGGGTATCATGGACCCCGATTTGAACCTACCGGCGTTAAACCCTTGAAATAATGAGGAATTTGATAGGCGTGTCGTGTTGGGCGCAACAAAAAACCCCGCCAAGTCAGGGACTTAGCGGGGTTTTGAGGGTGTTTCATGGTTGCGGGGGCAGGATTTGAACCTGCGGCCTTCAGGTTATGAGCCTGACGAGCTACCGGGCTGCTCCACCCCGCGTTTGTGGTGATTTTAGGGTGATTTGGAAGACCTGGCGGCGACCGACTTTCCCACGACTTAAGCCGCAGTATCATAGGCGCTGGGGGTTTTCACGGCCGAGTTCGGGATGGGATCGGGTGGATCACTCCCCGCCATGGCCACCAGGTCATCCAAATCACCCTTGAGTTGGGGTGGTGTGGACGGTTGGGTATGATGAAGTATGACGTTTTGCATGGATGATTTCTGTGCACGGGCCGTTCTTTTAAGGGAACGGTAAGAGAGTGAGCCTATTGGGCGATTAGGACCAGTTAGCTACACGCATTACTGCGCTTCCACACCTGGCCTATTGACGTGATGGTCTATCACGGCCCTTGGGGAGACCTAGTTTTGAGGTGGGTTTCCCGCTTAGATGCTTTCAGCGGTTATCCCGTCCACACTTAGCTACCCGGCGGTGCCGCTGGCGCGACAACCGGTGCACCAGAGGTGTGTTCATCCCGGTCCTCTCGTACTAGGGACAAATCCTCTCAAGTCTCCAACATCCACGGCAGATAGGGACCGAACTGTCTCACGACGTTCTAAACCCAGCTCACGTACCACTTTAATCGGCGAACAGCCGAACCCTTGGGACCTGCTCCAGCCCCAGGATGTGATGAGCCGACATCGAGGTGCCAAACCTCCCCGTCGATGTGGACTCTTGGGGGAGATCAGCCTGTTATCCCTAGAGTACCTTTTATCCGTTGAGCGATGGCCCTTCCACGCGGGACCACCGGATCACTATGGCCGACTTTCGTCTCTGCTCGAGCTGTCACTCTCGCAGTCAGGCGGGCTTATGCCATTGCACTCAACAGCCGGTTTCCGACCGGCCTGAGCCCACCATCGCGCGCCTCCGTTACACTTTGGGAGGCGACCGCCCCAGTCAAACTGCCCACCATACAGGGTCCCGGATCAGGCTAACTGACCGCGGTTAGACATCAGAAAAATTCAGGGTGGTATTTCAAGGATGGCTCCACGGGAACTGGCGCCCCCGCTTCAAAGCCTCCCACCTATCCTACACAGAATGTCTCTGATGCCACTGTAAAGCTGCAGTAAAGGTTCATAGGGTCTTTCCGTCTGACCGCGGATACCCCGCATCTTCACGGGGAATTCAATTTCGCTGAGCCGATGCTGGAGACAGCGGGGAAGTCGTTACGCCATTCGTGCAGGTCGGAACTTACCCGACAAGGAATTTCGCTACCTTAGGACCGTTATAGTTACGGCCGCCGTTTACCGGGGCTTCAATTCAGTGCTCTCACACCTCCTCTTAACCTTCCGGCACCGGGCAGGCGTCAGGCCCTATACGTCGTCTTTCGACTTCGCAGAGCCCTGTGTTTTTACTAAACAGTCGCTACCCCCTGGTCTGTGCCACCCGCCAATGGTTGCCCACCAACGGGTCTCGCTTATCCCGAAGTTACACGAGTAATTTGCCTAGTTCCTTCAGCATCGTTCTCTCAAGCGCCTTGGTATTCTCTACCAGTCCACCTGTGTCGGTTTCGGGTACGGTCTATACGCCAGAGCTATTTCCTGGAATGCGCAAAAAGCCAGTCCAATCCATTAAGGACTGACAACATCTTGCATTCGTCACTTCTGACAGGTTCAGGAGTGTTCACCTGATTCCCATCGACTACGGCTTTCGCCCTCGCCTTAGGGGCCGACTAACCCTGCGTGGATTAACCTTGCGCAGGAACCCTTGGACTTTCGGCGACAGTGTTTCTCGCACTGTTTGTCGCTACTCATGTCAGCATTCGCACTTCCGATATCTCCAGAGAGGGTCACCCCGTCTCCTTCACAGACTTACGGAACGCTCCGCTACCGCGCATATCATAGATATGCACCCACAGCTTCGGCACGTGGCTTGAGCCCCGTTACATTTTCGGCGCAGGGTTTCTATTAGACCAGTGAGCTATTACGCTTTCTTTAAAGGATGGCTGCTTCTAAGCCAACCTCCTGGTTGTTTTGGAATCCCCACATCCTTTCCCACTTAGCCACGATTTGGGGGCCTTAGCTGGTGGTCTGGGCTGTTTCCCTCTCGACAATGGACCTTAGCACCCACTGTCTGTCTGCCAGGCTATACTTCCGGGTATTCGGAGTTTGGTTAGGTTTGGTAAGGCTTTGGGCCCCCCTAGCCCATCCAGTGCTCTACCCCCCGGGGTAAATACCTGACGGTCTACCTCAATAGATTTCGCGGAGAACCAGCTATTTCCGAGTTTGATTGGCCTTTCACCCCTAGCCACAGCTCATCCCCGACTTTTTCAACAGGCGTGGGTTCGGCCCTCCAGTGCGTGT
>NZ_LN606600.1:2265000-3090000 GCF_001499615.1 Acetobacter senegalensis | reverse complement strand
TCCCCTTCCTGTCGCCTTTGCCGGGAAAGATGCCTATCTGTCCACCTTGCGGGGAATGATCAGCAGTGCTGGCGCAAGCGCCGTTATTATCCCGCAGATTATTGAAGGCTGGACTGACGATATTGTCAGCGGCTTGGGGCTGGTCTTCGCAGGCTCTCCTGCTGATCTGATGGCCCGTCCGGTGCCGGACATGTCTTTGCCGGAAATTCAACCAGACGCCCTGTCCTACCTTCAGTTTTCTTCTGGTAGCACGCGTTTCCCAATGGGTGTCTGTGTCAGCCAGCGTTCTGGAATGGCAAACGTAGCGGCCATTGCTCATGATGGCCTGCAAGTGCGTGAAACCGGAGACCGGTGTGTTTCCTGGCTGCCGCTCTACCATGACATGGGGCTTGTGGGTTTCTTTCTTACCCCTATGACCTGTCAGTTGACGGTAGATATGCTTCCCACGCGGGAATTTGCTCGCCGCCCACATGTCTGGTTGGACCTGATCAGCCGCAATCGCGGAACGATCGCCTACAGCCCATCCTTCGGTTATGAACTGTGTGCACGCCGCCCTGCCTCTGCTGGGCTGGACCTTTCAAGCTGGCGGGTGGCCGGAATTGGGGGCGACATGATCCGCCCGCATATTCTGGAAGAATTTTCGGAACGCTTTGCGAGCGCCGGGTTCAGCTCAAAGGCGTTTGAAGCCAGCTACGGGATGGCCGAAGCCACACTGGCGATCAGCTTTGCCCCGCTAAATACTGGGATTCAGACGGACACGGTTGATCTGGCTGTGCTGGAAAGCCAGGGAATTGCTTGCGCACCAACCCATCCTGATGCCCCGACGCGCACCTTTGTTCTATGCGGGAAGGTTCTGCCGCATCATGGGCTGGAAGTGCGTGATGCGCATGGCAATATATTGGGTGACCGGCAGGTGGGCACCATTTTTGTGCGCGGCCCCAGCCTAATGGATGGTTACTTCCGCCGCCCTGACGAAACGCGCCAAGTGCTTGATGGGCAGAAATGGCTGAACACCGGTGATCTGGGTTACATGCTGAACGGCCAGATTGTGGTAACAGGCCGCGCAAAAGATCTGATTATCATCAATGGACGGAATATCTGGCCGCAGGATCTGGAATGGTCGGCTGAAACCAATATTCCTACCCTCCGCAGTCGTGATGTCGCTGTGTTCTCTCTTGAAAAAGGCGAGCAGGAAGAAGTTGTGGCTCTGATTCAGTGCCGCGCAACTGATCCGCAAATGCGTGAAACTCTGCGCAGTGAAGCCGCCAACCTGTTCCGGCGTCTGCACGGTGTTGATGTCTCTGTTGTGCTTGTGCCGCCCCATGCGCTGCCGCAGACATCTTCTGGCAAACTGACACGGGCCAAGGCGCGCAACATGTTTTTGAGCGGCATGTTTGAACCGCAGCCCGATATAGCCTCAGCCTGCTAAGCCCACCCTGCGATCTTAGGTAGGCTGGACACTGGTCAAACCCTTGTTTTTCTCCCATAAGGTCGCGCCATTGGGCGGAAGCTCATTTTGTTTAAACACGCATAAGGATGAAGGGATCCGATATGAGCGAAACCGTTGAAAGCGTTTCTGCGCTGATCATCCAGAAGCTTCTCGCCAACCCGAAGGTGCCTCGCGATATCGATGGAAACTGCAAGATCATGGAAGATCTTGCCTTTGATTCTCTGGCAGTCATGAACTTTGTCATGGAAGTTGAAGATACGTTGGATGTCTCCGTTCCGTTGGACAAGCTGGCTGACATCCGTACCATCAATGATCTTGCAACCTGCATTGTTGACCTGAAAAACAAAGGCTGAGTGCGTATGACGTCACTTTTTTCCAAGTTTGACGGCACGGCCAGTGCACTTGGCGCTCTGGTCCAGGCAGGCGGACGCAACCCCTTTGCTGTTGTCATTGAAAAGCCGATTTCCTCGACAGTTGGCGTGATTGAGGGCCGGGAAACACTGCTTTTCGGCACCAATAACTATCTTGGCCTCAGCCAGTCCGAGCGTGCCATCAAGGCTGCGCAGGACGCGGTGGGCAAATATGGCGTCGGCACAACAGGGTCACGCATTGCCAACGGCACGCAGTCCCTGCACCGTCAGTTGGAACAGCGTATTGCCGCTTATTTTGGCCGCCGGGACGCCATGGTTTTTTCCACCGGATATCAGGCCAATCTGGGAATGATCTCCACCCTGGTGGGAAAAGACGATTATCTGATTCTGGATGCAGACAGCCACGCCAGCATTTATGATGGCAGCCGTCTGAGCCCTGCACAGGTGATCCGCTTCCGCCACAATGATGCCGAAGATCTGCACAAACGCCTTAAGCGACTGGACGGAACGCCAGGCGCAAAGCTGATTGTTGTGGAAGGCATTTATTCCATGACCGGCAATGTGGCACCCATTGCGGAAATGGCGGCCGTCAAACGGGAAACGGGCGCGTATCTTCTGGTTGATGAAGCCCACTCCTTTGGCGTGATGGGAGAAAAAGGGCTGGGCGTTGCAGAAGAAGCCGGCGTTGAAGCCGATGTGGACTTTGTGGTTGGCACCTTCTCCAAAAGCCTTGGTACTGTTGGCGGTTATTGCGTTTCCGATCATCCTGAACTGGAAATGGTGCGTCTGAACTGCCGCCCCTACATGTTTACGGCATCATTGCCGCCAGAAGTGATTGCCGCCACCATGGCCGCGCTGGAGGACATGCAGGAACACCCTGAACTGCGGACGCATCTGATGGCCAACGCGGCCCATCTGCATGCAGGATTCCACCGGATTGGTCTGAACGCCAGCCGACAGGTAAGCCCGGTTATTGCTGTTACTCTGGAATCCTTGGAACAGGCCATTCCCATGTGGAACCGGCTGCTTGACCTTGGGGTGTACGTCAACCTGAGTCTGCCCCCGGCCACCCCAGACCATCGCCCCCTGCTGCGGTGTTCCGTGATGGCAACCCACACACCCGCCCAGATTGATCAGGCAATCGAAATTTTCCGTCAGGCTGGTCTGGAAGCTGGCGCCATTGCAGAACCTGCTGCTCTTTAACGGCTTTTCTGAAACGCTCCCTTACGCCACAAACGCCACAACAAGGGCGGCCCGGCAATGAGGGGGTGTTTTTCTGCAAACGGGGTCAGAGGCACGGCTATTCCGCTATGGCGTTCAATTTTCCATACGGCATAGCGGGCTCCGCCTGAAAAGGTAAAAGCCGCTTTCATGAGCCGGACAATGTTCAGGGGTTTGCCTAGGGTTGTTCTCAAGCCCCATGCTTTTTCCTGCTTCTTTTTTTGGGCAGGCGACAATATCGGCTCAAGCTCCGTATCACTTTCCCGCACGGCAAGCCCTGCTATCCGCCAACATGGAAGCAGAAGGCGCGCATAGCGCTCCTGATAGCTGGCAACGATGCCAGCCCCCCTTCCCGCTTTTTCCACACGTAATTCAGTCTGATAGGTGCGACGGTAAAGCGCGTTCCAGAACGCTTCCGGCTGCCCTTTTTCCGGCCCCAGCCATGCTGCCCACACCGCAGCCGTTATGGTTGCCCGCATGACGCACCGCTGCAAAGCCTCTTCAGCTTTGTGGTTTGCGGCCCATACAAGCCGAACAGGCTGGGAAAAACGGGCCCATACCGTGGTATCCCACGTCTGCAAGCCGGTTAAGGTACGAAACTGAGCCAAAGACAGAAGAGCCACTTTGGCCCGAAGCAGGCGTCCCTCCACTTCGATCTCATGATATTCTACGTTCGGTGGTAAAAGCGTATTCCCCACCCGTGCCAGAAAAGGCCGTGGCCAGTCAGACTGGCGCCGCAAAATGACATAAAAATCAAGTAATGTATCGTCCTGCAGGCCACCACGCAGGCCAGAACCATAAAACAGCACGCCTAAAGGACGAGCTGATCCAATCATGTCCCAGACAAAATCCGTGATTTCAGGGGCAACGGGTGTGTTTAGTTCCTGCTGTATTTGTGTTTGCAAGACCTTATGCGCATCAGCCTGTTCATAAGAGGAGAACGCTGCCATCACCCTCGCCTTTTATGCCTGAAGGAAAGACACAACTGGCCCAGCCGTTATGTCCAGACAATGATCTGGCCCGGTATCCAGAACCTCTCCATCCAGCACAAAAGACTGCTCCGTCCGCAGCCGGATACGCTCGGAAGAGCCGCTATGGTAGGATGAGCTATTCTGTATCCAGGCCGGAGCACGGCCGCGCACAAGATTCCAGATGGCTTTGGTCAACCGTTCCGGACGGGCTGCTACATCCAGATAGCTGATACCCCGATCAGCTTCTCCCTCCGGCTTCCAGAATGGCCAGATTCCATGAGGGAGACACTGCAAGCCAGTACAGAGGAACAGGAAACAATCGTGCATTTCTGCCGCATTTCCTTCCAACCCTACCCCCAACGGCGTCCCATTCAACCATCCCTGCCGTAAACGGGGCGTAAGCAACTGGCGCGCCGTAAGCGCGAAGGTGGCGAGCACGGCCGCATCGTGCGCGTAGTTTTTCAGGATAGCAGGCTGATGCGCGATCTCAATCGCACGCGTAAAGGCACCTAAACCGCCAAAAAAACCAAGCTCGGCAGCCCGGTCCTGGCCCGGCCAGGAAAGGACAAGAGGCTGACGCTCCTTGACCTCACATTGCAGTTGTTGGGTACGGGCTAGCTCCTGCAAACGCTGCAATGCTTCCACCCCACGCAGGCCAAACCCGACATCCGCCGCAATCAGATTCGTATTGCCGGACGGCAAGACCGCAATCTTGGGTAGCCGATGGTTGGGATAAGAGGACGCATACAGAACACTCAGCACTTTACCGACTGTTCCATCCCCCCCATCTACCACAAGACATTCGACCTGCTGGCGAGCAAGATCTTCGATTGTTTCTTGCAATGCCAAGGATGTATCCGGGGCGTAGAACATCGGACCGAGCATGTCTCGCGCGGTTGCAAGGTATTGACGATCCGCCTTGAGATTACGTCGGCTACGGGAATTATGAATTAAGGCGAAACGATCTGGCACTCAGACACTCATGCGTTTGCAGATAATGCGCCAGCGCCTTTTGCCCCGGCATATGCCGGTGGTATAGTGGGACTTCTTGAACTTGTCACATGCTGTCCTGTCAGACCCTCCTGTGCCGGAGTCTCCTGTTTTTGTCCTCTCTTGAAATTGCGCATTTTTCTGACCCGCATCTGCCGTTGGTCGGGCTGCCGGCGCTCAGTGACATTCGCATCAAGCGTCTGCTGTCTCTTCTGTCCTGGCGGCTGAAACGCCGTCATGTGCATCTGGCAGCACCGCTGGCCGCCGTCATGCGGGATATTCGTCAGTACCAACCAGATCTGGTCGCCCTCACCGGAGACCTGACCAATCTGGGTCTGGCCAAGGAGTTTCAAGCCGCCACCCGATGGCTGAACGAACAGGAACTGCCGGAAACCCTTCTGGTACCCGGAAATCATGATGCGCTGATCCGCGAGGCCGCTGAAACCAAAAGCGCCTTATGGAACCCCTGGCTACACAGCGAGACAGGATCGCCTTCCCTTTTGAAAAAAGGGCCTGTCGCTCTGATCGGTCTGAACAGTGCTATTCCTACTCCCCCTTTCTTTGCGTCCGGCCGTGTTTCAGATAGCCAGCTTGCAGCGCTTGCCCCTCTTTTACGCCAGACGGCAGAGGAAGGGCTGTGCAGAATAGTGCTGATTCATCACCCTCCGGTGCAAGGATTGGTGAGCAAGCGCAAGGGACTGGACAGGATGGAGCGCTTGCAGGCGATCCTGAAACGTGAGGGAGCCGAACTGGTTCTGCATGGCCACTCGCACCGTGCGACTCTCTCCTGCATTCCGCACACGGATATTCCTGTTGTCGGCACGACATCTGCCTCACATAGTGCGGGCACCCCGGATCAGGCCGCAGGATGGAACTGTATTTCTGTCCGCGCTGAGGCTGCGCAATGGCGCATAAGCGTTCAAAGGCGAGAGCTGGGTTCTAACGGCAGAATGCAGGACGGATTTTTGCACCATTTCTCTCCCCATCGCCTTTCTGACGCAAAGGCGCTATGAAACCGCCATGCAGCACGAGCCTCTCTTGCGCAGGGTGAAAGCATTCTTCACGCCCGGAACGCTTGACCGTTACCTGATTGCGCAGGTCATTCCACCTTTTTTGGTTGCTCTTTCGGTTGTCATGGCCGCGTTGCTGCTGGAACGACTGCTGGTGCTGTTCAACCTGCTGGCCGCAGGCAACAATCATCTGGGCACATTTCTGGAACTGCTGGGCACATTGCTGCCGCACTATCTGGGGCTCGCCATTCCTGCCGCGCTGTGCGTGAGTGTATTCTCCGTTATCCGGCGCATGAGCCAGAATGAAGAAATTGACGCCATAACCAGCAGCGGCGTTTCTCTCGTGCGCATTACCCGCCCTTTTATCCTGCTGGGTGCGTTTCTGGGCTTCCTGTCCTTTCTACTATACGGATTTGTCCAGCCCCACGCGCGTTACGACTTCCGGGAAGCGTTCTACGTTGCCAGCCACACTGGCTGGGCACCGCGCCTGCAATCACGCATGTTTGCCAGCCCGTCCAACCATCTGACGCTTGTGGCAGACCATGTGGACCACGCAGGTTCGCATCTGGAAAAGGTCTTCATTCGGGACACGTCTGACCATCAGGAACGCGATATTACTGCTGCACGCGGGCACATCCGGCTGGCGTCTGACAATTCCGCCGTGGAAATTGATCTGGAAGACGGCACCATCCTGACAGACAACGGGAAGAATGTCCCGTCCCTCACCACGTTCGACCACGCAACCAAAACGTTGACGGAAGCCTCTCATCTGTCACCCTTCCGCAAACGCGGAGAAGATGAACGGGAACTGACGTCTCCCGAACTGGTCAGCCGTCTGATACAGCGCGACCCCGCTATCTCCCGCCCCCATATGCGTTCGGAAGTCCATTTCCGGCTGGCGCGTAGCCTGACCATCCCCTTCATTCCCGTGCTGGCGGCGGCCCTTGCCATCATGCGCAAGCGGCAACGAAGCAGTGCTGGGCTCGTAGTGGCTTTTATTGTCATGGTGGGTTTTGATCACCTGCTCCAGTTCGGGCACAGCATGGTCGCCACCAAGAAGGCTCCTCTGCTTATTATATGGGGCCCCGCGTGGGTCTTTGTGATCGGCTGTTCGCTTCTGCTTCTTTATAAGGCAGGCGTGTTTCAAGCCCTCAAAGCGCAATGGGCTGCCAACCGCCGGTCTCATAGCGCAGGGGAAAGGGCTGTCTCGTGAGTAAAACCTCTCGCCCTCCGCGGTTTGTGCTGCTCCGTTATCTTTCCGGTGTTCTGCTGAACCGCGTTCTCTTCAGTTGCGCTGTGCTGGTGGGGCTTCTGGAAATTCTGGCCCTGCTGGAACAGACGACCCCCATTCTCCAGCGCCATCTGGGGGTGGCGGGCATCTTTACCTATGCCGGCATGCGCTTACCCTTTCTTATGGCTGGGGCACTCCCTCTCAGTCTGCTGATCGGGGCGCTGGTCATGCTCTCCCAAATGACATTGGCGAGTGAGATGGCCATCCTGCAGGCATCGGGCCTTTCCATGCTGGGCCTGTACAAACGCCTGATCCCGGCCACGTTGATTATTGGTGCCTTGGGAGTCGTTCTTGATGATCAGGTAACACCACGTTCGGAACAGGCTTTGGCCGCCTGGTGGAACCGAACAGATCCCCACCCGGAAAAAGGCCATGCCTTCTGGTTTCATGAAGGGCGACAGGTTGCCCGCGTGACGTATGTGGCGGATGGGGGCAACATGCTCTCCGGTCTGGATATCTACTCACGCGATGAAAAAGGTTTGTTGCAAGAAGTGATCCACGCTGATCGCGCTGATTATACCCATGCCAATGGGTGGGTTCTTCACACCGTCAAACGCATTCAGATCAATGATCCAACGGCAACGCGCCTGCCGTCAGAAGAGCAGCGAAACTGGCAGACAACCTTGCATCCGTGGGATTTTATCCGCCTTTCCACGGAAAATCCGCCCCTTTCATCCGGCACCATCATCGGCATGTTGCGGGGGCATTTGCCTTCTGATTCCAGTCCGGGTTTTCTACAGGCCGGGCTGCTTGAGCGCTTTCTGCGCCCGGCTGCAATGCTGGTACTCCTGTTAATTGCCATGCCGGTGATCTATATCCCTCCTCGCACGGGCACCCGTAGCTGGCTTCCGGTCTGGTGTCTGGGGGCAGGTCTGCTGTTTATTGTGGCGCAAGGTCTTCTACGCGCCATGGGCAATGCGGGCCTTCTGCCGCCGCCCGTTGCAACTGTTCCTGGCCTGATTATCTTCACGCTGGGGGCCGCAACAGTGCTTTTGAGGAATGAAGCAAAATGAGTGGAACGCTGAACAATGCGAGCCTGAAAACAGGCCGGAGCTTTGATCTGGGCAAAATGAACCTCAGACAGCTTTGGGTTGCGTATCTCACCTACCCGACCATTCTGCTCTATTTTGCTCTGATTGTTGCCAGCATTGCCGTCGCCACGCATTTTTTTGCAGGATGGGGCGCAACGCTTGTTTCCATCGTTGCCGTTATTCTGGTCTATCCACTGGTGTGGTATCTGCTGCACCGTTATGTGCTGCATGGTCGTGTTCTGTATAAAATGAAGTGGACCGCGTCCTTGTGGAAACGGATCCACTTTGACCACCATCAGGACCCGCATCTGCTAGATGTGCTGTTTGGTGCGCCCGTCACCACGCTGCCAACAATCGCCATCATCACCTGCCCCATCGGCTATCTGATCGGGGGTATTGGGGCATCTGCCACGGCATTTGGCACAGGCGTTACCATTACGTGCATTTATGAATTTTTCCACTGCATCCAGCACCTGAACTATAAACCGCGTTCCGCCTGGATCCAGCGCATGAAAGCCCGCCACGTTCTGCATCATTTCCATGATGAAGACGGCAATTTCGGTATCACCAGCTTTGTGGTCGATCGCCTGTTCGGCAGCTATTACAAGGACGCCAAAGCACGCCCCCGCAGCCCGACCGTTTTCAATCTGGGCTATGATATCAAGGAAGCCAAAATCTACCCGTGGGTGATGGATCTGACTGGTTCCCCCCCGCGTGACCGTCCGGATGGCGCCCGGCCGGACGCCAAAGCAGCGCGTGGCACCCGGCACGCCGCATGAACATTTCTTCCAAGGGTCTGAACGTTCTGGTTCTGGCCGGTACACGGCCCGGGGCGCCAGACCCCATGGCACAGGCAGCCGGGGTTTCTCATAAAGCCATTCTGCCCGTAGCAGGCACCCCCATGATTTTGCGGGTTCTGGCTGCCCTCCGCGCCACCCCGGCAGTTGGACGGACTGCTGTCTGCATTGATGATCCGACTGTTCTGAACGGTATTTTACCACCTGATGTCGGCATCATCCCTTCTCGCCCGGAAGGGCCAAGCGCCAGCGTTCTGGCGGGGTTGGCGCAGCTCGGCACGCCGTTGCTTGTCACCACGGCCGACAGTGCTTTGCTGCGCCCGGACTGGATTACGGAATTCCTGGAAAAATGCGGGCCGCAATGTGATGTCGCCGCCGCAGTTGCCCCTGAAGCCGTTGTGCTGCGAGATGTGCCGGGCACTAAACGCACCTTTATCCGGCTTTCTGATCTGGCGTTCTCTGGCTGTAATCTGTTTCTCTTCAATTCCCCTGCCGCCGTAAACGTGGCGACGCTCTGGCTGAAGGTAGAGAAAAACCGCAAACACCCTCTCCGCATTGCCTGGCTTCTGGGGCCGATGGTGCTACTGAAAGCGGTCTGCAAAAAACTCAGCCGTGCGGCCTTGTGCGCTCGGATTGGCAAGCTGACAGGCGCCCGGGCTGAACTGATCTGCCTTTCGGATGGTCGCGCTGCCGTGGATGTCGATAAGCCTGCCGATCTGGCTTTGACAGAAAAACTGATTGCGGCTGAAGCGCCAGCCTGAAACTGAATTTCCATGCGTATTGCTTACGTCATCAACTCCACGGAAGGCGGTGGTGCGGCCTTTCCTGTTCCAGCCATTACGCGGGTGCTCCGGCAGGCTGGTCATGAAGTCGCTGTTTTCGCCCTGACCCGGCGCGATGGACGCGCCGAAAAACCGATGCGCGATGCCGGGTTGGAGGTCTTTATCCGCGAGGGTGGCCGAAAAGACCATCTGGCCGCCTTTTTCTGGCTGCAAAAACAGATCGCACTGTGGCGGCCCACCCATATCTGGACCTCCCTGACGCGGGCAACGCTTCTCGGGCAAAGCGTGGGGCAGAAACGTGGTATTCCTGTCATAAGCTGGCAACATTCAGCCAAACTCCGTCCGCCGAATGACACCTTGCTCCGCCTGCGGCGTAACGCATCCTGCCTATGGATAGGCGATTCCGATTACGTGACACAGGTCACCCGCACCCAGTTGGGCATTCCGGCGGACAGGCTGATGTGTTGGCCCATTTTTCATGCGCGGGCTTCCGCCCCGCAAAGCCACCCATGGCAGGCAGGCGAGACCATCCGGCTGGGTTCAGTCGGCAGACTTCATCCAGTTAAAGGGTATGACACGCTTTGCCTTGCGATGGCACAGCTTAAGCAAAAAGATGTGCTCCCTCCGTTTCACCTTACTATTGCCGGAGAAGGCGAAGAACGGGCGAAACTGGAAGCGCTCGTGCGGCTTCATGGACTACAGAATGAGGTCTCCCTGCCGGGATTCTGCTCGGACACCGGTGCGTTTCTGGCGGAACAGCATCTGTATCTCCAGCCCTCTCACTGGGAGGGATTCTGCATGGCCGCGCATGAAGCCATGCAGGCAGGTCTTCCGGTTATTTCATCAGCAGTGGGAGAACTGACACGCTCTGTCCAACCCGGCGTAACAGGATGGACTGTGCCTCCACGTAATACAGAGGCGCTCTCGGCCTGCCTTGCACAGACGCTCGCACGCCCTGAAACGCTCCATCAGATGGGACAGGCAGCCAGAAGCTATGTCTTCTCCCATTTCAATGAAGACGCTTTTACCAAAGCCGGACAGGCTGTTCTCGCGCGGTTGGCTCAGATCGCCCCCTAAAGACAGGAACAGCCAGATATCTAGTCTGACTGCCTGCAAAATCTGACAGGTCGGGTCTGGAAGGCGTTTTGCGGATCAGTGATGTTTCCCGTCAAAGTAAGCCTGCACCAAGCCTTTCGGTCGGCTTTCAGTCCCTTGCCAACCCTCGCTTTCCGGTTTCTTGGAACCAGCCTCTTGAAAAAGCCTGTATTCTCCCGCCTCTCCCTACGTTCTCATAGAGCCCTAGATACGTTCTGCAGTAGCCATTCTGCTTTCTCGGGCACATCGACCATGCTTGCCGCTTCGGCCTGCGCCAGTTCCGCCAGATTGCCATCACCATACCCCCACGCGGCAAACAAAGCCGGACAGCCTGCCCCCTGCGCGGCCAGAAGATCCGGAGACATATCCCCGATCATCACACTGCTCTCCGGTTGCGCTCCGGCCTTGGCAATTGTTCCCAGAAGATGACCAGGGTCCGGCTTTCTAACGGCAAAGCTGTCTCCTCCCCCCACACAGGCGAACAAGGGAGAAAGGCCAAATCGTTCCAGAATGGCCAGTGCCGCGACTTCCGGCTTATTGGTACAGACTGCAAGCAGCCATCCCTGCGCCTGAAGCGTATGAAGCGTGTCTTCTGTGCCCGGAAACAATCGAGATAGCCGAGTGGCCCGTGGGGTGTAGAACTCCATAAAGCGGCGGCAGGCCTGAGCGTGATCTATGTCCGCCACCTGCGCACCCGCTCCTTTTTCTGCCCCAGCCTGAAGCAGGCGTTCGACCAGCATGGGCACCCCATTGCCAATCATGCGGCGCACTTCTGCGTCTGATACGGGCGGCAGAGCATAGCTGGCCAGCAGTTCCCGCCCGCATTCCGCCAGATCAGGCAGGGAGTCCAGCAATGTGCCATCCATGTCAAACACTGCGAGTTTCTGTTTCATCACCGCTTTTGCCTTCTTCAGTAAAGTCCTGAAAAATTTTATGATATCCAGATTTCAGGTTTCCTCCAGCCCGGCGTTTGACAGGGGCGTGAGGTTGGCTTACCGCAATTCAATCATGACATCTCCTCTCCCTTCCCGTCCTGCCACTGCGGTCCTGCTGGCCGCCGGGCTGGGCACCCGCATGAAGTCCTCCCGCCCCAAAGCCATGCAACGTCTGGCTGGCCGCCCCATGCTGGCGCATCTGATCGCCAATGCGGCAGATGTGTTTGATCGGCTGGTGGTGGTCATTGGTCCTGAAATGGAAGATGTTGCCGAACTGGCAGCCCCTTACCCGGTGGTAGTACAGCATGAACGGCTGGGCACCGCCCACGCAGCCCTGCAGGCTGAAGCATATTTTGGCGAAGGGGATGTAGCCGTACTCTATGCGGATAATCCGCTGATTTCGGCTGAAACTCTGAACCGCCTTCTGGAAGAACGCCGCTCGCCCGATGTTGGGCTCGCGCTGCTGGCCATGCGCCCCAAGGAACCGGGACGATATGGCCGGGTGGTTGCACAAGACGGCAATGTGGACCGCATTGTGGAATGGGCGGACGCCACACCGGAGGAACGCGCCATTGATCTATGCAATGCGGGCGTTCTGTGCGCGGATGCAGACACCTTCCGCACGTGGTTGAAGGCTGTGAAAAATGAAAACGCCAAAGGTGAATATTACCTGACGGACGTGGTCGATCTGGCGGTAGCAGACGGCGTACGTGTGCGCGCCGTGGAAGCTGCAGAAGATGAACTGCGCGGCATCAATTCCCGCGTGGAACTGGCCGAGGCTGAAGCGGCCCTCCAGAACCGCCTGCGCACGAAAGCCATGGAAAACGGCGTAACGCTGGTCGCGCCGGAAACAGTCTTTCTCTGCGCTGATACCGAACTTGAACCCGATGTGCTGGTCGAACCGCATGTAGTGTTCGGCCCTGGTGTTACCGTGCGAAGCGGCGCAGAAATCCGTGCTTTCAGTCATCTGGAAGGGTGTGAGGTGCAGGCCAATGCGCTGATTGGCCCCTATGCACGCCTGCGCCCCGGAGCGGATATTGGTGTGGGAGCCCACATTGGCAATTTTGTTGAAGTCAAGAACACCACGGTAGGAGACGGTGCCAAAGCCAACCACCTGACCTATCTGGGTGATGCCGATATTGGCGCGCGGACCAACGTGGGGGCCGGTACCATTACTTGCAATTATGACGGCTTCTTCAAACACCGCACCCTAATTGGTGACAACGTGTTTGTCGGCTCAAACGCCATTCTGGTGGCCCCGGTCAGCATTGGCACCAATGCCATGATTGCTGCTGGCAGCACCATTACCAAGGATGTGCCTGAAAATGCCCTTGCCTTTGGCCGCTCCCGTCAGGTGAGCAAACCCGAACTGGGCAGGCACTTCAAGGAAACACTCAAAGCCCGAAAGGAAAACGGCTGATGTGCGGAATATGCGGTGTTGTCGGTCTGCGACATGCCACGCCCATCGTCTTTGAAGGACTGCGCCGTCTGGAATATCGCGGATATGATTCCGCCGGTATCGCCACGTTGGTGGACGGCCGGGTAGAACGCCGCCGCGCTGCCGGTAAGCTGGATAATCTGGGTGCGCTTCTTGAGCAGGACCCGCTTCCGGGCACAACAGGTATTGGCCAACACACGATGGGCAACCCACGGTGCCCCCACAACCTGCAATGCACACCCGCACGGCACGGAGCGCGTCGCCATTGTTCACAATGGTATTATTGAGAACTTTGAAGACCTCCGCCGTGAGCTGGAAGAAGCCGGACAGGTTTTCAGCACGGAAACGGATAGCGAGACCATAGCCCAACTTGTGGATTACCATCTTGGGCAGGGCCTTGCCCCCAAGGATGCCGCGTTAAAAGCCCTCAACCGTCTGGAAGGGGCTTATGCCATCGCCATGATCTTTGCCGGTCATGAAGGGCTGATGATTGGCGCCTGCCATAGCGCCCCGCTGGCTGTTGGCTATGGCAAGGATGAAATGTTCCTTGGATCTGACTCCCTCGCCCTTGCACCGCTGACCAACCGCATCACCTACATGGAAGATGGGGACTGCGTGGTGATTACTCCGCAAAAAGCGGAGTTCATGACGTTTGACGGCACGCCTGTTCAGCGCAAGGAGCAGACCACGGCTCTGGCCGCAGGTTCCATTGGCAAGGACGGCTACCGTCATTTCATGGAAAAAGAGCTGCATGAGCATCCGCTGGTGATTGGCCAGACCCTGCAGCGCATGGTTGACCCTGCCAGCCGCCGCGTATTTTTGCCGGACATGCCTTTTGATCTGGCCACTGTGCCCCGCGCGGTAATCACCGCCTGCGGTTCAGCATTCTATGCTGGCATGGTTGGCCGCTATTGGCTGGAAGCCATTGCGCGGCTGCCGGTGGATATCGACGTTGCCAGCGAGATGCGGTACCGCAACCCGCCACTGACGGAAGGCTCGCTCGGCCTGCTGATTTCTCAGTCTGGAGAAACGGCCGATACATTGGCGGCTCTGCGCAGCTTGCGCCAGAAAGCCATCCATATTCTTTCCGTGCTGAATGTTGAGCACAGCACCATGGCGCGTGAAAGTGACAGTGTTCTGGGGACGGTGGCTGGTCCGGAAATTTCCGTGGCCTCCACCAAGGCCTTCACGGCTCAACTGACAGTGCTTGCCTGCCTGACCATTGCCACGGCCCGCGCACGCGGCATGCTAGATGCGCTTGCAGAAGAAGAACTGGTGGCAGCCCTGCTTGATCTGCCCAGCCGCGCGGCAGAGGTCTTTACGCAAGGCGCAGCCATAAGGCGGCTTGCAGGCGTTGTAGCTGAAGCCCGGGATGTTCTGTATCTGGGCCGTGGCAGCATGTTCCCGATTGCCATGGAAGGTGCGCTGAAGCTCAAGGAAATTTCCTACATCCATGCGGAAGCCTATGCCGCAGGGGAAATGAAGCATGGTCCGATCTCCCTGATTGATCGCACCGTGCCGATTGTCGCCAGCGTGCCTTACACGCCCCTGTTTGATAAAACGCTGTCCAACCTTCAGGAAGCCAAGGCCCGTGGCGGGCGTCTGCTCGTCTTTACAGATACCAAGGGCGCGGACCGTGTTTCCGCCATTGCGGAAGACATGGTGGTTCTGCCGCATGTGCATGATTTTGTTGCCCCCATCCTGCAAACCATTCCTGTGCAGATGCTGGCTTATGAAGTTGCTGTTCTGAAGGGAACGGATGTGGACCAGCCCCGCAATCTGGCAAAGTCCGTAACGGTTGAATAAACCCGCTAACTCATCACACAAGACGCAATAAGCGTCTCTATATCGCCCGAGTGAGAGTTTCTCTTTCACTCGGGCTTTTTATTGGCCCTATTTTCAGAAGAGCCTTGCCGTTTACGGGAACTGGCGGGGGGCTCCATCCAGCAGAACCGTGATGTGGCCCAGTTTGGGGTGATCCAGTTCCAACCGGACGGCCACAAAGCCTGCTGCCCCAATGCGTTTAAACCAGGCCCGGCCCGGTTGCGGGTTACGCAGTTTGCTTTGCTCGTTGCTGAGCTTGAACCCCTTGATCTGCTGCCCCACAAAATTGCAGCGCAAGGCTGCCTCGCCCCAGTCCAATGGTCCGCTTGAGGGAAGTTTCTGCTCGCTTCCCGCCTGCACGGAAAGCGTTGTCAGCCGCAATCCGTCAAAAACTTTTTCCTGCATGGCACAGTTCTGTGTCTCTCTTACCTGCCGTAGCAAACCCATCAACATGGCCAGCGTATCAACCGCACCTTGCCGCTCAGCTTCTGTCACCGCCTCCCGGTTTGTCTCCGGCGGATCAAGTTGGGTGACCTGTGGCAGGTTGTCCTTATAGGTAAGGGCGATATGCCGGTTTGTGCGACGCGACCAGCCTTTGCTGTCAAACGTTTCCGGGGCCACGACCTGCCCGGCGAACCGTCCCTGAGCGGTAAGAGTCAGGTCTGTTTTCATGAACATATTAAACAGACCCGCCGTTTTGACATGCGCCCCAATCCCATATTGGGCATTATCAAGCCGGTAGGACGCCTGAATGTCCATCACATGCAGGCCATGCACGAACACCAGATATTTTACTTCTGTCTGTGGCGTCTGTTCTTCTGCCCGGCACGATGCCGCAGAAAATGTGGCCAACGCCAGACCCGCACATAAAACCGATGTCACGCGGCGCACCGCTACCCAACAGGACCGAGGCATAGTCTTCCTTTTCAATCCGATGATCCTGATCTGATTGTACCGCCCGACGGGTATCAGAGTCCGGCTCTCACTTTAACGCTGGTTTTCTACCTCTTCGGTCATGTTGTTTCTATAACCCAGCCGTCCGGAAACAGCCTGAGCAAGAGCCACGGCTCTGTTCCCTAGGTCTCCTACGTCATATCGGCCCAGTTCTGTCTGGGGCAGGCTGACGCCCACACCTGCCACCATACGGCCGGAATAATCTTTCACGCCGGCACCAAAGCACCACAGACCATCATGAATCTGTTCATCATCCACCGCGTAGCCGCGTTCGCGAATCTCGGCAATTTCCCGCACCAGAGTCGTGACGGAACGGATTCCATTGGGTGTCATGGGCTCGGGCCATGTGGAGGCCGGGTGTAATGTCAGCCATTCGCGGAAGGATGTATCATCCATCTCGGCCAGCATGGCGTTCCCCGTTGCCGTGAAAATGGCGGGCAGGCGCATGCCTACACGGAAGGAGGCCCCCAGCACCGTGGCGCTGTTGCGGCAGGCCACATACACCACTTCCATCCCTTCAAGCAGGGTCAGTGTCACCGTAAAGGTGTCGAGATCAGAAAAGCCATCAAGGGACTGATAGAACTCCGTCACCAGATCCCGCTTTTCTGTCACGCCCCCCACCCAGTCCAGAAGGCGGGTGCCCAGCCTGTAACCCTGCGTGGCTGTTTTTTCCAGCAACCCCAGTTCAACCATAACCGCTAGCAGCCCGTGCACGGTGCTCCTTGGCAAATCAAGCTGCCGGGCCACATCCGCCGCCAGTGGGGGCCGCTGCGCAGCCTTGACCAGATCGAGAATACGCACGGCCCGACGGAGCGCCGGGACAGAATCCTGAGGTTTGGACATGCCGATCTTATTTTCCTTGTTGACAAGAGGAGGCGATATCCTCATTATTCCAAATACGGGATCGTGTTCAACATAATGAACAATAATAAACGAACACGATCTCCAACGCAAAAAATTGGTGGAAGCCTGACAAGAACCCGCAACTGGGCAGCAGGCTTCCCCCTCCCTCTCTCCTCTCGCCCCTTCTCTTTTCTTGCGCTAGACAGGGCTTATTACCCCTGAGACGTTCGCAACAAAAGAGGCACCACGCCATGACCACGGCTTACGATTTCACGCTCCCTGGCCTGGAAGCCGGCACAATCAATCTCAACGACTATCGGGGCAGACCGCTCCTTATTGTCAATACCGCGTCCAAATGCGGTTTTACGCCACAATATGAGGGGTTGCAGGCCATCTGGTGCCAGTTCAAAAAAGCCGGACTGGTTGTGATAGGCGTGCCCAGCAATGATTTCGGAAAGCAGGAACCCGGCACGGCGTCGGAAATTGCCGATTTCTGCCACCGGAATTACGGCGTCAGCTTTCCCATGGCGGCACGCGGTTCCGTAAAGGGAGCAAATGCCATTCCATTGTTCCAGTGGTTGAACAAGGAGTGCGGTTTTCTAGGCTGCCCCCGATGGAATTTCTATAAATATCTGATCAACCGCTCCGGTCAGCCTGCAGCATGGTTTAGCAGCCTCACGCCCCCGACATCCCCCCGCGTGCGGGATGCAATTGAACGGACTCTGCTGAACGGCTGACAATAACGGTGGTGGTGGCTGATCTCAGCGCGCCACCACGTGCCCGTCGCGAAGGGTGATCACGCGATCCATCCGGCTCAGCAGTTCTTCATTATGGGTGGCCACCAAAGCAGCCAGCCCCTGATCCCTCACCGCAGCCATCAGTTCTGTAAAAACGGCATCTGCCGTACGCACATCCAGATTGCCTGTCGGTTCATCCGCCAGAAGCAAGGCTGGCCGGTTGGCCAAAGCGCGGGCTATCGCCACACGCTGTTGCTCACCGCCCGACAACTTGCCCGGCAGATGCTTCAACCGATGTTTGAGGCCAAACATATCCAGCAGTTCATCCGCCCGCGCACGAGCATCAGCCTTCCGGGTGCCAGCAATCATCTGCGGCAACATCACATTTTCCTGCGCCGTGAATTCTGCCAACAGGTGATGAAACTGGTACACAAACCCGATTTCATCACGCCGCAGAGCCGTGCGTCCGGCATCTGCCAAGCCGCGCGTGCTCTGGCCACAGATTTCAATCTCACCCTCATCAGGCGTATCAAGCAATCCCGCCAGATGCAGAAGCGTTGATTTCCCCGTACCCGAAGGGGCGACAAGGGCCACGAGCTCTCCCGTATGCAGAACAAAATCCGCGCCCTGCAAAACCGGGAGAGAACCATCCTCCCCGCTACGGTAGGTCTTTTTGACGCCCTGCAGACGTAGAACCACCTTATTCATGACGCAGAGCCTCGACCGGATCCGTTCGTGCGGCACGCCAGGACGGATAAAGTGTTGCCAGCAGAGACAGTGTAAGCGCCATGGCAATCACTTCTCCCACCTGCCCCCACACCAGTTTGGCGGGAAGGTGCGTGAGGTAATAGACTTCGGGATTAAAGAGATTGGTGCCTGTCAGGGACTGCAAGGCCTGCCTGATACGCTCGATATTCATGCAGAACACCACGCCCAGAACTGTGCCAGCCACCGTGCCTGTTACGCCTACGGAGGCACCACACATCAGAAAAATGCGCATGATGGCGCCCCGGCTGGCCCCAATGGTGCGCAATACGGCAATATCCCCTGTCTTGTCTTTGACCATCATGATCAGCGACGAGATCACATTGAAGGCTGCCACAAGAATAATAAGTGTCAGGATCAGGAACATGACGTTCTGTTCCACCTGCACCGCGCCAAACAGAGCATTGTTGGCGTTTGTCCAGTCCAACACACGCAGGCCGGGATCACCCACCGCGTTGATGATCCGCATGGTTACAGGCCGGACATTCTGGGCGTCCTGCACCATGACCTGAATCTGCGTGACCTTGTCCGGCATCTGGAAGTAAACCTGCGCGGCATGCATGGGCAGGAACACGTAGCTGGCATTGTAGTCATTCACGCCAGCATCAAAAATCGCAACAATATGGTAGGCCCGCACACGCGGTACGGTGCCAAAAGCCGTTGCCGCGCCCTCCGGTGAAATCAGCGTAATACGCGACCCGATGGAGAGGCCTGCACGGGACGCGAGCGTGACCCCAACGGCCACAGCATCGTCCCCTTCAAAATCATCCAGGGACCCGGCCACCAGAGAGGAGCTTACCCCTTTAAGGTCCAGCAGCCCCTGTTTGGTCATGCCATGCACCACGCCGCCAGAATTGAAAGAGCCAGCGCTCAGAAGCACCTGCCCTTCCACCAGCGGGGTTGCACTGATAACGCCGGGCACCTTGCGCACCCGGTCTGTTACCTCTTCATAATGGGAGATGGTCCGCCCGGAGCCATAAATGCTCAGATCACCATTCAGACCAAGAATGCGGTCCATCAGATCGGCCTGGAACCCGTTCATCACCGCCATGACGATAATGAGCGTGGCCACACCAAGTGCGATCCCCACCAGCGAGAAAATGGCGATGACAGACACAAACCGCTCACCACGGCGCGCCCGGAGGTACCGCCCGGCTATTACCCGCTCGAAGGGACCAAACATGCTCAGCCTGCCAGAACCAGTGCCAGAGCGTCATCCACGCTCAAATCATGCCGCTCGCCTGTCGCACGGCGCTTGAGTTCCACACGCCCTTCCTTTGCGCTCCGTGGCCCGACCACAATCTGCCACGGATGCCCCATCAGATCCGCATCAGCAAATTTGGCGCCAGCCCGATCCGTGCGGTCGTCATACAGGAAGGCTTCCGTATCCACATTATAGATGCGTTCACACACGGCATCGCACGTTTCATCCCCCACTTTCAGGTTCAGAATTGCGGCCTTGAAGGGTGCTACGGCATCTGGCCAGATGATACCGTTTTCATCATGGCTGGCTTCGATAATTGCTCCGGCTAAGCGAGAGACACCAATGCCGTATGACCCCATTTCCGGGTAGACCTGAGAACCATCAGGCGCACTTACGCTGATATCCATAGCCTTGGTGTATTTGGTACCGAAGTGGAAAATGTGTCCCACTTCAACGCCACGGCCTTCACGCCGACGCTCTTCCGGCACAGCGTCCCACGCCGTGGTGTCATGCATTTCATCGGTGGCGGCATACGGCGTGGTCACCCGCTTGTAGAAGGTTTCCAGCGCCAACGGGCTGTTTACATCAACAGGTTCATCCAGCCAGTCCTGATCTTCCAGCGCGGCATCATAGAACACGCCGCTCTCACCCGTGGGGGCCAGGATAAGGAATTCATGGCTGAGTTCCCCGCCAATGGGACCAGTATCAGCCCGCATGGGCACGGCCCGCACGCCCAACCGCTGGAATGTACGCAGATACGCCAACATCATCCGCTGGTAACTTGCTACGGCGGAGGCATAATCCAGATCAAAGCTGTAGGCATCTTTCATCAGGAATTCACGGCCGCGCATCACACCAAACCGGGGGCGCATTTCATCACGGAATTTCCACTGGATATGATACAGAACCTGCGGCAGTTCCTTGTAGGATTTAACAGTCTGCCCGAACAGATCCGTAATCATTTCCTCATTGGTTGGCCCGTACAGCAGTTCCCGCTTGTGCCGGTCCTGAATGCGCAGCATTTCCGGCCCGTAAGCATCATACCGGCCCGAACGCTTCCACAGATCAGCAGACTGAAGGGTGGGCATCAACACTTCCTGCGCGCCAATGCTATCCTGCTCTTCACGCACAATCTGGCTGATGTTGCGCAGCACCTTCAGCCCCGCTGGCAACCACGCATAGATACCGGACGCCGTCTGCCGGACCAGCCCTGCACGAAGCATCAGCCGATGAGAGACGATCTGCGCCTCTGCCGGGTTTTCTTTAAGGGTAGGGAGAAAACTGCGCGAAAGACGCATGGTCGTACTCAACCTTGTCTGTAAGGCAGACCACAGCAGGGTCTACCCGAAAAATTCCTGAACATCTTCTGCTGTAAAGCACTGTGCCCATAAAGAAAACCCGCATCATGCGGGCTTCCTTCCACGGCTTATGCGCCTATCATGCAGGCAAAGGCTTCATACACGCAGAACGTGCACATCCACCAGCGGGCGCTTCTGAAGCTTACGCCCCAGAGCCCGGCGCAGTGCCGTCTTGGCGGCATCACGGAATGCCTGATCATCATTCCGCAGTTCATCGGGAATAACATCCAGCGCGTTGGCGAATTCTTCACGCACGCGCACGCTTTCCAGATCATCCGGGTCCAGCAGGCCGGGCGCGCTCAGTTTGGGCTCGCCGATAACAAACCCTTCGTCATCCACCGCAAAGCTGGCAATCACCACACCGTTGAACAGCATCTTGCGACGCGCCGCCAGAACGCCACCATTCATTGGCAGCAGACGGCCACCATCCAGCGCCAGACGACCGCTGGGTGCAGTATCAACCACTTCGGCCTTGCCCGGAGCAAGACGCAGAATATCGCCATCTTCAAGCAGAATAGGGGCAATACCCTTATCCTGCGCCAAAGCAGCATGCGCCGTGAGGTGACGCCATTCGCCGTGAACCGGCACAGCATATTGCGGCTTGATCAGATCATACATGGTGCTCACGTCACCGCCCGTGGCGTGACCCGATACATGCACAAAATGGTCTTTATCCGTAATCACGCGCACGCCACGACGGGACAGATTGTCCTGCACGGCCATAATGGCGCGCTCGTTACCCGGAATCATACGGCTGGAATAGATAACCGTATCACCCTCACCCAGAGAAATGTTGGGGTGAATATCCAGAGAGATGCGGGACAAGGCAGAGCGCGGCTCACCCTGGCTTCCGGTAATGATCATGACCGTCTGATCATCGGGCACATCATTCGCATCCTGCTCGTTCAGGAACGGCAGAACACCTGACAGATATCCGCATTCACGCGCGGCAACATCCAGATTGCGCAGGGAGCGGCCAACCAGAACCACCGTGCGGCCTGCCGCCTGTGCAGCCATGGCAATGGTTTCAACACGGGCCACGTTGGAGGCAAAGCAGGTAACGGCGATACGGCCTTTGAGGCTGCCGATCAGGTCCGTCATGCTCCGACGCACTTCCGATTCGGACTGGGAGGCACCGGGCTTCATCACGTTGGTGCTGTCACACACCAGAGCCAGAACCCCTTCCTCACCCACTTCCTTCAGGCGTTTGATATCCGTCGGCGGCCCAACAAGCGGGTCCGGATCAAGTTTCCAGTCCCCTGTATGCACCACAATCCCTGCCGGCGTGCGCAGAACAACGCTCTGTGCTTCGGGCACGGAATGGGTAACGGGAATGAACTCCAGATTGAAAGGCCCGACATCAAACGTGCCACCACAAGGGATGACGTGAATCGGCACTTCCTGAAGCAGGCGGGCTTCACCCAGTTTGCGGCGCAGCACGGCCCCAGCAAAAGGGGTCACGTAAACAGGGCACTGCAGAAGCGGCCACAGATGAGCCACTGCGCCAATATGGTCTTCATGCGCGTGGGTAATCACCAACCCTGCCAACTGGTCCCGACGCTCTGCAATAAAGGTGGGATCAGGCACCAGAATTTCAGCTTCCGGTGTGTCGTTTCCGCTAAAACCAATACCGCAATCTATCGCCAGCCAGGTTTCCCCCAGGCGATAGAGATTAAGATTCATGCCAATCTCGCCCGTTCCGCCCAAGGGCAGAAAGGCGAAATCGCCGTTCTGGTCTGTCATTAGATGTACTATCCTTCTGTCAAAACATCTTTTTCGATTGTAAGACGCGGCAAGGGATTCCGCCCCGCCAATATCCGCAGCCCGTTCAGGGTCAGCATTGAATCCACGTGGTCAAACACCGTTGTTCCTTCCGAGAAGAGCGGAGCCAGACCGCCGGTTGCGAGCACTTTCATATCCTGCCCGACTTCCCGCCTGATCCTCTCGACGATCCCCTCGATCAAACCCACATACCCCCAGAACACCCCTGAGCGCATAGCCGTAACGGTATTACGCCCGATAACGGAATCAACTGCCGGGCGCCCCACACCAATACGCGGCAGACGTGCCGCAGCCTGATGCAAGGCTTCAACAGACAGATTGATCCCTGGCGCAATCACACCACCGCAATAACTGCCTTCACTATCCACCACATCAAACGTGGTGGCCGTGCCAAAATCAATAACTGTTAACGGTCCACCATACAGATGGTGCGCCGCCAGACCATTTAAAAGACGGTCCACCCCAACTTCATCGGGGTTATCCGTCTTGATCACAAAGCCCCAGTCCAACCGGGCTGATGCCAGAAGAGGTTCAACCGCAAACCACTGGCGGCAAAGCGTACGCAGATGATAAAGGGCGGCAGGCACCACTGTGCCAATAACTGCACCCTCAACATCATCAGCAGAGATCCCCTGCATCCGCAGAAGCGCCAGCAGCCAGACAGCATATTCATCAGACGTACGCTGCGCCTGCATGGTAATACGCCACGTACCCCGCCACTTTGCACCATCATGCACGGCAAACACCACATTTGTGTTGCCTGCATCAATGACGAGCAGCACGTCCTGCCCCCTGTGATGCCAGCAGGATATCTCCTGTTGCGATCGTTTTCATCCCGTTTTCCGTTTCAAGCAGCAGCCGACCATCTGCGGCCAGCCCTGCAAACCGCCCCTTTTCATAAGTAGTCCCGCCGTTTACCACAAGAGGCGTGCCCACAGGATGCGCCCGTTTCATCCATTCCGCACACAGAATACCAAACCCCTGGTGCTCCCAGACATCCCGCCAGTGTGTGATCTGTGCCAGAATGGCCTCCGCCACAGCATGCGGATGAGGAGGCTCCCCGTATCGCCCCAGAAAGGCTGCCTCCCGCCCTATGGCGTCCGTTGCCGGAGACCGCGCCAGATTGGCACCCATGCCGATAATGAGGCCTCGCCCTTCCCGCTCGATCAGAATGCCGCCCAGTTTCTGGCCATCCAGCAGAATATCATTAGGCCATTTGATCATCAGATGATCACGGGCGGCGGGCATGGTCTCTGCCAACCCTTCAAAAAAAGCAAGGGACGCAAGAAAGGGCCAACCGCCCAGAGCATCCTGCCCCGCCTGCTGCCCATCAAGAAGCATGGAAAGAGCGAGGCTTTGCCCTGCATCAACCCAGTTCCGCCCCCGGCTGCCCCGCCCCTTTGTCTGCCGCAAAGCCAGAAGGGCCAGACCAGGCTTTTCGCCCGCTCTGGCCCGTTCAAGGCATACATCCGAGGTTGAAGTCAGTTCATCATAACATTCCAGCCGCCAAGGCGGACAAACTGCCTTCATTCCATCTCCTTCAGCCAGCCAGAGCCAGGGCCGCCTGCTGTGCCATGTTCATCAGCGGTCCGAGAACCAGAATGAAGAACACCGTGGCCAGCCCCATGCCGCCCGAAACAAACAGCAGGCTGGGTGCGGGACGGTCCAGCCCTTCCGCTGGCGCATCAAAATACATCACCTTTACAACACGCAGGTAATAGTAAGCGCCCACAATACTGGAGACAGCCCCTACAACGACCAGCACATAAAGGCCAGCCTGCCACGCGGCCGCAAATACCATGAACTTGCCGAAGAACCCGGCCAGCGGCGGTGCGCCAACCATGCTGAACATGAAGATAGCCAGTGCTGCCGCCATGCCGGGGTCGGTCTTGCTCAGCCCGGCAAGATCGGAAATGGCCGTTACCTCACGCCCTTTGCGACGCATGGCGGCAATTCCGGCAAAGACCCCTGCATTCATGACCAGATAGGCTGCAAGATAAATCAGGGTTGCCCTTACGCCTGCGGCTGAAGCAGATGCCAGCCCCATCATGGCGTACCCCATGTGACCAATGGAGGAATACGCCATAAGACGCTTGATATCTGTCTGCGGTATGGCCGCAAAAGCCCCATAAACCATGGAGAGCATGGAAACGGTTTCAATCAGGATCTGCCAGCGAGGCGCAACCGCACCGAACGGCCCGACCATAACACGCAGAAACAAAGCGAAGGCGGCAAATTTGGGCGCACCCGCCATATAGGCTGTTACCGGCGTTGGTGCCCCCTGATAGACATCAGGCGTCCACATATGGAAGGGCACGGCGGAAAGCTTGAAACACAGCCCCACCACCACGAACACAATGCCAACAATCAACCCTGGCGGCAGCGTTCCTGACGCATGGATGGCGGCAATCAGCCCCGTATATTCCATGGTGCCTGCGTAACCATAGACCAGAGACATGCCATACAGCAGCAGCCCGGAAGCCAGCGAGCCCAGAACAAAATATTTCAATCCGGCTTCAGAAGACGTAACCCGGTCCCGCTCCAGAGCGCAGAGAATGTAGATGGAGAGAGAAGACAGTTCCAATCCGACAAACAAGGTCATGAGATTGGCGGAGGATGCCATGATCATGGCACCGAGGGTTGAAAACAGCATAAGGATAGGCGTTTCAAACGGTAACGCTCCCGGATCATGCCGGTCCTCACCACGGTACCCTACGGTGACAATCGTTGCCAGAAGGCCACCCACCAGTGCCAGAATTTTCATGAAGCGTGCAAAGCTGTCATTCACAAAGGTACCGGCATAGCCCGCGCCGTCGGGCGAAAGGGCCACCAGAAACCCACACCCCACAAAAGCGGCAACCGTCAGCATGGAGCAAGGAAAGAACCCTTCCCCACGCCGCTGCAACACGCCCACAACCAGAATGATCAAGCCGGAAAGTGCAAGTGTGATTTCTGGCAGAGCCAGCGCCCAGTTGACCGAGGTCGCACTCATCGCACTGCACTCCGTTCACTACAGATATCAAAAAGGGAAAAAAACGACATCATCCACCCCTCATCCGCACAGGGCGACGGTCAGCAGCACCACAAGGCCCGCCAGCATGGTGAAGGCATAAATGGCAATGGAACCGGTCTGGAGCTTGACGGCCTCCGATGCGCCCGTAACGGTTGCGCGCACCAGATCACGTGGCAACCCTTCCACAGCGCCTTCATCCCCCTCCTTCCACAGCACGCGCGCAATGGCGGCATAGGGACGGACAAAAATAACTGTGTAGAGTTCGTCAAAATACCATTTGTTGAGCAGGAACCGATAAACCGGACCAAAAGACCGCGCCATGGAGGCTGGCAATGCGGGAGACGCCACATAGAACACATAGGCCAGAGCAATCCCTGCCAGCCCGGCAATGGAGGGCAACAGGCCGATTAGCGCGGGAACATGCTCAAATGTTTCCATAATGCTGTTGCCCGGCGCGTTGAAAATAGCCCCATTCCAGAACAGATCCTGCTTTGCGCCGATATAATACGGTGCCAGAGCAACGCCTGCCACCAAGGCACCAATAGCCAACAGCACCAGAGGTACGGTCATAACCGCAGGACTTTCATGCGCGGCATCACGCACATGTTCGTCTGCCGGTGCGCCATGGAACACAAGAAACAGCAGGCGCCAGCTATAAAAAGCCGTGATGAACGCCGTAATGGTGCCGAGCGTCCAGGCATAATGGCTCATACTGCTGCCACTGGCCCACAGAGCGTTCAGAATGGCATCCTTGGACCAGTATCCCGCGAACGGAAACACACCGGCCAGCGCAAGGCTACCAATCCACATAACAGCGTATGTCAACGGCAGTTTTTTCCACAAACCACCCATACGGAACATGTTCTGCTCATCATGCACAGCGTGGATGACAGAGCCCGCGCCAAGAAACAGAAGTGCTTTGAAAAAGGCATGCGTGGTCAGGTGGAAAACAGATGCCTGATACGCCCCCACCCCCACAGCCGCAAACATGTAGCCAAGCTGTGAACAGGTGGAATACGCGATGGTGCGTTTGATATCTGGCTGCACCATGCCGACCGTAGCGGCAAAGAAACAGGTGGTAGCCCCAATAAAGATCACAAACATCCGGGTGCCGGGTGCGAACTCCAGAAAGGGAGACATACGCGCCATCAGGAACACGCCAGCCGTGACCATTGTTGCCGCATGAATAAGGGCAGAAACTGGCGTTGGGCCCTCCATGGCGTCCGGCAACCACGTATGGAGGAAAAGCTGGGCAGATTTGCCCATGGCCCCCACAAACAGCAGGAAGCAGATCACTTCCATCATGTTGAACGTGGTGCCAAACAGGGAATAGGACGCACCAAGAACCTGAGGAACCGTTGCAAAAATCTGATCATACTGAACGGTATGAAACAGAACATACACCAACCCGATCCCGACAAGGAAGAACAGGTCAGCCACGCGGTTGACCACAAATGCTTTGATCGCCGCGGCGGTGGCGGAAGGCCGATCATACCAGTAGCCAATCAGCAGATAGCTGGCCAGACCAACCCCTTCCCATCCGAAGAACAACTGGATGAGATCATTCGAGGACACCAGCATGAGCATGGCGAAGGTAAACAGTGAGAGATACGAAAAGAACCGATAAGTCGGCATGGTTTCGTGGCTCATGTAGCCAAGGCTGTAACAATGCACCAGCAGGGACACACACAGCACCATGGCCGTCATGGTCACAGAAAGCGTATCAAACCGCAGGGTCCAGGTGGCGTGAAAACCGCCTGCGTTCACCCAATCGGCCAATGGCACAGTCTGCGGTGCAAAACCGGCGGACCAGCCACCATAAAGAGCACCAACACCACACAGCGCTGCAACGCCCATGCAGCCAATGGTTATAATCTTGGCCATGGCATCGTCCAAAAGGCGACCACCCAGCCCCGCAACAACCGCCCCTACCAAAGGCAGGAGGATGGCCGTGGCAAACAGGTGAAGATCGGTCTGCATGAGTCCGCTCATCCCTTCATCATCGTAACGTCTTCAACCTGGATGGATCCACGGTTGCGGAAATAGACCGTGACAATAGCCAGACCAATTGCTGCTTCTGCTGCTGCAATGGTCAGCACAAACAACACCATGATCTGCCCAGAAAGATCTGCATGGGCGGAAGAAAACGCGACAAAATTGAGGTTTGCAGACAGCAGGATCAATTCCATGGACATCAGGATGATGATGACGTTTTTCCGGTTCAGGAAAATGCCAAACACACCCAGCACCAGCAATGCTGCGCTGACAATCAGATAAGGGCCAAGCCCAATGGGGGCGATTGCGGGCGTCATGCGCCGGTCTCCCTTTTGTCTGCCTCCGCCTGCCCTCCTGATCCGTATGATCCGGGGACTGCATTTTCGTAATAGGATGTGTGGGGACGGAGGAAACCACCGTTACCCAACACATTTTCGCCAAGTGGCAGATCTACAAGCACCAGCGTGTCTTCACGTGTGCGTGCATGCTGTTTGCTGATGTCCTGACGGCGGCCCGTATTGGTCTGGCGCAGTGTGAGCACAATGGCCCCGATCATGGCCACCAGCAGCACAAGACCGCAGGATTGGAACAGCAGAACATAATGGGTGTAAATCAACGTGCCCAAGGCGGCTGTGTTCGTCAGGCCCGGTGCGCCGTTCAGCGGGGCGATGCCCGTATCGGGGGCCATTTTCCAGTTCCCCAGCGCCATGATGAGCTCAACAAACAAGATGCCGCCCACGCACGCGCCGATCGGGGCATGACGCTGAAAGCCTTCCCGCATCTGCGTGAAATCAATATCCAGCATCATGACCACAAACAGGAACAGAACAGCGACCGCGCCCACATAGACAATCACCAGCAGCATCGCCAGGAATTCGGCCCCGGCCACCAGAAACAGGCCCGCCGCATTGAAAAACGCGAGAATGAGAAACAGCACCGAATGCACCGGGTTGCGCGCCGTAATAACCATTGTGGCGGATACAAGCAGCACCGTCGCAAAAACGTAAAATACAAGCTGCGGTATCATCAGCTTACCTCCTGCCAGGACATGGCCTGCATCATCTCAGCGATAAGGCGCATCAAGTTCCAACCGTCGGGCCAGCAGAGCCTCCCAACGGTCTCCATTCGCGAGCAGCTTGTCCTTGTTGTACATCAGCTCTTCACGCGTTTCGGTTGCAAATTCGTAGTTCGGGCCTTCAACAATGGCGTCAACCGGGCACGCTTCCTCGCACAGACCACAATAGATGCATTTGGTCATGTCAATGTCATAGCGTGTGGTGCGGCGGGAACCATCGTCCCGTTCTTCAGCCTCAATTGTAATGGCTTCAGCGGGGCATGTGGCTTCACACAGCTTGCAGGCAATGCAGCGTTCTTCCCCATTGGGATAACGGCGCAATGCATGCTCGCCGCGAAAACGCGGAGACAGCGGCCCTTTTTCATAAGGATAGTTCAGCGTGACTTTCGGCTTGAACATCATCTTGAAAGTGGACGCCATGCCTGCCGCCAGTTCGGCTAACAGAAAGGACCGGAAGGTTTTTCCAAGAGCACTCATCAGTTTACACCTCCAGCCTGAGGCAGCAGGCCCGTAGCCATAAGGAAGCCTGCGGTTCCAATCATCCACAGTAGGGAGAACGGTAGGAAAACCTTCCAGCCCAACCGCATAAGCTGGTCATACCGATAACGGGGGAATGTGGCCCGCACCCAGATAAACACGAACAGGCAGAACAGGATTTTGCAAATCAGCCACAGGGGGCCAGGTACCCATGTGAAAGGCGCAATACCCAGCGGAGGCATCCAGCCGCCAAGGAAAAGAATGCTGACCATGGCCGACATCAGGATCATGTTGGCATATTCGCCAAGGAAGAAGAGACCAAATGCCAGCGAGGAATATTCAACAAAGAACCCGGCTACCAGTTCACTTTCCCCTTCAGGAAGATCAAATGGTGCCCGGTTGGTTTCTGCCAGCGCCGAGATAAAAAACACGATGAACATCGGGAACATGGGCAGGCAGAACCACACATGCCGTTGCGCCAGCACAATGTCGTTCAGGTTCAGGCTGCCCACCGCCAACAGAACAGAGACGATGACAAGCCCGATCGACACTTCATAGGAGACCATCTGCGCTGCGGACCGCAGACCACCGAGAAAGGCATATTTTGAATTGGACGCCCACCCGGCAATAAGCATACCGTAAACACCCAATGAAGAAATAGCCAGCAGATACAGAATACCAACATTGATATTCGCAACGGCCAGACCATTCCCCGTGGGAATAACCGCCCATGCCAGCATGGCCAGAGAGAATGTTAGAAACGGAGCAAACAGAAACAGTGCCCTATTGGCCCCTGCGGGAATAACCGTTTCCTTGAAAATCATCTTGATGGCATCAGCAAAAGCCTGAAGCAGCCCAAAAAGACCATTCACGTTCGGGCCGCGCCGCATCTGCATTGCGGCCATCACCTTGCGTTCCATCAATGTGAGGTACGCTACACCAATCAGCAGCGGAACCAGAACGGCCAGCGTTTCCAGAACCATCAGAATAATCTGGCCTATCAGCGTATGATAAAAAAACTGCGCCATCAGCCCTTACTCCGCCGCCACTGCGCGCACTGGTGCGTAAATGCGCGAACATTCCGCCATGGTCGGGCTAGCCCGGCTTATGGGGTTTGTCTGGTAATAATCATCAATAGCCGGACGGAACGCACCAGCACTGAACTCGGCTGTTGTTTTTTGTGCAGTCCCTTCGGCCTGTGCCGGAAGGCGGGCCTGTGGTGTCGCCACAGAACCAATGGACGCAAACACGGGGTTCACCTCCACCATTCTGGCGCGCAAAGCCTCCAGTGTGTCATACGGCAATGTGTGCCCGACCACTTCTGAAAAGGCCCGAAGAATACGCCAGTCTTCCCGCGCATCACCCGGAGGGAACACCGCACGGAATGCCCGTTGGACACGCCCTGCCATATTGACATACGTGCCCGGTTTTTCGGTATAAGCCGCCCCCGGCAGGATAATGTCAGCACGGGCGGCAGCAGCGTCTCCATGGTGCCCCTGATAGACCACAAATGTCTCGGGAGCGATTTTATCGATCGGGAATTCGTCGGCGCCCATCAGCCAGAGAACATCCACCCCGCCCCGCAGCATATTGGCTGCGGCCAGACCACGTGGCCCCGGCAGAAAACCAAGATCAAGCGCCCCTACTCGAGAAGCCGCAGTGTGCAGAATGTTGAACCCATTCCATCCATCCGCAATAGCACCGCTCTGTTCCGCCAGGGTGCGACAGGCTTCATAAACCGCCTGAGCATCCCGCCGCGTCAGCGCCCCATGCCCCAGAATGATCATGGGGCGCTTTGCTGACTTCAGTGTTTCTGCAAAAGGAATGCTACCATCAAGCAGAGAAGTCAGAACATCCGGCCCATCCCCAAGGAAGGTGACATCATAAGTGGGGTCAGCGGAGGGTGCACCGATCATCGCAATCGGAAAGCCGCCACGCCCTGCCCGCAGAAACCGCTTGCGGATACGGGCGTTCAGCACAGGCGCTTCATGACGAGGCACTGAGCCCACAATCAGGAGCGCATCGGCCTCATCAATTCCGACAATATCACTATTGAACAGATAGCCTTCACGGTCACTGGTATCATACCAGGCCCCATCCTGGCGGCAGTCTGTGTTGGAAGACCCCAGTGCAGACATAAGATCTTTTAAAGCGCACAGGCTTTCTGCGTCACACAGATCACCCGCTACCGCGCCAATCCTGTCTCCGGCCACACCATCCAGCCTGCGAGCCAGAGAGACAAAAGCATCCTGCCATGAGGCTGCATGAAGTTTGCCATGCACTCGCACCCATGGCTTATCAAGCCGCCGACGCTTCAGACCGTCAACTGAAAAACGCGCTTTGTCAGACAGCCATTCTTCATTCACTTCATCATTCACACGGGGCACAATGCGCATTACTTCGCCGCCGCGCGCCTGAACCTGAATGTTGGTCCCCAGCGCATCCAGCACATCAATGCTGTCCGTCTTTTTGTATTCCCAAGACCGTGCATGAAACGCCGTGGGTTTAGCTGTCAGCGCACCAACAGGACAGATATCAATCAGATTACCTGAAAGCTCGGATGTCAGGGCCTTTTCCACATAGGTGGTAATTTCCGCGTTTTCACCGCGCGACACCATACCAAGTTCAGGAGTGCCTGCCACTTCCGTTGTGAAACGAACGCACCGTGTGCATTGAATGCAGCGCGTCATTACCGTTTTCACCAACGGACCGAGGTTCTTGTCCGTTACCGCGCGCTTGTCTTCGTGGTAGCGGGAGATACCGGTGCCGTAACCATAAGCTTGGTCCTGCAAATCACATTCACCACCCTGATCACAGATCGGGCAATCAAGCGGATGATTGATCAGCAGAAATTCCATTACGGCCCGACGGGCGCGGCGCACCACATCCGTATCCGTCAGAATTTCCATTCCTTCCGAAACCGGAAAACCGCAGGATGCAACTGGCTTTGGCGCACGCACAACCTGCACCAGGCACATACGGCAGTTACCTGCTACGGAAAGACGTTCATGATAGCAGAAGCGGGGAATTTCTTTCCCTGCGGCTTCACACGCCTGAAGAGCGGAAGAGCCGGGAGCAACATCAACCGGCGTTCCATCAACAATAACCCTCACCATGGCTTTTACTCCGCTGCCACTGGCACGCCGTGCGCGGGCACCTGCACCAGACCGGTTCCGCCAAGTGCGGCTTTGTACTGACGAATACGGGCTTCCATTTCAGGGCGAAAATGGCGGATCAGCCCCTGAATAGGCCATGCCGCCGCATCACCCAGCGCGCAGATGGTATGCCCTTCTACCTGCCGCGTGACCTGTTCAAGCAGATCAATTTCTTCAAGCTCGGCACGCCCCTGCACCATCCGGTCCATCATGCGCATCATCCACCCGGTACCTTCGCGGCACGGTGTGCACTGTCCGCAGCTTTCATGTTTGAAAAAGCGGGAGAAACGCGCAATGGCCTCAATAATGTCTGTCGATTTATCCATGACAATCATGCACGCCGTCCCCAGACCAGAGCGCTCAGCGCGTAAACTGTCATAATCCATCAACACTGTTTCGCAGATGGATTTCGGCAGGACCGGAACGGAGCAGCCACCGGGAATAACGGCCAGCAGGTTATCCCAGCCGCCCCTTACGCCACCGCCATGCTTTTCGATAATGTCCTTCAGCGGAACACCGAGTTCTTCTTCAAACACGCAGGGCGTATTCACATGACCGGAAATTGCCATGAGTTTGCTACCCGCATTATTGGGCCGCCCAAGCCCGGCAAACCAGCTTGCCCCACGCCGCATGATCGTAGAGGCAACTGAAATGCTTTCCACGTTGTTCACCGTGGTCGGGCAGCCATACAACCCGACCCCGGCCGGGAAAGGCGGTTTCATACGTGGCTGGCCTTTTTTGCCTTCCAGGCTTTCCAGCAGGGCTGTTTCTTCCCCGCAGATATAAGCCCCTGCGCCACGATGAATGTAGAAATCAAAATCCCATCCGGTCCCGGCTGCATTTTTTCCAAGCAACCCGGCCGCGTAAGCTTCATCGACTGCATACTGGAGATGTTCGGCTTCACGAAAGAACTCGCCGCGAATGTAGATATAAGCGGCATGGGCCCCCATGGCGAACGAAGCGATCAGCGCACTTTCAATCAGCTTATGCGGCTCATGCCGCATGACTTCGCGATCCTTGCATGTGCCCGGTTCGGATTCATCGCCGTTAATCACCAGATAATGCGGTCGACCGTCTGACTGCTTGGGCATGAAGGACCATTTCAGCCCGGTGGGGAAGCCTGCCCCGCCGCGCCCGCGCAAACCGGACGCTTTCATTTCCGCCACAACACCATCCCGCCCCTTGGCGAGGATAGCTGCCGTATCATCCCAGTCTCCGCGCTTGCGGGCTCCCTCCAGCTTCCAATCATCCTGACCATAGAGATTGGTGAAGATCCGGTCTTTGTCCTGCAACATGGCCGTCTCTCCTATTGGTTTTCAGACGCCGCTTCCGGCGTTACAAGCAGGGTCTTACGTCCCCCTTCGGGGGCGGACCCGCACCGGTTTACGGTCGGTCCTGCCGGAGGTCTTTCTCCTGCACGGAGCGCTGCAATCAGGGCTTCCGTGCGTGGACCATCCATATCTTCATAGAAATCATCATCTACCTGCAGAATGGGAGCGTTGGCGCATGCTCCCAGACATTCAACCTGTGTCAGGGTGAACAGACCATCTTCGCTGGTCTCACCAAAGCCACCGACGCCGGCTGCTTTTTTGCAGGCATGCACAACATCATCTGAACCACGAAGCCAGCAGGATGTCGTCGTGCAAACCTGAAGATGATACCGCCCGATCGGGCGCGTGTTGAACATGGTATAAAAGGATGCGACCTCGTACACACGGATGGGCGCCATGTCCAACCGCCGCGCAATTTCATCCATGGCGGCAACAGGCACCCATGCACTCCCCGTTTCCCGCCCCATCTGCCGCTGGGCAATATAAAGCATGGGCATGACGGCACTGGCCTTGCGCGCTTCCGGATATTTGACGAGCACTTTTGCGATTTCCGCTTCAGATGCTGCATCAAATGAAAATTTGTCCGGCTGCTCTGCCGGTTTCCATGGGGTGTTCAACGGTCCACCTCCCCAAACACAAGATCAAGAGAACCAATGACCGCCACCATATCTGCCAGCATAGCCCGGCGTGACAGTTCATCTATGGCCTGCAAATGGGAAAAACCCGTAGGCCGTATTTTGCAGCGATACGGACGGTTGCTGCCGTCTGCCACAAGATACACGCCAAATTCGCCCTTCGGGCTTTCGACGGCTGTGTAGGTGGCTCCTGGCGGCACGTGATACCCTTCACTGAACAGCTTGAAGTGATGGATCAGTGCTTCCATGGACCGCTTCATGTCTGCACGCCGTGGCGGCGTGAACTTTGGGTCCTGCACTTTCACATCTCCGGGCTGAATCTGCGCCAGGCACTGTTCGATAATCTTCACACTCTCGCGCATTTCTTCCATGCGCACGAGATACCGATCATAGCAGTCGCCCTGCCGGGTAACAGGCACCTTGAAGTCAACTTTGTGGTAATTGTCATACGGCTGACTGCGCCGGAGATCCCATGGCACACCGGAAGCCCGAAGGCATGGGCCACTGAACCCCCAGGCCAGAGCCTGCTCGGTTGTGAAAATGCCAATGCCTACCGTACGCTGTTTCCAGATACGGTTTTCCGTCAGCAGACCTTCAAGATCATCAATCCACGCCGGAAATTCCTTGGCCCACGCGCCAATCCGATCTTCCAACTCAGCCGGAATATCGCGCGCCACACCGCCGGGACGAAAATAGTTGGCATGAAACCGCGCACCAGACGCTGCTTCATAAAACTCCAACAGTTTTTCCCGTTCTTCATATCCCCACAAAGCGGGCGTTACCGCTCCGCAGTCCAACCCCATGGCGGTAATGTTGAGGATATGATTTAAAATACGGGTAATTTCCGCAAACATAACCCGCAGCCATTTAGCCCGTTCGGGAATGTCTATGCCCAGAAGCTTTTCCGTGGCCAGCGCAAACGCCTGCTCCTCGCACATGGGAGAAACGTAATCCAGCCGGTCAAAATACGGCAGCGCCTTATGATAGGTTTTGTATTCTATCAGCTTTTCCGTGCCACGATGCAAAAGGCCGATATGGGGCACGGCCCGCGCCACAACCTCGCCTTCCATTTCCAGCACAAGACGCAACACACCATGAGCTGATGGATGCTGAGGCCCGAAATTCAGGGCATGGGAATCAATTTCAACTGTTCGCCGTTCAGTTTCCTGAAGCTTCTGTTCAGACAAAAGGCTTTCAGGAATATCGTTTTTCAGGAATGTTTCTTCAACATCCACGGCACGGGGCTGTTTCATGTCGGTCATCCGCGGGACCTCTTGATACCTTGCCTGACTTCATGCGCCTTTTCGTCTCCGGGCAGGGTTAGCATCCCTTCCCACGGAGAAACAAAATCAAAATCCCGGAAATCCTGTGTCAGGGAAACGGGTTCTTTTACAACTTTGCGCAGCTCAACATCGTATCGGACTTCTTCGTAACCCGTCAGGGGGAAATCCTTGCGCAACGGGAAGCCTTCAAAACCGATGTCAGTCAAAATCCGGCGCAAATCCGGCTGCCCGGAAAAGAGAACGCCAAACAGATCATAACATTCACGTTCCCACCACGTGGCGCACGGCCAGAGGTGATGCACGGACGGAACCGGCGTTGTCTCATCTGTTGTGACAATCACGCGGATACGATGGTTATGGGAGACGGAAAGAAGGTTATACACGACCTCAAACCGCTCTTCCCTTCCCGGGAAATCAACACCGCACAGATCCATCAATTGTTCAAAACGATACCGAGGATCATCACGAAGCAACGTCATGAGCGGGAGAAGTTGGTCACGCACCGTACGCACCACCAGTTCGCCCTTTTCAACCGCGGCCGAATGAATGCCGGGCAGAGACGTGGCAAGCGTAAACGCCATGGAGCCCACTTGCCCCTGCAGGCGGTTCTGCTGTGGATTAACAGGAAGCTCAGCCACGAAGAATGGTCCCCGTGCGGCGAATTTTCTTCTGCAAAAGCATGATGCCGTAAATCAACGCTTCTGCAGTGGGCGGACAGCCGGGCACGTACACATCAACCGGCACAATGCGGTCACAGCCGCGCACCACGGAATAGGAATAGTGGTAATACCCGCCACCATTGGCGCAGGAGCCCATGGAGATAACCCAGCGGGGTTCTGCCATCTGCTCATACAAACGGCGCAGCACAGGGGCCATCTTGTTGGTCAGCGTGCCTGCAACAATCATGACATCAGACTGACGCGGAGAACCGCGGGGAATAATCCCCATACGGTCCAGATCGTATCGCGGCATGTACGCATGGATCATTTCCACGGCGCAGCATGCCAAGCCGAAAGACATGGGCCACAGACTCCCTGTGCGTCCCCAGTTCACCAACTTGTCCAGATTGGCGACCACGAAGCCTTTCTCGGCAATGGCGCCTGTAATACCGCGCACAACGGCATCCTGCTCCGGCCCCGGCGGCAGAGCCTCTCTGTTCCAGAGAACAGCATCTTCTTGTGAATTCGTAGACATAGGCGCTTTCCCCTTAATCCCAGTCCAGCGCGCCTTTGCGCCACTCATACAGAAAACCGATCCCCAGCACGCTCAGGAACCCCAGCATGGAAAGAAAGCCGAACAACCCTATGCGGGAGAGACTGACTGCCCATGGGAACAGGAATGCGACTTCAAGATCGAAAATAATGAAGAGGATAGCCACCAGATAAAACCGCACATCAAAGCGGCGACGGGCATCATCAAATGCCTCAAAACCACATTCATATGCTGTTGTTTTTTCAGGATAAGGCTTCTGGTGTCCACTTATCAGCGCCATACCCAGCATCGCAGCGGCAATGACCACGGAGAGGGCACCGAATATAAGAACTGGCGCGTAATCACCAAGGACAGATTGCATCGGGGGGCTCCTGCACGAGAAAGGTCGCGTAAACCAAACATCATGCAGACAACCTACCCCCAAGCGGGGCGAACAACCATGGCTACAGGCAGCCTACAACGGCCACTTTCACGTGATTACTTGGGACGGCCGGTTATTACAGGAGAAAACCGGTGTTTTTTCTTTTATCAGAAAATCGAGAGCGCTTGGCGCTCCGGGAAACCATTTTACCTGAAAGTAGAATGGTTTGGTGGGCGATGAGGGGATCGAACCCCCGACCATCTCGGTGTAAACGAGACGCTCTACCGCTGAGCTAATCGCCCGCCGCTTATGTGTCACAAATAAAAACGGGCGGCAACCCCCTTTTTGGGATTTGCCGCCCGAAAGCCGAAAAACTATTTCCCGCAGGGATTTAGCTTACGGCGTCCTTCAGTGCCTTGCCCGGTTTGAAACGGACAGAGGTAGAAGCCGGAATGTCGATTTCTTCACCCGTGCGCGGGTTACGACCCTTAGCCGCCTTACGTGTTGCGGTTACAAACGTACCGAACCCAACCAGACGAACTTCCTGCTTACGAGACAGAGCCTTCTCGATAGCACCAAATACGGCGTCGACCACTTCTCCAGCCTTAGCCTTGGGCAGAGCAGCCTCGTCGGCCACTGCCGCCACGAGTTCCTGCTTGTTAAGCGGCTTCTCCATATTACGCCTTTCTCAATAATATATAACTTTGGTGGAGCGGCGGGCGGCATTGCGTCCGCCTCTCCGCTTCCCGCTCGCACTATGAAGCCGTTTTTTGCCACGTCAACCGACCAACAGCAAACTTCGGCTTCAGAGCGTTTTTTATATCAGTGCGGCAGCACGGAAACGTGGGCCGCCCCTTCCGCTCCCGGAACAGCTTCCGGCACTTCTTCCCAATGAATTGGCTGCGGCTGCCGCACCAGCGCACGCGCCAGCACTTCATCCACATGCGAAACGGGTACGATTTCCAGATCTTTCTTCACAGATTCAGGAATTTCCGCCAGATCCTTTTCATTATCCTTGGGGATAAAGACCGTGCGAATACCGGCCCGCACTGCCGCCAGCAGCTTCTCTTTCAGGCCGCCAATGGGCAGCACACGCCCGCGCAACGTGATCTCGCCTGTCATGGCAACATCCCGCCGGATGGGAATACCAGTCAGCACACTCACCAGAGATGTCGCCATGGCAACGCCCGCAGAAGGCCCATCTTTCGGAGTCGCGCCTTCGGGAACGTGCACGTGGAAGCTCCGCTTATCAAACAGAGTCGGCGCCACACCAAAGGTGGTTGCCCGGCTCCGCACGTAGGAAAACGCAGCAGAGACGCTTTCCTTCATGACGTCACCCAGCTTGCCAGTTTCCACAATGCCGCCTTTACCCGGCACCATGACACTTTCAATGGTCAGAATTTCTCCGCCCACTTCGGTCCATGCCAACCCGGTGACAATGCCCACCATATCTTCCGCTTCGGTCTCGCCGTAACGGAAGCGCTTCACGCCAGCCAGTTTTTCGAGGTTGCGGACGGTAATGGCCACTTTCTTGGCTTTGCCGGTCACAATCTCTTTCACAACCTTACGCGCCAGATTGGCAATCTCGCGCTCAAGGCTACGTACGCCCGCTTCACGCGTGTAATAACGGATCAGATCCCGCAGGGCATCATCACTGATGGACCATTCATCCGGCTTGAGGTTATGGGCCTCACCCTGCTTGGCAATCAGATGACGGCGGCTGATTTCCACCTTCTCATCTTCCGTGTAGCCAGACAGACGGATGATCTCCATCCGGTCCAGCAGCGGTTGCGGCATATTGAGGCTGTTCGCCGTCGTGACAAACATCACATCGGACAGATCATAATCCACTTCCAGATAATGATCAGCGAATGTGCTGTTCTGTTCCGGGTCCAGCACTTCCAACAATGCCGAAGCCGGATCACCACGCCAATCTGCACCCAGCTTGTCAATTTCATCCAGCAGGAAGAGCGGGTTGGACACCTTCGCCTTCTTCATGCCCTGAATGATCTTGCCTGGCATGGAACCGATATACGTGCGGCGATGCCCGCGAATTTCGGCTTCATCCCGCACGCCACCCAGCGACATCCGCACGTAATGACGACCTGTTGCCTTGGCAATGGACCGTGCCAGAGACGTTTTACCAACACCCGGCGGCCCCACCAGACAGAGGATCGGGCCTTTCAGTTTCTGGGACCGGCTCTGCACTGCCAGATATTCAAGGATACGCTCCTTGACCTTATCTAGCGCGTAGTGATCGGTATCCAGAATTTTTTCTGCTTCTGCCAGATCATGACGGGCCTTGGTCCGCTTCTTCCACGGAATACCCAGCAGCCAATCCAGATAATTACGCACCACGGTCGACTCGGCTGACATGGCGCTCATGCCACGCAGCTTTTTGAGTTCCGCTACCGCCTTTTCCCGCGCTTCTTTTGAAAGCTTGGTTTTAGCGATGCGCTCCTCAATCTCGGTAGTTTCGTCCTTACCGTCTTCGCCTTCACCCAGTTCTTTCTGAATGGCTTTCAGTTGCTCGTTCAGATAGTACTCGCGCTGGGTTTTCTCCATCTGGCGCTTTACGCGGTTGCGAATTTTCTTCTCAACCTGCAGCACACCGATTTCCGCCTCAATGTGGGCAAAAACCTTTTCAAGCTGAAGCATGACAGAAGGAGCTTCAAGAATTTCCTGTTTTTCGGAAATCTTGAGGTTCAGGTGGCTTGCCACCGTATCCACCAGCTTGGACAGATCCGTAATCTGGTTCAGGGAAACCAGGACTTCAGACGCAATTTTCTTGTTGAGTTTTATATACTGCTCAAACTGCGAAATAATGGAACGGCCAAGCGCTTCGGCATCCGGGCCGACCGCGGCAGTTTCCACCACATCTTCAATTTCAGCTTCAAAATGTCCGTCAACATCGTGCAGTGCTTTTACCTTGGCGCGGCGGACACCTTCCACCAACACCTTGACTGTGCCATCCGGCAATTTCAGCAACTGCAGAATGGTGGATACCGTACCAAAACGGTAAACGTCATCAATGCCCGGATCGTCCTGTGCAGCATCTTTCTGCGCAATCAGCAGGATCTGCCGGTCATCACGCGTAACGGATTCAAGCGCCTTGACGGATTTTTCACGGCCGACAAACAACGGCACGATCATATGCGGGAAGACAACAATATCACGCAGCGGCAGAACGGCCACGCGGTTCTCGCTTTGCGGTTTCTGCTGAACAGCCGTTCCCTCTTCTGCGGGGGAAACGTTAGCTGGCACAACAGTTTCAGGAGTTGCCGCCTGCGTTTTGGCTGGTGACTTCCGTTTACGTTTTACTGGTGGTTTTTCATTATCAGCCATAACCATGACCTCCTTCAAGGACGATCCAGGCCGGACACCCGCCCTGCGGCATGCCCCTGGGCCCGTAGAGACACCAAACAGTCCCTGCCTCTACTATGTCGTTACGAATGTCCCATTTCACAATGGGTTAACCAGAAAAGAGAGGCGACAGACCTTTCCGATCCGCCGCCCCTATAATGTCTTACCCCGTTTTTCAGGCTGATTGCTCAGCGGGGATCTCTTTCCGTTTGCCGTAGACGTAAACCGGACTGGTTTTTTCCTCCGCCACATCACGGTTCACAACCACTTCTTCCACATTGTCCAGACCAGGAAGGTCAAACATTGTGGACATCAGGATGCTCTCCATAATGGAGCGTAGCCCACGGGCACCGGTCTTGCGTTTGATGGCGCGGTCCGCAATGGCTTTCAATGCATCATCCGTAAAGGAAAGCTGCACATCTTCCATCTGGAACAGACGCTGATACTGCTTAACCAGCGCATTCTTGGGTTCTGTCAGAATACGGATCAATGCCGCTTCATCCAGATCACCCAGAGTAGCCAGCACTGGCAGACGACCAATAAATTCGGGGATCAACCCGAATTTCATCAGATCTTCCGGCTCTACATCGTGCAGGATTTCTCCCATCCGACGATCATCCGGAGAACGAACATCAGCACCGAAGCCAATCCCCGTGCCTTTCCCGCGAGCTGCAATAATTTTGTCCAACCCGGCAAAAGCACCACCGCAGATGAACAGCATATTGGTGGTATCCACCTGCAGGAATTCCTGCTGCGGATGCTTACGGCCACCCTGCGGCGGAACAGATGCCACAGTACCTTCCATCAGTTTCAGCAGAGCCTGCTGAACACCCTCCCCACTTACGTCACGCGTGATGGAAGGATTGTCTGACTTGCGTGAGATTTTATCGATCTCGTCAATGTAAACGATGCCGCGCTGCGCCCGTTCCACATTATAATCAGAAGCCTGCAACAGTTTGAGGATGATGTTTTCAACATCTTCCCCCACATATCCGGCTTCTGTCAGCGTGGTAGCGTCCGCCATGGTGAACGGAACATCCAGAATACGCGCCAAAGTCTGCGCCAGCAGGGTCTTACCGGAGCCTGTCGGGCCAATCAGCAGGATGTTGGACTTTGCAATCTCGACATCATTGTTCTTGGCTGACTGGGTCAGACGTTTGTAATGGTTATGCACGGCAACAGAGAGAACCTTCTTGGCCTCAAACTGCCCGATCACATAATCATCAAGAACTTTGCATATCTCTTTGGGCGTGGGCACGCCTTCACGCGATTTGACAAGCGTGGTCTTGTGCTCTTCACGGATGATATCCATGCAGAGTTCTACGCATTCATCGCAGATGAAAACGGTTGGACCAGCAATAAGCTTCCGCACTTCATGCTGCGATTTGCCGCAGAATGAGCAGTAAAGCGTATTTTTGGAATCACCGGACTTCGCGTTCATGAGCCCACTCCCTCGATCATCCCAGGCCTCAGACTCCCGAGAGCCGTATTCCAGACTTTATCTGCCTTCCTTACGACAGACCACCCCCGCACTGTAACGGGGGTGTTGGTGTTCACCAGATTAAGGATGGTCTTTATCCTTCTTTCCAGTTTCTTCTGCTGCCTTGTGATGACTGATTACCTTGTCAACAATACCGAAAGACTGTGCTTCCTCGGCAGACATATAGCTATCACGTTCCAGCTTCTGCTCGATATCCTCAAGCGTCTGGCCGGTATGTTCGCGATAGATCTCATTCAGGCGCTGACGGATAATAAGGATTTCCTTGGCCTGAATTTCAATATCGCTGGCCTGTCCCTGCGCACCACCAGAAGGCTGATGCACCATGACGCGAGCATTAGGCAGCGCATAACGATGCCCCTTCTCGCCCCCAGCCAGCAACAAAGACCCCATGGAAGCCGCCTGACCGATGCACACGGTGCTAACGGGGCTGCGGATGTACTGCATGGTATCATAAATTGCCAGACCGGCAGACACAACGCCGCCAGGGCTGTTGATATAGAAGGAGATTTCCTTCGTGGGGTTCACACTTTCAAGATAGAGAAGCTGTGCGGAAATAAGAGAGGCCACCTGATCATAGACAGGGCCTGTCAGAAAAATAATCCGCTCCTGAAGCAGGCGGGAATAGATATCGAATGCCCGCTCCCCCCGTGAGGTCTGCTCGACCACCATGGGCACCAAAGCGTTGCTGAAAATCTCAACGGGATCACGATCCCTCATGTTAGTCATTCCCGTAAAAAACCTGCACCAGCCCTTGCCTCCTTCCATCAAAACCCAGGAAGTCGGTTCAGGCACTCTCACTCAAGATAGAGATAAAGTGGCAAGATGCCACCCCGGAAAAGAAAAACAGTCTGAAAAAGAGTGTCCCGCCAGTTCACACTGGCGGGACAGAAAGGTCTCAGATATCAGCCGGAGGAATGTCCGACAGCTCTTCTGGAGTAACTTCCTTATCCTCCACTTTCGCGAGTTCAATCAGATAATCGACAACTTTGTTCTCGAAAATCGGACCGCGAAGGGATTCTATGGCCTGCGGATTGTTCTGGAAGAACTGGAACACCTGCTGTTCCTGGCCCTGGTAACGCATGGCTTCTGCCCGCATTGCTCGTGCCAGTTCATCCTGCGTGACGGTAATGGCGTTTTTACGGCCAATTTCTGCCAGAAGCAGACCCAGCTTCACCCGGCGTTCCGCAATCTTGCGATAGTCGGAACGGAGGGTTTCTTCGTCCTTATCTTTATCTTCGTCGTCAAGCTCACCGGCCTTGCGGTCTGCATCAACGCGCTGCCAGATCTGGTTGAATTCCGCATCAACCATTCCTTCCGGAGCGGGGAAATCGGTTTTTGCAGCCAGAGCGTCCAGCAGTTCACGCTTGATACGCAGACGGGAAAGCTGATCGTACTCGCCTTCAACCTGCTTACGCACCAGATCACGAAGCTGTTCGAGCGTTTCAAAGCCCAGCTTCTTGGCCAGTTCATCATCAATCGGCGCATCAACAGCTTTTTTCAGCTCACGCACCTTGATGTCGAACGTCGCTTCCTTGCCAGCAAGTTCTTCAGCGCCGTAATTTTCCGGGAAGGTCACGGTGATGACTTTTTCTTCACCGGGCTTCATGCCTTCAATCTGTTCGGCAAAACCGGGGATAAAGCCTTCACCACCGATTTCAACGTTCACATCTTCAGCCGTGCCACCGTCAAAGGGCACACCGTCACGCTTGCCAACAAAATCAACGCTGACAACATCACCCTTTACTGCCGGGCGATCTTCCTCAAGCGTTTCAAACGTGCGCTGACGCTTGGCGATGTCTGCCACGATCTTGTCAATGGCTTCATCGCTGGCGGTCGCCTTCAGGCGCGTCAAGCTGAGATCGGAGAGATCCGGAACCGTGATGTCAGGCAGGATCTCGGTTTCCACCTTGAATTCCAGGTCCTTGTCAGCATCTTCCTGACCGGAAACCAGATCAACCTGCGGCTGACCTGCCGGGCGCAGACCACGCTCATCCAGCGTGGTGCGGAGCGCTTCAGACACAGCCTGTTCAAGCACTTCAGCGCGAACGCCTTCACCATAACGCTGGCGCGCAATGGAGACGGGAACCTTACCCGGACGGAAGCCCGGAAGCTTCAGGCTGGCGGCCACTTCCTTGAGACGAGCATCCTGCTTCGTCTTAAGATCCGCTGCCGGAATCGTAATAGTAAAACCACGCTTCAGCCCTTCGGAAAGGGTCTCGGTAACCTGCATCGGCCAGGCCTTCCTTTCGGTACAAACTTAAACACCCCGCATCGTGCCGAAAGGCTGCTGCGGAAGCTGCTGCGAAACAGGACGGGGGCACCAAATAATTGGTACGGGTGGAGGGACTTGAACCCCCACGGCTTGCGCCACCAGAACCTAAATCTGGCGTGTCTACCAATTCCACCACACCCGCACGGTCAAAACCCCGTCGTGAGTTGCGAGCACTTAGCCCAGAGCGTGGCTCACGGCAAGATGCCCGATGCATATCTCTTGTCCTGAGACTGCAATCTGGTCGCTTTTTCCCGCGCAGGGCCCAGATAACGGTCCAGATCCTCGGCTATGGGCCATGTTCCAGCCTCCAAACCGGCCTCTCCATGCAGCCAGACACCCGCACAGGCAGCGCCCCACGCGGGCATGCCTGCCGCCAGCAAGGCGGCAATCACCCCAGAAAGCGTATCACCAGAGCCCGCCGTTCCCAACGCCGGACTCGCGTGATCATTGATCACCAGTCGGCCGTCCGGGGCAGCCACAAGAGTTGACGCCCCCTTCAGGACAACAACCGCATTAAGCCGCTGAGCGGCCGCTCGCACGGCTGCGGGAGGATTATCTCCGGGGGCGCCAAACAGTTTAGTGAACTCTCCGATATGCGGCGTAATGACTGCAACGCCACGCAGCATCTCAGGCTTGCCCGCAAACGCAGAAAGTGCGCCAGCGTCGGCCAGAACAGTTTTTTTCGCCTCCAGCAATACAGGCAGGGCTTTGCTTACTTCCTGCTCTGTCAGCCCCGGCCCACAAACCCAGACAGCGCGCCGCTTATCTTCCAGAAGTTCCGGCAAGGGGCCATCATCCACCACCAGCCCCGGTGCCCCGAGCCTGTAAGCCGGCGCTCCAGTTCCTGCGGCAACCCGCACCAGCCCTGCGCCTGCCGCCCGTGCCCCACCCGCACATAAGCGTGCTGCTCCAGGCATGGTCTCACCCGCACAGATACTGACCACACCGCGGCTGTATTTATGGCTTTCCGGCCCCGGAACCGGCAAAGTCCACAAACCTGGTGCGTTCTGCCACGCCTGTGGCGCGACCTGATCAAGCGCGGAAGCAGGCATACCGATATCAGCCAGCACCAGCCGCCCCATATGGGCACGCCCAGGATACATCAGATGCCCCGGCTTGAAGCGCACGAAGGTAACGGTCATCTGCGCGTGGGGGGCATGGCCCCGCACCTGCCCCGTTTCACCATCAATACCGGAGGGGATATCCACTGCCACCACTTTACGCGCGGCAGCCAGCACTTCCGCAGGGAAGCCGGTCACATCCCGGCTCAACCCCGCACCGAACACCGCATCTATAACCAGATCTGCGCGCTGCGCTTCCTCTGCGGTAAACGGCACCCGTATCCCGCTAAAAAGCGCAGAAGCCTGACCGGAGGGCGAGTCTGCATGTGGGGACGACATCTCAGCCACAGTTACTGGCCAACCTGCATCATAAAGATAACGAGCGGCCACATAACCATCGCCCCCGTTATTACCGGGCCCGCACAGCACCAAGACCCTGCACGGCTTAAAAAAACGCCGCACGGCACGCGCAACGGCACGCCCTGCGGCGTCCATCAACACGGCCACCGGCACGGAAGCAGACGCCAGGCGGTCAATCTGACCCATCTCTTCGGGGGTATAAAGAGCGAGAGAGGAATGAGAAGTGAACGCCATAAAGCCCTCCTGTGCGGCATGAACGGGAAGCCAAAGCCGGAATACTGACTTGCACCCAGCCCCCCCCTTGGCAATCAGGCTCCCAGTTGCACGCCCATGACCATTCGCTGGCCTTGAGGCATAGTGCGTTTTGAAAGCCATCTTTCATTTTCTGTGAGCGGAGTCTGCATGCCTCATTCCATTCTGTGGAGCCTAATTCTCGCACTCCACATCATCAGCATTGTCGTATGGGTTGGCGGTGCTGCTTACGCGACCATCATTCTGCGCCCCAGCCTGAACCTGCTGGACACCACGCAGCGCAATTCCGTGCATCTGCAAACGCTTGGCCGCTTCTTCCGCATGCTGATGCATATCATCCCCACCGTGCTGATTACGGGGTGGTTGATGATCATTCATGAAGGCGGATTTGCCAACGCACCATGGACCACCAACGCCATGCAACTGATGGGCCTGATCATGGCTGGCCTGTTTGTTCGGTTGCAGATGGGGCCTTACCAGAAAGTACGCCGGGCCATCCGCCCCCAGCCCGCCACGTTCGACTCGATCCGCAATCAGATCCTGGTCATCATGGCGCTTGGGCTTCTGACCATCCTGGTCGCGTCACTGGGCCACCCGTTCCTGTAAAAACAGGTAGAACTTCAGGAAAACTTGATTCTCTTACGGAATCCCTTTATCGGAGCATGCGCCTGACCGGCTTCAGTTTGTAACCGTCCACCACACAGGGGGCGGGCAAGAACCAAGGGCCAGTCGGTCCATGCTAAGTAAACGACTGAAGCATCCCCGAGAGCATATTGACAGCAAAAACACCCGCCCGCCCCCGCAGAACAACGACACGCAGCCGCAAGACGGTGACTGCGGCAACCTCTGACGTACCCGCAGAAACCGGGGCTGATGTCTCTGAAACCGCCGCGGAAGCGCCCGTGGAGGCTGAACCTGTCAAAAAAACCGTCCGCCGACGCCGCACGACAAAGGCCAAGGCAGCTCCTGCAGCGGCAGAGGTGAGCGAAACAGAAGCTCTTGGCGCAGCCGAACCCGTTGCCACTGAAGCAGAGGCGACCGTTGACGCCGCAGCCGAGCCCGCAGAACCCAAGCCGCGCCGCACACGCCGCAAAACAACGACAACCCGCTCAACTCGGGCGAAAAAAGCTCCTGCTGCTGAACCGGCTCCAGAAGAGCCCGTTCAGAGTGAATTGTTGACCGAGCCTGATGTTCCGGTTGTTGTTCCGGTTGTGGACGCCGAACCTGCGGTAGCTGAGCCCACAATTGTGGCGGAAATAGCGCCATCTGAGGCTGAGGCTGAGGCTGAGGCTGAGGCTGAGGCTGAGGCTGAGGCTGAGGCTGAGGCTGACAAAAAAACGACTTTTGCTGATCTGGAACTCTCGCAGCCTATCCTGCAGGCCATTGCAGATATGGGATACACGCATCCCACCCCCATTCAGGAACAGGCGATCCCTGCCATTCTGATGGCGCGGGACGTACTGGGTGTAGCGCAGACAGGCACCGGGAAAACGGCATCCTTCACGCTGCCGATGCTTGAAATCCTCTCCGACTCGAGAGCCCGCGCCCGCATGCCGCGCTCCCTGATTCTGGAGCCCACCCGTGAACTGGCCCTGCAGGTTGCAGAAAATTTTGTTCAGTACGGCAAATATCTGAAGCTGACCCATGCGCTGCTAATTGGCGGTGAAAGCATGGCGGATCAGAAAGAAGTACTGAACCGTGGCGTGGATGTTCTGATTGCAACGCCGGGCCGCCTGCTTGACCTGTTTGAGCGTGGTGGGCTTCTGCTGAACCAGACCCGGATTCTGGTGATTGATGAAGCCGATCGCATGCTGGACATGGGCTTCATTCCCGACATTGAAAAAATTGTGGGGCTGCTGCCTGCCAATAGGCAGACGCTGTTCTTCTCCGCCACCATGGCACCTGCCATTCGGCAACTGGCTGATGCCTTCCTGCATACGCCAAAAGAGATAACGGTTTCCCGCGCCTCTTCTGTTGCCACGACCATTGAAGCTGGTCTGGTGATTGTGGATGAATACAACAAGCGTGAAACCCTGCGCCGCCTGCTGCGTGACCCGGGAATGCAGAACGCTATTGTGTTCTGTAACCGTAAGCGGGATGTGGATGTTCTGACGCGGTCGCTGACCAAACATGGTTTTGCCGTGGGCGCTCTGCATGGGGATCTGCCCCAGTCCGTGCGCTTTGCAACGCTGGAAAAATTCAAGAGTGGCGAACTGAAGGTTCTGGTCTGCTCCGATGTTGCGGCACGCGGCATTGACATTGGTGGCCTGTCCCACGTGTTCAACTTTGATCTGCCGTTCCATGCGGAAGATTACGTGCACCGTATTGGCCGCACCGGACGCGCCGGGCGGGAAGGCCACGCCTACAGCTTGGCCACGCCCTATGACAAAGCTCTGGCTGAAGCCATTGAAACCCTGACCGGCAAACCGATTCCGCGCCTTGAACTGGACGGAATTGAACAACTGGAATGGTCTGAGGAAAAACGTCCTCCCCGCAATAACAACCGGCGGGACAAAGACCGGCAGGGCCGTGAAGGTCGGGCAGAAAGCCAGTCTGGAAACCGGAACCGCAATCGGGCTCCCGCTGCGCGTGACGCCGCTCCGGAACAGGAACGGGCCAGCAACCGGCCTACTCCTCCCGCAGAACAGACTCCGCGCGCCAATGCCCCCAAACTACAGCGGGAACGCCGTGTGCGTGATGAAGCACCCCCCATGCCTGCCGGTGAAGTGGTCGGCTTTGGCAAGGATGTGCCGTCTTTCATGCTTCTGCCACGCCGTACCACCGTGCTGGCTGATCTGCCGGCACCGACGGGTGATGTCTCTGTCACCGAGGAAGAAGCTGTAAAGCTGCATTAACTCGTGACCCAATCAACAGCGGCTCATGACGAGCCTACGCCCCTTGATGTCTCCATTCGGTCTCTGGGGGCTCAGGGGGATGGGGTTGCCTCTCTGCCCGATGGCAGCGCGGTGCATGTGCCCTATACCCTGCCGGGAGAACTGGTTCGTCTGACGCAGGATAAGGGGGGTCGCTGGACACTCAAAGAAATCCTGACGCAGTCTCCTGACCGTGTTGACCCACCCTGCTCTCTTTTTGGCAATTGTGGGGGGTGTACACTTCAGCATATGGCACTTCCTGCCTTGCTGGCATGGAAGAGTGAGCGTGTTAACGCCGCGTTAAAAAAAGCCGGCTTCCAAACGCTTCCCACAGCAGAACAGCATCAGGTGAAATCCCATTCCCGACGGCGAGCTGATCTGGCCATCCGCCGGAATGGGAAGGATATTCTTCTGGGCCTTCATGCGCGCAATAGCCACGCCGTGGTGGATTTGACCGAGTGCTCCGTGCTGCATCCAACAGTGGTGAGCGCCCTTCCTGCTTTCCGTCAGGTGCTGCGTAGCCTTGAGGGCTTGCGGCAGGCCGGAGATCTGCACATCAATCTTCTGGAATCGGGGATGGACGTGCTTCTCGCCACTGATGGGCCGCTTTCTACAGGCGATCGAACCCGGCTGGCGGCATTTGCCGATTCGCTTTCCATCCCCCGCATCAGTTGGCGGTCCGTATCAAGCAATGCGGAACCTGAAAACGTGGCCCAACGCGGTAGCGTGCGCCACAGCTTTGGCTCAGCAACGGTTGCTCCTCCTGCCGGTGCCTTTCTACAGGCCACCGCAGAGAGTGAGGCATGGATTCAGGAGAGCGTAATAGCGGCTCTCCCCAAAAAATTGGGTAAACGCGATACTCTTATTGAGCTGTATGCAGGGTGTGGAACGCTCAGCTTTCCCTTAGCCAGTCGTGCACGCGTCCTCGCCTATGAGGGGCACGCGGCGGCAGCCTCATGCCTGCAAGCGGCTACAGGCGGCACACGCGTAACTGCGGAATGTCGGGATCTGAACCGGCGGCCCATCATGGGGAAAACGCTCAACACGGCCACCGCCGTTGTGCTGGACCCACCCCACGCTGGCGCCAAATTGCAAATGACGCAAATTGCCGCAGGCAAGCCCAAATCCGTTGTCTATGTAAGCTGTAACCCGGCCGCACTGGCAAAAGATGCAACAGTGCTATTTTCTGCCGGTTACAGCCTGAGCAGCATCAGTGTGATTGACCAGTTTTTATGGTCAGCCGAGGTGGAAGCCGTATGCGGCTTCACACATGAAAGCTCTCGCCGCAGCCGCAGCGGCCTTTCTCGTTCGGGTTGATAAACACAAACCCTTCTTCAAAGTCCGACTGCTGAAAATCCATTTCCGACCCGATCAGGAATAGGGTCGCCTTGCGATCCACCAGCAAGGTGACGTCCTTGTCCTTGATCACTTCATCCCCAGCAGTTGGCGCATCCACAAATTCCATATCGTAGGCTTTGCCTGAGCACCCTTTGGTGGTGACGGAAATGCGAAGCAACTGGCCCGCATGGGCTGTTTTGTACAGGTGGGTAAGTTGCCGTGCCGCTGCATCGCTCAGACGCATGAGCGGAGGCAGAGCCCTTTTGGCAGGTGACGCAACTGTGGTCTGAGACATCGTTCCGTCCTTTCCTGTTCAGAACATATTCAAGGCGAGACGGGCTTCATCACTCATGCGTGACATGTCCCATGGTGGGTCCCACACCACCTCAACATCGGCTGAGGTCACGCCGGGAACCTTCTCCACCGCTTCCTTTACCTGCACTGGCAGTTCCTGCGCGCTGGGGCAGTTTGGAGCGGTGAGTGTCATTTCAATTTTCACGCGGCCATCGTCATACAGATCAATGGCGTAAATCAGTCCAAGTTCATAAATGTTCACCGGAATTTCCGGATCATGCACCGTGGCGATTGCTTCGATAACGGCGTCTTCAGATGCTGCGCCCTCCGGAGAGCTGGCAGCTTCAGGGGCCACGCCATCCGGGGTCCAGCTTTCTACACGTGGCTTTTCAGCCTCATCCGGCTGCCGGTCTTCATCCAGCACCTCCTGAGAAACTGAATCCACGGCATGATTTGTTTCCAGCACGTCAGGAGCATGCAGCTTTTCAGACGTCGACATGAGAAAGCGCCTCCTTTAAAGCGACCCACGGTAGTTCCGCACACCGGATACGAGCCCGATGCGCACGCAGCGGAGCAAAGGCTTCAAGCTGCTCCAGAGCGGGCGTTCCTGCGGTTGCACTTGTTGCAGGCTGACCATCCTTCTCCACCAGCATAGCGGAAAACTGACGTCCAACCCCTTCAGCCTGAGCAATGTTCAGGCCCGTTATCCGCTCGGCCATCAGATCCGCTGCCGCCAGACAGATGGCGCAGCCGCGGGTGTGATGCCGAACCAGACTGATATGGTCCTGATCAAGCTGAAGTTCCACCCGCGTTTTATCTCCGCAGAGCGGATTTTTGCCTTCCCCGATCTTTTCGGGGTTTTCCAGCCGTCCGGCAAAAAGAGGTTTGCGAGCACGCTCAACAATCAGGCGATCATAGAGCGCGCCGCTATCCACCGGCATGGTCACACAAAAAAGTTCCTGATCCGCACCAGCGTATCCGCCAGCACGTCAATTTCTTCCTGCACGGTATAGATGCCAAAACTGGCCCGCGCGGTGGCGGTCAAACCAAGGCGGCGCATTAACGGCTCCGCACAATGGTGCCCTGCACGCACTGCAACACCGTTCCTGTCGAGCAGGGTGGCGATATCATGCGGGTGGACATCATCCATGGTGAAAGAGATAACGCCGCCACGGTCCTTTGGTGCGCCAATTACTTTCAGGCCCGGCACATTAGCCAGTCGGGTCAGGGCATAGGAGGTCAACGCGGCCTCATGAGCCGTAACGGCTTCCATGCCGACTTTTTCAACCCAGGAAATAGCCGCCCCAAGGCCAATGGCCTCGATAATGGCAGGCGTACCCGCCTCAAACTTGTGCGGCACATGCGCCCAGGTGGAACGCTCGAACGTGACCGTGGAGATCATGTCTCCCCCGCCCATGAACGGCGGCATGGCATCCAGCAGAGCCTTGCGCGCCCACAAAATGCCAATACCCGTGGGTCCATAGAGTTTATGGCCAGTGAAGGTATAAAAATCAGCGCCCAGAGCCTGAACGTCCGTTTTGCGATGGACCACAAACTGGCTACCATCAAAAAGGACCTGCGCCCCGGCGGCATGCGCCATATCGGCAATCTGACGCGCCGGTGTCACGCTGCCCAGTACGTTGGACATATGGGTAATGGCCACAAGAGCGACCTGCCCATCGGACAGAATGTCCTGCAACGCATCAAGATCCAGATCGCCCTCATCCGTAATGGGGGCAATGCGGAGTTCTATGCCAGCGCGGTCCCGCAGCATCTGCCATGGCACCAGATTGGCGTGATGTTCCATTTCGGAAATCACAACAGCCTGACCAGGCTTGAGCAGCGCACCGAAGGAATACGCCACCAGATTGATGGCTTCCGTGCTGTTGCGCGTAAAAACAATTTCTTCACGAGACGGCGCGTTCAGAAAAGCCGCCACCTGATCCCGCACGCCTTCATACGCTTCGGTCGTGCGTTCGCTCATCCAATGCAGACCGCGATGGATGTTGGCATACTGGGTCCGCATGGTGTCAGCCATGCAGTCAATAACAGCGTTTGGCTTCTGGGCCGAGGCGGCGCTATCAAGAAACACCAGCGGCCGATCATGCACTTTCTGCGCAAGGATGGGGAACTGCTGGCGGATGGCAGCACTATCAAACTGATGCACCGGCCCTTTTTCCAAAATCGCAGACATTGTTATTCCTCTCCCGTTACCGGAAAGCGAATTTCCATAATGTGCGCCGCCAAGGTCTGTGCCATAGCATCCGGAATCAGAGCCAGAGCTTCCGCCAGAAAGGCGTGAATCAGGATCTGCCGAGCTTCTGCTTCTGGCACGCCGCGGCTGCGCAGATAGAACATCTGTTCGTCATCCAGCGCGCCAACGGTGGCCCCATGGCTGCATTTGACATCATCAGCGTAAATTTCCAGCTCCGGCTTGGCGTCAATCTCGGCCTGCTCGGAAAGCAGAAGCGCCTGATTCATCTGATAGCCATCGGTCTTCTGGGCAATACGCTCAACCAGCACTTTCCCCTGAAACACACCGCGAGACTGCCCATCCAGCACATTCCGCACCGTCTGACGGGAGCGGCAATCGGGTGCAGCATGGGTAATGACACTCGTCACATCCCCCACCTGACGCCCCAGCAAGCGCTGCGCGCCATTCACATGCACTTCCGCATGGGGGGCGTTCAGCCGGGCATGGACTTCGTGCCGGGAAAGAGCGGCACCCAGCCCCAGAACAAAACTGTCGTATGAGCCTCGTTCTTCAATCTGGGCATACAACGTCGCCAGACAGGCGGCATCGTCACTTTCGGTCTGGATTGTGACATGATTCAGCGTGGCGTTTGCCGCAACCGAAAGTTCCATGACCGGATTGTGCAGATAACGCCCCTGCCCACCCTGAACACAGATAAGGGACAGGCGCGCGCCTTCTTCAACCGTCACGCTATGGCGCGGGTGGAAAGAAACGGGCTCATCAGCCAACCCCAGCGAGACCAGAAGCACCCGGCCCGCATCCACACCCGCCGCGACCGTGATTTCAGCACCATCCGTCGCCAAGGCCGCATTCAGGGCTGTCAGTGCATCACGATCCGGGCTGGATAAGGTTCCAAACGCTTCCGTCTTGCCGAAGAAAGACAGACCCACATTCTGGGGCGGAACGGACAGATCAGGCGCGTAACGCCCATTCACAAAGACCAGCCGCGGAAGATCAGCACCTTCTCCCGCTGTCAGTCCCAGCCGATCAAGTTCGGCACGGGCCTGTGCCGCATCAAACTCTTCTGACGGAGCAACAAGCTGGGTTTCATTGAGAAAACGCAGGCTGGTGTATTTCCATGCCTCTACACGGCGATCAGGCAGACCGCTCCTGTGCAGAGCGCCCAAAGCAGCTTTCCGTGCCGGATCTGTTATCGCGTCAAGACGCGCCTTGAACGGCACAAGGGTTGCTGAGGGCTGTTTGATTATTGCGTTCACGCCGCCTCCGCAAGAAACCGGGTATAGCCTTCACTATCAATCTGCTTGGCCAGTTCAGGACCACCAGAATGGATGATCCGCCCTTTGGCCATCACGTGAATGCGGTCTGGCACCAGATAATCCAGCAAGCGCTGATGGTGGGTAATAACCAGTGCAGAAAAGTCCGGGGAACGCAGGCGGTTCACACCTTCTGCCACGATACGCAGGGCGTCCACGTCCAGCCCGCTATCTGTTTCGTCCAGAATAGCGAAAGATGGCTGCAGGAGTGTCATCTGCAAGACTTCATTGCGCTTCTTTTCACCACCGGAGAAGCCGACATTCACGTTGCGCTTCAACATATCCGGCGCCATGGAAAGAGCCTTTGCCGCCTCACGCGCCGTTTTCAGGAACGCAACTGCATCCAGCTCTTCCTGCCCGCGAGCACGACGCACGGCGTTAACCGCAGTCCGAAGGAAGTTGGCGTTGTTTACGCCCGGCAGTTCGATGGGAGACTGAAACGCCAGGAACAGACCGGCAGCAGCCCGCTCTTCGGGCTCCATTTCCAGCAGATCCTTGCCTTGGAAGGTCACGCTGCCCGCAGTCACTTCATAATCTTCACGGCCAGCAAGCACGTAGGAGAGCGTGGACTTGCCGGAGCCATTCGGCCCCATGATGGCATGGACCTCACCCGGCGGGATGCTCAGATCCACACCGCGCAGAATTTCCTTTTCCTGCCCGTCAGCATCAATCCGGGCACACAGACCGGAAATATCCAAAAACTGGGTCATGTCTTGCCCCTCCTTACCCTACGCTGCCTTCAAGGCTGATCTGCAACAATTTCTGAGCTTCAACCGCAAATTCCATGGGCAGCTCTTTCAGCACATCCCGGCAGAACCCGTTTACAATCAGCCCGACTGCATCTTCTTCCGACAAGCCGCGCTGACGGCAGTAGAAAAGCTGATCTTCCGAGATCTTGGAGGTTGTTGCTTCGTGTTCGATACGCGCGCCCATGTTGCGGTTTTCAATATAAGGCACGGTGTGCGCACCACAGCGGTCACCAATCAGAAGGCTGTCACACTGCGTGAAATTCCGCGCACCATACGCCTTGGGCAATACCCGCACCAATCCGCGATATGTGCTATCAGACTGCCCGGCACTGATGGTCTTGGCGATGATGGTCGAGCGCGTGTTGCGCCCGATATGGATCATCTTGGTGCCCGTATCAGCCTGCTGATGGTTGTTTGTAACCGCAACTGAATAGAACTCACCCACGGACCCTTCCCCCTGCAGAATGCAGGACGGGTATTTCCATGTGATAGCGGAACCTGTTTCAACCTGTGTCCAGGAAATCTTGGAGCGCGCACCACGGCATGCTCCACGTTTGGTCACAAAGTTATAAATGCCACCCCGGCCATTTTCATCGCCCGGATACCAGTTCTGCACCGTGGAATATTTGATGGAGGCATCTTCCATGGCCACCAGCTCCACCACGGCTGCGTGAAGCTGGTTCTCGTCCCGCATGGGGGCTGTACAGCCTTCCAGGTAAGAGACGGATGCCCCATCTTCCACCACAATCAGCGTGCGTTCAAACTGCCCGGTGTTACGGGCATTGATCCGGAAATAGGTGGAAAGCTCCATCGGGCACCGCACCCCTTTGGGCACATACACAAAAGAGCCATCCGTAAACACGGCGGAATTCAGGGCCGCATAGAAATTGTCCCCGGCGGGAACCACGGTGCCCAGATATTTACGCACAAGATCCGGGTGCTCTTTCACGGCCTCGGAAATGGGGCAGAAAATCACACCGGCTTCTTCAAGCGTTTTGCGGAAGGTGGTGACCACGGAAACACTGTCAAACACCGCATCCACCGCCACAGGCGGGCGGGCCGTTTCACCTTCCGGCAATTCCACACCGGCCAGAAGTGCCTGTTCATGTAGCGGAATACCCAGTTTCTCGTAGGTCCGCAGCAGTTCAGGATCAACTTCTTCTAACGATTTGGGGCCGGGCTTCTTCCGGGGAGCGGCGTAGTAATGCGCATCCTGATAATCAATGGGAGGATACGCGACCTTGGCCCATTTGGGCTCTTCCATCTGCTGCCACGCGCTAAAGGCCGCAAGCCGCCATTCCAGCAGCCATTCCGGTTCTTCCTTGCGGGCGGAGATCAGGCGGATGGTGTCTTCATTCAGGCCCTTGGGGGCGAGATCCATGTCAATGTCGGTCTCGAACCCCCATTTATAGGAGGACTGCCCCAGTTTTTCGACTGCTTCACGCGTTTCGGTTACTGCTGGCATAACTCAAGCCCCCTCACGTTCTGCATTGGCGCAGGTCTGCACATTCGGTTTCAGGAACGTAGAACCGCACCCGCTTTTCTGACGCATCGTTTCCAACGAAATGGCCTCCAGAGTGTCCCGAATGGCCTGGTTGATGGTGTCCCACGTCCCGCACATCCCGCAGGACACGCCGGTATCACATTCTCCACCATCCACACACGCGGTGAGCGCAATCTTGCCATCCACTGCGGCAATGACACTGGCCACGGAAATCTCGGACAGCGGACGCGCCAGCCGATAACCGCCTTTTGCCCCCCGCTGGGACAAAACAAATTTGTGGGCCGATAAAACCTTGAGCACCTTGGCCACAGTTGGTTCCGGCACGCCGGTTTCAGCCGCCAGCGCAGGAGAGGTTACAACGCCATCCTGCTCACCAAGGTTCACAAGTATAACGACCGCATAGTCAGCCAGCCGGGAAAGTTTCAGCATTTTCCTGCATCACCTGATTGGAGACCTGTCAGGTCCTGTTTCAGACACATGGAGCCAAGGACACCAAACGTCAACCCAAAACGAACGCATATATCCAAGGCGCGCGAACGTGATGAGCCATCCATGCCTCTATTGTGCATTCAGCCCGAACAGCAGGCGCAGAACGGCAAACAGCAGCGCTCCCACCCCGAATCCGACCAACGTTCCATTGAAGCGCACGTATTGAAGATCTTTGCCCACGCGCAGCTCCAGCTTTTCCGCAATCTGCACGGCATCCCAGCCAGCCACCACACGCGCGATGAAGTCTGCCATACGCTCCCTTACAAAAGGGAGCGTCTTGAAGGTGGCTTTGGCAACGCCATCCATAATACGTTTACGCAGCACCGGATCATGCCGCGCCTGCGTGGCCATCCGGGAAAGGGCCTCCTCAACGATAGAGGCAATGCGACCATTGGGGTCTTCCACATCGGCTTCCACCAGTCTGCGAAAGCGCTGCCATATATCCGCCCACCAGACCACCACACTCTCGTGCGACAGAACCCCCAGAACAGCCTGAGAAATTTCCTTCCCGCGCTCTGGGTCTGTTTCAATACGGTCAATCTGCCCACGCACCCAAGTGGTAAACCCCTCACGCAGCGTAGAGTTCTGGGGGTCTACCCGCTCCAGTTCCTTGCTGGCCGCCATCAGCACACGGGTCGCGATGGAGCCGCCAATGGCCCACCCGAGAATACGCCCTCCCTGCTCCCGCACCCTGTCTTCAATCATGGTGCGCAAAGCGCCTTCCTTTGCCTGCAAACCATCCTTGATCTGGCCCAGCAGGTAAGACAACACTTCTTGATGCCGGTCATCATCCACCAGACTGCGCAGAGCCTTGGCCACAATGGGAGCCAGATTGCTGCCGCCCAGCAGACGGGGAAACACCTTGCCAATGGCCCCGCTGGCACGGCCATCTTCCAGCCGGTCCAGCATCTGCGGCATGGAAGAAAGCAAAGACCTCGTTATGGTCTCCCTTACCGCCGGATCATCCAGCATGTTCGCCAGAAAACTGGGCACGTCCACCTGCCCCAGCACGTTGGAGACTTCTTTTTCTGTAAAGACCTGCCCGGAGACAAAGCGCCCAACGCCCGGCCAAGCCGTTCCTTCTGGGCTGGCAGAATCGCGGTATGCGGAATAGGCAGCCCCATGGGGTGCCGAAACAGCGCCACAACGGCAAACCAGTCCGCCAGACCGCCAACCACGCCTGCCCGCGCCCCGGCACGCAGCATTTCCAGCCAGACTCCATCCGCCACCCATCCGGCAGCAGGCGCGGCATAACCGACAACTGTGAGCCCACCCATGAAAACCAGCAGCCCTGTTGCGGCACGCTGGTACCGTTTCAGGGTTTTTCGGGCGGCAAGATCGGTATCACTCTCAGGGTATGACGTCATGACAATCTGGATAGCACTCCCTCTCCCACACCCCAAGAGTGTGTGAGGCGGTTGCGGGCAATGAGCAGACATGAAAATGTAAGTAGGTCGGTTGCCTCATAAATAAATTCAAACAGTGGACGGCCTCATGGACTACAGCACTCTTCCGCCTGCCCTTGCCTCTCTCCTGACAACCATACGGAATGACGCGGAGGATGCCTCCAACCCGGTAATGGCCATGGCGCACATGGTGGGAATGGCGCTTGAAGACGGCAGATTGGCCCATGATGACATTGCTGAACTGGTTCGCACCTTGCGGGACGCCGCATTTCTACGCCGGGCAGGCCGCCTGCATCGCTATGTTGGCGGAGCAGGCCAGGAAGCCACACATCAGCGGCTGAAAGACTGTGTGGATACGCTTCTGACAAACCTGCCAGCCAACACCCCGGAAGCCTTTACCCAGGCAGTCTCCCCAACCCGGTTTGCGGCGGTCTTTACCGCCCACCCGACATTCGCCGTCAATAATGATGTCTATGCGGCTTTGGCTCAATGTGCCTCCCAGCCCGTTCTGCCAGACAAAGCCCCTCATTTTGAAACGCACCGGCGAAGCGCGCCGCCTACTCTTAATGAAGAATTTGACCTGGCGACCCAGGCCATTGCCCGTGCGCGGGATGCCATTGACCTCCTGAGCGCCGAACTTCTTTCCGCTGCACAGCAGCGCTGGCCCGAAAGCTGGCACACACTCGCCCCGCAACCCATTATTGCAACCAGTTGGGTTGGTTACGATACGGATGGCCGCACGGACATTGGCTGGTGGGATACGCTGCGCCTGCGCTTGCGTATGAAATTGTTCCAACTTGAACGGCTGGAACAGCAAATAAATGCAAGCGGAGCCTCTGTGCCGGTTCTTCAGGATCGCCTGAAACACGCTATCAGCACCGTCAAACAGCAGATTGAAGCGACACCAACCTGCCCCGACCCTCAGGCCGTTGCCCGGTTTGCAGATCTGTTGGTCAACCATCACGCAACAGCACTGCGAAGCGCTTCAGAACTAGCAACGGACCTACAGGACGCCATTGCTGCCGCAGAACCACAGGCTCAATTGCCTCTGGCCGTCGCCCGTGCGGGTTTTCTGGCGCATGGTCTGGCTCTGGCGCACACACATGTGCGCCTGAACGCCACGCAAATTCATAATTTTGTGCGCCAGAAACTGAATCTTCGTGATGATCCCGGCAACCCGGCGCATCGCAGGGCGCTGTTAAACCGTGTCAATGAAGCCCTGACACAGGTTACGCCGGTGGCAGTGGATTTCGGTGCACTCCTGTCCGACCCAGCCACGGCTGGCCGCCTGATGATGACCATTGCCCAGATCATCAAGCATATCGACGCTGATACCCCTGTGCGTTTTCTGATTGCCGAAACAGAAACGGGGTACACCCTGCTGGCTGCACTCTGGGCGGCCACGTATTTTGGCGTTGCCGACAAGATTGAAATTTCCCCGCTGTTTGAAACAGAGGATGCGTTAGCCAACGGTGAACGCATTGTAGAGGAAGTGCTGCGCTCTCCCTCCTGGCGAGACTATATACGCCGCACGGGACGCATGTGCTTCCAGTTCGGGTATTCTGATTCTGGCCGTTATATTGGTCAGCTTGCCGCAACCAATCTGATCGAGCGGTTACGCCTGAAGATCCATGAACAGCTTGTTTTATGGGACCTGACAGATATCACTGTTGTTTTCTTTGACACGCACGGGGAAAGCATTGGCCGTGGCGCGCATCCCTTCCGGATGGCGGACAGACTGCATTATCTCTCTCCACCTTTTGTACGGGAGAAGTTTTCTGAAACCGGCATTGTCTGCCGAGAAGAAACTGCTTTTCAGGGGGGAGATGGCTACCTGCTGTTCGGCACACCGGAGCTTGCAGGCGCAACCATTGCCTCCATTGCGGAAAATCTTTTCACGCCCTTCAGCTCCGCGAGTGACCCGGTTTACGAACAGCCAGATTTCTCCGCCGATTTCTTTTCCAGCATTTCGGAGGGCATGACCACTCTGGTGGGGGACCCCGGATACGCTGCCCTTCTGGGTGCTTTCGGGCCAGCCCTGATTGATCGCACAGGCTCCCGCCCGCCAGCGCGACAGAGCGCAGAGGCTGCCACGGGCTCCCGCCTTACCCATCCAAGCCAACTGCGCGCCATACCGAACAACGCCATCCTGCAACAGTTGGGGTGGTGCGCGAACACCTTGCAGGGGCTTGGGTCCGCTGCCCGCAGACACCCCGACACCTTTGAAACATTCAATACATCCAGCCCACGTTTTCATAGAGCGCTTGATTTTGCACAGCACGCGCTTGCCAGTTCTGATGACCGGGTGCTGAAATGTGTCATCCAGTTGCTGGACCCCGGTTTCTGGCTGGACCGCGCGACCGCCGAACCTTCCAAAACGCGACGGGCCGCTTTCCTTTCCCTTATGCGGGATCTAGAAAAACTTGATTTCTCAGCCGATCTGCAAGCCATGTTCCGCCGCATCCAGGCAGATCACCTCGCACTGCGGGAAGCATGGGAAGATGCTCCACATGGTTCAGACCGCCTGCGGGTTCTTCATGCTGTGCGCATTGCTCTGATTGAACGGATCTGGTTGCTGGCCTGCCGTATTCCCTTCTTCATGCCCCGCAGTGGTTTTAATCGGGATGTGATGATGCAGCAGATCCTGTGTCTGGAAATCCCGGCCGTTCTGAAAGAAATGGACCATATCTTCCCCTCTGGCACGGCGGCGTCAGACCTTGATTTTCATGAACCACGCGGCCCGCGCGAAGAAAGCATCTATATTAACGAACATCGGGATATTTTCATTCCCATGCGTCAGATTTTCGAACTTGTTCGGGAAATCAGTGTTGCCATCATGCATGATATCGGCGCTTTTGGCTGAACCTGACACGCCCCCAAACCTGTTTTCACTTCAACAAAAAAAGCCCCTGAATTTTCCAGGGGCTTTTTTCATTCAAGGATGACCTTAAGGACTTAACGACCCCCCAGAAAACTCTCTACGGATAGAGAGAACAGAAGAGGATTCTGCAACAGTGCAAAGTGGCTGGTAGCGGGCAGGATAGCCAGACCTGCATTTTCAATTGCGGATGCAATCTGCTCGACCTGCATCCGTGCCACCAGTTCATCATGGTCTGCCGCCACGGCCCATAACGGAGCCGTAACCCGCACAAGGTCAGCATTGCTCCACTCAGGAGCCTGCCGATGCAGGTTCCGCATATCGTCACGTAAATCTGAAAAACTGCCAGAACGGGACAAACGCTTATATTCGGTTTTTGCTCGCGTCATGAAGGATTTGATTGTCGGTGCATTCTCGCCAGAGGCCAACAACCCATCGGGCGTTGTGCGGGGGGCAAATGCAAAAACCCGTGAAACTGTGCCGGGATGTCTCATGGCCACATTCATGGCCTGCACCGCACCATCGCCCCACCCCACGAAGGCCGCATTACGCAGGCGCAAATATGCCATCAAGGTGACCACATCATCCGCAAGAAGATCATAGCTTAACGGCAAGGTTCCCATGGTGCTGCGTCCATGGCCACGTGCGTCCATCACCACAACACGGCATCGCGCCCTCAACAGAGCACGCGCAAGGTCACTCATGTAATCAGAGTTCGCCAAACCATCATGCAGCAGGATAACCGGAACGCCCTGCCCGGCAGAGGCAAAATAGATCTGCGCTCGTCCCTGTCCCGGCACAAACCCCGTATCCACCTGTTGACCACCAGCCTCGCTCTCCAAGGGCGTTGGGGTTGGGGGTCAAGGCGTGCCAGTCATACACACCATTGATCGGCGGCAACCTGTCTGGAGAAGAGGACGCCAAGGGAAGAGACATCTGCTGCGCAAAAGCACGCTGCCCAGCCAGCATACCCGCCGCCCCAGCGCCCGCGGCCACAAATCGGCATAATGCCTGTCTGCGGTCGAAAAGACGGATGTTTTCCTCGCTCTGGCGTTGCCTGCCTGACAGAGCAGGGAATGACCTGCTCTTATCCTCTTCTGCCCGATATGCTGACCGGTCTTTTTTTTCCGCCACTTTCTACCTCTCTTGCCGACAGGCTCTTCTGTTCAAGATTAAGCGACCTTCCGCGCTGAGGGCCAGTGTCTTTTCGGGCCCCGTGTCTTTTTTACGAACACTTGCTCCAGCCCCTCGGCATACCAGATGCCTTGACTGCCCTCTGACCGGAACCAGTCAGCCAAACACAGCGTTTGCCTTGTCATATAGATGCAAAACTGGGAGAGACCTCCCTTTTACGGATATATTTCAACTTTTTGTCTTTTTTCCCGGCCGCGCGCCAGCAAGGAGCCCCGACTATGACTGAAACACCCCCTCAGCCACGCAGAAAATCGCATCCGGTGCTGATAGGGTTTGGCTCCTTCTTCCTCGCTATTCTCCTGCTGATACTGTTCTGGTCATGGGACTGGTTCGTGCCATTGGTGAATTCCCGCGCGACAGCAATGCTCCATCGCAAGACCACCATTGAACATCTGCATGTCGCCCTTGGGCGCGTCACAACTGTACGGGTGGAAAACCTCCGCATTGAACAGCCCAAGACCTTTGCAGACGAGAAAAACCCGTTTGCGGAAGCCAAAGAACTCGCCGTTTCAGTCGATGTCTGGTCCTACCTGTGGCATCGTGCGCTCCATATCCCGCTCATAGCGCTGACTGAACCGAAAGCGGACATTCAAGCCCGCAAGAATGGTGAGAATAACTACACATTCACTGAAGACGGCAAACCTGCGCCACAGGATGAGAAAAGTTCTGACACAACCAGCACTCTTCCTGACATCACTGAACTGCGCATCTCAGATGGGGCGGTACATGTGCGGCATGATCCCCTTCAGGCAGACATGCAGATGGGGGTTGAGACCACTCCGCCGGACGAGAAAAGCCGGGGCACTCTCCGCATTTCAGGCAAGGGGCGCTATGCCCAGCAACCCATTACAGCACGCTTTGTCGGTGGGGCTGTTCTCTCCTTTGTTGCCGATAAAGAACCCTACCCGGTTGATCTGTTTGTCCAGAACGGTCCCACCACGGCGACGCTGAAAGGGAATGTTGTCCACCCGCTTACATTGGCCGGTGCGCAGCTTAAACTGCATTTTGCAGGCCCCGATATGTCTTTGCTTTATCCGCTGACGGGCGTTCCCATTCCCCGCACGCCGCCTTACACCATTTCAGGCATGCTGAATTACGCACGCGAACACATTGTGTTCAAAGACTTTGAAGGCAAGATGGGCACCAGTGACATTGGCGGCACCATTGAGGTTAACCCTCATGAAAAACCTTTGTCTGTTCAGGCTAATCTCCGCTCCAAACAGGTAAACCTTGTTGATCTGGGCGGCTTTATTGGAGCCAAACCGAACAAGACAAAAGCCGAAGAAAAAGCGGAGGCCAAAAGCAATACGGTATTGCCCGACACGCCCATCAACATTCCCAAGCTGAATGCCGTGAACGCGCATGTTACGTATCGTGGCGCCCATATTGAAAATCAGAGGCTGCCCCTTGATAATATTGATGCCGAATTTTTTGTCACGGATGGCGCAATTGATCTCAAACGCCTGAATTTTGCCGTGGGACAAGGGACGCTCGCCAGTTCCGCCACACTGAAACCGGACGGCAAATTGTTTGATACCACTGCCCGAATTGATTTTGCCCGAATTGACCTGTCCCGCATCATGCAGGCCACCGCAGATTCAAAGGCACAGGGTATTATTGGTGGCCATATGACCCTTAAGGCCAAAGGCAATTCCATTGCTTCCCTGATGGCGGCAGGGAATGGTGGTCTGACACTGGTGCTGGATCAGGGGGGCGATATTACCGCCATTTTGCCAAATGTGCTGGGTCTGCAACTGGCCAATGCTGTGCTCAGTGCGCTGGGTCTGCCTTCCCATACGGATATCCGCTGCTTTATTGCGGATATGCCGCTTAAAAACGGCATTGTTTCAACCAATACCCTACTGCTTGAAACGGGCGAAGCCCGTACGCTCGGCAAGGGCACCATCAATTTCCGCACAAACAAACTGGATTATGCGCTGACTACGCGCTCCCAGGGGCCGACAGTTGCCTCCCTTCCCGGCGCATTTCACATTACAGGGCCGATCAAATCCCCGACCGTTCTTCCCGGTGCTGAAATTCTGGGCCGAGCGGCCGCGGCGACCGGACTGGGGTTTGTCTTCCCGCCGCTCGCGCTGCTCCCGACAATTCAGATTGGCGTAGGGGATAAATCTCTCTGCAGCCGGGCTGTTCAGGAGGTCAACAATAACCCGGCGGCTGGAATTGCGCCGGGAGCACTCTCTCATGCACGCGGTTCCACCGGAAAACAAAGTGTGTCGTCTGCCAAAACACGCCCGACTGGCGGCAAGAAATCTGCATCGCCACAGAGCAAAAAGAGCGGGCAGAAACAGATGACACCAGCCGAAGTCCGGGCGGCATGGGACGCAAAACTCAAGAACAAGAAATAAAGAACACTGATACATGCAGGGCCATCCACGTTAAGAACCGATGGCCCTGCATGCGTGATTCGGTTTTCGTCTCTGACGGAAAAACCTTCATCAGCACCACTCTTTATCAAATCGCTATAACCATCCTGCGAAAACCATAAGGCGCAGAACGGCTTGGAACTGTTTTCGATACGCACCGGACTGGCATGCGTCGTAACCAGAAAAGAGGGAAAATTTTCTGAGAAAGGCAAAAGGATGCGCAAGAGCGTTTGAAACAATGATCGCTCAAAAGACCATCCATTCAGGCGGAAAAAGCACCGCCTGAGAGATTGGTGCTCCTACGAACACTCATCAGGGTCTTTTTGGAAATTCGTTTTCCAAAACTGATCGCCTTACTGCCCCCAGACCCTGCACGCAAAAATAGTTGTTTTCCGACGTTGCTTCTCAAGTGTGGGGGCTTTCAGCATATTATGCTTGGCTTCACAGAGATTTTCCAAAGCCCCCCTAACGCCACACCAACGTAAGATGCTGTTTGTGAAAATAATGGAGAATTCCTTCCACCCACCATGGAGCCGTTTTCAGATCAAAGTCACCGGTCATAAGACAATCTGAATTGGTTATGTGGCCGGTGGGCGGCATATAGAGCGTCATCGCCGAACCGGGTGCATGACCGGACTGCCATGTATCCGCCCGATCCGCGACGATCTGCTGCCGCATCTGCCAATCTGCCCGGATATCCGGCAACCTGTAAGCCAGAAGGCAGGCCAGAGCAGCCACTAACGCTCCATATGCAACTGCGCGCCTCTCAAAAGAGGCTGCTACAGCACCGCCCAATGTCACAAGAACCAGAAAATAAGTGGCTTCACGCAGGTTGTGGTGGCGTGTGCAACATAATGTGCCGAACTCGTAATAACCCAGCACGAGAGTACTATAAGCTCCCCCTAACAGAGCGCCGCTCCATAACCAGCAGGCGCGGTTGCGGGGGCACGACCGTTTCTGTCCCACCGCAAAAACCAGCACCAATGCAATAACCACGAGAGAAGCAACAAACGGCAGGCCGGGAATATGCAGACTTTCAATAAGGAGGCTACGCCCACCTTTCAGCAGGCTAGGCACCCAATGCCCGCCTAACCCACTGGTTTGGTCAAATATCTCAGTTTTGGTGCCGAGCCGGTGGGTGATGTTGGTCAACACGACAAACATAGTCGCCAGAAAAGGCAGGCACATGGCCCGTCCATAATGGGACCTGCGCACCCCATACAGAATCACACAGGCGCCTGTATAAAGCAGCACAGTCAACGCGCCTGCTTCCTGGCTCCAGGCTGCAACAACAAGCAGGAATACCATCAGCCACCGGTGTCTGGTTGCATCAGCCCTATGCACAAGGCTTGCCGATGCCAAAGCAGCCCAGCAGGGCACATAACTGGCTGCCCCCATGGGCCAGTAAAACATTTCAGCCTGCCCGCACAGCAGCAGGGAAACGGCCAGAAGAACACACGCCACAAACCCGGCTTTTTCCTGATGGGTCACTCTGCCTACCCACCAGAGAAGAGCCAGCGCACTCCCCCACACCACAAACAGGAACGCCGCAACAAGTGGCGTTCCATGCCCATCAGCCAGCCAGAGGTAACTAGCGCTCACCAGTTCACCAACGGGCCGAGGGCTCCAGGATGTTATCCGGCCAAGAACACCAGCCAACCCCTGTTCACGCAGCATGACCCCATAACCGTATTCGTCCCCCTGCCACCGGGCCAAGGGCATCAGTCCGGCATACAGCGCAATCACCAAAAGGACGCTGAGCCAGGCAAAGAGGAAGAGAATTTTTTGAGGAACGACAAATCTCACGATCAGGAACGCCCTGTTCTTACAGTCAGGAGAAAACGGCTGGAGGACAGATACAAAAAAAGCCGCCCCGGATGGAGCGGCTTTTCTGAAACTCTGTCACCAGAAAGAAGATTACTTGGACTGAGCCATGATTTCTTCTGCCACGTTGCGCGGCACCGGATCGTAGTGGTGGAACTGCATGGTGAAGGATGCACGACCCTTCGTCATGGAACGCAGGTGAGAAATGTAACCGAACATTTCTTTCAGCGGCACATGAGCACGCACCATAACCGTGGAACCAGACGTTTCCTGGCTCTGGATCATGCCACGACGGCGGTTGATATCACCCACCACGTCACCAACGTGATCGTTCGGGGTGGTTACTTCCACATCCATGATCGGTTCAAGAATAACCGGACCAGCCTGCTTCATGCCTTCACGGAAGCAAGCCTTTGCCGCGATTTCGAACGCCAGAGCGGACGAGTCAACGTCATGGTACTTACCGTCAAGCAGCGTGAACTTGAAGTCCACCGTCTGGAAGCCTGCCAGAACACCTGTGGAAGACTGAACGCGAATACCTTTTTCAACCGCAGGAATATATTCCTTCGGCACGGTACCGCCGACAACCTTGTTTTCAAACTGGATGTCTTCGTTCCGTTCAAGCGGTTCGAAAGCAATCTTCACTTCAGCGAACTGACCGGAACCACCAGACTGCTTCTTGTGGGTGTAGGTTTCAGTATGCGGCTTGGTGATGGTTTCACGATACGCCACCTGCGGCGCACCAACGTTTGCATCCACACCATATTCACGACGCAGACGGTCGATGATGATGTCGAGGTGCAGTTCACCCATACCGGACAGAATGGTCTGACCCGTTTCCTGATCGGTCTTCAACTGCAGGGAAGGATCTTCACCAGCCAGCTTCTGTAGGGCCAGCGTCATCTTTTCCACGGCGTCCTTGGTTTTCGGTTCAACAGAGATGTCGATAACCGGAACCGGGAAGGTCATGCGTTCAAGAACAACCGGATCTGCCGGATCTGCCAGCGTATCACCCGTCTGGCTGTCTTTCAGGCCAACAAACGCAGCAATATCACCAGCGTGAACTTCAGTCAGTTCTTCACGCTTGTCAGCATGCATCTGATAGATACGGCCGATACGTTCCTTGTGGCCTTTGGTGGTGTTCAGCACGGTATCACCCGTTTTCAGAACGCCACGATAGACGCGCACAAAGGTCAGTGTGCCGTATTTGTCGTTGATGATCTTGAACGCAAGACCAGCAAACTTGCCATCGGGGTCAACCGGGATGATGGGCTGGGCGTTTTCGTTTTCTTCTTCACCTTCCGGCGGAGCACAACGAATGCCTTCAACGTCATCAGGAGCCGGCAGGTAATCGATAATGGCGTCAAGAAGCGGCTGAACGCCTTTGTTCTTGAAGGCCGTGCCACACAGAACCGGACGGAATTCGCCGGAGATGGCACCCTTCTTGATGCAGCGCTTCAGCGTTTCAACAGAAACATCGCCGTTTTCGAAGTACTCTTCCATAGCCTTGTCATCGACAGCCAGAGCGGTGTCGAGCAGGTTCTGGCGGGCTTCAGCAGCCTTTTCCTTCAGATCAGCCGGAATTTCCTCATCATGGAACTTCGCGCCCAGTTCACCGCCTTCCCAGACGATGGCCTTCATTTCAACAAGGTCCACAACGCCGAGGAACTGGTCTTCCGCACCAATCGGCAGCTGCAGCGGGATAGCAACGATATCCAGCTTTTCTTTCAGCGTGTCGAATGCACGGTAGAAGTCTGCACCGGTACGGTCCAGCTTGTTGATGAAGATGATGCGCGGCACCTTGTAGCGGTCAGCCAGACGCCAGTTGGTTTCAGACTGCGGCTGAACACCGGCCACACCTTCAATGATGAACACGGCACCATCGAGCACGCGCAGCGAACGGTTCACTTCGATGTTGAAGTCGATGTGTCCGGGGGTATCGATGATGTTGATGCGGTGGTCGTTCCACACACAGGTCACGGCAGCGGAGGTAATCGTGATACCGCGTTCACGTTCCTGAGCCATGTAGTCAGTGGTGGTGTTGCCTTCGTGCACTTCACCAATCTTGTGAGACACGCCGGTGTAGTAAAGGATACGTTCAGTCGTGGTTGTCTTGCCCGCGTCAATATGCGCGGTGATCCCGATATTGCGGATCTTTGACAGTTCGGATTTGGCGGACACGAAAACCTCCAGAAAACAGGTCAGGCGCGATGGAATTTCCTTCGCGCCTGTGGCCGCCGAACACCGTGCTGGCACCTGAGAAACCCAGATAGCCCGGCTGCCGGAAACCGGCCGATAGACGTAAGGCGCTGACACCCTGCCAGACGCCTGAACCACAGAAACCGGGCCGGTCAGATCATGACAGGTCCGGAAACTGCAGAATTAGGCAGAACCCCTGAATCAGGCGCCAGCAGCAGCCTGCTTTTTGGCCTGAACGCGCAGCACGCGGCGTTTGATCACCTGTGCTTCTTCCGGCAGCTTGCGGTTAGGCGTGCTGGTCAGGAAGGCGTCAAGGCCACCATTGTGCTCAATGGTGCGCAGGCCGCGGGTGCTGACACGCATACGCACAGCAGTGCCTAGCGTTTCAGAGGTCAGGGACGCTTCCTGCAGGTTAGGCAGGAAACGACGACGGGATTTGTTGTTGGCATGGCTGACGTTATTGCCGGTCAGCACGCCTTTGCCGGTAATCTGGCAGCGACGGGACATTGTCTCATCCTTGTCTAATAGAAACAGAGGGCCGAGACAGATTTTGCCCGGCGACCACATTCAGGATTGGCGCGGCTTATGGCTGAGCCACGGCCTTCCGTCAAGGGTTGACCTCAGGCTTTCTCGCTTTCAGGGCCGTTTTCTCCGGCCATGGAAGCATGAACATCGCCTGAGCGCACGCTCTGAGCGGCTGAATCAAGAATGCGCAGAATGGTATCCTTGTCCATGCTGCGCGCAAGCAAACCCAGCGAACCGCCCAGCAAGGCTGAGGCAATAGCCAGCGGGGGCTGCTTTTCCTTGATCAGGTGCTCAACCGCACTTTCAATGACCACAGCGCACCGGGCCAGATCATCAGGCACTTCGGGGGCATTACCTGACGCGGGTGTATTTCCTGCCGTATCCGTCATGAAATCTTCATCCTTTTCTTTCCTAGCAAGGATACGCCGAGCCTTCCCGCCGCCTTGCGATTCGTCTCCATACGGGCCATCTCCCTAACGGGACACAGCCTCTGCCAGACGCTCTGTAACACCTTCCGCACCCTGAGCAGCCCACATGGCTGCATAGTGCCCTCCTGCGGCAAGCAGGGCCTCATGCGTGCCACGTTCAAGCACACGCCCCTGCCCCATCACCAGAATCTCATCCGCGTCCACAATGGTGGATAGTCGGTGAGCAATCACAAGTGTAGTGCGCCGTGCGGAGACGGTTTTCAGAGCAACCTGAATCTCCTGTTCGGTATGTGTGTCCAACGCGCTTGTGGCCTCGTCAAGCACAAGAACGCGTGGGTCTTTCAAAATCGTCCGGGCAATGGCCACGCGCTGCTTTTCACCGCCAGAAAGCTTCAACCCACGCTCACCCACCTGCGTATTATACCCCTCAGGCAGGGACATGATGAAATCGTGAATCTGGGCCAGTCGCGCTGCCTGCTCCACCGCGCTCGGGCTTGCATCAAGGCGGCCATAGGCAATGTTGTAACCTATGGTCTCGTTAAACAGGACGGTATCCTGCGGCACCACACCAATGGCCGCGCGCAGATCCGCCTGCCGATAGGCGCGGACATCATGGCCGTCCACCATAACCGCGCCGGACCAGACATCATAAAACCGGAACAGCAAGCGGCTGATGGTTGATTTACCAGCCCCTGTGGAACCCACAATCGCCAGCTTCTTGCCAGGTTGAGCAACAAAGCTGACCCCATGCAGAATCTCGCGCTCTGGGCCGTATCCAAAACGCACATCCCGGAATTCCACTTCCGCGGCGTCCGAATCCTGAAGGTGCGCGGCAATGGGTAGCGGATGAAGAGGATCAGCGACCTCCACATCTTCTTCCACCAGCCCGAACATGTGCTCCAGATCAACCATGGCCGTGCGTATGGCTGAATAGACAGACCCCAGAAAATTCAGTGGCCCATAAAGCTGCAGCAGATAGGTGTTCACCATCACGAACTGCCCCACGCTGATTCGCCCGGCTTCCACATCCCGTCCGGCCAGCAGCATGATAAGCGTGAGGGCAACCGCAATAATCGCGGCCTGCCCAAAGTTCAGCAGGCCAAGGGAATACTGGGTCTTGCGGGCCGCCTGCTCATAACGGGCCTGTGCGTTATCATACCGTTTTGCCTCATGAGCCTCGTTGCCAAAATACTTGACGGTTTCATAATTCAGCAGGCTGTCCAGCGCCTTGCCGGTTGCTTCACTATTCGTTTCGTTCATCTCGCGGCGGATGCCCAGACGCCATGCAGTGAACTTCACCGTAAAGCCGATATAAGCGGCAATCATCACCCCGATCAGCACCACATAGCGCCAGTCAAACACCCGCCAGATCACCACAGCCACCAACAGGGCCTGCAAGATGGTGGGGGAAAGAGACATGCCCATGCGCAACAGGGTTTCCACCCCTTCCGTGCCGCGTTCAATCGCACGGGTCACGCCACCGGTGCGGCGGTCAAGATGGAAGCGCAGGGAGAGCTTGTGCATGTGCTCAAAGCTGCGGAAGGCTGCCTGCCGTGCCACGCGGAAGCGCACAGGGGCAAAAAGGGAATCGCGCAAGTTGGTCAGGGCGGCCGAAACCAGCCTGACCAACCCGTATCCGATAATCAGGGCAACAGGTGCCAAGGCCAGACTCTGCGGATGGGAAAGCCGGTCCACCACCTTGCTGTAGGCCAGAGGCACGGCAAGGGTCGCCAGTTCCCCCCCCACCATGACCAGCAGGACCAGAATGACGCGCCACCGCAGGCTCCGGTTTTCACGGGGCCAGAGATACGGCAAGAGACGAGAGAGCGTGACGGAAGCCGACTGTTCTGGCGGCCCGGAAATACGACGTTGACGAGGTGACATAAGCCGGATGTGACATGCCTTCCGTATTTTGCAACCCCGCTGCACCTTGCCACTGCCGCGCGCAGACCAGATATAAAGTTGCATAATCCTCTTTTTTCTTCACCAGCACGACAGGATTCTGAATGCCGTCCGACGATATGCCTTTTCTTCGTCATCTCAGGCTGTGCAACACCGCCGTCGTGCCCGGAGACCGTTTTCCTTTCTCGCTTGGTGACAAACTGGCTGGTTGGATTGACCCAGCCATCGCCGATCGGCTTGAGCAGGAAGGTCTCGGCTCCCGCACCAAGGGATTTGCCCTTGCCAACCCGGCGGAACTGGAAGCGCTGGGGGAAAAACTGGCTCAGGAAGGGTTTTACCGATCACATCATGAACTGTTTGATGTGATGACTGATCTGGACCAGCCTGTGATTGCCCGTATTGACCGGGGGGCCCTGCCACTGTTCGGTTTGGTGGCAATCGGTGTGCATATGAACGGGCTGGTCCGCAAATCGGACGGACTTTATCTGTGGACAGGCCGCCGCGCCCGCAACAAGCGCTTGGACCCCGGCAAGCTGGACCATCTGGTGGCAGGCGGGGTGCCAGCGGGCCATTCCCCTGCTGAGGCTTTGCTGAAAGAAGCGGCTGAAGAAGCGAGCATTGGCCCGGAACTGGCAGCACACGCCAAGGAAGTGGGGCGGATTCTCTACGCTCTCAACCGCCCTGAAGGGCTGCGGCGCGATATCCTGTATTGCTATGATCTGTTTCTGCCGGAAAGCTTTGAACCCGTTGCGGCTGACGGAGAAGTGGAATCCTTCAGCCTGATGAAGCTGGAAGACGTGCTGGCACTGGTGCGGGACACCGACGAGTTCAAATTCAACGTGAACCTCGTGCTGATTGATCTCTTCCTACGCCATGGGCTGATTGACCCACACTCCGCCGAGGGCCGTGCCTTGCAGAACGGGCTGGCGCGTGGCCTCTCCCCGGCGAGTCCGGGCAAGGAGCACGTCACTGTGCCAGCCTGAAACGGCAGCCAAACCTCATGAAAAAGGGCAGTGCACTCATCCGGGTGCTACTGCCCTTTTTCATACAGTCTTATGCTACCGCTCAGGCGGACAGGCGTGCGTCCAACAGTGCCTTGGCTTCTGCTTCGGCTGCTTTCATGCAGGACAGCAAACGGTCACGGATTTCGTCCAGCCGCTTCTTGTCTGTAATTTTGAGCCCGAACAGATCTTTCACATAGAAAACGTCAACAGCCCGCACGCCATAAGTGGTAATATGGGCTGAGGCGATCTGAAGGTTTTCCTCGCTCATGGCCGCTGTAACGTCATGCAGCAGGCCGGGGCGGTCCCGCCCGTTAATCTCGATCACGGTGTACGTATTGGATGCACCGTTATCGATCACCACACGCGGCGGCACGTGGATGGCCCGCATCCGCAGCGGCATATGGCCAAACCCGGCCCGGGCAATTTCCGTCCCGATATCAAGCTGACCGCTCAGGGCCTGTTCAATAAGGGAAGACAGACGCGCAAGCCGATGGGTTTCCTCATACGCGCTGCCTGCCGTATCCTGAATCCAGAAGGTATCCAGTGCCATGCCGTGCATCATGGTATGAATACGCGCATCCACAATGGACGCGCCGGCCAACGCCAATGCACCGGCAATTTTGGAAAACAGGCCGGGAACGTCAATGGTATAGACGGTCACTTCCGTCACCCCGCGCGCAGGCAGAGGCAGCACCTCAACCGTCAGCGGCGCATCCTTGGCATCAGCCTCGCGGATCAGACGGGCATGGCGTTTGTGTGTCTCATGATCGAAGGAGAGCCAGTAACCGGCATAGCCCAGATCAAGAAAGCGGTTGATGTCGCTTTCCGGCACACCATCTTCGGCCAGAATTTCAGCCGTGATTTCCTTGGCGTGGCGTACGCGCACATCGCGCTCGGTTGTGGCCAGCCCGCCCGCCAGCACTTCTGCCACGCGCACATAAAGCTCCCGCAGCAGCGTGGCTTTCCACGCATTCCACACACGGGAACTGACGGCGCGCATATCTACAATGGTCAGCAGCAACAGCAGGCGCAGCCGTTCCGGTGACTGCACGATATCCGCAACGTCCAGAATGGTTTTGGGGTCATCAATATCGCGCTGGAACGCAGTATGGCTCAGCAGCAGATGATGCAGCACAAGCCAGGAAACCGTTTCCGTTTCCTCGCCGGACATCCCCAGCCGAGGGCAGAGATCGGCGGCTATTTCCGAACCAATCTCCGAATGATCGCCACCCCGGCCCTTGGCAATGTCATGCAGCAGCACGGCCATATACAGCGCCCGGCGGGAATGCAGCCCCTTTACCAACTCATACGCAACCGGAATTTCATCCGCCATGCGGCCGGAGGCCACTTCATCCATAATGCGGACGGCCTCTATCGTGTGCTCATCCACGGTAAACACATGATAGGTATCAAACTGCATCTGGCCCACAATACGGGCCCAGTCCGGAATAAGACGGCCAAAAATGCCGGTTTCATTCAGGATATGAAGCCAGTGCGCATGACCGGGTGGTGTATGCTGTTCGTAAGAGGGAACAGCCGCGGCAGCCCCCTCTCCCTCCGGCGCAGCAGCTTCCTTCCGGCGACGTGGGGGTTCGAGAGAAGTTGTTTCCCCGCACAGCAAATCCAGAAAAATACGCGCCGCTTCCGGGTCATCACGCAACGCAACAGCCCGACGCTCCCAGCGGATCAACTGATGCCGGGCCAGCGGATGCAGCGGTCTGCGCCGCAGGCGCGCCCAGTCAAGCAACTGCATCATTCTGATGGGTTCCTGATCGAACGAGATACCCCGTTCGGGCAGAATCTGCCCATCCAGCAACGTAAAGCCTGCTTCCCGCATGGCCTCATCCGGCTTGGCAGCCGTAGCTACCGGCCCCTGTGCCTGCCGCAGCACGGCTGGTTCAAGCACATGGGTCAGGCGCATGACTTCACGCGCCGTCAGGAAGTAATGGCGCATGAAGCGCTCAACGCCGTTCTGGCGACCATGGCGCGTATAGCCCATGCGCGCGCCGATAACGGGTTGCATGTCAAAGGTCAGCCGTTCTTCCGCACGACCAGCCACATAGTGAAGATGCAACCGCACCGTCCACAGGAAATCCCACGAGCGGCGCGCACGGGCGGCTTCCTGCTCGGTCAGAATCCCCATCCAGATAAAGTCCGGGGCCAGCAGGTCTGTCACATGGCGCGTGCCAAACGTGTTGCGGCACATCCAGTACAGCGTTTGCAGATCCCGCAGGCCGCCGCGCCCTTCCTTGATATTGGGCTCGACCAGATAGGGGCTGTCTCCAAACCGGCGGTGTCGTTCCAGCCGCTCACGCCGTTTATCCTGAATAAATCCAGCCGGTCCGGCTTCCACGCACGCGACAATGTAGCGGGCTTCAAACATGGCAAAGAGCGCGGCATCACCCGCCAGCAGGCGCGCATCCAGCAAGGCGGTACGCACCGTGGTATCCTTGCGCGCTTCTTCAATACATTCGCTGATGGTGCGCGTAGCGTGCCCGACTTTTACGCCCAGATCCCACAGAAAATAGAGAACATATTCCACCAGCCGGTGGGCCGTTTCCACATTGTCTTCTTCTGTCAGAAACAGCAGATCAATATCGCTGAACGGAGCAAGAAGCCCACGGCCATACCCGCCCGTAGCCGCTACCACCAAACGCCCAGCAGGCCGGTATCCCGCGACAATCTCCTCCAGCCCATCGGCCTGTCCGGTGGCTCTTAAAGCCAAGTCCACAATGCTGCGCAGCATCACATCCGTAAAGGCGGCAATCAGCTTGGCAGCACCTGTGCCCTTGAGCACATGCTGCTCAAACCGGCTGCGAACATCTGCCTGATACCGGCCAAGATACCGCCGAAAAATGGCGACAGCCTCATCACGCGGGGGAATGGCCGCCTCTTCCGGTGTGGCGTCCCTTAATTCCCGGGCAAGGCAAGCCGCCAGCCCCTCCGGGGTCAGGAGAGCGAGTGCGGTGACATCGGGCTGCCCGAAGGCAGCTGGTGCGGGGGAAGTCGACATTGCGGTCGGATTCTGCTCCTGAGGACAGTCTTTTTTATGGAAGTCCAAATTACCCCTGAACGGGACTGCCTTCTTCCTGAACGGCCTGTTTATGAAGCTCGTACAGAATATCTAGCGCCGCACGCGGTGTAAGGGTATCCGGATCTACCTCTGACAAACGCTTTCTTAACGTATTTTCTTCTTCATGCGGTAATATCTTCTGCGTGTCGAACAAGGGTAGCGGTTTGGGGCCTGTGGCATGCTCGCGTTCCAGCTCCTTCAGCAGTCGTCCGGCACGGTCCACAACGGATGCAGGCACACCCGCCAACCGCGCCACATGCACACCCCAGCTTTTTTTTGCTGATCCCACAAGGACTTCGTGCAGAAAAACGATCTGCCCGCGCCATTCCCGCACCGCCATGGTGTGCGGAGCCAATCGTGGCAGGGTATCCACAAGATCGGCCAGTTCGTGGAAATGCGTTGCAAAAATTGCACGGCAGCGCACTGTTGAATGCAGAGCCTCCAGCACGGACCACGCAATGGCCAGTCCATCCAGCGTGGCAGTGCCACGCCCGATCTCATCCACCACCACAAGAGACCGGGGCCCGGCCTGATTGAGTATGGCGGCTGTTTCCGTCATTTCCACCATGAAGGTGGAGCGGCCACGCGCCAGATCATCCGATGCCCCAACACGAGAAAAAAGCTGGTCCACCACGCCGATGGTGGCTTTTTCCGCCGCCACAGGAAAACCGCCCTGTGCCAGAATCACCGCAAGGGCTGTCTGCCGCAAAAAGGTGGATTTACCGGCCATGTTCGGCCCGGTCAGCAACATCACGCGACGATTGGGAGAAAGATCACAGCCGTTGGGCGTAAAGCGCGTGCCTTTGGGCAGAGCGGATTCCACGACCGGATGACGGCAGGCCTGAAGATCAAACGCGGTATCATCTGTCACATCGGGGCGGCACCAGCTTCCGCCAGCCGCCAGCATGGCGCAGGATTGCTGTACGTCCAGCACGGCAAGCGCCTTAGCCAGCACAGGCAGCGTCTGTTCTGCAAGAACAGCATCCACCAATGCGTTAAAAACTGCTTTTTCCCGCGCTGCGGCACGTTCGGCCGCTTCAGCGATACGCGCGTCCAGCCCTGCCAGTTCTTCGGTGGAAAAACGGGCATTGCTGGCCGTGCCTTGCCGGAACATCAGATCGTCCCGGTCTTTCATGCGGCTGCTTGCCCCTACGGGTACCTCAATCACATAACCCAACTGGGCATGATGTTTGATCTTCAGACTGGCAACGCCATAGCGGCTGGCATATTCGGTCTGTAATCCGGCCACAACACGGCGGGAATTGTCACGGAGACCACGGTAGCCATCCAGCTCTCCATCATAGCCCGCTGCAATCACGCCGCCATCATCCAACCGGGCCGGGAGGTCTTCCGCCAGCGCCCGAACAAGTTCGGCTTCCAGTTCCTGCGCACCGCCAAGGCTTGCCGCTGCTTTCGCCAGATAGGGCGGCAGGCGAGAGACATCACCCAAAGCTGCTGCGGCTGCCCGCGCAGCGTGCAGGGCATCCCGAATGGCAGAAAGATCACGCGGTTGCCCGCGCCCCAGAGACAACCGCCCTAAGGCACGTGCAACATCCGGTGCTTTTTTCAGGGCCTCCCGCAACGCTGTGTGGCAACTGGTGGAGTCCCGCAGCCAACACCAACCGTCCTGACGGGCTGCAATACGAACAACATCGGTCAGAGGAGCCGAAAGCCATTCCGCCATCAGCCGCGCACCTGCGGCGGTTACGGTCTGGTTCACTGCGGAAAACAGCGTGTGTTCCATCCCGCCATCCCGCGCGCGCAGCAGATCAAGGCTGGCGCGGGTGGCCGGATCTATGCCCAGAATACCGCCATCCGTCTGCGGTGTAGGGTGCGTCAACCGGGGCAGCTTTCCGGCCTGACTGCGCTGCACATAATCCACGGCCACAGCAGCGGCCATGGCTTCCTCATCCGAGAATGTGCCAAACGCATCTACGCTGGCGACATCAAATGCAGACGCCAGTCGTTGGCGGGCGGCTTCTACCCCCGGCACCAGAACCTCCGGTGCACGACAAGCGTCAAAATCTCCCAGCGCCAGATCGGCTGGGGCCAGAATTTCCGCCGGGTCCAACCGCCCGAGCAGACCTGCAAGGGAAGCCTGCGTTACACTTGCCGTTTCAAACAAACCTGTGGACACATCAATCCACGCAGCCCCAAGCGGCGTATCCGCCTTCACTTTCTGAGCTTTTTCCGCGCCCTTGCCTTTGCGGCCTCGGCCTGTGGAGGCCGGACCTTCCACCAGCGCCAGCAGCAGATTGGAACGGCCGGGTTCCAGCAGTTCATCTTCCGTCAACGTGCCGGGGGTGACAACCCGCACCACAGCACGCGCCAATGGGCCTTTGGCCGCGCCTTTCCCCTTGCGCGGCGCCTCCGTCTGTTCGGCCACAGCCACACGGAAGCCCCGGCGAATCAGGCGCGCCAGATAGGCCGGAGCCGCTGCAACCGGCACACCACACATGGAGATTGGCTCACCAGCATGGGTGCCGCGTGCTGTCAGCGCGATATCCAGCGCTGCGGCTGCGGCTGTCGCATCGTCAAAAAACAGCTCGTAAAAATCGCCCATGCGAAAAAACAGCAGGGCTTCAGGATTTTCCGCCTTCAGCGCAAACCATTGCGCCATGGCGGGGGTGGCGCCCTCAGGAGAATAACGTTTCATCCCATTATCATAAGGGCGTCTTCTGGCGGAGCAACCGCCTTCCTGCACTCTCGCGCACAAGAGCGCGCAAGGCATGAGTCAACGCCTCTACGGGCTCAGCCCAGGGTGCGGCTCCCTCCCCCGGTTCAGGCTGCGTGAAAACCCGAAGACTCGGATACCAGAGATTGTGAGAGTCGCCCTCAGCATCCCTCCGGCTCGACCCTTCCTCCCACCGCCAGTCTCCACCAAAACGGTTAAGCAGCCATACGGGTTTTCCCATCATGCCAGCCAGATGAGCAATAACCGTATCAACCGTAATCACGATATCCAGCCCGGCTATCACGCGGGCCGTAACCAGCATGTCTCCCTCTGGCAAAGGCGTTACGGGAAAATCTGGAAGCGCCCCCTGTTTCTGGAGAGACTGAAAACTCAGCCCTTCCACGTGCGCCAGAGGAGCAAGCGCATCCGGCGTAAGTGAACGACGACGATCAAAACGGTAATTGGGATTACCTGACCAGCACAGACCAACCTTCAAAAGTGTTTCGTCGTCGCTCTGGGTATCTGTGTCTGCCCAAATCTCAGGATCACATACATTCTGCCATGGCAGAGGCGCATCAAGCCCCAGCACATGAGGCAGGCTCAGCAGCGAACACGCAGCAATCGCGCCAAGATCCTGCGCTTTTGCTTTAACGGGCAACATTGTCACTTTCGGGTGCTGTCCATATGCCGTTGCGGCCACCAGAGTCTGCAACCCGTCCGGCACAGCCAGAATGACGGGAGCACATGCGGCAGCCGGGAGGACATAACGCAGAAACTGGAGCGTATCGCCCAACCCCTGTTCGGCATAAATCAGCACAGGAGCCTGCTGCGGTTGGCCATCCCATGATGGCAGATTTTCCGTCCTGCCCGCAGGCAATATCAGCTTGCGGGCTTCAAAACGCAGCCATCCTTCATGAAAGCGCCCTTCCGCCAGCAGAAGCGTGCCCAGATTGAACACCGCCCGCGCCCTGTCCTGCTCTGATGCTGCCGAGGCCATACCGTTCCGGAACAGTGCCTCGGCTTCATCGCGCCTGCCCAGATCAGCCAGAACGGTGCCGTAATTCACCGCCAACCGCACATCCTCGGGCCGCAGTTTGTGAGCGGCCTTCAGTTCTTCCGCGGCCTGTGGCAGTGCCCCCAGCGCCATGAGCACCAACCCCAGATTGCCGCGCGTTTCTGCAGAGTCTGGCCTGAGCGCAATGGCCTCCTCCAGCACGGAACGAGCCGTCTCAAACGCCCCGGTGGAGAAGAGAGCAGCCCCGTAATTGGCAAGTGCGGCAGCATCATGCGGTAGTGCTGCGGCAACGGCGGCAAAATAAGGCTCCGCTTCCGCCATGCGGCCCGTGCGCTCCAGCAACAGGGCATGCTGGTTTTGTGTGAAAGTATCCTGCGGCGCGAGTGCTAAGGCTTTTTCCGAGGCGCTCACTGCCTCCCCGGTCTGCCCATGCCGGGCCAGAAAGGCTGCAAGCTCCAGATGCCTTACGGCCTCCAGGGGCCGAAGCCGCAAGGCATTGCGCAAAGCCTGCCCGGCATCGTCCACGCGCCCCTGTGCCTCCAGAACCTCTGCCATGGCCTGATGCGCACGGGGGTCTCGCGGCGTGCCCAATACAGCAACATGTACAGCCGCACGGGCCGCTTCCTGATGCTTCAGCGCCAGCAGCGCCAGCCCTAAAGTAATATGAAAATGCGGCTCGGGGCTGATCTGGATAGCCCGGCCAGCAAGCCCAACGGCAGACTGGTTTTCTCCCCCTGCCCGTGCAACGCAGGCCATGGCATGCCATGCCTCGGCATCTGCGCTGTTGTCACGCAGCAGGCCACGCAGCATCTCGGCCGCTTTCTCCGCATTGCCCATACCCAGCAAAGCCAGAGCAGCAGAAACGGAAGGTTCTGTAGTGGTCTGGGAGCGAGAGGGCATAAGCAGTGGGGCTCCTTGGTAACTATGCAGCGCGCAACGCACCTGCCGCGTTTTTGGTCGGTTTGTCCTGTTCAGGTCATTCCGTCCGGCAGGTTCCTGATTTATGATCCGGTCCCATGAATAAAGCCTATCAGAGCCTTGAACGCCACTTTGCCCGTCTTTCCTCCCTGAGCGATGCCCTTGGCATCCTGTGCTGGGACAAGGAAGTGATGATGCCCCACGGCACGGCGGACCGCCGTGCGGATAATCTGGCCATTCTGGAAGGATTGCGTCACGAAATCCTGACAGCACCGGAAATGGCCGACCTTCTGGCCGAGGCCGACGCTGGTGAGGACCCATGGCGACGCGCCAATCTGGCCGAAATGCGCCGCGTTCATACCCACGCCACAGCCCTGCCGGGCGATCTGGTGGAAGCCTGCACCCAAGCCACAACGCGGAGTGAGATGGCGTGGCGCGAAGCCCGGCAGAACAGTGACTTTGCCGGTTTTCTGCCGCATCTGACCGAAGTCCTGAACCTTACCCGACAGGTAGGAGAGGCCAAGGGGGCTGCTCTAGGCCTGTCTCCCTACGATGCCCTGCTGGATTCGTTTGATCCCGGCACGCGGCAAACAGATATTGACCCCATTTTTGCCCGCCTGCGCACGGAACTGCCCGGCCTGATTGCCGCGGTGCTGGAAAAACAGGCTTCCTTGCCTGCCAGCATTCCCCTTGAAGGTCCGTTCCCCATTGCACGGCAGGAGGCTCTCGGGCGCAGACTGATGCAGCAGCTTGGGTTTGACATGACCCGTGGGCGGCTGGACGTGAGTGCACACCCCTTCTGCGGAGGGGCCACCCACGATGTCCGCCTGACCACCCGGTATGATGAAGAAGACTTCATTCCGGCCATGATGGGTGTGCTGCATGAAACCGGGCACGCCATGTATGAACAGGGCCTGCCGCAGAACTGGCTCTCGCAACCTGTGGGACGGGCCGCTGGCATGACCGTGCATGAAAGCCAGTCCCTGATGGTTGAAATGCAGGTCTGCCGATCCCGCGCGTTTGTTGAGTGGGTTGCCCCTCTGTTGCGTCAGACTTTTGAGGTAGCAGAAACCACCCCAGCGTGGCAGCCAGACAATCTGCACCGTCTGCTGACCCACGTTCAGCCGGGCCTGATCCGGGTGGACGCGGATGAAGTGACCTACCCGGCCCATATTCTCATCCGCTATGACCTCGAAAAAGCGATGATAAAGGGAGATCTTGCGCTGCGTGATCTGCCTGCCGCTTTCAATGACGGAATCCACAGTCTGCTGGGTTTGAGTGTGCCCGATGACCGGCGAGGTTGTTTGCAGGATATCCACTGGCCCGAGGGGCTGTTTGGTTACTTCCCCTGTTATGCTCTTGGCGCTCTGGCATCCGCACAGTTGCGCACGGCCGCGTATCAGCAGGATGCCAGTCTGGCTCCTGCCATCGCGCAAGGTAATTTTGCGCCGCTGATGCAATGGCTGCGTACCAATGTCCACAGCCGCGCCAGCAGTGCGTCCATGCCGGAGATCATCCGGGCAGCAACAGGTGCCCCACTCAGCGCAGATGCCTATCTGGCACATGTGCGCCGCCGCTATCTGGATCGTGCACCAGACGCCTGAGTCTCTGCGTCTCCAGCCGCTTCTTCGCTCCGCTCCCGTGCGCCATGCGAAGAATGCGGTTGTAGGAGACATCAAAACAGGCTGAGACTACGCCCATGCTTCTGCCGACACGCCATAAGGCGCTCCCTGATCTCTGCTCCGTTCAGCCCTCATCCCGCACGGCAGGCCGTGTCGTTCTGGCTGCCCTCGCCACCGTCAGCCTCACGCTGTTGCAGCCGGCACGTCCGGCGCTCGCTGTGCATATGCCCAAAGTGGCGGAGCTTCCTGCCTCCGCGCTGGAGCCGTTCACGCAATCTGACAAACAGGTTTGGGATGCGGTGGTCATGCTGCCGGGTGGCCGTGCGCTGCTGGAAGCCCCAATCTGGGTAGGCAATACCGGACCGCAGTTGTCCGTGCGCTCTGCAGATGGCAGTTTTGCGCCTTATCCTGATGCCGCATGGAACGCGGAAGACGGCGATGCCAGCAAACGCATTGTCTCCATTGCGGGCATGACCCTTCTGGCAGATGGCACCTTATGGGTGCTGGATAGTGGCGTGCCCAATCATAAAGCCGCTGCTGTTGCCCCGGCCAAACTGATCCAGATTGATACCAGACAGAATACCGTGGTGCGTGTTGTGCCCATTGAAGCCTCAGCCCTGCACAAGGACAGCGTTCTCTCAGGCGTGGCCGTGCACGAAAACACGGCCTATGTGGCCGATTCTGGCGTTGCGGGTGTGCTGGTGATTGACCTTCCCTCCGCCTCCGCCCACCGTTTTCTGGACCGGCATCCTGCCATCAGCGCGACACGCCCCATCGTGACGCCCGATGGCCCGGTTACCACGGCAAACGGAAATCTGCTGGCCATTGACTCCAGCATGATCGCCGTCAGCCCGGACGGAAAATGGATTGTGGTACAGCCCCCCGGTGGCTACCTCTCCCGAGTGGAAACAACCATTTTCACAGACCCGGATGTCACCCCTGCCGCCATGGAAGAAAGCGTGACGCAGTGGTATAAAACGCCGTCTCTGGGTGGCATGACCATCGGGCCGGACGGCACGCTGTACTGGTCAGATATCAGCACCGGCAGCATTCTCAGCTATACAGTAGGCCGTATTCCACGGCGTTTGATAACCGACCCACGCCTGAAATGGCCCGCCACACCTGGTCTGGACACAACCGGCCATCTGTATGTTCCTGCCGCCCAGCTGAACCACACGGCAGCCTTCCAGAACGGGAAATCCTTAGTCGAATGGCCGGTAACCGTTTACAAACTGACGCTGCCCACCACCCCGCCACCCACGTAAGCGCAGCAGGTTTCACGCCTCCTGTCGTCTCGCGCTTCTCTCTGTTCAGACCCTACCCTGAGGTCGGGAAGAGTGTGGCGTCATGCCAGCCCGCAAAAGGGTGACGCAAACAGTGCAGAAGCCTACTTCGCGCCACTCTTTATTCAGGGTATAACCCGCGCATGCGCTATATCTCGACCCGGGGGAAGGCTCCCGCTCTTTCGTTTTCCGATGTCCTGCTGGCAGGTCTGGCCGAAGATGGCGGCCTGTATCTACCGGAAACCTGGCCCTCATTCTCCCTGTCAGAATGGCAGGCCATGCGTGGGCTGCCCTACCCTGAACTGGCGGCCCGTGTTCTGGCACCGTTTGTGGGGGACGATATTGATGAAGCCACCCTGCGCCGCCTGTGCGCACAGGCTTATGCCGGGTTTGACCACCCCGCCATTGTGCCACTGACACAGGTGGAAGATGGCCTGTTTGTGCAGGAACTGTTCCACGGCCCCACGCTGGCCTTCAAAGACATGGCCATGCAGGTGCTGGGCCAGTTGTTTGAACATGTGCTGACCCAGCGTGACAGCCACGTCACCATTGTGGGTGCAACATCAGGGGATACCGGATCGGCTGCTATTGAAGCCTGCCGCGGACGCAAACGGCTTTCCGTGGTCATTCTGCATCCCAAGGGTCGTACCTCCGAGGTACAGCGCCGCCAGATGACCACCGTTCTGGACGCCAACATCACCAATCTGGCCGTTGAAGGCACGTTTGATGATTGTCAGGATCTGGTCAAAGCCTGCTTTGCCGATGCGCCTTTCCGGCAGGACATGCATCTTTCCGCCGTCAATTCCATCAACTGGGCCCGTATCGCCGCGCAGGTGCCCTACTATGTGTATGCCGCCCTGAACTTCGGCGCGCCGGAACGGGAAGTCTCCTTTGCCGTGCCCACAGGGAACTTCGGCAACATTCTGGCCGCATGGACTGCCCGCAAAATGGGCCTGCCCGTGCGCCATCTGTGCGTAGGCTCCAACCGCAACGATATTCTGACCCGCTTCCTGAACGCGAATGACATGACCATGAAAGAGGTTGTTCCCAGCCTCTCGCCCTCCATGGACATTCAGGTTTCTTCCAACTTTGAACGGCTGCTGTTTGAGCTGCTGGGGCGTGATGCCGAAGCCTGTGCCCGGATCATGACCACCTTCCGCACCAGCGGGCACATGGACGTCCCGGCTGAAGCATGGAATACGGCGCGAGAACTCTTTTCCGGTCTGGCCCTTGACGATGCAGGGACGGAAACCGAAATCAGGACCCTGCACCAGCGTTCCAACTATCTGGCAGATCCGCACAGCGCCATTGGCATTGCCGCAGGCCGACGCTTCCGTGAACCAGGTGTTCCCATGGTGGCCATGGCAACCGCTCACCCGGCCAAATTCCCGGATGCCATGGTTGCGGCAACAGGGATTCATCCCGCCCTGCCCGTGCATCTGGAAGACCTTTTCTCGCGCGAGGAACGGTATCGCACCGTTCCGGCCACGCCAGATGCCGTAAAAGATGCGGTGCGCGCCGCTGTTCTGTCTAACGCTGCATAATTTCTTTCTTTTTCAGGCCGCCTCCCCGCGGCCTTTCCTTTCAGGACAAGAATGACTGACCCGATCAATCTGACCCGTCTGCCCTCCGGCCTGACCATTGTAACTGAACGAATGGAACGGGTGGAAACCGTTTCATTCGGGGCGTATGTGTCCACCGGCACGCGCGATGAAACGGCGGAAGAAAATGGTGTGTCCCACTTTCTGGAACACATGGCGTTCAAAGGCACCACAAGCCGCTCCGCCCTGCAGATTGCGGAAGAAATTGAAAATGTGGGTGGCCATATCAACGCCTACACCGCGCGGGAACAGACTGCCTTCTACGTCAAGCTGCTGAAGGAAAACATGGATCTGGGTGTTGATATCATTGGTGATATCCTTACCCACTCCACCTTTGATCCGACCGAGATCGAGCGTGAACGCGGCGTGATCCTTCAGGAAATCGGCCAGGCAAATGATACGCCGGATGATGTGGTGTTTGACCATTTTCAGGCCACAGCCTTCCCTGACCAGCCCATGGGCCGCCCCACGCTGGGTACGGAAGACCTGATTCAGTCCATGAGCCGTGATACGCTCATGTCCTACATGCGCACACATTATACGGCTGAAAACATGGTGGTGGCAGCGGCTGGCAACCTGCACCATGAAGACGTTGTAGAACGCGTGCAGCGCCATTTTGCAGACCTGCCGCTGACATCACAGATCCCAACCCCACCCTCGCTTTATGGTGGAGGCGAATTCCGTCAGGAAAAGGATCTGGATCAGGCCCATGTGGTTCTGGGCTTCCCGTCCGTCGGGTATAATGACCCGGATTATTACGCCACGCTGCTACTTTCCATGGTGCTGGGCGGCGGCATGTCCTCCCGCCTGTTTCAGGAAATCCGGGAAAAACGTGGGCTGGTTTATTCCGTCTATTCCTTCAGCGCCCCCTTCATTGATGGCGGCCTGTTCGGCATTTACGCGGGCACGGGTGAAAAACAATGTGCCGAGTTGGTGCCTGTAACCTTGGAAGAACTCCGCAAGGTCCAGCTTTCGGTTGGGCAGGATGAATTGCTCCGGGCACGGGCGCAGTTGAAGGCCTCCCTGCTGATGTCTCTGGAAAGCACAGGCAGCCGGTGTGAGCAGATTGCACGCCAGCTTCAGCTTTTTGGCCGTATCATCCCGGTTGCGGAAACCGTGGCACGGGTTGAAGCCGTAACCCCGGCTGATATCTGCCGCGTGGCTGGCCGTATCTTTACCCAGCAGCCCACCTTGGCCGCCCTTGGCCCGGTCAGCCATGTGCTGCCCCTGAACACCATTGCGGAGAAGCTTGCAGCATGAGCGCACAAACCCTCGAAAAGATCTCTGATCTTGTCCGCCGTGCGCGCACTGCCGGAGCCGATGCTGCCGATGCAGTCTTTGTCTCCAGCACCGCCATAGGCGCGGGGGTCCGTAACGGGGTTACGGAAGATCTGGAGCGATCAGAAACAACAGATCTGGGTCTGCGCGTCTTCACAGGCCGGAAATCTGCCATTGTTTCCACCACCACGCTTGATCCCAGCCGGTTTGATGGCCTGGTGGAACAGGCCCTTGCCATGGCCCGTGTGCTACCTGAAGACCGCTTTGCGGGTCTGGCCCCGCACGCACTTACCGGCACGCTTACCTCCAACACACTGGACCTGACCGATACGGCTGAGCCAGATGCCAATGCCCTGCTGACCCGCGCCCGTGAGGGGGAAGAAGCTGCTCTGGCCGTCAATGGCGTGACCAACAGCGCTGGTAGCAGTGCATCCTGGGGGCGCACGGACATCGCGCTGGTCACCTCGCAAGATTTTGCAGGCACTTATGCCCGCACCCGCCATTCCACCTCTGTCTGCGTACTGGCGGGCAAAGGTGAGACCATGCAGCGCGATTACGATTATCACGGCACGGTGCATCTGGCTGATCTGGACAACGCTGCTGTTCTGGGCCGCAGCGCAGGCGAAAAAGCCGTAGCCCGCGTTAATCCCGTCCGTCCCCGCACCGGTCGCTACCCAGTGGTGTTTCATCCGCGCGTGGCCAACAGTTTTCTGGGGCATTTTATTGGTGCCATCAATGGTTCCTCCATCGCCCGTGGCACGTCTTTTCTGAAAGAAAAGCTGGGCCAGCGCCTGTTTGCTGAAGGCGTCACCATAACGGATGATCCCACGCGTCACCGTGGGCTGCGCTCTCGTCCGTTTGACGGCGAAGCAATGCCAGTGGCGCCATTGGAACTGGTGCGTGACGGTGTGCTGCAAACGTGGATTCTGGATACGCGCAGCGCCCGCCATCTTGGCTTGGAAAGCAACGGACGCGCGGCGCGTGGCACGTCTGGCCCGCCTTCCCCTTCTGCCACCAATCTGTCCTTTGGTCCCGGCACGCTCAGCCCGGAAGAGCTGATGGCGGATATCAAGGAAGGGCTGTTCATTACTGAAATGATGGGCTCCTCCATCAATGGTCTGACGGGTGACTACAGCCGAGGCGCATCCGGCTTCATGATCCGTGATGGTCAAATTGCCGAATCCGCAGCCGAGTTCACTCTGGCCGGGAACCTGCTGGAAATTTTCGCGTCCCTTACTTTAGCGAACGATTTACAGTTCCGTTTTGGCACCGACGCCCCCACATTAAGGGTAGAAGCCCTGAGTATTGCCGGGGCGTGATGACCGTGTGGAGACACAAGACCTCGTGAAAAAGCGCACTCTCTCTTCCGCTCTTGCCGCCTTGATGACCGTGAGCCTGCTCAGTGGCCCACTGGCTTATCATGCTGATGCGCGGCCCGGACAAGGCGGCTCCATGGGCAGCCGCGGGAGCCGGACCTGGAGCGCTCCCCCGCCCACACGCACCACGCCTTACGGGGCTGCGCCGATGGATCGTTCCATTACGCCGCGCACACCCGGGCAAAGTGGATACGGGGCGCAGGCCCCTTATCAGCAAGGCATGTTCAATCAGGCCATGCGCCCACGCCACCCGTTCCTGACCGGCTTTGCTGGCGGGATGCTGGGCGCAGGTCTTTTCGGGCTGCTGTGCGGCCATGGATTCTTTGGCGGGGTGCACAGCTTTTTCGGGCTGATTGGTCTCATGCTCCAGATTGCTCTGGTTGTGTGGATCATCATGTGGCTGGTGCGGCGGTTCTCCGGCAACCGTATCACGAACAACACAGCTAACGGGCTGGGTCTTACACCGGGTGCAGCAGGGGCTGCGCCTCGCCCTACAGGGGCTATCGGTGCAGCATCCTCGGCCCTGCCCATTACCACCAGTGACTATCAGGCCTTCCAGCAAACATTGCTGGATATCCAGACAGCATGGAACCAGCAGAATGTTCCGGCCATGCAGCAGATGGCCACCCCTGAAATGGTTTCCTACTTCAACCAGCAGCTTGCCGCACTTGCCGCACAGGGTGCACGCAACGTTGTTTCTGATGTTCACTTCATTCAGGGTGATCTGGCCGAAGCCTGGCAGGAAGGCGGCATGGATTACGCGACAGTCGCCATGCGCTACAGCCTGATTGACCTGACCACCAACGCGACAGGGCAAGTGATTGAAGGCAGTTCAACCGATCCTGTGACCATAACTGAACTCTGGACCTTCACGCGCCCCTCTCGCGGTGGACGCTGGCTGCTTTCCGGTATTCAGCAGACGCGCGGTTAAGGCACCCCCTTCCTATCTCTCGGTTCCGCTCTTTGATTGCGCGGACCGAGAGACTTTTTTGCCTCTTCTGAAGGCCTTCAATCCTGTGGCGGGATTCCCGATTTATGCTTGCTCTTGAAATTGTCACCCTGCTTTTAGCTGTCTCAGCCTCGGCCTTCAGCGTCTTTCTGCATTTCTGGAACAAACGGAAAGTGGCAGATCTGGAAGCAGATATTGCCAAGCTTCAGGAAAAAGGCATTCCCGTCCGGATGGAAAACGTTCTCAGCGCGGCGCGCGCCTCTTCCAGAAAAGAAAATAGCTGAAGGCGTAAGGCGTAAATTCGTACAGAATGGTACTTATCAAGCCCCTGCCACGCACAATTTAGCGCAAAAAGACCTATGTGAGGTTCTCTGACACACGCAAGCATTGTGCTCACATAAGAACACTCCACAGACAAATTTTGCCACATCAATCAAGCAACCTCTAACCATACCCTACCTAGTGCCATACCACTGGCACTGGCACTGGCACTGGCACTGGCACTGGCACTGGCACTGGCACTGGCACTGGCACTGGCACTGGCACTGGCACTCAACAAGCTAGCGGGCACCACAACGTCAAACCATTTTCTCACTTATCTGCATAAAAAAAGCCTCTCGTACCACGTGGCAGAGAGGCTTTTTTGTATTGGGGGCTTTGAGAAGGCGTTTTGTCCGTTTTTAGAGACATCGCCTGCCTAATCGGCTCTTTTTAAAGGTGGGTCAGGGTCAAGCCATACATGACGCCAGCAATCAGGATCATGAAGCCGACCATGGCCTTCAGACGTTCTTTCTGTCTGCGCCGCTTTTCAGCCAGTTCAGGCTGGCTCAGTGTAATCTGCGTTTCCATCAGCCAATCCACCCTTGCAGCATATGGTCTGCCAGCAGTCCGCAAAACAGCAGGAACAGATACGCCAGAGAAAAGCGGAAAGAGATACGGGCAGCCTTATCTCCTGCCAAGCTTACCCCATTTTCATCCTGCGGTTCACGCAGAACACGGATAGCGCACAGCACAAACCCAAGCCCCAGCACCAACGCAGTGCCGGTATAAAGCCAGCCACATAGATGCAGCGCTGAGGGAATGAGGGAGATCGCCAGCAGCACCAGCGTATAGACAAAAATGTTCCAGCGTGTGTGTCGTGCCCCTTTGACCACTGGCAACATGGGAATTCCAGCCCGCCCGTAATCCTTGCATGCATACAGGGAGAGAGACCAGAAATGCGGGGGCGTCCAGAAAAACACGATCCCGAACATTACCACCGGCAGCACAGCCATATGGCCTGTGGCTGCGGCCCAACCAATCATGGGTGGGAAAGCACCTGCAGCACCACCAATAACAATATTCTGCGGCGTGGAGCGCTTCAGCCACATGGTATAAATCACGGCGTAGAAGAAAATGGAAAACGCCAGAATACCTGCGGCCAAAGCGTTGGTTGCCATCCACATCAAGCAGACAGAAAGGCAGGATAGACCAATTCCATAAGCCAGCGCTTCCTGTTCCGGAATACGCCCACCGGGAATAGGACGCGTAATAGTACGCTGCATCACGGCATCAATATCGCGGTCATACCACATATTGATGGCCCCAGCGGCACCAGACGCCATGCAGATGCACAGAATAGCTACGGCAGCTTCAAAAAGCGAAAGATGACCGGGGGCCATGATCATGCCCGCAGCCCCGGTAAAGACTACCAGAGAAATCACCCGGGGTTTGAGAAGCTGCACCCAGTCCTTTGCCGTTGTGCCAACACGGTCAGCTTTGAACCTGATGCGGCCTGTCGCTGAAACCTGAGCGGTTGTTTCACTCATGAGTGCACCATTGTTTCTGCAGCATCAAAAGCAACCTCGTTTCCTTCGGCGCTCTCTGCCATCGGGCGATTTTGCGTAAAGCTCAATCCCATGGTCAGCAGGAAGCAGAGGACAGAGGCGCCCAGCAGGCCACCGCTCCACATCTGGCAGACAGGCGGAAGAGTGGGGATAGCCAAGGCCGTGCCAGCCGCCATCAACCCAAACTGCACAGCAGCCAGAGGCGTGGGATACCAGCGGTTACATCCCTCACCGCGCCAAAGATACAGACCGCAGAACACGGCATAAAGTGTTCCGACCTGAAGAGCGGAATGCAGGCCATCGCCCTGCATGAACTGACTGATCCAACCCGTGGAAACAACAGCCAGAAAGCCCAGACCCCATAGCATGGGAATCTTGACCGTCATGCTTGCGCGCCATGTGCCCGCCATCCACAAGGCAGCCAGCAGTACGGAAGCCAGCGTGGCGGCGCTCAGCACCAGTGTCTGGGCAGACAGCAAGGACGCAACAGTGGCAGCCCCAACCAGGCCATGGGCAAAAACGCTTTTAACCCACAGAATGCTCCCAGCCGCAGCAGAAGCACTCATAACGCCAGCAACAGGAAGAGGGGAAAAACGGGCAACCGTTGCGCCCGTTTCAAAAACAATACCAAACCCGGCCAGCAGCGTGACCAGCATGATGGGTTCAGCAAATCCATCCAGCACGGAAGGCGTAAAGGCCACACCGTTCAAGATATGGTAGCTCATGACGGCGGCCAGCACAGGCACAGTCATCAGAAGCACAGAAGACGCCAGCATTTCTCCCCACACAAACGGAGAGAAAGGGGCGCGCGCGGCACCATCAGCACGGCTATCAAAAATGGTGGCCAGAACAACCATCACGGCCAAAAGCGTGCCTGCGCACCACAGCAAGGTAGCGCCAGTCTGCCAGGGAGACGCAACCATCAGCACACCAGCGGCAGATACGCAGGCCAGAGACAGCTTGTTCAAACCTGGAAGAACCGTGCCTTCACGCTTGAGAGCACGCGGCAGCCACAAAGTGCCGAAACCGCAAACCAGCGCAGGCACCACCACAAAAAGCAGCATCAAGGCCACATGCGCCTGCTCAATTCCGGCCAACAAGCCGGTCTGGGGTACCATGCCAAGCTGCTGAACTGCAGAAACACCGCCACCCAGCAGACCAGCCAGAGCCGCAACCAGCAGGTAACCTGCTCCCACACCATCAACAGATGCAGTCCGCCGTACCATGCTGCTTTCCTTATTCTGGCTTTGTTCCGCACAAGCAGATGCCATGTTTCTCACCCCACGCCTTTGACAGATGTGTTCCGGGTGACGACAGACGCACCCCTGAAAGCCCCATCTATAGCGGCTTTTCCGCGCCTTAACGACCCATTTAGCTCCGCATGCCTATCGCCCCTGCCCTGTGTAGAAAGGGCGACAGCACGGAAGTGTGATCAGATGTTTTCAAGCGTAACGAGCGTAAAAAGCCCGGCCGGTGGCACCGGCTGAATCCGCGCCCGCACCAGATCTTCTGGCGGCAGCAGGGATTCCATGGCAAAATCAGGGTGCCATCCCAGTGAGCGAGAGGCCCGTGCCATGCCACGTTCCACAGCACCACGAACACCGCCCGGTGCCAGAAAGTGGTTTACAAACAGAATGTGGCCACCGGGCTTGACCACCCGTTTAAGTTCACGCAGCAGACGGCGTGGATGCGGCACAACCGATGCCACGAACATGGCGACAGCAATATCGAAGGAATCGTCCTGAAAGGTTGTGTCTTCGGCGTCCATTTCCAGAAGCGCATCCACATTATCGAGATGCTCTTTCTGGACGCGTTCACGCGCGCGGGCCAACATATCGCCTGACAGATCAATGCCTGTAATACGTTTGGTCTTGAGATAATGTGGAAGAGCGAGCCCAGTGCCGACACCCACTTCAAGAACATTGGTCCCTGGCAGGGCATTGACAGCCTCAACCGCCCGACGGCGACCAAAACCGGAAACACCACCGAATACGGTGTCATATACACCTGCCCACCGGCGGTAGGCGACCTTTACGGCCTCGGCATCCAGTGCTGATCGCGAAGGAGCCGGATCGTCACCCTGACCGGGCGAGCATTTGTTGAGAACGTCACTCATGGTTTCTCTGTGCCCGCTGGCGGCAATTTCTTCAAGAGCCACAACGCATCTTCCTTTGTTTTAAATAAAATGCGCCATAAAAGCGCCCTTGTCTCCGTGCCCATTGTCGCCTTACCTTCCGTGTGACCGGAACCGTTTTAGAAGAAAAGAGACATGCTGGAACTCCTGCTTGCCCTGCTCAGCCTTATTATCTGGTCATCCATTTTCATTTTCTATTTCCGCGACCCTATTTTTAACTGGCTGGACAACCGCTTTGGTAAGGACACGGTGTTTCCACCAGCAGATGACGCAGCGGATAGCCGTGCGGAACCTACTTTTTCAACGTCCCACGCCAAAACACCGGAGTCCTCCGAGCCCGAGAAAAAAGCGTAACCTCCTCAGGCTACGCTTTTCAGTTTTGCTTCAATGCAGTCCCATATGGCACCTGCACCATTGACGCCATCAAAACGCTCCAGTTCCTGCAGGCCTGTGGGAGATGTCACATTGATCTCCGTCAGGTAATCACCAATCACGTCTATCCCCACAAAAATCAGGCCATGCTCTTTCAGGAACGGGCCGATAGCTGCGCAGATTTCCTTGTCTCTTTCTGTCAGCGCGACTTTCCGCGCCACGCCGCCAACATGCATATTGGAACGGTGATCATCCCCTGACGGCACACGGTTGATAGCGCCAACAGGCTGACCATCCACCAGAATAATCCGTTTATCCCCCTGCTTTACCGCCGGTTCATAACGCTGGATCATCAGGGGTTCACGGGAGCGCGCGAAATGCATTTCCAGCAGAGCGTTCAGATTTTGATCATCTTCCTTGATGCGAAAGATGCCGCTGCCGCCATTCCCGAACAGAGGTTTGACAATAATATCCCGCCAATGGGCGCGGAACGCCCGGATCTGCCCGACATCCCACGTTACAAGCGTTGGGGGCATGAGGTGCGGAAAATGCGTTACCAACAGTTTTTCGGGAGAATCCCGCACCCAGCGAGGATCATTGACCACGAGCGCCTTGCCCGGACCAATTCCATGCACGTGGTCCAGCAGGTGTGTCGCGGTGATATAGGCCATATCAAATGGCGGGTCCTGCCGCATCAGCACCACATCCATCTCGCCCAGAGAGCGACGGGCAGGCTCCCCGAAGGTCGCGTGGTTGCCCTGTTCCCGCTGGACCGTCACAGGGCGCAAGGATGCGCTCACCTGCGTAGCCGTTTTACCACCAGGCGTTGTGGTTCCTTCTCCCAACGCCAGGGAGGGTACCTCATAAACAAACAGTTTATGGCCGCGCCCCTGCGCCTCCAGCATCAACGCGAAGGTAGAATCTCCGTTGATATCAACATGCTCCAGGGGGTCCATCTGGACAGCAACATTCAATGGAGATGACATACGCAGCCGCTTTCCTCAGAATCTCAGGATCAGATAAAATAACCGGACGTTATCGTATCTCCGTTCTGTCCGGCTGTCCAAGGCAGGAAAGCACAGAGCATTTTCTTTAAAGGCTGTTTGAAACATCTGTCAGGGGGCTCAGGAAGATTTTGCGACCACTGATCTTGCAAATAATTCCTTAATTCCGGGTTGGCAGCAGAACAGCATTCCGGCTCTGCCCCGCAGCGGTGCACTGCATCTGTACGTGGTAGATGGCATATGTCTCGCCCACCGCACCATTCCGCGCGCGGGCAATATCGGGCTCCTGCCCCAGGACCTTGAAGAAAGCACCATCGGGCAGATCATGCCGTCTCCTGCTACGAATAAGGTATCCTTCGCCACACGGCGCTGCGGGAAACGTAAACAGGTCCCATCGGGGTTCAACCGCCACAACGGGTTTGCCCAAAGGCGCATAAAATGCCAGTTCCGCCGCCAGCCCATATTCATCTGCAATCAAGAGAGAGTTGGCGGGCACGCGCGCAACAACCTCACGGGAGAAAGTCGGCCAGCCGCCCATCTGACGCAACGTCATGTCAAAATGCGGAGAGAGTTTGAGGGGTGAAGCCACTGCCTGAATGACAATCAGCAACACGAGTGTCACGCCCAGCCCACTGGCCGCTTTCCACCCCCGCCACAGCGGGAGCGCCGCAGCTACGGTAAGCGCCGGATAAAGCACCACGGGCCAGTTGGCCTGCACCCGCGCACCCACAGCATGCTGCAGGAATACCGCCAAAGGAACCAGAATCATGCACAGGAGCAAACGAGAGAACGAGTCCCGGCATTTCCACAGCAGAACACACCCCCCCACAAAAAACAGGAAGACGCCGGGGGATGCCAAACCAATCTGCCCACCAAGCAACTCACTGAAATAGGTCAGCATTTTTGCCGGATGCCAGTCACCGGTACGGCCGCCCTGCTTCATGAAGCTGGCCCAGTGATGTGTCGCATTCCAATAAACGACCGAGCTAACAAACACAGCGGCAACAAGACCACCCAACCATGGCCAGCCCGTTTTGAGCCATTGCCTCCCTGATGAGGTCAGCAGAAGCCATATCCCCATACCTGCGGCGGGAAGGACTGCAGTATATTTACTGTCAAACCCAAGGCCGACGGCGGCCCCAACCACCAGCCACCATGCTCCCTTTCCGGTTGTGCAAAGCCGGGAGAGACTCCACACCATCAGCGCCATAAAGAGCAGAAGGGGCGTATCAGGCGTCATCAATAAAGTGCCCACGCCAAGAACGACCGTTCCATTCAAGAGAACAGCTGTGCGGAGGCCGGCTCTTTTCGCCTCGTCCGGGGCGTAGCCTCTCAAAACCTGCAGCCAGTCCCGTGTCGCCATTGCCAGCAGGACCGTACCAACCGCCGCAGAAAAAGGCCCCATGAGCCTGACGCCGCAAGCCGTATCTCCCCCCAGAAGGAGGCCGAGCCTGATGAACACTGCTACCATGGGAGGATGATCAAGATAGCCGGCTGCCGGTGCCAGCGCCCATAAACGGTAATAGGCTTCATCAGGCGTAAGCGGGACCAACGCTCCCATCAACACGCGTGCAGCAGTCAGCGCCAGAAGCGCCAGACCCCACCCATAATAGGACTGTTTCAGCCGCATTTGGGGTCGCTCATACGCGCCAGATAAGAGTGGAGGAAACCGCGTAATTCCACACCACTGCCAGAATTGCCCCTGCCACACTGGCCTGTGTCAGCCCTTCATGAGCCTGAAACAGCATTTGTGCCACGCCCACATTAGCTACCGCACCTATTGAACACACCAGCATAAAGGCCAGAAGACCGCCCATAAAGCGCATCCCCCGCAGGCGTTTGTCCCGATAGGTAATATTATTATCGAGCACAAAATTGAGGATCATGGCGACAACCGTCCCTCCGCCCTGCGCTACAGGAAAATCCCCCCCCATGCTGCGAATACTCTGCATGACAGCCAGATTAACGCCCACCCCAATAGAACCAACCAGACAGAAGGCAACAAAACGGAGGGGCAACCAGCCACGGCAAAGCTTGTCCAGCATTAACGCCAGAAACTGGAGCATCACGAGAGCATCCAGCTTGCTTTCTCCCGCCACACGGGCGCGGAAGCCACAGGGGACTTCCCGCACACGCAAAGGTTTTGGAGAGGAAAGTAGAATATCCAGCAGAATCTTGAACCCGGTTCCGGAAAGACGGGGGGCTACAGCCTCAAACACATCCTGCCGCAGGGCAAAGAAGCCGCTCATGGGGTCGCTCAGCCTGACAGGCAACACCATCTGCGCCAGCTTTATACCGCCATCAGACAAAGCGTGGCGCCATGCGTTCGCAAGGCCGGCATTGCTGCCGCCTTCAACATGGCGGCTCCCAACCGCAACATCACAGCCACTGCTTTGCACGGCGTCAATCAATGCACCAAGACGCGTATCGTCGTGCTGAAGGTCTCCGTCCATCACGGCGATAATCTGAGCCGAGGACGACAATGCGCCTTCAATCACCGCAGAAGAAAGACCGCGCCGGCCTACCCGGCATAATCCACGTACGCGCGCGTCCTTCTGGGCAAGCTGCCTGACGGCATGCGTGGTGCCATCAGGCGAATTGTCATCAACAAACACCACTTCCCAGCGGCGTCCCGCCAGTGCGCGATCAAGAGCTGCCACCAGTGGGGCAATATTCCTGACCTCGTTATAGCAGGGAATGATGACACTGATGTCGGGACCGCCACACACCGCACCGGGCGACGCCGCAGCGTCTGACATCACGGACTGTTCCCCTCCACCCCGGCAGACAGTGGCACCCCGGTTCTCTCAAGACTGGTGCGGATGGTCTGCAAGGTCTGCACCCGGATAACATGCGGCCCTTCGGTCAAACGCCGAGTCAGTTGGTTTTCGTGAGCGGCATCCCGTGCGATCAGACGCACGAGAAAGTCCCCTCCGCCCCGAATCATGTGACATTCGCGCACTTCTGGCCACTGTGCCAGATCCTGCTCAAAGGCGGACAGAATAGCCTCTTTCTGGCTATCCAGACCGATCAGGGCAAAAAATGTAATCGGCCAACCCAGCATCCCGGCATCCGGTTCAGCATGATACCCCCGGATTACCCCCAGTTCCTCAAGCCGCCGCACGCGCCGCAAACACGGCGGAGCGGAGATCCCAACCCGGCGCGCCAGCTCCACATTGGTCATCCGGCCATCGTCTTGCAGTTCCGCCACAATACGTAGGTCAACAGCGTCAAGTTCTGTCACCTTATCTGTTCCATTTCACGCTGTAGCCTTTTTTCCTGAACATCTTGCTCCGTATATGCCATGCGTCTGCATGGCTCGCAAACCACTTACGCCTCTTGCTCAAATGGAAGGCTCCCGCCATATCGCAAGCAGGAATAGACGGTGCGTGCCACGCGCTCTTTCACACTGACATCTACCGGGAAGGCCTGCCTGACAATGACTGAAACCATTACAACTGACCTGCTGGTTATTGGCGCTGGCCCCGCTGGCTATACCGCCGCCATTTACGCGGCGCGCGCCAACCTCAAGCCGGTTCTTGTGGCGGGCCTTCAGCCGGGGGGGCAGCTTATGATCACAACGGACGTTGAAAACTATCCGGGCTTTGCAGAAGCTGTGCAGGGCCCATGGCTGATGGAACAGATGGCGGCGCAGGCCGAAAATGTTGGCGCGCGCATCCAGCATGACATTATTACATCCGTGGATTTCAAAGCGGGCTCTCCTTTCCGGATGGTGGGAGATTCGGGCACGCAGTACGTTGCAAAATCCGTCATCATCGCGACCGGAGCACAGGCAAAATGGCTGGGCCTGCCCAGCGAAAAGCAGCTTCAGGGCGCTGGTGTTTCCGCCTGCGCAACATGCGATGGCTTTTTCTACCGGGGCAAGAACGTTGTGGTTGTGGGGGGCGGTAATACTGCTGTTGAAGAAGCCCTGTATCTGACGCACCACGCCGCACACGTTACTCTTGTGCACCGGCGCGATACGCTGCGGGCTGAAAAAATCCTGCAAGACCGTTTTTTTGCTAATCCCAAAACCACCATTGTCTGGAACAGTGTTGTGGAAGATATTCTGGCCGATGGTACGCCAGCCGTTGTCTCGGGCATCAAGCTCCGCAACACACAGGACAACACAACAACCGTTTATCCTACGGATGGTGTTTTCATCGCTATTGGGCATTCTCCCAACACGGGCATTTTCGCAAACCAGCTTTCACTGGATGACGAAGGCTATATTCTGACCACTCCCGGCTCGACCCGCACGTCCGTTCCCGGCGTATTTGCCGCAGGCGACGTACAGGACAAGATCTATCGTCAGGCGGTAACGGCAGCGGGAAGCGGCTGCATGGCGGCGCTGGATGCCGAGCGCTATCTGGCTGAAATACAGCACTAATTACAGCAGGTCCCTTGACCACGCCTGACAATTACTGCACGTAATAAACGAATGGCATGAATTCATGCCGTTAATCACTTTATTCAATATTGCAGGAGGCATGCGTGGACTGGGACAAACTCCGGGTTTTCCATGCTGTAGCCGAAGCGGGTTCCTTTACCCACGCTGGGGATGTCCTGAATCTGAGCCAATCTGCTGTTTCACGGCAGATTTCGGCTCTGGAGGATGTTCTTCAGGTTCCTCTTTTTCATCGCCACGCCCGAGGACTGATCCTCACCGAACAGGGCGAGACGCTGCATAAGACGGTGCGCGAAGTCTTTTCAAAACTTGAAATGACCCAAACGCTTTTAACCGAAAGCAAGGAAAAGGCAGCCGGTCGGCTACGGGTTACAACCACTACAGGCTTTGGCAATTGCTGGCTTATGCCACGACTGCACAAGTTTATGTCCGCCAATCCCGATATCGATATCTGTCTGATTTTGGAAGATAACGATCTTGATCTTGGCATGAGAGAAGCCGATGTGGCAGTGCGCATGCACGCTCCACGCCAGCCTGACCTCATTCAGCGGCATCTGGCCGATTTCCATCTGCCCATTTTTGCGGCGCCGCTTTACATAGAAAAGTACGGCACGCCCAAATCGCTAGACGATATCAACGCACATCAGCTTGTTCTTTTCGGAGAGCATCATCCGCCGGTGGCGCATATCAACTGGCTGGCTGAAGCGGTTCGCCATAATGGCGCCAAACAGCAGGCCCGGCTGGAAGTCAACAGCATGGCCGCCATGGCATCCGCCATTGCATCCGGCCTGGGTATAGGCTCCATTCCCACTTACGCAGCCAAGGAATTTCCGGATCTGGTTCAGATTCTTCCTGAAGTTCCCACGCCTACGGTGGATGCCTATTTTGTTTATCCGGAAGAACTGCGCAGCTCCAAGCGCGTAGCCGTATTCCGCGACTTCCTGATGAGCGAACTGGGAATCCGCTAAAAGCAGATTATCTGCTGTTTTTCCCTTCCAAAAAAGCTCCCCTTCGGGGGAGCTTTTTTGTTATCGCCATCTTTATTTATCAATTTCTATTATAACTGTCTTCAATACGAATAATATCATCTTCCCCCAAATAAGCGCCTGATTGCACTTCAATCAGCGTCAGAGGAATTTTTCCGGGATTTTCCAGTCGATGCGTGCAGCCCTGAGGCAAATACACGCTCTCGTTTTCACGCAGCAAAAGTTGCTCGTCATCCCTGGTCACCACAGCCACCCCAGCCACAACCACCCAGTGTTCAGACCGATGGAAATGCTTCTGCAAGGAAAGCTTGCCACCGGGGTTCACCACAATGCGCTTGACCTGAAAGCGGTCATTGCAGATCAACCCTTCATAAAACCCCCAGGGCCGGTAACATCTCTGGTGCGTAAAGGCTTCTGATCGCCCTTCCCGCTTCAACTGTTCCACCAGTTTCTTGACATCCTGAGCCTGATTTTTGTGCGTCACCAGCACGGCATCAGAGGTCACCACCACAACAACATCATCCAGACCGGAAACCGCCGTCAGCATCCCTTCCGAGCGAACATAGCACCCGTGAGCTCCCTCCGTCAGAACGTCCCCAATCAGTACGTTGTTGTCCGCATCCTTGTTACTGATATCCCACAGGGCATCCCAGCTTCCAACGTCTGACCATCCCAGATCTGCCGGGATAACGGCTGAAACATCGGTCTTTTCAGCAATCGCATAGTCCAGGGAAATATCCGGAGCCTGACTAAAGGCCTCTTTATCAAGCCGGATAAAATCCAGATCCGTCGTGCGCTTTTCAAAAGCAGCCTTCACATGCTCCAAAACCTTGGGAGCATATTTGTTCATTTCTTCCAGCAACACGTCCGCGCGGAAGACAAACATGCCGGAGTTCCAGAAGTAATTGCCGTCTTCCACAAAACCCCGAGCGACATCAGCCGTCGGTTTTTCACGAAATGAACGGATAACAAAAGCCCCATCCACACCCGGCAGCGGCTCGCCTTTTTCAATATAGCCATACCCGGTTTCGGGCCGCGTGGGGGTCATGCCGAATGTGACAATTCTTCCGATCCGGGCTGCATCAACAGCCTTTTCCATAACAGCTTGCAAGGCATGATGGTTTTTGATTTCCGCATCCGCCGGCATCATCCATAGGACGGCCTGCGGGTTTGTCTGCGCAACCAGAAGGGCCGCAGCCGCAATAGCGGGAGCCGAATTGCGCCCGACTGGCTCCAGAAGGATGCTTGGTTTCTCAACCATAACTTCGCGCAACTGCTCGGCAATCAGGAAACGATGCTCCTCATTGCAAACAATGACAGGGGGCGCAAAACCAGCGGAACTGCCGCGCAGGACAGTTTCCTGCAACATGCTGCGTTCACTCAGTAATGCCCAGAGCTGCTTGGGAAAACTGGCTCGAGACATGGGCCAGAGACGGCTCCCCGTCCCGCCCGACAACACGACAGGCACAATACCTGTTTCTGTCTTACCGTCCTGCCCCATTTTCTACGGTCCTTGTTTTATGTTCTGACAAATTATCAGAGCTGTTCAGCACTACCTCTGGCTGACTTCAAGACAAACGGCGTACAGCCAGCATCCTGCCTTAATAGCACCCAGATGAAAGTCAATTATCTTGCTTTAAAATACCTGCGCAACGCCAGAGCAACGTCAGTCAGGTGGTTTGGGTTGCAAAAAATAACTGTGCATCATTGGACCGTTTCCATCTTGATCAGAAACAGAAATTACAAAACGTTTATTTTACTTGCTATTTATATTTTGCCTTCACCCATATCTGCTCCTTGATAAAGAAAAACCACTTTATTCAGGCCCATTTGAATATTTTCTATTCACAAAAAAGAATACTGATAGTATGTGTTACTGCATATCAGCCGATAAAATAAAGACGGATCCACCATGACTGAGAATCAGAGCTACCCCATCATTCTCGACCTGGTTGCAGAAATTGTTTCTGCCCATGTCTCCAACAACGCAACGGACCCGGCAACGATCCCGACCCTGATAAAAGATGTTTATCAGGCTCTGAAATCAGCGGATCAGCCGGTTAGCGAACCTGAAAAGCTTCAGCCTGCTGTGCCGGTGAAGCGTTCTGTTTTCCCCGACTACATCATCTGTCTGGAAGACGGCAAAAAGCTGAAAATGCTCAAACGCCATCTGCAAAGCGCTTATGGCATGACGCCTGAACAGTACCGTGAACGCTGGGGCCTGCCGGTTGATTACCCCATGGTTGCCCCGAACTATGCAGAGCGCCGTTCCACGCTGGCCCGTGAAATCGGCCTTGGCCGCAAAATTCACGCAACACCAGAAGGGGAAGATGCAAACGGTCGCGGTCGCCGCACCAAGAAAGCATCAGCCTGATTTGACCACAGAACCCCGTGAGCGTTCCTCTGCAGAGGGCTGACGGGGTTTTTTATGTATTGACGAACAATACCGCCATAGTGAAATCTGAAATGCGCAATCTGGTTTAAAGGCCTTGGTTGCGCATTTTGGGTCTGGGTGGCGTTCCCTTCTGAAAAATGTCCGGGTTCACCGCTCAGTAGTGTATCAGATCATATGAGTCCGGAAGGTAAGCATGACGAAATCTGAGCTCATTGCTGCTCTCATGAGAAAACACCCTCACCTTCAACTCAAAGATATCAATCTGATCGTCAATACTGTCTTTGGCGCCATCTCCAGAAGTCTGGCCGATAACAACCGCGTAGAGCTTCGTGGATTCGGCGCATTTTCCATCAAGGAACGAGACCCGCGCATTGGCCGGAACCCCAAAACCGGGGAACAGGTTCAGGTTTCCAAGAAGTTCATTCCCTTTTTCAAAACCGGGAAAGAACTCCACGCCCGCATCAATAAGGCGCGTGAAGTCTAAAACACCGGCTGCTGACGGCCCTCTTCCATAAAGCGTTTCACCTGCTGCAAGTCTTCCAGAAAACGCTGATACTCGCGTTGTTTATCTGCCTCATTCGGCAGACGCAGCAGGTAAGACGGGTGCACTGTTACCAATCCGTGGCTTCCGCCTTCCAGCGGAAAAATGCGTGATCGTTCCCGTGAAATTGTTACAGGACGCTTGAGCAGGCTTTGGGCGGCCGTAACGCCCATCATCACAACAAGCACAGGCTGAATCAGCCGTCGTTCTGCGTTCAGCCAGAGTCGGCACGCATCCACTGAGCTCTGCTCAGGTTTTTGATGGAGCCGCCGTGTACCCCGCCATAAAAACCGGAAATGCTTGACCGCGTTGGTCACATACACATCCGGGCGCTCAATTCCGGCCTCCTGTAAAGCCCGGTCAAGCACTTGCCCTGCAGGGCCCACAAAGGGGTGCCCGGCAAGATCTTCCTGATCTCCGGGCTGTTCGCCCACCAGCATAACCCTTGCCGTTATTGGGCCTTCCCCAAATACTGTTCGCGTTGCAGGCTGCCATAATGCGCAAGCACGGCAGTCCATGGCTTCACTACCCAGTTGATCAAGCGTGGTGGCTTGCGCAATGTCTTCTTCAGCGGGAGGCAAAACTGTTTTGGGATATCCCAGCCACACGCCCTCTCCGTCTCTTTGCCATAAGAGAGGCAGCCTCTCTTCACTGCCGGGACCAAATGAAAGAGCCCGTCCATCCCACTGCATCCGCCTGTACCCCGTTTGCACGGACCACGGCTCTGCAACACGAGCCAGACAATAGGAGGCATTAGCCTCAACAATATAATTGGAGAGGTGGCTGACCCACTCGCCCCGCCCGCCGTGACGGAAATAGGCGGCAAAATCTGCACGAAACCGGTGTGTTTCAGCAACCACTGCCTCAGCAAGCGCTTCCAACCGTCGCACATCCGGATCGTTTGCATGTGTGCGCAGATCCAACCCTTCATGCATGACACGAAAAACAAGCCGATAGAGCAGAGTAAACCGTTCCGGGTCATGTGCTTGGATTGCCAGCACCAGTTGTTCCACCAGACGGCGGGAAAGCCTGAGAGGCTCCTGCTTTTCTTCCTCGGAGACAGAAAACGCGGCCTGCACATCTGGCCGAGATTGGGACAACAGCGCTGAGGGTTGCACTCGCCACGTCAGCTCTTCTGGCGATGTTCCGGCAAACACATGGTGCCGTGCGGCCCGCCGCCATGTTGCCAGATCAACCTGATGGGCCAGAAGAATCTCGGTCACGCTCTTTCTTTCCTATACTGATGCTGCTTCAAACGCTCCGTTTACCAAAACGACGCCGAAGACGCGCCAGAACGCTTGCTGCATCAATAATACCAAACGCATGCAGGAGTATTCCGTAGAAGACTGCGCCCAGTACAATCATGATACCAAGCCAGATCATGCGCAGAAACAAACCTGCGGGAAAACCGATCACAGCTTCAACACACAGAAGTCCAGCCGCCATCAATCCTGACGCGCCAATTGTCAGTGCCATGTTACGCCCGGTTGCTGGCTCCAACTCCAAAGCCTGACGGCGGCGCAGCAAGAGGGTCAGAAACGCCACATTCAGAAAAGCTGCCACACTGCTGGCAAGGGGCGGCCCCACATGAAGAAGAGGCTTCATGAACAGCAGATTCAGAATGAAATTGAAGACCAGAATGCTGATCCCTACGTAAACGGGCGTCCGGGTATCCCCCCGTGCAAAAAAAGCGGGAGAGAGAACTTTCACCATCACAAATGCCGGCAAGCCAATGGCGTAAGCGCGCAGTGCCTGAGCTGAAAGAAGAGCATCATGTTCCGTAAAAGAGCCATGCCCAAACAGGACAATCATGATCGGGCCAGCCAGCACCAATAACCCCGCCACGGCAGGGAGTGTCAGTAGCAACACATACTCGATTGACCGGTTTTGCGCGGCGCGCGCGGCCTCGTGCTCTCCTGCAGCCAGATGGCGTGTAAGAACCGGCAAAAGCGTTGTGCCAGCAGCCGCCCCCAGCACGCCCAAGGGCAACTGGTTGATACGGTCTGCAAAATACATCAAGGAAACGCTGCCTGCAGGCAGCAAGGTGGCAATGATGGTATCAATTGTCAGATTGATCTGCCCCACCCCGCTTCCAACCAACCCCGGCAGCATACGACGCACCAGCAGCCGGATACGCGGTGTAAGTTGTGGCCAGAGCGGCATAAGCCCGAATCCGGCCCGATGACACGACCAGAGCAACAATCCCAACTGCACCACGCCAGACGCCGTGACACCCCACGCAGCCGCATAAGCCACATTCGGCATGAAAGGCGAGACAAACAGGATGGCCGCAATACCAACCACATTGAAGGCCAGATAAGCCGCCGCGGCCATACTGAACTTATGCAGGCCATTCAGCACCCCGGCCACAAGTGCCGCAGCACAGATCAGCACCAGATAGGGAAAGGTGATACGGCTTAGGCTCACACCAAGGGCATAACGGTCGCCCGTTTGCAAAAAACCCGGTGCAATCAGCCGTAAAACCTGCGGCATGAACAGTTCACCCGCCACGCACAGAAAAATCAGCCACGCCAGCATCACGCCAAGAGCCCGCCGCGCAAAAGTGCGGGCCTGTTCTTCCCCTTCCTGTGTCAGAACGGATGAAAACAGCGGTACAAAGGCCGCGTTAAAAGCGCCTTCCCCAAACAGCCGCCGAAACATATTGGGCAGGCGAAACGCCACCTGATACGCATCCTGTAACGCACCTGCCCCCATGAAGGCCGCCAGAAGCTGGTCGCGCACCAGACCAAGAATACGGCTGAGCATGGTCCAGCCGCCAACTGTAAGAAAATTTTTGAGCATGATTGCCGCTTATAAGAGGAGCCTGCCGCAGAGAGATAGAGGTGTTAAACAGGCAAAGCCAAAATATTCAGCGTGGCATGCCACCAAAAAGCAGTAATTATGTTACTCAAGCGACAGAGCATACCCATATTCTTATGGGCCGGGATCACCCGCCCGGCGCAAACATGCTTTTTCGGTAAACGAGGAGACGCGCCCTTCATGCCAGATCATCACAACCTGCCCTCTCTTTCCGGGCCGCCGCGTTGTGTTCTTGTCAAACCCAGTCAGCGGTCTCGGCGAGGACAGGAAGTGGCACGGGCTGTTCTGGCGTTTTTTATTCTGGCCATCGCTTTTTACACCATTCATGGTTTTCTGCCCGCTCTGGCATGGGGATGCGTGTTTGCTGTCGCAACCTGGCCCCTTTACACACGCGCACGGATGGCCTGGCCTAAGGCCGCAAAGGGCATTTTGTTACCGTTCCTCTTCACTGCGGCCATGGCGTTGATTTTTGTCATCCCCATGATGCTCATTACACTGGAAGCTGTGGGAGAAGCGCAAAGTGCCCTGGCGTGGCTGGAGAAAGCACGGCAATCGGGTGTTCCTGTGCCCGAGGCTATTTCCCGCCTGCCCTTTGGCAGCCAGACGCTGACCTCCTGGTGGCAGGCTCATCTTGCCAACCCGGAAGACGTTTCCGGCCTCACCGGAGCGTTGGATAGTAAGGGTATGGCTTTGACCAAAGCCGTCGGCTCACAGATCGCGCACAGAGGCACTCTGTTCTGCTTCTCCATTGTCACGCTTTTCTTTCTTTATAAAGACGGCGTTTCCGTTATCCGGCAGTGCCGGGTGGCTTCCCGCCGGGCTTTTGGCAAGCGTGGAGAAACCATTGCCCGTCAGATTGTGGCCTCCATTCATGGCACTGTGCAGGGGCTGGTGCTGGTCGGCATGGCCGAAGGCCTGCTGATGGGTATTGTCTATTTTCTCTGTGGCGCCCCTCACCCGGCACTGTTTGGGGTGATCACCGGCGTTGCCGCAATGATTCCCTTCTGCGCCATGGTTGCCGTGGGCTTGGTATCTCTTCTGATCCTGGCTCAGGGAGCTTCCATCGCGGGTATCGCCACATTCTGCATCGGTGCGGTAATCATCTTTGTGGCCGACCACTTTGTGCGCCCGGTTCTGATTGGCGGCAGCACCAAACTCCCCTTCCTGTGGGTCCTGCTCGGTATTCTGGGTGGAGCGGAAACATGGGGATTACTTGGGCTCTTTGTTGGTCCAGCAGCCATGGCTGCATTGGACCTGCTCTGGCGACGCTGGACAGCCGGAAACGAACGGTCGCAAGCACCTCTGCCTCCCTCTTAATTTTAGAGGGAGTAGCAAGCCCTGAAGCGGAAGGACTGTCAGGGCTTTTGGGCAAATAGTTCACTGGAAACTGGCTGCCCGATATAGGGCCAACGAGCACACAGCCCTCGCCTCCAGAAGTGGAAAGCGGCATCTGATGTTTACGGCTGGTTTTTAAAACCAACCTACGCAACAAACAAAAAAGGGTGCTCATAGAATGAACACCCATCATTGCATCTGATTTTTCAGAAAAACCTTTAGCAAACAAGATATCGGGCAGGCGGGATTCGAACCCACGACCCCCAGTCCCCCAGACTGATGCGCTACCAGACTGCGCTACTGCCCGTTTGCTTGGTGTGAGGTCTTTAGCAGCCTCGTGCTATCCGCACAAGCCACCTGATCTGTTTTTTATGCAGAAAGGCGACTGCGCAATGCTTGCAGTTCAAGCAGGATATCGGCCAGATCATTACGCAAGCGTGTATTCTGCTTTTTCAGTTGCACAACATTATGACCCTCACCTTGCACGGACGTTTTATCCGGCTCAGACAAGACTTCTGTAGTGTCTATTGCATCATCACTCTGCTCAGCAGCGGCAGGCTCTTCATTACCGAACGCTGCCACCACATCTTCTTCCGTCACACCAGCGGACTGGTCCTGAGCAGAACCGTCTTCCAAGCTTTCTACAGCCGAAACATCAAGCTGCGGGGCACTCTCGTCTGATATGGGCTCTGGAGCTAATGCAGGGAGAGCTTCAGCAGAAACGGCATCATCCACATTGGTCTCGACCACGCCAATCACATCCTGCGGTGTTTCATCCCTCTCGGGTTCAGACACACTGGCAGGGGCCTCAGCTTCTTCGGCTATTGCGCCACCGTCTACAGCATCAACGACCTCGACAAGCTCGACCTCAACAGAGACTGGCTCAGCCTGTTGCGAAAGGTCTGTGCCTGCGGAAGCTGGAAGCACTGGCGCTTCTTCAGCAGCAGGGGGCACCGTTTCTGATGGAGGCGTCGGTTGTGTCGACGGGACGTCCGCCGCCTCTGCCGCCGTATGAGCCCCTTCGCGCAGAAGGCGCTGAACGCCCTTTACAGTGTAACCTTTGCTGTAAAGCAGATCTGCAATGTAGCGCAGCAGTTCAATATCTGCGGGACGATAATACCGACGCCCCCCGCCGCGCTTGAGGGGACGAACCTGCTCGAACCGTGTTTCCCAAAAGCGAAGCACATGCTGCGGAACGTGCAGTTCATCTGCCACTTCACTGATTGTCCGGAACGCCAGAGGCCCTTTTTCTGACCGGGAGAAAGTGTCTTCTTCAGACTGCGTGGGAATCGAGTCTTCCGGTGAAGAAAACGTGCCTTCAGTCATTATCGTCATCCACACCTGCATCAAGAGATTCGTGATTCACTTCTGCCCGCAAAAGCTGGCTGGGGCGGAAGACCAGAACCGAACGTGGAAGAATTGGGACTTCCTCACCCGTTTTGGGATTACGCCCGCTGCGCTGGCCTTTCTGTCTGACAGAAAAAGTGCCAAAGCCGCTAATTTTCACGCTTTCACCTTGTTCAAGCGCTACCATTACCGTTTCCAGAATATCTTCCAGAAGAACAGCGGATTCTTTTCGGGACAGCCCAACCTGCTGATAGATCTGCTCTACCAGAGATGCACGCGTGACAGTTTCCATAAAAGAGAAGGTAACATGTTGGCGGACCTCGTCAATTCAAACTGAACGACGACTCCTCCTTCCCTGATCAAAAACTAGAAACGAGCCAGAGCAGACCCCCATGTGAGGCCGCCACCCAAGGCTTCCATCAACACCAGATCGCCTTTCTGGATACGCCCGTCCCTTACGGCTTCATCCAACGCCAGCGGAATCGAGGCCGCGGACGTATTGGCATGACGGTCAACCGTAATCACCACCCGTTCTGGCGGAAGGTTCAGCTTTTTGGCCACCCCTTCGATGATACGGATATTGGCCTGATGCGGCACCAGCCAGGAGACATCGCCATATTCCAGCCCTTCGGCTTTCAATGCTTCGTCCACTGAAGAAGAAAGCTTGGCCACGGCGTGACGGAACACATCCCGCCCGCTCATTTTTAGATACCCGCTCATTTCCCGGCGGCCCACGGCGCCGTCCACATACAACAGATCCCCTGCGGTCCCATCAGAATGCAGATGGGTAGAAAGGAGACCAGCCTCACCGGGCTCATCAGTGCCAGACAAAACGACTGCCCCGGCGCCATCGCCAAACAGCACACACGTTCCGCGGTCTGACCAATCGACAATACGGGAATAAACCTCGCTGCCAATCACCAGCACATTGCGGGCCTGGCCGCTGCGTATAAACGCATCTGCTGTTGAAAGAGCAAAAATAAATCCGGAGCAGGCTGCCGCGAGGTCAAACCCGAATCCCTGCTGCATGCCCAGTTCGGCCTGAATTCTGACTGCCGTAGCCGGGAAAGCCTGATCAGGCGTGGACGTTCCAACAATGACCGCATCAATATCTGCCGGAGTCAGGCCTGCATAATCCAGAGCACGACGGGCCGCCTGAGCCCCCATACTGGTTGCCGTATCATTCGGCCCCGCAATATGACGCCGGGTTATGCCAGTGCGGGTTTTGATCCAGTCATCGGATGTATCAAGCTGGGCTGCCAGTTCATCGTTAGTCACGACACGATCTGGCAGGAACCCACCAAACCCTACCAGAAGCGAACGTCTCGCCATCTCTGCTCTTTCATTATCCAGCACCGGCTACCACACGGGCATCAATGCTGTGCTATTCTATCCTGTCAGGACGCCGTCACGGCGGGTTCACGTTCCATGGAAGCCTGCTGGTGGGATAGAAGCGCCCCCATATGGGTCAGACGCTCGCGAATACCATCATTGAAGCCGTGGGTGACCATATCCATGGCAACATCAACTGCGGCGGCAAAGCCTTCCGCATCTGTGCCGCCGTGGGATTTTACAACCACGCCGTTCAGACCAACAAACACGGCTCCGTTATAGCGGCGGGGATCAAGCCACTCTTTCATCCGCTCAAGGCCGGGCCGAACCAGAAGATAACCAATCTTGGCGATAATACCGCGGCTGAAAACCTGGCGCAGAAGGGAGGTTGCCATCTTCAGCACCCCTTCCCCGTTTTCAGCGCGACATTTCCTGTAAAGCCGTCCGTCACCACAACATCCGTCGTGCCGGCTGTAATATCGTGGCCTTCAATAAAGCCATGGAACTGGGACGCCAGCGGGCTTTCCCGCAGGACTTCAGAAGCGATACGCAGCTTCTCGTCGCCTTTAAGTTCCTCTGAACCGATATTGAGGAGACCGATCCGTGGAGCGGGGAGACCAAGAACAGCCTTTGCAAAGGCTTCCCCCATCACCGCAAATTCCACCAGATTACGCCAGTCGCACGCCACATTAGCACCGAGGTCAAGCATGACCACGTCGCCTTTGATTGTGGGGCTGATGGCCGCCATGGCAGGACGGGAAATGCCGGGCATGGTTTTGACCACAATCTTGGCCAATGCCAGCATGGCCCCGCTGTTACCAGCGGAAACAACGCCTCTGGCCCGACCGCTTGCCACAGCATCCATACCAAGACGCATGGAAGACTTCCGCACGCGCAAGGCGGCGGTTGGCTTCATGTCCATCGGCACGGCCTCATCCGTATGCCAGATGGTGCAGATGGACTCAGCCTTTGGGTGCTTGGCCAAAAGTGGACGAAGCTTTGCTTCATCTCCTGTCAGCAGCACCCGCATGCCGGGATGACGATCAGCAGCTATAGCAAGCCCAGCGACAACCACATCAGGAGCTCCATCGCCTCCCATTCCATCAACAGCAAGGCTGAACACCTCACTCTGTTCTGAAATGGAAATATCTGGACTCTCTTTCTTGCTCATGCCTGCTTCTCTGCCATGCTGCAGATGCCTTACCCCCGCATTGTGCCCTCTCTCCTCAGGGAGAGACGAGCACTTTCATTTTCAGGCGCGCACAGCGACTTTCAGCGCTTTGCCCGCAGCAATCACTTCACGGCCATCATAATGACCACAGTGGCTGCAAATGTTGTGCGGACGCTTCAGCTCACCACAGTTGGAGCATTCAGCATAGGCCTCCACACGCAGGGCTTCATGGCTGCGACGCATGCCACGACGTGAAGGCGAGGTTTTTCTTTTGGGTACAGCCATGGGCCCGAGCCCCTCCAAACAGATCTAAAGACCACCGGCGTCACAACACTCAGGCCATGCCGCCAGCAAGACAAAACAGGTTAATCACCAGATTGAGGGCGGGCTCTAGCAGAGAGCTGCCCCTTTCGCAAGCAACACTGCAAGAAATCCGCCCCCAACAGGTCAGCTATCTTTACGGCGCAACTGTTCAAGCGCGGAAAATGGCGTGTTTCCTCTGGCACGCGCCTCTTCCTGCGCCCGTTTCTCCGCCTCTTCCTCAGTGATCACAAGTCCGGGGGGCAGAACCGCATCCGGTGCGTGAGGATAAGGCTCCAGATCCAGAGCAAACTGCTCTACAGCCGCTTCTCCAAGATCAATGGAGTCTCCTTCATAAGGAATTTCATCAATCGCTTCCAGATCAGGCTCGGCACTTTCTTCAAAATCTTCCGCAGGCACGAACTGCACCTCAAAAGAGCCTGCCATCACGTCCTCAAACGGTTCAAGAGTCACCACACAGGTCTGCTTGAAACGCGCCGCCAGCGCACCATGAGCCGTAACGCAGTCTCGTCCGGTGGCTGTCAGGTGATATTTGCACCGCAACATGCTGACTTCAGGCAATCCAAGACGCACAGCAATCTGCCTGCATTCCTCTGGCGTTGCCTCAACCGTTACGTTCAGCCCTCCTGGCGCGATTCGGCGTACGGCCGTCAGGCGGGAAAATTCCGGTTTAGCGGCCATGGGAGCCTCCTGAAACAAAGACATCTGTGATGTTTAATCCAAACATGCTGCTACCGCCGTATTTGCAAGGAACAGACACTCACAGCCCTATCACAAACCCTGCGTGCCGTAAGGGCGGAACATATGGTTTTCCTGCAAAACAGCTCCATGACGGAATTCAGGAATTGACGCCCTCCGCCTGTTCGGGCATCCGACAGAAGCAGGTGTCTGCGTGTGGGCAGCCCTGTCTTTTTTTGTCTCGACACGTTAGAGTGACTGCACAAACCGGGGTGCTTTACTGACATGATGCCGCAACGCTCAAGAAAAATTGCCAATGTCCGCGCAAAGTGCGGGTTGCTGGCAGCCCTGTGCGTTCTTTCTGGCTGCAATGTGTTCCGCCCCACCCCTATCCCCCGTGGCTCCCTGATTGAAGCTGATGATTACAATCAGCTCATTCCTGGCACGAGCACACGGGCTGACGCGGTCGATCTTCTCGGCTCCGCCACGACCAAGGGAGCCTTTGACGACAACACATGGATTTATATTTCCATGGCCACCTATCTGCGCCCCATAGATTTTCCGGGCATCAAGAAGCAGCAGGTTGTTGTTCTCAAGTTCGGCGGCAACGGCACACTGGAAAGCCTGCGGACACTCAGCCGCCGGGATGCCCGGCCTGTTGCCATGATTAGTCAGGTCACACCCACCCCTGGCACCAGCATCAATATCCTGCAGCAGATTCTTGGTAACGTAGGCCGCTACAACCCCATGCAGAACATGATGGGCGGCGGCAGCACATCGGGCACTGGCATGATGGGCAACAACAGCGGCCCCGGTCATTTTGGCTCAGGCAACACGCTCTAAGAGTAGCGATTTAAAAGACTTACCGGACTGGTTTAGCCGCTCCATGGTTGCGTGAAAGCGTTCGCTCGTTCTCCTTCAGCCGCCATGTTAGTCTTTGGAAATCTGCCTTTTGGCGTCACATCTCTCTATGTGGGTCTTGAGTAGGCTTAAAACAACGCTGAAATCACCGGCTCTTCAAACAGGAGAGACGAAGCACCCTCTTAACCTGATCTGCGACAACGCCATGCGTCGGAACGGGCCAAACGTCCTGAAACGAATGAAGAGAATTCTCTCAGGGCAAAAGGATACGCACTCTCAGCCCGCCTGATGGGGAGACATCCAGCTCCATCTCTCCGCCATGCGCCCGTACGATGTCACGGGAGATGGTCAGCCCCAGCCCGGTTCCGCCACCTCGGCCACTTTCAAAAGCCCGGAAAACGGCTTCCCGTCGTTCCGGGCTGATACCTGGGCCATCATCATCTACTAAAATGCAAGCGCCTTCAGCGACCGCCCGGGCTGTTATGGTTATTGCGCCACCATGCCTGCGTGCATTGTCCAACAGGTTGGTCAATGCACGCCGCAGGGCATCCGGGCGTATCATGACCTGCAAATCCTTCTGCACACTGACGGCGCTTACCCGCGCGCCTGTGCGTCGGGCTGCTGTCACAACGTCTTCCATGAAGGGTGCAAATTCCACCAGAAGCGGCGTTTCAGCGCCCTCACCCCGCGCAAACGCCAGATAACTGTCGATCATGTGTTCCATTTCAACCACATCACCGATCATGTCATCCACATCCCCGCGCAGATCTTCTGCCTTCACCACCCCTGTGCGTGGCATCATGGCTAATGAGAGACGAATGCGGGTCAACGGTGTGCGTAGATCGTGCGATACACCTGCCAGAACACCTGTCCGTTGAGACACAAATCGGAAGATCCGGTCCTGCATGCGGTTGAAGGCTACGGAAGCCTTACGCACTTCCTGCGCCCCTTCCGGTTTGATGGGCCCGATATCCCGCCCCAGACCAAATTGTTCGGCCGCATGCGCCAGCCGCCTGATGGCCCGCACCTGATTACGCATGAACAGGCTGGCAATGATAAACAGCAGCAGAGAACTGCCTAAAGCCCATGCCACAAACAACCAGATCTGCCCCATATCCAGCCGTTTGCGGGGCGCTTCCACCTCCAGCACGCCATCGCTCAACTGGATGGAAATTTTCACGGTATGCGGATCACTCCGCCAGTTTACAAAAAATGGGTGATCGATTGCATTTTCCAGTGCGTGGGCCAGATCTTCATCCATTGGCCCAAGCACATGGTTGAAGCCAACCCGCCGCAGCTTGGCTCCCGCGTGCCAGGTTTCCACCAGCTGCAGGTGATCACGCGCCTGTTCGACAAACCATTCCTTGTCGCTTTGTTTGTGCAACCGCTCCAACGCATTGAGAGAAAGTACAATTTCGGAACTGACACTGTCTGATAGACGGCGAGACACAACCTTGAGAAAGTTTCCGTAAAACAGTTCAAGGGAGATTGCCTGCGTCACAAGCAGCGGAATGAAGACAATCAGCAAAGACCGCCCAAGCAGGGAGCGCGGCAGAACCCGCCGCATGGATTTCTCCACCCGACGGGATTTCCATATCCGTGACGGAAACAGCCTGAGCCTTCTGCGGTTCATCTGGCTTATTGAATACCCGGCTTCAGCACATATCCGCGCCCGCGAATGGTATGGAGGAAGCGGGGCTCACGCGGGTCTGGCTCGATACGGCGACGCAGCCGCGTAACCTGCACATCCACGGCGCGCTCTCCAATTTCTGCCATATCAAGGGCCTTGGCTATTTCCTCGCGGGTAAAAACCTCGTTGGGACGCCGCGCCAGGACAGAGAGAAGAGCCGCTTCTCCCCCAGTCAGATGAATATTCCCCTCTGGCCCGGAAAGAAGTGCGCGCATGGGGTCAAACTCCAGATCTCCCAGCCGAATGATCCGCAAATTGTCTGCTGCCGGTGCGGGCGCCAGACGCCGCAGATGGGCCTTGAGCCGCAAAAGCAGTTCACGTGGCTCAAACGGCTTCCCCAGATAATCGTCCGCACCGGCTTCAAGCCCGGTAATACGGTCCGCCGGCTCCCCGCGGGCTGTCAGCAGCAGAATGGGAAATTCCTGCCCCGTGTCCCGCAGCGCGCGGGTCAACTCCAGCCCGTTTTCTCCGGGCATGGTCACATCCAGCACCATGGCGTCAGGCTGAATGCCCCCCAGCGCCTGCCGTGCCTCGGCCGCATTGGCCGCCACGCTGATACGGAACCCATGCTCAGACAGATAACGTTGCAAGAGCCGCCGCAGACGAGGATCATCATCCACCACAATAACATGCGGTGCCATGCCTTCTTCCAGCATCATGTCGTCGTGCAGATTATGAACCATGGCGTCCCTTCTTTCGTCCGGCGGCGTCTTCCGCCACTACTGCGCGGCTGCTGTCTGACAACATCCCCCACATGACACGGCGGAAGCCCTCCACCGCAGCGCCACCCGCTTCCCGATACGCAGCAACCAGCCGATGGCGCACCACGGCAAACAGACGCGCCTCCACACTCTGGCCCTCTTTGCTCAGGCGTAAAAGCTTCTGCCGTCTGTCCCGCATGCAGGACTCGCTTTCCAGATATCCCCGCTCGGTCAGTTCCCCCAGGGTGCGCCCGAGGCTTTGCTTGGTCACGCCAAGAATTTCCTGCAGACGGCTGACAGAAAGACCGGGGCTGAAAGCCAGCACCTGCAACACCCGATAATGCGCCTTCCCCAGCGACTGCTCCGCCAGAATCGGTTCCATGGCCTGCGCCATGTCCCGTCCGGCCAACAACATCATGGTCTGGGCCAGCCGAATCTGTTCTTCCCTGAGAAAAAGGAGTCCTGCCCCGGCGTCATCACTCGGACGATACCCGCTCATCCCGCTGTTCCTGCTCGTCTGTCAGGCTGATGTCGCATAAGGCTCGGGCTGTCTGACGGGCTGAAGGCCCCCGGTCAGACGCGCCTTCAGGCGGCCCAGCCGCAGCACACCGGCCAGACGCCGTTCAACAAACGCCGCCAGATCGGCCTCATTTTGTCCACAGGAGAGCCAGTAGAGAAGCGTCGCGCCATATACCGTGCCCAGAGTGATCCGCTTGGTCATGTAAGTCATGCCCGACGAGTCGTCCTGCGCCGCCTGCCAGATGGCATTCACTGTGCGCATCAGGGAACGGCGAAGCGCACCCCGACCGCATGGCGCAGCCAGAACACCAAAACCTGTTTTCGCCCCACTCCGCATGGCCGGATCAACGGGTAACCGCAGCAGAAGTGCCTGTTTGACACGCTGACTGAGGCGAGGCTCCTCGGTATCCGCCATGGCGGCAATCATGTCCCGGTCACACAGGTCAGACCAAGCCTCTACCATTTCCACAGGCCCACCGGGGAAAAGCAGGTCAGCCTCTGGCCCGGCGACATCCCGCAGTACCGCCAGACTCCAGCCCCGCTCTCCGGCAACGGAGGCGAGTTTTTTCAGGGCCGTATCACGCACAGGATCCCGTTCTATCGCCGCCGGCATGCTGCTCGTTGCAAGCCCGGCGACCGCCAGAGACACTGCCTGCTGCACTTTCCCGCTCCACCCGCTCATGCCCGCACTCCATATCGCGCCATTTCGGCCTCAAAACCCAACTTGCCAAGATCCGTCATCCGCATGGGATAGAGAATCCCGTTCAGATGGTCCATTTCATGCTGCATGACATGCGCCCGGAATCCGGAGGCCACACCCTCCACGCGATTTCCTGTTCTGTCGTAACCAGCATAGCGGACCCGCTTGTAACGCGGCACTTCGCCCCGCCATCCGGGAATGGACAGGCATCCTTCAAACCGCGGAATCATCTCTTCATCCACCGGTTCAAGCTCAGGATTGATGATCACCTGCACATCCAGGGCAGGATCGTCCACTCCTTCGCTCCGACTTTCCGGAACAGAATAGAGAAAAAGCCTTTTCGAAACATGAACTTGTGGTGCGGCCAGCCCTACACCGCCAGCATCAGCCAGTGTTTCTATCATATCATCAATAAGGCGCTGAATATCTGGCGCGGTGCCATCCGCCACCTCCTCCGCCTTTTTCAGCAACACAGGATGCCCCATCCGGGCAATTTTCAGTACAGCCATTCCACACTCCCTTTCTGAAAGAACTGTGTCACAAGAGTTTGTTGGCAAGAAGCAAGAACGAATTGTGTATTTGCATCAGCCCGTGCTATAGACGCCGCCAATAGAGGAATCGGCAGCGCGCTGGTGCTGGATCGGTTCTTTTTTCATATCACTTCAAAACCGGGGTTATCCGGGTTTTCTGAAACAGGGGTTAGTGGCCAAGTGCACGTTCTCGTCCGTGACAACAATGTCGATCAGGCTCTCAAGGCACTCAAAAAGAAAATGCAGCGCGAAGGGATCTTCCGTGAAATGAAGCTGCGTCGTCATTTTGAAAAGCCGTCCGAGCGTAAAGCCCGTGAGTCTGCTGAGGCCGTGCGCCGCGCTCGCAAAATGGAACGCAAGCGTCTGGAACGCGAAGGCTTCTAAGCTTCCGCTTCATACGCCAGAAAAAGGCCGGTGCACCGCAAGGTGCCCGGCCTTTTCTTTATGCAGCAAACCCTCTCTGCCCCACTGCGTCAAACCGGCCCCTTGGAAGACGGGGCCGGTTGTCAGACCGCTCAGTGGGCATCCATCAGCCGATGAGACAGATAGACGGCTTCCAACGCACGCTCATGGGCCACTTCCGGCGCATTGACTGTACCGGAATGACCGCCCTCAATATCTTCATAATAGAAGAACGGCTTGCCTAGAGCTTCCAGCCGTGCCGCAAACCGGCGGGCATGAACCGGCCCCACCCTGTCATCACTCGTGGCCGTAAAAATAAATGGTGTGGGGTAAGTCACCTCAGCCTTGAGATGCTGCACGGGTGATATCTTTTTAAGAAAAGCTGCCTCCGCAGGAACGGACATGGACCCATATTCATCCGCCCACGATGCCCCGGCGGACATGGTTTCAAAATGTTCCATATCCAGAAGCGGTACACCAATAATCACCGCGTTCCACATATCCGGATGCTGCACCATCTGCACACCCGCCAGCAAACCACCATTAGAACGCCCCCGAATACCGAGGTGACGCGGCGTGGTTATTTTCCGTGAAACCAGATCCTGCCCCACTGCGGCAAAATCATCATAAACGTTCTGTCTGCCTGATTTACGGCCAGCTTCATGCCAAGCAGGTCCAAACTCCCCCCCGCCACGGATATTGGCGACAACATACACACCGCCGCGCTCCAACCACAGCTTGCCGATTTCCGGCGCATAGGTGGGCGTATAAGACACCTGAAAACCACCATATGCTGTCAGCAGCGTGGGGTTGGCCCCATTCAGTTTCATGTTCTTTCTGTGCACCACGAAATAAGGAATACGTGTTCCATCTGTGGACTTCGCCCAGAACTGCTCCGTGGTCAGGCCCGCCGTATTGAAGCGCGCAGGTGCTGCCTTCACCTTACGGGGAGCCGTTGTCTCATCCACCAGCCAGAGTTGTTGGGGCTCAAGATATCCCTCCACGCTCAGATACGCGGTATCTGAGGCATGATCTGTCGTCACGATATGAATGGAGGTCATGTCTGGCAGATCCAGCGCCTCACCATTCCATGGACGCCCCGGCTGCATTTCCGTAAAGCGCATGGCGCGACCGCGCACGTTATCAAACAGACTGACCAGAACCGTATTTTTGGTCACCCCCACTTCATCAATGGATTGGGACGGCCCGGGGGTAAAAATAACTTCCACACCGCTCTCCGGCGCTGCCGGGTCTATAGAGACCAGACTGCCCGCTGGCACCACGGGCAAGCCCTGAGGATGCCAGTCTTCCTGAACGGACAAAACAAGACGCCCCTTCAGCAGACCATGAATTTCACTTTTGGCGGGCACGGCGAGCCAACGCAGTTTATCGCCTTCAACCACCGCATAATGGGTTTCAAAAAACGTCACGTTGCGCTGGATTATAACCAGTTTATGGCCGTCTCCGTCCGTCAGCACCATGGGTGAGACAATCATGTCTGATTTCTCACCCCGGTACAGTTCAACAGCCTGCCCTTCTGGGCCACCGCGCACCATCTTCTTCACAACAAACGGATAACCGGACGGCGTGAGGGTCGTGCCTTTACCATCCCAATCCCGCGCCAGCAGGATCGTATCCTGATCAACCCACGCCGCCGTCTGCTTGGAACGTGAAAAAACAAAACCGTTGGGCACAAACTGCCCTGTCTTTGTATTGAACTCGCGCAGGGTGTTGGCATCCTCGCCCCCGTTAGAGAGCGTTACCAGACAATGCTCATCTTCCGGGGCGAGGCAGTCTGCCCCTTCAAAAACCCAGTTCATGTGCTCCTTGGCTGCCAGAGCATCCACATCCAGCCGGGTCTGCCATTTTGGCTGCTTTGTCAGATAGGAAGACCGACTGGTCATCCGCCACAATCCATGAGGATGATGTGCGTCCTGCCAGAAATTCCAGATATCTCCGCCCAGAATCTCCGGCATGGCAAGGCGGTCTGACGCCTGCAGAACTGATAGCGTATTTTTATAGAACCCTTGATAACGCTTGTCTTTTTCAAGAGTTGACGTTGTGTGATGGTTCTGCGCCCTGACCCAGGCCAGAGCCTTTGCTCCGTGAATGTCATTCAGAAAAGAGGCGTCTTTTCCCATCCCGTCAGTTTGAGCAACCCCGTGACTTGCTGCCCCTGCCATAACAAGCGCTGATGCCGCGCATGTCAGTATCCAACGTCCAAGACGCATCAAGACTGTCCTCTTATTCTGCTGTCACATTTCAACGGGTTTTATTTTGTATCGGAAAGAAGACAATTTGTCTTGGCCTTCCCGTTCTGCACCCTCCCTGCGGCCATGACACAAAGAGGGGAGAATAGAAAACGGAAGGCATTTTATCCTTCCGTTTTTTCATGCTTCCAGAGTGATATCCGGAAAGCAAACGCTTTTATTTCTGGAACTTGTCCAGTTCACGCACAATGGCTTCACCCATAACGGACGTGCCAACGCGGGCCATACCTTCGCTCATGATGTCCGCCGTACGCAGGCCGCTGGCCAGTACGTTGGAGACAGCATCTTCAATCAACTGCCCTTCTTCCTGCAGATCAAAGGAATAACGCAGCAACATGGCGAAGGAGAGGATCTGCGCAATCGGGTTGGCAATGCCCTGCCCGGCGATATCTGGCGCACTGCCGTGGATGGGTTCATACAGTGCAGGTGTTTTGCCATTAGCGCCCGGCGCGCCCAGCGTGGCGGAGGGCAGCATGCCCAGGCTGCCGGTCAGCATGGAAGCCAGATCAGACAGCAGATCCCCAAACAGGTTGCCGGTAACAATCACATCAAACTGGCGCGGGTTACGCACCAACTGCATGGCGCAGTTATCAGCCAGCATATGGGAAAGCTCCACATCCTGATATTCACGCGCATGCAGGTCTGTCACGACCTCTTTCCACAACAGGCCGCTTTCCATCACGTTGCATTTTTCAACGGAACAGACACGGCCAGAGCGCTTGCGGGCCAGATCAAAGGCTACACGGGCGACGCGCTCAATTTCTGATGTGGTATAAACTTCCGTATTGATCCCACGCTTGCTGCCATCAGGCAGGGTTTCAATCCCGCGCGGGTTACCGAAGTAAATACCCCCCACGGTTTCACGCACGATCATGATATCCAGCCCGCGCACCACATCGGGTTTAAGGGTGCTGGCGTCCACCAGAGCATCAAACACCTTGGCGGGGCGCAGATTGGCGAACAAGGCCAATTCCTGACGCAGCTTGAGGATGGCCAGTTCAGGGCGCTTTTCAAAACCCACATGGTTCCAGCGCGGATCACCCACGGAACCGAACAGCACGGCATCCGCAGCGCGTGCTTTTTCAATCACTTCATCACGGATGGGCTCACCGTATTCGGCCAGAGAAGCCCCACCCACCAGATCTTCTGTAATCTCGAAAGAGAGTCCCCGCTTTTCTTCCAGCCATGTGATGATGCGCCCGACTTCGCGCATTACTTCCGGGCCAATCCCGTCTCCGGGCAGAACAAGCAGCTTTTTGGCTGGCTGAGCAGTCATGGGGTTCTCCAAGCTCATCAATCGAAGGAAATTTTAGGCATCCAGGGCAGTTCCTTGGCTACGCTGCTTTCAAAGGTTTCAATCTCACCCTCATGTTTAAGCGTCTGACCAATATCATCCAGCCCCTCCAGCAACATATGCTTGCGGAACGGATCAATCTCAAACGGCACTTCCTGCCCATCGGGACGGATAACAACCTGACGCGGCAGATCAACCGTCAGCTTTGCATTGCTGCCCATGGCGGCATCCGCCATCAGCGCATCACACACCTCACGCGGCAGACGGATGGGCAGAATGCCGTTCTTGAAGCAGTTGTTGAAAAAGATGTCCGCAAAAGAGGGCGCAATAACGCAACGGATACCAAAATCAAGCAGAGCCCACGGCGCATGCTCGCGTGAAGAACCACAACCCAGATTGTCATACGTGACAAGAATTTCAGCCTGACGCCACGGCTGCTTGTTCAACACAAAATCAGGATTTTCAGAGCCATCCGGCAGGTAACGCATGCTGTCAAACGCATGTTTGCCAAGGCCCGTGCGGCGCGTGGTTTTCAGGAAACGGGCCGGGATGATCTTGTCTGTATCAATATTGGCTTCCGGCAGTGCCGCAGCCACAGCAGACAGAACCGTGAACTTATCCATTATGCCAGCTCCCTTACATCCGTCAGGCAGCCTGTAACAGCCGCGGCCGCCGCCATGGCGGGAGAGAGCAGATGCGTCCGCCCACCGGGTCCCTGACGCCCTTCAAAATTACGGTTGGAGGTGGAGGCACACCGCTGGCCCGGCGTCAGCCGGTCAGGGTTCATACCCAGACACATGGAGCATCCGGCCTCACGCCATTCAAACCCGGCATCAAGGAAGATCTTGTCCAGACCTTCCTCTTCCGCCTGCAGCTTCACCAGACCAGAGCCGGGCACAATCATGGCCCGCACACCGTCCGCCACCTTGCGGCCTGCAGCCACTTCGGCGGCTGCGCGCAGGTCTTCAATCCGGCTATTGGTGCAGGAACCGATGAAAACAACGTCAACCGGTGTTCCGGCAATTTTCTGCCCAGCTTCCAGCCCCATATAGTCCAGCATGCGCTGCATCTGGACACGCTTGGCTTCGTCTGGTTCCTGAGCAGGGTCCGGCACAGTGGCGGTAATGGGCAGCACGGTTTCCGGGCTGGTGCCCCATGTCAGGCTGGGTGCGATATCTTCCGCCCGCAGCGTCACTTCCGTATCAAAATGCGCGCCTTCATCAGAAGAAAGCGTGCGCCAATACGCCACGGCCTTTTCAAAATCGTCCCCTTTGGGGGCAAACGGACGACCGCGCACATACTCGAACGTCACATCATCAGGCGCAACCAGACCTGCACGTGCCCCTGCCTCGATGGACATGTTGCAGATGGTCATGCGGCCAGCCATGTCCAGCCCGCGGATGGCAGACCCGGCAAACTCGATCACATGCCCGGTGCCGCCTGCCGTGCCGATATGCCCGATAATGGCCAGCATGACGTCCTTGGCGGAAACCCCGGCCCCCAGCGTTCCTTCCACAGTCACGCGCATGTTCTTGGCGGGACGCTGCAGAATGGTCTGCGTGGCCATGACATGCTCAACTTCGGACGTACCGATCCCGAAGGCCAGCGCACCCATGGCGCCATGGGTAGAGGTATGAGAGTCCCCACACACAATGGTCATGCCCGGCAGGGAAATGCCCTGCTCCGGCCCGACCACATGCACAATGCCCTGATTGGCGGACAGCAGCGGAATATACGGCACGCCAAATTCCTTGACGTTCCGTTCCAGCGTTTCAATCTGATTGCGGCTTTCCGGCTCTTCAATCGGCTGCGTGCGGTCAGATGTCGGCACGTTGTGGTCTACAACGGCAACTGTCATTTCCGGGTGACGCAGACGGCGGCCAGCAAGACGCAGGCCTTCAAACGCCTGCGGGCTTGTCACTTCATGGAGGAGGTGACGGTCAATATAAAGGATAGAGGTGCCATCCGGCAGAGTCTCGACAACATGGTGGTCCCAGATCTTGTCGAACAACGTACGCGGCGCCATGGCCCTCCCCTTTCGTGAAACAGTGCGGATTCGCGCAGAGGCATCTGCAATACCACAACCAGCAGAGCAAGGCTTATGCTTCTGTGGTGTTCATCCAGCCATGACGCGGCATGCTGGACGGAAGGCAAAACAGCTATCTGACAGACGAAAAGAACCGCGCCTTCATCTTCTCAGCATCGCAAAGACCCGGCGGGCACAGGCCCGACCGGGTTTTGAAAAGTCAGACCAGCCAGCAGGCTGGTCAGCCTGTTTTTAGTTGGCAGCAGCAGCCGGTGCCACAACGTCACGCGGACGTTCAGCAATACGGGCAGACTTACCGCTACGGCCACGCAGGTAGTACAGCTTCGCGCGACGCACTTTACCACGACGCACAACCTTGATTTCAGCAATGGTCGGCGCATACAGCGGGAACACACGTTCCACACCTTCACCATTGGAGATCTTGCGCACGGTGAAGTTGCTGTTCAGACCCTTGTTGGAGCGGGCAATCACCACACCTTCAAAAGCCTGCAGACGCTGGCGTTCACCTTCAACAACGCGAACGGAAACGCGAACGGTGTCACCCGCAGCAAATTCCGGCACGGCGCGCTGAGCTGTCAGACGCGCGATTTCGGCAGCTTCATACTGCTGAATAATGTTCATATCCGTATCCTTCCTCAAACCCCAGTTCGGCCTGACTGTCCGGACCTTCCGGCAGCAGCCTCATTTCTTTCCCTGCGATCCAGCCAGGCAGACCACAGGTCCGGCCGTCTTTCCCGCGTTATTTCTTCAGCCTGTTTCTGCCGCCATGCCGCAATTGCCGCATGATTGCCAGAGAGCAGGACTTCCGGCACGTCTCGCCCGTCCCATGATGCAGGGCGGGTGTAATGGGGATATTCCAGCAGCCCGTCGGAAAAACTTTCCTCCACGCCGCTTTCATCACTTCCCATAACACCGGGCAACAGCCGGACACATGCGTCCAGCAACACCAGAGCAGCCGTCTCACCCCCGGAAAGAACATAGTCTCCGATGGAGACCTGTTCGATACCCCGGGCTTCAAGCACACGCTCGTCCACGCCTTCAAACCGCCCGCACAGCAACACCACACCGGGCCCCTGAGCGTAACGACTGACGTCCTGCTGACGCAGAGGGCGGCCACGGGGCGTTAAAAACACGCGCGGCGCACCTTCCGGAGCCTGAATGGCAGACACTGCGGCATCAACCACATCCGCCCGGATCACCATGCCTGCTCCACCGCCAAACGGCGTATCATCAACAGCACGATGCCGCCCCAGACCATGCTGGCGCAGATCATGCGTCTGGCATGACCACACACCACCACCCAGCGCCCGCCCGGCCAGAGACAACCCCAACGGCCCCGGAAACATTTCCGGAAACAGTGTCAGGATTGTTGCCTGCCAGCTCACGCTGAAGGCTCCGGCGTTTTAGGGCTACCGACACCACGTCCTTCTTCACCCGCAACCTCTACAGGGCGGATAACGGTCAGAACACGGTTAGCCTGATCAATCTCCGGCACGCAGGCCCGCGTAAACGGAACCAGCATCCCCCCGGCAAGCTCCAGACTGGCTCCGGCACCGTAGTCATGCACCATGACCACCCGCCCCAGAGACTGTCCGTTTTCCCGTGCCTCCATGCCAATCAGATCAGCATGGTAGAATTCTTCCTCTTCCGGCTCGGGCAGAGCATCGCGCGGAACGTAAAGACGCGTGTTCACCACCCCTTGCGCTGCCGTACGGTCCGCCAGTGCCTGCCCCTGCGCATCACGCAGTTCCGCCACACCATCAGCCCCACGCCACCGCAAAGACCAGTTACGGCCTTGATCATCCACCAGAGCCTTGAACCCCTCAAGTGCTGCAGGATCATCCGCATAGCTGTGCACGCGCACAAGGCCGCGCACACCATGGGGTCTTCCTACAACGCCTATCAGGATAAGGTCAGGACGCATGATCCGGTCTGCTCAGTGCTTTTCAGACTCAGGCAGCGGCTTCAGCAGCTTTGGCAGCAGCTTCTGCGCGAGCCTGGGCCTTCTTCTTCGGCGCAGACTGCTTGGGCTGTTCTGCATAAGCAGGCTTCGGAGCCAGACCGGCGTTACCCAGGAAGCGGGCCACACGGTCCGTGGGCTGTGCGCCCTGAGACAGCCAATGCGTGATGCGTTCGTTCACCAGACGCACGCGGTCTGCGTGGTCAGACGGCAGCATCGGGTTGTACGCGCCAACCTTTTCAATAAAACGGCCATCACGCGGGGAACGGCTGTCTGCCACAACAATGTGGTAGTACGGACGCTTTTTTGCACCTGCGCGGGCAAGACGAATTTTAACACTCATTCAGATCACTCCAAACCCAGAAAAACTTGAAAGAGAAACAGGCCGCTTAGCGGAAGGGACGGCCACCACCCGGCGGCCCTCCTCCCATTCCTTTAGGCATGAGCGCGGACATTCCCTGGCGCATGAGACCTTTCACGCCCAGCTTGTTAAAGCGCTTCATCATGTCGGACATCATATCAAACTGCTTGAGCAGCTTGTTGACTTCCTGAACCGTGGTTCCAGACCCGGCGGCAATACGCTTCTTGCGGGATGCCTTGATAATGGCAGGCTTCTTCCGCTCGCCCTTGGTCATGGATGAAATAATGGCGAGGTGCTTCTTGAGGACGGACGTATCCAGATCCTTGTCCCCCAGCGCCTCTTTCAGCTTTCCCATTCCGGGCAGCATGCCAACAATGCCGGAGATAGACCCCAGCTTGTTGATCTGCCGGATCTGGGACGCATAGTCATCAAGATCGAACTTGCCGGCCATCATCTTCTTGGCCAGGCGTTCGCCTTCTTCATGATCCAGCGTATCAGCCGCTTTTTCCACCAACCCGGCAATGTCACCCAGACCGAGGATACGGCCAGCAACACGTTCGGGGTGGAATTCTTCCAGCGCATCCAGCTTTTCGCCAGAGCCAGTCAGCTTGATTGGCGCGCCGGTAATGGCCTTCATGGACAGGGCGGCACCACCGCGCGCATCACCATCCATACGGGTCATGACAACGCCGGTCACGCCAACAGCCTCATTAAAGGCCTTGGCGGTGTTCACGGCATCCTGCCCGGTCATGGCATCCACAACCAGCAGCGTTTCGGCAGGATGGGTTACAGCGCGAACCTGCCGCACTTCTTCCATCAGCGCTTCATCAATGGACAGACGGCCTGCGGTGTCGAGAATGACAACGTCAAACCCTTCACGCCGGGCGGTATCCAACGCGCGATGCGCAATTTCAACCGGAGTCTGACCTGCGACAATCGGCAGAGACGGCACACCGGCCTGCTCTGCCAACTGCGCCAACTGCAACTGCGCGGCTGGACGCTGCGTATCAAGAGAGGCCAGAAGCACTTTCTTGCGTTCACGCGTTTTCAGGCGCAGCGCGATCTTGCCGGATGTGGTGGTTTTACCAGAGCCCTGCAAACCCACCATCAGAATGGGCACGGGCGGCACGGCATTCAGATTGAGCGGGACGGCACCTGCACCGCCCAGAGCATCAATCAGGGCATCATTGACAATCTTGGCAACGGCCTGACCGGGGGAAATGCTTTCCAGCACCTCCGCACCCACAGCACGCTCTTTAACCTTGTTGACGAAGTCCTTGACCACAGGCAGCGCAACGTCTGCGTCCAGCATAGCCAGACGGACCTCGCGCATTGCCTCCATAACGTCAGCTTCTGACAGCGCGCCACGTTTGGCGAGTCCATCAAAAACTCCGGAAAGCCTGCCTGAGAGAGCCTCGAACAATAGCGTACCACCCCATAAGAAAACGCGCCACTGCGCGAACACTCGCGGGGTGGCGGTCCTGAATTGGGGAAGGGGTTAAGCCACCCCTTCCCATGAGTCAAGAAACTTCTGTCTGTTACTTGCTGGCGTCAGTCGGTTCCGGGTGCTGCACTTCCCGCAACTGCTCCATCAGATCCCGGATTTTGGTCTGACGGGCCTTGATCTGCGCAAGCTGATCATCTGTCAGCACATCATGAATACGCTCGGCCACATCAAGATGGCGGGCTTCCTGCTGGGCCCGCAAAGAGGCCTGCTGCTGAAGCAGGGTATTGATCTGGTCCTTGTTGATCGGGCCCGGCGTCGTCAACTGATCCTGGATCTGCTCATGGAGCTTCCCCATGTCATTACGGATGCTATCCGTCTGATCCTGATCGTGCGCATCGCTCAGAATGGCGTCGATCTTCTTGCGCTGCTGCTTGGTCAGGCTGATCCCTTCCAGCATGTCAGGACCACCCTGCGCGCTCCACAACGAAGATCCACCATGAGCGCCCTTGGGCGGATGGGGCGGCCGGGCATTGGCGGAGGCAGGCAGCACGGCGCAGAGAAGCCCTGTCACGGCAGCCGCAGCGAGAAATCCATTTTTGTATGACATCTGGTTGCAAACCTTTCCTGAAAATCCCGTTCGTCACGCATCCGCAGGCCTAATTCTTCTGCGCATACCCTTTGCCGAGCGATCATAAACCAGCAAAAGGTTTTTTACGTCATGGAATAAAGAATAACCACTATCGGGATAATACCAAGCAGAAACCATGATCCCATGGCGCAGGTTGCAAAAAGATGAGCGGCACGCGCCTGCACGCGCGCTTTTCCACCGGATGATGACATACGCTGGCGTAGCATATCGTCTGTATCAGAGTCAGATCGCATCACGTTCTCCTTATCTGGCAACATGACAGCATAGTTGCAGGTCGTTCATTCTTCCTGCTGCATGACCTAATGCGATCTAGAAACACACCGCGGCAAATTCATGGCAATACCGACAAATTGCCGAAGCCTCGCTGCTTTGCCCCGTTAGTTCTGGCGCGACAACGCCAGAAACCGGGCTGCATCTGACACTTCACGTACCAACGCTGCGATACGGTCCGTTATTTCCGTGTCTTCTCCCCACCGCTGCATCTGCGCACGCTCATCAAGCGTTGCGCATGCCACTAGTGTCTCCGGATCGGCCTGCTGCTCTACCAACGCCAGACCCAGCACAAGGCTGCCAAGTGCTGGCACGGCTACACTCAACGCAGCAAGCTGTGCTGGCGTTGCCTGCTCCAGCACACGCCGCAGTGCATTAAATGTTTCTGCCGGTTGAGCGATGGGCATGATGCCCTCGGAAACCTCAAGCGGTGCATCAAACCGCTTGCAGCACCAGTCCAGCCACGGCGTCCATTGCTCCTTCTGCAACCGCGCCAGATCGGACCAGTTTTCGGCCCGATAGCACAGCAGATCACTCCCGGCGTATGCGAGCAGGCTTTCCACCACCCCTTCCCGTTGGGCGGGAATACGTTCAAGCATGGACCCCACGATACCGGTGAGCGGCAGATCTTCCGGCCGAAAGAGCCCCCCCGCTTCCTTACCTGCTGCCTGCCATTCCTCTGCCAGCGCATCTGCCAGCGCCCGGTTTTCTACCCGCAGCGGCGTGCGCTCCGGCAACCTTACGGGCCTGCCGTCAAGCTGCACGGCATAGCCTGCCCCATCGGGCACCACACTGGCCTGCTTCCAGAAGCGCTTGCGCCCAGCCGATGCCGCTACGGCCTTTGCATTTTCACTCACTTGAACAACCCCAGCCCGCGCAACATGTTCATGACCTTCCCTTCCTTCCCCGCCTTTGGCGCAGAAGGGGCCGGGCCTGTGCCCCCTTCCCGTGCGGAGGAAAGCAGGGCCGGGCAATTATCCCCGCCGCCGTCATCCCCACCGATATTGATGCCATAACGGCCGCCATAAGTGGGTTCCATCTGCGGCACGGGGGCGGCGAATGTACCTGTCACCCGCACGTCAGATGCGGCGGATGCGCCCCCCAGCGCCACGCGGGGCGAGAGATGCAGATCAAGCGCCTGATTTTCCAACCCCACAGTCCCGTGGCCATGCAGAGAAAGAAAATCACTCTCCAACCCCAGCATATCCACTCGGGCCACCCCATCACCCACCTGCATGTGGGTGCCGAAGCAGCGCACGGGCATTTTTCCTTTAAGCGGCACATTAGGCCCCAGAAGCGTGCGCAACGCCGGGCCACCAATGCTGCCATCCACAACAGATGCGCCGATGTGCCCCGTGATTGTCCGGCGCTGGGTAGAGGCATCTGCTCCCTGAACAGATACAGCCCCCACCACTGTCATAGCGCCTTGCAGAAGCGCAGGTGCGCCAGTCCATTCCTGCACAAATTCAACCGGCAACACCACCGGGTGCGCCGCCATATCAACCTGCGGCACAGCGCCCGACGCATCATAGGCAAATCGGCCTGACTGCTGCACGCCAGAGCCTTCTGCCTTGATCGGGTCCGCCGTCAGTTTGCCGTTCTGCACGGTGACATGGGCGGAAACCTGGGTCCATGTCAGCCCCCGCCACACCACATGAGGAGCCTGCACATCCACTGCCGCCGTCACCCCACGGATAACCTGTTGCACGTCATGCTCGTGCACCAGCGCCAGGGTATTCGCAGCCTCTACATGGCCGTCCACCTTCAGATTTTCCACAGTGGGGCGGCCATCTCCCAACGCCAGATGATCCAGCACACCGTGGCCATCCAGCGTAGACCGACCTCCACCCAAGGTACCCGTCACCCGAAGGCTGGAGGCCCCATCCATGATCATCAGATCCGCAGGCATATCGGTCTGCTCTGGGTTGAGCGCCAGCGCCGTGATCTGCGCCAGCGTGCCAACCGTGCCCCGCAGGCCCAGCGCCTGCGCGCCCAGCTTACCATCGACCAGCACGGCCAGCCGGTCTTCCGGGCGGGTAGCATCCAGGGTCATGCGGCTGATCGCAGCCCCCGGCACAAGACGGCTGGCATCAACCGCCCCCGTGCGCACATGCAGCCCCTGCACCTGCGGCTGATCGCCCTGACCACCAATTATGGCATCAATGGAGATATTCTGTCCGTCTGGCAGCGCGGCATGCGGGAAGAAGGTTTCCAGCGTTTGAAGCTGCCCCACTGAACTGCCAAAGTTCAGCGTGTAGGCCCGCTTTCCATCAGGGTCGGCAATAGTGCCATCCAGATGCGCAAGCCCGGCAGGATGCCCATCCACAGTAAAGGTCATTCTGGCCTGCACTGGCAGAGTCTGCGCCGCGTCAGGCAGAAGCTGGCCTGTCTGGGCGGTCAGCAGGAACTGCCCCTTGCCCTTGCTTGCCTTGACCTCGAACTCGGGCTTGCTGCCTTCAAGATTGCTGGCCCGAACCACATCAAGCGGTAACCACCCGGACCGGTGCCGCAGCATATCCTGCCATTGCACATCAGCCTTGGTGATATGCACACCTGTCACGCCCAGATTCCAATGCATGGAACCGGAAGACGGCTTGCCGGGTATTGTATCCTGCGCGGTCTCGGGTCTGGGGGTAAAATGCCAGTCAGCCCGGCCATCCACCAAACGCCGCACGGAAATATGCGGCTCAATAATGCTTACATCATTCAGCACGATCCGATGATGAAAGAGCGGCATGAGCGCCAGCCGGGCGCGGATTTCGCCTGCGGTGAGCATATCCGGCCCGCCCTCTTCCACGCCGGAAAACCGAACGCCTCGGGCTTCCACCCAAGGGAATGGCAAAATCCAGACATGCAGATGCTCAATGGCCAGATGGCGGCCCGTCCGGGCTTCTACTGCCTCGGTCAGCCTGACACGCATCCAGTTTGCATCCTGCATGGAGGACACAACGCTGCCGCCCCCCACCAGAAGCACAGCAGCACCGGCCAGCAGACCCAGCTTCCATTTCAGCCGCATAGACGTCTCTCCTGATAGCGAAGCCCTGCCCCTTTACCCGCCCCGACGGACAGGCTTGGGCGTTGAACCCGGCGTAAAGCCCAGAGCACGGAAGGTCTCACGCATATGCGGCGGTAATTCGGCTGTGACCACCAGGCGTCCTCCCGCAGGGTGCGGCATGTCCAGTTCACGGGCATGCAGATGAAGCTGATCCTTGAACCCGTCCACATGCGCGGTTGCACCGCCATATTTCGGGTCACCCAGAATGGGCGTACCAAGGGACTCGCAATGAACGCGCAACTGATGCGTACGGCCTGTAAGCGGCGAAAGAGCCAGCCACGAGAACTTCCGGGCCGCAGCATCCACCACCTCGTACGTGGAGCGCGCATATTGCGCATCCTCATCCTTGCGATCTGCCGCCACCATAATAGCATTGGCACCCGCACCAAGCCGAGCCAGAGGCTGATCAATTTCCCCGGCCAGCGGATCAGGACGGCCGACCACGACGGCCCAATAGGTTTTTTTCACATCCCGCCCACGGAACGCCTCCGCCAGCTTTGCGGCCACACCCGGAGTCCGGGCCAGCAGCAGCAGGCCAGAGGTATCTCTGTCGATCCGATGCACGAGCCGGGGGCGCGGGTCATCCGCTTCCGCCCGCAGGCCATCCAGCATCATATCCACATGCTTGGTAATGCCGGGACCACCCTGCACAGCCAGACCGGCAGGTTTGTTCAGCACAATCACCTGCTTGTCCTGATACAGGACCATACCCTTGATTTCACGCACCAGCCGTTCATCAAGCTGGCGGGGCGTATCTGGCGCTGGTTTAACAGCCTTGGGGATAGGCGGCACCCGCACGGACTGCCCCGGTTGCAGGCGCGTAGAAGCCTCCACACGTTTGCCCTCCACCCGAATCTGCCCTGTACGGCACAGTTTCTGGAGCGCGCCCTGCGTTAAATGCGGGTAATGGCGGCGGAAATAGCGATCAAGGCGAATGTCCGCCTCGTCCTCGCTTACGGTCAGAATCACAACACTCATGGCACGATATTCACGACTGACGCCGATCCCGCAAGCGGGCCCATGTTTCAAGCCGGTGTCGGACCTCCCGTTCATACCCCCTGCCGGTAGGATTATAGAAGGTCTGACGCTTCATCCCGTCCGGAAAATAATTCTGGCCGGAGAAGCCTTCTTCCGCGTCATGATCATATTCATACCCCTTGCCGTAGCCGATATCCTGCATCAGCCGTGTGGGCGCATTCAGAATATGGGCCGGCGGCATCAGGCTGCCTGTCGCCTTGGCGGCACGGCGCACCGCACCATAAGCTTTATAGACGGCGTTTGACTTGGGGGCCGTGGCCAGATGCACCACAAGCTGGGCCAGCGCCAGTTCTCCCTCCGGCGAACCAAGCCGTTCGTACGTTTCCCACGCGGCAATAGCCAATGGCAGAGCGTGCGGGTCAGCCATGCCAACGTCTTCCGCAGCAAAACGTGTCAACCGGCGAGCCAGATAACGGGGGTCCTCCCCACCTTCCAGCATCCGGGCGAACCAGTACAACGCCGCATCCGGGTCTGACCCGCGCAGAGATTTGTGCAGGGCGGAAATCAGATTGTAATGTTCTTCACGGTCCCGGTCATACAACACGGCACGCTTGGCCAGCAGCCGGGCGAGCGCCTGCGCATCCAGCGGCTGTTCCGTTTTCAGGCTGAGAAGCTGCTCAACCATGTTCAGCAAATAACGGCCATCCCCATCCGCCATGGCCCGCAGTGTGGCGCGCCCTTCTTCCGTGAGGGGGAGCGGCCGCCCCGTTTCCTCTTCTGCGCGCACCAGCAGGGCTTCCATAGCGGAATCGTCCAGCCGGTTCAGCACCATCACCTGACAGCGTGACAAAAGTGCCGAGTTCAATGCAAAGGACGGATTCTCGGTTGTCGCCCCGACCAGCACAATGGTGCCGTCTTCCACCACGGGCAGAAACCCGTCCTGCTGGGCACGGTTGAAACGATGAATTTCATCTACAAACAGCAGTGTGCCGCCACCGGCTTCCGCCTGCCGCCGCGCATTTTCAAACGCTTTTTTCAGGTCTGCCACGCCGGAAAACACGGCTGAAAGCTGCACAAACTTCAAACCTGCCGCCTGTGCAAGAAGGCGGGCAATGGTGGTTTTCCCCACACCCGGGCCACCCCACAGAATCAGACTGGCCAGAGAGCCCCTTTCCAGCATGCGGGTAAGGCTGCCATCCGGCCCCAGCAAATGCCCCTGCCCCACCACATCTTCCAGCCGATTGGGCCGAAGCCTGTCCGCCAGCGGTTGGTTAGGGGCAGGACGTGCCGAGGCAGACATGGCAGCATCAAAATTCGGCGGAGGTGCATCCTCCCCAAAAAGATCTCCCGCCATGGGCGTTGTCCGCCGTGCCGCCATACCCTTATCGCCTTGTTCTGTCCTGGTCCGCGTTACTGCCCCTGCTTTGCAAGCAGCCGACGCACTTTTATTCCGTCTTTCTATATCGGCCTGTAGCCCGGCTTTTTCCAGCCACCCCCGGAAAGAATCCGAGACCGACCACGCCCCATCAGTGTCTTTGCTTGCCTACAGGACGCTCCGCGACGGAGAACGCAGCCCTTATGCTTCATACTGGTACCATCAGAAAAACTGGGGCACCTCCCTAAGGACGGAGGAGCAATAGGTTTTTAGGAAGCTGCTTGAGAACTCTGTCGGATCGGTCTGGCAGGTCTCTTTTGAGACTGAATGCACTGAGTTTTCGCCCCGGTCGCTAACGTCAGGTCTTCAACTTCGCCTTTCTGCATCAAAAAGCCCTCACCAACCTCCTTCTACTGATTTTTTAAACCAGCTTCTAAACTCAACACTGCACACGACAGCCCGAACCTGAGAAAATCAGGTGGAAACTCCTCTACCGCCGACATTCATGGCCCCCCGGTTTCTTATTCAGGCTGAGCAGGAAGCGTAAATGTATTGGGGGGAATGCTGATCCCCGTATGCACATCAAACAGTGTCACACGCGTCTCGCGTCCCTGTGCGTCCAGCACGCTCCATGACCGCAAAGAGAGGGGTTTGTCGTGAAAGACCAGAGTCAGACTACCATCCCCCGGAGAGGACGTTCGCACCAAAGACACCTGCACAAGGCCACTTTCATGCGCAAAACCTGTTACTGTCACATCATCAGACAGGCTGATATGCTGGCGTAGCAACAACCCCAGCGGAGTCCGTTCCATGGGAATAACCGTGGTCTGGTCCAACTGGTTATCCCGGAAGACCACCTTGCCTTCGTTCGCCACCAGCACAAGCGGGGTTGGCGGATCATACGCCAGACGCATCTGACCGGGGCGCTTCATCCACACCACACCGGTTGTCCGCTTACCATCTGCATCCAGTTGCTGCATCCGCGCCTGAAAGGTGGTGGCACTGTTCAGCGTCTGCTCGATCTTCGCCAGCCAGGCGCGGTCAGAATCGGAAAGCGGTGCCGCTTCTGGAACAGAGGTCTCTTGTTGGGGCACGGACATCCGTGCTCCAGCCTCCTGAGCCGATGCCACGGGCGAGAAGCTCACCACAGCAACGGGCAACAGCACAGCACCGGCCATCAGACACTGACGAAACGAGGAAAAGGCGCGCAAAACCTTGGTCATATGTTCTGTTATTCCTACTCGTGGCCCATGAGGCACAAAGCCTGCCACCAGACAGCCTTCTCACGCCATTATTATGGCAGCGTGCCGCAAACAGTAAGAGGCTGCCTCAAAAGTCCTGAATGAAGAACGGGTGGGGCCTTTTTACGTCAGAGACCATGCCTTACAACCATATCAGCGCAAGCCGGTTCTCTTTGAAGCCACCGCCCCTTCTCCTCATACAGCGATAAGCCCGAGTGCGAGCGCCAGTGCGACTGCCAGTCCAATTTCACGGCTGAAGCGAAACTGTGACAGGCACATGGCTGGATCGGCCGGATTAACGCCAGCCGCCTGCCGCGCCAGCAGCACAACCGGCAGAAGCAGCGCGGGCCAGAACAGCAGACCAACACCCGCCAGCCCTCCGGCAAGGACCAGCAACACCACCATTCCCCCATAGCAAGCGCCAATGAACCCCCGCGCCTGCGATGCCCACAAACGAGACGTGGACTTCACGCCAATGCGGGCATCGTCCTCCATGTCCTGAAAGCCGTATATGGTATCAAATCCAAGCTGCCACAGGATGGTAGCACCATAGAGCGCCACCTGAGCCCAGGAGAGAGAGCCTGCGGCAGCGGCATATCCCATGGGCGCACCAAACCCGAACGTGAAGCCCATCACCAGTTGCGGCCACCACGTAAACCGCTTTGCCAACGGATACAGGGCCACCAGCACCAGAGAAGACACACCAAGCAGGCAGGATAATCCGTTCAACTGTACCAGAACCGCTAGCCCGATCAGCAGCAGCAGCAGCAGAAACAGAGTGGCCTGCCGCATGCTCAACGCCCCGGATGCCAACGGTCGCCCTGCCGTGCGCGCCACCTGCCGGTCAATATCGCGGTCCCACATATCATTCACCACGCAGCCCGCCGCGCGCATGACAAGACTGCCAATGCCAAACAGGATAATCAGCCGCACCCGTTCTGCCACCGCCACATCACGCGGCAGCAGGATGCCCCACACCCCGGGCAGAAACAGCAGCCAGGTGCCAATGGGCCGATCAAGCCGCGCCAGCAGGGCATAAGCCCGCAACCCTGCCGGAAGACGGGCAATCCACCCCGTGGTTTTGATATCAGTATGGGAAGAAGGGGCTGATACGGACACGGGGCTAACTTATCCCTGATTGCTGAAACTTTTTATGAATGGCAGCCATAAAAGCTGCCTGAACAGCTTCTTACAGAATCGCCAGCCCTCAAACCACCCGTGCCATAAAGATGCACGTTCATCTAACCGCCCTGACTGCCCTCTGCAGCAGCATCAAAACGATAATCCGCAGCTTTCATACGACGATTGGAAGCCCGCCACAAATCGGCTGGCCATGAAGCACTTTGCATAACGCCCCGTTCCCGCCTAAATGTGGCCTCCTTCTCCTCTGGGCGTTCCGCCCGCTCTCCTTTTAGCCAGATTATCCGAGTATGAGCGCCCACGCCCACCTGCCCCGCCTTTACCTGCCAGCCGACGCCCTTCCCGCAGCAGCGGCTGGGTCCGCCTGCGCGCTCCCTCCTGCGCAAGCCCGCTATCTGGGCACGGTTCTGCGCAAGCAGGCGGGCGATTCCGTGCGCGTCTTCAACGCCAGCATGGGAGAATGGCTGGCAACGCTGGGAGACATCCGCAAAGACAAAGGGAGCCTGACCTTAACGGAACGCCTTCGCACACCGCAGACACTCCCTTCCCTTGTTCTTGCCTTCGCCCTGCTGAAACGCGATGCCACGGATCTGGTCCTGCGCATGGGCACGGAACTGGGCGTCACGTCTTTCCAGCCCCTGATAACCGAGCGCACCAACACCCACCGCGTCAATCTTGACCGCCTGACCGCCATTGCAACTGAAGCCGCAGAACAATGCGAACGGATGGATATTCCGCAAGTGGTTGAACCCTGCGCCCTGACAACGCTGCTAGGCACATGGCCGGAAAAACACCGTCTGTTCGCTGCCGTGGAACGCACGCAGGACAGAGGGCTGGCCCCAAGCCTGACCTTCCACCATGCCCGCGCCGGTGATGGCCTGTTGATTGGCCCGGAAGGCGGTCTGAGTGATACGGAATGTCAGGCCCTGCTTGCGCGCCCCTTTGTTGCCCCGGTATCACTTGGACCATTGGTGCTTCGGGCAGATACCGCCGTAGCGGCCGGACTGGCATTGATGGGTGATGGCTTGCGCTCTGCGCAGGATCAGTCACAATAACCTGACTTCTCCGTTCTGGGCCGTGCAGCGTCACGGCCCGATTTTCAAGGAACAATACGCTCTCATGTCCAACGCTGGTGCCCTAGACGACACGCCTGTCCGCTCTGTTTCGCAGTTGGCCGAAATTCTGGCGCAGGGATGCAAACCTCGAGACGCGTGGCGCATTGGCACCGAGCATGAGAAATTTGGCTTCATCCGCCCGGAAGCCGCCAGCAATGGCAGCAACCCGCAGGGGGGCCGCCCGGCTTATGCCGCCCCACCCTACGCCCCTGCCGGGATTGAAGACCTGCTTATGGGAATGCAGAAAAGCGCGCCTGATGAATGGCAGCCTATTATGGATGCCGGCAGCATTATCGGCCTGAAAGGCCAGAATGATGCCAAAGGCGCTGGAATTTCGCTTGAGCCCGCGGGCCAGTTTGAACTTTCCGGTGCGCCGTTGCGAACATTGCATGAAACCGCGCAGGAACTGAACGACCATTACGAAACAGTGCGCCCCTTGGCCCGCAAGCTGGGCCTAGGCTTTGCACCACTGGGGTTCCACCCAACCGCCAGCCGCGCAGATCTGCCGTGGATGCCAAAATCCCGCTACGCCATCATGCGGGATTACATGCCCAAGGTGGGCAAACTGGGACTGGACATGATGCAGCGCACCTGCACCGTTCAGGTCAATCTGGATTTTGGTTCGGAACAGGACATGGTGCGCAAGATGCAGGTCTCGCTGGCCCTGCAACCTGTTGCGACCGCCCTGTTCGCCAACTCGCCGTTTGTCGAGGGCAAGCCCAACAACTTCCTCTCCAACCGGGCACGGATCTGGACGGATACGGACAATGGCCGTTCCGGCATGCCTGCCTGCGTGTTTGAAAAAGATTTCGGTTTTGAGCGCTACGCAGAGTGGGCGCTTGATGTGCCGATGTATTTCATCATGCGCAATGGCAAAATGCGTAACGTGGCAGGCCGGTCTTTCCGCGCCTGGATGAATGGTGAGCATCAGGACGGTCTGGAAGATGTCACCCCGACGCTGGGTGATTTTGAAGACCACCTGACCACAGCCTTCCCGGATGTGCGTCTGAAGCAGTTTCTGGAAATGCGGGGAGCCGATGCAGGCTCCTTTGAAATGATGATGGCACAGTCCGCCCTGTGGGTTGGTCTGCTTTATGATGATGCCGCACTGGAAGCTGCTTACGAACTGGTATGTGAACGCCCGTGGGAAGACTACGTAAAGCTGCGGAGCCTTGTGCCCATGCAGGCCCTAGATACCCCATGGGGTGAAGGCACTGTGCGCGATCTGGCCGCACAGATGATCGGCATTGCCATGGATGGTTTGCAGGGGCGTGGAATTGTGGATGAGAACGGCGTGGAAGAATGGGCCTATCTGGCCCCCCTCACTGCTCTTGCCGCTGGTGCCCCCACACAGGCTGAACGGTGGCTGGACCGCTATTACGGAGCATGGATGGGTGACACCAGCCGGATCTTCCTGGAAAGCGAGATCTGATCACCCGCGCATAAACAGGCGGCTTGCACTTAAAGCCGCCGCACTTGCCGCAACACAGGTGGCAGCCAGCAGGCAGGCCCGCGCGCCTTCATGCGCAAACTGCGCGAAGAACGCCGCAACCCCCATCGCCCCAAACGCCTGCCCGGCCTGACGCGCCACCTGCACCATGCCGCTGGCCCCGCCAGCACGGGCATGGGAGACAGAAACCATCATGGCGCGATTATTGGGCGGCTGAAAAAAGCCGAACCCCCACCCGGCTACTGCCGTGCGCCAGGCGATATCAAAAACCGAGGGCTGCAACGGTAAAAGCCACAGCAGCAAAAAGCCGGTTGCCGTGACAGAAAGCCCGATGGACGACAGCACACCCGCAGAAACACTATCTGCCACGCGCCGCACCACGGGGGCGGCACACATGATGCCAATAGGCCATGGCGTAATCAGCAAGCCCGTCAGCGCGGCGCTCAGCCCCAGCTCGTCATGCAGAGTAAACGGCATGGAAATAATGTAGAAATTGGAGGCGACAAACCCCAGAAACCCCGTGACAAACGCCACAGTGAAATCTGGCTTGGCCAGAAGATCAACCGGCAGAATGGGCTGCGGCGCTTCCGCTTCCCGCCGCACCAGTACCACACCAGCACCAAGCCCAATCAAAATCAGGCAGACAGACAGGGCAACATTGCCGTGATGGGAGAGTTCATCACACCCCATAACCAATGCCCCTACGCCCAGAATGCACAGAAAACTGCCCAACGTGTCAGATTTCTGATTGCTCCGGGGCGTTTCCGGCAATGCCTTGAACGCCATAATAAGCGCCAAAGCCCCCAACGGCAGATTGACCCAGAACAGCCACGGCCAGGAAGCAACACTCAGAATAACGGCCGCTGCTGTAGGGCCAAGCGCCACACCCACAGCCACAACCACGCCGTTCAGGGCAATGCCACGCCCGATTTCCGCATGGGGGTAAATAAAGCGCAGCAGCGCAATATTCACGCTCATGATGCACGCGCCCCCAATGCCCTGCAGCACCCGCGCACCCGCCAGCATGGGCAGGGAGGTTGCCGTAGCGCATAGCAGTGAGGAAACCATGAACACCATGATCCCCACCCGGCAGAGGCGGGAAAATCCGACCTTACTTCCCAAAGAAGCCAGAGGCAGAAGGGAGACCAGACTGGCAAGCTGATAGGCGTTCACCACCCAGATTGAGGATGAAGCTGATGCGTGGAGATCGCGCCCGATATCCGGCAAGGCCACGTTGGCAATGGCGTAATCCAGCAGCGCCAACAGAACGGAAAGTGAGACAGCAATCACAGCCAAGGTGCGTGCCGAACCCTGCAAGCCATCGGTAGAAGGGGAAGTTGTTACGCGCTCAGCCGGATGCGCAAGGTCTGTCATGGGCTTGCCGAAGCTCCTGTTTCATTCGCGTCATGATCTTGCGCCGCGCGCTTCTGTGCCATTCCTCTTCCTAAAGAGAAAGCATTTTATCTCGGCTTCCACCTTCGTATGGTGCGTTGCGGTGCGCATGTGCGTCGCTCCACACGAAAACGTGCAATCCACTTGATATAACATGGCCTGTTTTACGCGATGGGGCATTCTCCCTGTTCTCACATCCTTGTGCCCAAAGTTTTTCACGGAATGCGGCACGCTGAAACAGTTTGCCAGCAAGGAAGGAGTTGACATCACCCAGCCACCTCGCTCCATCCTCCGATCATGACGCCTCTTCTCGCTACGGTTCTGACAGCCGCCGCCATTCTGACTTTGGTTTTCCTGATTGGATGGGTGCGCCTCAACCCGTTCATCACGCTGTTGATCGTTTCGGTTGGGCTGGCGCTGGTCGCCGGTATGCCGGCCGAGAAAGCCGTGGCATCGTTTGAGGCGGGCATGGGCCATGTGCTCGGGCATGTTGCGGGGGTCATGGCCCTTGGCACCATGTTGGGGAAGATTCTGGCTGAAACGGGAGGCGCTGATCAGATTGCGCTCACCATTTCCCGCGTTGCGGGCAAAAGGCGGCTGAACTGGGCCATGATGGTGATCGGCCTGCTGGTTGGTCTGCCTGTGTTTTATGAAGTCGGGTTTGTGCTGCTGATTCCGCTTGCTGTTGTGCTGTCCCGCCAGAACAGCCTGCCATTGACCATGCTGGCGTTTCCGATGGCGGCAGCACTCTCGGTTACGCACGCCATGGTGCCGCCTCACCCCGCAACACTTCTGGCCATTTCCGCCTATCATGCTCACACCGCGCGCACATTGTTCTGGGGGATACTGGTGGGCACACCCATCGCCGCAATTGCCGGACCTCTTTACGCCTATTACATTGTTCCCCGTTTGGGAGAGATTGAGCCCACACCTCTGGCCGCCCAGTTCACGCGCGCGTCTTCCCCGCAGAAACGTCCTTCTTTTGTCCTGTCCTGCCTTACGTTGCTGATGCCTGTTATCCTCATGCTCGGTGGCGCGGTGGCGGAAATGATCTATCCTCCGGCCGCATGGCAGTATCGGCTGCTGCATTTTCTGGGAAATACAGATATCGCCCTGCTGGTCGCGACCCTGATGTCCTTCTGGCTGCTCGGTAGTGTCAGCGGTCTCTCGCGCGAGACCATTCTGCGCTTTTCCAACGAATGTCTGGCCCCCACAGCAACCATCATGCTGCTGATTGGCGCGGGCGGCGGATTTGGCAGGGAGCTGATTGACAGTGGCCTCTCCCATTCCATTACAGACATGGCTCTGGGGGCGCATGTTCCGCTGCTGGTGCTGGCATGGCTGCTCGCGCTTCTGGTCCGCATTGCCACTGGGTCCGCCACGGTGGCCACCACCACAGCGTCAGGCATTGTTGGCCCCATTCTGGCGTCTTCCCCCACGGTGTCACCAGAACTGCTGGTGCTGGTAACAGGTGCCGGGTCAGTCGGGCTGAGTCTGATGAACGATGCCGGATTCTGGCAGATAAAAGAATATCTGGGCATGAATCTCAGCCAGACCCTGCGCAGTTGGACGGTTATAGAAACCCTGATCGCGATACTCGGCCTGCTGATCTGCCTGCCGCTTTCATGGATTGTTCACTGAGATACAAATCGCCAGATTGGGCTATTGTAAAATCCTGCCCAAAATAAAAAATGCTTCCTTCTCGAAAGAAGAAAGCATTTCTTTACAATGACCAATACCAGAAAACCGATATCTCAGCGATCGGCATAAGGGTTTTTTGTGCCACGCAACTGTAAGCGAATAGGCACGCCTGGCAGATCAAACGTTTCACGCAGCCCATTGACCAGATACCGCTTGTAATCTTCCGGCAGCAATTCCGCTCGGGTGCCGAAAATAACAAACGTGGGCGGACGGGACTTCACCTGCGTCATATAACGCAGCTTCAGGCGACGGCCTTCCACCAACGGCGGAGTATGGCGTTCAAGCACTGCTTCAAACCAACGGTTGAGTTCCCCTGTTGGCACCCGCGCGTTCCATACCGTCCACGCATCTCGAACAGCAGGAAGCAGACGACGCAAACCTGCCCCGGTCAGGGCAGAGAACGTTACCACCGGCACACCGCGCATCTGCGCCAGAGAAATGCTCAGCCGATCCAGAATGGCTTTGCGGGTGCCAACCCGGTCTTCCACCATGTCCCATTTATTGAGGGCCAGAACGCACGCCCGGCCTTCCCGCTCAATCAGGCGGGCAATCTGCAAATCCTGCTCATGCACACCCAGCGTGGCATCAAGCACCAGCACAGCGACTTCCGCCATCTTCAGCGCTTCGATGGAAGCTGAGACGGACATTTTTTCCAGCGCCTCATCAATCCGCGCCTTACGGCGCAGACCGGCGGTGTCCACAACCTCGAACTCGTCACCATCATCATAAAGCGTAACAGCAACCGAATCGCGGGTCAGCCCCGGTTCTGGGCCGGTAATCATCCGCTCTTCACCCAGAAGGGCGTTCATCAGGGTAGATTTCCCCGCGTTGGGGCGACCAACAATGGCAAGACGCATGGGGCCTTTGGGGCCGACCTCAGGAACGTCCTCGCCTTCTGGAAGATCGACGCCATCAACGGCAAAGTCTTCTTCCGGAAATTCTGGCTCTTCCGGCTCTGGTTCCGGGGGCAGATGCTCCACAATTTCAGACATGAGGTCAGCAAGACCTTCCCCATGCTCGGCAGAAACTGCAACCGGTTCACCCAACCCAAGTGCATAGGCTTCCATGGCGGAGGCAGCGCCGGACCGCCCTTCGGCCTTGTTGGCCACCAGCAACACCGGACGACCCTGACGGCGCACCCATTGGGCAAAATGTTCATCTGCCGGGGTAATACCGGCACGGGCGTCCACACAGAACAGCACCAGCGCCGCGTTCACCATCGCACCTTCGGATGACGAGCGCATGCGGCCAAACAGGGTATCCGGCGCGGCTTCTTCCAACCCGGCGGTATCAATCAGGCGGACATGCCGCCCGCGTAGAATGGCCAGACCTTCCTTACGGTCCCGCGTCACGCCGGGGGTATCTGCCACCAGAGCCTGACGCCGTCCAACCAGCCGATTGAAAAGAGTGGATTTTCCAACATTGGGGCGGCCAACAATGGCCACGACCGGTAGATCACCGGAAGGAAGCGGCGCAACAGGCCGCATGGGCCGACGGCGATCAGCCATAAGAGCGCAGCTTTCCGTCGTTTGTTACAATCAACATTTGCTCATCAACAACAATAGGCGGCACGAAAGAAACCGCATCAGAGGAATCAACGGAGATAATGCCACCGGTTACAGGATTAACCCGCACCACTCCGTTGCCGGGCAGGGTACTGATGCAAACCAGTTGTCCCCCTGCCATAACGGGACCCATCCACGTTATGATATCTTTGCTCACATCCACACGGCGGAAGCGACGCAACTGCGTAATCCAGCGCACATGGCCGGAAAGACGATCAATACAGGTTAGCTGTTCGTCCAGAGACACCACAAACAGCCAGTCCCCTACGCACAGAATGCTGTTCTGGCTGGCAACGGCACGCTCCCACAGGCGGCGCCCGGTCCGAATGTCCACTGCGGCCAGAACCTGCGCCATGCTGACAGCATAGACAGTGCTGTCCACCACCACGGGCAGACCGCGCACACAGGTCAGGTTCAGGGTGCTGGCCTGGCTGCTTACGTTGCCAAGCATGTCGCTCCACACAACCTCACCCGTTTCAGCACGGAAGGCCACCAAGTCTCCCCCGCCAAAGCCGCCAATCACCACGCCATTGGCATAGGCTGGCGCGGGCAGACCGAACACCGTTGTATCTGCCTGCGTGGCCCCGTAGGACCAAAGCTGGCGGCCTGTAGCGGCATCCAGCGCAAAAAAGCGTTCATCAATCGTGCCAAAAAAGACACGTCCATCAACAACCGTAGGAGCGGACCGACCGGGAGTGCCGATATCTGACCGCCACTTCACCTTGCCGGTTGAGGCATTGACCGCCAGCGCTTCTGAAATGGCGCTGACAATATAAACCGTGTCTCCATCCACAGCCACGCCGCCGCCCAGATTGCTGGAGCGCATCTTTTTAGGCTTGGGGTCAACCGTCCAAAGATGAGACATGCGCGGCCAAGAGAACGCCCGCACAATGCCCTGTGCATCCATAATGAACAGGCGACCATTCTGGATAACAGGGGAAGACTGGATCAACCCGCGACCAAAACCGCCCAGCGCCGCCCATGCCAGCATGTCCGGCTCCGAAATACCGGCCCCGATGGATTTGGACCACCGCTCCCGCAGACCGGCCCACTTATAATTGCTGCCCACATGGGAACTCACACGCCCCACCAGCGGCCATTCAGAAACCGTGATCGGATCTGGCAGGGTGATGGAGGTATGGTCTTCCTTGTCTACTTCCAGACCGGAACCGGAGGACAGCACATCTGTCCGGTGGCCAGCCAGAATGGGCTTTTCGTCCTCATCAAACAGACTGCATCCGGCCAGCGCTGGCGCAAGCGCCGCCCCAGCCAGAAGTTTCCGGCGCGCCAGGGAGGCCCGCACAACGGTAGAAAAGCGCGTCTTGGTCATGAAATGCCTCACCCTGCCGAAGGATCCAGTGCCTGGGTCATTGCCTGCGCCCGGCTTCTTACGCCAGAGGGCACATCATCCGCCGCAGCCAGTTCTGCAAATTTCTTACGGGCATCATCCATATGCCCTTCCCTTACATCCAGCGTGGCGAGCGCTTCGGTCGCCAGCCCATGCCATGCCTTGTCTTTGCCCGTCAGCACGGAAAGGCGCGAGCGCAGGCTTGGAATGTCACCTGCATCAATCTGTTTCTGGCACCACAACAGCGTGGCAAGCTGGCGCAGGAGCGGGTCTGCCTTCTGGTCATTCTGCACGGCATCCCATGCCGCCAGCGCTGCCTTGATATCGCCGTGAGCAGCCTGCACGGCCCCTTCCTGCAAACGCGCAAGCGTGGCAATGCCATCAGGGCTGGAGGCTGCAAGCTTCTGCAGGCTGGCGAGACCGGCCTGTGCTGTTTCACCCAAAGGCGTAAGATTTTCGGAAGCCGGAGGGAGATGATCCGTCTGCCGCAGTGCGGTCAGATAAGTGCCTGTCGCGGCAAGAGAGGCTGATTTCTGGCTTGAAAGATGCCAGGACCAGGCGCCCGCACCTGCCAGAACCACCACAAGCACCCCAAGCCCCAGCCCCGCGTAACGACGGGCGGCCTGCCGCAGGCGCTCTGCCTTCAGTTCGTCATCAACTTCCTTGAAAACATCTTCTGCCACGTCTGGCCCGTTCCCGTTCTGGCTAACTATAAGTGCGTAACGGGCATATCTGCCCTACATGCACGCATCATACAAGGCACCACTCCGGAAAGACAGCCCCTAACAGGCGTGCACCGCGTGCGTTTTCCTCCATACCGGACAGGACGTTGCCCGGCCGGCATGCCTCCCGCCGGGCACTTTATTTAGTGAGACGCCCCTCCGAACTTGCTGCTTCCCGTCTTGAGGGTTGCCGTCATGCGGCTGAAATTGGCTGCAATCCGCTTCTGCACCGCAGCACTGCCTTCATGAATGTGCGCAATTTTTTCACGCGCTTCATTGCTGATGGCTGTTTCTTCCTTGTTGGCAGTACGTGCAACACAACTGTTATAGGCGCGGGCCGCTTTTTCGTAGGCCGTGGCTTTGTCAACGCTGGCGTTATAATGTTCGACCGAGGAGACATCCATGGAAGGCATGGTGGGCTCAGCACCGCAGGCTGATGCCGTCCAGGCGGTGGTAGCGGCCTGCGCCTTACCGCCCGCAGTCGGCAGGCTCGCCATAACGGCTACGCCACAAACCAGAAAAAAACCTTTCCTCATTCTTTTTATTCCCTGTGATAAGCAACCTCTCCTGCCTGACACACCACAAAGGTAAAAATCAGGCGGCCGCTGCAACGCCGGGTTCATGGCACAGGCTGTATAAATGTCCAGACCCTCTTCACGCAGCACGGGCTCACGCCCATCCTCTCCCGTGCCTTGGAAAAAACAAAAGGGCGGTATAACAGAGGTCTAATGCGTATTCTCTTCATCACGGCCACACGCTTGGGCGATGCCGTGCTCTCCACTGGCCTGCTGGCAGATCTGATACGCACCATTCCTGATGCCCGTTTTACCATTGCCTGTGGCCCTGTCGCTGCCGGGCTGTTTCAGAACCTGCCGGGACTCGACAAAGTGCTGGTGATGGACAAACGCAAATACGATCTGCACTGGCTGGATTTATGGAAAGCCTGCATCGGGCAGAAATGGGATCTGACCATTGATCTACGCGGCTCTGCCACCACGCTTTTTCTCCGTAGCCGTAAAAGACTGATCATGCGCGGCGGTCGTCGGCCCGGCCGACGCGTAACCCACCTGGCCAAGGTGCTGGAACTTACCCCTCCCCCTTTACCTACCGTCTGGCTGAGCGAAGCAGACAAAGCTGTTGCCACGGCTACCTTACCGGCAGACGGACCACTTATCGCATTGGGGCCAACGGCCAACTGGACCGGAAAGATCTGGCCCACAGACCGTTACCTGCCGTTATGGGACGCCCTTTCCGCCACCATGCCTCAGGCTCGACCCGTCATTTTCTATGGTCCCGGCCCGCAGGAGCGCGCCCTTGCGGAACCCGTTCTGAACGCCCTTCCCAATGCGGTGGATGCAGGCGGTCATTTCTCTCTGCCTCAGGTTGCCGCCATGTTGGCCCGTTGCCGCCTGTATATCGGCAACGATTCCGGGCTCATGCATCTGGCCGCCGCGGCAGGTACTCCCACACTGGGGCTATTTGGTCCCTCTCGTGCGTCAGAATACGCACCCTCCGGCAAACATACGGCATGGGTGGTTGCTCCGGGCCCAGAAGGCGACGCGCCGATTGCGGGCCTGAGCGTTCCCACGGTTGCACAAGCCGCAAGGCGCCTGCTGGCGGAAACAGATTTATGAGCCCGATCATGCCGCACTCTCCTCTACCTGCCTCCTCCGGCCCCAGCGCGCCCCTCCGTGTCGCGCATGTGATGGCCGGTGCGGCGACAGGCGGTGCTGAACTGTTTTTTGAACGTTTGTGCATCGCACAGGCGGCCTCGGGGCTATCCGTGCTTCCCGTTATCCGGCAGGAAAAAGCCCGCGCACAGCGGATGCAGGCGGGCGGTATTGCCCCGACAGAACTCACCTTTGGCGGCATGGCGGATCTTACCACCCGCTGGCGTCTGAAACGGGCCCTTACAGCCTTTGCACCCCGTGTCACGGTTGCATGGATGAACCGTGCAGCCCGCTTCACCCCAAAGGGAAACTGGGTTTTAGCCGGGCGGCTGGGCGGGTTTTATGATCTTTCTTATTATCGCCGATGCGACCATCTGATTGGCAACACGCATGGTCTGGTCCGGTGGATGAAGGAACAGGGCTGGCCGGAAAACCGTGTGCATTATCTGCCCAATTTCGCCACGGACCTTGCCGATACGGCCCCTGCCCGTCCCGATGGCGTGCCGCCCAATGCCCCTTTTATTCTGGCGCTTGGCCGCCTGCATAAGAACAAGGCGTTTGATGTGCTGATCCGCGCCATGCGGTATTTACCCGGCCAATGGCTGGTGATCTGCGGAGAAGGCCCGGAACGCGAAGCGCTTGAAGCACTTGCCCGACAGGAAGGGGTCGCCGACCGTGTGCTGATGCCGGGCTGGGCCACACAACCGGGAGGATTGATCCGTGCCTGCTCCGTGCTGGTCTGCCCTTCCCGCCATGAACCGCTGGGGAATGTGGTGATTGAAGGGTTTTCCGCCCTTAAACCGGTTGTGGCTGCGGCGTCTCAGGGGCCTACGGAATTGATCCGTTCTGGAGAAAACGGCCTGCTGGCTCCCGTAGAAGATGCGCAAGCTCTTGCACACCAACTTGGCACGGTTCTGGAAGACCCCGCTCTCGCGCACAGGCTGGCCCTTGCAGGGCGCGCGGATTATGACCAGATATTCGCCACAGGCCCGGTTCTAACCGCCTGGCAGCAGTTTCTCTCCTCAGTGGAGGCCCCCTGATGTGCGGCATTGGCGGACTGGTCTATACCCGCGGCACATCCCCAAAGCCGCAGGATGTGCTGGACCGCATGGCCGCAGCCCTGAAGCATCGCGGGCCAGACGGTGCGCATTTTGCCCGCCTGCCGCATGCTGATCTGGTTCATACCCGCCTGTCCATTATTGATCTGGCCGGTGGAGACCAGCCGCTTTCCGCAGGGACGGGTACGCTTATTGCCAATGGCGAGATTTATAACGACCCCCAAATCCGTCACCAGATCGGGCAAAGCCATTTCAAAACCGGCAGTGACTGTGAATCCCCCCTGCTTTTATGGGAACGCAACGGAACAGATTATGCTCGGGGGCTGCGGGGCATGTATGCCATCGCCCTCTATGACAGCGCACAGGAAGAACTCCTTCTCTCCCGTGATCCATTCGGCATAAAGCCGCTTTATGTCACGGAATTTGAAGGCGGACTGGCGTTTGCATCAGAACCCGGTGTGCTGCTGGCCGCAGGGCTTGCACCCCGCACAATGCGCACATCCGCACGAGATGAATTGCTGCAACTTCAGTTCACCACCGGGCGAGAAACCATTTTCAACACCATTCATCGCGTCATGCCCGGTGAAACGGTACGCGTCGTCCAAGGTCGTATTCTGGATCGCCAGCATTGTTCAGCCCTGCCTGACGTACAGCCAGATCAACCCCCGCTTGGGGAAGAAGACGCCCTTCATCGGCTTGATGCTGCCCTGATGAACAGCGTGCAGACCCATGAACGCTCTGATGTGCCTTTTGGCCTGTTCCTCTCCGGTGGCATAGACAGCGCCAGCCTGCTGACCGCCATGGCGCGCCTGCCGCGCCCGGAAAAGCTCCGCACATGGACTGCCGTTTTTGAAGCCAGCAACGCAGCGGATGAAGCAGATGCCGCAGCAGAACTGGCTCACGGCGTGCAGGCCGATCATGAAACGGTGCAGATTACCGCGCCCATGGTATGGGACCACCTGCCCGCCATTGTAGCCTGCATGGATGATCCCGTAGCCGACTATGCCATTATCCCCACATGGTTCCTTGCCCGTAAAGCAGCGGAAGACGTACGCGTCATCCTCTCGGGAGAAGGCGGGGATGAGCTGTTCTGCGGGTATGGTCGATACCGGTCAGCCATCCGCCCATGGTGGCGTGGAGGACGACGCATGTGGCGTCGTGGCATGTTTGATGGGCTGAATGTACTGCGCACCCAACCGGCCGACTGGCGCGATGGCATCATGGCTGCCGAAGTCAATACTTCTACCGCCCCCTCTCGCCTTGCAGCGGCCCAAGCGGTGGATTGCGCCGAATGGCTCCCCAATGATCTGCTGATAAAGCTGGACCGCTGCCTTATGGCGCACGGGCTGGAAGGCCGCACGCCCCTGCTGGACCCCGTGGTGGCGGATATTGCGTGGCGGCTGCCTGATACGCTGCGGGTACGTGGGGACAAAGGAAAATGGCTGTTACGCCGGTGGCTTGAACAGCATTGCCCCGCAGCCAGACCCTTTGCACCAAAACAGGGCTTTACCGTTCCCATCGGCGCATGGATTGCCAAGGAAGGCGAGCGCCTGGGCACGTTGGTGGCGCAACAGGATTGCATTCAGGAAATTGCCCGACCAGACCGTGTACGCGCCTTGTTCCAAGCCGCCGGAGGCCGCAAGACAGGCCATGCGGCATGGACACTGCTATTCTATGCCCTGTGGCACCGCACACACATACGTGGCCTTGCCCCCGCCGGGGATGTATTTGAAACGTTAAGCCAGTAACCTCATTTCAAGAAGATCGTCCTGCTTCTGGGAGAAAACGCCATGCCACCCATCACGCATGTTGCCCTGCTTGAAAACCGAACCGTTCTGAAGCTGTCTGGCGCAGACCGTGTGAAATTTCTACAGGGCTTGGTTACAGCCGATATTGCCGCCCTCACACCCGGGACGGCAGCATGGTCCGCCTGCCTGACGCCGCAGGGACGCTGGCAGGCCGATTTCTTTATTGTGGCAGACCCCGATGACACCTGCCTGCTGCTGGACTGCGCAACGGAACAGGCCGAAGCCCTGCGCAAACAGCTATTGCGTTTCCGCCTGCGGTCTGACGTGCAACTGGAGCCGACAGGCATGCGCGTGCTGGCTGCGTGGGGAGAACGCCCGGAAGCCGCCCTGCTGGAGAACGCCATTACCTTTGCAGACCCCCGTGTAGAAGCCGCTGGCTGGCGTCTGCTTGATGCCCCGCCAGAAACCACGCTGACTGCAACCGAACAGGATTATAACCTGCACAGGCTGGTTCTGGGTCTGCCCGATGGCGTGCAGGATTGTGAAGTGGGCCGCACGCTGGTGGCAGAAGCCAACATGGATCTTCTGGGCGGGGTTTCCTGGACCAAAGGCTGCTATATGGGGCAGGAGGTGACCGCACGCATGCATTACCGCACGCTGGTCAAACGTCGGCTGGTGCCTGTTGCCAGCACCGCTCCTCTCCCCGCGCCCGGCACCCCAATTCTGGCCGATGACGTCGAGGTTGGCACATTACGGTCCTCTCAGGATCATGTCGGCCTGGCCCTTCTCAAAACAGCAGCCCTTGAAAAAACCTTACTTTGTGACGGCCACAAACTGGTGCCTCGTCCGCCAGCGTGGCTCACCGCAGCCCTTGAGACACCGTCTTCCACCTCTGAAAATCCTGAGCCTTCATGACCTACACAGCCCCTTCCGCCGCCGTAATTGACTCCATGCTGGAGGCCGTCAATTTTGACGCATCCGGCCTGATCGCCGCCATTGCCCAGCAGCATGATACGGGCGAAGTGCTGATGATTGCATGGATGACGCATGACGCCCTGCGGGAAACCCTGCAAACGGGCCGTGTGTGCTATTATTCCCGCAGCCGCAAAAAACTCTGGCGCAAAGGCGAAACATCCGGACAGGTGCAACATCTGCATGAAGCCCGGCTGGATTGTGATGCTGATGCCGTTCTGCTTCTGGTCAATCAGATTGGCGTAGCGTGCCACACGGGGCGCAGAAGCTGTTTTTATCGTGCATTTGAGCCGGATGGACTGGTAGAACTGACCAAACCGGAAATTGATCCCAACCAGCTCTACGGGCACACTCATTCTTAAAGCCAGAGCCCGCATCTTTCCTTCCCCGCCCCCTTCATAAAGGACGCGCGCCATGCCCTCAGCCCCACAGTCTCCCAACACTGCACGGCCTGAGGGGGAGCCTTCTATCCGCTCCGGGCACATTACTGAATACACGTTCCGCGCCATCAGCGCGTGGCCTGTGCTGGCAACGTGTCTGGTGCTTGTTCTTGCCGGTGCGTGGCTTTTTTACCTTGCAGGCCACCCTCCGATACTGTCCCCCGCCCTGCCGGTTGTCGGCATTGCCTGTTTTCTGCTGACTTTTTTCCTACTGAAAGGCCTGATCATTCTTCAGCCGAACGAGGCCGCCGTCTGCCTGCTGTTTGGAAAATATAAGGGAACACTCACGCAGGCTGGTTTCTGCTGGCTAAACCCGTTTTATACCCGCCAGAAACTCTCCTTGCGGCTTAAAACCCAGGAAACAGGGCCCCTCAAGGTCAATGATGCCGTGGGGAATCCGGTAGAAATTGGTGCGGTCATTATATGGCGGGTGGCGCAGGCTGCACGCGCCACACTGGAAGTAGATAATTACGGCCTTTATGTCTCCGCCCAAAGTGAGACCGCCTTGCGTCTGCTTGCCAGCCGCCACCCCTATGACCCAACAGAACAACAGGACGCCCAGCCGACAACTGGCACTGGCACTGGCACTGGCACTGGCACTGGCACTGGCACTGGCACTGGCACTGGCACTGGCACTGGCACTGGCACTGGCGTCCCCACCCCTGCTGACGCCCTTTCGTCAATAACCCTGCGTGACGGAAGCGATGTTCTGGCCAGCATTCTCCTGCAGGAATTGCAATTACGGATGGCGCCTGTTGGCATAGACGTGGTGGAAGCCCGTATTTCTCATCTGGCCTATGCACCGGAAATTGCTGGTGCAATGTTGCGCAAACAGGCTGCCAGCGCCGTTATCGCCGCCCGCCGCGTCATCACGCAGGGCGCTGTCTCCATTATTGATGATGCGCTGGCAGACCTTGAAGCCCGCATGGGTCACCAACTGGAACCCCAACAGCGTGCTGCCATGATCTCCAACCTGCTGGTTGTCCTGATCGGGGATCGTGAAGCCACCCCCACCGTCAATACCGGATTATAAAAGAGTTTTTCTTAAAAAGGGACTTTAGAAAAAGGTGCATCAGTCCTGTAATGGCATAATTCTCACCATTCCCCACCCAGACTGAAACACTTCACTGCCAGATCGTATAAAAAATGAAATAGGCCGACTACACTGACACATTTGAATGGGACGGCTCTCTTCAGGATATTTATATCTTTGAAACGCCCCTTCATGACTGGCAATAAGTCTGATCTTTCCTGTTATCTTTTCATGAAAAGCTGTGCTTTCAGGTAGAAGGAACGGTTGCGCAGGCTCTTGAGCATGTCCGCGATATTTTTGCGATCAGAGCAAACAATACCGTCGTTGCATCCTTTTTCCCGGGACATTTCCAATCAACTGTCATTTTTTGGCATAGAACTGACGGAATGTGATCTCGACCCAAGAGACATCCATGATGCTGTAACATTCCAAATGTTACAGGATACTCTGAAAACCATCGCGCGGATTACGTCCAAACCCGTTTTCCTGACAGAAGAAAATGGGCCGGGCGTATCCTCTGGCATTATGATCCAGCCTGTAACCCCAGCATCCCGTAATAACAGCACAATGCTAAAATTTAAGTATCCCGAAATTACAAAGCATTTCTTAGATTTGATATGCGAAAGAAAAGGGAAGCGAATTTTACAAAGATTCATGAAAATACACTATTCCTACAGAAATATTTATTTTATCACCCTGTAGACATGCGCTATTGGCCTGTTTCAATTCACAGGCCCCCTTTTTCTTTACCATAGGGCGAGCCTTATTTTTGTCTCCCCGCTTGCCGCTCAGCCAGCAAGGCCAGCACGGCATCGGCTGCCGCGTCAGCAGGCAGTTTTCCTTCTGGCCCCTGTAAACCGTTCAGAACCGTTTTAAAGGCCTCTTTCTGCCGGTTCGCTATATCCGGGTTTTCAAAAAGAGTTCTTACTGCACTGGCCAGAACGGAAGGCTTGCAGTGTTCCTGCAACAGTTCAGGCACAATGGCCCGCCCCGCCAGCAGATTAACCATAGCCACATAGGGCACTCTGATAAGTCGCCGCGCCATAAAGGCCGTAATAGGGTTCACCCTGTAGGTGACTGCCATGGGCACGCCCGCCAAAGCCAGTTCAAGGGTGGAGGTGCCTGATTTGGTCAACGCCGCCCCTGCTGCGGCAAAAGCATCATGCTTGTCCTGCCCATCGGTCACAATGACCGGCCGCACCGGCCAGTTTTCAGTCTCACGCTCAACAGTAGCAGCCACCACAGGGGAAACGGGAATAACCGGTACCAGATCAGGCATATCCTTGCGGAGCAGAGCCAGCATTTTTCCAAACACCGGCAACAGACGTGGCACTTCGGAGCGTCGGCTGCCGGGCATCAACACCAGCACGCGCGCCTTGGCCGCCAGCCCATGCCGTTGGTGAAAGCGGGCACTCTCTCCATCCTGCGCACCAGACTGAAGCACAGGATGGCCGACAAAACGCGTCAGTAATCCATGGCGGCTGAAAAACGCCTCTTCAAATGGCAACAGACACAGCAGTTCATCCCACAGACCGGGAAATTCCTTTACGCGTTTCTGCCGCCAGGCCCACACCTGTGGTGCCACGTAGTGCACCCGCAAAATCCCCTTATCCGCAATACGACGAAGCAACCGCAATGCAAACCCGGGGCTATCAATGGTGATCACCATATCTGGTTTTCGGGCGGCAATGTCCTCCACGGCCTCGTTCAGTCGGACCGAAAGTGAACGGAGCCTTGGCAGAACCTCCACCAACCCCATCACGGCCAGATCACGCATGGGGAACAGGCTCGTCAACCCCTGCGCCTCCATCCGCACGCCCCCCACCCCAACAAACCGCACTGCAGGCTCACGTGCCCGCAGTGCCTGCATCAGACGTGCGCCAAGCACATCACCACTGGCCTCGCCAGCCAGAATCCAGATAAGGGGGGAAGAAGATTGGTCTACCATGCCTTCACGCATAAAGAGGTGTCCACCCCGGCACAATGGGGTCAGACGTTGACCGCGCTTTCCATGCGCTGTGATACCACGCGCAGAGCAGAAACCACATATCTCTCAAACCCAGTGGGATCATCCGAAAAAACGGCGAGGCGTGGGTTGCTTGAGATCAGGCACAACGAAACCAGGCCGCTGGCCCTTTCCCTTACATTCCGTGTCGTTCCACGATAAACAGGGCGGGCTTTTATCCCATGACCTTTTGCACCATTGCCTGAGAAAGGATGCCCGTGACTGTTAGCCAATACCTGAAAGAGTGGACGGAAGACCCTGTCAGAAACGTGCTTGCGGGCATGGTGGGCACCTTCGCACTTATTCCGGAAGTCATTGCATTTTCCTATGCCGCAGGGGTGGCACCCGCCGTCGGGCTGTATGCGTCTTTTGTCATCAGCGTTGCCATTGCAATTACAGGCGGCAGACCGGGCATGATTTCTGGGGCCGCGGGTTCCGTAGCACTTGTGGCTGCGGATCTGGTGCATGGCCACGGTTTTGACTACCTGCTGCTGGCAACATTACTGGCCGGTGCCATTCAGGTGTTATTCGGCCTGTTCAAACTTCAGAACATGATGCGGTTTGTCTCGCGCGAGGTTGCAACCGGCTTTGTGAACGCGCTGGCCATTCTGATTTTTTCCGCCCAAATTCCGCAAATGGTGAATGTTAGCTGGCAGACCTATGCGCTGATCGCGCTGGGGTTGGCCATTGTTTATCTGCTGCCGCGGTTTACAACACGCATCCCTTCCCCGCTCATCTGCATCATTGTTCTCACTGGCCTGACAATGGCGTACCCCATGCCTGTACATGTGGTGGCTGATCTTGGCCCCCTGCCAACAGGCCTGCCCTCCTTTGTTCTGCCGCATGTGCCGTTCACTCTGGAAACGTTTAAAATTGTGCTGCCCTACGCATTCGCCATGGCCATGGTGGGTGTGCTGGAATCTCTGATGACAGCAGGCGTCGTTGACGAAATGACGGACACGCACAGCAACAAACGTATGGAATGTACCGGCCTTGGCATTTCCAACATTCTTGTTGGCCTGTTTGGCGGCATGGCCGGATGTGGCATGATCGGCCAGACGGTCGGTAATCTGCGCTATGGCGGGCGCGGCCGCCTTTCTACCTTCACTGCCGGAGCGTTTCTCCTTTTGTTGCTGGTTGTCCTGCATAATTTTGTGGCGCAGGTGCCGGTGGCTGCGTTGGTCGCCATCATGATCATGGTCTCAATCAGCACCTTCTCATGGTCATCCCTCCGAGATCTGGTCAGGCACCCACGGCTATCTTCCACCGTCATGCTGGTAACGGTGATTGTGGTGGTGCTGACGCATGACCTCGCCGCTGGCGTAGCGTGCGGTGTGCTGTTGAGCGGCCTGTTTTTCTCATTTCAGGTCATGCAGCTTCTCCAGGTCAACTCCAGCCTCAGCCCGGACGGCCAGACACGAACCTATTATGTGCAGGGGCAACTCTTCTTTGCGTCCACAACACTTTTGACAGACGCCATCGATTTTCAGGATGCCGCCCCGCACGTTGTGCTTGATCTGAGCGCCGCCCACCTGTGGGATATCAGTGCAGCAGATGCTCTGGAAAAACTTGTCTCTCGCCTGCAAACACGCGGCAAGACGGTGCATATCATCCACGCGGATGAACGCGCTGCCCGCCTGTTAAAGGCGCTGGGGCATGATACATTGCTGGATGATACGCAACCTGCGTAAAACCACGAGAGCAGAGACATTTCTTGCAACAAGCCGGACCACACACACCGCATGGTCCGGCTTTTTTATGCTTCCTAATTGAAACGTCTGCGGTTGAGAAATCGTGACATATCTTTCGGGACTGAACAGACGACTGTAACAGGCGCTATGCGTCACCAGCGGCTCGAAAACCCAGCGCGTTCAGCCGCAAAAAGATCTACCAGACCACTCTGATAGATTGTTCAAACAGCCCCTTATTTCCGGCAGGTATGGTTCAATCTGTTTTTGCGGCTCGTTCAGGAGCCAACGTTTCCGGAGCCACGGCAGGAGGCTCACCATCCTGCCGGGGGGTCATACGGTTCCATACATCCAGCGCTGCTATTTTATAGGCCTCGGCGAATGTGGGGTAATTGAACGTAGCCTCAATAAAATACTCAAAACTACCACCAAAATTCAGAACAGCCTGCCCGATATGAATAAGCTCGGTTGCTGCTTCCCCAACAATATGCACCCCTAGCAGCCGATGCGTTTCAAGGCAGACAATAATTTTCAGAAACCCGGCTGTCTCTCCCATAATCTGTCCGCGTGATGTTTCACGAAAACGGGCAATACCGGTTTCATAAGGCATTTTCTTTTTCTGAACGTCTTCTTCCGTCAAACCAACGGTGGAAATTTCCGGCACGGAATAAATGCCATAGGGGAAAAACGCTGGGGCTGGCGGCACCGCGTACCCGCAGGCGTGGCAGGCCGCTATGCGTCCCTGCTCCATGGATGTTGAAGCTAAAGCCGGGAACCCGATCACATCCCCCGTCGCATAGATATGCGGCACCTCTGTCTGAAAGGAGTTGGCATCCACTTTCAGGCGTCCGCGTCCATCCGCGCTCAGGCCTGCTGCTGCCAGATTAAGGTCCGCCGTCGCGCCCTGACGTCCCCCTGTATAAAGAAGAAGCTCGCCGCGCACTCGTCGGCCACCTTCAAGCAGCGCCACGGGCTGGTCATCCTCAATCACTATGGATTCCAGAGTGCACCCAAGACGAAAATTCACGCCACGATCACGCAGTTGCTGCACAAAATCCTGCACAATCTCCCGATCCACAAAATCCAGGATCTGGTCACGCTGATCTACAATGGTGACACGCACATCAAGGGCGCTGAAAATGGTGGCATACTCAATCCCGATTACACCACCACCAATCACAACAAGAGAACGCGGGATATGCTCCAGACAAACCATGGCATCGCTATCGATCACATACTTTCCATCAAAAGGAATGTGATCGGGTCGATGCGGAACAGAGCCGACTGCAATCACAATAGCCTTGCCACTCACCTGCCGGGACCGTCCCTGTTCACCCACAATTTCAATTGTATGCGGATCAACAAACCGGGCCACACCGTAGGCCACGTCAATTCCGTTGCGTGAAAACTGATGTTCCAGAACATCAATTTTATCAGAAAGCGTCTTATCCAGACGCCGCCCCAGATCCTGTGCGTCAATATGGTGCTTGACGCGATAACTGAAGCCATAAATGCCCCGTTCCCGCCAGCCCGTGAGGTTCAGCACCGTTTCTCGCAAGGTTTTTGACGGAATAGTGCCTGTGTGAACCGAAACACCGCCTATCTTCTGGTGCCGCTCTATCACCAGAACGGCCTTCCCGAACTTGGAGGCCTGCACAGCCGCCCGCCGTCCTGATGGACCACTGCCAATAACAATCAGGTCATACGCATACGCCTTGTTCATGACAGCCCTCTCTGTGCTCACTATCCCTCAACAAGGACGCCCATGCAGCAAAGGAGTTGCCTCGCGCGCGTGCCATCAGGGCATATCGGGCTCGTATTCAAGCAGCGGGTAGCGCTGGAGCCACGTCTTCTGCCTCACCCGCTCTTCAAAAACTGATTTCTTTGCCCCACAAAAAGACGGACCGGGCCGCAGTTTCAACTGAAAGAGATCCGCTAACCCGAACGGAGCATTGACCTCGATCCTGCCATCATCACCCAAACGCACTGCAACGGCAGTCGCTGTTTCCGGCCAATACCGCATGGCGTCAGCCACACTGTCATAGGGCGCATCACCATTGCGTCTATGCATCCGGGCCTGATTTTTGACGGACCAGCTTGTATCGGGCATCTGCCTACATAACGCCTGCTCTATGGTGCGCTCTGTTTGCGCCTGTGTGTGTTCCGCTTCAAACCACACGACATCCACATCGCCAATGGGGCGAGAGGCCGGAAAACCATGCAGATCATCCCATACAGCATCGCGCACAAAACCTGCAGCAATCCAACAGTCCGGTAAGGCAAGCGCGCGCACCAACCGCACCATATCCATCCTGACAGGATCATCGTGCAGGAGGGCAATCAGCTTCTCTTTATAGCACATATGCTAAAATCTGTTTTTAGAATTTCTCTTACTGCACACTCCTGCGTGGCGGTTTGGGCACCAGCCGTAACGCCAGCACAAACAAAGCGACCGCACCGTAAAGAAAAGGCTCCACATGCCAGGTTTTAAAAGCAATGGTATAATGGATCGTTGCCAGAAGCATGGCCAGATAAGCCAGCCGGTGCAGAGGAACCCATTTGCGCCCCAACGCCCGAATGGCACGGCGCGTAGAAGTTGCCGCCAAGGCTGCCAGAATCAGAAAAGTGATTACCCCAAAGGTCAGGAACGGACGCGTTGTGAAATCCTGCCACAGAATATGCGTATCGAGATGCCGTGCCACAACCACGTAAAAGAAAACATGCAATGCCGCATAGGTAAACGCCAGCAACCCCAACGGCCGCCGGTACAGCATAAGATCCACGCCCACAAAACGCTTGAGCGGTGAAATAACCATAGAGGCCAGCAAAAGACGAAACGCGTATCGCCCAAAATCATGCAGGCAGACCGAAGTCGGGTTAGGCCCCAATGTGCCTGCCATGCCCTGTGCAATATCCAGAGCGGCCGGAAGCAGAAAAAACAGATACAGCAAAACCTGCCGCGTCACGGGCGAAAAACGCGAACGCCTGCGGCGCGGGGAAGAAAAAGAAGGCATCCTGCTTAAAAGTCCTTCCGCAAATCCATTCCCTGATACAGGTCTGCAACCTGTTCAGCATATCCATTAAAAAGCTGTGTTGGTTTTCTGGCTGTGCGGAACAGGCTGCCTTCTCCAATAACCTGTTCGCTGCCCTGGCTCCATCGTGGGTGATCCACAGCAGGATTCACATTGGCATAAAATCCGTATTCTTCCGGTGCCATCAAATTCCAGCTTGTTGGCGGCTGTCTGTCCGTCACTGTAATGCGGGTTATGGATTTAATCCCTTTGAAACCATATTTCCACGGAACCACCAGCCGAATGGGCGCACCATTCTGGGCAGGTAGAGCTTCCCCATAAACACCGGTTGCCAACAAGGTAAGTGGGTGCATGGCTTCATCCAGCCGCAACCCTTCCACATAAGGCCACTTCAGCGCGAATAATCCTCCTCGTTGGCCCGGCATCTCGGAAGGACGGAACACGGACGTAAACGCGACATATCGCGCACCTATTTTGGGCCCTGCCGCTTTCAACACTGCAGCCAGCGGAAAACCGTTCCACGGAATAACCATGGACCATGCCTCCACACACCGCATGCGATAAAGGCGGTCTTCCTGCCCGAACTGTCTGGTCAGATCCTCCAGCGGCCAGGTGCGGGGGTTATCAACCATGCCATCAACCTGCACACTCCACGGCAATGGTTTAAACGCACCTGATAATTCAGCGGGGTCTGACTTATCCGTACCAAATTCGTAAAAATTGTTATACTGCGTTACATCATTACGGGGTGTGGGTTTTTCTGGTGCAGGCCAGCCAGCCTCTCCGCCTGCATGCCCTGCCGCAGCCTGCGCCGTCTGGTCTGTATGTCCTACAGCAAGCATACTGCCGGCGGCTCCCGCAATCAGGGTACGGCGGGAGAGAAAATAAGAACGAGGTGTGATTTCTGATGCCATAGGCTGGGGGTATCGATACGCCTCCATAGCTGGAATCCCCTTTTCAGTATAAAACCGTGCATCAGAGAGCGACGTACGCACGCCACCCTGACGAGAAGGGCCAGAGACTCCGCTCGCTTATTTTTCGTTTGTGACACAAACCAGGGATGAAAGAGAAAGGATTTATTCAAAAATGAGCACTCAACAAACCATTGGGTTCATCGGCTTTGGTGCCATGGCCAGCCGTATGGCCGCCAACCTGCAAAAGGCCGGATATGCAGCCATCGCCTATACGCCCTCCGGCAAAGGTGGTGATGGCAGCACGCCTTTCTTTTCCTCCCCTGCGGAAGTCACCCAGAAGGCAGATATCGTTCTTGCATGCGTTCCGGATGATGAAGCACTTGCGGCCTCCATGTACGGCCCATCAGGGGCTCTGGCAGGCATGAAGGCAGATCAGCTTCTGCTCAACACCAGTTCCGTCTCGCCAGAAGCAGCAGATGCCCTGTTCAAAGCCGGGCAGGAAAAAAACATTATTGTGATCGACTGTCCGGTTTCCGGCAGCACACCGGAAGCCGAAGGCGGAAACCTTGTGGTGCTTGCTGGAGGAGAAGACTCCGCCATGGCACGCGCCAAACCTATTTTTGATGCCATCGGCAAAACCACCATCCACGCAGGCCCATCTGGCAGCGGTGCGCGGCTGAAGCTGGTTATCAACGGCATTATGGGGACAGGCCTTGCTGCCGTAGCAGAAACCATTGCCTACGGTCTGGCCGCAGGCCTTGATCGTTCCATGCTGTTTGATGCGCTGGACGAAGTGGCTGTGATCTCACCTCACCATAAACGCAAGATCCGGGCCGCTAAGGCGGGTGACTTCTCCCCACAGTTCCCAACCCGCCTGATGCAGAAAGACATGCGCCTGCTGATGGATGCTGCCGCCCGTCTGGCTGTACCAGCTCCCACACTGGCGGCCACCACCCAACAGCTTTCCCTCACCCGCCGCGCAGCCGAGGACGCTGACTACTCCGCCCTGATTGGCGTGATGGAAAAAATTGTCGCCAACGACGCCTGATTGAAACGGCTACAGTTCTTTACCCAGAGAACAGCGGTTCACTCAAAAAACGACACACTTACCCATTGGCAAGACTTGCTGGCCGTATCCGCTGGATGCGGCCAGAAACTTTATTGGCCCGAAAAAAGCCGAGACGTTAGCGCGCTTTCAAGGCGGCCATCATAACGGCCAGCCTGTCTCCTATCCCGCGAGGTTGGCCTGCTTGCTCGCTGTTACGCGCCAGATCCCGCGCAGCAAGGACGGCAAGCAAAGCCGCGAGCCGCCCCTTGCGTGGAAGAGATTTGACATCTGCTTCTGCCAGAAAGGCGCGACCAGCCTGCTGCAATGCGGCCTCTCCACCCGGAAAAAGATAGCGCCCGCTTTGCTGAAGTTTGGGCCAGTGCCGCACCATGGCCCCAGCACCATAGGCCGCGCCTACAGCCTCAAGCCTTACCAGTAACGCCTCGTCCTGTAAGCCCAAGGCCTCTCCCACCGCGCGTTGCAGGGCACCGGCTCCGTTCCGCATCATGGTCCGCCATGCGGCCTCATCGGGCTCGGGCGATAATTCGGCTTCACGAGCCTCCAGCACCCGCAAGAGAGTCGCCTGTTGGAATGTGCCCTTCCTGATTGCTGACACCATCAGGGGGGCGAGTTCATGGTCAGGCGCGCGCGTGCCCTCCAGCACTTCCTGCCACCATTGCAGCTTTATAAACCCCGCCATTGGCCCTGCCACAGCAGCGGAACGCGCAGGAGCAAGCGCCCGCACCAGTTCATCATGAAATGCAATAAGGCCAAATACGTCCGGCCGCACAGCATCCGGCAGGAAGCGGGCACACAGAGCACGATCAGGATCAACCTTCCGCACCCGTTCTTCCACTTCGCGCTCAGGCAGCATAGCTGGCAGAGTCTTGTTTTTCTGTATGGCCGCCGTCATTCCACCTCTGCACCTGAAAGTCTCTGCGCAGGGAGCATCTCCCCCACCGCGCCAAAGGCAGACCAGCCCTGCCGCATCCTTTTTCTACCTCATGCGTTAGCTGGGGCACACCACACATGACGGGCAAGAATGTGTGAGGCGAGCATTATGCGGCATTTGTCACGCCGCAGTCCCTTGACGCATCCGCCGTCGCCCCATAGCTCTGGGAGACGGCGCATTTCCGCCCTGATTTTTAACGGAGTATGTCATGGCTTTTGAACTGCCAGCTCTTCCCTATTCCTACAATGCACTGGCCGCACGTGGCATGTGCCAGGAAACGCTTGAACTGCATCATGACAAGCACCATCAGGCTTATGTCACGGCGCTGAACAACTTTGTTGCCGCCAAGCCGGAACTTCAGGGCAAGTCCCTGGATGAAATCATTCTGGCCGTAAAAGGCGACAGCAGCCAGGCTCCTGTCTTCAATAACGCTGGCCAGCATTGGAACCACATTCTGTTCTGGCAGAACCTCTCTCCGGCTGGTGGTGCCATTCCGGACAAACTGGCCGCCAAGATCAACGGTGACTTCGGCAGCGTTGATGCCTTCAAGGAAGAATTCAAGAAGGCCGCCACCACGCAGTTCGGCTCCGGCTGGGCATGGCTGGTTCTGGGTCAGGACGGCAAGCTGGCTGTGACCAAAACAGCCAATGGCTCCAACCCGCTGGCCGAAGGCCAGGGCAAGGTGCTGCTGGGTCTGGACGTGTGGGAACACGCTTACTACCTTGATTTCCGCAACCGTCGCCCAGACTACATCACCAACTATCTGGACAAGCTGGCGAACTATGAATTCGCTGAAGCGCAACTGAGCGCTGCTTGAGTCAAAGCCGGGCTCCGCTATCGGAGTCCGGCCCCTCCGGGGCCATAAGCGCCCTTGGTATTATTATTCTCTGACAATTTGATCTTGATGGCGGATTATCCGCTGGTTGCTGCCTTCATGTAATCCAGCGCCTGTTCAAGAAACTGTTCCAGATCAATGTGTGGATCTGTAGCCTGCACCAACGGTGTAAGCAGCCCATCAATGGCGAGAATCGCCAGTCCATGCACTTTCCCCCACATCACCGCTTCCGCAATCTGAGGGGCAAACCCTGCCGCATTGCCACTTGTGCCTGCCCAAGTGCCCAGTAACGCAAAGCTGTCACCCGCAGCCCCAGCAAAGGCAGGATCGCTTCTGTCTATTGCATCTCCCCGAAACATCAGTGTGAACAAGCCCGGATTCCGGATGGCAAAATAAATATAGGCCAATCCCGCATCTTTCAGGGACCGAGCCTTCCCCGTTTTTATGGCATGAGCCAGTTCCTCAAACCCTTGGGTGGCAAGTGCTGTCAGCAGACCGCATAAGTTCCCGAAATGCGGCGCTACGGCCATGGGAGAAACCCCCACCTGCCGGGTAATGGCCCGCAGTTTCAGCGCACCGACCCCTTGCGTCTCCAGCATTTCCCGCGCTGAAGCCAAGAGGGCAACACGCAGATTGCCGTGATGATACCCCTCCTTGCTACGCTCCGTTGTCGCTCTGACCATATTTTTTCAGCTTCCCCTCAAACTTTACAGTGTATATTTTTCTTGACACCCATCAAGGTGTCATTAATCTTTACAATGTAAATATGACAGACATACGGTCACGTCTCCATACCCCGCGCCACGAGGAACAGGCACGCCTCAAAGTCGTCAAAGGAATAGTCATGGCCCGCTTTTTTCTTTTTTCCAGAATACTACTGGATTTCGGAAGTTTGCTGGTGTTCTGGGTGCTGGCTTCGTTTTATTCCGTGCGTATCGCCATTGCCGGCACATTTATTTTCATTCTGTGTGATGGCCTGCACCGTTATCTGGGCAAGCGGACTTTTCCGCGCCTATGGATTATCAGCAATACACTGGCCATCGTGTTTGGGGTGATTGATCTGATCTCGATCACCCCTTTCATGATCCGGTATGAAGGCGTGCTGACAAACCTGATTATCGCCCTCTCCTTTGCTGTTGGCGCGTTCGGTGCAACTACGCCCATTCAGGAACTGGTAGAGGAACAGCAAGGTTTTCCTTTTCCACCTGAGCGGCAGGAAATCCGTGCTTATTTTAAATCTCTTACGCTTGTCTGGGCCCTCTATTTCGCAGCCAAGGCCATCCTGTATTTCTGGCTTTTAACCTATTTTCCACTGCCCCACGCCCTGATGCTCCGTTCCGTTATCGGCACTGTCAGCCTTGGCGTCATGATTGGCATCAGTTTACAGGGCAGACGCATTTTCCTGCTCTGCCAACGGGCAGGATTTTTCCTGCCGCGCTACAGCACAGAACCTCAAGCCTGATGTGGGCCGTCCATGGATGTGCTGGAACCAACAACAGGTGGAACAGGGTCATCCACCTGCATGGACCCCACTTGATGCCATCCTCTGCCGGACGGTTGCGCTCATCAAACCAATCCATGCGCTGGCACCATAACCCCATAGCAACCAGGCAGCCCCCAGCCGCGCCACATGATCATCTGCCGCATACAGGGCCGGAAACCAGCGCAGCGCAATGCCGTCCATCAGCATGGAATCGGCAATAACCACAAAACATCCGGCAAGACTTTGCTCAGGTGACAGATTCGCCAGTCGGCATATCAGCCAGACACAGAAGAACCCCACGGGCAGCGCCGTTATAAAGCCTATTGTTCCCCAGACAGGATCAGTGAACGAGTCTGGAACAAACCGTATGAACAACGTCGCCAGCCCCCAGAAAATGGTCGCCAGAAGAACGCAGATGCAGACCTGCCGGAATGTGAGCGTCATCATCATTTCCCTTCAATGTAGCAGGCACTACATAGCACACGCCATGTAGCACGTGCTACAAGATTCCGATGGACAAGACATCCTCCTCTCCCGCCTCGCCAAGCCATCAGTCAGACACGGACCCCACGCTGCGCAAGCAACAGATGATCATGCAGATGGCGGATATCGTGTTGGCCGAGGGGCTCAATAATCTGTCCTTGCGGGCGTTGGCCGCACGGATGGACACTAGCGACCGAATGCTGCTGTACTATTTTAAGACCAAAGATCTTCTGGTCCGTACAGTTCTGGACGAAGTCAATAACCGGCTGAGCGCCATCCTTGCAGCGCAGAGCACCGGGCCACGTGTAACGGCTACCCAGTTTCTCTCCCGCGTTATGCCCATGGTGTCTGATCCCGCCATTGCGCCTTTCATGCAGATATGGACAGATGTCATTGCCCACGGCGCACGTGGCGTGAAACCGTATGATGACATCGCCCGAACGGTCGTGCGGTCCTGGACCACATGGATAAACAGCCGCCTTGTCTCCAACCCGGAGGAAAGCCCGGAAAATGACGCCGCCCGCGCCACATTTCTGCTGGCATGTGTAGAGGGAATAATGCTTCTGGCTCAGGTCAATCCGGAGGGGTTACAGCCCGGCAAAACAGATATCGCACATATTGTCGGCACCCTGTTTGGAGAGCCCGGCCAGTAACACGCCTGATTTTCTGACTATCAAGCGTGTCGGAATTTTTTTTCTATGATCTCAGTCACTTCCGGCCCGCAGAATAGGCCGGAAGCAGAAGCGCGCAGGGTATAGGACATGCCTTTGCCCTCATTTTCTTCTGGTCAGACCTGCCCACTTCCCTCTTGATTGTTGCAACGAGCGTTCCAATCTTTGTTAGCGAGAAAAGACCATGTTGCCGTTGCCAGAATGGGGCGGTGATACGGCCTTCAGTCGCCTAAGAGAAAGGGACACGAGGGAACTATGGATATCGCAAAATTTACAGAACGGTCACGGGGTTTTCTGCAGGCTGCGCAAACCATCTGTATTCGTGACTTCAACCAGCAGCTTACACCCGAACATCTGCTGAAAGCCATGCTGGATGATGAGGAAGGCGCTGCCTCCTCTCTTATCCGCGCGGCAGGTGGTAAGCCGGAAGCCGTAAAGGCCGCAACGGAACAGGCTTTGGCCAAGCTGCCCAAGGTACAGGGTGGCGGCGCAGGCCAGCCTCAGGCCACACCTGACCTTGTGCGCGTGCTGGATGGAGCCGAACAGGCCGCCCAGAAAGCAGGGGATTCCTTTGTTGCACAGGACCGCCTGCTGATTGGTATCGCCCAGTCTGACACGCCAGCAGGCCGTGCTTTAAAAGAAAACGGCGCAACGCCTGATGCTTTGGAAAAAGCCGTTGCCGCCATCCGTAAAGGACGCACCGTGACCAGCGAAAACGCTGAAGCCAATTTTGATGCCTTGAAAAAATATGCCCGCGATGTGACGGAAGTTGCTCAGGCAGGCAAGCTGGACCCTGTTATTGGTCGTGATGAAGAAATTCGTCGTGCCATTCAGGTTCTGGCCCGCCGCAGCAAGAACAACCCCGTGCTGATTGGTGAACCCGGTGTGGGTAAAACCGCCATTGTGGAAGGGCTTGCCCAGCGCATTGTGAACGGTGACGTTCCGGAAGCCCTGAAAAACAAGAAGCTGCTCTCACTCGACATGGGCGCTCTAGTAGCTGGTGCCAAATACCGCGGTGAGTTTGAAGAACGCCTGAAAGCCGTGCTGAAAGAGATTGAATCCGCCGAGGGGCAGATCATTCTCTTTATTGATGAAATGCACACGCTGGTGGGCGCTGGCCGGACGGATGGCGCCATGGATGCCTCCAACCTCATCAAGCCGGAACTGGCCCGTGGCACCCTGCACTGCATTGGCGCGACCACGCTGGATGAATATCGCAAATACATTGAAAAGGATGCGGCACTTGCCCGCCGGTTCCAGCCTGTATTTGTAGGTGAGCCTTCAGTTGCGGACACCATCTCCATTCTGCGTGGCATCAAGGAAAAATACGAACTCCATCACGGGGTCCGTATTACGGATGGCGCACTGGTGGCAGCGGCAACGCTTTCCAACCGCTACATCACAGACCGTTTCCTGCCGGATAAAGCCATCGATCTGATTGACGAGGCGGCCAGCCGCCTGCGCATGCAGATTGACAGCAAGCCGGAAGAACTGGACGAACTTGATCGGCGTATCATCCAGCTCAAGATTGAGCGGGAAGCTCTGCGCAAGGAAGATGACAGCGCCAGCAAGGACCGTCTGGAAGCCGTGGAAGCGGAACTGGCCGATCTTGAAGAGAAATCCGATGCCATGAGCGCATCCTGGCATGCGGAAAAAGACCGTGTGAACGCTGTGCAGAAACTTCAGGAACAGCTTGATCAGGCGCGTTCTGAAGTGGAAGTCGCGCAACGTAAAGGCGATCTCGGCAAAGCATCCGAACTGATGTATGGCGTTATTCCCAACCTTCAGGCCCAGATTGCGCAGGCGCAGGAAACACAGTCTGAAGCTGGCAAGACCGATCTTGTGTCTGAAGCCGTGACAGATCAGGGTGTGGCCTCCGTTGTCTCCCGCTGGACGGGTGTGCCGGTTGACCGCATGCTGGAAGGCGAACGCGCCAAACTGCTTCGTATGGAAGATGAACTGCGGAAATCCGTGGTTGGTCAGGAACCCGCCCTCAAGGCCGTTTCCAACGCGGTGCGCCGTGCCCGTGCAGGCTTGCAGGACCCCAATCGCCCGATTGGCTCCTTCCTGTTCCTCGGCCCAACGGGTGTCGGGAAAACCGAGCTGACCAAAGCGCTGGCCCGCTTCCTGTTTGATGATGAAAAAGCGCTGCTGCGTGTGGACATGAGTGAATTCATGGAAAAACACGCAGTAGCCCGTCTGATTGGTGCCCCTCCGGGCTATGTGGGGTATGAAGAAGGCGGCGTGCTGACAGAAGCCGTGCGGCGGCGGCCGTATCAGGTCATCCTGTTTGACGAAGTTGAAAAAGCCCATGAGGACGTTTTCAACATTCTGCTTCAGGTTCTTGATGATGGTCGCCTGACGGATGGCCAGGGTCGGACAGTGGACTTCCGTAACACCATTATTGTGCTGACCAGTAACCTTGGTTCGGATGTTCTGGCCCATCAGCCAGATGGTGAATCTACGGATATGGTGCAGGCGCAGGTCATGAAGGTGGTGCGTGAGCACTTCCGCCCGGAATTCCTGAACCGGCTTGATGAAATCATCCTGTTCTCGCGCCTGCAGAAAGCGGACATGACGAAGATTGTCGATATCCAGATCGGCCGTCTTCAGAAACTGCTGGATGATCGCAAGATTACGCTCAAGCTGGATGAACTGGCCCACGCATGGCTCGCCAATGAAGGGTATGATCCGGTTTACGGTGCCCGTCCGCTCAAACGGGTTATACAGCGCAGCCTGCAGAACCCGCTGGCTGAACTGCTGCTGCAAGGCACGATCCATGATGGTGAAACCATCACCATCTCTGCTAACGGAGATGGGTTGCTGATCAACGGTCAGGAAGCCGCGGCCGTTATGGCCTGACAAGATCAGCCACATATGGCTAGTGAAACGGGAGGGCCTCGGCCTTCCCGTTTTTGTTTGTAGCGCGCAAGTGCCGTATCCTTGCCTTACACGATGATGCACCACTGACCTGTTTTAAGGAGAGAAGAATGTCAGAACCCGCATGGCTTGTCTGGGCACGTGAAATTCAGGCCATTTCTCAAACCGGGCTGACATACGCCACAGATCCCTTTGACAAAGAACGCTATGAAATACTGCGGGCTTTATCTGCCCGCATGATGACGGCAGGCAGTGCAGAATTGGAAGATACGCTTCTCACCCTGTTCAGCCAGCAGGATGGATACGCCACCCCCAAGCTGGAAGTACGTGTTGGCGTGTTTGATGCTGAGGGCCGCATTCTGATGGTGCGTGAAGTGCTGGATAAAAACCGGTGGACCGTGCCGGGCGGCTGGACAGATGTGAACCTGACCGCAAGCCAATGTGCCGCCAAGGAAGTGTGGGAAGAAACGGGATACACCGTGCACATAACAAAACTGGCTATGGTGCTTGACCGCTCAACCCAAAATCATCACCCACCGGAAGGTTTTTCCATAACCAAACTTTTCTTTCTGGGCCACATTACAGGCGGAGAAGCCACAACCAGTGTTGAGACCAGTGAAGTCCGCTTCTTTGCAAAAGACCAGATTCCACAAGATCTTTCTACCGGACGCATATTACCGCACCAGATTGAACGCCTGTTTGCGCACCACGCAAACCCACAGTTACCAACTGAGTTTGACTGAATAGAAAGCAGACTGCTCGGCGCACCTCACGCACTCTGCTCACGTCTTGAACCAACATCCTGCTGGGTGCTGTTTTTTGAAATACCAGCTTCCCTCAAAACATAACGTTGCTTCACGTATCATGAAGCAACTTTGTCTTTTCCCGCCTCAGCCTCAAATGGGAAACCTCAACAAAACGCAGGTAAGAGGCATTTGATAGGGCTCTTTGCTGAGGATGCAGTTCACCGGCCATCATCTGATAAGATAAGACCAGACATTGGTTAGCTTATCGAAAAAACTCTACCGACTTCCTTACTCCGTCTCCGTCATCTCTCAACATGGCAGTGGCTTTTTTCTGCCAGTTTGACCATGACCTGCAATGCCTGATTGGTGGGGGTTGCGATACCAAACTCGGCGCCTTTGCGCACAATATAACCGTTCAGGTAATCAATTTCCGTTGGCCGACCACGTTTGATGTCCTGCGCGGTTGAGGATTTCTGGTCTGGCATGAGTTTTGCAATATCCAGCACCTGTTGCAGCATTGTCTCTGGCAACCAGACCTGACATGCAGCCGCCACGTCCTGACATTCCTGCACCACCTGCGCCATGACTGCCTTTACCCCTTCCACTTCCAGCATGGGCGTGTAGGCAATCTGCGCCACGGCAGAAAGTGCGTTGTAGGCACAGTTTATTGTCAATTTCGTCCACAGCGCATTCAGCACACGCTCTGAAATAATAGTCGGCACCCCAGCCTGCGTGAAAGCTGACGCAATAGCCTCACTTTCCGGGCAGGAGCCAATCAGTAATCTTCCTCCCCCATGATAACCAACATGACCTGGCCCCTTCATGTCCACAGCCACATAGACCACCGCAGGCACAACGGAATGTCCGGTCACGGTTCGGAGTTTTTCGGCATTATCAACGCCATTTTGAAGACTGAGAATGACAGTCCCTTCCCGCAAGATCGGGAGGAGTTCACGTCCTGCGTCTTCCGTATCGGCGGATTTGACGCACACCAGCACAAGATCGGCAGGAGAAAGATCAGCCGCGTCCGTAACTGCTTCCACCTCAATCCGCCTGCTGCCATCAGGCATATCCAGCAGGAGTCCGTTTGCCTTGATCGCATCTACATGCACGGCACGGCCCAACAATGTAACATTATGCCCAGCGTGGGCCAGCAGGCCACCCACGTAACAGCCAACGGCTCCTGCCCCTATGACAGCAATGCGCATCGCCTCTTTTCCTTCCTGCTCGTTTTTCCGAAAATTTCATATCAGCCCGCCAAACAGCACGTTCGTTGAACCTCCCCAGAAACGCCCCTCTTTTTTCGGAAACGGTTTTGAAGCAGGAAGACCTACACCCCAGAAAAGGAATTTTTGTGACACCTTTTTTTCAAAGAACATCAACAATAAGTGAAAGGATAAAATCCCGCTCTCAGCTCCATGGACAGAAGACATCCCGCGACGAAAAAGGGAACTCTGCTTATAAAATATGCGGATTTCACGATTAAATCGCAGTCATTCGTTAAGTATCAGGCGTGTCAAAGCGACTCCCAAGAACGCGCTCCATCATAAAAACAGGCATGCCCTTTTTAGATAACAGCATAGAATTGTGGCATAAAAAGCCGACTGTCCCGAAGCAGGAACGCAGGAACGCAGGAACGCAGGAACGCAGGAACGCAGGAACGCAGGAACGCAGGAACGCAGGAACGCAGGAACGCAGGAACGCAGGAACGCAGGAACGCAGGAACGCAGGAACGCAGGAACGCAGGAACGCAGGAACGCAGGGTCCGGCTTTCCCGTCCCTTCCTCAAGAGAATTTTCCGCATAGTCCCATAAAAAATGGCCAGTCCTGACAGGAACTGGCCAATTTCTAGTCTTTTATCCTGAAGAAAAAATCAGGCGACGAGCGGTTCAACATGCTTGAATAGACTTTCAAAGCGGGCTCGCTCTTCAGCAAGCAGGCGCACGGTAATGGTTGTGCATGTATCATCATCCTGCCGGTCAGTTACCTCACCGTGCTGATAGAGCCACGCCGAAGCCGCACCATCAGAAAGCGGAACCCGATACCGCACATTTTCCATGGAAGACGTAATACGGCGGTCAATCACATCCATCAGGGCTGGCAAACCATCACCGGTGATAGCGGAAATGGCCACAGTATCTTCTGTCTGCGGCACCGCATCCGGGCCACCCAGCAGATCAGCCTTGTTCATAACTTCAATCATGCGGCTGGCCCAGTCAGACTCAATCATGTCGTCCCGTGCCATGCCATCCAGCACACCAAACACATCTTTCTTCTGGGCAGCACTGTCCGGATGCGCAATGTCACGCACGTGCAGGATAATATCTGCCTCCGCCACTTCTTCCAGCGTGGCACGGAAGGCCGCAATCAGTTCTGTTGGCAGATCACTGATAAAGCCCACAGTGTCGGAAAGGATGATACGCCTGCCAGATGGAAGCGTAATGGCCCGCATGGTCGGATCCAGCGTGGCAAAAAGCTGATCCTTGGCGTAAACGGTGGCCCCGGTCAGGGCATTGAACAGGGTTGATTTGCCTGCGTTGGTATAGCCCACAAGTGCAACAACCGGGAAAGGCACACGTTTACGGGCCTGCCGGTGCAAGCCGCGGGTACGCCGAACCTGCTCCAGTTCCTTTTTCAACCGCACAATGCGGTCACCAATCATCCGGCGGTCAGCTTCGATCTGCGTTTCACCGGGGCCGCCAAGAAAGCCGAAGCCCCCGCGCTGACGTTCAAGGTGAGTCCACAGCCGCACCAGCCGCGAGCGCTGATATTCCAGATGCGCCAGTTCAACCTGAAGCGTGCCTTCCTTGGTGGCAGCACGCGCCCCGAAAATATCAAGAATAAGGCCCGTCCGGTCGATCACCTTACAGCCAAATTCCGTTTCCAGATTTCGCTGCTGGCCGGGGGTAAGCCGGGCATCAACCACCAGAACATCAATCTTGTCCGCTTTGACGGCGACCTTGAGCGAGTCGACCTGCCCGCTTCCCAACAGGGTGGCAGACCGTTTGGCCCGTACCAGCAGCACTGCCTGCCGGACAATGACCAGACCGATGGAGGCTGCAAGGCCCACAGCTTCTTCAAGCCGAGCTTCTGCCGCCCGGATATCCTGATCATGGGAGGATTTTTCCCACGGCAGGATAACGGCGCCGCGCGTGGCGGAGGGTTTTGTATCAGATAAAGTCGTCGCCAAGAGTTGCTTCTCTGTCTGCCGACGCGCCAGACGCCGGGGTTTCAAATATATTGACTGGTATGGAAGGCATGACCGTGCTGATGGCATGCTTGTAAATGAGCTGGGTATGCTCGTCCCGCTTTAGCAGAACGGTCGTCTCGTCAAACCACGTAATGTTGCCCTGTAATTTGACGCCATTGACCAAAAATACCGTAACAGACGCACGTGAGCGACGAATCTGGCTCAAAAACGCATCTTGCACGTTATACCCGGTTTCCTTTTCCACAGTGTGAGGCCCTATTCTCGTTTTTTGTTAAAGTCGGAACCCGCGTGCAGTGTACGCTGCAATCGCCCTAGCCCGCCCCTCGTTCTTCTGATGTTACACCAAGCTGTTTCAGTTTGCGATGCAATGCGCTACGTTCCATGCCAACAAATATGGCCGTACGGCTGATATTGCCGCCAAAACGTAATAACTGCGCCTGAAGGTACTGGGTTTCAAACATATCTCGCGCTTCACGCAGCGGAAGGCTCATCACATCCGCCGCGGCATCAAACTTCAGCAGGGCTGGCGCACCCTCCCCGATGGTGGAAGGCAACATGTCCGCCCGAATGGGCTCCACCGTATTGCCGGGCAGCATGATCAGCACCCGTTCCATCAGGTTCCGCAGTTCACGCGCGTTACCGGGCCAGTCATATGCCTGAAGGGCGGCTATGGCATCAGCCGAGAGTTCCCGTTTGGGCAGCCCGGCCATTTCAGCGGCCCGCCGCAGAAACAGTTCCGCAAGGCCCGGAATATCATCCCGCCGCTCCCGCAGGCCCGGCACGCTCAGGGGCACAACCGCCAGCCGGTAATACAGGTCCTCACGGAAGCGCCCTGCCATGATTTCGGCCTGTAAATCCCGGTTTGTGGTCGCCAGAACACGCACATCAACCTTTACACGCGTAGAACCGCCCAAGCGCTCAAACGTCTGATCCTGCAAGGCACGGACAATCTTGCCCTGTGTCTCAAGCGGCATATCAGCCACTTCATCCAGCACCAGCGTGCCGCCATGGGCGCGTTCCAGAACCCCGGTGCGGCGGCCTGTGCCATCTGGCGCACCTTCCAGCCCGAACAGTTCTTCCTCAAACCGGCCGGGAGCCAGAATCGCGCAGTTCAGGGCCACAAAAGGACCATCAGCCCGGCGTGAGCGCGCATGAATCATCCGCGCAGCCACTTCCTTGCCGGAACCGGGGCCACCCGTAATCAACACGCGGGAACCTGTGGGGGCTACCCGTTCAATCTGCCCACGCACGGCTGAAATCAGGGCGCTGTTACCAAACAGTTCTGTGTCCTGCCCAGCGCGCAGCCTGAGTTCTTCATTTTCCTTGGCCAGACGGGAGGCTTCAAGAGCACGCCGCACCACAACCAGCAACCGGTCTGCCTGAAACGGCTTTTCAATGAAGTCATAGGCACCGTGCTGCAACGCCGCCACGGCTGTTTCAATCGTGCCGTGCCCGGAGATCATGATAACGGGCACAGAGGGTTCTTCCGCGTGCAGTACATTAAGGATACCAAGCCCATCCAGCTTGGACCCCTGCAACCACACATCCAGTACAACCAGAGATGGCCTACGCGCGCGGAACGCCGCTATGGCTGCATCGGAATTTCCGGCAACCCGCGTTTCGTATCCTTCATCTTCAAGAATGCCCTCAATGAGCATCCGAATATCAGGCTCATCATCAACAATCAGGATTTCATGAGCCATGGTCGTCCTTCATCGGCAACATCAGAATAGCCACAGTTCCTGTTTCCTCCGTCCTGTCTTCCAGACGCACTGCACCCCCGTGGTCTTCCATAATTTTCTTCACAATGGCCAGCCCCAGTCCGGTGCCTTTGGCCTTGTGCGTCACATAGGGTTCCGTCAGGCGGTGCCTGTCATCTGAAGGCAGGCCCACACCATTATCTGCAACTGAAATCTCAACCTCGTCCTGATCCTCTTGCAGACCAATCCATATCGCGCCTGCCACGTTTACGCCATGTTCTCCAACATCACCCTGTTTTGCCGTCATGGCAATGGCATCTGCCGCATTCTGTAAGAGGTTGATCAACGCCTGGCTGATCAGACGTCGATCACACCGCACGATCGGCCCCCTGTCCGGCAGGCTGACATGGTAGGTAATCTCCGGGTGTGCATTGCGTTGCAGCACCAGAACTTCCCGCACGATGCGGGACAGATCTTCCTGAGTCATAACAGGCTGCGGCATGCGGGCGAATGCGGAAAACTCATCCACCATACGCCCGATATCCCCCACCTGGCGCACAATTGTATCAGCACACTGGGCAAATGTTTCAGGATCAGACGTAATTTCGCGCAGAAAGCGCCGCTTCAGCCGCTCCGCCGCAAGCTGGATAGGGGTCAACGGATTCTTGATTTCATGGGCAATACGGCGGGCGACATCCGCCCAGGCCGCCTTGCGCTGGGCAAGCTGCAGGGCCGTAATATCATCAAACGTGATCACGTACCCTTCCGTTACCGTGCCGCGTAGCTCCGCCCCCAGCCGCACAAGCAACATGCGGCGGTTGGTTACCGGGCCTGTCTGCACCTCCCGCGTGATAACCTGATCAGGGGCCTGACGAGCTTCGGCCAACATTTCCGCAAAGTCCGGTACCCGGACGGAAAGCGGCTCGCCAATGGCATCCATCAGATCTGTTTGAAGCAGTAGGCAAGCGGCGCGGTTCGGCAGTTCAATCCGTTGCTCCACATCCAGCCCGATCACGCCGGCGGAAACACCGGACAACACAGCCTCCGTAAAACGGCGGCGTTCATTGATCTGGCCATAGGCCGCCATCAGTTCCGAACGCTGGCTGGCAAGCTGTTCCGTCATGCGGTTAAAGGCGCGGGACAGGCTCGTCACTTCATCATCACGGTTGGATTCGGGCACATGGACGCCCAGATCCCCTTCACTGATACGGCGTGCTGCCAGAATCAGCAGGCCTAATGGCTTGGCAATCTGATTGGCCAGAGCCAACCCGATCAGCGCTGCTGCCGCCAGCACCAGCAAGGCCACCAATGCAAAGATCATGATGAAGGTAAGCTGGATTTTCGCCTTGTTGTCATTCAGGCGCTTGTAATCCGCCACCACTTTTTCCGTGCGGTGCATGTGCTCCAGAATGGTGGGGTCCACCAAGCGGGTGATCACCAGCATCAGGGCAGGCGTCTGAGAAAGCTCTACCACGGCGCGCACACGGCGCTCATCCGGGGAATCAAGGATGGCAACATCATTGGTGCGGGCCATCAGCGTGGCAGCCGGGGGCGGTAGATCCTGCATATAGCCGGTGCGGCTCATCAACCCGCCAGCCGCCACCACCTTGTTGGTAATAGGATCATACACCAGAGCTTCGGTCAGACCGCGCATGGTGGCCTGACTGTCCAGCATCTGGCCCAATGCATCCGGGTCCTGCAACAGGTTCATGCCGCTGGCCGCCAGTTCGTTTTCCGCACTGGTGATATAGTTGGCCATCGAGAACGCATCTGTCCGGATATTGGCGTTGTGTTCCGTCAGATACCCACGTGATGCTTCAAGGGCTTCCGTCAGCGCTGTATTGACCCTGTCCGCAAACCAGATCTGAATGCCGTAATGAAAAAACAATGTGGCGAATGCGCCCACCACCAGAGTGGGGGCCACAGCCACAATGCCAAAAAGAGTAACCAGCCGCACATGCAGGCGTGCCCCGGCCAGCCCTTTGCGATGTTCGGCCAACATGGGCCCCACACGCATGGCCAGCGCCAGCAGCAGCAGACCCAGCACAAGGCTGTTCACCAGCAGAATCAGCGGTTCTATGATGGCATAATGCCCGAAGGACATACCGCCTGAAAGCGCGACAAAGGTTGCAAACCCCAAGCACAGCGCAAGCGCTGCCAAGGTAAGCGCCACACTTTTCCGCTCAAGGGACCGCAGCAGCCAATGCAGCCGGGTGCGGGAGAGCAGCGCCTTGAACGTGGAGAGAAAGTGCTTCATGCGCGCCGGTCAGACCACGCCACGCACAACCGGTATTTCCAGTTCACGTATTTTCTTGCGCAGCGTATTCCGGTTCAACCCCAGCATGGAGGCCGCTTTGATCTGATTGCCCCGTGTTTCAGTCAACGTCATCTGAATAAGCGGGCGCTCCACTTCCATGATGACGCGGGAATACAGATCATTCAGGGGCATCCCTTCCCTGCCAGCCACAAGGTAACGCAGGATATGGCGGGAAACAGCCTCGGACAGCGGCTCTTCCACCGCTGTTTTTTCCACCAATGCCTCGTTTGCCAGCGGTTCAGCCAGTTCCGCGTCAATCAGATCACTGCCTATGGTTTCCTGCGGATAAAGCGCCACAATACGACGGATCAGGTTTTCCAGCTCCCGCACGTTGCCGGGCCACCGCCAGGACTGCAAACGCTCGATAGCGGACTCATCCAGCACCTTGGAAGGACCACCTGCATCCCGACACTGCGCCAGAAAATGGCGGGCCAGCAGCGGAATATCCTCCAGCCGTTCCCTCAGCGGCGGCAGGCGCACAGGCACCACATTCAAGCGATAGTACAGATCCTCACGGAAGGTTCCGGCACGGATAGCCTGCCGCAGATCACGGTGAGTTGCGGCAATAATGCGCACATCTGCCCGAATGGGAGCACGCCCCCCAACCGTCGTGAATTCGCCGTCCTGCAAGACACGCAGCAGACGAGTCTGGGCTTCTGGCGGCATGTCGCCAATTTCATCCAGAAACAGTGTGCCTCCCGCCGCCTGCTCAAAGCGCCCCGGACTTCTGCCCCCTGCTGTGCGCTCCTGGCCAAACAGCTCGCTCTCAATCTGGTCACGCGGGATGGCCGCCATGTTCACTGCAATAAAGGGGCCGCCCCGCCTGCGCCCATATTCATGCAGAGCACGCGCCACCAGTTCCTTGCCGGTGCCACTTTCCCCGCTGATCATGACCGTCAGATCAGATGTCGTCAGGCGAGCGATGCTCCGATAGATGCCCTGCATCACCACGGACTGACCAATCAGCGGCAAGCGTTCTTCCGGGCTGGCGCTTACGGCTGGTTTGGCCACTTCCTGCGCTGGGGCCGCCAGCGCCCGGCCAACAACGCTCAGAAGCTCTTTCAGGTCAAAAGGCTTGGCCAGATATTCAAACGCGCCCCGCTGTGTCGCTTTCACAGCCGTCATGAGGTTGGATTGTGCGCTCATGACAATAATACGCAGGTCGGGCCGCGCCTGCCTGATGCGCGGAATGAGATCAAGCCCGCTGCCATCAGGCATGATCACATCCGTAATCACCAGATCGCCCTCGCCTTCCTCAACCCATTGCCATAGCGTGGCTGCATTGGGCGTGGACTGCACCTGATATCCGGCCCGCCCCAAAGCCTGCCCCAGCACAGTACGAATAGAACGGTCATCATCAGCAACAAGAATGGTGGGCAGAGGCGTCATGGCAGAAAGATCACATTCAGCAGCGTTGAAATCAGGTAAAATCCGGAAGCGCGCAAAACGCTTCAGGTGACGGGATGGTCTTCAGAAACAACTGGCAGATACAGGCTTATTTCCGTCCGGCCGGGGCGGCTTTCTACTTCAATCACCCCACCGTGGTCATCCATGATCTTGCCCACAAGGGCCAATCCAAGCCCGCTTCCACTCATTTTGGTGCTCAGAAAGGGCTCGAACAGATGCGGACGAATGGTCTCGGAAATACCGGGCCCGGTATCCCGCACCGTGACCACCAACGGCAGATGCCGCCATTGGGTTGTGCCGGGCACAGCCATGCGAATACCAGGCCGGTAGCTTGTCATAAGCGTAATTTCACCCGGCTTGCCGGTTTCCCGGATGGCTTCCGCAGCGTTTTTCACCAGGTTGATAAGCACCTGAACAAGCTGATCCCGGTCTCCCCACACATGCGGGAGGGACGGATCATACCGCTCTACAATACGGATACCCGCGGCAAACCCCTGATTTGCCAGGAGTTTCACATGCTCCAGAAGCCGGTGGATATTAAGCGAACGGTAATCCGTTGGGGCTTCTCCAAACATGCCCATCCGCTCAACCAGCGCATCAATCCGGTCTACTTCATCACAGATCAAGGTGGCCAGTTCCCGATCCTGATCGGAAACCGCATTTTCCAGAATTTGCGCCGCCCCTTTTATGCCTGACAGGGGATTACGCACTTCATGCGCCAGCATGGCCGCCATGCCAGACACACTACGGGCAGCAGATCGAAACGCCATCTGCCGGTCGAGCGTCCGCGCGGTGGAGGAATCATACACGGTCAACAGGATGGAACCCGGGCAATCGGGCACATCCGCCCCCTGCACCGTCACCCCTTCCCGATGGAAGCGCGGACTGCTGAAGGCCAGTTCATGCTCGGTTACACTTCCACCTTCACGGCGGAGATGCTGCACCAACAGAAAAAGCGGGTGATCAGAAGGAACCAGATCCTGCAAGGCGCCCTGACACAACTGATGCCGGGACATGGCAAAAAACTCTTCCGCCGCTGAATTGGCAAAACGAATGCCATCATCCGGGCCAAGTTCCAGCACTGGCACAGGCAGACTATCCAGAAGAATACCGGGGTCTGACCTTTCTGTTGCTGAAAGAGCGCCGGGTTTCATGCAGACCTGATCACGCAGCGCAGGCCTGAGCCTGCTCCGCCGCTTCTGCATGGCGGGAAACGCGTGGCTCACGCACTGCGCCTGCTGCAATCTGCTGATCGTAAAAATCAGTCATCATGGCAATGGCTTCTGGCGCGTTATCCACCCGGTTGAACGCAGCCCGGAAACCGGCGGAATTCGGCAGGCCAGCAGAATACCAGGCCACATGTTTGCGGGCCAACCGCAGGCCCGGACGCTCGCCAAAATGGCGGAGCATCATGTCATAATGTTCAAGCACAATGGCTTTTTCTGTAGGTAGGTCAGGGTCAGGCACGTTTTCACCCGTAAGCAGAGCCTGCGCCACCTGTGCCAGAAACCACGGCCGTCCATAGCAGCCACGGCCGATCATCACTCCATCCGCACCTGATTCCGCCAGGGCGGTTCTGGCATCATCAAGGGTCAGGATATCACCATTCACAATAACAGGCAGATCAACGGCGTCCTTCACAGTGCGCACAAAGGCCCAGTTTGCCGTGCCATTATAGAATTGCTGCCGGGTACGCCCATGCACCGTGATCATGCGAATACCAGCCTGCTGCGCAATACGGGCCAGAACCGGCGCATTCAGATGCTGATGATCCCACCCCATCCGCATTTTCAGAGTAACTGGCACATCTACGGCTTTGACCGTGGCTTCCAGCAGACGGCCCGCAGCAACCTCATCCCGCATAAGGGCCGAACCGGCCATCTGGCCCACGGCCACTTTCTTCACCGGGCAGCCAAAATTGATATCAATCATGTCCGCACCGCGGCCAACGGCAATGCGTGCTGCTTCCGCCATGGCATCAGGGTCACACCCGGCAAGCTGCACGGCGTTGGGGCCGCCCGCGTCTGCAACCTCGGCCATGCGGAGGGTTGTGTCATTCTCACGCACCATGGCCCAGGAGGCGATCATTTCTGAAACCACAAGCCCTGCACCCAGCTTGCGCGCCAGACGCCGAAACGGCAGATCTGTCACGCCAGACATGGGGGCCAGAATAACAGGCGTTTCAATACGGATGCCGCCGCCCAACTCAATAGGCCGCACTAACGGTTGCGTTTGCACTATCTTTTCCACATTGCCTATGATTTAGGCAGGAATAGCGTTTTCCCGCCCCGGAATCAATCTTTTATATCCGAAACATTCTAACGCTTCAGGACAACAAAAAGCTCAGTTTCCCAACGGTTTTATAACCGGGCCTTACATGTTGTAACGCGGGTTATAGTCTCCTGCCCAGCCAGCTTCAAGACTCTCTTGCGCAGGCCTCTTCAACAGAAAAAAGGCACCCCTCCTTACGGAGCAGAGTGCCTTTCTGGCCGCAAGCAGCGCAAAAATGCCCTTCGGGTCAGGGCACCAGAACGGAAACTGCCGCCGTGCAGGCAATGCCTTCTTCACGCCCCGTAAAGCCCAGACGTTCGGAGGTTGTCGCCTTCACGGAAATGCGGCCAATATCCACCTGCAACAAATCCGCTAACCGCTGGCGCATGGCTTCTGCATGCGGGCCGATTTTGGGACGCTCGCAGATCAACGTCAGATCCGCATTAATCAGCATGCCACCGCGCTCACGAATACGCTGGCCAGCATGCACCAGAAAACGCGCACTATCCGCATCTTTCCATTCATTCTGGCTTGGCGGAAAATGGCGCCCGATATCGCCTTCAGCCAGCGCACCATAAATGGCGTCACACAGCGCGTGTATCCCAACGTCTGCGTCAGAGTGACCAGCGAGCCCTTTGGTGTGCGGCACAGTAATGCCACACAGAATAAGCGGACGCCCTTCTTCAAACGCATGCACGTCATACCCAAGCCCCACGCGCGGCAAAAGGGTCGGGCCGATCAATCGTTCAAGACGCACGAGATCATCCTCATAAGTCAGCTTGATATTGTCTTCATCGCCACGCACCAGCGCCACGCTGAACCCGGCATCTTCCAGCAGCTTGGCATCGTCCGTCGCACTCTGGGAAGAAGCCGAACGATGCAGGTCACGAAACAGCCCGAAGCGGAACCCTTGCGGTGTTTGCGCGCGGAACAGGTGATCACGCGAGACTGTGCCCGCAATCACGCCATTTTCTTCCCGCTTGAGCGTATCGGCCACCGGCACCGCCGGTATTGCCCCCGGATGTTCGCTCAGGGCTGAAATAACGTTCTGGATTACGGTCGCAGTCACATAGGGACGCGCACCATCATGCACCAGCACCAGATCAGGCTTCTGATCTTCCGGCAGCTCGTCCAGCGCCTCAAGCCCGGCCCGCACACTGGCCTGGCGGGTTTCTCCCCCTGCTACCGGCGGCAGGGTTTCAAGCCCGTCCAGCGCATCCCGCAGGGAGTCCGGATGCCCGACTGGTTGCAGGCAAGTCACATGCGGCATCAGGGCTTCCGCAGCGTGACGGATAACCGGCAGGCCCGCCAGAAGCACATATTGCTTTGGCGTATCAGACCCGCTGGTAGCGGCGTAACGGCTGCCTGTTCCGGCAGCCAGAAGAATGGCAGCAACTCGCATGACGGGAGGAATGAGGCCGGAACCGTGCGGCGTCAAGGCGGAAAATGGCATACCGCATGACCATCAGAGGCTGCTACCCGCTTTGTCGGCCAACCGGACATAAACCAGCAGACGGGGGACTAAAGCCTCTCGCATCAGTTGGGCGTTCCTTTTTACACCTGAATGCGGTGCCTTCTTGACCCTGTAATACCGCCGTCAGACGTCAAAGCCGCCTTTTCAGACACAAAAATCTGGAGGGTTCTAAAAACCCTCTTTTCCGCCTGTATAACAATCGTAACCCATTGATATCGCTACTACTGGAAAAATCAAAACAAGGGGTTTTAGAACTCTCCATCTTTAACCACTTCGATTTCCAGATTTTTGAAAGAGCTCCCCAAAGGACGGTCAGATTACTGTCAGGTGGTCTGCTCAATAAAGAAACGGGGGCGCCGCTTCACCTCGGTATAAATACAGCCAATATATTCCCCAACAATTCCCAGCGCGAGCATCTGAAGCCCACCAATCAGGCAGATCATGGCGTTAAGAGACGCCCACCCGATCGCAGGCTGGAAAAACAGCTTATCCACCACGCTCCAGAGAATACTCACAAGCCCCAAGAGAAATACACTGACACCCAGAAGCGCGATCATCCGTAAGGGAACGACTGAAAAAGATGTCACTCCCCGTAATGCAAGGGTCACCATCCGGAACAGCGTGTATTTGGACTCTCCGCCCAACCGAGGCGTACGGGTATAATAGACGCTTGCTGTTCTGAAACCCACCAAGGGTACAATACCACGCAGATAAAGGTTTTCTTCCGTGAACGAGAGCACGGCCTTTCTCGCTTCAGGACCTAGCAGACGATAATCTGCGTGATCTTCAATGGTTTCCACGCCCATTATCGTCATGAAGCGATAAAAAAGACGTGCCGTGGTCCGTTTAAAAAGCGTATCGGCTGAACGATCCTGCCGCACTCCATACACCACCTGGCAACCGTCCCGATAATGTTCGACCATGGCGCTCATGGCCGCAACGGAATCCTGCAAATCCGCATCTATGCTGATACACGGGCCTTCCTGCACAGCGCTCAACCCCGCCAGAAGCGCATTCTGATGCCCAACATTCCGAGACAGCTTCATCCCGCCAAAAGAGCCCGAGCGGGCAGCCAGATTGGTAATTATAGGCCACGTCTGATCAGTGCTGCCATCATCCACAAACAGCACCTTGCTCTGTTGTGCCACAAGACCTGCCTCAACCATTTTCTGGAGTTGTTCTGCCAGACAAGCCGCAGACTGCAACAGAACAGGCTCCTCATTATAGCAGGGCACGATGATGGTCAGCACGTCAGGCTGATCTGCGCCTTCATGCACGAGTACGCCCTCTTCCTTTTTCGGCACTTACGTAACAGACACCATGAAACATGGAGCAATGTTGCCCTGCCTTGGCGCAACACGCCATGCCGCATGCGCATTGGAGCAGATCACTCTGGTTTAACACCAGCCTGCGGCACCCCTGCCACATGGTAGGACTCAACAAAATAGAGAGGGCGATTTTTTGTCTCGTTAAAAATACGACCAATATATTCGCCTATTAGCCCGAGCGTCATGAGCTGAACACCGCCCAGAAACAGGATAACACTCATCAGGCTGGGATAGCCGGGCACATGGGAGCCGAACAGAAGTGTATTCAGCACAATCCATCCGCCATACAACACGGCCAGCAGGGAAATCACAAACCCCAGATACGTCCCTAACTGCAAGGGCAGTACGGAGAACGAGGTAATTCCTTCCAGCGCAAAATTCCACAGAGACCAGTAATTGAAACTGGTAACCCCTGCGGCCCGTGGCGCCCGATCATAAAACACGGCCTTGGAGGGATAGCCTATCCAGGCAAACAACCCTTTCATGAAGCGATGGCGTTCACGCATCTGCAACAGACTATCCAGCGCTCGGCGGCTAAGAAGCCGAAAATCGCCGGTGTCTGGCGGAATGACAACACGGTTCCCAAGTTTAGCCATCACCCGGTAAAACATCCACGCCGTAAAACGCTTTGGGATGCTCTCACCCTCCCGCGCCCGTCTGCGGGCATATACCATATCCACATCGTCCGACCATTCGGCCACCAACGTTTCAATAACTTCAGGCGGGTCCTGCAGATCGGCATCGATCACAATCACGCCCTGAGTTCCACGGGCATGGTCCAGCCCGGCTGTCAGCGCTATTTCCTTTCCGAAGTTGCGGGAAAGATTGACACTGGAGACCCGATTATCCTGCTGTTCCAGATCACGCATGACCACAAGTGTCTGATCTTTGGAACCATCGTTGACATACACCACTTCCCACGGCCGCCCGACACGGTCCATCACGGCGCAGAGATGCTGGTGAAACTCCGGCAAAACACCCTGCTCATTATAGCAAGGCACAACCACACTAAGAGAAGGGATATCTGAAACAGGTAATGGAGTGGGCATGTTTGAAAAACCGTATCGTTTAGCGCGCTACAACTTAAAAAGTATTTTCCAGAACGGAAAATCGTCATATGGCCTAGCTTACATCTTAATGAGTTTAGCAGAGTAACTGAACAGCGTAGCAAGCATACGTGATAGGATGCAGCGTTTAAACGCCGATGCTGACTTTAATATTTTATCCTTCCCGTAACCACACCTTATTTTTCTTCAAATCCACGCATGAACGATGATTTTTTCTGCTTTCTTTTGTGCAGATAGGTACATCAAATAAAAAGCATCTTTTCAGCAACCCCAATCTCAGATCAGAGGATCTTCCTCGGCATGGATTTACTTCATGCACAAGCTGGAAGGTTCTAAAAACCCACTTTTCCGCCCGCACAAGAATCGTAACCCGTTGATATTGCTACTACTGGAAAAATCAAAATAGGGGGTTTTAGACCCCTCCAACTCTATTCTGCTCTATGACGCCTCATAAGGTGAGCCTCGCGGGGATAATATATGTCATGTAAAGCTAAAATATTGAGGCCTTTTTTTCCAGTTATCTTCTGGATCAGCAAAAAAACCATCCCGAATGAGAAACTGTCTTTCTGCGCCCCCTCCAGACTGGATCGCCCATCCATTACGAAGCCCCACGCATGGAGCCCCGCACGGACACTTAACAAGAACGCATCAATATTCTACAGAACGAAACTGCCCCGCATTCTGATACCTCCCCTGCTTAAAAAGCCGAATTTTCCCTCTGCTTTTCACCGAACGAAATCATCTGCTGTGTGAAACCGCCTCTCAGGCATTGCCGGGGTTAACCGACAGAGAGCAGTACGTAATATCGCTTTTATAGCTCGACAATCTTACCGGAAATTTTTTGCAGGATGAGAAGTCTATCTGCATATTATAATGCTCCTTGAACTTAGTGATGGCCCAATTTTTGGCCACCTGATCATTTGGATCATTGAATAATACATACTGCTTGGGCGTCCTGTTTTTAGGCAGGTAGGTATAATAAATATCCCAATATTTTTTAGTCCCGAAATCAAACAATCCTCTATTGATCTGAATAACATGTCCTTGAGGGTTAATGACCGGAACGATCCATGCAGAGAAAAAATTGGCATTGAACAAAACATCTGCCTCTTTTACCTCTTGCGGTATATTGCCTTCAAAATAAGGGTGACTGTAACTCCCCCGTCCCCAATCGGGCACGCCTTTGACAAAACTGACCGCCACCAAAACCGCAGCCGCCCAACATGCCTTTTTTCCGGGTTCATACACAGGTGTCTGCTGCATATTCAAAATTTCATATATCAAAACATAGAAAATAATCGGGCAGATAAGGTCTGTAGGGATAAAATAACGGTAAACACCAAAAACATATTGCCAGACATAGAAAGAGAGAAAGAAAAATAGGAATAAAATATTGTCCCGACTTCCCAACAGACTCTTGAAGCCAAATTTCGCAATTTTTATCGCAAAATATAATGCAAAGAGAACAAAACAGAATAAAGCTGTATAGCAAACAACCGCTTTATCATTTGATGCGGTCACAACCCGATCAATATGATCTGCAAAGTAAAAAGGATATATGATTTTTTCCAACCCATGGAATTGAAAAAACATCATGTCCCGCGTTGCGTTCTTATCCAGAGACGCATAGGGAGAGCGAAAAATATTATTGAAGAACGGGAACAGAGGGTTTCCGAAAAGGGTATACAGTTTGTAATACCAAACCCCGGAAGATGCCATCAACGCTAGAAACGAGGAACTTAAAAAAGAAAAGGCACCCACAATTCGGCGGCCATAAAACAAAGAAATAAGAACAAGAAAAACAGGTATATAGAGCGCCGAGGTCAGTTTAAGGCCAGTTGCAGCACCAATGAGCAAACCTGAAAAAATCAGTGCTTTATTTTCTTTTTCTGCAATAGCTTTAAGAACACAGCAAAACGACATTAAAATTGGAACAGCAATAAGATTATCATGCATGGAAGAGCCAAGTTCTCCAATGAAGAACGTGCTTCCAAAACAGCATATAGCTGTCAAAACAAATTGATGTATTTTATCTTTTATAAAAAAACGAGCGATATACATTATTGGAAAGGCCACAAGGCCCTGTAAAAATCCAAATAAAAATGCAACCACAAAAGGGTTTAGATGCAATATTGCAAAATAGAAAAGTGAATCCAGATACGGATTTAAATAGCTATGCGCGCCAGCAGGACCAAGATCATACCCTAACCTGCCGTTAAACCAAGCATACGCATTGTATAAATGATAGTTCCACACATCTCCGTTTGTATCCTGACGCCGAAGAAGAGAGACACCACCTTCAACCAATGCCAGAAAAAATGGAAACACCATGTATTTCCATTTCTCTTGATACTCAGAATGTTTTTCCATGATGCATTCCCGACATAAGTTTTCTATTTTTTATATTTGTGAAAAATGCAGCGAAAAAATCATTCTCTTGCTTTTTCTTCTGCTATCGGAGGTGCTGGATAAGAAAGATAGCTCAGACGTCGGTTTTCCAATCGGTCAAGGGCAACGCTATCCAGAATTTGACCACAACAAAACGCCAGGGCTGCCAGAATTTCCATCCCTGTCGCCAACAAAGCTGTCGGCAGACGAGGAACATAACCGCTGCTCATGAATTCCAGAACAACCGGCAGCCCAAGCAGTATACCAGCAAAACAGAATATGAAGCTGATAACGCTAAAAAACAGAAAAGGCCGTTCGCGCCTGAGAAGATTAATAATGGTGCCCAGAATACGCACACCATCACGATAGGTATTCAACTTGGAAACCGAGCCTTCCGGCCGTTCCACATAAACCGTTTCAACTTCCCCTACCGGCATACATAGTTTGAGGGCATGAACAGTAAATTCCGTTTCTGTTTCAAACCCAGCCGATAGTGCGGGAAACGATTTAACAAAACGTTTGGAAAAAATACGATAGCCGGACAACATATCTTTATTACCTTGTCCAAAGAGAGCACGGACAAGGTTTGTTAAAACTTTATTCCCCAGAACATGGCCAAATCGATAGGCAGCCTGCCGCTCCGTGATGCGAAGGCCGGTCACCATATCAAGACAGTTTTCCCTGGCCAAAGCCAACATACGTGGTGCGGCTGCAGCCTCATAAGTGGCATCACCGTCTACCAGAACGTAAAAATCAGCATCGATATCAGCAAACATACGCCGGATAACGTGCCCCTTCCCTTGCCTGACTTCCGTCCGCACAACAGCCCCTGCCTCTTTTGCAAGAGCCATCGTTTGATCTTGGGAATTGTTGTCATACACATAAATGGTTGCGTTCGGTAAGGCGTCCTTAAATTCCCGAACAACCTGAGCGATTGTCACTTCCTCATTATAGCAGGGCAACAAAACAGCCACATTTGGAGACACCTCCGTTGAGGACGGCAAGACAGAAAATCTCGACAGATCAGGCATTTATATATCTACCAAATGAACGATTGTAGGGGATAAGGAAGCAGCAACAGACAATATTTTATGCGTGATGACAAAGTGTGTGTAGGTGAGTGTCTTAACTTCATCAAACGTCATCAAGACACTTACTATACAGACACTTGATTGAGAAAAAATGAATACGGATTGCATCCATTTTTTTCTCAATCAATGAATGCTTTCAGTTAATCTGGATCAACAAAGAAGGCTGGTAGATCCAGTTCTTTCGCCTGCAAGGCTGCATCAATCCGGTCACACGCGGCAAGGGCTTCCGTGATGGTGACATCCATATCCAGATAACGGTAAGTGCCCAGCCGCCCGAGGAAAGACACGCCTTTCTCTGCACGGGCGAGGCCGATATAGCTCTCCAGCATCTGCTTTTCGTTCACGAGGCGGATGGGGTAGTACGGCACATCCTTCTCACCAGCCAAGCGGCTGTATTCGCGGAAACACACCGTCTTGGAGAATTTGTCCTGCTCCCAGGGTGCAAAGTGCTTATGCTCGGAAATACGGGTGAACGGGACGTTTTCATCACAGTAATTGATGACGGCAGTGCCCTGATGATCGCCTTCATCAACAAACCGTTCGAAATCCAGAGTTCTGTAGCCCAGCCGGCCCAGTTTGAACTGGAAGAAGCGGTCAATCGGGCCTGTATAGAAAACGTGCTGGAATTTTTCTTCCAGGCTTTCAAACGAACAGCCCAGCCGGAGATCAATCCCCTCAACATTCAGAATATTCTGGACAATGGCCGTATAGCCTTCCTCCGGCATACCCTGATAGGGATGATTGAAATAGTTGTCGTCATAATTGAAACGCAGGGGCAGCCGCTTCAGAATGGAGGCAGGCAGTTCCGTGGGTTCAAGGCCCCACTGTTTGCGAGTGTAGCCATAGAAAAAGGCCCGATACAGTTCCGGCCCGATCATGCTCAACGCCTGCTCTTCAAACGAGCGGGGGTTGGTGATGGTTTTATCCGCTTTGCCTTCAATAAAGGCACGCGCTTCCTTCGGCCCCATGGTGGTGCCAAAGAACTGGTTGATGGTCAGCAGGTTCACCGGAAGCGTATAGACACGCCCTTGGGAAATGGCTTTTACCCGGTTCACATACGGTTTGAACGCGCCAAAACGCTGCACGTAGTCCCATGCGCGTTGATCTGCCGTATGGAAAATGTGAGGGCCATATTTATGCACCATCACGCCCGTTTCGGCATCCCGTTCGGTATGGCAGTTGCCGCCAATATGCGGACGCTCATCCACAACCGTGACCTTATGCCCGCGTTCCGCAAGATGGCGCGCAATAATGGCACCACTAAACCCGGCACCCACAACGCAAAAAGACATCCAATCCCCCAGTGTTCATCACCTGCATGGCGGCTCCTGAACGGGCTTTCCCACTCATGGCAGCCATTCACATGACCGTTTTGTCAGACTGTCTCTTTCATGCCAGATTGCCACACTGGCACCAACCCATCCCTTGATGAAAATAGAAGAGTGAGCTTATTCTCATTCTGTTTTTAATTATTTAACCTTTTGCATCTTGTCGGCTGCTTTGGCGAACCGCACCAAAGAGAGCGATGCAAAATGGAGCCTTCTCTCCCTTAGGAATAAAGAAGGCTCCTCTTCTCAGGCTGGATCAGGAACCAATCCAGCCTGCCCTCTCGGTAAAATTTGATCAGGCTTTTTCGTGCTGCGTGCGCACGAACGTATCCAGCAACCGAACGCCAAAGCCAGTTGCGCCTTTGGGCTGCCCGTTACGGGGCTTGCTGGACCAAGCCGTGCCTGCAATATCCAGATGCGCCCACGGTGTTTCTCCCACAAAACGCTTGAGGAACTGCGCAGCCGTAATGGCCCCGCCGGGACGACCACCGATATTCTTCATATCCGCAATATCGGACTTCAGCAGGGCGTCATATTCCTTGCCCATGGGCATACGCCACAGCTTGTCACCCGTAATCTCACCAGCCTGAGCCAAGCCACCGGCAAGGTTATCATTATTGGAGAACAGTCCGGCATATTCATGCCCGAGGCTGATGATGATAGCCCCCGTCAGAGTAGCCAGATCAACCATCAGTTTCGGCGCAAACCGTTCCCGTGCGTACCACAGGATATCCGCCAGAACCAACCGACCTTCCGCATCCGTGTTCAGAACCTCAATGGTCTGACCAGAGGCACTCCGCACCACGTCCCCCGGCCGCTGAGCATTGCCGGAAACCATGTTTTCCACCAGCCCGATAACGCCCACAGCGTTAACCTTGGCTTTGCGGCCCGCCAGTGCTGCCATCAGACCTGTAACAGTGGCAGCGCCTGCCATATCCCACTTCATTTCCTCCATACCCGCTGCGGGTTTGATGGAAATACCGCCGGAATCAAACGTCACCCCTTTGCCAATAAAGGCCAGAGGAGCATCGTCTTTCTCGCCACCGTTCCAGCGCATGATAACAGTGCGGGGTTCGGCATCACTGCCCTGCGCCACACCCAGCAATGCGCCAAAGCCCAGCTTTTCCATTGCGGGCTGATCCAGCACTTCCACGTCCAGACCAAGGCTGCGCAGGGTGCTGACACGCTCAGCAAATTCAACCGGATTCAGCACATTGGCTGGTTCCGTCACCAGATCCCGCGTCAGAATGACGCCGCGCGCAACAGCGGACAATGCGGGCCATGCTGCTTCTGCCTGTGCGGCATCAGCCGCCAGCACAGTAAGAGACGCCAGACGATGTGTTTTATCGTCTTCCGGTGCGCCATGGTACAGAGAAAAATGATAAGCACCCAGCACGGCACCAAGGGCAACGTGAGCCGCATGGGGCAAGCTGCCAACAGCCAAAGCTGCCTTTTCCCCACGCCCAAGAGCAGTGGCCGCAATACCGCCAGCCTTTTCCGCATCCTTGGGTTCAAAAGCCTCAGCGCGGCCCACACCAATCAGAACAACACGATCAAACCCGGCTCCGGGCGCCAGCACAACGGTGGAGGAACCTGCCTTACCGGTAAATTCATCTGCCTTGACGGCGCGGCTCAGAGTGCCGCCGGTTGCATCATCCAGGCTCTTAAACAGTGCAGGAGCTTCCGCGCCTTCAGGCACCAACAAAGCCAGCGCGCCACCCTGCGGCAATGTTTCGGCAGAAAATGAAATCTCAAGCATAAAATCCGGACTCCTCATGCTTTCTTTTAAAGCGGTCACGTATTGTTCAGCCTTTACCGCTCGCTCTCGGACAACCCCTTCGGCAGGAAGCAGAACCGGGCACTCACGCTAAGAGACGAACAGGTCTGACATGGCCATTCTGGGCAAACTGGGTACGTCTCCCCTGCGGCGTTGGCAATAGCCAGCGCCGCATCCCCCCGAAAAAACCGCACACCCCGCGTTATCAAGGCACACAGCAGCGAATACCCCCTCACCCAGCCTTACTCTGCAACTGGCGCATAAAAACCATCTCCGTTTTTTTGCGCAGAATCAGAGTGCGTGGGGCATGACGGCCTCGTTCACTTGTCGTATGGTGCGGGCCATGACCAGCCACACAGATGCAGACCTTCTGGCTCTGGCCGCCCGCCTGGCGGAAGAAGCCGCGGAAATTATCCGCACCATCCGCGCCCGCGGGTTTGAGACACTGACCAAAACAGATGCCTCGCCCGTGACCGAAGCCGACCACGCAGCGGAAGCCCATATCCTCAAAGGATTGCGCTCTGCTGTACCGGATATTCCCGTCATTGCGGAAGAAGAAGTGGCTTCCGGCCTGCGGGGAGCGGTTTCTCCCTCCTACTGGCTGGTGGACCCGCTGGATGGCACACGCGAATTTGCAGCTGGGCGGGATGATTTTACCGTCAATATCGGGCTGGTGCGTGACGGCCGCGCCGTACTGGGGGCTATGGCTCTCCCTGCATACCACCAGCTTTACACAGGCGGCATCAACGCGCCTGCAGAACGCAGGGACCGCACGGGCGTCCACCGCATTCACACCCGCACACCGCCGGCAGAAGGGCTGAGTGTTCTGGCCTCACGCCACTATGCTGATGATCCGCGTCTGGCCGCCTATCTGGGCGAACGGCGCATTGCCTCTATCGGGAATATCGGTTCTGCCGTGAAGTTTGCGCGCGTGGCCGAAGGGGCGGTGGATTTCTACCCACGCCTTGGCCCGACCATGGAATGGGATACCGCCGCCCCGCAGGCTATTGTGGAAGCGGCTGGCGGCCATATTACCCAACTGGACGGCACCTCGCTGCTTTACGGCAAACCGGACTGGAAAAATCCACCGTTTCTGTGTACCGGAACTCTGTAATTACATCCTTTCTGCGCGCTTTGGTGCTAGTGCCACCAAGCCAGATAAAGCCAGAACCTGTATGAAATTTGAGCTCCCCTAGCGTTAGGGGGCTTAAGCGCGTTAGACGGAACTGCATGACCCAGCGCCTTCCCGCCACACCTTCCGGCCTTGAAACCGCCGCCCGCATTTTGCGGGAAGGGGGGCTTGTGGCGTTTGGAACCGAGACCGTTTACGGCCTTGGAGGAGACGCAACACAACCGGCAGCCGTCGCCCGTATATTCGAGGCCAAGAACCGGCCCCGCTTTAACCCGCTGATCAGCCATTTTGCCACGGCAGACACCGCATTTGCGCAGGTTGTCGCCACACCGCTCGCGCGTAAGCTGGCACAGGCTTTCTGGCCCGGTCCGCTCACACTGGTTCTGCCCCGTGCTCCCACCAGCACAATCTGTGATCTTGCAGCAGATGGGCTGGAGTCCTTGGCTGTACGAGTACCCAAAGGAGAGTGTGTGCAGGCGCTGTTACAGGCCGTCAATCGCCCCATCGCCGCCCCTTCTGCTAACCGTTCCGGCCGCATCAGCCCCTCAGACGCCAGTCATGTTCTGGAAGAACTGGAAGGACGCATTGACGCCGTGCTGGATAGCGGTCCCTGCGCTGTTGGGCTGGAAAGCACTGTTCTTGATCTGACTTCAGAAGACCGTCCGCTACTACTGCGCCCTGGCGGTATTCCTGCTGAAGCATTGGAAGAAATTTGCGGTCCCCTCGCCTATCCGGAAACAGAGACTGATGCCGCACCGGTCTCTCCCGGCAGAATGCTTTCCCACTACGCCCCTGCACTGCCGGTACGGCTGAATGCAACCTCCGTAAAACCGACGGAAGGCTTGCTGGCATTTGGCCCGACACCGCTTGCCGGGGCTGGCGCCGTATGGAATCTCAGCCAGACCGGCAATCTGGAAGAAGCCGCAGCACGCCTGTTTTCCGGGCTGCGTTATCTGGATAAACAGGGTGCCGTGCTTGGCCTGACGGGTGTGGCCGTGCAATCCGTACCTGCGCATGGACTGGGCCGTGCCATTCAGGACCGTCTGCGTCGCGCCGCAGCCCCACGGCCGCTTTGAGGCTTCCATGAGCACATTTGACCCCAAAGAACTCAAAATCCTGTCTGATATTCTGGCTCTGGTGCTGGAAGATCAACCGGGCCAGTCCGCCACAGCGCTGGAAGCCATCAAGAACCGGGCGCGCCGAAACAACATGACCGGCGGTGCGCTGAAAAACCTGTTTCAGGCCATAGCACCAGACCCCTCTCAGGCCCGAAGTGCGACACGCAGCAGCCGCACCGCCCGCGCCAGCACCCCGATGGACGAACATCGCGCCCAATTGAGGCAGATGGCGGAAAGCATCAACAAGCTGGATCGGGATCTGCGCACGGCCCGCGCCCAGAACGAGACCCTGAAATCTCAACTCTATCTGACACAGCAGGCCAGAGCGGAGACACTTGCCCAGTTATCTCAGGTACAGACAGACGCCCGTTATCCACGGCTGATGATTATTTTCATGGCAGTTGGCGCTGGCCTGCTCAGCGGCATTGCCGGAACAGAAGTGTTTCATCTCTTTCAGCATACAGTCTGCAATGCTGCGGATAACGCACGTTATCTCTACTGACCAAACCATGCCGAAGTCTTTTTTGCCGTGCCATACATGATCTGATTTTACGGTACGGAGTATCCGTGTTTCCGCTCACTCCGTTGCGTCCTGTTTTTCAAACAAGGTTTGCCTATGTCTGATGCCTCTCTGCCCCCTGCCCTGCACGATGCCCTTCTGACCCTGCTGGGGCCAGCCGGCTTCCTGACCGATGCAACCGACACGGCTTCCTTCTGCACGGACTGGCGGCTGCTGTATCATGGCCGCTGTGCTGCCGTACTGCGCCCGGCAACAACGGAAGACTGTGCGAAAGCTGTTGCCCTGTGTGCCCAGTATGACGTGCCCATGGTGCCCCAAGGCGGCAATACCAGCATGGTTGGAGGCGCGACACCGGATGAAAGCGGCAAGGCAGTTGTCATTTCCACAACACGCATGACGCGCATCCTGAGCATTGATCACGCTGATCTGACCATGACGGTAGAAGCCGGGGTGACGCTCAAGGCCGCACAGGATGCAGCCTGGGCGGAAGACCTGATGCTGCCTCTTTCCATTTCATCGGAAGGATCTGCTGATATTGGGGGTATTCTGGCTACCAACGCTGGCGGCAACAATACTGTGCGCTATGGCAACGCCCGCGAACTGGCTCTGGGGCTGGAAGCCGTGCTGCCGGATGGCTCCGTTCTGAATCTGCTACGCAAGCTGCGCAAGGATAATACAGGTTATGCCCTGCGGCAGCTTCTGGTGGGGTCTGAAGGCACATTGGGTCTTATCACCACCGCCGTGCTTCAGCTTCAGCCCCGCCCTCGCTCGCGCGAGACTGCGTTATGCGCCGTAGCTGACGCCAAGAGCGCGCTGGCTCTGTTCGCCGCCTTCCGCAAGCAGGACCCGGCCGCCATTCAGGCCTTTGAATATATGTCTGGCACCAGCATGGCGCTGGTCAACACACTGATAGAAAGCTGCCCACTTCCCTTGTCTGAACCTGCACCTGCCTATGCGCTGGTTGAACTGGGCAGCCCGCGTGAAGATGAAAGCCTGCGCACCCTGATGGAAGATGTGCTGGGACAGGCGCTGGAAGAGGGATTGGTAACGGACGCGGTTCTGGCTGAAAGCGAGACGCAGCGCCAGAACATCTGGATGATTCGCGAAGAACACGCAGAAGCCCAGAAACGGGCTGGGGCGTCGGTCAAAAACGATGTGTCTGTCCCTCTGGCCGCCATTCCGGACTTTATTGAAGAGGCGACAAAAGCGTGTGAATCTCTGGTTCCGGGCATACGCGTAGCACCCTTCGGCCATATTGGAGATGGCAACATCCACTTCAATCTGGTGCAGCCGGAAGGGGCTGATCCTGCGGCCTTTCTGGCACAGGATCATGCCTTAATGGATGCGGTCGCTGAGATTGTGAGAAAATTTGGCGGTTCATTCTCGGCGGAGCATGGTGTCGGCCAGTTGAAAACCTACATGATGCCTTCATGGCGCGGTGGGGCGGAACTTGAAACCATGCGCAAGATCAAGAATGCGCTGGACCCCAAAAACCTGATGAACCCCGGAAAAATTTTCCCGTCACACTGAGAAAACCAAACCCTGACGCCTGCATAACGGCGTCAGGATATTTCCTTGCTGTCGGTCGCACTCAGAAACTGAGTGTTATTTGTTACGGGAAAAGAAATCCATTTCCGGACGCCGCAAAGCGGCCAGTTGCAGCAGAAACGCAGGCAGCATGATCAGCCCCAGTTCCGGGCCACCCAGCACCGCAGCGCCAAGTGTAAAAAGCGGGGCCATGCGCCTCTCCACCACGGCTGCTCGTGGGCTGCCACACGCCAGAACAGAGCACAGGCCGCCGACAGCAATCATGATGGCGGCCGATATGGCCCGGAACGGATGACGCAGGACATTGGGCGTCAGCCCTCCCATCACGCTATCAAGCGATGACATGTCGGACGACCAGCCAGCCAGACCGAACAGGAAGGTGAACGGCAGCACAAGCACGCCGAACACGTCCTTCAACAACAACAGAAAACCCATAACCAAGGGGGGCAGCAACACAAAGGCTACCCCAACCGCAGCATCGGCTATCAAGAACACAAGAGCGGGGGTTACGGAAGCATTTTTCATACCCCGCACCCTAAGCCAAAATATGGCGAAATGTTAGTTAGTCTTTCCACCATTTCACGGGTTGAGGCTCTTCCACATCCAGTTCCTCTTCCCGCACTTCGTCCGCCATGGCGTAGTCCTCAACCGGGCGGGTACGGGGGCGGCCACGCGGGCGCGCTTCCGCTTTTTTGCGCAGCTCTTCTTTCTCTTCTTCCAACGCAGCGATCTCACGCTGGATGCTGCGTAGCTCCCGCGCCTGTTCCGCCAGTTCGGCTTCCCGCTGTTGCAGTTTTTCTTTCAGTTCCCGCACCATCAGATCAGCATGCACCTGACGGGTTTCCATGCTTTTCTGTGCGTTCTGCAACGCTTCAATCTGCTGTTCTGCCTCTTCCGCTCTCAGTTTTTCATCTGCAAGCTGGCGGCGCAGTTTGGAAACTTCACCATTTTCTTCATCTGTGAAGTGCAGCGCGCGTGAGGTGGACATCTTGCCCGGCATGGCCAACGTACGCGGTTTGGTACGCGCCAGAGAATGTTTTTCTACCTGCACATCACCATCTTTTACAAAACGGCGACGTTTGCCCTGCGCAGAATCCGCAGACGGACGAGGCGTTTGCTGCGGCCGTGAGCGAGAGGAAGACCCAAGCCGCTCCAACGCGTTGCGGAGGGAGGCTTCCTCAAATGCTTCATCCTGGCTTTTTTCGGCCACGGGCGTTGATAAAAAAGACGGTGTCTTCATGAATTCGGAAGTCACTCTGCTTTATACTTTCCTGACTCTGCAAACAGTTACCTGAGTTTTCCACACACACGATGCTTTCAGAATAAATCTGAAAATATCAGGAAAAATCATAAGCTACTCTTTTTCGCCTTCAACGGGCAGATAAAACCCAGACAGGCTACATGGGATATATGGATAAAGAAACATTCTGCGCTCTTTTCTTGCTGACAGAATTCTTTCTTTCAGGTGTTGGTCTAACACATCTAATTGCTATTTCCAACACATTCAAAACACAAGAAAAAACTTTTCTATCTGCGCTCAGGTCATATGCGCCATACCTTCAGAGCACATTCCATTACTTTTGCGTCATTACAAAAAAAATGAAGCAAGCGCTACTTCGTGGTCTTGATACTATGAATTTTCATTTAAGTTATGGCCTAAATTATAGGCTCACTCCCCTTGGCTTCAAGAGGGCACCCAAAGAATATCCTCTTTGCCATCTGCATTGAAACGACGAGCGAGAACAAAAAAATAATCGGAAAGTCTGTTAAGAATTCTTATAAGTTCAGAATTCACACCTTCCTGTTCCGCCAGTGCAACCACACGCCGCTCCGTAGTGCGCGCCTGTGTTCGTGCCAGATGCGCCCATGCGGCGGCAACACTGCCACCGGGCAGGACAAAGCTGGTCAAAGGCGCCTGTTTTTGCCGTAGCTGCTCAGTCCACTCTTCCAGCTGCACAAGTATCTGGCCTGTCACCCGGCGCGCATGTACTGCCTTTGGCGTATCTGGCTGGCATAAATCGGCCCCCATATCAAAAAGCAGATTCTGCACCCGCTGCAACTGCTGACGAACGACACAGTCTTCCTTGGTCTGTGTCTGTAAAAGACCAACAACAGCATTCAGTTCGTCCAAACAGCCCATGGCTTCAATCCGCGCATTGCTTTTGGAAACACGCTGACCATCCCCTAACGACGTCTGTCCCGCATCTCCTCCACGCGTTACAACCTTGTCTATCCGTACGCTCATGCGCCCTGCCCTTTAGTCGTGAAAAGTGTTTGGAATCTTAACGTGACTGGCCTAGCGGACTTTTAAATGTCTTTCCCGTCACAAAAAATCCTGTGTTGCTGACGCTTTAAACAGGCTCTTGCTCAGAAATAAAGTATTTCGCGTCAGGTTAAGCACGCCCACACCGGTTTTTCTGTTTCCGCTGCGGCAGGATACGCCCTATAGAAAGCGCATCATGGTATCTTCTTCTCTTATCCCTCGTCTGTGGCGCATCTGTGGCGCATTATTTGCTGGCACCGGCACCATTATGGGGGCGCTGACCGCCCACATGCCTGATGCAAATTTTGGTGCAGGTGGCCGCGCCATGGCGCATGGCGCGATGGAAATGCAGATGTGGCACGCACTTGCTCTCATCATCCTTGGCCTGACCACACATCAAAAACCCGGCCGGTTGCTGGCCATTGGTGGATGCGGACTGTTGTTGGGCACAGTGCTGTTTTGTGGCGGCGTGTATTACACGGCATTTTCTGGCCATCACGCTGCCCATGTCGCCCCCACAGGCGGCAGTATTCTTATCCTCTCGTGGCTCTGCCTTGCTGGTGGATGGGCCTTCCGCGCATGACACAGACCATTCGAGGCGCCTGGCTGGCACCAGAAGGGCTTGAAACTGTTCTGGAGCAGGATCTGGCCCGCCGTGGCGTGACAATAGACCGCTGGCATGGCCAACTGGCACTTTCTGGCCAGCCGTCTGTTTTTTCCCCCTGGGCGCTGGATATCTGGCAGGAGCCGGAAGTGGCTCCTATCACCTCCATTCGCAGTGCAGCGGAAATCCTGCGCGCGCGCCAACGCAACTGGAGCCTATACGCAGCAGACTGCTTCCGGCGTGCAGCCTTGATAGAAGAACGGCTTCCGCCCGTAAAAGCAGCGCCTCTCACGTTTCCCACCGCTCCACCTATAAGCCCGTTGGGCGCGTGGACGCTGCTAGATGCCAGCACACTGCTCTTTTCCGCCCGTAAAAGCAGTCCATTTGTCAACGGCACGCCCCAATTTGTAGAAGACCGCATCGGTCCTCCCTCCCGCGCCTATCTGAAATTGTGGGAAGCCTGCACCCGCCTCGGCCGCTGGCCCCAGCCTGGCGAGACGTGTCTGGACCTTGGCGCGACCCCCGGCGGGTGGACATGGGCAATTGCAAAGCTAGGGGCAAACGTCACCGCCATTGATCGCGCACCGCTGGACCCGCGTGTGGCAGCCATGCCTACAGTCTCCTTCCAGCAAGGAAGTGCCTTTGGTCTGGACCCAAAAGAAATGCCTGAAGCAGACTGGGTGTTTTCGGATATCATTGCCTACCCCAAGCGCCTTTTTGCTCTCGCGACACGCTGGATAGAGTCAGGCCGTGCCAAACAACTTGTTCTGACTGTCAAATTTCAGGGCGAAACAGACCATGACACAGTGGCCGCTTTTGAAGCCATTCCCGGCGGCCATCTGGCGCATCTTGCCCAGAACAAGCACGAACTGACTTTTTTCTGGACCAAACCAGCACCATGATCCGCACTGGTTCAGGCGCTACGCGACACGCTCCTGTTCCAAGGCTGCACGACTGACGAAATAAACGGTGGAGTAAGCTTATGCTGCCTCCACCGACAGCATAAGCGTGACCCGCCATGCCACCCCAACCGGACATCTGCCCCAGCACCACCGCGCTTCGCGTTGCCCGGCAACGCGCCTTGCATCAGATACGTGAAGAGGGCCGTCTGTTTTCAGATCCATTCGCCATGCGCGTTCTGGGTGAAACCGCTGAAACCCTCGTTTTTTCTGAACAAGAGTGTGCGAAGGCGCGCCTGCGCCACTTTGTTGCCGCTCGGCAGCGTATTGCGGAAGATGCCCTCGCCAAAGCGGTCAGGCACGGTATGCGCCAGACTGTTATTCTGGGGGCAGGGCTGGATACGTTTGGCCTCAGAAACCCCTTTGCTCCTCTTGGCCTACGGGTTTTTGAAGTGGATGCACCCCAGATGCAGGCATGGAAACGCGCACAACTCCATAAATTGGCCCTGCCGGTTCCGGCCTCCCTGATGTATGTCCCCGTCAATTTTGAAACAGACACACTCGGCCAACGCCTTGAAGAGAGTGGATTCGACCCGACCCAACCGGCTTTTTTCTTCTGGCTGGGCGTGATTCCCTATTTAACTCGCTCTGCAATTACCGCCACATTGGAGTTTATGGGGAAAGTGCCCCATGCAAACGTCGTGTTTGATTACAATGAGCCTGTTTCCAACTACACGGGTCAGGACCGCGAAAACACGCTGGCGCGGGAACAGGCCGTTGCGGCTCTGGGCGAGCCCTGGCTTTCCCGCTTCCAGCCAGAGGATATGGCGTCCCTGCTCCGCTGTTCCGGTTTCTCACACATACAAGACCGGGACCGTTATGATCTCGCTGCCTATTTTGGTAACGCCACGCCTCGCCCTACCCCAAGGCCAGCCAGCGCGCATATTCTTCACGCATGGCGGTAACGTCCCCTCCGCCACTCTTATCTCACCAGACGAGAGCAAAATCGGCCCTCTCTCCGTAAGGGCAAAAAAGACAGGCAGCGCAAGACATCACGCCGTCTGTTTTAAACCCCAGCACTGAATGCTGGCAGCCGACGTATAAACACCTGCCGCAAAAGGTCGCCAAACATCAGTTCATCGCAACGGGCCGTTTGAACGGCCAACTGCAACATGATGCCCAGAAATCCTGAGGGAAAGAGATCAGTTAAAAAGGCTAATCCAGAAATATCAGCCCTGAAGAGCGGGATGGTCAGGAGCGAAGTCCTTTAACCTTCCCGCCATATTTTTCAGGCCGCCTTACCGGCGGGCAAACACCTTTTCGCCCATCCGCACAAGCACGACGGCCAGCACGAAACACACGAATATCAAGCCTGCGGCAATCATCTGCTGCTGTTGTGTCACCCCTCCGGCAGCGAGAATCCGCAAAATGCTGCTTCCGGCATGAAAGCCAGTGACCTGATCAAGCCACGGCAGGATTCTCAGCAATTCGCGCAGCAGGGCTATCAGCAGCACGGTCAAGGCTACCGTGCTGGCTGTTTTGATAAGGGTCTGCTTCAAACTGCCGGGTACAGATGAAGAGGGCGTTTTTCTAGGCATCAAGATCCTTCACATCAGCATAAATCATCATCCGGCAACCGGCACCCCTTGCCTATTGAGGCACCGCCTGACCTTTTTTCCGCATTTCCGCCTGATGCCGTTTGATGGACGTTTTGAAGCCGGGCAGATCAGTTGCAGTCAACGTGTCCACATAGGTTCCGTTTTTCCAGATCCAGCGGTCAGAACTGTCCACCAGAATATCCCGCATACCACCATGCGTTGTGGGTAGCAGGCTGATGGGCCCGCTCACAGAATCCAGAATTTTGCTCCAGCTATTCCCGCGTTTCAGATAAACGTCCGTTGAACAGCCAGCCGAGCCACACAGGCTGGCCGACTGTACCTGCACGAACAACGCTATATTCTTGCCATCAGGGGAAAGGGGCGCAGACCCAATCAAAATCAGCGGGGTCTCATGGTGCCGTGCGGCTGCCGCCAGATCATCCGTGTTCAGTTTACGGGCCTCGGCATCCAACCCACTCCCAGGCTGGTGCGTCAGAATAACGGGGTCCCCCCCTTTCTGTGCCGTGCTGTGGGTCCGCTTTGCGGCGTGCGCCAAAGAAGGAGCCGCTATCAGCAACGCCCCCGCCAGCACGTGGCCCAGAATGAAAGAACGGTTCAAGGTTGCGATCCCTCCGCAAGCTGTGGAACATCTGTCTATCATGAATACTCACGCTCAAAATACGATCGACACCACCATGCCGGAACATCCACGGCCCGGCCTGTACCGACATTACAAAGGAGGACTGTACACCGTTCTTTGTGTCGGACGCCACAGCGAGACTGAAGAATGGCTTGTCACCTACCGCAGTGAAGCCCTTGGCAGTTACTGGGTCCGGCCATTGGCCATGTGGCAGGAACAGGTGGATGGCATTCCCCGCTTTGCCCTGATTGAAGAAACCGCATCAAAATAATTACGAAAACAAACCATTATTCACGATCCGTTTTCTTTTCACCAACAAGAAAACGGACCAAGTCAACAAGAGTGTAAAAACAGTCCTGAATTCAGGATGGAACCTTTTCTGGAAGGGTGCGTTTTTATTGCCTGTAAGGACATTATAGTTTTTATCAGGAGAGAAACATGATTTCTAAACGCACCATTACTTTTAGCGCAGCCCTTCTTACTGGTGTTCTGGCTATTTCGCCTGTTCTGGCTCACGCTGAAACCATTTCATCAGAAGGCCATTTTGCTCCCCAGAAATCTGCCGGCGCAGAAGCCACGGGCGGCGTGCGGGCCACGCTTGAAACGCGCAACAATCTGCTCAGCTACACCATTACCTGGAATAACCTTTCAGGCCCGGTTGTAGCGGCTGAGCTTCTGGCTGCCAAATCACTGACCGATACGGCGGACAAAGTGGAACCGCTGAAAGGCCCGTTTACGTCTCCGCTCACCGGCACCATCACGCTCAGCGCGGACGAAATTGAGCAGTATCGCAACGGCCAGCTTTACGTCAGCCTTGGCACGGCAGCCCATCCGCATGGCGAAGTGCGCGCACAGCTTACGCCTGCCGGTGGTGCATCCAGCCACCAGTAATCTCTGTTCCCTAAACAGAGGAAAGGGGGCCTGACCACCGTGTCAGGCCCCCTTTTTCATCTCCTGCGCTCTAACCGGGCACAAAAAATGGCCGGGTATCAGCTTTCCTGTGCTTTTACGGTAGCAATCAATTCACCCACAATATCCGGATCAGCCAAGGTGGACAGATCCCCCAGTCCTTCCAGATCATGCGATGCTATCTTACGCAGCAAACGCCGTACAATTTTGCCGGATCGGGTTTTGGGCAGATCCCGCACCACATATATTTTTTCCGGCACTGCATAGCGCCCCACACCTGCCGCCACGGCAGTGTTGACGGCGGACGGATGAAAGACATCCTGCTCTCGAGGCACCACAAACACCACCAGCCCCTGCCCTTTCAGGTCATGGGGAATGCCCACGGCAGCGCTTTCCACAACTTCATGGTCTGTGGCTATGGCATCTTCAATTTCTGCCGTGCCAATCCTGTGTCCGGATACATTGACCACATCATCCACACGGCCGGTTATCCAGTAATACCCATCTTCCTCTCGCCGTGCGCCGTCCCCGGTAAAGTAATGGCCCGGACAGGTTGTAAAGTAAGTCTGCCGGAAACGGTCATGATCCCCCCAGATGGACATGGCCTGACCCGGCCAGGATTGGGCCATGCACAAAAGCCCTTCGCCCGCACCTGCTACTTCCTTGCCCTGTGTATCCAGCAGCACAGCCTCCACGCCCGGCAAAGGCCGCGCAGCCGCACCGGGGCGAGGAACCACACATCCGGCCGCAGCCGTAATCATCACGCCACCGGTTTCAGTCTGCCACCAAGTATCCACCACAGCGCAGTGGCCTTTGCCCACTTCATCATGGAACCAGTGCCATGCCTCCGGGCTGATCGGCTCGCCCACTGTTCCCAGAATCCGCAGGCTTTTGAGGGAACGGCTCCGCACAACGGCTTCATCTTCACGCATGGCCGCTCTTACAACCGTGGGAGACGTGTAAAAGACAGTCACACCGTTCCGGTCAATCACATCCCACCACTGCCCCGGCTCTGGCCATGACGGCAGACCTTCATACACCATAATGGTCGCGCCATTGGCCAGCGGGCCATACACCACATAGGTGTGGCCGGTAATCCAGCTGACATCCGCTGTACACCAGAAAATATCGTCTGGTTTGTAGTCAAACACCACAGCATGGGTAAATGCGGCCCAAGTCAGGTAGCCGCCCGTGCCATGCACCAACCCTTTGGGACGACCGGTGCTGCCAGAGGTATAAAGCAGAAACAGTGGGTCCAGAGCATTCATGCGCTCTGCCGGGCAATCTGCAGCTTCCTTCGCGACTTCCTCCGCATAACGCAGGTCGCGCCCGGGCTGCATGGGCACGTCTGCCCCGGTAACAGGCACCACAAGCACATGCCGCACAGCGCTGGCTGCGCCACACCGTGCAATGGCCTCATCCATTGTCGTCTTGCTGGGAATACGCTTGCCACCCCGGCGCGCAACATCGGCCGTCAGCACCACAACGGCGGCACTATCAGTCAGACGCTCGGCCAATCCTTCGGCTGAGAAGCCGCCAAACAGCACCACATGCACAGCGCCCACGCGGGCGCACGCCAGCATGGCGATGATCCCTTCCGCCACCATAGGCAGATGAATGGCGACACAGTCCCCCTTTTTAACACCCAGCCTGCGCAGAACATTGGCCAGCCGGCAGACACGCTCATACAGGTGCCGATAGGACAACACTTCCCGCTGGCCGGCTTCCTGTCCTTCCCAGATCAGGGCCGTTTTCTCTGGCTGTGTGCGCACATGGCGGTCCAGACAGTTTTCTGAAGCGTTCAGAAATCCATCAGCATACCACTCTATCCGAACATCCTGCGTGAAGTCCGAGCGGGAGGCCTGCGTGGGCGGGGTTTGCCATGTCAGGCGGCGAGCCTGCTGAAGCCAGAAGACTTCAGGATTTGTGTGCGCTTCCCGCACCATGCCATCATATTGCCCGGCAGACAGCGTTGCGCCACCGGGGGTTACAAACGCGTCTGACACGTTCTCCCGCCCTTTCTTCTTGTTTTGCCGCTCGAGACCCAATGTTCGAAGCCGAAACGGTTTCATCACATTAACGCGATTGGGGAAAGGTATGCCGCCCGATACGGCCAGATTAAACTTGGTTTATAATAACAAGAAAAAAGGCCGACTGCTTTGCGCAGCCGACCTTCCCCCTTTTTACAACTCTTACCCTACAAGGCCTGAACCCGCAGGAAAGACCTGAGAACCTGTGTCTTACAGTGCAGCCTTAGCGCGAGACAGAACTGCCGCGCAGGTTTTCTGGCGCACCGGGATGCTGGATGTTGCAATGGAATAGGTCTTGCCATTGGCCTGAAGCTGCCCGGCTGTGCCACGGGCGTAATACATGTTGCCTTCCTGGCCATCCGGCACGGCGTTGGTCTTCTGGTTGTAAGACTGCAGCACCTTGAAGCCATCATCATAGTCAACATAGTTGCCCTGGGTGCAGTAGTTCAGCAGCCCGGCCACTTCAACCGGATTGATGGACCCCACATAACCGGACAGATCGGCATCTGTCTGGATAGCACCTTTGCCACCAGCTTCAGCCTGTTCACCACCCTTGGAAACCGGAGCGGGGGTATCGGCAGCGTGAGCAAACACAGGCGCGCCAGCCAGCATTGTTGTAACAGCAAGCGCCGACAGGGCACGTACGGAAATCAGTTTCATTCAGAATCTCCCTAGCGGAATAAGCGCCAAACTGCCCTGCAAACCACAGAAAGATCAAGCCAGCCCTCTGCGCATCTCAAGCATGGCAGACCTCAGATATCACTCAGCTTTTTCCGCTCCTCCCTGCCCATTTCATCCCGATGCAAGTCCTCTCTCCCCTCCCGCGCCTTTGCTCTAGAGAAAACCTTGCAGGCCCTGCGGATGGACAGCCCTCCGCTCCCACCACATCAACTTCTGGAAAACGTAATGAGCCCAGCATCATTTTCCAGGTTTTTATGGCGTTCTGAAACCACGCGGGCGCAAGGCTGGCCGGTGGAGAGATAGAGGGCTGACACCCTGCCTGCACCACCCCGGCACGCGGCTTGGCAGTAACTTCCCGTACCACCAGTTCGCCCTGCCTCCGGCAGCCTGTTCACAATATAGTGACCGCCGACTTTTCCTGCGCTGCCCATCATCACCCAGCAGATACTTTCATCCGGCAGGTTACTGCGTCATCTGCCGGAGGCATTTTCGTTCTCCTGACGAGACGGGTTGGCATAACAGACTGACGCTCTCTATGATGCGATCAGATGTTTCTGGTCGATTTTTTGGAGCCCCCCACGGATGCTACCTGCTAGCCTTTTCAACAAAACGGAATTTGCAGGCCATGGCACCGCGTCAGAAACCATTTGCGCGGCTTTGCGCAAGGCGATTCTGAACGACACTCTGGAGGCAGGGCGGGCTTTACCTCAGTCTGAACTGGCAAACGGTTTTGGCGTCAGTATCATACCGGTCAGGGAAGCCCTCAAACATCTTGAAGCCGAAGGACTGGTGGCATTTCTGCCCAACCGCGGAGCAACCGTGGTGGGTATGAACGAAGCCGATATTCTTGAATATTCTCATATCCGCGCTCTGCTGGAAGAACAGGCGGCGGGCGACGCCGTGCGGAACATGACCCGTGTGGATCTGGCCCGCATAGAAGATGCCTATGACGCCTTTGTGGAAGGTGTGAGCGGCCCGGATGGCACGGTGAAGTCTGGTGCCCTGAACCGTGCCTTTCATAACGCCATCTATGCCGCCGCAGGCAAACCCCGCCTGCTTGAAATGATTGATGATCTGCACAACAAGCTGGACCGCTACATCCGTGGCCATCTGCTGATTGAAGGCCGTAAGAGCACGACGGACGAAGAACACCTCGCCATTCTGGAAGCCTGCCGGGCGCGAGATGCAGATCTGGCTGCACGGTTGACCCGTATTCATATTCTGGATGCCGCCGATATCTCGGTTAAAGTATTTCGCAATAAAAAATCTCAGGCCAAAATCCGCTGAGCCCGCAAGCAGGTGGCTTGGCGCTGATAGAGTGGTTTCCTCGTCTTCTGGCCGTTCGTAACGGCTGATTATTCCCGTCTCTCCTGTTCCCGCGTTCCATCCTTCGCAGACAGATGCGCCCTTGCACAAAGGGCGTGCGCAGACTGCTGCCCTCACAAGTAATATATGATCTTGCAAATCATATATTATCATGCGAAGGACGAAAAACGTTATGAAGCCAAAACTTCCTGAGTCTCGGAAAAATCAGGAAGCGCAGGCACTCCACATGCCGGAATAGAAGCCCATGTCAGTGTATGACACTTTCGCCCCCGCGTTTTCTTCCCGCACGCCCCTGCGTAAGGCTATTGTTGAGGCTATTCGCAAGCCGGAAGCGGCCTGCGTCACGGCTCTCACACCCGCTGCAACACTGACCGACGCTGAAAGCCACGCCACCACCGCTCTGGCGACCCGCCTTGCTGAAAAGCTCCGGGCGGAACGGAACCCCGGCTTGGTCGAAACACTGGTGCAGGAATTCTCCCTTTCTTCTGCCGAAGGGGTGGCCCTGATGTGTCTGGCCGAAGCCCTGCTGCGTATTCCTGACACCGCCACGCGTGATGCTCTGATTCAGGACAAGATTGGCGAGGGAAACTGGCTGGCCCATGCCTCTCGCGGTCGGCCGCTGTTTGCCAATGCGGCGGCATGGGGGCTGGCGCTGACAGGCGGACTGGTGGCCGAGCGGGACGAGAAAGATCTGACCACTGCATTGCTGGGCTTTGTAAACCGCGCCACCAAACCGGTTATCCGCAAAGCAGTTGATGCCGCCATGCGCCTGATGGGCGAACAGTTCGTGCTGGGCGAAACCATTGAACAGGCCCGCAAAAACAGCACAAAGCTGGAAGAGATCGGTTTTTCCTATTCCTATGACATGTTGGGAGAAGCCGCATTCACAGCACAGGACGCCAACCGCTACCGGCAGGATTACATCAACGCCATTCATGCCATTGGTCGCAGTGCCAAAGGCGCAAATGTGTATGAACGCCCCGGCATTTCCATCAAGCTTTCCGCCCTGCACCCGCGCTACGCCCGCGCGCAACGCGAACGGGTTATGACAGAACTGCTGGCTGTTGTGCAGGAACTCACCCTGCTTGCCCGCAGCTATGACATTGGCATCAATATTGACGCGGAAGAAAGCGAAAGGCTAGATATCTCGCTTGATCTGCTGGAAGTACTTTGCCAGACCCCCGGCCTAGAGGGCTGGAACGGCATTGGCTTTGTGGTGCAGGCTTACGGCAAACGCTGCCCATACGTGCTGGACTTCATTATTGACCTTGCACGCCGCACCAACCGCAGGCTGATGGTTCGGCTTGTTAAAGGCGCTTACTGGGACAGTGAAATCAAGAAAGCACAGGTCGATGGTCTATCTGATTTCCCGGTTTATACCCGCAAAAGCCACACGGATATCAGCTACATTGCCTGCGCCCGCAAACTGTTGACCGCACGGGATGTTATCTTCCCGCAATTTGCCACCCATAATGCCCGCACGCTTTCCACCATCTACACTCTCGCAGGCGAAAAGTTTGAGATCGGGTCATATGAATTCCAATGCCTGCATGGCATGGGCGAACCTCTTTACAAGCAGGTTGTCGGGGCAGAAAAACTGGGGCGTCCCGCACGGATCTATGCACCTGTCGGCACACATGAAACGCTGCTGGCTTATCTTGTGCGTCGCCTTTTGGAAAACGGGGCCAACTCTTCCTTTGTAAACCAGATTGGTGATGAAAACATTCCGGTTTCCGCCTTGGTGGAAGATCCGCTTGAAGTAGCACGCAGCTTCACACCCTACGGCGCGCCTCATTCCGAAATCCGCAAACCGGCAGATCTGTTTGGCGCAGAACGTCGCAACTCCGCTGGCACAGATCTGGCGGACGATCAGGTTCTTGCGACCCTTGCGGAAGGATTGAAAAACGCGCCTGAAACGTGGACAGCGGGTCCCATCATCGTCGGCCAGAAGCCCAAAGGGACTGCGGCACCCGTTACCAATCCCGCCAACCGTCAGGACGTGGTCGGCACGGTGGTTCTGGCTACACCGGCTGTTGTGAAAAAAGCTGTTACAGCTGCGGAAAAAACCAAGACTGACTGGGCGACCACCTCTCCCGCCACCCGTGCGGACATTCTGGAAAAAGCCTCTGACCTGCTGGAGGCCCGGCAGGATGAACTGCTGGCTCTGCTATCCCGTGAAGCTGGTAAATCCCTGCCCAACGGCATTGCGGAAGTGCGTGAAGCGGTCGATTTTCTCCGCTATTATGGCGCACTCATACGCCGGGACTTTGATAACAGCACCCATGTGCCTCTTGGCACCGTAGCGTGCATCAGCCCCTGGAATTTTCCGTTAGCCATTTTCACCGGGCAGATTGCCGCAGCACTCGCCGCTGGCAACGTGGTGTTGGCCAAACCGGCTGAAGAAACGCCCCTGATTGCCGCACTGGCCGTTGGCATCCTGCACGAAGCAGGCGTGCCCGCTGGCACGCTGCAACTCCTGACGGGAGAAGGAGACATTGGCGCGGCACTGGTGGGGGATGATCGCGTTGCCGGCGTGATGTTCACCGGCTCCACCGTGGTTGCGCAGGCCATTAATCGTCAGCTTGAAACCCGCCGCACCCATACGGGCCAGCCCGTGCCGCTTATTGCGGAAACTGGTGGCCAGAACGCTATGATTGTCGATTCCACGGCATTAGCGGAGCAGGTTGTGGCCGATGTTGTGGCGTCCGCTTTTGACAGCGCTGGCCAGCGCTGCTCCGCCCTGCGTCTGCTATGTGTTCAGGAAGACTGCGCGGACCATATTCTGACCATGTTGCGCGGTGCCATGCGCGAGTTGCGCATGGGCAACCCGGCTCTGCTTTCAACCGATGTTGGCCCGGTGATTACGGCAGAATCTGCTGAGGGGATAAGCAAACATATTGAAAGCTTCCGCCAGAAAAAGGCGCCGGTTTTTGCTCTCTCTACGCCGGAATCCTGTGCCAATGGCAGCTTTGTGCCCCCTACAGTGATTGAAATCAGCTCGGTGCGGGAAATGGGCGCGGAGGTGTTCGGCCCCGTGCTGCACGTGCTGCGTTATTCCCGCAGTGGGCTGGATCAGCTTCTGGCCGATATCAATGCAACAGGGTACGGCCTGACCTTTGGTTTGCACACCCGCATTGAATCGACCGTGCAGCATGTTCTGTCCCGTGTGGACGCGGGCAATCTGTATGTAAACCGCAACACCATTGGCGCTGTGGTTGGCGTGCAGCCCTTCGGTGGACGTGGGCTTTCTGGCACCGGCCCCAAAGCTGGCGGTCCGTTGATTCTGCGCCGCCTGCTGGCTCAGGCCCCCACCGTTCCGCAACTGGTGCGTGGCCGTGTGCCCGCCGCCATGACAGCATGGACTGACTGGCTCCGTGAGCAGGGAGAAAGCATTTCCGCCAGAACGGCTGCGGCTCTCGCCCGTCAGCCACTGGTGGGGGGTGAGATCGCCCTCCCCGGCCCTGTAGGGGAGAAAAACCTCTACAGTCTTGCGCCGCGCGGCAATGTGCTCTGTATTCCAGCCACCAAGGCAGGCCTGTATGATCAGATTTCTCTCGCTCTCAGCGGAGGAAATACGGCGCTCATTCTGGCAGATGAATCCATTGCCAGCTGGTACGTCAGTCTGCCCGAAGCCATCCGCGCCAAGGTAAAACTGGTGGCAAGCGCCACTGCGGAGCCTTGCGCCATCGTGCTAAGCGAACGTGATGATGCCGCCTTTGCTGCGGCCCGGCAGGCTCTGGCGAATAGCACCGCCCCCATCGCTTCAGCGTGGATTACGGGCAACGGCCTTCCCTCAGCTGAATGTGTGTTGGAAGAACAATCCCGCAGCATCAACACAACGGCTGCTGGAGGAAATGCCAGCCTGATGACACTCGGCTAACAAGCAGGCACCATCAAGCCAAAGCTGAGATACAGGCAGTTCCTTCCTGTATCTCAGCGTGCCTTGAGCCCGGTTGGGCACAACAATCTTTTGCCGGACGGGTTTTAACAAAAGAGAAAGTTCTCTGCCTCTTTGCAGGCTGTGTGAATAACCGCCGAGGCTTCTCAAAGCGCCTTCCTGCAAGGAACAGCCTTCTCCATCTGCTGCCCTGATAAATAGTCACCATCTCCGGTCATGATTATTCTCGTTCCATCAGGGCCTGACCTCTTTTTTCTTAAAACTGCCTCTACTGAAAATCGGCTTGAAATTTTTTGACCGCTGTCAGAGCACAGGCTTCATCCTTATCACCACCCGGTGCGCCAGACACGCCAAGACCACCCAGAACTGCGCCACCAGATGCCGTGCGCAATGTTACACCGCCCGGAACAAACAGAACTTCCGGAATGGTGTTCAGTGCCCCGTTGGCAGGCCCTGTCACTTTGGCGGCAATCAGTTCACTGGTTGTGTTCTTGTTAAACGCCAGCCCGTACGAATAAGCCGTATAAGCTTTGCGATAGGAGACCGAGAGCGACTGCAACGGCACCGTATCGCCTTTAATAACAACCTGCTGATGCCCCGTGGTGTCCACCACCGTCGCCGTTACGGAATATCCCTGCGCCTGACACACCCGCACGGCTTCCGCCGCAAGATGCTCTGCGGTGGACCAATCCAGTTTTTGCAAGGATATAATATGGCTTTGCGCACAGGCCACCGAATGCCACGCCCCCGCCACCATCATACCCGCGCACATTACTGACGCGATAAAACCTGCGGGCTTGTAAAACATGATTTTCGCACTCCTGCTGCCATTATACCAAAGAACGGTGTGACAGGGGGAGAAACGCCCGCAAATCAAAAATACAAGAGCAGACAAACTTCTTTTCTCATCCACCGTTTCCTGCTCAAGATCGGCATGCAAAAAGCCGTGCAACAGCCCCATAGGAGCCTTGACAACAGAACCACACAAAAACGTGAAAAAATGATATGAGACCCCTTATCCCTCTTTATCCACCACTTTATTGTCCGGAGATTTCATGACCACCCGCGCAGGCCACGACCCCCGACTGGTTGCCGCCATTATCTTGGTAACCATGGCCATGGGCATGCTTGATGCCGTATCCCTGCTGCACCTGAAAATCTTTGCTGGTTACATGACAGCGACCATCCTGCTCATGGCGGTGCATATTGCGACATCGGAAACGGTGGTACTGTCCGGCTTTGAAGCAATTGGCCTCTATCTTCTGGGGGCCGTTACGGGTGGACGCCTTACCCGAAGGGACCGCACGGTTCGCTACGCTGTGGGGGATATCCTGTTGCGTGTTGGTCTGCTGGTGGGGCTGACCGCTTTGGTCTGGGCGGCCAACCCACCGGGCCGTACCTACATCACACTCGGCCTGCTGGCTTTTGCCATGGGCATGCAAACTTCCGCCACGCGGCACGCCAGAGTAGCGGACATGAGCCTGCCTGCCGCCACCATGCTGCTGCATGGTCTGGCCCACAACAGCAGTATTGCCGGAGGCTCCAATCCCGGCACATGGCGCAGATTGGCCGCCATCGGCAGCCTGTTTGTGGGAGCCGTTATCGGCACGCTGGTTTCCAGCCACAGCATATCCCTGTCCATTGCCATTGCCGGGGCTACCATTCTTTCAGCAGGAACGCTGCTTTACCTGCGCGAACACGGCCTGCTGGTGCGTCTGGACAGTCTAACCATTCACTAAATAGGGTGGGTAAGAGGCTTAATGGCCGGGCGTAGAGTGTAGCAGTCAGCCTGAAAATCTATCAGCTTGATCTGGCGCATTTTCAGCGGGTGACTGTGTGGGATTTGCATCCCGATGGCCCCGCATCTCGTCTTCACATCCATCCGTCAGTCTTTCAAACTCCCCCTCCCTGAACTGCTTGTTCAGAACAGCCTCTAAAAGTCAGAAACAGAAGGCTAACAAGGATGCGTCGGGTGGAGGCCCCTGCGAAGAGGGTGCACCCGCCCCTACAGGCGCAAAGGGAACACTCTCTGTCCAAACGGTTCTGCCTTACGGCTTGCGCTCCCCACGCATCGAGGTGATAATTCTATCGTAACAATATAGCGGAAAAGTCAGGGCGTGATGATCTGGCAAGCGATCGCAGAGAGATACGGCTTTCTGGCTTTGTGCTGCGTCCTCTCAGGTGCAGCAATACGCTGTGAGGCCGCAGAGGCCGGAACATCGCCCGTTCCGTCACAGGTGCAGGGTCTTTCCGGCTGCTGGAAAGGCGACGGGACTGTTATGAAAAAGCCCGTGTGGATTCATCTGGCGGCCAAGCCAATAGTGCTTGGCGCGATGCTGACGATTGATGCAACCAGCACCGCCAAGAATGATAAATCAGATCGTTATGCAGCACATCTTCTGTTCGGTGCAGGCCCTGAAACTGCTCCTCACCCAGATGCACAACACCCTGTCAGTGCATTCTGGGCCGATAGTTTTGGCGGAACATTTGCCGTTACAGGCAGCGGTATCACGCTACTTGATGGTTTTGACATCGTATATCATTACCCGCAACAGACTTTCCTGAATCAGTGGCGCAAGCAGGGAAACCATCTGACATGGGAGATTTTCACCATGTCGTCCGGATCAGTCCTCAAAAAATTGTTTGCCCAGTATCGTTTGCAAAGCACTCCCTGCACTTCCACCGACCATAAAGAGTGATGGTGCGTGACATGAAAACACTTGGCACAAGACGATCCCTGCGGCGCTTTTCTGCTTCTTTGCGAAAGTTGCGCGCCCTTGCCGCTACACTCACCATCTTTCTGGGTCACTCACCTTGCACCGCAGGGGCGGAAACTGCCTTTTCCATGCCGCCAGAGGCGCAACGTTTGATTACGCATTATCACATGCAGCCAATCCCCGTTGAAGGAGGATGGTTCTCCCAGTTGCAAAGAACACCGGAAACCATTCCCGGGGCGGTGCTGCCTGCCCGCTATGCAGGCGTTACACATCCTATCTCAACAGCCATTCTGTTACTGGAAACCCGAAGCGGGTTTTCAGCCCTGCATCGCTTAAAAACTGCCGAGATCTGGCATTTTTACAAAGGAGATGCCATTCATCTGCTTCTGCTTTACCCCGATGGCAGCATCAAGCGGGTAATATTGAATTCAGAAAACCCCGCCTTTGTTGTGCCGGAAGGTGTGTGGCAGGGCTCGGCCCCGGAAGGCCCCTTGGGGTGGGCCTTTGCAGGCACCACCATGGCGCCCGGTTTTATACCGGATGATTTTGAAGCCGGAGAGCGCACGCAACTTTCCCGCCTGTATCCTGCTGCGGCCAAAGACATTCTGGCGTTAACCCGTGAGAAAGCCCCCACGCCATGAAGATACTGGTTTCTGTTGTTCTCATCCCGGTGCTGACGGCTTTTTCCGGCATATCTGCACATGCCCAGACACTCACACCCGCGCAGGTACCCGCGGTCACACCCTCGGCTGGAAGCAGCCTGAAAGAACTGATTGGACGAAATGCGCCCCTTTCATCAAACAGACTGAGCGTGGCCTTGTTCACGCTTAAGCCCGGCATTGCCTATCCGGAAAGCTACAACAAAACTGCCGAAGAGTTTTTTCTGATCCATGAAGGCCATGGCACGGTTTGGCTGGAAGGCGTTCCCCACACAGTAAAAGCGGGAGACATTGTGCGCCTTCTTGCCGGCAGCCGACACCGCATTGCAGCAGCACCCGATAGTATGCTCAGCTTTTACGCGCTCACGGCCCCACCATTCCAACCGTCCGACTATGTGCAGACAGGAAAACCGTGAAGAAACCAGTTACCTAATTTTAAGCAATAATCTGGCCCATGGGATGATTTTTATGAAAACTGTCTCGCTCCAGAAGAAACGTATATCGTTTGGCGAGGATGCCGCCGCCTACCAAAGCGCACGCCCTCCCTACCCCGCTACGGTTTACGATCAGCTCATGGCGCACGTGCCTCTCTCTGGAGCGCACATTTTTGAAATTGGGCCGGGAACGGGGCAGGCAACACGCACCCTACTGGCGCATATGCCTGCTGAACTGAAAGCGATTGAACCAGACACGCGGCTATGCGCCTACCTTGAAGGTCATCTTGCCCCGACGGCTCCGGAACTGTCTGTGGTTCCCTCCTCCTGGGAGGACGCGCCCATTGAAACAGGCCGATATGATCTGGGCATTGCAGCAACAGCCTTTCACTGGCTGCCGCAGACAGACGCTTTAGGCAAAGTTTATCAGGCTCTCAAACCCGGTGGGTGGTGGGCCATGTGGTGGAATGTATTTGGTGACCCGGATGAGCCCGATGCCTTTCATCAGAAAGCCAGTCCGCTGTTTGCCCAACTGGGTGATAGCCAGAGTTGGCAACAGGGCCAACTTCCCTTTGCACTGGACCGCTCGGCACGCCTGTCCGACCTTGAGGCGGCAGGATTTCAGGACATGGAAACAAGTTTACTGCGGTGGAGCATCACCATGACAGCGGCACAAGTCTGTGCGCTTGCGGCAACCTTCTCGCAAGTTATCACGGCTGAGCCGGTTATAAAAAAGACCTTCCTGAATGCCTTGGCTCAGCTAGTAGACCATGAATTTGGCGGCACGGTGGAGCGGCGGTTCATGACCGCGCTCTATATGGCGCGCAGGCCGCCCAATCCCGTTTTACGATCAAACCCCCTCTGATCAAGCCCGACGCCCGGCACGAAACGAGGCCAGCGCGTAGCACACAACCGATGTGCCAATACTGGCAACAGCCGTCATCCGTTCTGCGGGGTTCAGCAGCATGGCCAGAAATACAAACACCACGGCAATCAGCGCTACATAGTTGCAATACGGAAAAAACGGGATGGTGTAGCCTTCCGTATCACCCGCTTGCTGGGCTGCGCTTCTGGCTTTGATGTAGGCCGCCACAATCATGGAATACACCACCAGAATAACGCCACCACTGCAACTGAGCAGAAAAGCGAAAATGGTATCTGGCGCGAGAATGGAAGAAAACGCCACCAATGTTCCCGCCACACTGCTGACCACAATGGCCATACGCGGTGCATCCGCAGTTGATTGCCGCACCAGAGAAGACGGAGCATCCCCACTGGCCGCAAGTTCAGTCAGAATACGGGAGGTGATGTACATGCTGGAGTTCAGGCAGGAGACAATGGCGCTCAGCACCACAATCCGCATCAGAAGACCTGCGCCGGGAATACCCATGGCATCCATGGCCGTAACAAACGGAGATTTGCCGGGAACAATGCTGGTCCACGGCACTACCATCAGAATCATGGTGACAGACAAAAGATAGAACAATGTCACACGCGTGCCGATGCTACGTGTGACACGTGCCACGTTCTTCCCCGGCTCTGGTGATTCCGCGGCCGCAACCGTGGCAATTTCCGAACCCATCATGGTGAACAGAATTGTGGGAATAATGGACAGAACAGCCACAAACCCATGCGGGAAAAAACCACCATGCCCGACAAAATTCTGGATGGGGGCGGTCCCGGGTCCGAACAGGTGCAACACATACAGCGCAGCCACCAGAACGAAGGCGATAATGCTGACAACCTTGACCAGAGAGAGCCAGAATTCGCACTCCCCAAACACCCGTGGGGCTGCAAAGTTGATCAGCTTGAGCACAATAATCAGACCAATCGCCAGCACCCACACCGGCAGCCTGACCCAGTCCTGTATCACTATGGCACCCGCTATGGCTTCACTGCCCAGCACCACAACCCAGAAGAACCAGTAGAGCCAACCGGCGGTAAACCCTGCGCGGTCTCCGCACGCGGTGCGGATGTATTCAACAAAGGAGCCGCGCCCGGGGCTGGCTACCACCATTTCCCCCAGCATGCGCATAACCAGAATGACCAGCGCGCCCACAGCCAGAAAAGCCAGCAGCACGGCTGGGCCCGTGGCCGCTATGGCGGCCCCGCTCCCGACAAACAGCCCCGCACCAATAACCCCTCCGAGAGCGATCATCGCGATATGGCGATTCCGTAAACCCGCGGCTGATGTTGTGGTTGGAGTGCTGTCCTGTTCAACCATGTGCATGGCATCCTTTCGTGTCGTTGCTATTGTGAATCGTTAGCCTGACGAAAAAAACTACTAATTCCCGTTGGTAGATAAGTCTTTCAGAAGTGTTTGTAAAAATACGCCTCTATAATTCCGGCGTGGTGGCCAATATCTGGCACCGGATAGCCGCCCGGGACGCCCGCATGAGCCAACGCCCGGCCCGATGGTCCGGCAAACGCAACACCGCCCGCCAATGCGGCGGATGTTGTGGCATTCATGGTATATTCAGCCGTGACATCCAGCTCATCAGAAATATGGCGGCCCACCGATTTCAGGCCCACACCTGAAGGATAGAGCAAGGACAGATCATAGTAATGAAGCCCCAGCTTCAGGTTGTCCCCCTTGTTGAGCAGATGCACCGGGGGCGTGGCCGTGAGATCAAGCTGATGCACTTCCAGATCAGAGAGCGGAGCGAGATACATGCCCACAATTTCGCCCGGCCAGTATCCGCCATACGTGTAGCGCTTTCCATCATACAGGAAGAACGTATCATAGCTGTGCTTGACCGTTCCGTTAGGGTTTTTATTCCCACCATAGCGCGTGTAGCGGTAAAAGATCTGCGGCTGCCAGGGTAGCATGGTGAACCTGTAACCGGGCTCAAAATACATGCCGTAAGCTTCAACCGATTTGTAACCATTGCCTGCGTGACTGTTCTGTTCAGACACAAAGCTCCCATAAAACGTGAAGTTTTTTGAAATCCCCAATGGCCTGAATGGAACCAGGGCACCGCCCCAACTGAGCGAGGCGACATTCATGCCATTACGATCCCCACGGGCTGAATAATCATAATGGGAAGACGTATCAGCATCCCGCACATGGAAATAGGTCAGCGTGACGTAAGCCGCGCGATCAGCGTAGGTGCTTTCCCCATGGCCGCCCGGCGTATTGCGAAACCAACTGACATCGAACCCGACAAATTTGGTTTTTGGCCGGTCATTGCCCCAGTCGATATCGTTATCCGCATTGCTTTCCAACATGAAGATATCCGCCCGCACCGGATTGCCTTCCAGTTTGATGACACCAGGGCCGGAGAAGGCAAAGCGTGGCGCATACCACCATGCGCCACGGCTGCCCGCGCTGTAGGTGCCTTTCCCGATCAGAAAGCCATCATCCACAGCAAAGGCCTGCCGTCCCCCCAACACGGTAAGCTGCTGGCTTTTACCTGCCAGATGGACAGGCAAGGTCACGCCGATATTGGCTTCTTCCAGATAAATGGAACGTGGGGTTCCGGCTGTCTGAGAGACTTCCTGCGCATCCCCATGCCCCAGAGTAGCGGCTCCCAGTGCGGAAGCCTTGCCAATAATGGCCACGCCCTGCCCCAGATCCCAGCGCCCGGACAGAATGGGCTTGCCATATAATTCACCATAAGTCGGGCTTTGCGCCCTGTTATAGCGGCCTCCCGAACGCGGTGCGTAAGAACCTGCGCCAAAATTGACATTGGGAAGGTAGAAAGCTGAACCGCCGATATCCAGACCACCTTCGATCGTTATATCTTTGACAGACACCAGCGTTTTTTCAGCGCATGCGGGAGAGGCCAAAACCGTGGCGCAGCAAAACAGAACAAGCGGATAGACACAGAAACGCATATCGGCTCAGCGCCATCCGGCATATCGCAAGATACAGACAATGGACATAACGCCCTTCTCCCATAGTGGAGGGCCAAATATCCTTTATGGGCAGTGTACCATCAGGATTATTGGCCCTGAGCCATATGGCCCGCAGCATTCCGAGACCCTGATAATCTCGAATATGTTATAAAATTTACATTATGATATAATATTTTCAACCCAAACTCTTTCCGAAAATTATCCGTCTTATTACTATAAAAACCATATTATTTCTAAAATAACGCAATAAAAACATGTCACCCAAGCAACGTTAAAGGTGGGGCGCATCCTCTAATATCCGGCAGAAAACCGCTATTTTCTGCCTCCATTCTTATCAACTTCCTCATTATTTATAACAGGCGGCACCCCATGCAAAAACCGGGAAAGGTTAGCTGTTTAATTTTTTAAACACAAACCCGTGATCACAGACCTGTTATTGATGACATTTTTGTCATTTTTACTTTATAACCATTTCAAAACAATATGTTACTTTCAATTTCTTCGCCAAAATCAGAGCTGCCTCTCTGCACCCTCGATTTTTCCCGATTTTTAAAATGAACGCCTTCAGACTCCGCTTGCAAAACTGTACAAGTATTCCTTCTTCGTAATAAATGGTTATGCACCATATCTGGCCTTATGTTCCTGACCACGCTGAGGCGCGCACCCAAGGATGCCGATCAACCATCCCCATCCGCAGGGAACCTCCTTCAGCCGGAGGTCTTCTAGAAGCATTACCCCCTTCTATGGACTGAGGACTGAAGAGTATGGCGAAACCCAATGTTGCGGATATTCTGGTACAAACGCTCGAACAGGCTGGTGTCGACTCTATTTATGGCGTGGTGGGCGACAGCCTGAACGGCATTACGGACAGCCTGCTCAAACGCAAGACCATCCGCTGGGTCCATGTCCGGCATGAAGAAGTTGCCGCCTTTGCCGCTGCTGGCGCGGCGCATGTTACCGGCAAGCTGGCTGTTTGCGCAGGCTCATGCGGGCCGGGCAACCTGCATCTGATCAATGGACTGTATGATGCCCACCGCTCCCGCGTGCCGGTTCTGGCCATTGCAGCCCAAATTCCCAGCCCGGAGATTGGATCGGGCTATTTTCAGGAAACCCGGCCGGAAGCCCTCTTCCGTGAATGCAGCCATTATTGTGAAACCATTTCCTCACCCGAGCAGGCCCCTCGCGTGGTTGAAGCCGCCATTCGCGCCGCAGTGGGTCAAAAAGGGGTAGCGGTCATTGCCATCCCCGGGGATGTGGCGCTGAAGGCAGCAGTTAATACCGTTATTTCCGAAAAAATAGCCCTGCTGCCTAAAGAGCCGGTTGTTGTTCCGCCAGAAGACGATCTGGCCGCTTTGATAGATCTTCTGAAAAGCGGAAAGCGCATTACCATTCTGGCCGGGCGCGGCTGCGCTGGTGCCCATGCCGAACTCATCCGGCTGGCCGAAACCCTCAAGGCCCCCATTGTCCATGCCCTCGGTGGGAAGGAACATGTGGAATATGACAACCCGTACGATGTGGGCATGACAGGACTGATCGGGTTCTCCTCCGGTTATCATTCGCTGCTGGCCGCTGATGTCGTGCTGATGCTGGGCACGGACTTCCCTTACCGCCAGTTCTATCCGGAAGACGCAAAGATCGCGCAGATTGATATTCGGCCCCAGCAACTTGGCCGACGCTGCCCCCTCGCCCTTGGTCTGGTGGGGGATGTGAAACACACCCTGACAGCACTGTTGCCTCGGCTGACGGCCCGCACCGACCGCGCCCATCTGGATAAATGTCTGGAACTTTACAAAAAAGCACGTCAGGGACTGGATGATCTGGCAACCGGAGGCACCAAAAAACCCATCCACCCGCAGTATCTCACCCGTCTGATCAATGAAACCGCGACACGTGACGCCATTTTCACGGCAGATGTCGGCACCCCTACGGTGTGGGCTGCACGCTACCTGAAAATGAATGGACAGCGACGGCTGATGGGGTCCTTTGTCCATGGGTCCATGGCCAACGCCCTGCCGCAGGCCATTGGAGCGCAGGTGGCGCAACCCAACCGTCAGATTATCAGCCTCTCAGGTGATGGTGGTTTTACCATGCTGATGGGAGACCTTCTGACACTGGTTCAGGAAAAACTTCCGATTAAGCTTATCATTTACAATAATGGCACTCTTGGTTTTGTGGCTATGGAAATGAAAGCCGCCGGATATCTGGAAACAGGCGTGTCCCTGCAGAACCCGGATTTTGCCGCCATGTGCCGTGCCATGGGCATTCATGCTGTGCGTGCAGAAACACCCGCCGAATTGCCTGCTGCTGTAGACAACATCCTCAACCACCCCGGCCCTGCCGTGCTGGATGCCGTCACCAACACGCAGGAACTGGCCATGCCACCCAAAATTGAAAAATCCCAGATTACCGGCTTCAGTCTTTACGCTCTCAAAGCCATCATGAACGGTCGGGGTGATGAGATTATTGATGTTGCCAAAACCAATATTCCGTTTCTACGGTAAAAAAGTGGCTATTATTGATTCAATAACAGCCACTTTGATAGCTCGCTTCCTTTGTCGTTCAGACAAAGGGCTTAGCCTATAGATGAGGGGAGGAGAGTTAGGTTTTTTGAACCATACGCTTCTTATTCAATTAATTTTAATGTTATCCTTTATACTTTCAAAAAAACTTGCGTATGGCCCTTTTAAAGTAGCAACTAATTGAGAAAATGCTTTTAAATTGTCACTAATTCTTTCTTGATTTTTCAACCCGTCAGTAAGAGCCTTGTCGAGATGAATATGCAGTCCGGACAAGGCTTCTACGGTCGGTTTCCAAAGCTGCACTGCTTGTTCTGGTGAAATTCTCTCTCCAAATCTAAGTAAGAATTTATTGGGTATAGGTTTATCTATGATAGTTTCAAGACACTCCCCCACTGCAGCGACAAGCAGAAAAACCGAACCTCGTTTTCGGTAGAAAACCAATTTTTCTTTTTCTGCTCTAGTTAATTCTCCTCCGCTCTCTTCTTTAGTTCTTAAATCATTTTTCTCGTTCTCAACACATCTTAGGAGAGCGTAAGCAAATACAATATGTTTTGCGGTTAATTGATCATTAAAAAATCTACTATAGAGCACATCTCTCGACCAAATAGCTGATTTTTCATTATACGCAATTGTTGGCGCGCCATGCAACGAAGCTAAGGCTTGGCCAACCGAATAAGAAGGTAATAATTTCGGACGCCGTTTAATTGCAGCAGATATACCTCCGCGTCGCCCTCCATCATATTCTGCATCAGGAATAGCCTTCATTTCCCCGACCAAACGACGCTGTATCGGGTCGGTACTTCTAAAATCAGATGCCGTAACAGCATTTTGACTATTGTTATACCTTACGACATCAGAAATGAGATCCTCATTATTTGTGGAAATAAAACGAGCAAGAACATATGAATCATCAGATGGTTCATTATCAGAAGTTCCAATTGTACCTGTGGTTTGCGCACCATTAACAATAGAAATTCCTGAAACTATCACTTTTGTTTTCCCATCTCCTTCCCTGATCTGTTCAATTTTATGCGTCAATATTGTTAATCCATTATTATATATAAAGAAATTATTCGGGGACTCTTCTAATGTTTTCTGCATTTGATAGTTTATATTTGAATCCCCAGCTTTTACCCCTAAAAAATCCCTTACATTTGCTGAAAAAAGGTTTGTGTTATATTTTTTATAAAGATCCCTTAATTTTTTTACTGATATTGGAATAACCAAATATTTCCAATCCTCTTCTTCAAAAAAAAGTCCAGGAACAGAATTGAATATTATATTATCAGTAACCAATATAGGAGTACTTGTGTCTGTATACAATTTCTCCAAGTTGTCAGTAGAAATCTCTTCTCCAATAACAGATATTGATTTTTCTTTATATTGACTAGAAAGTATAGCGTTAACTGTTTGTTGTATAGCCTTCATTTCTCTAGATACATTGATCGATGATGGGCAATTATGAACAAACCATACATATACCCTATCAATAGATCCATCCTGAACTGCAGAACGAAGCAATTCCGCACTTGCTTTCAATCTATCCGGGACTTGCCCGATCTCTACTTCCAAAAGCCAAGAGGCAGCTTGACGTAGAGTTGCAGCTTTACCATCTCTTGCTTGCGCATTAAGGCGCTCTGCATAGTAAGACTGCGCAATAATTGCGATCCTTAAATCAAAATCCACATAGACAGCATCACAACCTTTATCGTCAGGCCCATCTACTACAGCGTCTGCTCCAATAGTCACAAGGTCATCATAGCCAAATTTCAGAGCCATCGCGAACAATGCTAAGCCAGCACTTCCAAATTGAGCCAAATCCTCTCGTTCTTTATACGCATTATTCCAAGTACGAATATTTTGAATGTTACCCGACATGTATCACCTTATAAATAATTACTTTTTGTAATTTTGCTTTCTATGACTGTATTTTGAATTCTAAAATTATGAAAATACGAACAATGCATAACAGACTTATGCTGTCTACATGGTTTTTCTTTGGATGGAAGGGGAGATGCAACTGGAGCGGATGAGGGGAATCGAACCCCCGTATGCAGCTTGGGAAGCTGCCGTTCTACCATTGAACTACATCCGCGTTCTGTGGCGCGCACTATAGCGATGCCCAGCGCCTCTGACAATCCGGTTTTTGATCTGCCAGAGCTATTCGGCTTCCATTTCCGCGCTGATCAGGTCTGAAAGGTGCCCAATCTCGCGCAGGGCAAGCCCTTCTGGTGGTTTGCTGCGCGCACTGCCGCGCGCAATACGGCGGGGCAGCACGGCACGATCAAACCCCAATTTGGCGGCTTCTTTCAGGCGTGCATCTGCCTGCGCCACCTGCCGGATTTCTCCTGACAATCCCACTTCACCAAAATAGACTTCACCAGAACTAGTAGGCACACCGCTGGCTGCGGAAATCAGGGCTGCCGCCACGGCAAGATCTGCCGCTGGCTCCGCTACTTTCAGGCCCCCAGCCACATTCAGATAGACATCCATGCCGGAGAGTTTCAGGCCACAGCGTGTTTCCAGCACGGCCAGCAGCATGTTTAGCCTGCCACTATCCCACCCCACCACGGCCCGGCGGGGCGCGCCATCTCCACTTTTGGGAGAAAGCAGCGCCTGCACTTCAAGCAGTACGGGGCGCGTGCCCTCCAACCCGGCAAAAACGGCAGACCCGGCAATATTACCGCGCCGCTCGGCCAGAAACAGGGCGGAAGGATTGCTCACTTCCTCAAGCCCTCTGTCCGTCATGGCAAACACGCCAATTTCATCCGTTGCACCAAAACGGTTCTTCGCAGCGCGCAAAATACGGAACTGGTGCCCTCGGTCGCCTTCAAAATACATGACGGCATCCACCATGTGCTCCAGCACACGCGGGCCCGCCAACGCGCCTTCCTTGGTAACATGCCCAACCAGTATCAGGCTGAACCCACGGCGCTTGGCCAGACGGATGAGTTCAAACGCACAGGCCCGCACCTGAGAAACAGTGCCGGGTGCGCTTTCCACCGTTTCAAGCCACATGGTCTGAATGGAGTCGATTACCACCGCCCGCACATCAGGCTCGGCTTCCAGCGTGGCCACAATATCCATCACATTGATGGACGCTGCCAGATCCAACGTGGCGGTGCCAACGCCAAGACGCAGAGCACGCAGACGAATCTGATCGACCGCTTCTTCGCCTGAAATATAGAGAACACGCTCGCCCTTGCCCGCCAGACGACACGCCGCCTGAAGCAGCAGCGTGGACTTGCCGATGCCGGGGTCTCCCCCCACCAGCACGACCGAAGCCGGAACCAGTCCGCCCCCCAGCACGCGGTCAAGCTCCACAATACCAGTCTGGGTACGGGGCGGAGGGGCAGCCATGCCCTCCAACCCTTCAAGCTTAACCCGGCGCCCCTTGCCAGCCGCACGGGGGGAGGACGCCGCCAGAGGTTCAGCAGTTTCCTCCACCAGCGTGTTCCATTCTCCACACGCTTCGCACTGGCCGATCCATTTGGGATACACCGCCCCACAGGCCCGGCAGACAAACTGGCGGGACGGTTTTTTAGCCACGATGTTCTATCCTTGTTCTCATTCTGAATGATGTAAGGCTAAAACATCCAAGGCTCAAGGGCGACCAACAGACTCGTAGGTCAGGCCCGCCGCCCGCATGGCGGTCGGATCAAAAATGTTGCGCAGATCAACAATCACACCATTGCGCATCCGTTTGGCCAGTTCTGCCGGAGAGAGCGCGCGGAACATGTTCCATTCCGTCAGCACCACCAGCACATCGGCCCCTTCTGCTACCTCCAGCGCATCGGTGCAGTACACCACATCCTGCGGCAGAAGCGGCTTGGCGGCAGCCATACCAACGGGATCATACGCGCGGATCGTTGCGCCCGCTTCTGCCAGACGATGCAGAATCGGGATGGAGGCAGATTCGCGCATGTCATCTGTCTCGGGTTTGAAAGTCAGCCCCAGCACGCCAACCGTCTTGCCTGCAACGGACCCACCACAGGCAGCCGCAATACGCCCGGCCATACCTGCCTTACGGGCTTCATTTACCTGTACGGTGGTTTCTACCAGGCGGCATGCACTATGCGCTTCCTGAGCAATGCGTGAGAGCGCCAGCGTATCCTTGGGGAAGCAGGAGCCACCATACCCCGGACCGGGCTGCAGAAAATCCCGGCCAATACGCTTGTCCATGCCCATGCCCCGAGCAAGATCATGCACATTCGCACCCAGTTTTTCGCACAGATCGGCCATTTCATTGATGAAGGAAATCTTCATGGCAAGGAAGGAATTGGACGCGTATTTGGTCAGTTCCGCTGTTTCCAGCCCGGTGAACAACAACGGCGCTTCAACCACGGACAACGGACGATAGACTTGCCGCAGCACGCCTTCCGCACGGCTTGCCCGTTCTGGCAGACGCTGGTCCAGACCGATAATCACGCGATCAGGCCGCATGAAGTCTCCAATGGCGCTGCCTTCACGCAGAAATTCCGGATTGGACGCCACATCAAAGTCAGCATCAGGCCGTGTCTGGCGAATAATCTCTGCAATCCGGCGGCTGGTGCCCACGGGCACGGTGGATTTGGTGACAATCACGGCATAACCGGTCAGGGCTTCCGCAATCTGGCGGGCAGCCGCGTGCACATATTGAAGGTCTGCAGCGCCGTCACCATTCCGAGGGGGCGTGCCAACCGCAATAAACACCGCTTCCGCGCCAGTTACAGCCTGCGCAATATCATCACCGAAGGTCAGACGACCAGCCTGGCTGTTAGACGCCACAAGAGCATCCAGGCCGGGTTCATAAATCGGAATACGGCCATCCCTCAGGGCAGACAGTCGCTCCGGGTTGGTTTCAACAATGGAAACATTGATGCCGAATTCGGCAAAACACGCCCCGGATACAAGCCCAACATATCCGCCGCCGATCATGGCTATGCGCACTTTCTGTCCTCCGCCTTCTCGCTTCTGCCATCCCCTCATCCGTCAGCGGAGTGAGAGGGAAGACATATTTCTGTGCCACACCAATGCCCTCCCTCGCCGCGCCCTGCAATGGGGCAGCCGTGCAACGGGCCTGTTTTGCGCGTGGTTTATGCTGCTCTTTCCGCGTCAAATGGATAGGGAGCCAGCGCAAAGACAGACTTCAGGCTTTGACGCGCCCCCCATAGTCGGGCTACGGCAGCTAGAACGTGTTTTGACACTCGCCTGCAGGAGCGGACAACCAAAACGGATGAATATGGTGCTCACTCTCGTGGCCGGACTGGGTCGCGGTACCCTTGCCTTGATACGGGCTGCAGGGTCTCTGGCTCTGTTCGCGCTTGAAGGGCTTTCCCACATTGTGCGTCCTCCCTTTTACGGGCGTGTCTTTCTGGGGGCTTTTCTGGAAACCGGGTTTTTCTCCCTTCCTGTCGTGGCTTTGACCGCCCTTTTCTCTGGTGGGGTGATTGCCCTGCAATCCTATACGGGGTTTGCGCAGTATCATGTGCAAAGCGCCATTGCCGGAATTGTGGTGCTGGCCGTAACCCGTGAACTCGGCCCCGTTCTGGCGGGCCTGATGGTAGCGGGCCGCGTAGGGGCCGCCATGGCAGCGCAGATTGGCACCATGCGCGTCACAGACCAGATTGACGCCCTGACCACCCTTTCCACCAACCCCATGAAGTATCTGGTAGCGCCACGCCTGCTGGCGGGCCTGATTGCCCTGCCTCTGCTAGTGCTGGTGGCGGATGTTCTGGGGGTTGCTGGCGGTTTTACCGTATGTGTCATGAAGCTGGGCTTCTCCCCCAACGCCTATATCACCTCTACCCTGAACTCCCTGAAAGCCATTGATGTCACGGTCGGGCTGGTCAAGGCCGCTCTGTTCGGGTTCCTGATTGCGCTGATGGGCTGTTACTACGGCTACAACAGCAAGGGCGGCGCAGAAGGCGTTGGCTCCGCCACAACAGCGGCGGTGGTCGTGGCCTCCATTCTGTTGCTGGCCTTTGATTACCTCCTGACAGATCTGTTTTTCTCACAATGAGCACGTCTCTCCCCAAGATCCGCATCCGCGATCTGCACAAATCCTTCGGCACCAAAAAAGTGCTGGATGGCGTTAATCTGGATGTTGCGCAGGGCACATCGTTCGTCATCATCGGCGGGTCTGGCAGCGGGAAATCCGTGCTGCTGCGCTGCATTCTGGGCCTGATCATACCCGATTCCGGCAGTATCGAAATTGATGGCGAAAACATTCTCACCGCCACGGACAAACGCCGTGAAGCCCTGCGCGGTGAAATTGGCATGCTGTTCCAGAACGCGGCCTTGTTTGACAGTCTGCCGGTGTGGGAGAACGTGACCTTCGGCCTGCTGGCCCGCAAGCGGCTGAAGCGCCCGCAGGCACGTGAACATGCCGGGTCCATTCTGGCGCAGGTGGGGCTGGACCCATCCGTGGGCGATCTTTACCCCTCCGAACTTTCGGGCGGGATGCAGAAGCGCGTGGGGCTTGCCCGCGCCATTGCCGCAACGCCGAACATTCTGTTCTTTGATGAACCCACCACCGGACTGGACCCGATCATGGGGGCGGTAATTGATGGCCTGATTGTAGATTGCGTGAAAAAACTGGGCTCCACCGCCATTGCCATCACGCATGACATGGCCTCTGCCCAACGTATCGGGGATGAAGCCGCCATGCTCTATAAAGGGCAGTTGATCTGGCAGGGGCCAGCCTCGTCCCTCATGCACAGCGGCAACGCCATGGTGGACCAGTTTACCCATGGCCGCCGGGAAGGCCCCATCACCATGGAATTGCGCAAATAAAGGCCACCACCACGCTCCTGCTGGCCCTCTCACACGGGCCGCTACATTTTCTTTCGCTTTTTTGCCGCGCGTGCTTGCCCGCCTTCCTTGCGAATGAGATAGAAGCAGGAACAGATCCTTTCAGGAAAGAGACCATGAAACACGCGGTTATGATGCTGGTATGTGCTTTTGCGCTCTCAGCCTGTGGCATGTTCAAAAGCGAACCCAAGCACCTGACCACTCCCGCTCAGTGGGAAAAATACGGCTATCACGACCACCTGCACAGCGACCATAAATAAGGCGGCTGGGTAACAGCGTCTTCCTGCTTCTGTTTTTCTGGCCCCTTCCATAATCCGGCTCTTCCAGTCGCCGGGGAAGAAGGAAAAATAGGAAAAACGGTCTCTTCCCGCTGATCATTCCGCGCTATTCCGGCGTTGATTGTCATTTAGTCCGTAGCGTTCGCCGGTCTTTTCCCCCTATCAGAGCGCAACCTCCCTGTTAGCTGTCACGTTTGGCTGGGAGTAGTGTTTCTGGCGGGGTGTAGAGAAGACTGATGATCAGCAAGCCGTTTCGTGCGTTTTTCCCTGTTCTGGCCGTTCTGTTTCTGGGGCTGCTTTTCCCTCCCCTCCTCTCTCATAGCCAGGTCTGGGCGGCCGAGACGGATACAAAGCAGGTCTCTCAACCTGCCACTCCCGCTACGCCGCTCATTTCAGATATTTCTGCCGTGGCTACAGATGCCACGCTGGATCAGATCAATAATGAGATCCGGGCCATCTATCAGGACAGCCTGAAAAACTACTCAAAGAGCGAAAACGCAGCGGTTTTTGCAGCTCTTCTCAAACGCGCCACGGCAGTTTCAACCCGTACGGACGCATTGCTCGCCAAGATAAAACCCTACGAGTCCGTTTATCAGAATTTTCTGGACATCCTTGGCCAGCCTCCCGCCAAGGATGCGCCGCCCGAAGCCGCCTCCATTACGGAACAGCGCAAGACTCTGGCCGCCAAACAGCGTGATATTTCCGGGCGTATTACGCGACTGAAGCTCTATCAGCTTGAAGCCCAGCAACTGGTGGATGAACTTCGCCAGCACGGCACTGCCATTCAGCAGGCCACCCTCACACAACGGTTTCCCTCCCCGCTGGGTATCCCGTTCTGGACGCAACTCATCGCCACATCCGGGGATGATACGGATCGTTTCTCCAGCATCGTGCAGGAAACCGGTGCAGTTCTGATTGAGGCCTTCCGCGGCACCCACGCCCTATGGACATTGGGCGGCCTGGTTGTTGGCGGCCTGCTGCTGACGCTTTACTTCTTCTGCCATCATCCGGTGCGCATGCTGGTGGCCCGGTTTCTGCCAACGGGCCGCATCCGCCCTATTGCCGCAACCGTTCTATGCGCTGCCATCAGTGTGGCAGCATGGGCATTTGCCTTCCGCATTGTGTGGGGAGCCATAGCGTTCAATAACCCGGCCTTGGGAGAAGATCTGGACACACTGGCCGATATGGTCGCGTCTCAGGTACCGCTTTGCGGCTTTGTTATTGAACTGGGCATCAGCCTGCTGGCCAGCAAGCCGGAATGGCGGGTGTTTCCCATGCCGGACAAGGTTGCGCACAATCTGCGGCTGTTTCCCATCTGGTTTGCCGTCGCCCTGATTGTGCGCGGCGTTCTGCGCTATGTGGACACCAAAAGCGGGCTGAGCATCCTGCCGGTACAGTTGCTGGACGGGCTTTATACGCTGGCCGTCAGCCCGTTGCTGTTCGCCATTCCGCGCCAGCTCCGCATTTCTGCCGAGGAAGGCTCCGGCAGCCACCCTACAGTGGCCCCGTTCCTACGCACAATTGCCATGACCATTTCCATTGTGTGCTGGCTGGCTGTTCTTTCTGGCTACATTCCGCTGGCCTACACCATTATCTCATGGGTTTCGGTCATGGCCATCACCATGACAGCCCTGTTGCTGCTTGCTCTTCTGGCCACAGCGCTGGGCAGCAGCGTCTTTCCCTCTCACGGGCCGATCGGGCAGCATCTGGTGCAACTGGGGCTTGCGGCGCGACTGGTGGATCAGGCCAGCGTTGTTATTCCCGGTTTGATCAGCGTGTTTCTGCTGGTTGTGGCATTTTCCGTTGCCACAGCAGGCGCGGACTTTGACCCAACACAGGTTGGCAACCGTATTCTTTTCATCTTCCGTGGGCAAAATGGCGCGTCCACGGAAGGCAGTTTCAATATCTCGCTGGACACCATTCTGCTTTGTGCGGTTTTGCCCATTATCGGGCATTACGCCATTCGCATTCTCAAAAACTGGTTCCGTCAGCGCTTTTTCCCTACCACACGGCTGGATATCGGGGCGCAGGCGTCCATCCTGAGCATTATCACCTATTCCGCATGGATTCTGGTGGGACTGAGCATGGCGTCTGCCCTCGGCGTCACCATGAAGAGCATGACATGGGTGGTCAGTGCGCTTTCCGTGGGGATTGGTTTTGGTCTGCAATCCATTGTGCAGAATTTTGTGTCCGGCATTATCCTGATGGCCGAACGCCCCGTCTCCATTGGGGATGTGGTGGATATTGCGGGCGCACATGGTGAAGTTGCCCGTATCAGCGTGCGATCCACCAATATCAAACTGGCTGATGGTTCCACCATGATTGTGCCGAACTCCCAGTTCATCACCTCTGCCGTGCGCAACGCCACGCGGGCCGAAAAGCCGGGCGTATTTACCCTCACCCTCCAGCTGCCATTTGCGTCTGATCTGCAAAAAGCCATGGATGTGATGGTGGCCACCCTTGCCGCGTGCAAGAATGTTGACCCGCAACTGACCCCGACCGTCAGCATCTCCTCCGTAACCGATGGCTCAGCCCTGTTAACGGGCACGGCCCGCGCCCGCACAGGGCTGGACCCCGCTGCGGTAAGAAGTGAAGCCCTTTATGATCTGTGGCAGGCCTTTCAGAACAACCATATCCCCATCACTGTGCCGACCTCTCTGGCAGCCCCTAACAGCTAACAAAAAAGCCGGGTTCAGAACCCGGCTTTTTCTTTCCAGTGCAGGGAATACCGCTCGGTATGGCTAAAATACCGGCTGGGTCACTTCCCTCACCATCCGTCCGGTTGGTTAGCGGATCTGGTCTTCGTGAATGGTATCCAGATCTGTAAAGCGTGTGTATTCGCCTTCAAAATACAGATGTACAGTGCCGGTTGGCCCGTGTCTCTGTTTTTCCAGAATCAGTTCCGCCTTGTTATGCACCAGCCCCATCTTGCGCTGCCAGTCATCAAGGGCCGCTGAGTATTTATCCATGGAATCGAAGGCCGTTTCCTTGGGCATGCGCTGCTGCAGATAATATTCATCACGATAGACAAACATCACGGCATCGGCGTCCTGCTCGATCGAGCCCGATTCACGCAAGTCAGACAGCATGGGGCGCTTGTCTTCCCGGCTTTCCACCTGACGCGAGAGCTGGGAAAGTGCGATAACCGGCACTTCCAGTTCCTTTGCAATGGCTTTCAGCCCCTGCGTGATCATCGAGATTTCCAGCACGCGGCTTTCAGGGCGCGTTCCCACGGAAGGACGCATCAGCTGAAGGTAATCGACCACCACAAGGCTTAGGCCCTTGGTCCGCTTCAATCGGCGGCAGCGTGTCCGCATGGCGGAAAGGGAAATGGCCGGTGTATCATCAATCACCAGCGGCAGGCGCGCCAGTTCGCGGCTCACGCGCACAAACCTGTCAAACTCCTTCTGCCCAATATCACCACGACGGATGCGTTCGCTGGAAACCTCGGACTGTTCTGACAGAATACGGGCGGCAAGCTGTTCCGCCGACATTTCCAGCGAGAAAATGGCAACGGCGCCTTTAGGCTGCACGCCCGGCCCTTTATCCTCGGCATCCTGCATCAGAGCGCGTGCAGCAGAGAACGCAATCTTGGTGGCCAGCGCAGTCTTCCCCATTGCGGGACGTCCGGCGAGAATCAGAAGATCAGAGGGGTGCAGGCCGCCGGTTTTCTTATCAAAATCCCGCAGGCCGGAGGTCAGGCCGGAGACGTGTCCTTCGTTCTTGAACGCCTGCTCCGCCGTATGAATGGCGTTGGCCAGCGCACGGTCAAAACCGACAAAACCGCCATCCTGCCCTTTTTCAGTTGCCAGCCGGAAAAGCGCCTCTTCCCCTGCTGCAATCTGGTCCGGGCCCGACAGATCAGACGTTGCACCGAAGGCGTTGTTGACCACGCCCTCGCCAATATCAATCAGTTGCCGCCGAATCCAAGCATCATGAATGGCGCGCCCGTAATCCCCGGCATTGATGATCCCCACCATGGAGGTCAGCAGCTTGCCCATATAGGCCATGCCACCCACCTCGGAGAGGATACCCGAGTTTTCCAGTTCCGCCCGCAAAGTGACCGGGTCTGCCAACTGGCCATTTTCAATGCGGCGGGCAATGGCGTCATAAATGCGGCCATTCACCTCGTTGGCGAAGTGTGCGCCGGTCAGAAAATCAGACACGCGATCATACGCGCGGTTGTTGGTCAGCAACGCGCCAAGCAGCGCCTGCTCCGCTTCAAGGTTGGCAGGCGGCTGGCGAAGAGAGAGCGACAGGAGCGTTTCGTCTTCCGGCCGCGCGGGGGCTGTTTTGGTCATACTCACGCCGTTGGTTCTAACAGGTCTTCATTATGACGTCTGCATACGTTGTGGCAGCTTTCACGCCACACAAGGGGGTTTGTTTCCGCACCCAGAGTCAGGCGATGCCGGACTTAAATATCATAAGGGCTATCAGGCCTCTCATCAGTGCGCTCACTTGATCACAGTCCCCCACTGCCTCCCCGCTTCACAAGCGAGAGGCCGCCTGATCAAGTGCCTCAAATGCGGTGACGATATGGTAAAGTGAACTGGTTGGAATGGCCGTTACGGCTGGCTGGCCTGCTGCATCCAACTGGTCCAGCCACGTGCCCTCCGGGCAGCCGGTGAAATAGCGGGTCAGCAGAGTGTCCGCCATCCGCGCGGCCAAATGATCTGCGGTGTCCTGCGGGTTGACGGTCAACACACCACGCAGAGCCTCCCCCTGCACCCACAAACGGGACGAGGCTTTCAGGACTGTCCCATCCCGGCCTATGCCGTCATACGCAAAAGCGGTGTGAACATTCACCCCATGCTGCAGCGCAAACGCGTAGAGGCGCTGACTTTGGTGCGCTGTCTGCACCCCGCTCCACCGTGTGTATTCATGCAGCAGCCATACCCATTCAAAATGGTGGCCGGGCTCCACCCTGTTTCCGGCTTCTCCGGGGGCAGGTTGCCAGTTCTCCGTAAAAAACTCCCCCAATATGCCTGTTTCAGCATCCTGAAAACGCGTGCTGAACAACGCATACAGATCATGCGCCATTGCCAGATCTGCCGTGTCCCGGGTGGTCTCATACAAGGCCAGAACGGCCTCCAGCAGATGCATATGGGGGTTCTGCTGACGAGGAGCGTCCTTTTGCGGCAGCGTATTGAAAAAGCCACCAGTAGGCGCGCCCATATGGGCCCGAATCCAGCACAGGGTCTCCCGTGCCAACGCCACGGCATGACCGCTCTTGTCCAGCCTGCCGTGCCACGCCAGAGCAAACACCACGAAAGCAAGATCATACAGATCCGCTGTGGCATCCAGAACGCTTCCCTCCGGTGTCAGGCGACACACCCATCCTCCATCCGGGGTGCGTGCTTTCAGCAGAAAGTCGAAAATCCCTGCTGCGCATGCTTCCGCCTGTTTCCAGCCGCGCAAACTGGCCCATGAAAACACAAAAAGCTGCCGGGCCTGCACGCGCACCCGCTTGAAAGGGGGTAACGCAGGCACACCGGCCAGGGTCAGGCTTTCCTGTGCTCCCCGCATGGCCGGGTGGCTCGGCGTTCCATCACAGCCGGTTGTGGCCCAGAACGGCAAAGCCTGCTCAAACAGCCAGCGCTGAAAACGGTCCCGCACCGTCTGCAAAGCAGTCCCCTGCCCAGAAGCAACTGACGAACCGAGGGGCGCTCTTTGAAGACCCTGCGGCATCACGCACCGCGAATCCGGCCAATGGTGGATGTTGTGGAATGGCCCTGCGCCAGATCCGCCAGCACCAGCCTGCCTCCGGCGGCGGTAACCACATCGGCCCCCACCACATCTTCCGGTTTGTAGTCCGCACCTTTGATCAACACATCCGGCATCAGCGCCTTGATGGTTTCCAGAGGCGTATCGTCCTCAAACGCCACGACTGCGTCCACATACCGTACGGCAGCCATCACCCGCGCACGGGAATCCAGCGTGTTGACCGGGCGTTCCGGCCCTTTCAGGCGACTGATGCTGGCATCCGTGTTCAGGGCCACCACCAGTCTGTCACATGCAGCACGGGCTTCCGCCAGCAGGCTGACATGGCCGGGGTGCAGAATATCAAAGCAGCCATTGGTGAACCCCACCTTCAACCCACGCGCCTGCCAACGCTGAACCTGTGCCCGCGCCGCTGCCCGCGGCAACAGATGAGGGGCTTCATCAGGGCCGGACTGTTCATCCAGTTCATGCAGCACTTCCTGAATATCCGCCGTGGCGGTACCCAGTTTGCCCACCACAACCCCTGCGGCGGCATTGGCCACCCGCATGGCCTGCTCGAACGAGAGGCCGGAGCCAACCGCCAGCGCCATGGTGGCAATCACCGTATCGCCAGCGCCGGAGACATCAAACACTTCCCGCGCGCGGGTGGGAATGGAGACAACCGCGCCATTCCGCTGCACCAGCATCATGCCTTTTTCAGAACGCGTGGCCAGAATGGCGTCGGCTTCCGCGTCCGCCATCACCTTGCGGGCTGCAGCTTCCACCATCGCCTCGGTTTCCACCGACAGACCTGAAGCCTCGGCCAGTTCACGGGCATTGGGGGTAATGCAGGTGGCCCCGCAATAGAGGCGATAATCTGATGATTTTGGGTCCACAAACACCGGAATATTCCGGGCCTTTGCGGCACGGAACACGGTTTCCAGCACCTGCGGGCTGCAAACCCCTTTGCCGTAATCAGACACCACAACGGCCTGCACGCCTTCAGTACGTGCTTCAAGAGCCGCGCATAAATCCGCGGCTTCGCTCGCCTGCAAAGGCAGACGGCTTTCCTCGTCCGTCCGCACCACCTGCTGATGGGCGGCTATGAACCGGGTTTTGCAGATTGTGGGCCGACTGGTGGTGCTCACGGTGGCATCCACCACATTCGGGCGTGCCGCCAGAGCGCTCCTTAACAGCCCTCCGGCCTCATCATTCCCCACCAGCCCCACCAGAATGGCACGGCCACCCAATGCCGTTACGTTGCTGGCTACGTTCCCGGCCCCGCCAGCCATTTCCCGCCGCTTGTCCAGCAACAGAACTGGCACCGGCGCTTCTGGCGAAATGCGCTCCATGCTGCCGTATAAAAAGCGGTCCAGCATCACATCGCCAACACACAGAATGGAAACAGCCGAAAAATCCATCAGGCTCAGGCTCCAAACGTCCCAACAAATTCTTCAAGCCCGGTTTGCCGCCGGGTTTTCAGGCGTCCGGCAGTCAGAATGGCGCGGGCTTCAAAAATGGCACGGTCCAGATCCTTGTTCACCACCACATGATCAAATTCGTGCCAGTGGGAAATTTCATCACGCGCGGCCGCCATACGCCGGGCGATTTCATCCGGATGGTCAGACGCACGGGAGGTCAGACGGCGCTCCAGTTCTTCCAGCGATGGCGGCAGCACAAACAGGCTGACAACGTCATCCGGCAATGCCTGACGCACCTGCTGGTGGCCCTGCCAGTCTATATCGAACACCATGTCCTGCCCTGCAGCCAGCGCTTCCTCTACGGGAGCGCGGGGCGTGCCATAGCCACGGCCAAACACAATGGCCCATTCCAGCAACTGGCCCTTTGCTGCCATTTCCTCGAACTGCTCCATGCTGCGGAAGTGGTAATGCACGCCTTCCTTCTCACCAGGCCGTGGCTGGCGCGTCGTGACGGAAACGGAGTGGCGCAACTGGGGCTCGGACGCCCGTAAGGCGTTGGCAATGGTCGATTTTCCTGCCCCCGACGGAGCGGAAATCACAAAACAGACTCCGCGCCGTTTCAACCTCGCCCCTGCTTCAGACGTTCTGCCCTGCACCATACCGCGTTCCAACTCCCGTGTTGCTCACCCGCCAGCAAACGCTTGGGAAAGCATGGCCTTGGCCGCCATGCATGCCCGCTTTGCCCTGTGGCGTGCAGCCCTTCTAACAGTCTCGCGTTAAGAGAGCGACCATGAAACATAATACCGTTCTGATAACCGGAGCCTCCTCCGGCCTCGGGCGCTCACTGGCCCTCACTCTGGCGCGGCCCGGACGCATGCTGCATCTGGGCGGACGGAATGAGACCCGGCTGATAGAAACCGCCCGGCAGTGCATCTCGCGCGGAGCAGGTGTGGACATCGCACGATGCGATGTAGCCGACCGGCAGACCATGGCGGAGTGGGTAAAAAGCACCGGGCAGCTTGATCTGGTATTGGCCTGTGCAGGCATTACCGGGGGCACCCGCAAGCCCGAAACGCCGGATGATGCCCCTTACGAGCCTGACGAACAGGTACGACGCTTTTTTGCCACCAATATGGATGGCGTTCTGAACACTGTTCTGCCCGCCATGGCGTTGATGCGCCGCCAGCCCCGTGCAGCGGATGGCATGCGCGGGCGAATCTGCGCCATTTCCTCCGTTGCGGGACTGGTCTCCTATCCCGGCACGCCGTCCTATGGCGCGGCGAAGGCGGCAGTTGACCGGTTTATGGTGGCCACTGGCGGGAATATGAAGCAGGCAGGTATTCTGTGTTCTTCCGTGGTCTGCGGGTTCCTCAACACCCCCATGACGGCGCAAAACCGCTTCCCCATGCCGGGCATGACAGATGTGGATAACGCCAGCCGCCGTATTCTGCGCGGCCTGCGCCGCAACGAAAGACGCATTGTTTTTCCATTATGGCTTGCAGCCGGGTCCAGATTTATGGACCTTCTGCCTATACGGCTGGCGGAAGCCTATTACACCCATCAGCCCACCGGGGCTGCGGGCACCATGCCAGAGCCGGACCTGTCATGACCCTTTTAGCCTGAGGACCCTCCCCGGCATGAACCACCAGTCCACCCCCGTTTCCGCTTCTTCTCCCGGTGGCCTGATGGAAGAGCTTTCAGCCGCATCCGTGCGCGAACCCGTGCCCGCTGCACTGAAGACCATGAAGATGGACCGTGTCTTCTGGAGCCATTTTTCCCCCAACCTCGGCCCCGGCGGCTGGGTGACGGGGGCGTTGCTCACCAGCATGGGGCTGGATTTCAAGACCGGGGTGCTCGCTATTGTGCTCGGCAACATAATCGGGGCGCTACCAGTTGCCCTTGCTGCCGCCATTGGCCCCGCCATGGGGCTGACACAGATGGAGGCCTCCCGCCGGGCGCTGGGGCAGATTGGTATCCGCCCTCCTGCCTTCCTGAACTGGATCTATTGCGTCGGGTGGGATGCGGTAAACAACGTGCCTGCCGCCACAGCCCTGATGGCGCTGTTGCTGCTGGGCGGCATTTCCTCCCCTTTCTGGCTGGCTCTTGGTGTTCTGGCCGCAACCCAGATGGTGGCCTCCATTTACGGGCACCACGTTGTGCAGCTTTTGCAGAAATATCTGGGCGGGGTACTGCTGATCACCTTTGCGCTGATGGGCATTACGCTGGCGGTGGAAGGGACGGCCCCCATAGCGGCCCATCATCCCGTAAGCTGGCAGACTTTTCTGCTGGCCACAGGCGTTCTGGTCAGCTTCAACCTGTCTTGGGCATCCTATTCTTCTGATTACACGCGGTATCTGCCAGCGTCTTCCAGTCCGAAAAAAGTGGTGCTTCTGGCGTTGGCGGGGCTTCTGGGTTCCGCCATTCCATTCCAGATTCTGGGTTTACTTACGGCGGGCAGCGTGGCGGACCCATCGCCCACCGCCGTTATTGCCTCGCTTCAGCAGGCCATGGGGCCTCTGGGGGCCGTGGCGCTGGCAGCCATTGCGCTGTCTTCCATCACCGGCAATTCGTTCAATGATAACACTGCCAGTTATAGCCTGATTTCCGCCGGCCTGCATGTGCCCCGCGTGGCCGCAGCCATTCTTACCGCCGTACTGGGCTACGTGCTCGCTGTAGCAGGCGCGGGCCGCTACACCACGCTTTACACAGATTATCTGATGGTCACCATGTACTGGATTGCGCCGTGGATCGGCATTGTGCTGGCGGACTGGTATTGTGGAGACCGCACAGTGCATCCGGTTCCACCCGGCTGGACATACGGGGCCACCATTTTTTCCGTGACCGCCGTGCTGACCATCCTGCTCTTTTCAACCAGCACGCTCTATACCGGCCCCGTCGCAAAATGGCTGAATGGGGCCGATATTGGCTATTACGTTGGCTTTTTTGTTGCTGCGGGCTGGTATGTGCTGGGCATGCGCACGCGGGCCAACTCATAAAGCCCCACCGCCGCCGCAACGGAAACATTCAGGCTTTCCATATCACCGGGCATATACAGCCCGGCAATTTCATCACAGCTTTCGCGCGTCAGGCGGCGCAGGCCCTTGCCTTCCGCCCCCAAGACCAGCGCCACACGGCGGCCTTCAAAAGAAGGACCGTCCAGCAAGCCGCCGCCTGCATCCAGCCCCACGGTCCAGCACCCGCCTTTCTGCAAGGCCTCAATCGCACGGGACAGATTGACTTCCCGCACCATGGGCACGGTTTCCAGCGCGCCTGAAGCAGCTTTGGCCAGCACGGCGGTTTCTTCCGGCGCGTTACGATCCTGCACCACAAGGCAGGCAGCCCCAAAGGCGGCGGCAGAGCGTAGAATGGCCCCCACATTGCGCGGGTCTGTCACCTGATCCAGCACCAGCACTGGCCCCGGCCGTTCCAGCGCCTCATCCAGTGTAAGATTTGGCAGCAGCTTGACCAGCGCAGCCACGCCCTGATGCACGGCCTCTGCCCCCAGCAGCTCATCCAGTTTGGCGCGCTGCGCAAGCTCGGGCTCAATAGTCAGTCTGGCTCCGGCCTCACGCGCAGCAAGCAGAGCGGGGTGATCGCCCTCCGTCACCAGCAGACGCTGAAAGACACGACGCGGATTAGCCAGCGCCGCCGCAACGGCATGCGTGCCGAACAACCAGCAGCTCCCGGCTGGTGCGCCGCCCCCTTCCCGTCCGCCAGAGGACTGGTTGCGCTGATGACGGGACGAACGACCGGAACGGGGATTACGCATAAGAACCTTTGATCTCTCTCACTCTTTCCCCTCCCCTACCGCATGTTCCGGTTGCGGGGCTATCCCTTTTGCCGCTGGTTTTGCAAACATGCCCGACGCTCGGCCAACGCACGCAAGGCCTGCTGCGTAGCCTCCGTCAACGGAGCAGGCAGAGCATCCAGCGCAAACCAGCCTACTGCTGCCAGAGCCTCCGGCTCCTGCACCGTGGGTTCACCGCGCCACTCTTCCACCAGATAGACAGGGGCAACCCAGTGCTGCCCCTGTGCCTGATCTATCTGGTCCACCACGCATAGAAGCGTCTGTGGCGTGATGCTCAACCCGATTTCTTCCTGAATTTCACGGGCTACGGCTGCGGGCACTGTTTCAAACGGATCAACCTTCCCACCCGGCAGCCCCCAATGATGCGCTTCCGGGTTCCGCCGCCGCTGGACCAAAAGCAGCTTGCCCTCCCGCAGGATGGCCGCACCGCACCCAACGCGTGGAACTGTCATTTGATCTCTCCCTCCAGCCACGCTTCGGCTTCCCGCTCAGATTTCCATTCTTCTTCCGCTCTCCCCGCCCCCCTCAGGGTAGAGGCGGCAAGGTGGCATCAACCGTAATCGGGTGGTCCCCGGAAAGAATGGCTTTGACTTCTGCCTCTGTCGCCACGGCAGGCGGAGAGCCACGCAAAGGCATGCGTGCTGTCTCACGCACGGTCAACATGGTCAGGATGCCAATAACGGCTGCCCCCATCAGGTAATAGGCAGGCATCATCAAATCCCCGGTTGTGCGCACCAGCCACGCTGTAACCAGCGGTGTTGTGCCCCCAAACAGGGAAACGGAGAGGTTGAAAGCAACAGAGAGCGCCGTATAGCGCACGGGCGTATAAAACAGAGCAGGCAGCGTTGAGGGCATGGAACTGGTAAAACACACCAGAGAAAGCCCCAGCAGCATAAGACCAAGAAAAATAAGAATATTATTGTGGCTCTGCACCAACAGAAGCGAGGGAACAGCCAGCAGCAGGATCGCCAGACAGGCCCCGATGATCATGGGCCTGCGCCCCAATTTGTCACTAAAGAGACCACCCACCACGTTCAGCGGCATCATGATCAGCATGACAATAATAATCAGCAACAGGCCTTTGCTTTCCGGGTAACCAAGCGTCACACTCAGATAACTGGGCATGTAGGTCAGCAGCATGTAATCCGTTACGTTGAAGACCAGCACCAGCCCCACGCATTTCAGCAGTTGTGGCCAATGTACACGCAGCAGTTCCGTCCAGCCGGGTTTGTCATGCTCGCGGCTTTCGGCCTGCTCCGCATACGCCTGGAAGGCCGGAGTTTCTTCCAGCTTCATGCGCATATACAGCCCCAGAAGCCCCAGCGGCCCCGCCACCAGAAACGGAATACGCCAGCCCCACGCCAGCATCTGGCTTTCTTCAAGCCCCAATTGAAGGGCCGTCACCGTACCTGCTCCGGCCACGTATCCGGCCAGAGTGCCAAATTCCAGCCAGCTTCCCATCAGGCCCCGCCTGCGGTCCGTGGAATATTCGGCAATAAAGGTGGCAGCACCACCATATTCGCCACCTGTAGAAAACCCCTGCACAAGCCGCGCCAGAAGCAAGAGCGCCGGAGCCCCTAACCCGATGCTGTGATAGGAAGGAATAAGCCCGATGGAAAACGTGCCCAGCGCCATGAGAACCATGGTGAATGCCAGCACTTTCTGCCGCCCATACCGATCCCCCAGCGGGCCGAACACCATACCCCCCACGGGCCGCACCAGAAACGCGACCGTAAACGTTGCAAATGTTGCCAGAAGCTGGGCGGTGGGATCATTGGACGGAAAAAACACACGCCCCAATGTGACGGCAATGTAGCCATAAACCCCAAAATCAAACCATTCCATGGCGTTGCCCAGAGCCGCTGCTCCTACGGCACGTTTCAGCATATCGCTATCCACCACGGTAATATCATCGGGCTTCATCTGCCTGCGGCGCTTGAACCATCCAAAATGGGCATGCGCCGTGCCAGAATCCTGCATAAGGTTTTCTTCCTCCAAAATTTATCGTGGGTGCGGCGCCTCCGGCTTGCGCAACACCCAACTCAACGCCAAGCGGCCTTTCCTGTTTGCAAGAAAAGCAACTTTTCGCTTCAACTTAATGATTAAAGATAGCGCGCTTATGTGACATAAGTTCAAAAATACGTAAAGGAAAAGAGAGTCATTTTATTTCATGAGCTCATGCAAATTAATATCCCCTGCAAACAATAATAACTACTTGTTGTATATCTTTTTATTTCATTTATTTCAGTTTAAATATTTTAATAATATTTATAAAATCACATGAATTACTACAGACTGAATTTTTCAGACTCTCCAGCCAGCACGAAACGAAGCCTCTCCAAAAGAAATCATGACAGAGAGTATCCTGCGCTCACCATCAAATCGCCTGAAACAGGATGCAGGAGCGCCGGAATGGACAATCCCTTCCCTCGGCGGTATCGCTCTGGCCAGATTAACAGAAAGATATGGAGCGGGTCATGACCTCATCCCGGCCCCCGTCCGAAGGTGCCATTACATTACATCGGAACGATCTGCCGGATGACGTGACGTTCTCTGGCTCCGTGGCCGTTGATACGGAAACCATGGGCCTTAAGCCTTATCGTGACAGGCTCTGCCTTGTGCAGCTTTCCGCCGGAGATGGCACTGCTCATCTTGTGCAGCTTGTCCCTCCTTCTCTGGGCGGAACGGGATATGACTGTCCCAACCTGAAAAGAATTCTGGCCGATCCGAGCGTGACCAAGATCATGCATTTCGCGCGATTTGATGTCGCCATTCTCCAGCATGCGCTGGGCATTACGATCAGTCCTGTGGTGTGCACCAAAATTGCCGCGCGCCTTGTTCGCACCTTTACGGATCGGCATGGTCTGGCCGCCCTGTGCCGGGAGCTGCTGGGGGTGGAAATGAGCAAGCACCAGCAGACCTCTGACTGGGGCGCGCCTGACCTCAAGCCCGAACAACTGGCCTATGCGGCGTCCGATGTTCTGTATCTGCATGCACTTTGGGAGAAGATGGATGCCCTTCTCCAGCGGGAAGGTCGGCGGGAACTGGCGCAGGCCTGTTACGATTTTCTGCCCGCCCGTGCCCAGCTTGATCTTCTGGGGTATGAAGACCCAGATATATTTTCTCACCGGTCTTAACCCGTTTTAACCCGGACCTCCTGACGCATGACAGAGCTTCTCGCCTCGGAACACGCCTCCCCAACCGCAGCACGCCAGCAAGCCACGCTGACAGCAAACGCTGTGGCCGTTTTGCGGGCAGAACGCGCCGGGCTGGATGCGCTGGAACAGGCCCTGCAGAACCCAAACAGCCTTGGGCGCGCATTTGCGCAGGCAGTGGCACTTATCAGCACTCTACCGGGACGGCTGGTTGTAACGGGCATTGGTAAATCCGGGCATATCGCGCGCAAGGTGCAGGCCACACTGGCTTCTACCGGCACCCCAGCCCTGTTTGTGCATCCGGCAGAAGCCTCCCATGGGGATCTGGGCATGGTGCAGGACGGTGACGCCGTTCTGGCCTTTTCCAATTCAGGTGAAACCACGGAACTGGGCGATATTGCCGCCCACACCCGCCGCTGCAAACTGCCTTTGCTGGCCGTTACCAGCAGAGCAACCTCCACGCTGGCCACGGCAGCCGATATTGCGCTCACCCTCCCCTCCATGCCGGAAGCCTGCCCCATGGGGCTGGCCCCAACCACCAGCACCATCATGCAGCTTGCCCTGGGCGATGCGCTGGCCGTTGCGCTGCTTCAGCAACGGGGCTTTACGGCGAACGATTTCGGGAATTTTCATCCCGGCGGGCGGCTGGGCATGCGGTTGCGGACCGTGCAGGATCTCATGCGGACCGGCAGTTCCCTGCCAATCGGGCAGGAAAATACGCCCATGCGGGACGTGATTGTGGAAATGACATGCAAAGCCCTAGGCTGCATTGGTATTCTGGACCATAATGGCAAGCTGGCGGGGCTGATCACGGATGGCGACCTGCGCCGGGCGTTGGACCTTGATCTTACCATTACGCAGGCAAAGGATGTCATGAACCGCACTCCGCTCACCATCGGGCCTGATGTTTTTGCGGCGGACGCCCTGCGCCTGATGAACGAGCGTGACCGACCCATTACCTCCCTGTTTGTGCTGAATGCCGAGGGTAAGCCTTTGGGTGTGGTGCATGTCCATGACCTTTTGCGGGCCGGTGTGGGATGACAGAACCGCCCAGAAAATCCCCCCAGCGGGATGATTTTGCCCGTTCGGAAGAAACCATTCGCCAGCAGCGCGAGCGGCTGGCGCCTGCCCAACAGCGCCGGGTTGCGCCTGATGCCGGAACCCTTGCCCGCCGCCGCACCCTGTTGCGCTGGGCCAAATGGGTTCTGCCCGCCACCGCCCTGCTGCTGCTGAGTTCCATTGCCGTCTGGCCAGAGGTGGACCGGCTGATCAACGCCAACAGCGCCGCCATTCGGGAAATTTCCAAGGTGAAGATTGAAAGCGGCAATCTGGTGGGTGCCACTTACAGAGGGGTAGACGAACACAACCGCCCCTTCATGGTGACATCAGACAGCGCGCATCAGGTCAACCCGGAACGGATGGACCTGACCAACCCCGCCGCCGATATTCTGACACAGGGCGGAGACTGGATTCTGGTGCGCTCACAAAAAGGCGTATACATGCAGCACGCGGATATTCTTGATCTGACAGGAGAAGTGACCCTGTATCGTGATGATGGCCTGATGATGCATAGTCCGGTAGCGGATATTGATATCAAACGTAGCATTATTGCATCGGATTCCTGGGTACGGGCGGAAGGGCCATTTGGCGTGCTGGACGCAAAGGGCTACCTGCTCTCCCAGCATGAAGGCATTGCCCAGTTTCGTGGCCCGGGTCGCCTTATCCTGAATGATGATCGCGGTAGTCATCCCGCTGATGGGAAAGCATCCTGATTATGCCGTCTGTTGCTTTGGCGCGCCTGAAGGCCGCCCCCTTTCAGCTGCCTCGCTATTCTCCTCTGGCATTCGGTGCCGTTCTGCTGGCAACCCTACTGCCGGGTATGGCCTACGCCCAGTCCATTGATCTCTCGCACGGTGGCCAGATTACCGTCACCGCCGTAGGAGGATTTGACTGGGACCAGAACCAGAAAAAAGTCACTGCCTATGATCAGGCAAAAGCCATCCGTGGCGATGTTACGGTAACGGCCGATAAGCTGATTGCCTATTATCGTAAAAAGACTGCGCCCGATGGCCCCGCCCCCGGCCCTGATGCCGGGACAGACCAGAAGCCTCCCGCACCAGCCAATACAACGGCAGGCACGCCCCCTGCCGCTCCACCCGCGTCAGGCCAACCCGCCGCAGGTGGTGATCCAGACTCTTCCGGTGCGAATGAAATCTATCGGCTGGAGGCCATTGGGCACGTACATATCTACACCCAGACCGATCAGGCCTGGGGGGATAAGGCGGTCTATGACATGGATCAGGCTGTGCTGGTCATGAACGGGAAAGCCATGAAACTGGTGACCCCACAGGATCTGCTAACAGCACGTGATTCCATGGAATATTATTCCCAGCAGCGCATTTCCATCGGGCGCGGCAATGCCACCGTTACCACCAATGATGGACGCCAGATTCGGGCGGATGTGCTTGTAGGGTACAGCGCGCCACCTGATAACACCGCTCAACCCCAGAATGGGCAGCAGGATGCCGGTAAACAGACGTCCGGTGATCCACTGAGCAACGGCTCCGGCAAGCTGGAAAAAGTGAACGCCTTTGGCCATGTCTGGGTCAGAACACAAACGGAAATCGTAACCGGGGATCGGGGGGTTTACGTGCCGGATACAGGCATTGCGCGGATTGTGGGGAACGTGCATATCACCCGTGGTGCCAACCAGATCCAGGGTGCGGCCGCCATCATCAATATGCATACAGGCCTAGCCACCATGACCGAACACCCCGGCAGCCGGGTAAGCGGGGTTGTGGTGCCCAATAACGGCGATGGGTCAGACAGGAAATAAGGATGACTCAGGAAATTACCTGGACCGCTGAAGAAACAGTGGAAGAACGCATCATCGGGCCGGAACCGGCTTTCTTGAATGCCCAGCATAAACCGGGGCACGGGCTTTTTGCGCACGGAATAGGCAAATCCTACAAGAAGCGCGAAGTGGTGAAGAATGTCTCCATTGAGGTGCATCGGGGTGAAGCCGTTGGTCTGCTGGGGCCAAACGGGGCCGGGAAAACCACCAGCTTCTACATGATTGTGGGCCTTGTGCAGCCAGATACAGGCTCCATCACGCTGGACGGAGCCGATATTACGCAGTTGCCCATGTATCGTCGGGCGCGGCTGGGCATTGGCTATCTACCGCAGGAAGCCAGCATTTTCCGTGGCCTGAATGTTGAGCAGAACATTATGGCCGCTCTGGAAGTGGTGGAGCAGGACCCGGACAAACGGGAAGTGATGCTGGATGGCCTTCTGAGCGAATTCGGTATTTCTCACCTTCGTCGCTCTCCTTCTCTGGCGCTCTCGGGCGGGGAACGTCGACGTCTGGAAATTGCGCGTGCGCTTGCCAGCCAGCCGCATTACATCCTGCTGGACGAACCTTTGGCCGGGATTGACCCCATTGCCGTGGGCGAAATTCGTGATCTTGTGTCCCACCTGAAAGACCGTGGCATTGGCGTGCTGATTACAGACCACAACGTGCGCGAAACACTCGAGGTCATTGACCGGGCCTATATCATGCATAGTGGGCAGGTGCTGATGCAGGGCGTGCCAGAAGAAATTGTGGCCCATGAAGACGTCCGCCGCGTCTATCTGGGGGAAAGCTTCTCGCTGTAATAGTCAGGGAAGCTGCCTGCAAAACCTGCTGGATCGCTCTGGCCTGCAACAGGCTTCCTTCGCGCCTTTCTCTGGCAGGCATGTATTCCGGCCCCAAAAGCCCTGCCCGCCCGCATGGTGGCCGTTTCCATAAAAATGATGAGGAACAGAAGCCTCTAGGGGCGGGAAACCATCCGACTACGCTTCTTCTTCAAGCCCTATCCTGCTTCTACCCCACGTAGCACAGCATGATTTTCAACAGGAGCTCGACGCCTGACGGCTAACCCATCGCAAGATTGCCCAGACGGCGGAGATGCTTAGCGATGGATAACTGGCGGCGGAAGATCCACATGTGGAGGCTGTATCAACGGGATAGGCGGCGCGGGAGGCGCAGGCGGCTCAGCCTGCTTTTTCTCTTTCACCACATCCACCGGAATAAGCACCCGTTCCATAATAACCGGTGGCTTGCTGTGCATCATATGCCACATGAAGGCACCATAGCCTGTGGCCAGAACACCAAGCACGACAAGTTTGGCCCGCCAGCTACGACGCATTTTAGGCATATTGGCAGGTGGGCTTGAACGTAAAAGCATGATGTCCTTGTCTGGCTTGCAACTCTGCTTCGTTTGTACGCGGTAGCCGTTGCGGGCAGCAACCCCACATCAGCAGTTTTTTGCGCTGCCTGCATAATCATTGGAATGGCGAGGGAACTGTCAGCCTTGGTGATGCATTAAATCTGTAACAAAAGAATGGACACACCCGCGAGAGCGTGCCCAAATAAACTTCAGATCATGCAGACTCCATGGCTGCATGATTGACGGTTAAAGCCGCCAGCGCCTGAAAACAGGCCGCAACACCGTGTGGCTCATGATTCAGGCGCGACGGTCCTGCTTGTAACAGACAAGGAAGGACATCCGAATGCATATTCATGTTTCCGGCAAACAGATTGATCTGTCTGACGCACTCAAGCACCGCGTCAATACCCATATGGGCAATCTGGCGGACCGGTATTTTGACAAGGCGCTGGAAGCCAAGGTCACCTTCAGCAAGGCGCGTTCCTTTTTCACGTGCGATATCAATGTCCATGCCGGACGCGGCCTTACATTGCGAGGTGAAGGGGAGGCTGCGGACGCCAATACCGCGTTTGATGACGCTGCCGAGCATATTGCCAAACGGCTGCGCCGTTACCATCGGCGCGTAACGTCCCACGCTCGTGCCACCAAGAGTGACGCCATTCCCGAAACAGGCCGTTCCTATGTCCTGCAACAGCCTCCGCCGAACAAAAAAGGCAAAGCAAACGGACACGCCAATAAAACACAGGCCGCCACAGACGAAGCCGAGGAACAGGAAACATACGCCGCTATAATCGCGGAACACACCACGGACATCCCTCACCTCAGCGTCAGCGAAGCCGTGATGCGGCTGGACCTTGCGGCAAGCACCATCCTGCTATTCCGAAACCGGAAAAATCAACAGATCAACGTGGTTTTCCGCCGAGATGACGGAAATATCGGCTGGGTAGATACGGGGCCCGGTTGAGTTGTGCTTGACTGGATGAAGCCTTATTAGTCGAGGAATGCTGCCCATAACACGGCATCATTCCTTCATGACCTGAGGACGTTCACGGTCGCACGAAGTAGGAAAATCCATCCACAGAATGGTAGGGCTGCAACTCCTCTCCTTCGAAATAACAATCAAGAACGGCCTGATAGTTCTTTTTGATATGCTCTCAAAGAGAGACAAGCGAAGTTGTTGCTCGCCATCAGGGAAAATATTGGCTGGGGTAGCCTTGCCCTATTATGTTTATGACTTTTCCAGATATGGTATCCAGCAACAAGATCAAATAGTAAAATCGAATAACTCACCCCATGACAATGATGAGTCAAAACGCAAGCCGTTTTCAACTTGGGGGGCTAAAAACCCCTATTTTTATTTTCCCAATAGTACCAATATCAATTGGGATACGGTTTTTATACAGGCGGAAAGAGGGTTTTTAGAACCCTCCACTTATACGACAGAGATATTGCTCGCCCGCTTTCCTCATTTTTCTATACCAGCCAATACCTTTTTTACTATTTAAGCAAAAAATTAGAGAATTTTTCTTTGTATTTCTCGGAAATATTTACATTGCACTTACTTAAGTAAGATATAAAGTTTTGAGTGTTGTAATTATATTTTTTTATAAAATTATCGTAGTTTGTGGAATCCCTATAATATTCCATCGTTCTGTATTCATCGAAATCCTCAAATTCAAGAGACGGTAGATCAAAAAAATTAGTCATCTCTTTTGTTCTACTATCAATAGCCAAAAACAATGCAGGAACACCTGATAGAATGTAACCGGCCGTTTGAGGCCGCCTTATGATTAAAGATTGTGACTGGTAACTTACCGTCGTTAACGACGTCGTTATTGACGTCATTTGAGAGGTAAGAATGGCCCAGGAAATCCTGATTGGTGTTGAACGCCGTCGCCGCTGGTCGGATGAACGCAAACTGGCGATACTGTCTGAAGTTGGTGTGGATGGAGCGAGTGTATCGGATGTGGCACGTCGGCATGACCTGACCCGCCAACACCTTTACCAATGGCGGAGTTCATTCCGTCAAAGACTATCTTCGCCAGATCAGTCTGTGGCGTTTATTCCTGTTGCTTCAGTGACGACACCTGCTGTGACATCTGGCGGTGGACCTGACGAACTGGCCATAGTGCTGCGCAATGGCCGTAGTATCAGGGTGACGGGACATCCTGCCGAAGATCTTCTGGCCCGGGTCATCCAGATTGCGGAGACGGCATGATTGGCGTGGGCAACGGCGTGCGTGTCTATCTGGCCTGCGGGGTGACCGATATGCGCAAGGGCATATCGGGTCTGGCAGCACTGGCACAGGACGTGCTGCGTCAGAACCCGACATCAGGGGCGCTCTTTGCTTTTCGTGGTCGCCGTGGCGACAGGATCAAGCTTCTGATGTGGGACGGTCAGGGGTTCTGTCTTTATTACAAGGTGCTTGAGAAGGGACGTTTTCCATGGCCGTCTCCGGCAGAGGGCGTTGCACGCCTGACGACAGCACAGATGGCCATGCTGTGGGAAGGCATGGAGTGGAGACGCCCTTCCTGGTCTGCACCACCGTCTCGCGTAGCCTGATTTTTATGGCGTGATCGTGTAGAACCTTTTGAATTTTCTTAGATTTTCTGCTATTTTTTCATAATGACGCCTGCACCCGTGGTCCTGCCTGATGATCCGGATATCCTGAGGGAAATGATTGTTTCCCTGCAGACCGAAGTGGCCCGGCTTTCTGCGTCGGCCCGTGCGTATGAGGCTCTTGTCCAGTCTCTCAAAATCCGGATCGCACGCCTTCAGAAACAGAAATTCGGGGCCAGTTCAGAAAAGATAGACCGTGAGATTGAACAGCTCGAACTGCTCCTTGAAGATGTAAAAATCGCCATCGCGGCAGCCGATCCTTCTCCTGATATCAGGGAGCATGATGTCAGCGATGATGCAGTCTCTCCCCCACGGCAGCGTGGCAAACCACAGGTTTCTGACACGACACCACGGGAGCGTATTGTTCTCGACCCGGGTGAGGCCTGTCCTGCCTGTGGCGGTCCTCTGCGTCTTGTAGGCGAAGATGTCACCGAAATACTGGACTTTATTGCGGCAAAACTGAAAGTTGTCGAAACGGCACGGCTGAAGAAATCCTGCCGCCATTGCGAAACGATGGTGCAGCCTGAAGCACCGTCGCGCCCTGTTCCACGGGGGATGGCTGGCCCCGGGCTTCTGGCCCATATCCTGGTCTCGAAATTCGATGACCATATCCCGCTTTATCGTCAGAACGAGATCTTTGCCCGTCAGGGTGTGGACATTCCCCGTTCAACCCTGATCGACTGGTGTGGTCAGGCCGTTGCCGTTCTGCGTCCTCTCACAGATCTGATCCGTCAGGATGTCGTAAAGGCAGACCTGCTGCATGCCGATGATACACCCATCCAGGTTCTTGATTCCCGTCTGCGCCAGGCTGGGAAACCACGTGGTGTGAAGGAAGGGCGGATCTGGACCTATCTGCGCGATCCCCGCCCCTGGGGCGGGAGTGATCCGCCCGCCGTGGCCTACTGGTTCTCTCCCGATCGCAAGGGGATCAATCCCCAGACCCATCTGGCACAGTTCCGGGGCATTCTGCAGGCTGACGCCTACGCGGGGTTCAGGGATCTGTATAAACCCGATGCAACGGGAACCGTGCATGTGCGCGAAGCGGCCTGCTGGGCTCATCTCCGCAGGGCCTTCCATGATGTCTGGAAGGGCAGTGATTCGACAATCGCAAGGGAAGCACTCGAGCAGATCGGGGAACTCTACGATATCGAGCGGCAGCTCACCGGGTCTCCTGCTCCGTATCGTCTGGCTGTCCGACAGGAAAAAAGCCGCCCTCGTGTCACAGCATTCCACGCATGGTGCGAAACACAGCTCGCCCGTATCCCTGGCAAGGGGGAACTGGCAAAAGCAATCCGTTATGCGCTCAACCGGTGGGCAGCCTTTACCCTCTTCCTCGAAGATGGTCGTGTTGCCATCGACAACAATCCTGCCGAACGGGCCATACGACCGGTATGCGTCGGGCGGAAAAACTATCTGTTTGCCGGTTCAGACGCCGGGGGCGACAACATCGCTGATGCCATGACGCTTATCGAAAGCGCAAAACTTTCAGGCCTCAACCCGCACGATTACCTCGCCGATGTTCTCGCCCGCATCAACGAACACAAGATCAACCGCCTCCACGAATTGTTGCCATGGAACTGGCAACCCGCGAATACGCTTCACAAAAAGGCCGCATAATCAAGGCGGCACAGAACGGCCGGTTACGATAGAATTGCCATGACGTTCCCGTGAAACCGAGACCCAATACTAAAATTATATTTTTTGCTATTTAATAGCCACGTGTCCACATCAAAATAAATACTTTTACTATCCTCAATCCATTTATCTATCTCACTATCTGAACCATTTATATTTTGTATGTAATCAAAAGTTTGCTCAACAAATCCATCGCAATTTTTACTTAGATATTTCAATACTTTATATTCTTTTTCGGTCAGATCCGTATCAAATGTCCGAAAATTGGAAACAGCTTTTCCATATTTATAGTCTTTTAGAAAATCAAATGAGTTTTGATAGAGAGGGATCTGATATAATGAAGAACACCCAATTACTTCCATATTCCTTATGCCGTTTTTATATAAAATATCATATGTATATATTCCTCTTACTGCAAAACAGGTTTTCTCCTCCATTCCTTTTAATATGCTTATGATTTCCGGATGGAGACAAAAGTCTTTTTTAAAATATTTTGACTGCAAGCCAATGCTAATCGGAACAAGAGGTTTATCTCCAGCCTTTTCCAATTGCTTTGTTAAACTAAGCCACGGCTGCACATTTTCACGCAGCCATATCAGTTCTGTCGTAATAAATTGGTCAAAATTACTGAGTGTTCCCTCTTCTGCATCTTCTGAAACAATTTCACATTCCAGGAGATTTATTATTGAATTCGTGAACACGATATTACCCGTATTCCACCCTACAGCTTCTATTTTTTCTTCAAGAGAGGAAAATTGTTTTACAGTCTTCGCAAAAAATCCGGTTTTCATAAGATTACCTACCCTCTTCAGACAAACAAAACATTTAGATCTACAACCTTAGACCCATTTCGTTGTTACAACCACTCAGAAGAGAGTGAGAAAAAATCGCATTTGCGACAGGTAGGAAGCCAGATAGATAGTAAGACATCTGGCGCAGGTAGATGTCGCAGCTCTCTATTCCCGAGAAAATACCGACCACCGAACCTCTGTGCCAGAAAGCTCAAGCTTATAGAAAGGTTTCAAGAACAACCATCTAGACAGATGCCTTCGCCCCCGCCCTTGCTCTTTTCTGCCCACGAAAAGAGCAAGGGCGCCTGGGTATTAATGACGTGATGCTTTTTCTATTTCCGTATTCACTTTTTCCATGATTTTTCGGCGTGCTTTAGGGGCAAGCATTTTGTACCCATCATGCAGAGACCGCATGGCACGGGCTTTATAATCTTCCACAAGATTACTATCCAATCGCCCCAGAGCCCATATGTGAGTGTTCACTTCAACCATCATAAGCTGCTCAATAACATCATTGCGCATTCGCGATGTTACTCTTGGCTTCAGGTAATCAAAAATATCAAAATGTACAAACAATTTCTCGTCTTTTGCAAGGATATCCTGCCCTAGCCTTCCTTGCCTATAATAGTAATAATCCTTCGCCGTCGTTACAATGCGCCGTGCCAAGCTCAGAGCTTCAAACTGAAAAGGAAGATCATCAAAACGTTTTATATGTTCTGGAAAAATAATCTTGTTTTCAGTCAGCAATTCTTTCGCATAAATGCGCCGCCAGATAGTAGGCTGGCCTGTCAGCAGACTGAGCGGATTATCAACAATACCAGATCTTTTAAACAGGCCATCACGTCCTGCGTAAATATCGTTGCTATTGGCAATCAGTCCGCCTTCATATGCAAGGCAGTACCCTCCCTGGGCAACATCTGCTGCATTTTCCACAGCCATTTTGTACAGATCGGAATACATGTCTGGGGTAACCCAGTCATCACCGTCCACAAACCCGATAAACTGCCCACGTGCAACGGCCATCCCTGCATTTCGTGCAGAAGCGCATCCTCCGTTGGCCTTATGCACAACAACAACACGCTCCGGAAATTTCTGAGCATAACTGTCGGCTATTTCTCCGCAGGCATCTGGAGAACCATCATCCACCACAATAATTTCCAGCCGCTCCAATGTCTGCTCAACCAGACTGTCCAGACATTGCGGAAGCTGAGCGGCAACACCATAAGCTGGCACAATAACAGAAACAGCTATTTTAGGCTGAGGCTTATCAAAGCCCCGCCCACGTCCACTCGCATGAGCAAGATAGAGAAAAGAGACGTGAGGACGTAATTGTTCCGAGATATCATAAATGCTGCATGAAAATGGGATCTCTGTCGTGAGTGCTTTAATTTTAAAATGTTTAATCAGAGTCCAAACAGTCGGGTAATACGCATCATCGATCCGCACGAAATCAAGTGTTTCAACATCTTTTGCTGCGGCAAGAAACGCATCCAGACTTTCATAAATCGAAACACGAGGATCCGTTCCAAACAAGCCGGTCAAGGATGCACGAAGGAAAAAATCCGGCTCGACCACATAAACAGAAGCTTCCGGAGCGTAATGAAGGTGAAGCAGACATTCCAACCCGGATCGACCACCAACAAACAATCCGACACCATTACGTTTCTGAGAACAGAAACGTGGACCGAACCATGAATGTTCCAAGCGCCCGACATCCTCGTCTCTAATATGCGCAGGAACAGAAAGTGGTATTTGACGAATATGACTATGAAAATTGGAAAAACGGATCATCAGCCTGTTCTCGCTATCAGGAGCCGGAAATGTTGGACATTTTGTTCATCAGATTGCCCAATCGCCTTTTGGCCGCTCCCACCAATCGCTTGGGATGTATGACTGGACGCGCGTCCCCGTTGGCAAGCAGACTGGACTGGGCTTCAGAAGAGGCATCATCTTCTTTTTCGTGCACAGCAAGCGTGTCTTTAACCAGAGCAAGACGGTCATTATTTTTCAGGAAAAGAGACTGCCTGATTTCCCATGGGTTTTCAGAAAAAACTCTATGATACGTTGCAAACCAGTCTTCCGGGATGGTCGCGTATAGTTCACAGGCCTGCGTGAAAAATTCCTGCCTTTGCGGGAGGAGCACATTTTCTCCGCACCAAATAATCATACGTGTCATCAAACTGACAAGTGCGGCACCTGCTTCATTATCGATCGAATATTGCTTCCCATATTGAATAGCAAGCTCAACACTTTTGAAAATATGGAACCTGCGCTGACTGCGTTCCTGTGTGATTTTACCAGGCCTGTTAATTCGATAATGATAGCCAGTTTCATTCAAAAGACCGATGCGCCTGGCGGCTGCCATTTCGTGAGTATGAGGGGGCAGATCTTCAAAAATCAGCCCTTGTTCAAAACAAATTCCCTCTGCAACCATGAATGCACGACTCATAACCCGTGTATTGGCGTTAGGCTCCAACCGAAGCAACATGGGAGAGTCTTTCAGCGATGTTGTTTTTGATGGAGCATTCTGCAACAGATCATTCCACAGCCAGTCATCATAAAAGTCACTCAGATGGCTATTACTGTCATCAAAAACCGCGCTTCGGCAGATCACAAGCTCACACTGCTCCTCTGCGGCATAACGCGCCATGCGGGTGTATAGACCCGGTGTCACCACATCATCACTGTCGAGAAAGGCAATATAATCGCCACGTGCATGTGACAGACCCGACATTCGGGCTTGAGAAAGACCCGCGTTGGCTTGGTCAATAATGGCAACAGGGTTTTCAACAGTCTTTGCCCACTCAATAGCAAGATTTAAACTGTTGTCAGTTCCGCCATCATGTACAACCAGAATTTCGTGGCGGCCCTGTTCTTCGCCCATAAGGCTGTTCAGAGTTTCAATAACATAATTTTCTGTATTATATACTGGAACGATAATACTGACGCTCCCCGCCTGAAGAGGAGAAGAGAATTGTTCGTTCTTGAAAACAATCTCGTTTTTCTTCATTTTATCTATCTCTCTTTTTCAAACGTCTTTGTTCGTATCAAACGTAATCTTGTTGGCGTTTCACGTCAGCTCAGGACATTACATCTGGAAGGATGAAAAGAATTTTCCCACGCTCAAGAATGCATAAACGTGCCACTAAAAGGCTGCACTCGTCATCTCATCGCGTTGAAATCCTCTTTCATCAGAATCATAATTCTTCCTAAAATCATAAAACATTCTGAGGACTCTTCTCTCTTTCTGGACAACACATTTTATAGCACGTTGCACAGCGTAGTGTTCCTGTATGGGAGCATCATGGTGGGAAATATTTTCGTATCCAAATCTCTTACGGATATAGCCCCAGAAGCTCTTTGGACGCAAGAACCGCCCTGCTTTTGCAAGCGAGACATACGACCGAGCTGAAGCTTCTTTTCAAACAGGATGCAGCACACCAAGTCTCGCAGAAACCCTCCCGAGACAGTCCCCTGTGCGCACCTTAGATACGGTTGAAGAGCGGGAGTGCTCAGAAAAACGTCCTGAACGGGGATACTAAAGCGCTGCAATGAACAGAAATATGAACTACTCCCCGCATTTCTGTCCTCCTTGATACGCTCACTCACGCTTCCCCCTCCTCTTACGCAGATAACACTGTTACCAGTGTGGAACTAAGAACACCTTATTTCCAATAAAGCGCTGCCTCTATATGTTTGCTCTTTTCTCTCCAAAAAACGATATCTAAACTAGACTGTTGCTTTTTCTCAATTCTTTCAAATATTAACTTAATGCAATATGATTGTGGAAAAATATTTCGTCACTTTTAACTGATTAGACAATATATTAACCGCGTTTGTTAAAATAATGACACTATCATTTTTTGCAGCGAACCGAAGACCGGTCTTCGGTTCATTATGCTTCTGTTCCGGTTGGCTTTGTTGCAGGAACATAGTCTTGCCTGGATCCATGATTTGAATAGGCAACTTATAATTGCTCACGATAAGCAAGCATCTTGGTCAGCTTAACCTTACCGGGATCACAAACTCACGAGGAAAGGGACACACTGGCACAGTGGCCCCTACAGTCACAAAGGTCACAAAACAAAGCCATAAAAACTCGATTTATGGCATCAGCTTTAACGTTTCGTTAACGGCTTCTGTGGGTGCTTCCCTAAAAGCCTTTACTTGGTCAGGTGTACCCAGCATCCCGACATCCTCAACAGGAATGTCGGAAATCGTTACACGCTGGCGCGCTTCGATCAGACGGTTATACATGGGGGCAATGTAGCGCTCTCCCTTTTCCATACCGTCGGGCCGAGCAAAGTGCTGGTGATAAAGATCACAATACATCTGTGCATTGCGGAACCAGTAAAGGCCCAGCGTAGCAAAATCTGAAATACGCACCTTTTCACGAACTTCAACCACTTTCTGGTCGTCATCCAGCCTGACAAAAGACCACCCATCCCCTGGCGCCCGGAAGCAAGGAATCCAGCCGTCACAGAGGGCCGGATCGGGGGGAGCCATCAAGCCAGGCCTCACAAACGTATCGATATTATATACGGCAAACGGCGCGTCAGACGGCGCTTTCTGCGCTAACAGCAATGCTGTTGTCGCCTGACCATCTGTCACATGATCCAGTTCAATCACGTCATCAATAATAATGCCCAATGCCTTGCATCGCGCAGCGATATACGGTTTTGCCTGCATGTCCTTGCTCGTTGCAAAACAAAAACGCCACCCTGCATCGCGGAAGGCTGTCAGGCTCAGCATGGACCAGTCGAAGAGGGGATGACCTAGAACCTCAATTTCATATTTTGGCTGATGGTATCCGGCTTTTTTAAAGCGTGATCCCATACCCGCCATCGTAATCGCCATTACTCCGCTCATATTCATCCCTTTGCTATACGATCACGAGCTATCAAGGCTTCCACACCTGCCAGATCATTTTCAATAAACTCTCTGGGCCTGACAGACCTATCGTCAATATAAAAACCCTCTTTACCGGGCCACGGTTTTCCAAAATAAATCTCGTCAAAAGGAATCTTGTGACGCTCCAGCCATTCCAGAACCACTGGCCCAACGATTTTATTGATCTGCCCGAGATTACCATCATTTGAACGCATGCCGCGAGAAGAGCTCAGAACAATACGCCAGCCTTCAGCGTGCATTTTCTGTAGCCGCGCCACTATTTGCGGCTCTGGTGCAACATCGATGTAGTTTTCTTCCTGTGCCTTGATATCACACAGCGTTCCGTCAATATCGACAACCAGCACCTTGTCTTTACCAATCATGCCCTACTCTCCAAATCATCAAGTATCGTCGCCGCTGTTAGCGCAAAACCCATTAGCTTGTTGGGTCTATCTGAATGAAGTGGCAACATGGACAGGAAAAGTGACAGCTCGACAGCACGTACAGCCCCCACATCTAACCCGGTTTTTTCAAGACGGTGACGGAAGGCATCCTGAGCCCATGTGGGCGGGCCTCCTTCATCCAGATGACATTCCATTACCAGTTGATCGTTCAAACTACAGTTGAACAAGGCATTATTGATGAAATCATATCCACCCAGCACGGAATGGCTGAACTTGGCGACATCATACAAGGGATGCATCAAACCTGCTTCAAAACTGGTCGCTCCCTTGGGGTCGATCAACCGCATCAAACCAAGACGTTTGTCAAACAGGATATTCGAGAAGCATGGATCTCCATGACCAAAAACCAGATGTGTGCCAGAAAACTGCTCAAGAGCTTTTTCTATAAACGGTCGCGCCGCAGCCTGCATGGCACGCAGGTTACCTCGGGGTCCGGCTGATGTTAGAATGGCGTCCAGCTTCTGCCCTTCTTTCGTGTCCAAGCAGCGTTCAATGCGGGCATCGAACTTTTCAAGAATATGACGCCGCCCTTCAGCAAGTGTATGCGCTGCGTTATCACTTCCTTTTCGACGCGACGCCAGAAACGCAAAAAAAATTGTCCAGTAGAAGGTCAAAATCCGCAGGTTTCAGAGCACCATGAATAAATTGGAGCGCCACATCCGGAACAGGCAAATGCTCCATGGAGTATCCGCCTTTACCGCCCTTTGCCCAAAAATGAAAAGTCGGCATAAGAAACCGCTTCATCTCTTCCGGCGCAACGTGGAAATAACGATACTCCGCCTCCATCTTGGCGACGTCGGATGAACTTTTATGAAATACGCCGTCTTCTGCTAACGTATCATTAAAGTGGCGTGCTTCGGTCGATCCTACCAGGAACTTGAATAGGCTTCGTGGTTTTCGGATATCAACCAGACTGACCCGATCAACCATCTCGGGTGCAGCCTCGGACAGTCTGAGCAAAATATTGCGTCGGTCTTCTGTATCTTCAGCACGCAGAAACGCAATGGCATCCTTTTCTTTCAGAATAACAGCCGCTGCGTCCCCGCTGATCGGCGCAAGAAAAGTGCTTTCCAACGCAAAAGCCGATTTCTTCATGACGAGTGTTAGCTGCTCCATATAGAGCGGAGCAATACAAGACGGCAGAAGAAGATAGAGAAAACCGGGGCCACGCGTTTCTATATGATGTGCCAGCGCACTTGCAGCCTCATCCGTTTCGATGATCTGAAACGCACAATGTGCGCTTTCTGCCGCAGCCTGTATTTCAGTTCCAAAACGCTTACGTCGCCGCACAATTCTGGAGAATGGCACTTTTCCGATGATGGCGACAACCTCAGGGGGAGGTGGAATGCGATCATCGAAGATAACAGTAACATGATGTGGCACGCGAATTCCTACCGACTTCACTATTTAAGACGCTGACTACGCGAACTGGGTGTTATGATGCGCGTAAGATACCCGTAAACCGAAGGCGGCCAGACAATAAATATCGCCAGAATACTGCTTGCCGCGGACGTGGCTAAAGCTGGATCAATGAAGGAGGAAAAGGCGGCATGCCATTCCTGTACAGTCCGGTTGATCAGTAAGACACCCGCATTATGGAACTCTGGAAAGATCGCCACGGGGGTAAACAAAGCTGCGGCCACCAGTTCCAGCCCCCAGATAAGAACCGTAATCATCATGAGCAAAGGCCCCTGTTGGCGGAGCAATCCTTCACCAGACGTTGTGCCTTTGCGCAAAACATCAATCAGGCGCAGGCTTACCAGCACATTGCGCCCTGAATGATGAATCATGACATAACGTTGCAGACTGCTTAATGCACGGGGGCCGATCAGGAAACATACGCCGGCGCTTATGGTTACCGCCAGGATCATCCACTGCACGGTACGTGTGCTTTCATCCATAACACTATCGATATGGTCGTTAATGACCAGCCACGCCAGTAGGAGGGACAGGATGATCGCGTCAAAGAGGCGATCCAGCAGAACGGTTACTATAGTTTCAGACAGTTTCCGGCTGATTGTCCAGAGGGTGTAGAAGCGGACAATTTCCCCCAATTTGAAAGGGGGAATGATCGCAAACGGTGCCGTTGCAAAATGGAGCAGAAAAATGGTCCGCGCTGGCATTTTCAGTAGTGGGCCGGAAATTATACACAGCCGCATTGCCCTGAAACAATGAGCCAAAAAATAGACAAGCATTGTGACAATAATTGTTATGGACAACGACGGACGTAGAAGTTTGGGGCCGATATACCAACCCGCCGCCAACACACATAGGGTTGCCAATGCGGTCAGCAGGAACCGTCCCCGAAAAAGCCCTATACGAACGCCATTCTGAAAAAGAGAAACTTTTCTTATCCAGTTGTCAGAAACAAAGATCATCAAAAGTATTCTTCAGGTAGGGCTGGTGACAGAAGCACCTGCCCCATCACGTTGCCATGATCCTATCACGGTAGAGGGATAGGCATCACGTGCAATAGCCCGATGATCATCCTTTTCAAATGCAGAGAGCGATTTAACCCGATGCATCAGCAAAGCCAGAATTTGGAACCCCATGCGCGACAGCTTTGCATTTGAGACCTGATCCTGTTCCCGCCAAGTCAGCGGGAAAAACCGCAACCGGAAGGACCGTGCGGCAACCACTAGAATCAGATAATAGTTGAACGTCAGGTCGTCAGCAAAACGTTTCTGAAAATCGTCATCAAATGCGGAAAGCCGGAACAGATTCAAACCGGAACCAAGGTCATATAGACGACGGCGGGAAATTGCTGAAAAAATCAGATTGAAGGCTCGGTTGGCATTCGTGCGCAGTAGAGAATATCCCTGCAAGCGAGACCCCTTCATGAAACGGGCCCCCATGAGAAAGTCTTCGCGCAGATAGGTACCGTTTTCCAGATAGGGCAGCAGATCCTCTATGTTCCCTTGATCATCACCATGCAGCACGATCAGAAAATCATAACCATGCTGACGTCCAAACTCTATGGCAACCTTGTGCGATCCGCCCAGTCCGTAATTATCATCATTACGGAGCAAAGTGCGGTGTGAAATCTGATGCAGGGCTTCAAGTCCGGCTGCAGCGGCTGCAGCGGTCTGGTCCGTGGAGCGATTATCAATGCAGACAAGACCGTCAATCAGTTTTGCGACACGCGGGTTGGTTAATTGCTTTATAACGCGCGGAATTTGTAATGCACAATTATACATTGGAACAAATACAAGTATGCGCGGAGAATTTGACACCATCCGGCTTGACCTCCTTTTCACTTACTTATCATTCAAATTCAGTCATGGCTCTTGGGGATAAAGCGCAATCTCTACCTGACGCCATATCTCAGCGATCACGAGAAGGAAAGGTATAATGCGCCACAAGACGCGATACAAAGAAATTACAGATGAGCTGAGGAGGAGTTATAATAATTTTGGCCAGCAAGAGAAGTCTTCCACCGGTTAGATTTAGCCCGCCAAGCTGCACAAGATAGCCCATCAGAACAGGCAACACTGTAGATGCAACGATAATAAGCAGAAGTGTATAGGCAATATAGAAACCAGACCGTTTTAACAGACCATCACCAGACGCCCCATGAATATGGCGACAGGAAACCAGAAAAACGATTGATGCTGCCAGGCAGGAACTGATCATATTAGCCAACATCGGGGGGAGATGGGCTGCATGGTTCAGCACAAGCAGAGTGACGGCATCCAGCGCCCAGCATCCCCCAGAAAGCGCGGCAAACCGAACAAACCGCTGCATATGCAGAAAACCTGAAGCCAGCCATCCTCGCGGCGCGTAATTTTTGAAATATCTTTGTGTAACAAGAATTTCACAAACTGCGAGTGGTACCGAAAAAGAAGCCCATACTGGAATAAATGCGAGATAAGCCCAATTAACGGTAGGGGCCACCAAGACAATAGGAATAACCATGGCGACGAACAACAGACTGAACAAAGGCGTAAGCCAACTCCATCCAGTCGCCAGAGCCACAATGGAAACCACTGCTATAACGACAAGCCCCTTGATATTGACCGCCTGACTGGCCCGCACGTACAATGAAATAATGTCCCTGTTCAGTCCTCGCGTTGCAGGATGATCATTGATAAGACCAAAAACATCTGGGATCGTTGTATTGATATCGACCGGAACACCCGTCGCCCTGGCAATATCCCGCCGTCTATAGCGGCTATCCATTTGCCAGATATCACCGAAGAATAGCTGAAGGCCGGTCTCCCACCGATAGTGAAGAAAAGGCCGCCAGTTATTTTTAATATCCCAAACGACCCGCTGTTGCAGATTTCGCATTGTGGGAACCGCATTGAGACCGGCCTTTCCTGACATCATTCCCCACCAGAATGATTCTGGCCCGACCTCACAGACCTTCTGGGCTGGAGCAAAATATCCGATTATCCCAGCAAGCTCCTGATCCACCTGCCCCTGACAAATATAAGGGTAGCTCATGGAAATATCTGAAACTGTCAAATACTTCCATTTGGCCAGGTCTTTATTATAATCGTACAATATTGGCATGGCATGATCTATAAACATCTTCATAAATATGATGAAACAGACAGAACCCGCCACAACAAGCAGCCGACTACGGCCAGCCGCCACTTTACTGAACACAAAAAAGAGTATGGAAACAGCAAAGACCGCCAAATACTCTGCTCTTAATAGCCATGACAATCCGCAAAGAACCAAAACCGCCACCGCCAATGACCGAGAAAAGGGGCGGTTTTCGGAAAGTGATTTAAAATAACCATAAAACCAGAGACTTATGGCTAAAAACACTACGGTAATGACAACAAAATATCTCTGTTGAGAGAACATTGAGATGATGATTGCCGGATTGCAAACGAACAGCCCTACAGTCGCAGCGGAGAGAAGCCGTTTTTGCCAGATCGGACGACCAGCCATGGCCAGAGACCCACATCTCAACAAAAGCAAAACACTCAGGAGACCAGCAAGCGCCGGGACAAGCTGTATCCACTCAAACCCTATAATTCGGACGCAGGAATTATATATAAAGTATAATCCTGAATACCATTCTGTATAGATTTGAGCATTTGCATTATGAATAATCGTGTCATGACAAAACATCGACGGAAAAACACATATATAAAATAGCAACCACAAGACGCAGACAAACAAAGATGAAAATTTATTCTGTTCATAAAGCTCTCTGAAAAACCTCATGGAGCCAGGAGAGAGTAAAATATAAATGGAAAATACAATTAACGCCGAAGAAACAAAAGAATATATGAGAAATTTGTACGAAAATTCTTCAAAATCACGAAGGTTTATAGAAAAATCGCTACCAGAATTCTGCAACTCCTTTACGGACTTCACTCTCCCATTCAAAGAAACAACAAACAATCTTTGAGATGGACTGCTTTTATTCACCAGATGACGCAAATGAGACAGAGAAGTATCTACCTCCGTGAGAACTGCGTAAGAAGATGAAAAGACAGGACCCTTTTCATTCTGGCCGGATAAAACAATCACCCCTTCCCGTCCTGGAACACAAAACTTCGGTGTGGCGTGACAGAAAGGAGACGTGGAAGGCACACGATAAATGGAGAGGCCGTTCGACTGCACAATGGGGGCGCTATCAGGATGGACCGATACCGCTGAAACGGCTCCGTCACTGAATTTCAGACGCGCTGTATCTGTTGGCGGATAAAATGTTGGAACATAAATATCGCCGACAGATTCGGATCGAAAGATCAGAACATTCGGCACAGTCCAGCATCTGAATGCTGCAAACACGCAAAACAAAGCCAAGAATAAAAAAAGGAAATATCTTATTTTTATCATTATGAAATCCCACGGCATAAAATATACCTAACAAACACATATCATAAAAAATTATCAGTTATGTCTACATCGAAATAGTGACAACACAGGATCTATCGGGTTTGTGCATGCTGCACTTTTGTCCTGTTCCCTCTGCCGAATACCCCTCCTTAAAACATATATTCCGCCTAACGGCAGGCGCTCCGCTCACACTTCCTGCCCTCCTTCCAATTTCCAACCCTTCCTTCGAGCCCCCGTAATGTCACGTTTCCGAGCAGCAAAGAGTTCAGAGAGCTGACGCTAAACGGGTCAGGATCATTATCCTGACCCGCTCCCATCTTCGGCATCCGTGACCCACGGCACTCTACCTCGTGTAATTGCAATTGATACTCAGAAAAATAATCCACACCTGCCATATGACGCACAAAAAAACCCTGCCTTTTTATAAAAAAGCAGGGTTTTTCCTGTTTTCCTCGCGCCAGAACCTACTGGAGGCTGGCCGGGATCATATCGTGGTGGAGAATGATTCCCCATGCCGTTTCCATATCATCCACCACGGCCAGAGGGGAACCGTCGGCGGCATGAATGGCGCATCCTTCCTCGCCATCTTCTGTCAGGGCGGGACGAATGTAAGCAACATTTTCCAGCCCTAGAGACCGGAACTGATTTTCAGAAAGCTGGTGGACATCAACCGGGGTTTCCGACTGATCTGGCACAAGCTCAACACGTCCATTCTGAGTCGTGACTCTCATAGTGCCCTCCTCAATCCTTGCCAAAACCAATACTGCAACCACCTTCCATCCCCTTTTCCTTTCACAAAAAGGGCGAGCAAGGCCTTCAGTTGCCCTCTCTTTCATCCACCGTATGCAGCACACGGGCCGAACGCGGTTTCAGGGCGGCTGCGCCATTAACAGGATGCGCCTTCTGGCCAGCCTGCATGATCTCGATCCGCTTTACACGCACTTCCGGTTGCGGACGGAACAGATCAATATGCAAAAGTCCGTTATCAAGCCATGCACCGCCTATCTCTATGCCTTCAGCCAGCACGAAAGCCTTTTGAAACTGGCGGGATGCAATCCCCCGATGCAGAAAAATACGCTCTTCCGCGTCTTCCACCTGCCGACCACGGATAACAAGCTGGTTGTCTTCCTGCGTGATTTGCAGATCATCCATCCGGAAGCCGGCAACCGCCAGCGTGATCCGCAGCTTGTTGGGGGCCATCTGCTCAATATTGTAGGGCGGATAACCGTCACTTGCCCCTTTGCTGGCGCGCTCAAGCATCTGTTCAAGATGATCAAACCCCAGAAACATGGGCGAGCCAAATACTCTGCCTGACATAGAGCCTCCTCCTTTCTGAGCGAGACAGGACCGGACCCTGATGGCATCCGGTTTCTTCACGATATGGGAGACCGCAGCCGCAACGCAAGACAGGGTGCCGCATCCTGCATGGTCATACGGCCTGCTTTGGCACAGTTTGTGAACATTCCGCGCCACAGTGCGGCATATTTCACACGTTTTCTGCCTTCATTCCGCTGGTTGCCTCTGGCATCCTGAAGCCTGGGGCGCTAAATCGGGCGTATGACAAACGCAGCTCTGACAGACGCAGCCATTGCCGCTGCAGCGGCCGAGGCCGCGCCCATGCCGATCCTCGTTGCCCCGCATGCCGTGCTGCGGCGCAAGACCCGTGAGGTCAAACCCGAAGATGTGGCAGAAATCCGCCGTATTCTCCCCAGCATGTTCTCGGCCATGTATGAAGCACCAGGTATTGGCCTTGCCGCCCCGCAGGTTGGCCTTAGCCTGCGCTTTGCATTGGTGGATCTGGGCGAGAAAGACGCGCGTGAGCCTATTATCATGATCAACCCGGAAGTTGTGGCGGAATCAGAAACGCTGGCCGCCCGGGAAGAAGGCTGCCTTTCCCTGCCCAACCAGTATGCGGAAGTCACCCGGCCAGAGCAGGTGCGTGTCAAATGGCGCAGCCTTGAAGGTGATCTGATTGAGCGGGAAGTGGACGGCCTGCTGGCCACCTGCATGCAGCATGAAATCGACCATCTTGAAGGCGTATTGTTTGTGGACCACCTTTCCACGCTGCGCCGTAACATGATCCTGCGGCGTCTGGCCAAGGAACAGAAGCAGAAACGCTCCTAAGGCCGGAGGCCACGTGTATGCGCATCATTTTCATGGGTACGCCAGATTTTGCCGTGCCTGCCCTGCACGCTCTCCATGCGGCAGGGCATGAGATTGCTGCCGTTTACACGCAGCCACCCCGCCCCGCTGGCCGAGGCAAGGCGCTCCGGGCGTCTCCCGTTCATCAGGCGGCTGAGACGCTCGGCCTGCCAGTAAGGCATCCGGTCTCCCTGCGGAAAAATACTGATGAATGGGCCGCATTTGCAGCCTTTCAGGCAGATGTGGCCGTGGTAGCGGCCTATGGTCTCATTCTGCCGCAGAGCATGCTGGACATACCACGGCTCGGCTGCCTGAACATTCATGCAAGCCTTTTACCACGCTGGCGGGGAGCCTCTCCTATCCAGAGCGCCATTCTGGCTGGTGATACGGAAAGTGGAGTGACCATCATGCAGATGGAAGCGGGTCTGGACACCGGCCCCATGCTGTTGCGCGGCTCCGTTCCCATTAACGGGCAGACAACCGCCTCATCACTGCATGATGCTCTCAGCGCTCTGGGCGGCACCCTGATTGTTCAGGCCCTGGCGGATCAACCTCCGGCTACGCCACAGCCGGAAGATGGCGTCACCTACGCCCAGAAACTCACCCGTGAGGATGGACGTATCAACTGGCAGGAAAGCGCCATCGCCATAGACCGGCGTATTCGGGCTCTTACGCCATGGCCTGGTACCTTTACTCTGCTGGAGGATGGAATGGTGCTTAAAATCGGCGCTGCCGTTCCTCTTCCTCAGCACAAACACTCTGCAAAAGCTGGCACTGTGCTGGATGACAAACTGACTGTGGCGTGTGGCGAAGGTGCTGTGCAGTTGACGCGCCTGCAAAAGCCGGGGCGTGGAATGATGGAGGCAGAAGCTTTTCTGCGTGGGCATCCGCTCCCGCCGGGCACGGTTCTGCTCAGCCCGCAGGATGATTCTGCTTCAGCCCCGCAGCCAGAATGATCTCTCTTTCTTCTGTGACCGTTCCATAATGTCTGATCTGCCAATGGAGCCGCTCCCCCTTCTGCAAGACCTTCCCCCTTGTCAGCGATGGGCCGTCAAGCTGGAATATGATGGAACAGGGCTTGTCGGCTGGCAGCGCCAAGCTTCCGGCTTGTCCGTGCAGGCACTTCTTGAGGAAGCCGCCACACGCATGGCGGGCGGGCGCCGGGTTTCCAGCATTACTGCTGGCCGGACGGATTCCGGTGTGCATGCAACAGGACAAGTGGCGCATCTGGATTTTCCGGCCGACATGCCGCTGCTGCCTTACCGGGTAAGAGACGGACTAAGCTATCACCTCAAGCCGCACGCCGTTGCCGTGCTGGAAGCCGCTCCCGTAGGGCTGGACTGGAGCGCCCGTTTTTCTGCCACATGGCGTTCCTACCGTTACCGTATTCTCAATCGCCCCACCCGGCCCGCTTTGGCGACCAATCACGTATGGCATCTGCGCTCGCCGCTGGATATTGACCTCATGCAGGAGGGAGCCAATCACCTGATCGGCTCGCATGATTTCACCTCCTTCCGGGCCGTGGCCTGTCAGGCAAGAAGCCCTTTCCGCACGCTGGATATCCTGACCGTGGAACGGCACGGCGATGAAGTCTGGATTATTGCCAAAGCGCGCTCATTTCTGCACCATCAGGTGCGCAACATGGTGGGTACGCTTAGCCTGGTAGGCCAGAAACGCTGGAAGCCAGAACGCATTGCGCAGGCGCTTGAGGCAAAATCCCGCTGTGCTGCAGGCCCCACGGCCCCGCCTGAAGGCCTGTATCTTACAGGCGTGGGGTATGAACCTGATCCTTTCTCCTGAGGGCGTCGTGACGGGACGTTTCCCAACAGCTCAGAAATCCTGTGCTACACTGGCTGCATGATTCGTATTTTTATAGATGCCGATGCCTGTCCGGTGCGGGACGAAACCTACCGCGTGGCCGCACGCTATGGGCTGCACACGTATGTGGTGTCCAACAAGATGATCGCCATTCCGGCATCACCTCTCATTGACCGTATTGTTGTTTCAGAAGGTATGGATGTTGCGGATAACTGGATTGCCGACAATGTGTTGGCCCATGATATCGTAATTTCTGCGGATATTCCGCTTGCTGCGCGGTGCGTTGCAAGCCGAGCCTGTGTGCTGGACCCGCGTGGCCGTATTCTTGATGAAAATGCCATAGGTATGGCGCTCGCCATGCGGAACCTGATGGATGATCTGCGCAATACAGGCGTCATCACACAGGGGGGGCGAAGCTTTGCCCGCTCAGACCGCTCCACTTTCCTCTCCGCATTGGATACCGCGGTCGTCAAAGCTAAAAAGCGGAAAGCTCTGGGGCAACCCTGAGGGGAAGCCCTTAGCCAGCCTTCACGTTGATCATCGGCTGAAGCAGATCTTTCAGCACGATGTAATGAGGCGGCAACAGCGCGGCCAGTGCATACAGCACCAATGTGGAAGCCAGTATGGAAACATACAGCAGCAACGCGCGGCCACGGCTAAGCCCCAGCCCAACACGCGCCACATACCATTGCAGCCACATTTCATACACAGCCACGCTCAGCACCAGAGCGCCCATAAACCCAGGCTGTGTGAGAATGGCCGGGAACAGCAACCCTGCCAGAATGGTTGCCCCCAGAGAAATGAGCAGCACCACCCAGTTGCACCACGTGGCGGCCGTTATATAGCGCAACCATAGAACATCCCGCCCCCAGCGATGCGCATAGAACTGTGACACCACCGCAGGCAGCAGAACAACGCAGAGAGAAAGCAGGATTTTGGTCAGGCCCAGCAGTTTGTCCGACACCAGAAAAACCTGCAACAGCCCCACAATCAGCATAGCCAACTGCGGAGCAATGGCCGCCCCAAATGCGTCCGGCGTGCCCTCAAAGCAGGTTATGCCTTCGCGCCGTCCACTGGCCAGAAGCAGCATGCCTTGCAGGATTTTCCGCCCACTTCCCATTTTTCCCGAATTAGAAATCACGCCATGACCCCTTCCAGAAAGGTCTCATATATTTGGGTAAGTGTTTCCAGATCTGCCACCGAGGTGTGCTCATCCACCTTATGAATGCTGGCCCCCACCAACCCGAACTCGGATACCGGGCAGTATTGCGCAATAAAGCGGGCATCAGATGTGCCGCCCCCCGTATCCAGCTTGGGTGTGCGCTTCGTTACATGCTCAATGGCTTTCACCAGAGCATCTGTTGCCGCGCCGGGTGCAGTGAGAAACGACTCTCCACTGATCTTCACCTCAACACGAGCGTTGGGAGCATGCTGGCGACAAAGTGTCCGTAGCCAGCCGGTCAGGCCTGCGCCGGTATGTAGATCATTGAACCGGATATTCAGCCGTGCTTCCGCCCGTGCCGGGATCACGTTGGTAGAAGGATTGCCTACATCCACACTGGTGACCTGCAAGCTGGAAGGCTCAAACCAGTCAGACCCATTATCTAAAGGGTGAGCCTGCAGGGCAGCCAGAATGGTCAGCAGACGATGCACCGGATTATCCGCCCGGTGAGGATAGGCCACGTGCCCCTGCACACCTTCCACAACAATATGAGCGTTCAGACTGCCACGGCGGCCAATTTTGACCATATCGCCCATGGCTATGGGGTTGGTTGGTTCACCCACAATGCAATAATCCGGGATCTGGCCTTCCTGCGCCATCCATTCCAGCACTTTTTTGGTACCGTAGGTGGCAGGACCTTCCTCGTCTCCCGTAATCAGAAAACTGATGGAGCCTGAATGCGGACCTTTACGCATAAACCGGGCAACAGCGGCCACAAACGCGGCAATGCCGCCTTTCATGTCACAGGCACCCCGGCCATACAGAACACCGCCGTCAATCTCGGCAGCATAAGGCGGATGGGTCCACGCAGCTTCATTGCCGGGCGGCACAACATCAGTATGCCCGGCGAAACAGATATGCGGACCCGTTTTACCCCGCCGGGCAAAAAAATTAGGCGTGCGCTCTGCCCCTTCCCCATAAGGAAGATGCCAGACATCAAATCCCAGTTCCGCCAGCATGACGGCCAGCATCTGCTGCGCCGGGCCGGGGTCTGGACAAACTGAGGGATGGCGGATCAACGCCTGCGCAACAGCAACCGGATCGGTGGGCACAGGCAACGCCTGCACACCAGCCGTATCGGCGCTTGCTGCCCCAACGGGCGGGATATGCTCGGGGCTTGATCCGCTCATGCTGCCTCTATCCTGCGGCTTAGTCGCGCAGGAGATCGTTGATAGACGTTTTTGAACGGGTGCGTTCATCAACGCGCTTTACAATCACGGCGCAGGCCAACTGCGGGTTGGGCTTGCCATCTGCGCCAATGGGGTTGGAAGACGGCAGCGTGCCCGGCACCACAACGGAATAGGCGGGAACGCGGCCCATGAAGATTTCACCCGTGGCGCGGTCCACAATTTTGGTGGAAGCCCCGAGGAATACACCCATGGACAGAACGGACCCACGTTCAACAATCACGCCTTCCGCCACTTCTGAACGGGCACCAATGAAGCAGTTATCTTCAATAATGACCGGAGCAGCCTGAAGCGGTTCAAGCACACCGCCAATACCGGCACCGCCACTGATATGACAGTTCTTGCCAATCTGTGCGCAGCTTCCCACTGTAGCCCAGGTATCCACCATGGTGCCGCTGCCAACGTTGGCACCCACATTCACAAAGCTGGGCATCAGCACCGCACCGGGGGCAATGTGGGCGGAATAACGTACCACGGCACCCGGCACCACGCGGAAACCGGCTTTTTCAAAACGGGCCTGGTCCCACCCCTGAAACTTGACGGGCACTTTGTCATAAGCCGGAGCACCTGCCGCAGCACCCGGAATGACAACACTGTCATTCAGCCGGAAGGACAGCAGAACCGCCTTTTTCAGCCATTCATGCACCACCCAGCCATCTTCACTGGGGGCAGCAACACGCAGACGACCGGAATCCAGAGCTTCCAGAGCGTCTTCAATGGCTTTGCGGTCTTCACCGACGGTAGCGGAAGACACACGATCACGTGCTTCCCACAGAGTTTCAATATGAGCGCGGAGAGTAGCTTCAGTCATAAGACACCGTCAGACATGATGGAACCAATCGGGGCAGGCCGACCCGATACGAAAAATACGGATGGACCATGCGGACAGGGCCGATGCCTGTCAACGCATCATGACACACGGACAGCCATCCGGCAGTGCCTCAGGCACTACCGTCAGCCGCCGCGCATGGGGCTTAGTCCGCCCGGATGAGTGTGCCGGAGCCGGAAGCGGTGAACAGTTCCAGCAGGCACGCGTGCGGAATACGGCCATTGATGATCACCGCAGCCCGCGCACCGGCCTGCACGGCCTGAATACAGGTTTCAACCTTGGGAATCATGCCGCCGGTAATCACACCGTCTGCAATGGCCTGACGCGCCTGCTCGGCTGTCAATTCAGGAATCAACTTGCCGTTTGCATCCAGCACGCCGGGAACGTCTGTCAGCATCAGCAGACGGGTAGCATGCACAGCCCCGGCAATAGCGCCAGCCGCCGTATCGGCATTGATATTGTAGGTTGCGCCATCTTCCCCCAGCCCAACAGGAGCAATAACCGGAATCAGGCCCGAACCGGAAAGCGCATAGATGACACGAGGGTCCACCTTCACGGGCTCGCCCACAAAGCCCAGATCAAGCACCCGTTCAATCTGGCTGTCATTATCCCGCACTGTGCGTTGCAACTTGCGGGCCGTAATCAGCTTGCCATCCTTGCCGGAGATACCTACCGCCAGCGCGCCAGCCTGACTGATCAGTTCTGCCACTTCCTTGTTGACGGAACCGGCCAGCACCATTTCGATCACATCCACCATGTTGGCGTCTGTCACCCGCAGGCCATCCACAAAGGTGGATTTGATATCCAGCCGCTTGAGCATGCTGTTGATCTGGGGACCGCCGCCATGCACCACCACGGGGTTGATGCCAACCAGCTTCAGCAAGGCGATATCCCGCCCGAAGGTCTGCGCCAGTTCCGGGTCACCCATGGCATGACCGCCGTATTTCACCACAATGGTGTCACCGGCATAGCGGCGCAGATAGGGCAGCGCACCGGCCAGAATGGCCGCTTCCTGATGCGGCTCCATAATGGGAGGCTTGGCGATGGTCATGGTGTAATTTCCTGCTCTCAAACCTGCCGAAACTAGGAGGACTGCGACGGCAGCGCGAATTCCGCCAGTTCCGCTCTCAACTGTTCAATACCCTGCCCGGTCTCACTGCTGGAGAGGGAGAGAAACGGACATGCCGCGGCATGACGGCGTGCCACAGCCAGTATGGCTTCTTCCTTGCGGGCCAGAGGGGCTGGCTTCACGGCATCGCACTTGGTCAGAACGATCTGAAAGCTGACCGCAGCGCGATCCAGCAGTTTCATGACCTCTTCATCATGCGGCTTGAGTTCAATCCGCGCATCCAGCAGCAACATCACCCGCTTCAGGCCAGGACGGCCCCGCAGGTAATCAAACATCATTTCCTGCCAGTCTTCCTTCACGGATTTCGCAGCCTTGGCGTATCCATACCCCGGCATATCCACCAGCATCAGCCGATCCGCCAGATTGAAGAAGTTCAACTGTTTGGTACGGCCCGGTTCGGAAGAAGCGCGAGCCAGTGTCTTGCGCCCCGTCAACGCATTCACAAGGCTGGACTTACCCACATTGGAACGCCCGGCAAACGCAATTTCCGGCAGAGTCTGCGGAGGAAGCTGCCCCAGCTTCTGTGCCCCGAAAATAAAGTCACAGGAGCCTGCAAAAAGGAGCCGCCCTTCTTCAAGGGCGGCGTCAATCTGCGCCTGACTATCCAGTTCGCGGAAGGAGCGGGTTGTATCCGCCATCAGCTTTTGCTCGGCACGGATTTTTTATCCGCAGCTTTGAACCGCCCCAGAATAAGCACCTGCTGCAATGCCGTCAGCAGGTTGCTCCAGCAATAATAGATCACCAAACCCACGGGCTGATGCGCCATGAAGAAGGTGAACAGCAACGGAATGAACGCCATCACCTTCTGCTGGGCCGGGTCCATGTTGGTGGAACTGGCGCTGATCTTCTGCATCAGGAACATGGTAGCGCCATACAGGATCGGCCACGCGCCCAGCGCCAGCAACGGCAACACATGCGCCGGGTTGAACGGAATCAGACCAAACAGGTTGAAAATATTCGTGGGGTCTGGCGCGGAAAGGTCCTTGATCCAGCCAAAGAACGGCGCGTGACGCATTTCAATGGTGACATACAGATCCTTATACAGACACCAGAACACGGGAGCCTGAATGAACAGGGGCAGGAAGCCACCAAACAGGTTCACGTTCTCTTCCCGATACAGCCCCATAATATGCTGCTGCATGGCCATGGGATCATCTTTGTAACGCGCGCGGATCTGGTCCACCTTCGGCTTCAGGCGGCTGGTTTTCCACGTCATGCGCATCTGCTTGATGGTCAGCGGCAGGAAGGCCAGCTTCACGATAACCGTAAAGGTTAGCAGAGCCAGACCAAAATTGCCCATCATGGAATACAGCCAGTCCAGCACGAAGAAGACCGGACGTGTCAGGAAGGAAAGCCAGCCGAAATCCACAGCCTTCCAGAACATGGGGATATGCAGGTCGTGCTCATACTGGTCGAGCAGACGCACTTCCTTGGCACCGGCAAAAACATGGGCTTCGGTGCTGGCTGTCTGGCCGGCTGCAATCTGAATGGGGGCCGTGCTGGTAAAGCCGACCTGATACATGTTTTTCTGCGGCAGGTACGTATAAGCGCCCACCACCTGCGCGGACTGATCAGGCACAACGGCCATCAGCCAGTATTTGTCCGTAATACCAGCCCAGCCACCGGTGCCCTGATGGCTCCAGGACACGTTATCCGGCGGAACCCCATCCTTGCGCAGGGATTTGTAAGACCCTTCGTTCAGACGACCATCAATGACGGAAATAGGACCTTCATGCACCAGCATGCCGCCGTTTGTTTCAGGCGTGTAGCCCCGGTTCACACGGTAGAAGGGATACAGGGCCACAGCCTGACCACTGGTGTTGTGCACACGCTGGGTCACCGTGAACATGAAGTTCTTGTCAACCGCCATGGCGATCTCAAACGTCAGCCCCTGACCGTTATCCCATGTAAGATTTACGGGATGGGTCGCATCCAGATGTGTGTTGTCTGCTTTCCACAGCGTGTTGGCATCTGGCAGATGAACGGTTGCGTCAGACGCGGCACGCCAGCCAAAATCCACATAGTCAGGCTTGGCCTGCGTTGCGTGGCTGAGCACCCTTACATCCGGGCTGTTGGCATCCGTTGTTTCACGGTACGCCTTGAGCACCAGATCATCCAGTTTGGCACCGCGCAGGCTCAGGCTGCCCTGCACAGCCGGAGCATCAATCACCACACGCGTCTCAGGGCCATCCGGCTGAGCCGCGGGCTCCGCTACGCTCGGCGCTGCGGGCACATTTGCTGACGGAGCACCGCCAGAAGCCGGAGCAGAAACAGTTTGTTGAGTGGATGTGGGAACAGGGGCCTTTGGCCCCTGCGGGAAGAAATAATCAAACCCGATGAGAACCACAGCTGACAGCAGCGTTGCCAGTATCAGACGTCTTGTATCCATTGGCTGGCCCGCTGGCCCCCCTGCACGAAACGGAACATAAAATCAGACCGCAAAACCCGGAGTCTTCACGGCACTCTGGTTCCAGCGCAGGATGAGCAGGAATGCAAGCCGAGAAAGTTACACCCCCAAGCTACCTCGTCATGAAGCAGCATTTATTTTCTGAGGGAGTGAGCCTTTCGGTCGGCCTCGGCAAGGCATATCGCAAGGGCCTTGCGGAAATCCGCCACCAGGTCCGTAAAAAGACGTTTCCCCGTAGCAGCACGACCTATCAGAACAAGATCAAGCCCGTTAAGCGGCGTATCAGCTTCAACTAATCGCACCACTTCCCGCAACCGGCGGCGAGCCCTGTTGCGCACTACGGCGTTCCCGACCTTTTTGGTAACAGTAAACCCAACACGAGCGGCATCCGAATCCTGACGCCGGAAGAGCTGAAGGACAAGGCCCGGCACAGGCGCTTTACGCCCCCGCGCAGCCAGAAAGAGAAACTCTTTCCGATTCTTCAGACGCTGGGACCGGACAAACACCGTTCCCGCTTCTGCCTGACCTTCACTCCGGTCCATTCTGCCGGACTGCCGGTAAAGACTTAAGCGGAAAGACGCTTACGGCCTTTGGAACGACGGTTGGCAATAATGCGGCGACCGCCAACAGTTGCCATACGGGCGCGGAAACCATGGCGGCGCTTGCGGACCAGCCGGGACGGTTGATAAGTGCGCTTCATTGCTGCACTCCCTTCATTAAAATGTCATACAGGCAGCACAGAACCACCTGCCCAGATCAGGGGCGGCTTATACTGTTCAGATGTGTGTCCGTCAATCACAACCACAGAGTCTTCCGGCCGGTTTTACGCCACAAACGCAAAGGTTGATCCGTAGTGAACCAGATTCGTCCTTCAACCAGCCCTCTGATTGCCCTGTTCTGCCTGCCGATCCTGGGGGCTCTTGTTTCAGGCGTACTGGGTCTCTCCTTCCCAGCTGGCCTGCTGCCGGTGATATTGGCCGCTGCCATCGGCGCGTGGCTGGGGTGCCGGTTGCATGCTGCGGCTCTCGGCCATCAGACTTCTTCTGAGAGCACTCTCGCGCGGCCCGAGCAGGCCGCTGCCGCCACACAACCCGCCACGCCGCCTGCCCCTTTTTCTGCAACCGGGTCAGAGCTAACGCCCAAGCTGCGGCATGATATTCGCGGTATTATCTCTCCCGCCATGCTGGCGGCCGATCAGCTTGATGAAAATCCCGACCCGCTTGTTCAGAAAGCCGCCCAGACCATTACCGAGTCTCTTGAGCGGCTGTTACTCCGCCTAAAACAGCAACCTCCTGCCTGATATCCATTTTATTCCAATCATTCAGACATCACTCAGCTTTCAGCGCCTATAAAAAATGCCGCCATGAGAGTGGCGGCATTTCCCCATCAACGGCTCTCCGAAGACTGTGGCTTTATTGTCAGTCAGGCCGCTGGATCAGTTCAATCTTGTAGCCGTCCGGGTCTTCAACAAACGCGATAACACTCGTGCCGAATTTCACGGGTCCGGCCTCACGCGTCACCTTGCCGCCACCAGCCCGCACCTTTTCTACGGCGGCGGCAACATCTGGCACGCCTACGGCAAAATGTCCGAATCCTGTGCCCACGTCGTAGCCGTCATCCTTGCCCCAGTTATAGGTCAGTTCAATTTCGGCTTCTCCCGCAGCGTTATCCGCGTATCCTATAAAAACCAGCGTATACTGGCCTTCCGGCACTTCCCGACGGCGCAGTTCATGCATCCCCAGCAATTTGTAGAAAGCGATGCTGGCATCCAGATTTTTTACGCGAACCATGGTGTGCAAATAACGGGGCATAGGTTGTCCTCTCTTCAGTGCTCTGCGGTCTAAAAGAATTCTACACAGTATGGTTCACACAAAAAACCGTATGAGCTTTTTGAAAACAGAGGCTCCAAAACCCTCATGGACACGCGACGGTCCGGGTTTCAGTCAGCAAATGTCTATGGCGTAATGGCTATCAGGAACAAGCCGGCCTGATCAGCGGCGGCAATGCAGGCTTCACGATCAGTCATCAATGTGTGGCCGGCTTCAAAGGCAATCCCTTTCAAGCCGGCAGCATGAGCATTCCTGACGGTAGCTGGCCCGATCGTCGGCATATCGGCGCGCTTTTCCTGCCCAGGTTTCAACATTTTGACCAGCACACCGCCGTCACCCGGCTGACGGCATTCACCTGCGCGCGCTAACATGCGGTCCGTGCCCTCCATGGCCTCCACAGCCAATACAAGGCCATTCTGCACCACGCAGCCTTGCCCGATGTCCATGCGCCCCAAAGCCTGCACAACTTGTATACCGCGCTGGATATCAGCCTTCGCCTGTTCATCCGGAACGATACGCCCCAGCACCCCGGGCCGCGCCACAGACTGCGCAAGAAATTCATGCGCACCACGAACGGTAAACCCTTCTTCCCCCAACAGACGCACAAGGGCCGCCAACAAGCCGTCATCCCCCGCGAACAAGGCGCGTCCCAACCTTGCGAGAATACGTGCGCCTTCTGCATCAGGGTACAAACTACGGAGAGAAGGACGACGAATTGGGCCTATCAGCACCAGATCCGTGCACCCGTGGGCGCGCAGAAGAGAGAGCATCCGTCCGGCTGCACCCAGCCGAACAGTTTCATGAGGCCAAGGCGCAATGACCTCTGGCTCAGCAAATCCTTCAAAGCCTAGAATAAAAACCGGACGCCCCGCAGCGGCAGCCGCCTCGGCAACACGGGCTGGCAGAGGGCCTCCCCCTGCCAGAATACCGACAGCGCCCGTTTGTGCGCTCACGCGCCCTCGGTTTCTGCCGTGCTGAAGTCACCCCGCGCCACACGCACCAATCCGCGTTTGCTGGGGCCATCTATGAAGTCGAGAATTTCACGCACACGCACATCATCGCCAAATTCACGACGCACCACATCCAGACGCGATGCGAATGTACCGTCCTCGTCCGTCTTTGGATAAAGCGTGAAAAACGCCTTGCGCATCCTATGAATTTCAGCCGACTGCACCCCATTCCGGCGCAACCAGATCCAATGCAGCCCCACCAGACGCGCCCGGTTACCCAGTACGCTGCCATAGGGAATCACATCAGCTTCCACACCGGCCACGCCGCCTACAAGGGCCGCATGGCCAATACGCACAAATTGATGAATAGCAGCAGAGCCCATGACTCTGGCATCATCTTCAATCGTGACATGACCGCCCATGACCACGTTGTTGACAATAATAACGCGGTCACCCAGCCAGCAATCATGCGCAACATGAGCATTGGCCATGATCAGCACATCATTACCCACGTGCGTCAGACCGCTGCCCGTTGCCGTGCCACGATGAATGGTAACGTGCTCACGCACTACAGTCCCGGCACCAACCTCACACCGGGTTGGTTCGCCTTTATATTTCAGATCCTGCGGTGCCATACCAACGGTGCAGAAGGGAAAATAACGTGATCCCTCCCCCAACCGCGTATGGCCATCAATAACAACGTGGGAAATCAGTTCCACATTGTCTTCAATCACCACATTCGGGCCAACCGAACACCAAGGCCCAATCACCACACCACGTCCAAGCCGGGCTTCCGGTGCAACAATGGCAGACGGATGAATAACCGCTACCCTGTCTTTTCCTACAGCGTGCACCACCTCAGCTCCTCTCTTGCTTGCGCCACGCCTGCGCCTGTTTACGCATGAACCGTGAGCAGCCTTGCCTCAGAAAGCGGGCGTTTTCCGGGCAAAAATCGTCTCTTTCAAAAATTAAAGCGTTAAAAGGCCTCATTCAGCCCATGATCATTGCGCTGAACGTGGCTTCTGCCACAATCACATCATCCACTTTGGCCACACCACGGAATTTCCACACATTGGAACGGTTCCGTTCCTTCTTGACGTGGATGCGCAACTGATCGCCTGGCTCTACAGGACGACGGAACTTTGCGCCTTCAATGGTCATGAAATAGACCAGCTTGCCTTCAAAGGCCTTACCCAGCGTCAGAACCACAAGAGTGGCTGCCGTCTGAGCCATAGCTTCCACAATCAAGACACCCGGCATGACAGGCCGCTCGGGGAAATGTCCCTGAAAAAACGGCTCGTTGACGGAAACATTCTTGATACCTGTTGCCTCTTCTCCCAGGACGATTTCCACCATCCGGTCGATCAGAAGAAAAGGATATCTGTGCGGAATCGCCTGCATAATGCGGTTGACGTCAATCTTATCGATTGTCTGAACGTCCTGCTGCGACTCTTGTTTCGTCTCCACGTCCCCTAGACCACCCTGCTCGGCCGGACAGCGCCCGGCATGTGTTCACTGTTTACCCGAACCGCCTTCAGCCGATCCGGACGCTTTCTTGGCCAGTTTGCGCAACACTGCAACATTCCGGAAAAACTCCCGGAAGGGCATGGCCGGACTGCCAATAACATCCGCGCCACTTTCCACATCGGACATCACGCCGCACTGTGCGCCAATACGTGCCTTGGCACCAATACGGATATGCCCGATCAGCCCCGCCTGCGCCGCCACAGTCACAAAATCTTCCAGCACGGTAGAACCGGAAATTCCTGCCTGAGACACCACAATGCAGCACCGTCCAAGACGGGCGTTGTGGCCGATCTGAACAAGATTGTCGAGACGCGAGCCCGCACCAATAACCGTATCATTCACTGATCCGCGGTCTATGGTGGTGTTGGCTCCTATTTCCACATCATGCTCAAGCACCACGCGGCCCAGTTGCGGCACGCTTTCAAACCCGTTCGGGCCGACAGCGAAACCAAACCCGTCCTGCCCGATCCGTGCACCCGGCAGAATAATCACGCGTTCGCCAAGAACCGCATGGGAGACCGTAACATGATTGCCGATCCGGCAGTCCTGCCCAATCTGCACTCCCTGCCCCACAACTGCGTGCGAACCGATAATGCAACCGGCACCGATTTCAGCGCCTGCTTCAACAACCACAAAGGGGCCGATCTCGCAGGTAGCGTCTACCTTTGCCGTAGCATCAATACAGGCTGACGGATGAATACCGGGTTTTACAGGCTTTTTGGGATGAAACAGCCGCGCCACCCGTGACCACGCCAGATAAGGCTTGCTTGACACAAGAGCAGCGCAGTGAGGGGGCACCTTATCAGCAAAAGCAGGTGCAACAATCACCAATCCCGCTTTTGTTTCTTCCAGCAGCGGGGCATAGCGCCGGTTGTCCAGAAAGCTGACCTCCTGCGGTCCAGCCACCTGAAGCGGCGCTATACCGGTATAGCCGGTAGCAGACAGCGCTCCCTCCCGAGGAGGAAGCAAAGAGGCCTCAGCCGCATCTGCCAGAACCTGAGCCTCAAACGGACCAGACCGATTGAAAAACCGGGGATCAGCTGGCCCGGAAGAAGATGTCTGCCGCCCTGTCATGCTTATTTTTTCGGAGCTGCGGCAGGAACAGGAGCAGGCTCAGATGAACCAGCCTGCTGCTGGTCTGCGTCTGCCGTTGTCGGCATCTTGCCAGATTTTGCCAGCTCTTCCGGGTCCACATTAGCTTCCGGAATAAACACGCCCGGCAGAATACCGTTCAGCTGCTTCGCAACTTCGTTGGTAATATCCTGGCCGTCCACATGCAGAGCAACCTGCTCGCTGTGCAGAACCAGATTCATACCGTGAGATGCCGCAACTTTCTGAATGACCTGCACCAGTTCACGCTCAATCTGGCCCAAAGAAACCTGAGCGGCTTCCTGAATGATCCGGTTACGGTTACGGAAATCACGCTGCGCCTTCATGACGCGTGCCTGAAGGCTGCGTTCACGCGTCTGGATCTGATCAGACGTCATGGTTTTTGCCTGCGCCTGAAGCTTCTGCTGCTCATCACGCCAGCCAGCCTGCTCTTTCTGCAGATCCTGTGCCAAAGCATCCCGGCGGCTACCAAGAACACGTTCCACCTGCATGGCGGCAGAGGACTGACGCATTACGCCAGAGACGCTGATAACCCCGATAATGGTGGTTGGCGGTGCAGCACCTTTTGGAAGATCCGGTGCGGAAGGAATGGGTGGAAGGGGCAATACAGGCGGAGCCTGATCTGCTTCTCCACTGTCAGACGGCGGTGCAGGCAACTGAACGGGAGCCGGTGCTGCACGGTGAGGAGCATGAGCCGCTGGAGGAGGAGCAGGCTGCTGCGCGGCCTTCGGCACGAACCAGCCGCCACCACCAGAACTCTGCGCCATGGCCATGGGAGCCAGCGCAACAGAAAATGACAGGAGAGCCGCACCAAAAACGGCTTTTCTGCAGAAATAGGGCATCATTACCTCAGAATTGCTGGCCGAAGCCAAAGCGAAGAAGCTGCGTGCGGTCATTGTGGCTACGCATAACGGGAACACCCAGATCGATGTTCAGCAAACCAAAAGGACTCTTCCAGGAGAACCCGGCACCAGCACTCACACGCGGCCGCAACGTATCACCACTCACACGCGTATAGTAAGGCGCATCTGTGACAGGGTTTGTCAGATTTCGACGGACGCGCAGTCCGGCCACACTACCCGAATCAACAAATGCACGCCCCTTGACCCCCATGTCACTCAAGAACGGGATGGGGAAGTTCAACTGAGCCGAGGCGTTATACATGAACCGGCCGCCCAGCAGATCTTCAGACGAATGTCCGGCATACCCCACACTACGCGGCCCCGCACCACCATCAAGGAAGCCGCGCAGGTTGTTACCACCCAGATAGAAGTTATCAATAATATCGTGGCGACCGCCGCCCCAGTCCGTCATGTACCCCATGCCGGCCCGGAAAGACGCAGTCCATTCATGGCTGTTGGTCAGATCATCAAGCGGGATGTAATAGGCCCCGTTGATCTTGCCACGCACATAGCGTTCATCCCCGCCCAGCCCGGCAAAATCACCACCGACAGACACCATGTAACCGCTATGCGGCGCCATGTGATTATCGCGGGTATCATACACCAGATTGGTGCTGAGCTGAGAAAGGAGCGACTTACCGGACTGATCCAGAATGTACCAGGAGGACTCACTCCACGTATCACCCACGCTACGGCGAATAAGGCTGTAGTTCCAGGACTGAGACAGATAGCGGTTATAGGCATACCCCATACGGAGCGTGATCCCATACCGGCTTTCTGAGTAGTTCTGGTAGGTCTGATACTTGTTCTGGATGCCGAAAATATCCACACCGGCAACCAGGTTACGCCCAAGGAAGGCCGGATTAGTCAGAGAGAAATCCGCCTGCTTTTCCCAAAGCGACATCGTGCCGGACAGACCGGCATCAACCCCGGTCCCCAGCAGGTTATGCTGCTTCAGACCGATGTTACCAATCACGCCCACGTCTGTTGAATACCCACCACCAAGCGAGAATTCACCCGTGGGTTTTTCGACCACGCTAACGGCGACGTTTGTGCGATCCTGCGCTGACCCAGGTGTTTCATCAATGGAAACACTCTTGAAGAAGCCCAGATCCTGCAACGCGGCCTTGGCATACTTCTTGTAGCTGGGTGTGTACGGATCGCTTTCCGCAAACGGAAGCTGGCGACGGATAACATTATCCTGCGTCACCGTGTTTCCGTTCACGTCAATCCGTTCAATATAACGACGCGGCCCTTCGCTGACATCAAACAGAAGATTCACCACCCCTTTTTCAGGGTTTCGGGCAATTTCAGGATGCACCATGGCAAAGGGATGCCCCTGCGCCTGAAGGGTTTCTTCCATATCGGTCGCGTTATCCTGCACCGCCTTGCCATCGTACCACTGGTGCGCAAACAGTTCGATGTATTTACGCAGGGACTTGGCAGGAACGTGGCGCAGGCTGGAGCGAATATCCACTTTACCCAAACGGTACCGTGGCCCCTCATCCATCGTGAACGTCACATAGAACGATTTTCTATCCGGTGAGAGTTCACCAGTGGCGTTCTTGATCTGGAAGTCCACATACCCGTTGCTGAGGTAGAAACGACGCAGCAGTTCCGCGTCATATTTCAGACGGTCAGGGTTGTATTCATCAGAGGACGAGAAAAAGCGGTACCAGGCTGTTTCTTTTGAAGACACAACACCGGACAGCCGCGCTTCCCCAAACGCTTTATTCCCCACAAAAGCGATTTTGCGGATAAGCGTCTGCGGCCCTTCGTTGATCTGGAACACCACATCAACGCGATTATGCGCAAGACGGATAACCTGAGGCGTCACCACAGCGGCATAGCGTGCCTTCTGGGCATAGACCTCAAGAATTTTCTGGCGATCATCAGCCGTATTTTCTGCCGAGAACACAGCACGCGGACGCAGGGAGATAACCTTCCGCAGGTCCTCATCCTTGGCGGCGTGATTGCCCTCAAACACAATGCGATTGACGATGGGATTTTCCACCAGCCGCACGTGCAGGATGTTTCCCTCGCGCCGCAGGGTCACATCCCGGAACAAACCAGTGGCGTAGAGGGTCTTCAGCGAACGGTCCAGATCATCCTGACTGAAAGAATCTCCGGGCCGTACCACCATGTAAGACAGCACGGTATTCGTCTCAATCCGGGTATTGCCCGTGACCTGAATATCCTCAATCACCCCCCCGGAACGCACCGGAGTAGATGTGGAGGCAGTGAACCGACCCTGGCGCTCTGCCGTTACGGCTGCAGGTGGGTCCGCCTGGACAGCCGGTGCCCTACCGGCCGCTGATGCGCTACTGCTTCCCTGAACAAGGAAAGGAAGAAGGCAGACAGAAACAAAAAGGGCTGAACGCTTACCCGTCAAGATATGCCACCCTCCATCCGGGTCGTTCTGTAGTCAGGAGCCGATCTCCCACCGTTGTGCCGCCCGCAGGGGGACGTATCCGATATAACCCTTGTCACGCAAGTTCTTCCGATCCAACCCTGCTGTAATTCAGCCAACAAGAGACGCAATCCATTTGAACAATCCAAAACTGGAAAGATCATTAAACGTCGAAAACAAGAACAGACCCGCAAGAACGGCAAACCCAGCCTGAAAACTGATTTCCTGAATCCGCTTCGAGACCGGACGTCCCCTGAGTGCTTCTATGGCATAAAAAACCAGTCTGCCACCATCAAGAAGCGGCACGGGGAATAAATTTATTAGACCGAGGTTTACAGAAAGCAAAGCCATGAAAGACAGCAGACTGGCAAAACCATACTGCGCCACCTGCCCGGAAAGCTGAGCAATCTTGAGCGGACCGCCCAGATCCTTGGCCGTATGCTGGCCTGTCAGGATCTGCCAAACGCCCTGCAGCGTCTGAACGGAAACTTTCCAGGTTTCCTCCACACCCGCCACAACGGCATGGAGCACGGACATGGGTTTACCAACCTCTGTTGCAAACATCACACCCAACTGACCATGCGGCTTGCTGCTGGCCGAGTCCGTAACACTTCCGATGGTGATGGGAAGGTCCATGTCCTGCCCATTGCGGCGTACGGTCAGCGTTGTCTGTGCGCCTGGCTCCGCCATAACGGTGCCCTGCACATCTTCCACGCCGGTTACCTGATGCGTGCCGATTCTACGAATGACGTCTCCAGGCTGTACCCCGGCTGCCGCCGCTGCACCATTAGAGACAACAGAGGCGATCTCGTTCCGCACTGAGGGCTGCCCTGCCGTAGAAAACAGCAGGGTAAACAGCACAATAGCCAGCAGGAAGTTGAAAACCGGCCCTGCCAGAATGACGATAGCGCGTGACGCAACGGATTTATCATGAAATGTGCGGCCCGGAATCCAGGCTGCTTTCTGTTCCGGCGTAGCGTCCTCTGGGTCCTCAAACCCGTGAGGGCGCACATAGCCGCCCAGCGGAATGGGGCAGATACGCCATTCCGTTCCACTGCGATCATGCCAGCGGAACAGTGCCGGTCCGAAGCCGAGAGAGAACACCTCCACATGCACCCCCCGCCAGCGGGCTGCCAGATAGTGCCCCAGTTCGTGAATAGTCACGAGCACGCCCAGGACAAAGGCGAAGGAAACAAGTGTACGCAGGTATTCGTGTATCATGATAATCCGAGTATCGGCTCAAACGTGCGTGAACTCAACCCGCGTAGGCAGGAGTCAGAGCCAGCGCCTCCCGTCGGGCCTGTTCATCCCAATGCAGAACGGCCTCCAGCGTATCGGCAGGCGGTGCCCCCAGCTTGGTCATCACGCGTTCCACAACACGGGCAATGTCCAGAAAGCCAATCTGTTCGTTCAGGAAAGCCTCTACCGCCACCTCGTTGGCGGCGGACAGAATGGCGGATGCAGCCCCGCCCGCACGCAATGCCTCACGAGCCAGCCGCAGCGCCGGGAAACGCTGCTCATCAGGCGCTGAAAACTCCAATGTGGCATAAGCCGCCAGATCGAGACGAGGAGAGGTGGTGGCCATCCGCTTGGGCCATGCCAGCGTATGCGCGATGGGAATCCGCATGTCGGCTGATCCGATCTGGGCGATCAGACTACCATCCGTATATTGCACCATGCCGTGCACGACGGACTGAGGGTGCACCAGCACATCAATCCGGTCTTCTGTCAGATCGAAAATACGGGCTGCCTCAATCACTTCCAGCCCCTTGTTGAACATGGTGGCGGAATCGATGCTGATTTTTGCCCCCATGCTCCAGGTCGGGTGCTTGAGGGCTTGTGCGGGCGTTGCGGCTTCCATCTCAGCCACAGACGCCTTGCGGAACGGGCCGCCAGATGCGGTGAGGATGATTTTTTCCACCTGATCAAGCTGGCGGTCCGCCATGGCCTGAAACACAGCGTTATGTTCGGAATCCACCGGAAGCAGGGTTGCGCCCGCCTCCTTGACGGCGCGGAGCATGACATCTCCGGCACAGACCAGCGCTTCCTTGTTGGCCAAGGCAACAGCCTTGCCGTGCCGCACAGAAGCAAGGGTAGGCTCAAGCCCGGCTGCGCCGGTAATGGCCGCCATTGTCCAGTCTGCCGGAAGCGCTGCCGCATCAATTACTGCCTGACGCCCGCACGCCACTTTTGTGCTGCTGCCCTTTAGCAGGGCAGAAAGCTGTTCAAATGCGCTTTCATCCGCAACCACAGCCAGTTCCGCATTCAGGCTGCGCGCCTGCTCTGCCAGACGGGTTGCGTTCTTGCCACCCACAAGCGCCCGTACCTGGTACTGCCCCCGCGCCTGCTCAAGCAGATCAACAGTGGAGCAGCCAATACTGCCAGTGCTTCCCAGAACGGTTACGGTTCTCATGGTCTTTATTTCCAACCCAGACAATGGCGGCACCGAGCAGCACGGCTTCAGCCACCTGATCCACCCTTAACCCGGCAGTTTCCCTGCCAGAGCCGCGAATACGGCATGGAGCCCCGCCTGCCAGAACGGCACGCCAGCCCCCACGCACAAGGACGCCACCGCAGCCAGAGGCGCAGCAGCCACCAGACCGTCAAAACGGTCCAACAAACCACCATGCCCCGGCAACAGGGTTCCTGAATCCTTTACACCCAACGCGCGCTTCATGGCGCTTTCAGCCAGATCACCCGTCTGTGCCGCCACACCCAGTAGCGCAGCCCAGACCGCAGCCGTAGCAATACCGCCCTGCCCGGAAATCTGCGTAATCAGGCTGCCAGCCAGAACAGCGCCAACCAGACCACCGACCGCACCCGACCGTGTTTTACCGGGAGAAATACGTGGTGCCAGCTTCGGGCCACCAACAAGCCGCCCGGTCAGGTAAGCGCAGCTATCACTTGCCACCACCACACAGACAACAAACAGAACCGGCATCACGCCGCCCAGCCGCAACCATTGCAACGCAGTGCCAGACAGAACAATGACACACATGACGGCGCACAAAGGCGCGCCGAAAACCAGAGATGTGACGCAGAAAATGGGGAAGGTATCCCACCGCCCGGTTGCCGCTGCCAGCCCGGCACCCAGCGCCCAGAGCACGTAAACGATACCCCGCCAGGACTTTACGGAAACACCCAGCAGCGTAGCGGCTTCCGCCGCCATACCCGCCATGACACCAATAATAAGAATTTGATACAGCAGGCCGCCCGCGCCAATGCCAATACCGGCCACAGCCACCAGCACAATAGCGGACAAAAGCCGAACCCGCAGATCCCGCCAGGCGCTTTTATTGCCTGCGTCACTCATACGGAAGGCCGCGCGCCAAAACGGCGCTCGCGCCGGGCATATGTATCCAGCACGGTTGCAAAATGCCCTTCATTGAAGTCGGGCCAGAACACATCCAGAAAAACCAGCTCCGCATAGGCGCTCTGCCAGAGCAGAAAGTTTGACAACCGGAACTCGCCACTTGTCCGCACCACCACATCCGGGTCCGGCACGCCTGCCGTCCAGAGTTTGTCTGCAAAAAGGGTTTCCGTAATCTGGTCGGGTTTCAGGTCGCCCTGCTGCACGGCCTGCGCCAATCGCCGCGCAGCCTGCACAATATCCCCCCGCCCGCCGTAGGAGAGCGCAAGCAACAGGGTGATCCGGCCATTGTTGCGCGTCAGGGTTTCCGCACGCGCCAGTTCCTCGCGCAGGGAAACATCAAAGCGCGCCAGATCGCCAATAAAGCAGATCCGCACACCTTCACTGTGCAATTCCGCAACCTTGTGCCGGAGATAAAAGCGCAGCAGACTTGTGAGGTCAGCAACTTCCGTCGGCTCACGCTGCCAGTTTTCCGAGGAAAACGCATACAGCGTCAGGTATTTCACGCCACGATGGATGGCTGCCCGCAAACAGCGGGAAACGGCCTCTGCCCCGGCCTTATGGCCAGCAAGGCGCGGCAGCCCTCTTTCAGCCGCCCAACGCCCGTTACCATCCATGATTACGGCAACATGCGCAGGGATAATCGCTTTACTGTCCGTTTTCCCTGCTGACATTGCCGGCACTGATCCACCACGAGGAGGCTGAGAAAAAAAACCTGACGCCACAGACCTCAGACCTGCTTGATCTCGCGGTCTTTTTCAGCCAGCAGATCATCAATTTTTTTCACATACTGGTCAGTCAGTTTCTGAATGGCGTCAGACCATGTCTTCACGTCATCCTGGCTGATTTCGCTTTTCTTTTCAAAACCTTTGGTTTTGTCCATGCCATCACGCCGCACACCGCGCACGGCCACCTTGGCACCTTCAGCGTAGCGGGCTGCGGCACGCGCCAGTTCATGGCGGCGTTCTTCCGTCAACTGCGGAATGGGCACGCGGATGATCTGACCATCAGCTGCGGGGTTAAGCCCCAGGCCCGAATCACGGATGGCACGTTCAACCGCCCCTACCAACCCACGGTCCCACACCTGTACGGTCAGCATACGGGCTTCCGGTACAGCAATGGAACCGACCTGCGTCAGCGGCACTTCCCCACCATAGGCTTCCACACGCACCGGTTCGAGCAGTGCCGGGCTGGCACGGCCAGAACGCAGGCCCGCAAAATCACGGCGGAGACTGTCCAGCGCGCCATCCATACGGCGCGTCAGGTCATCCATCAGAGCATTCAGATCAGACACGGTTTATTTCTCCCGTTTCTCTGGGCGGCATTTATCCCACCCCTTAGACAAGCAAGCAGCATGCACGCCGCCTGAATGATATCAGGCAGCTTCAATAATCTGCGTAAAGGCCCCTTCTCCGCGCATCACGCGCCCGAAAGACCCCGGCTCACCAATGTTGAAGACAATAATAGGCAGCTTGTTTTCACGCGCCAGACTAATGGCGGCAGCATCCATAACATTCAGCTGATTGGCCAGCACATCCATATAGGTCAGTTGCTCATAGCGCACCGCAGCGGCATCCTGCTTGGGATCAGCCGAATAGACACCATCAACCTGCGTGCCTTTCAGCAGCACGTCACATTCCATTTCCGCAGCCCGCAAGGCGGCTGCTGTATCGGTTGTAAAGAACGGGTTTCCGGTACCAGCCGCAAAAATAACTACCCGCCCTTTTTCCATATGCCTGACAGCTCGCCGCCGGATATAGGGCTCAGCGATGGATGACATATGAATGGCGGACATCACACGGGTTGTAATCTGTTCGCGTTCCAACGCATTCTGCAAAAGCAGCGCGTTGATGACAGTCGCCAGCATCCCGGCATAGTCACCCTGGGCGCGGTCCATGCCCTTTGCGGCTGCGGCCAGACCGCGGAAAATATTTCCGCCACCCACCACAAGGCAGACTTCCACGCCACCCCGAACAACATCCGCCACATCGTTGGCAATCCGTTCGACCGTTTTCTGATCAACCCCGAAGGCACCGTCACCCATCAGAGCCTCACCAGACACCTTGAGCAACACCCGTTTGCGGCTTGGCGTTTCGCCTGTGGAAGCAGTCATTGGCCCTCGATCACGCAGTACAAGTCTGAAATTAGGCCCTGCTCAGCTAGGGGGCAGGGCAAGCTGCCTTCTCTTATCCTTCATACGCCGAGGCCACAAGCCGGGAGCACTGCCTTATGGCACATCATCCAGTCCGATCGCGCGCAAACGGGCGCGTTCTTCATCCCATCCGGAGCGTTCTTTCACGTTCAGAAACAGATGGCAGGGCCGTTCCAGCAAAGCCGAAAGCTGCTTGCGGGCGCGCTCACCAATCTGGCGGATTTTCTGCCCGCGTTCACCAATCAGGATTGCCTTGTGCCCTGCACGGGAGACATAGATGGTCGCGTCAATCCGCACTGAACCATCCGGTCGTTCCTTGTAACTTTCCGTCTCGACCGTTGCGCCGTAGGGCACTTCCTCATGCGTCTGCATGAAAATCTGCTCCCGCACCAGTTCCGCCGCCAGCAGGCGGTCCGGCAGGTCTGTCAGATCATCTTCCGGGTAAAGATACGGCCCTTCCGGCAGATTTTCTGCCAGACGATCAAGCAGATCATCCACCCCGCTGCCAGACCGTGCACTGACCATGAACACATGTTCAACAGTCAGTTTTTCGGTAATGGCCGCAGTAAGCGGAAGCAGAACCTCCGGTGTGACCAGATCCGTCTTGTTCAGCACCAGCCAGATCTTGCGTCCGGCCTTGGCCAGCCGATCAATGATTTCTGCCACCGCCTCCGTCAGGCCCGATTTGGCGTCCACCAGCAATAATGTGATGTCTGCATCATCCGAACCAGTCCAGGCTGCCGCCACCATGGCGCGATCCAGCTTGCGGCGCGGACGGAAGATACCGGGGGTATCCACCAGCAGAATCTGCGTATGCTCGCGCATGAGAATACCCAGCACCCGAAAGCGCGTGGTCTGAGCTTTGGGGCTGACAATGGAGAGCTTTGCTCCAGTCATGCGGTTCAGCAAGGTGGATTTGCCCGCATTGGGGGCTCCCACCAACGCTGCAAACCCGCACCGTGTTGTTTCAGCCATGACGTGTGCCTTCCAATTTTTCAAGCAGACTGGCGGCTGCGGCGCTTTCCGCCGCACGCTTGCTTCCAGCACGCCCTTCTCCGCTCTGCCCACCCGCGCGAACTTCCACCACAAACAGGGGGGCATGTGAGGGACCATCTGCCCCTATTGTTTCATAAACCGGCAGAACCTGCCCCCGCGCCAGAACCCATTCCTGCAACGCAGTTTTAGGGTCCTTCGGGGGCGCGCCTGCGCATCAAGCATAGGTTTCCAGGCCTGACGCACAATTTTGCGGGCAGGATCAAGGCCGCCATCCAGAAACACGGCTCCCAGAACGGCCTCTAACGCGTCCGCCACCACGCTGGCTGTTGCCTGCACGCCAACACGCGCTTCATGCGCCGCAACCGTCAGATAACCCGCCAGCTCAAAACGATCGGCAATTTCCGCCAACGTATTTCTGGAGACCAGATGCGCCAATCGGGAACCCAACGCCCCTTCCTGCTCATCAGGGTAACGCTCCAGCAGCCATTCCGCCATCAGGAGCCCCAGAACGCGGTCTCCCATAAACTCCAGCCGCTCGTTGGAGCCTGCACCTTTGGTTTTCTGTGAGCGCCGCCGCCCACCCGCGTTCTGATAAGCAGCAGAACGATGGGTCAGCGCCTCATGCAACAAGGCAGGTTTTACAAAACGATATCCAAGCCGTTGCTGCAGGGCTTCCGCCGCAGGATGCAGATCTACACCGGCACGGTCGCGGCTCACGTCACACTCCGAAGCAGGCGCGCCCACCGGATTTCAACCGGCCAGTACCAGAACTGCCATCCCGGATGGGCGGAATCGATCGAGAAAAACACCCGCTGCGCTTTTCCCACCAGATTTTCCATAGGCACAAAGCCCAGATCCTTCGGTCCGTCTCCCATGAAGCGGCTATCCGCACTGTCATCACGGTTGTCGCCCATGGCAAAGAAATAACCCGGCGGCACGACATAATCCGGCGTATTGTTCTGCGTGCCATCATCCATCAGCTTGAGCACCTGATGCGCGACCACCCCAGCCCCATCGCTGGCAGGAAGCTGCTCCTCACAGGCCTCCCCTTCCATGGAAACCTGAGATTCATCCACGGCTGTATAGGGATGCGGATCAGCACAGGGCACAGGCTTGTCATTCAGATACAAATGCCCCGCCGTTACCCGAATATGATCACCCGGCAGACCAACAATCCGTTTAACGTAATCAACCGATGTATCTTTGGTGAAACGGAACACAGCGACATCGCCCCGATGCGGGGTGCCGGGCCAGATACGCCCCTCAAACAGATTAGGGGAAAACGGCAGGGAATATTTTGAATAGCCGTAGCTGTATTTGGAGACCCAGATGTAATCACCCACCTGAAGAGTGGGAATCATGGAGCCTGAGGGAATCACGAAGGATTCAAACAGGAAAGTCCGTACCACGGTAACAATCAGAACCACCACAATGATGGTTCGTGCATATTCCAGAATAACCTGCCCAGTTGATGCGGGACGATCCACGCCTGCCTCTGAGGGAGGATGTTCCAGTTTGGTCATGTCCTGCATCGCCTGTTTTGCATTCGTTCTAATAAAGAGAAATCGTGAGGGATGAAGCCGTGCCCCCTCCCCGATGTCAAGCCGAAGTCACCGAGATAATGACCTCCGCAAAAGCGTAAGGAGGTTCATCCGTCATGCTCAACACTAGATGAGAGCGACATCCTGCTGGTATCAGCGCGGCAAACCGCATCTGCGCCGCACCTGTCAGCACCAAAGTAGGCTGCCCTGACGGCAGATTGTCCACCCCGATCAGACTATGCGCCACCCCTTGAGCAAATCCTGTCCCCAAGGCCTTGGCGCAGGCCTCCTTGGCGGCCCAGCGCTTGGCGTAGGCACCTATACGCGCCTGCCCGGAACGACGCTCCGCCCGCGCCCTTTCAACAGGTGTAAAAACACGCTCAAGAAAACGGGAGCCAAACCGCTCTATCGCTTTCTCAATCCGGCGCATGTCGCACAGGTCCACCCCGGCGGCAATCACCGTCATACCCTTACACTCCCGCCAAAGGATATCATGGTTTTCATGAGCGCGCCCTGTCGGCCTGCGCAATGCCCGGCGCAGCCCTCAATCCCGCGATAACAGACGAGAGATGCCGAAGATCGCGCACTTCCACATCTACCAGAATCTCCATGAAATCAAGCTGCCGGTGAACAATCTTGAGGTTCACCATGGAGGCGTCGCTCTTGGAGAGGGCGTTGGTAATGGTAGCCAGAACTGAAGGCTCGTTTTCCGCCACGATTGAAATACGCCCCACCCGCATTTCCGCCGCACCCACGCGGGCCATGGCGTCATAATCCCAGTCCACATCCAGAAAGCGTTCTGGCGTGGCGGCAAAGCTTTCCAGCGTCTGGCAGGTACGAGTGTGAATGGTTACGCCCTTGCCGGTTGCAACCACCCCAACAATCCGGTCTCCCGGCAAAGGATGGCAGCAGGCGGCAAAATGGACGGCAACTCCCGGGCCGAGTCCGACCAGAGGGATGCTTCCGCCCGAACGCCGCCCACCACCAGATGCTGGCGCAGGAGCGCGTGGACGGGGGCCAGCCGTGCCCAGCACACCCGGAAGACCCGGCACCATACGCGGTGCGCGTGACGCCCGACGCAACTCCGGATAGGCCGCATACACCACATCCCGCGCGCTCAGATTGTTGTTGCCAACCGCAACATACAGATCCTGCAGGGAGCTTTGTTTCAGGCCTTTCAGGGTTGGTTCAATAACCTTTTCAGACCCATCAACCCCTTCCTGCCGGAAGGCCTTGGCCAGAGCCGCGCGCCCGTTATCCAGATAGGTCTGCCGCTGCTGGGCCGCCACATAACGGCGGATGCGTGCGCGCGCCTTGCCGGTGACCACAAACCGCTCCCACGAAGGGGACGGAGCCCCCCCGCGTGCGGTCATGATTTCAACCTGATCCCCGTTCTGCAATTCATGCCGCAGCGGCATCAGGCGGCCATTGATCTTGGCGCCTACGCAGGAATCCCCAATCTGGCTATGCACGGCATAAGCAAAATCAACGGGCGTCGCCCCGCGCGGCAGCGAGATAAGCTGCCCCTTAGGGGAGAAGCAGAAAACCTGATCCTGATAAAGTTCGAGCTTGGTGTTTTCGAGAAATTCGTCTGGCGCGGAGGAGGCTTCCAGAATTTCGAGCAGATCCTGCACCCAGCGCGGACGCCGGAAGCTGGCGGGACCGCTTTCATCCTCTGCCGTGCCTTCCTTGTAAGCCCAGTGCGCGGCCACCCCGTTTTCTGCCACATCATGCATGGCAGACGTACGAATCTGTACTTCTATCTTCTGGTTACGCGGAGACCGCAGCGTTACCCCCGTGTGAAGGCTCTGATATCCGTTGGCCTTGGGGGTTGAGATATAATCCTTGAAGCGGCCAGCAATAACGGGATAGGCGGCATGCACGGCACCCAACGCCATGTAACAGTCTTCCCGCGTTTCCACGATCACGCGAAAAGCCATGATGTCTGAAAGCTGTTCAAACGCCACATTCCGGCGCTGCATTTTCTCCCAGATGGAATAGGGAGATTTCTCCCGCCCCGAAACATGGACGTTTTTCAGGCCGGCTTCATGGCACAGGCGCAGCAACTCGCGCCGCACTTCCTCAATAACATCAGCACCCTGGCCACGCAGATAGTTCAGACGTGCCCGGATGGTGACATCTGCTTCCGGTTCAAGCTGGGCAAAGGACAGGTTCTGAAGTTCTGTCTTGACCCGATCCATACCGATACGTTCGGCAAGGGGGGCGTAGATATCCAGCGTTTCCCGCGCAATACGCTGGCGGCGGTCCACACGTTCCACAAAATGCAACGTGCGCATGTTGTGGAGACGATCTGCCAGTTTGACCAGCAGAACGCGGATATCCTTGGACATGGCCAGCACAAGCTTGCGGAAATTCTCCGCCTGCTTGGTACGGTCGGACTGAAGTTCCAAGCGTGTAAGCTTGGTCACCCCATCCACCAGATCTGCTACCGTATCCCCAAACTGGGCTCGCAGATCATCCTGCGTTACGCCGGTATCTTCAATTGTATCATGCAGCAGCCCGGTCAGGATGGACGGCACATCCAGACGAAAGCCTGCCAGAATCATGGCAACGGCCAAAGGGTGCGTTATGTAGGGATCGCCATTGTCCCGAAGCTGGCCCTCATGGGCTTTCTTCGCGACAGCAAAGGCTCGGCGGATAAGGTCAACATCGGCCGCAGGTGCGTACTCACGCACCACGTTGACCAACCGCTCGCAGTTCACATCACCGCGCCCGTTTTTTCGGGCACAGCGGCAACAGCGTTGCCATCTTTCACCACGGCAGGCAGTGGCGCATCAGGCCTTCCGGCCTCTACCACAGGAACAATTGTCCCCGTCTGGTTTTCGCGCCCTGCCTGCGTCACACGCTCTTACCGACGAGCGCGGCCGCTCAGAGCTGCTTCAACAGCGCCAGCATCATCAGCGGCTTCTTCTTCAGGGGAGACTTCCTGCAGACCAAAGATATTCTGCTCGGTCGGCACCAGATCCTGCACTTCTTCATCCACAGGTTCGGGTTCGGGCTCACGGGCCTGAGAACGGATCAGATCATTGCGCAGATCAGACAGCTTGACCGTTTCGTCCGCAATTTCACGCAGCGCCACAACCGGATTCTTGTCATTATCACGGTCAATGGTAAGCTCTTCACCACGAGAGATATTACGGGCGCGCTGGGCCGCGTACAGCACCAGTTCAAAACGGTTCGGGACTTTCTCTACGCAGTCTTCGACGGTGACGCGGGCCATTACGAAGAGCCTCCAGACAATTCAGCTACAAGATATAGAAAGAACATATTACCTCATCCCCCGACCACAAGGAAGAGGCTATTCCTGAATTTGCCGGATTTCCTGCCCTGCAACTTGCGCCAGCATGGCCTCCAGCCTCTGCCCGGTAGCCGGATGAACCCAGTCCGGCATCACATCGCGCAGCGGGAGCAGGACAAAAGCACGCTCATGCGCACGGGGGTGCGGCAAGGTAAGATGAGGCAGATTCTGACACAATGCATCAAAAGCTATAATATCGAGATCAAGCGTGCGGGCTGCATTACGCACTGACCGTTCGCGCCCAAAATCCAGCTCCACCTGTTGTAATGCTGCCAGCAAGGCGTCGGGCGTCAGGGTTGTGGTCGCGCGGATCACACCATTTATATAAGGAGGTTGCCCGGATGGTGGCACGGGTGCACTTTCATACCAGCGTGAGACCCCAATAACATGCAACCCAGGCAGGGCACGCAACGTTTCAACCACCTTATGGCATGTTGTTAATGCCTCCTGCCCGCCAAGCGGCAGATTAGCCCCCACTGCAATCAGTACCATTTCCGCACCCTTCCAGAATTTCATGTTTGGTGATATATCTTTTTCCACAATCAGCAGTATAGTTATGTAGTGCCAAGTGTTTTGTGTCCGAACCTGGCCCCAATTTTAACGAAATTTCACAATACCTTTGGGTTATATATTAAAGGACGACCACCAAATGAATCTGAAAAAAGATGAAAGAACCTGTCTTTTTATTGACGGTTCCAGCCTTTATTCTACCTCAAGAAGCCTGGGCTTTGATGTCGATTATAAAAAACTTTTAGATTTCTTTGCCTCAAAGACGCACGTTATCCGCGCGTATTATTACGCTGCCATTCTTGATACCGAGGATTACTCCCCCCTCAAGCCGCTGACTGACTGGCTGTCCTATAACGGCTATTTTCTGGTTACAAAGCCCGCACGCGAATTTACCGATGCAACAGGCAAGCGTCGCGTAAAAGGAAATATGGAAATAGAGATCGCCGTCGATATGATGGAAATGGCGCCTCATATTGATCACGCCATTCTCTTCACGGGTGATTCCGATTTCCGCCGGGTGGTGGAAGCCGTGCAGCGGCAAGGCACTCGCGTTTCTGTGGTTTCTTCCATGCGTTCAAGCCCGCCACTGATTGGGGATGATCTGCGCCGTCAGGCCGATAACTTCCTGGAGCTGGCAACCTTGGGTGCAAACTTCACGCGCCGCCAGACGGAAACCCCGACCCGCACCCGCACGGCTCCGCCCCCTGTGCGGCACCCGGCCGACCAGTTGAGCGAGCCTGAAGAAGAAGATCCGCTCACCTGAGCACGCATCAATCCACACCTTTCTCTCCACCCGACAGAAACAGTTTACCCAACCCAAGACGGTATGGCTGTTTCTGTTAGCCTCCCCAACAAGTCAGACTCTTTAGGTCGTTGATTTAAAACCCCTTTCCGGTTTCTTTAAAAAAAATTTCAGAGTCACGGAAAAATATGGGGTGCTATGCGTTTAAAGCAACTCTAAGATGTCGCCATATCAAATGGTGATAGAGATTTCTCTGACTGCTTTAATTTGGAGCCGCTTATATGCCCACATGTTCTGAAGCCCGATCCAGCCTCCTTTCGCTTCTTCGCGGCGTTGAACATTTCAATACCGAGGTGTTCCCGGCAAAAGAGAAACTGTTCGCCTCTCTGGCGAGCGGCCAATCTCCGGACGCCCTGTTCATTGCCTGCGCGGATAGCCGGATCAACCCCAACCTGATTACCCAGACTGAACCGGGTGATCTCTTTATTCTGCGCAACATTGGCAACATTGTTCCCGCGTATGGCGAAATGCTGGGTGGCGTTTCTTCCGCCATTGAGTACGCAGTCCTAGGGCTTGGTGTCTCTGCCATTATTGTGTGCGGTCATTCTGACTGCGGTGCTATGAAAGCCCTTCTCGCTCCCAAAAAGAGTGGGCTGGACAGCATGCCGACCGTCGCAACATGGCTGCGCAACGCAGAAGCGGCCCGTGCCTCCATGGGAGAGTTAAAGGCAGAAGACGCTGGCCCATCCAACGTCCGCACTCTTTCTGAACGCAATGTGCTTCTCCAGATTGCACACCTGAAAACACACCCCGCTGTTGTGGCAGGGCTGGCGCGCGGGACACTCTTCCTGCAAGGCTGGTTCTATGACATCGGCTCGGGCGAAATCAGCATTCTGGATGAACAGACACGCACTACCGTTTCCATCCCGGAAACAATCAGCCGACTGGAAAGCGAAGCAGCCTGATAACAGGCTAGAGGCGTTCCAACACACCAAGGCGGGGCTCAGGCCCCGCCTGACCTGCTTTTACCCCACTTATGGTTTTCTGGTGTTTTTGGTGTTGGCTATTGTGCTGGCCGCCACACCAACGGCTTATGCCCGCACCCTGAAAATCGCGACCTGGAACATGGACTGGCTGGTGGACGAAAATCAGCCCCCAGCCCAACCGTTACCTTCTGACATTCCCCATCGTAACGCAGCCGATTTCACTGCTTTGGCCGGTTACGCGCGCTCCCTTGATGCGGATATTATTGGGGTTCAGGAAGTGGATGCCATCCCTTCTTTGAGCCGTGTTTTCCCGCCCGGACAGTACCAGCTCTTCCTATCCGGCGATCACGTTACCCAACATACGGGAATAGCCATTCGCCAAGGCCTGACTGTTACACGCAACCCCGACGTAACGGAGCTTGATGTTTCAGCAGGAGCACCCCATCCACTGCGGAGCGGCCTGGATTTGACGGTGCATGAAGGCTCAACCAGCCTGCGGGTTCTGGTTGTGCACCTAAAAACGGGCTGCTGGGATAATCCACCAGAAGAAAGAAAGCACGCCTGCCCCGTTCTGTTCCAGCAGTTTTCCGCTCTCAAAAACTGGATTGCCGCTCGACAGAACGCGAAGGACGCATTCCTGATCATGGGAGATTTTAACCGGCGCCTCACCCCTCATGATCCGCTTTTTCTTAGTCTTCTTCAAAGCGGTCCGCTGCGCCTGACCACGGCAGGCCACGCCAGCCCGTGCGAAGGGGGCACCTATTTTATCGACCATATCCTTCTGGGCGGCCCCGCCATGCACTGGGAAGAAAAAAACTCTCTGCGCGTTCTGGTTTATCAGGGCACCGACCAAGCCATTCTCTCCGACCACTGCCCGGTCTCGCTCCGGTTGACCATACCTTCAAAATAACAGGGGGTACCGCCGTGCCATTTAGGGGATTTTATTAGGCGCGGTCAGTTACCGCATCTCTCCCGTGTATTTGCCTAGAAATTACGAAGCTATCCGCCTGCCCGAGACCCCATTCTGTCAAAAAAAGAAAGGCTGCTCCGGTTTCCCGAAGCAGCCTTTTCTATAACCACAATCTCTATGGTGTGCTTTTTAATGCACTCGGCCCGCAGCGGCTGGTCGGCCACCGCCTGACCGCCCGCCAGCACCACCGCGCGGCGGACCACCACGACCCCGGCCACCAGCACCGCCACGCGGCGGACCACCGCGCCCACGGCCACCGCCACCACCCAGAACAGGGGGGCGCATGGTAGAGTTTTCAGCGTCCATGGAATGCCACGGATGATCGCGCACAACCGGAATGGACTTGCCGATGGTCTTCTCAATGTCGCGCAGCCATGCCCGCTGTTCCGGATCACAGAAGGAAACGGCCCAGCCATCACGCCCCGCACGCGCCGTACGGCCAATACGGTGAACGTAGCTTTCCGGCACATTCGGTAGATCGTAATTGAAGACGTGACTGACATCATCCACGTCAATCCCGCGAGCAGCAATATCGGTCGCCACCAGCACTTTCACGCTGCCAGCCCGGAACCCCTTCATGGCGCGTTCACGTGCACCCTGGGATTTGTTGCCGTGAATGGCTTCCGCCACGATGCTGTTCTTGTTGAGGAATTCCGCAACCTTGTTGGCTTCATGCTTCATCAGCGTGAACACCACAGCGCGAACCACCTTGGGAGATTCCACCAGTGTCAGCAGCGCATCGCGCTTGTTTGACCCATCCACAAACATCACAGCCTGCTGGATACGATCCACCGTGCTGGAGGGCGGCGTTACTTCCACCTTTGCAGGATCATGCAGCAGCGAACTGGCCAGATCTGCAATGCTGCGCGGCATGGTGGCAGAGAACAGCAGCGTCTGCCGTTTTGCCGGCAGGAAGGTCATGATACGGCTGATGTCGCGCACAAACCCCATATCCAGCATACGGTCTGCTTCATCCAGCACCAGAACTTCAAGCGCGGAAAGATCAATATAACCTTGGCCGATCAGGTCCAGCAGACGGCCCGGAGCCGCCACCAGCACATCCACACCGCGGCGCATGGCTTCAACCTGCCGCCCCTGCCCGACACCACCAAAAACCACGGCCTGCGTGAATTTCATGTGGCGCGCATAAGCCTTGAAGCTCTCACTGATCTGGGAAACCAGTTCACGCGTGGGGGCAAGAATAAGAACGCGTGCTTTTTTAGGGCCCGCAGGTTTGGGGTTCTTCAGCAGATGGTCCAGAATCGGCAGAGCAAAAGCCGCCGTCTTCCCGGTGCCGGTCTGGGCGAGACCAAGCAGATCACGCCCGGCCAGCAAATGAGGGATGGACTGAGCCTGAATGGGGGTGGGGTTTTCATACCCCTCCTCAGCAAGCGCCTTCAACAGGGGCTCAGCAAGCTTCAGATCGGAAAACGTAGTCATCAGGGCAAAAACCTCTTCGTGCTGCCTGAAAAACGAGACGAAATCACCCCTTTTCAGTTGCGCACCTTGAACTTCAGCCTACACACCGCCTATTTCTCACTCGAAACAGCCGTGCACGTGCATGCATGAACTTTTTGTAACAAATGGTGGCAGCGTCGTTCATTTTCTGGAAATCTTTTTGAAAACTCTGCCCTCGCCATCCAGTATATAAGAGGACTTTTCTGGTCCCGCAAGCCTTCCGTACCATTTTGGTCCTAAAAGAAAGTCTTTAAGAGCACAGCTTCGTTCTTTTTTATGTTAGTTTTATTTTGACATAAATTACGGCCGCTATGCAAAATCTTTAGATATCTGAAATAAAGTTTCCAAAACAAAGGAAAGAATTAGCGGAGTAAAAGTTCTCTTAATTTGCAAACAATCTAACAAATTTTTAAGAAGAAACTTTGGCAAGGAAAAGCGTTACCCCTCACTATTTTTTGTTACAACGCGTTTTCACTGAGAACTGATAGACTGCCTTGCCTTTCCAAGTACTGCGAACCCTCTGTTACAGGGTTCGGAAGAGCAAACGCGGCGTCGTGCACGCATCCCCTACCCGTTGCCTATTTTGCAAAGTGAACACCAAGGAAAGCCCTTCCACACGGAAGTGATTACACTGCCGCTTAGATCAGCGCCTTGCCTTGGAAGAGCTATTGAGGACGCTATTCAAACTGATGCTACCGTGCCTCTTGCTGCCGGACTTTCATCTTTTACGTGAAAGGGCCTTTTCTGGCTCACAATCCTCTTTACGCCCCAGCAGAAACAGAGCCTGTTCACCAAACAGATTAGCCAGCCGGATGGAGCGTCGCCATGGTGCGCGTTCCCCGTCTTCATCCACGGCCATCCATTTCTGCACGCAGTATCCTTCCTCCTGACACAGGGCAAGAAAATCCCGAATGGTACAGGGATGAATGTTCGGCGTGTCGTACCATGGCGTATGCCAGACAGTCGTCATGGGCATCCGCCCGCTGAACAGCAACATCAGCCGTAATTGCCAGTGCCCGAAATTCGGGAAGGAAACAATGGCGTGTCGGCCTATGCGTAACATCTGGCGCAGCACCTCACGCGGGCGCTCCACAGCCTGCAACGTCCGCTGCAACACCACATAGTCAAACGCACCATCGGGATAATGGGCAAGATCGTGGTCGGCGTCGCCATGCACCACGGGCAATCCATGCGCAACGGAACGCGTCACCTCACGCATGTCAATTTCAATGCCACGCGCATCACAGCCCCGAAGCCGGAACAGATGATCAATCAGCGTACCGTCTCCGCTGCCAATATCCAGCACACGGGTTCCCGGTTCAATCATTTCGGCAATCAGCCGTTGGTCAAGACGCATCAGCGCAGTCCCGCATGTTCGGCAACACCACACAGAAAACCGCGTACCGTGCGGTCAAAATCCGGTTCATCCAGCAGGAAGGAATCGTGCCCCTTGTCTGTGTCGATTTCCACAAAGGAAACGTTGGCGGCAGCCTGATTCAAAGCCCGCACCAGATAGCGGGCGCTTGAGGTCGGGAACAGCCAGTCAGACGTGAAAGACACCACACAGAACCGCACCGGGGTTCCTGCAAAAGCAGCGGGCAGTTCCCCATCATGTTCGGCGGCCAGATCAAACCAGTCCATGGCCCGCGTGATGGTGAGATAGGAATTGGCATCAAACCGCCGCACAAAGGCAGACCCTTGATAACGCAGGTAAGATTCCACCTCAAAGATATCACTGAACATGGAGAGGGAGGCCTCTGGCGCTTCCGCGTTGGAAGGGTCCTTGCGCACCCGCCGACCGAACTTGCGGGTCAACGCTTCCTCTGAAAGATAGGTAATGTGCGCCATCATGCGGGCCACAGCCAAGCCCCGTGCGGGTACCACGCCATGCTCCCAGTAGCGGCCGCCATACCAGTCCGGATCAGCAAAAATGGACTGCCGCCCCACTTCATTGAACGCAATATTCTGTGCGGAATGAAACGGAGACGTCGCAATAGGCATCGCGGCCAGCATCATGTGCGGATAGGTCACGGCCCATTCCAGCACCTGCATGCCGCCCATGGAGCCGCCCACCACAGCAAACAGACGTTCAATACCCAGATGCCGCACCAGCATATATTGCGCGCGCACCATGTCCCGAATGGTGATGGGGGGAAAATCCGTGCCCCAGCGCTCAACGCCGTCCCCTTTTTCATCCGAACGCACTGACCGCGGCCCTGTGCTGCCCATGCAGCCACCCAGCACGTTGGTGCAAATAACAAAAAAGCGGTTGGTATCAATCGGCAGCCCCGGTCCCACCATGCGCGTCCACCAGCCAGGCTTGCCTGTCAGCGGGTGGGTTTCCGCCACATACTGGTCCGCCGTAAAGGCATGACACACCATAATGGCGTTATCGCGCTTTTCTGAAAGGGTGCCGTAGGTACGGTAAGCAACATCGATCGGAGCGAGATGCACCCCACATTCAAGATCCAGCCCTTGCGGGAAGGTGATGTGAGGATGATCGCCAACATCAAGAGGCGCTGTGCTGTTCATGGCTGGGTTAACAACTCCGGCAGAATGCCATCCGACATAAGCTCGGAAACAGGACGGATCAAGTACGCCTTATGCGGAAGAGGCTCTCCCCCTCTGCATAAGGCCTGACGAGAAAGGCCAAAGAGCGCCCTTAGCCATCCATCTTGAGTGCGGCAAGGAAGGCGCTTTGCGGGATTTCGACTTTACCAAACTGCCGCATGCGCTTTTTCCCTTCCTTCTGTTTTTCCAGCAGCTTGCGCTTACGGGAGATATCACCGCCATAACATTTGGCCGTCACATCCTTGGAAAGTGCGCCAATGGTTTCACGCGCAATCACCTTGCTGCCAATGGCAGCCTGAATGGCGATCTTGAACAACTGGCGGGGGATCAGGTCTTTCAGGCGGGCACAGATCGCGCGGCCACGGGTTTCTGCGGCGGACCGATGCGCAATGAAGGAAAGAGCATCAACGGGCTCCTGATTCACCAGAATGGAGATGCGCACCAGATCGCTCTCCTCATACCCATCCATCTGGTAATCAAAGCTGGCATAACCGCGCGTCAGGGACTTCAGGCGGTCATAAAAATCGAACACCACTTCGTTCAGCGGCAGGCGATAAACTGCCATAGCCCGGTTGCCCACATACGTGAGATCCACCTGCACACCACGCCGTTCCGTGCACAATGTCAGCACCGCGCCCAGATATTCATCCGGCACCATGATGGTCGCCTTGATCCACGGTTCATCAATCCGCTCAATCAGGGACAGATCAGGCATATCCGCCGGGTTGTGCAGTTCTTCCTGCTGCCCGTTGGTAAGGGTGATGTGATACACGACGGACGGCGCCGTGGCGATCAGATCCAGATCAAACTCGCGGGACAGGCGTTCCTGAATGATTTCCAGATGCAGCAAGCCAAGGAAGCCGCAGCGGAAGCCAAAACCCAGCGCCGCCGATGTCTCTGCCTCATAATGGAAGGAGGCATCATTGAGGCGCAGTTTGGAGAGGCTGTCCCGCAGCTTTTCAAAATCATCCGCCACAATGGGGAACAGACCGCACCAGACCACCGGAATGGAGGGCTTGAAGCCTGTCAGAGCAGTTGCCGCCGGGCGACGATCATCCGTAATGGTGTCACCCACGTTACAGTCGGCCACGGTCTTGATGGCGGCGTTGATATAACCCATCTCGCCCGGACCGAGGCTTTCCACTGCCATCATGCGCGGGGCGAACACACCCACCTGATCAATCTGATGCACAGCCCCGCTGGACATCATGCGCATCTTCATGCCCTTCTGCAGGCGACCTTCCTTGACACGCACAAGCACGATCACGCCCAGATACGGGTCATACCAGCTATCCACCAGCATGGCCTGAAGCGGTTTTTCAGCATCGCCCGTGGGCGGCGGCAGGCGGGTAACAACGGCTTCCAGCACGCCTTCAATATTCAGGCCGGTCTTGGCTGAAATTTCCACAGCATCATCAGCCGGGATGCCGATCACTTCTTCAATCTGCGCCTTCACCCGTTCCGGTTCTGCCGCAGGTAGATCAACCTTGTTCAGCACCGGCACAATTTCATGATTGGCGTCAATGGCCTGATACACGTTGGCCAGTGTCTGCGCCTCTACGCCCTGTGAGGCATCAACCACCAGCAGGGAGCCTTCACACGCAGCCAGAGACCGGCTGACTTCATACGCGAAGTCCACGTGTCCGGGCGTGTCCATCAGGTTCAGCACGTAGGTTTTCCCATCCTTGGCCGGATAGGTCAGCCTTACGGTCTGCGCCTTGATGGTGATCCCGCGCTCGCGCTCCAGATCCATGTTGTCGAGCACCTGATTGGTCATCTCGCGGGCGGTCAGCGCTCCACAAGCCTGAATCAGGCGGTCAGCCAGAGTCGATTTCCCATGATCAATATGAGCGATGATCGAGAAATTGCGGATGAGCGAAAGAGGTGTGTCGGTCATGATGCCCCCTTTAAGCGATACGGAGACAAAAGTCAGCCAGTTCCACGCGGCCCAGCCCCTGTTTTGCTGTAAATTTTTCAGCACACCTGCGGAGGCTCGTGCTTCCAGCATCCACAAGTGGGACTACGCTATACTGTCACCATGATAATACGCTGCACCCATACTCCCCCCGCATGGTCTGGCACCAGCACACGGTTTGGGTTTTGAGCGTCCCCTGCCCCCACCTCTGAACCGCCCTCCGAACCGAAAGACAAAGGCACATCATCTTCAGATGGCGGTAGGTGTAGCGGGGATTCTGGTCGCACTTGAGCAGGAACGGCCTCATCTGAAGCCATCTTGTTGCTCTCAGACAAACCGGCGTTTACTCCAGCGGCTCCAACTCCCTCCTCGCCTGACCATCTAGAAGCCACCGCCTGAACAGTCCTTGAGGAAGAAAACGGCCCATTCCCACCGAAGGGCGTAATACCGGGAGGGAACAGTCCATCCCATATACCGACCACCGGCTCCGCATCCGACCGAACCATCAGAACGCGATCAGACCATCGGGGTGGTAGGTCAGGCATCACGACAAGAGAACTGCCCTCGCGCAAAATGGGCTCCATGCGGTCTGTATCAATCCGCACCGCATACGCGCCCAAGGGAGCAGCGCCCGGCAGAGTGATATCTTCCCACTCCAGCCCGGCAGGATGACCCGCTTCATTGAAAAGCCCGGCCCCTTTCAAGCGAGACAGGGGCAGACTCCGCATGCGATGAACCGTTTGGCGTTGATCTGCCGATCCTTCGCCCCGTTCAAGCTGCTGCCCGAATGTGCTGAGTGAAACACGCAGCACGGCAAGCGCCCTGAGCAGACTGTTCATCGCGGGCCAGCGCACTGCCCCATTGGCCCCAACCCGACGCGACGGATTAAAGGTTGTGGCATCCAATCCGGCGGCGCGTGCAAGGCCAGAAGGCGTAAGCCCCCGTTCCAGCGCCAGAGAATCCAGCGCCTGCCACACATCTTCAGGGCGAATCATCGTTCTGAAGGCGTGGCTTTGCGGGTACCGTGGTGATGAGGAAGCGCCTGCGCAATTTTCAGCACTTCGCTGGTATGGCGGGCAGCACCTTCATCCGTCACAAAAAAACGGCCTTCTGGAGTCTGGTGCACAAAGCCCATCTCCGTCATGCGCTTCAGGCACGGATCATCCCGCAGCCCTGTCGGGCGCCCCACTGATCCGGCCAGACACAGCCGATGCAGGGCAGAGCGGCAACAGGTTTCAAGATAGGGCTCGTTCCACATTGTGCTGAGGATCACCTTTCCCTGCTACAGAAGCAAGAAAAGATATCACGCTCCCTCAGGCGTGTAGGCCGGGGGCTTCCTGCCCAGTGCGCGCCACATACTCCGTGTAGCCACCACCATACTGGTGAATACCCTCCGGCGTGATTTCCAGAACCCGATTGGAGAGGGCCGCCAGAAAATGCCGGTCATGGGAGACAAACAGCATGGTGCCTTCATAATTGCCGAGCGCCGTAATCAACATTTCCTTGGTTGCCATGTCCAGATGGTTGGTGGGCTCATCCAGCACCAGAAAGTTTGGCGGATCATACAGCATCAGGGCCATGACTAGTCGGGCCTTTTCACCGCCTGACAGCACGCGACAATATTTTTCAATTTCATCACCAGAAAAGCCGAAGCCTCCGGCCAGAGCACGCAACGAGCCCTGATTGGCCAGAGGAAAGGCCCGTTCCAGCGTTTCAAAAATTGTCAGATCTCCATCCAGAAGATCCATGGCGTGCTGGGCAAAATATCCCATTTTCACGTTGCTGCCGATGGTTACCGTGCCTGCATCAGGCTTGGTGGTGCCCGCCACCAGCTTCAGCAGCGTGGATTTACCAGCCCCGTTCACCCCCAGAATACAGCAGCGCTCACCCCGGCGGATAAGCAGATCAAGCCCATTATAAATAACCCGGCTGCCATAGCTTTTATCCACGCCCTGGAAATTGGCCACGATATCCCCTGAGCGCGGCGCAGGCGGAAACTCGAAACTAAGGGTCTGACGCCGTTTTGGCGGCTCCACCCGGTCAATTTTTTCCAGCTTTTTCACGCGGCTCTGCACCTGCGCAGCGTGCGAGGCCCGCGCCTTGAAACGCTCAATAAAGCTGACTTCCTTTGCCAGCATGGCCTGCTGGCGCTCAAACTGCGCCTGCTGCTGCTTCTCGTTCAGGGCGCGCTGCTGTTCATAAAACTCGTAATCGCCTGAGAAGCTGTTCAGGTTTCCGCCGTCAATTTCAATCACCTTGTTGATGATACGGTTCATGAACGCACGGTCATGCGATGTCATGAGCAACGCGCCATCGTAACCCGCCAGAAATTGCTCAAGCCAGATCAGGCTTTCAAGGTCCAGATGGTTGCTTGGTTCGTCCAGCAGCATCACATCGGGGCGCATGAGCAGAATACGGCCCAGTGCTACGCGCATTTTCCACCCGCCGGAAAGAGCGCCCACATCGCCATCCATCATTTCCTGACTGAAACCAAGGCCGTGCAACACTTCACGCGCCTTACCTTCCAGCGCGTAGCCGCCCAGATCTTCAAAACGGGCCTGAACCTCACCAAAGCGTTCAATAATACTATCAAGCTGATCAAACTGCTCCGGGTCCGCCATGGCCGTTTCCAGTTCAGCCAGTTCTGCGGCAACCTCCGCTACGGGGCCTGCACCGGCCATCACTTCCGCAACAGCAGTGCGCCCGGCCATTTCCCCAACATCCTGACTGAAAAAGCCAATACTCACGCCGCGATCAATCAGCACCTGCCCTTCATCGGGCTCATCCTGCTTGGTGATCATGCGGAACAGCGTGGATTTCCCCGCCCCATTTGGCCCGACCAGACCGACTTTCTCACCTTTCTGCAAGGCAGCCGAGGCTTCAATGAAAATCAGGCGCTGGCCGTTATGCTTGCTGATGGTGTCGAGACGGATCATCGGGTCCTCGTGGCTGGATCGTTCCGCGCACTTACCCCTAACCGGCGCGAAAGGTAAACCGCATCAGCCCGTAAATACGCTCCGAAAATAGGCTTCAAGGTCTGTTGGGCCCTTATGGAGCGGTGCAGAGTGGTCATACGGCAGCTCAAGAAACAGCTCCGTCATATGCGCGTATGATCTGGCTGCCTGTTGGGAAAACCCGTTCTGCCGATAGTACGCCAGCCAATCTGCCTTCGGGACGGAAGTAGCCTGTATCGCCCGGCCGAAAACCTGAGTGAAAACTGCGGCAACATCACGCGGCGAATAGTTATGCGGGCCTTCGCACGCATAAAGACCCGTTTCCTCGACAGAAGACATAAGAAGCTGCGCACCCAACACACCCACATCTTCAGGCGCGACCATTGGCACCTTCTGATCAACCGGCAACAGCGTGGAAAACACCCCCGTTTCCTTCGCCTGTTTTGCCAGAGGAACCCAGTTGCTCATGTAATATGCGGCACGCACACAGCATAAAGGTGTGCCTAGGGCGCGGGCCCCTTCCTCAAACTCATGCAGCACCCCAAGGTCTCCGCAGTGCGGACCTGGTTGCGCGCCGTAGGTGGACTGCAAGACAATTTTTTCAAGGGATACGCCCTCAAGCGCAGCAAGAATAGACTGCACAGAACGGCGCTCCTCCGTATCCGTATCAGCCGCAACATTTGCTGGCGGATTCAGCAGAAAAACGCGCGTGACAGTCTTGAAAACAGCCGCCAGAGCGGGCGTATCCAGAACATCCACAACAGCGGCAGAGGCTCCCTTATGCCGCCATGCCTGCGCTTTTTGCAGATTGCGCGTCACAACTGTCACGGGCTGCCCCGCCGCAAGCAGGGTATTGGCAACAGCGCGGCCGACATGCCCTGTTGCACCAAGCACTCCATACATATTCTGCCCCTGTTTCCTGAACACATAATCAGATCCGGTTCTTCATGAGCGCCATGAAGGCTTGCATCCATCTGCAACCCGAAAGACGTCGATCTCTACCTGTGCGCTTTATCCTGCCTTGTGGGGGCTGTCTAAAAACTCGGTCCGGTCAATCTGGTGATGTTGAAGCACGCTGCCCTCTGAATAAAAAAGGGGCGAACAGGTTGCCCTGCTCGCCCCTTTTGCGCCGTTACGTGACGTAATGCGCCTTACTGCTTGGCTGACGCATCCGGCAGTGCGTAGGCCACAATATAGTCGCCCAGCTTGGTGCCAAAGGAACCGTGGCCACCATCAGCCGTGACCACAAACTGGCGGCCATTGGCTTCATACGTCATGGGGGTAGACTGACCACCGGCGGGCAGACGGTCCTGCCAGAGCTGCTTGCCGGTCGTGACATCATACGCGCGGATGTAATAATCCGCCGTGGATGTCAGGAACGCCACGCCACCCCCGGTTGTCAGCGGTCCACCAAGGGAGGGGATACCCACCTTGAAGGGCAGCGGCAGCGGAGAGCTGTCGCGCACGGTGCCGTTCCGGTGCATCCACATGATCTTGTTAGTCTTCAGATCAATCCCTGCCACGTACCCCCAACCCGGCTGTTTGCACGGAATGCCCAGCGGGGAGAGGAATGCGTGCAGGTCCACGCCATAAGGCGTGCCATATTGCGGCTGCACACCCGTTTCTGAACCAGAGGGACCGCCAGAAACCAGCCCCGGTTGTGCCGGGTTACCCGGCCCACGCGGAATAAGCGTAGAAACGAACGGGATGGCAATAGGGTTGGCAAACGCCACCTGCCGCACAGGGTCAACAGCAAGACCGCCCCATTCAAACATGCCCAGATTACCGGGGAACACCAGTGTGCCCTGCAGGGAAGGCGGCGTGAAAGGCCCTTCATAGCGCATCCGCTTGAACATGATGCGGCAGACCATCTGGTCCAGCATCGTGCCGCCCCACATGTCTGCATCGGTCAGGTTCTTCTTGGGCCGGAACGTCAGCTCGGAAAACGGCTGTGTGGCTGCCAGATGGTCTCCCGGTGCGGCTCCCTGCGGCACAGGGGTTTCCGGAGCCGGCACAATCAGGTGTCCGTTACGGCGGTCCAGCACAAAAATGTTGCCGGTTTTGGCCGGCGCATACAGTGCAGGCACAACCGTTCCGTCTTTCTGACGGATATCCACCAGACTGGGCTGAGACGGGATATCCATATCCCACAGATCATGATGCACAGTCTGATAGAACCAGACCTTCTCGCCCGTATCCCCATTCAGGGCCAGAATACCGGATGCATAACGTTCCTGATCTGCCGAGCGATGCCCACCCCAGATATCTGGCGTTGCAACGCCTGTGGGAATGTAGATCAGGTTCAGTTTGGCATCATAGGCAGACGTGATCCAGGAATTGGGGGAGTTCGGCACGTAATGGTGCGTATCCGAGGGCAGTTCGTTCGGGTTGGGGTTACCTGCATCAAAGGCCCACACCAGTCGCCCGCTGTACAGATCATACGCCCGCGTTACGCCTGAGGGCTCATGCGTTGAGTAATTGTCCGTCACCGCGCCGGAAACAATAACTACCTTGCTGGTGACAACCGGCGGAGATGTGGGTTCATAAAAGCCCAGTTCGCGCATCGGCATGCCATCAGTCAGATCAACCGTACCCTCCGTGCCAAAGCCGCGGCAGGCTTCACCCGTTTCCGCATCCAGCGCAATCAGGCGGCCATCATTGGTGGGCAGGAAGACACGGCGGGAACATTCCGTTGGCACCGGAGAACCATCAGCCGTTACATCCCCTTCATGCGCTTCGGCATAGGAAACGCCACGGCAGGTCATGTGCTGGAAGCTGGGGTTGTATTTCAGCTTCGGGTCATATTTCCACTTCTCCTTGCCGGTTGCGGCGTCCAACGCAAACAGGATCTGATGTGGAGAGCACAGATAAAGCGTATCCCTGATCTTGATCGGCGTGACTTCATCCGTAATTTCGCCGGGGTCATTCGGGGTCTTGAGGTCATGCGTGCGGAACACCCACGCCACCTTCAGATCCTTCACGTTGGCCGGCGTAATCTGTGTGAGCGGGGAATAGCGGTTGCCGAACTGGGTGCGGCCATAAGCAGGCCAATCCGCTGCCGGGGCTTCTGCCACATCGCCCGGTGTTACGGCTGGCCCCTGCTGTGCCACTGTTGGCAGAGTGCCTGCCAGATCCTGCGGGTCCTGCGTCAGCGCATAACCATAGACGGCCAGCCCCGCCACAATGCCCACAGCCAGCGGCACGCAGTTTGCCGGGCTGGCTGGCAGCAGCTCACGCGAGACAAACGGCAGTAGAAGCAGCAGGCCCAGCGGCAGAATAACGTCTCCACGCGGTGCCAGAGCCCAGAAATCAAATCCGGCTTCCGCCACAGACCAGATGAGGGTGGCAAACACCAGCGCCGCGTAAACCCACAGCGCCTCGCGCCAGCGCTTGAGCAGCATGATGGCTGTAATCAGCAGCACAATGCCGCTCAACAGATAAAACCAGGAGCCACCCAAAGCCGCGAGCCACGCTCCGCCGCCCGCCAGATACAGACCCAGCAGTACAAAGATCGTAATGGTTAAGTTCAGGAGCAACCCGGACCGGGAAGAGGATGATGGCATGCAAATCAACCATGAATGTTAGGAGGAATGTGGGATAGGAATAGCCCACTTCATAAAAGAACTGAATGATTGTTTCGGAAAAATCCGAAAAGAAGGTCCCTCCAGATGAAGCACATCCTCACAAGCGTGCGTAAAATGTGCCTGTATTTCTTTTAGAATCCAAATAAATGACGGTCGGTCCGCACTCAAAAAACTGACGGTTCACACACGCGTTTCGTCTGAATGCGCAGTGGGATGCCTGTTTTTGTGCTACTGCTGCCCCCCTACTTTCCCCCCATCAAGGCAAAGACTGATGCGCACCATCCTGCTGAAAAACGCCCTGCGTCTGGTAACAATGAACGCCCAGAGAGAAGAACTGGAAGGCGGATGGCTGCTTGTGCGGGGGAAACAGATTGCGGCCATCGGGTCTGCCACGGACCCGCTGCCCCAAGCTGATGAGGTGTTGGACATGACGGGCCACGTCGTCATGCCCGGCATGGTGAACACCCACCACCACATGTACCAAACCCTCACGCGCGTTATTCCTGCGGCGCAGAACGCATCACTGTTCGGGTGGTTGCAAGCGCTCTACCCCCTTTGGGCCGGGCTGACCCCCGAGATGATCCGTGTGTCCACCTGCACCGCCATGACCGAACTGCTGTGGTCCGGCTGCACCACCACCAGCGATCACCTTTACCTGTTCCCCAACGGAAGCCGGCTGGATGATCAGATAGAAGCGGCTACCCAGATGGGTATGCGTTTTCATGCCGCCCGAGGCGCCATGAGCGTGGGGGAAAGCAAGGGCGGCCTGCCACCAGACAGCGTAGTGGAAGACGAGGCGGCTATTCTGGCTGACACCCAGCGCGTGATTGAAGCGTTTCATGACCCGCAGCCTCTGGCCATGCAGCGTGTGGTGGTGGCCCCCTGCTCGCCTTTCTCTGTCAGTCGGGATCTGATGCGTGAAGCCGCCGCGCTGGCACGGGCGACAGGCACCATGCTGCACACGCATCTGGCCGAAAACAGCAGTGACATTGCCTACAGCCGCCAGACATTCAACATGACACCTGCCGAATACGCGGAAGATGTGGGCTGGATTGGGCCGGATGTATGGCACGCCCATTGCGTCAAGCTGGATCAGGCAGGCATCAGCCGTTTTGGGGCAACGCACACAGGCATGGCCCATTGCCCGTGCTCCAACATGCGGCTGGGTTCCGGCATTGCCCCGGTGCGGCAGATGGTGGCCGCTGGCATGCGGGTTGGGCTGGGCGTTGATGGCTCGGCTTCAAACGATGGAAGCCACATGTTGGGGGAAGCGCGGCAGGCCATGCTGCTCGGCCGCCTTCTGGAATCCGAGGATAACCGCCCCATGATGCAGGCGCGCGAGGTGCTGGAGCTTGCCACCCGTGGTGGGGCCGCCGTGCTGGGCAGAAAGGACATTGGCCATCTGGCCCCAAGCATGGCAGCGGATATTGTGGCCTTTGATCTGCGCGGCATAGACCATGCGGGCGCGCAATCAGACCCCGTGGCCGCACTGGTGTTCTGCACACCGCAACGCGTAGCGTGCTCCATTGTCAACGGGCGTGTGCTGGTGCGGGATGGCGCGTTTGTCAGCCATGATCCCATCCAGCTTGCGGAACGCCACAATACCCTCGCCCGTCAACTACTGGAAAAGGCGTAAAGAAATCCTGAAGCAGTATATCACCCGCTCTGTGTTCACAAAGCAGCCAGAAAACCCGTAATCGTGCCCGATGTTCTGAACAGACATGGCCTTTCGTGCGTTTGAGGACACACGATTATCCGCGAGGTGACTTTCTTCATGATGCGTTCTTTTGCTGCCGCCCCTATCTGCCGTGACTATACTCATACAAGGAAGGCGCGCAGCCTGTTTGCCCGCACGATGATGGGATTAGGAGCACTGGCCACCTGCATGATGACATCCTCTCCGCACAGCTACGCTGCCAGCGCCTTTAAGCACAACGCTTTTGGCACCCTTTCCTCCGGCCAGAAAGTGCAGCGCTATACGCTACGCAATGCGCACGGCATGAGTGTGCAGTTTCTCTCCTATGGCGGGATCATTACCGCCATTACGGTGCCCGACCGCAACGGCCATCCCGCCAATGTGGTGCTTGGGTTCCCCACTCTGGAGGGATATGAAACGGACAGCGCCCACGCCAACATCTATTTTGGTGCCCTGATTGGCCGTTACGCCAACCGGCTGGCCAACGGAACCTTTCCGCTGGATGGCCAGACCATTCATACAACCGTCAACAACCCACCCAACACCCTGCACGGTGGCCTGAACGGGTTTGACAAGAAAATCTGGCATGTGCGCCAACTCTCTGGCCTCCCCCATGCAGTGGGGGCCGAACTGACCCTGACCAGCCCGGACGGTGAAGAAGGCTTTCCCGGCACGCTGCACACCACGGTGGATTACATTCTGGATGACAGTAACCGCCTGAATATTCGCTATCGCGCCACCACGGATCGGCCCACCGTGGTAAATCTCACCAACCACAGCTATTTCAACCTCGCTGGTGAAGGTGCGGGGTCCATTGAAAACCATACGCTCCAGATCAACGCGGACTCCTTCACGCCGGTTGATCACGCAGCCATTCCCACCGGGCAGATTGCGTCCGTCAGCAATACACCGCTGGATTTCCGCACCCCTCATAGAATTGGCGACCATCTGCGGAGCAACCATCCTCAAATGCTGATCGGACGCGGGTATGATCACAACTGGATCGTGAATGGATATGATGGCAAGACCCAGCGCCTTGCCGCTACGGTAACAGATCCGGTCTCAGGCCGAACGCTCTCGGTATTCACCACGCAGCCGGGCATACAGGTTTACACGTCAAATTCGCTGGATGGCACCTATGCTGGCCCCTCAGGCCACGCGTACCGCCAGACGGATGCCATTGCACTGGAAACCCAGCATTATCCTGACTCTCCCAATCATCCTGCTTTTCCAACCACCACCCTGCGGCCCGGCGAGCAGTTTGACCACACCACCAGCTTCCAGTTTGGCATAGCGGGCACCTCCACAACGCCATAAAACGGGGTGCGAGAAAGAGGGAAAGAAAGTCCGTCCTGGGAAACGGACGACCGCTTTTCTCTTCTGCTTTCTGGTCTCCAGATTTCTTTGTGGAGAAAACACCCCGATGCACCCCCTGGAAGGAGCCTCTGGGGCGGGCTTCACCCTTGCTTCCCTCCAAGCACAGCACAAAAAAACGGGGCCTCCCGAAGAAGGCCCCGTTCCTATCCGCCAAAAGGTCTGAGAAGACTGATTAGACGGAGTAGTACATTTCAAATTCAACCGGGTGCGGCGTGTGTTCGAAGCGATACACGTCTTCCCACTTGATGTTGATGTAGCTTTCAATCTGGTCCTTGGTGAACACACCGCCAGCCAGCAGGAACTCGTGATCAGCCTGCAGCGCTTCCAGCGCTTCACGCAGGGAGCCTGCAACTGTCGGGATCTGCTTCAGTTCTTCCGGCGGAAGATCATACAGATCCTTGTCCATGGCATCGCCCGGGTGGATCTTGTTCTTGATACCATCCAGACCAGCCATCAGCATGGCAGCGAAGGCCAGATAGGGGTTAGCTGTCGGGTCCGGGAAGCGGACTTCAACACGCTTTGCCTTGGGGTTGGTTGCGTAAGGAATACGGCAGGACGCAGACCGGTTGCGGGCAGAATAAGCCAGCAGCACAGGTGCTTCAAACCCCGGAATCAGACGCTTGTAGGAGTTGGTGGAGGGGTTGGTGAACGCGTTCAGCGCCTTGGCGTGCTTGATGATGCCGCCGATGTAGTACAGCGCGGTATCAGACAGGTCAGCATAGCCATTGCCAGCAAAGGTCGGCTTGCCGTCTTTCCAGATGGACTGGTGAACATGCATGCCGGAGCCGTTATCCCCATAAATGGGCTTGGGCATGAACGTTGCGGTCTTGCCGTAGGACTGCGCGACGTTGTGGATACAGTATTTGTAGATCTGCATAAAGTCAGCAGAACGCACCAGCGTATCGAACTTGGTGCCCAGTTCGTGCTGGGACTGCGCCACTTCATGGTGGTGCTTTTCGATCGGCAGGCCCATTTCACCCATGGTTGCCAGCATTTCCGCACGCAGGTCGGATTCGCTGTCCACCGGAGCAACGGGGAAATAGCCGCCCTTCACGCCCGGACGGTGGCCCATGTTGCCTTCCGGATATTCCTTCAGGGAAGCGCCAGGCCCTTCAATGCTGTCCAGCTGGAACTTGCCGAAATTGGGGCCGGTGCCAAAGAGCACGTTATCAAAGATAAAGAATTCGGCTTCCGGACCAAAGAACGCTGTATCACCCAGCCCGGTGGACTTCAGATACTGTTCTGCCAGCTTGGCGGTGGAGCGCGGGTCACGGTTATAGGGCTGCCCGGTGGACGGCTCGATAATGTCACAGAACAGGATCAACTGCGGACGGGCAGAGAACGGGTCCATTACTGCGGTTTCAGGGTCCGGCAGCAGAACCATGTCGCTTTCGTTGATGGCTTTCCAGCCAGCAATGGAAGACCCATCAAACATGAAGCCTTCGGTAAAGGTATCGTCCTCAATCGTGGTGACGTACTGCGTGGTGTGGTGCCACTTGCCGCGCGGATCTGTAAAGCGCAGGTCAACCAGTTCAACCGAATTCTCCTGAATCAGGTCAAACACCTTGGCAATTGCTGCGGCTTTGGCATCACTCGCAGACGTTGTCTTTTTCACCATTCTCTCTTCACCTACAACCTGTTGCGCACCGGAACTCTTCCAGCACAGCTAGGATTATCAAACGCACGCCATGCCCTGCGGCATATCCTGAACCCGCATAAGGGCCGGACAGCCATCAGATGGCATCTTCTCCTCTTTCCCCCGTGCGGATTCGCACCACGTCTTCCACCGGAAGGATAAAGATCTTGCCATCCCCGATTCGTCCTGTGCGGGCCGCGGCGGATATCGCCTCAACCGCCCGTTCCACCAGACTGGCGGGGCAGACAACCTCAATTTTCATCTTGGGCAGGAAATCAACAATATATTCCGCGCCACGATACAGTTCCGTGTGCCCTTTCTGCCGGCCAAAGCCCTTGGCTTCGATCACGGTAATACCCTGCAGGCCGAGTTCATGAAGGGCTTCCTTCACTTCATCCAGCTTGAACGGCTTTATGATGGCCTCGATCTTTCTCATGTCACGTCATCAATATATCACTGCTGTACCCTGTTTGAGGGGTCCGTCTTCACTGCTGCCGCACCCGTGAGGGCATGGACGCTCAAGCCGAACGCATCCAAACTTGCACGGGTTGGCCACCGGAGCAATCGGGCAGATAGGAAATAGTATCGATAAAGCACTGACCTCCCCACCCTGATGCAGGCATGGCACCAGTTTTTCCCCCTTAATTCACCCTAGACCTCAACAAGGAACCCAGACATGACAAAACCGCTGAACAGACAGTTAGCGGCGCTGCCAACCACCATTTTTACCGTTATGTCTGAACTGGCCCGCCAGCACGGAGCCATAAATCTCGGTCAGGGCTTTCCGGATACGGAAGGCCCGCACGATATTGTGCAGGCTGCGGCAGACGCCCTGCTTGACCAGCGCAATCAATATGCGCCTCTCACAGGTCTGCCGGAATTACGCGCAGCCGTAGCCCATTCAAACGCCCGGTTTCAGAGAATCGTGGTTGATCCCGAGTCTGAGGTGGTCGTGACCTCCGGCGCAACGGAAGCGCTCGCAGCATCCCTCATGGCGTTGATCGAACCGGGCGATGAGGTGGTTCTGATCGAACCCCTTTATGATACCTATCTGCCTATGGTCCGCCAGCTTGGCGGGGTCCCCCGTATCGTGCGGCTGGAACATCCCGGCTGGACCCTGCCCAGGCAAGCACTGGCGGAGGCCTTTTGCGCCCGCACCAAGGCGATTCTCCTCAACACCCCCATGAATCCCACCGGCAAAGTGTTCTCCCCCGATGAACTGACGTTCATCGCGGGGCTGCTGAAGCAGCACGATGCCTATGCCATCTGTGACGAAGTCTATGAGCACCTGACCTTCAATACCCCTCATCTCTCCCTTATGGCCCTGCCTGACATGCGGGAGCGCTGCCTGCGCATTGGCAGTGCCGGGAAAAGCTTCTCCCTGACCGGGTGGAAAGTGGGCTACGTTACCGCCCCTGCCCCGCTTGCGGCGGTGGTGGCCAAGGCTCATCAGAATCTGGTGTTTGCCACGCCCCCCAATCTTCAGCGGGCGGTGGCCTACGGCCTGAACAAGGACGAACGCTATTTTGCCGAACTCTCGGCCGATCTGGCCCACAAGCGCGATCTTCTCTCCGCCGGATTACGTGGGGTTGGGCTGGACGTCCTGCCCTGCCAAGGCAGCTACTTTGTCATGGCGGACATCACCCCGCTGGCGAATGGGCTGGATGATATGGCCTTCGCCCGCCTGCTGACAGAACAGGCCGGTGTGACCACAATCCCGGCCTCCGCCTTTTATGAACCCTCCAATGGTGCTCCTCCCACACATCTGCTGCGCTTTGCATTCTGCAAGCAGGAAAGCGTGTTGCAGGAAGCCGTCAACCGTATTGAAGCGTGGCATAAACGCGCCTGAAAAAATTTTGCGCCCGTCCCTCACTCTTGCATTGACGGACGGAGCGCATTTCTCTAAACGACCCCTAGCTGTGTGGCGGACGTAGCTCAGTCGGTAGAGCGCCGGTTTGTGGTACCGGTTGTCGCGGGTTCGATCCCCGTCGTTCGCCCCAGCTATCTATTCTCTTGAAAATTGACATTTTTATTTACGGGCCACTCAGGTTCCTCTGTTTGCAGCATGCTGTTCATGCAGCCAGCAGCCCCTGAAGCAACTGTTCTGACTGCTGCTCCGGCCTTTGCGCTTCTTTAAAAGAAGGAGAACCGGGCAAAGCCAGTCTCGCTCCTCACCGCGGCATCATAAAATTCAAATCTCCTGAACTCTCAGGCCATGGTGGCGTTGTAACACCCGAACTGTAACCAGACGTGATGCAACCCGTTTTGACAGGAGATGAACAGTGCCCTTGAAGAAGGACTGCTCGCGAGACGCCCTCCAGCAAAAACGCAGACATGAACTCTGGCGTAACAGTTTCCTGTTCACACGGCCGCCGATCTCCCCGTCTCTTATGACACCCGAAAGCAGCGCCTGTTGTTCCGCGTCCTTGCCCACTTCTCCGGCAAAGCGTCTTACCCCTTCCGTAGCAGACACTTCTGGCGGTCTTTCTCTGTATGCTACCCGCAGGAAGGCGGCCCACGGATCGTAAACAGGTCACGGCCTCGCCCCACAAGACCTTCCTGCTGCACGATTTTCCAAAAATATCAGCCATCATGAACTGGTGGCCGTTCTGCGCGTCTTCATTCATGCCGTGAACAGACGGCGAAAGGATTGCATTCCGATGCTCATTACGGACACAGACGCCCAGACCCATCAACTCACTACTTTTCAGCCTCTCTCTTCATCCTATCTGCAACGATCACGTATTGTCGCCATTCCGGCCTGCAATGAGGCCGAACATATTGTGCCCTGCCTTATGGCCCTTGCCCGGCAGGAAGACTTCCTGCCCCACAAAGTAATTGTATGGGTCAACAACACACAGGATGACACCCGGCAACAGATTCACACCTTACAGGACGCCCTGCCTTTTGCGGTAGAAAGCGTTTCTGTTTCCTATTCACCAGATCAGGCGCATGCAGGCCGTGCCCGGCATGATGCCATGGCCCATGCAGCCCGACACGCACCACCCGATGCCCTTCTTTTTACTACAGATGCAGATGGAGAAGTTGCACCAGACTGGATGAAGCAGACCCTTGAAGCGTTCATCCGCTACAATGTCGCCGCCGTTTTTGGGCGCGCGCTCCTCCTTCCTTCCGAATTTCAGAAAATTCCTTTGCATCTGCATCAGGATGATGAAAAGGAGCAAGCCTACGCGGCTTTACTGGAACACATCAAAGCCCTTCTGGTACCAACCCCCTATGACCCATGGCCCCGCCATAGCGAACGCTCGGGTGCCAGTATTGCTGTAACCCGCGAAGCATGGCAGCAGGTGGGCGGTATTCCGCCTGAACCTTTGAGTGAAGATCGGGCCTTTTACACCGCATTGAAGCAGGCGGCTCTCCCCGTACGCCACGCCCCAGACGTGAAAGTCTATGTCTCCGCGCGTCTGGTGGGGCGCGCCCGTGGGGGCATGGCTGATACCATTGCCCGACGCATCATGCAGCAGGATGATTATCTGGATGACGCACTGGAACCCGTTTCCATATGCATGCTGCGGACGAGGCGTCTACTCAAAGAGAATAAGAAATATCTTGATATAAAAAATATTCTTTCAAATTTCCCCAACAAACCTGTTCGCGTAAAGCGTGCTGACCTGCACCTGCATCTCCGCAGAGCCCAACGCGTCATTGATTTTCTGCTTCACAAACAGGCCTACTCGTTTTTTACGGTGCCGCACACCGCAGGCGATCCAGCCGGTAGGTCTCGCCCCGCTCAGTATGGTCGGTCACCCAATGATATTGATGACAAGCCTGAATAAAGCATTCGGCAGCTTCATCTCCAGTGCACGGCGTATCTGTTTCGCCGGTCCAGTTAACCGTCATTAACGTTGCAGCCTGTGACAGACTTTCCATAATGCGTTCAACAAGTTTTTTAATATCGCCCGGTGCCATGAAATACAGAACTTCTGAAATCACGATCACATCGCAGCCACCTACCGCAGATATGGGGTAATCTTCTGGTAAAAACCCTTCAAAAAATTTTACGTTTTTCAAATCAGAACATCTGTTCCGGGCCATATGTAAGGCCGTGGAAGACGCATCCACCGCCAGAACCCGCCCACACCGTGCTGCAAGAGCCTTGGTGCCCACCCCTACGGCACACCCGAGTTCAACACAGAAATTGATCTGCTGCTTTGGTAGGCATGACAGAAGACGAGACAGCTTTTCCTGTTCATACAGACTGTTTTCAAAATTCCACGGATCAGGATTTGTCTGAAACAGGGCATCAAAAATATCGGGAGACCATGTTTTCTTGGTCATGACAAAAGATAGATTTCATATGTCTGAATGATCTTTTCCAACAGATTTTCCGGCATGACAAATCCATCTGGATCATCCTGTATCACAAGCCCGCGCTGGCTTTCATGAGCCTCCACCGCATGCCGTTTTGTGGCCAGATGCGCGCCTATATCCAACCGCCACCCTGCTGGAAAAGGTTGATCAAGAACACCGTCAGACGGCAAGGTAAGACCCCAGACCGGATAAGCCAGCAAGCGCAGATGGGGCAACATGGCTTTCAAAACTTTCCCCATCAGCCACACAGCTTCATGATCACAATGCGGATCATGCCGCCATGGGACCAGAAGCGTATTGCAATCATAATGGAGGGCCAATTCGGCCAAACGATCCACAGTAATCCTGAATTCCGGCCCTTCTGTTGGAACAGCCGTATCACGGAGGCCCAGAAAATAAAGGCGTTCCGGGGGAAGGCCCAGAATTCTTGCAGCCTCGCGCGCTTCTTTCTCTCTTTGCTGCGTCAGGCGCTCCTCCGGCCACTCCCGCGACGCTGGATGAGAGCCTGACCCATCTGAAACGATCACCACCACTGGCGGACTGCCTCTGGCCACAGCTTCAGCAATAAAACCACCACATCCCAGACTTTCATCATCTGGGTGCGGAGCAAGAATCAACGCCGTTCCTGGCGCTATTTCTTCAATGTTCCTTACCGGAAGGCGGAAAAGTTCTGAAATGAGCTCTCCATTTTTCATGATTTGTCTTCCGGCCATTCACGGTCTGCAAACCACGCTGCCGCTTCTGTCAGGGTTTCATCAGGGGCCGGTTGGCGCAGATACGTGGCCAAATCCCGTAGTGTCTGTTCAACACGCTTGCCACGAATAAATGCGGAAAGCCCCAGCGCCTGCTGAACCAGCGTTATAAGCTGCACGCCCGCCTGCTCAACAGCAATACGGGCCAGATTCACCATGGCTGCGCACTCCTCTGGTTCAGCAGGTGTGCCATAAACAGCTCTGGCTGCACGATGCACCCACAGGCTTGCCGTCTCGCGCAGAATAAGCGCTTCACCAATACGCCGCTGTTGATGTGGATTTTCCGCCCGCCCTCGTGCCTGAAGTTCTTGACGCATCAGGTCCACCAGCACATCCATGCCGCCCAGCGCTACGGCTGACCCACGCCATGCCCCGGCAGAAAATTCCGGTTGCCGCAAATAATCACCAGGTCGGCCGATAATCGCATCAGGTGAAATCTCCATTCCGGTAAAATTGTAGGCGCCAGTTCCACTCCCTGCCATACCTGTCAGGTGGCCGGGCCCTTTGCCAATCCGCTCAGGCTCATCGGTAGAGACCAGAACCATGACGTCCTGCCCCAGTGCATTCCGTGCAGTGATCAGGGCCATACCCACCTGGCGCACGCCACTACAGAACCCTTTAGCTCCCTTTAACTGATACCCGGTTGCCGTCAGTTCCAACGTGACCGGCGGGGCACCGTCAGTCACCCAGATTCCGCCCAGAACGCCTTGTTTCACAAAAGCAGCCAAAGCGTTCCGTTGGGTGTCCGAACCATACAGGGACACAAGCCGCACAACATTGATATGCCCTTCCAGACATCGCCCCAGAGACAGGCTCAGTCGCCCGGAAATGCGCAGCAGATCAATCAGACCCAGCATCCCCTCAGGCGATTCATGCAGCCCTAGTCCACCATTTTTGACAGGCAACGCAGCGGACAATGCCCCCAGTTGCGTCAGTTGATCCAACAATACCGAGGGAAACGCGCCTTCTTCCCCTCCTGAAATATCCGAAGGATGAGCCGCGCAAAGCCGCTTTAACGCGCTGCGGAAAGCGGCAATATCCTGCGTTTTTTCGGGCAGATAGCAAACGGGCATGACTGGCGTTCTCCCTGCTGACACCGGATGCCAGAACACGCACCAAACGCATCAGAAAAGAAGAAGTTCATCTTTCGTCCTCTCTGCCAGGCACGGAACCAACACGCCAAGACCCGTTTGAAAGGCGTCCGTGACCCTGTTTTTCTATAAAAAGAGAAGATCGGCTGGATAATATCTTGAGAGTCAGAGGGCAAGAACTGTTATTTTTGTGTCATATTTTTTTATTTTGTTTTTTTAGATTAAGATAACTCTTATCCACCAGAGATAATATTGAAAAAGAGACGATCATGCTTGCCCCTAAAAGAATTTCCTGGCTTCATATATCATATACTTTTCTTGCAATTGCTGTTCTCTCTCTGTGGTCTGGATACAGTAAATCGCATCTTCCCATCAAAATTTTGTATTTTATTCCTATTTTCCTGTCTTTAAGAATTTTGTGGACATCAAGAAAAAATAGGTAACCCAATATTCTCTCGTTCTTTCAAGAAATCATATGACCTGCCTCTTGATCAGGAACCATAGAAAAAACCATGTTTTCCATCTCCGGTGGGGAAACTGCGAGAACGCCTTAAGGAATGGCGAGTATTATCCTGAGCTTCTTTTCCATCGCCTCAGCCATGATCTGGATGGCCTGAATGGCGATCAGAGCGAGAGGCTGTTTGAGCCGTTTGTCTGCTCAGCGTGATAGGTCTTTATATAGCGGAATAGTTTGGATTTTTGTGCCTATGGCCCGCAGTGCTCTCCCAATCCACCTGCCGGGTTCAAAACACCAATCACCAACTCGGAATTAATGGTGTTTCAAACAGGCTCTCATCGGAAAAACCAGCGGACCAGAAGAACTGGGTAAAATCCCGTTTCTTCTGGCCCGCCACCATAAATTGTGCGGAAATTATTCCGCTTGCCGGGCTTCCTGCGCGGCACGATGCTGCGCATCCCACCGGCGGGTGAACGGCAGGCACAGTGCAAAAAGCAACGTGCAACCAACAGCCAACAAGAACAGGGTACGGAACAACCCTGCATAGATAGGCAGTGTTACAGATGGGTCCCCACCACTTATGGCAGACCCCATGGCGGCCAGATTGGCCATCATGCTACCCAGATACATGGCGACCCCGTTTGATACACAATAACTACCCATCATGAAGCCGCCCACATTGGCAGGCACATAACGCGCCACCACGGCCAGACCCAGAGCACTGATCAGCAATTCACCGACAGACAAGGCACCGTAAGCCCAGAACATCACCCACGGAGACACAAGGGTTGTGCTTGTGGCCGCACTCCACCACCAGATCAGAAAGGCCAGTGCTACCAGCGAGAACCCAACAATAAATTTCTCGGCAATGGGAAAACTCCATCCCCGATCTTCCATGGCTTTATATAGCCAGGACAGAACAGGGCTGGCGGCCATGATCCACACCGGATTAAGTGCCTGAAACTGCCCGGCGGACATGGAAAACAGCGGCACACCAAACAGCGTAAACTGAGACTGCACATCACGCAGCGCAAACAGCGTGAGGGACGTGACCATCTGCTGATAAAATACAAAATACAGCATGGTCTGCACAATCAGCAGATAAGCCAACCGCAGGCCGGGCCGATGCGCTGGCGTTGCCCGCCGGTACAACAGAACCCAGATAATGCCGATAACCAGCGCCGCAATCCAGACACAGGCCTTCCCGGCTGCGGGCACGCCCAGAATGCCCACCATGACCACAAGGGCCACCACCACCCCGGCCAGCACACCGGCAAGATGCCGGGGCACAATAGGCCGGAAATCCGGCGCGGAACCAATATTCTGCAAACGGCTCCGGAAAATTCCATAACAGGCAAGGCCAAACACCAACCCGGCCGAACATACCAGAAAGGGCGGACCCCACCCGTAATGCTGCTGCAACCACGGTGTTAACAGGAGCGAGAACGTGGAACCAACGTTGATGCTCATGTAATAAATGGTGAAAGCCACATCTATCCGGGCATCATCCCCTTCATAGATACGGCGCACCAGATTGGCGGCATTGGCCTTGAACAGGCCGTTCCCCAAGGCAATGACGGCCAGCGCCACGAACAGGGCGAACTGTCCACCCAAATCCAGCCCCAGCAGAGCATAGCCAATGGCCAGCACGGCGGCCCCCATTGTCATGGTGCGCCGGGAGCCCAGCAGGGCGTCTCCAATCCAGCCACCAATGGCCGGGGCGGCATAGGTCACGGCGGAAAACGTGCCCCACAGCAGATTGGCCTGAGCATCATCAAACCCAAGGCGTTGCACCATATACAGCAGCAGGATGCCCTGCATGCCGTAGAACCCGAACCGTTCCCACAGTTCGATAGCCAGCACGACTGAGAAAGACTGCGAACGTGTTGGCGAAGAAGACAAAGATGCCGTCATAAAGTCCTGACCATATTGTGATAACACTCCCTAGAACAGATATGCCTACCCCGTGCAAGCTGCGGGAAACTGGCCTTTTATGAGCACACTCCGCCAGGGCAGGCACGCCTGCAACGGCTGTGCTGTCAGGAATGTGAATAGCCGCTGGCTCTCAAGGCTTTTAATTCGTTCATCCGCCTCTTGCATGATGCCCATACGCATTGCGCAAATTTTTCGAGATTTTTTCTGGAACGGATTTCAACCATGGCAAAAATCAAGGTCAAAAACCCCGTCGTAGAGATGGATGGTGATGAAATGACCCGTATTATCTGGCATTTCATCCGGGAACGGCTGATTTTGCCCTATCTCGATATTGACCTGAAATACTATGATCTGGGCATTGAACATCGTGACGCCACGGACGACAAGGTGACGGTTGAGGCAGCCGAAGCCACAAAACGCTATGGCGTTGCGGTAAAATGCGCCACCATCACCCCGGATGAAGCCCGCGTGAAGGAATTCGGGCTGAAGCGGATGTATCGCTCCCCCAATGGCACCATCCGCAACATTCTGGATGGCACCATCTTCCGCGAACCGATCATCTGCTCAAACGTGCCGCGTCTGGTTCCGCACTGGACCAAGCCGATTGTCATTGGTCGTCACGCGTATGGCGATATCTACCGCGCGGCGGAAACCAAGATCCCCGGCCCCGGCAAGGTTACCCTTACCTATGTGCCGGAAGGCGGCGGTGAAACCGTGACGCTGGATGTGCATGACTTCAAGGGCCCCGGTGTGGCCCTTGGCATGCACAACACCCGCGCCTCCATTGAAGGCTTTGCCCGCGCTTCCCTCTCCTACGGGCGGGATCGTGGTCTGCCGGTGTATCTGTCCACCAAGAACACCATTCTGAAAGCCTATGATGGCATGTTCAAGGATGTGTTTCAGGAAGTGTACGACAAAGAGTTCAAGGCAGACTTTGAAAAAGCCGGCCTGACCTACGAACACCGCCTGATTGATGACATGGTGGCCTGCGCCCTGAAGTGGAACGGCGGGTATGTCTGGGCCTGCAAGAACTATGATGGCGACGTGCAGAGCGACATTGTGGCACAGGGCTTTGGCAGCCTCGGGCTGATGACCTCCGTTCTGCTGAACCCCACGGGGGATGTGGTGGAAGCTGAAGCCGCCCACGGCACAGTTACCCGCCACTTCCGTGAACACCAGAAGGGCAAGCCCACCAGCACCAACCCCATTGCCTCCATCTTCGCATGGACACGCGGGCTGGCTTACCGTGGCAAGTTTGATGACACCCCGGACGTGGTGCATTTTGCTGAAACACTGGAAAAAGTGTGTATCGACACGGTGGAATCCGGCCAGATGACCAAGGACCTCGCCATTCTGGTTGGCAAGGATACAAAATGGCTGGACACGCAGCCTTTCCTTGATGTGCTGGATGCCGGGCTGAAAAAGGAACTCGCCAAATCCTGACCTGAAACATCCTTCAGGTGGCATGGCAGAGGGGGCGCTCCTGGGCGCTCCCTCTTTTTTATGGGTAATGTTGTAGGGCTACCCCATTGCGCCCGCCCGCGTGGTAGCGCAAAAAAACAGCTTTCATCAGCCGGACCAAAGGGGAGATCCGCCGCGCCATGACTGACATGCCGATTGAGACAGACGTCGCCATTATCGGCGCTGGCCCTGCCGGGCTTTTTGCCGCCTTTCAATGCGCCATGTTGCGCCTGCGGTGTTTGTTAATTGACGTTCTGCCGGAAGTAGGTGGCCAGTGCGTGGCGCTGTACCCAGAAAAACCCATCTATGATATTCCGGCCTGCCCGGCGGTAGAAGGGGCGCAGCTTATTGCCAATCTTGAAAAACAGATTGAACCTTTTGCCATCCCTCGCCTGCTGAAACACCGTATTGAAAGCCTGACTGGCCACCGCGGCGCCTTTACGCTGGGCACGGACAAAGGGGCGCAGGTCAACAGTAAGGCTGTTATCATTGCTGCCGGGGCGGGCGCTTTCGGCCCCAACCGGCCGCCACTTGATGGGCTGGATGCCTTTGAAGGCACAGGAGCCGTGCAGTATTACGTGCGCCGGAAAGCTGATTTTGAAGGCCGACGCATTGTGATTGCAGGCGGCGGCGATTCCGCGCTGGACTGGGCACTCGCGCTGAAAGACAAGGCGGAAAAACTGTATCTTGTACACCGTCGGGATCGCTTCCGTGGCGCGCCGGAAAGCCTGCGCCTGTTGGATGAAGCTGTTGCCGCAGGGCAGATTGAAAAAGTGGTGCCTTACCAGCTTCATGCCCTGCGTGGGCAGAACGGCGTGCTGGAGGCCGTGGAGGTTGCTGATCTGGATGGCGCAACCCGTGCGCTAGAGGCCGATACCCTTCTACCCTTCTTCGGGCTGGCAACAGACCTTGGCCCCATTGCCCGTTGGGGCGTGGATACCGTGCGTTCCACCATCCCTGTTGTGCCCTCAAGTTGTGAAACCAACATGCCCGGCGTGTTCGCTATTGGCGATGTGGCCACCTACCCCGGCAAACTGAAACTCATTCTGCAGGGCTTCAGTGAAGGGGCCATGGCTGCGCATGCCATCTACCCCATTGTGAACCCGGATCAGGCGCTGCATTTTGAATATTCCACCAGCAAAGGGGTTCCCGCTGCCTGAGACCGACCTTTGCGTCCTTTTCACTCTTATGGATAATAAGGTCTCTTGAACGGAAAGAGGGAAAGCAGCCATGCATACGATAAGGCCAGACCGCCTTCTTCCGCTTTCCCTCCCCCGAATCCCCTCGACCTCATGAGCATTCCGCCGCAGAATGGATGGGAAGGTGGTCGCCTGCTGATTGATCTGGCCGCCATTGCCGCCAACTACATGATCCTTCACTCTCTTGCGGGGCCGCAGACAGAAGCTGGCGCGGCAGTGAAAGCCAATGCCTACGGGTTGGGTCTGGCTGAAATTGCGCCTGTTTTATACGAGGCTGGCTGCCGCACTTTCTTTGTGGCGCATCTGGCCGAAGGCGTGGCGCTGCGAAGGCTGATTGCCCCGGACAGCCGTATTTTCGTGCTGCATGGCCCGCCACCCGATACCGCACCCGCATTTCTGGCCCATAATCTGCTGCCCGTGCTGAACAGCCTTCCGCAGGTTCAGGAATGGCAGGCTCTTGCCCAAAATGAAAAGAGTGCCCTCCCTGCGGCCTTGCAGGTGGATAGCGGTATGTCCCGTTTCGGGCTGACAGAAGACGACGTAAACGCACTCAGGCTCAATAACGGGCTGGCCGGAATTGAAACCATACTGGTGATGAGTCATCTGGCGTGCGCTGATACACCAGAACATCCGCTGAACCGGCACCAACTGGACACATTTGAACGCTTGCGCAAACGGCTGCCACCGGCTCCGGCAAGCCTGTCTGCCTCATCCGGCATGTTTCTAGGGCCGGACTGGCGGTTTGACCTCGTGCGACCAGGGGCTACCCTATACGGAATCAATCCCACACCGGGGCAACCGAACCCAATGCAGCCCGTCATCCGGCTGCAAGCCCGTGTGATCCAGACGCGCCACGTGCCGGCTGGAGCCCATGTTGGCTATGGCGCGACCTTTGTGACCCAACGCCCCACTAACATCGCATTGTTGGGCATTGGGTATGGAGATGGCTTTCCGCGAAGGCTGGGCGGAAAAGGTGTGGCCGTTTTTCCTGAACAGCCTGACATCAAACTGCCAATAATCGGGCGTATCTCCATGGACTCACTCGCTGTGGATATTACGGATCTTGCAGGGCTGCCCCCCGCGCCCGGCGTAGCTTTTGATCTGATTGGCCCCCATAACCCCCTTGATGAAACGGCTTTTCTGGCAGACACCATCGGCTACGAATTGCTGACAGATCTCGGTTCACGCTACCACCGCACCCACCACGATCCCCGGAAAGGATGACACCGTGAAAATCATCGTTCTCGGCGCCGGCGTCATTGGCACCACCTCTGCCTGGTACCTGTCCAAACTGGGCCATGAAGTGACCGTGGTGGACCGCCAGCCTGCACCCGGGCTTGAAACCTCTTTTGCCAATGCAGGGCAGGTTTCGCCCGGATATTCCACGCCTTGGGCAGGACCATCCTTGCCGTTGCAAGCCATGAAGTGGATGCTCCAGCGGCACCATAGTCCGCTTGTTATCCGCAAGCGGTTTGATCTGGCCATGTTCCGGTGGATTGAGCAGCTTCTGAAAAACTGCAACGCCCATGCCTATGACATCAACAAATCCCGCATGTTGCGTGTTGCTGAATACAGCCGTGACTGTCTGGACGCGCTGCGTGAAGAAACTGGCCTGACGTATGATGACCGCCAACGCGGGCTGATCCAGCTTTTCCGCACCAACAAACAGGTGGACAAGATTCAGCGGGATATGCGCCTGCTCTCTGAAAGCGCCATTCCCCATACGCTGCTGACGGTAGACCAGATTCTGGAACACGAACCCGGCCTGGCCCATGCACGACACCTGTTGAAAGCAGGACTGTATCTACCGGGAGATGAATCGGGCGATGCCCACGTTTTCACGCAGCGCCTTGCCAAGATGGCGGAAGCTCAGGGCGTCACCTTCCTTTACAATACCACCATCAAAGGGATGGATGCCGCCGCGGATGAGATCATGTCTGTCCGCACCAGCGCTGGCCATCTGCGGGCAGATGCCTATGTCGTGTCTATGGGCAGCTACAGCCCCTTATTGCTGAAACCGCTGGAGATTCACCTGCCCGTTTATCCGGTAAAAGGCTATTCCCTCACGCTGCCCCTGACAGATGAAAGCCACGCTCCCTCTTCCACCGTGAATGATGAAACCTACAAGGTTGCCATCACGCGGCTGGGCAACCGTATCCGGGTAGGCGGCACGGCTGAATTAACGGGCTATAATCTGCGCCTCAGCCCAGACCGGCGCGAGACACTTGAGCTCTCGTTCTCTGAACTGTTTGGCGGGGGAGATCTGTCAGCCGCAACATACTGGACGGGCCTGCGCCCCAACACACCGGACGGTACACCCGTTATCGGCCCGGTATCCGCATTCAGAAACCTGTGGCTCAATACGGGTCATGGCACCTTGGGCTGGACCATGGCCTGTGGGTCAGGCCGTCTTATTGCTGATCTGATTCACGGCAGGAAGACCGATATCCCGGCTCTGGATCTTTCCCTCAGCCGTTACGCCTGAAGGTTTTCAAAGCAGCCCCTTAAACGCCCATAAAAAAACGGGGCCGGAGAAATTCCCCGGCCCCGTTTTCTGAATCAACCCTGTTCAGGCCAAAGACAGGCGGACCTTAAGCCCGCATTGCCTCCAGATTACTGAGCAGAAGAATCGGACCCTGAAGCATCGCCTTCAGCAGCCTTCTTGGTCTTCTTGTGACCATGATGGTGCTTCTTGCTGTGGTGCTTCTTGCTCTTCTTTTTGGTGCCTTCTTCCTTGCCGGTTTCAGCAGCACCAGAAGGAGCCGGAGCAGCTTCCGGGGTGGTCGGGGCTTCAGCGGTCGGAGCAGAAGGCGCAGCCGGTGCCGTAGCAGGCGCTTCCTGAGCAAAAGACGGAGCAGCCGCGCCCAGCAGAGCAACAGTGGACAGAGCTGCGAGAAGACGACGAGAAATCATGAAAAATGTCTCCAAGAATAATCAGGCCCATCTAGACCATGATTTATAATGCCAGAGCGGTGTATGAGATCATGCATCGGGCTGGCTTGGCATGAATCATATCATGCTGCAAAACGCGCGTCTCGCACTATAATTCTAAAAAACAGAAGCGTGCCGTGAGTTTGACGCAAGGCCACCTAACTCCCGACACAATCTCCCACAAGAGGGAAACCGGGCTGATGCCTGATTCCCCTCCTTCTGGTAAAGCACCCTGTTTTCAGGCGGCAAATACTTTGGATATCGCTGCCTGAGCTTCATCCTGAATCGCTTTCAGATGCGCTTCACTTTTGAAGCTCTCTGCATAGATCTTGTAAACATCTTCCGTGCCGGACGGACGTGCTGCAAACCATCCATTTTCGGTCACAACCTTAAGGCCGCCAATCGGCGCATCATTCCCCGGTGCCCGTGTCAGCTTGCTGATGATCTTGTCCCCTGCAAGGGTTTCCAGCGGAAACTGCTCGGGTGTCAGCTTGCTCAGCTTGGCTTTCTGTTCGGGGGAAGCCGGAGCATCAATGCGGGCGTAGTAAGGCGTGCCAAGACGCGCGATGATCTCATGATAATGGACGCTCGGGTTCTTACCCGTTTTGGCCGTAATTTCCGCCGCCAGCAGGCCAAGAATGATCCCGTCCTTATCCGTGGTCCAGACCGTGCCATCACGCCGTAGGAAGGTGGCACCAGCACTTTCTTCCCCCCGAAACCGAGGGAACCATCAAGCAGGCCGGGCACAAACCATTTCAGCCCAACGGGTACTTCCACCAGTTTGCGCCCGATATCCTTGGCAACACGGTCAATCAGGCCACTGCTGACCAGCGTTTTACCAATGCCCAGATCCTTGCCCCATTCCGGACGATTCTGGAACAGATAGGAAATTGCTACAGCCAGATAGTGGTTGGGGTTCATCAGGCCATCCGGCTGCGCCACAATACCGTGCCGGTCTGCATCCGTATCGTTAGCGAAAGCCACATCAAAACGGTCACCCATCTCGATCAGGCGTGCCATGGCATAAGGAGAGGAGCAGTCCATACGGATCTGTCCGTCCCAGTCGGCCGTCATGAAGGAAAATGTCGGGTCCACTTCCGTGCTGACAACCGTGGCGTTCAGGCCGTAGCGGTCAATAATCGGCTGCCAGTACCCCACAGCAGCGCCACCCAGCGGATCAATGCCAATCTTTACCCCGGCATCCCGAATGGCCTTCATATCAATAACGGCATCCAGATCTTCCACATACGGGGTCACGTAGTCATGACCCTTGATGCAGGTAGCCTTTTTGGCCTCTTCATACGGCAGGCGTTTTACATCTTTCATGCCATCAGCAAGAAAGCCGTTCGCCATATCCTGAATGGCCTTGGTAATGCTTGTATCCGCCGGGCCGCCATTGGGGGGATTATATTTAAACCCGCCATCAGAAGGCGGGTTGTGGGAAGGCGTGATCACCACACCATCGGCCAGCCCCGTGGTGCGGCCTTTGTTGTAGGTCAGAATGGCATGGGAAATAACGGGCGTGGGCGTGTAACCCCCTTTTTCATCAATCCGCACATCCAGACCATGTGCCGCAAAAACCTCGATAGCGGATTTCTGGGCCGGGCCGGAAAGAGCATGGGAATCCATGCCGATAAACAGCGGTCCATCAATACCTTCCGCCTTCCGATGGCGGCTGATGGCCTCGCAAATAGCCAGAATATGATTTTCGTTAAAGCTCGTATGGAATGAAGAGCCACGATGCCCGGATGTACCAAAGGACACACGCTGCGTTGGGATCGAAACATCAGGCTTGCGATCATAATAGGCAGCAATCAGTGCTGGAATATCCGTCAGTTGAGCAGAAGGAAGAGTCTTGCCGGCCATAGGGCTGATCTGAACCATTGCTGTAAAAATCCTTACATCTCTACGGGCTATCGGCTAACGCCCGAACTCCTGAATGGCATGCAGAAAACCATGGATTGTGCTGGATGCCCAGAGAGGAGTGGTCCGACAGCAGGAAAAAGCGGGCAGATTCGTGGCCCTTGCCATCACCTCATGCCTTACGAATCACCGTCGCGGTAATGGTCTGGTGCGGTTCAAACCCAAGCGCAGCATACAGAGCGATAGCGGCCATATTGCTGGAATAGGAGTGAAGGAATGGCTGCTCCCCCCTGGCCAGAATACGGCGGGCCACCACCCGCATGAGGAACCGGGCATAGCCACGCCCCCGATAGTCAGGATGCGTGCAGACCCCGCTGACTTCCGTAAAATTTCCGGGTTTCAGCCGCTCACCCGCCATGGCGACCAACCGCCCCTGATCCCGAATGCCCACGAATGCCCCCAGCCGATACGTCTGAGGCAAAAAACGGACCGGGAGCCGTCAGTCTGGCAAGCGCCAGCATATCAGCGGCATCCTCCTCCCCCAGATCACAGTATGAAAGAGTGCTGTCTTCAGCAGGCACATCCCGCGCCACCATCTGAAGGCATTCCGCCGAACGCACTTTTCTGATCTGGGGAGGAAAAACCGCTTGTTCCTTTTCCATCACCCAGAGTTCTGCGCCGTCTGCCAGAGCCACCAATGCGTCCCAGTTTTGCGCACTGTCCTCCCTGACGGCGCCAAACGGACTGATAGCCGGGTCAAAACAGCGCACGACGTCATTGCCCCTTGAGAGCACAGCCTGCCGCCCCGTGAGCGCGTTCAGACAGGCCTGTCCAACACGTTCCGAGCCGCACGCGCTTCACCCGCGGGAGAAGAGGCTTCTGACAGCAGTCGTCTGGCTGTGGTGAGTGCTGATGCCAGTTCCTGCTGCCCTGCTTGATCCAGACGGGTAAGAACGGCCGCAATTTCATCATGCTGGCGTTGATCAATATCCGCGAAAAGCGCCCGCCCCTCCGCCGTCAGACTGATGGGGCGGGAGCGTCCATCCTGACCGGAGCGATCGCGCGAAACCCAGCCGTGCTTTTCAAAACGACTGATCATCCGGCTGAGATACCCCCGATCCAACCCGAGCATGGCCTGCAAAGCGCTGGCCTGCACCGGTTCATTCCCTGCTATTTCCAGCAGCAGGCGGGCTTCTGAAAGGCTGACCCTGCTTCCCAGAAAATGGGCATCCAGCGCGCCAATAAAACGCGTGTAAAACCGATTGAATGTCCGGATGGCGTCTATTGTCTGCTGCATTTCGGCAGGATGCAGGAAGTTAGTTGCTAAAGTCAACTATATTCCCGTCGTTTTCCTTCCGGCCTACGTGGCTGAACTGCCCACACACATCCCGCACAGGATGATGTCACTCTTCCTTTGACAAAACCTGCTCATCGGAGGGCTGATAAAGAGAGAATAAAGCAAGGAAAGGCACACCATGAGGAGACGACATTTTTTATGGGGCAGTTCCGCCTTGCTCGCCGCACCCGCTATCGCTGGCACATCAGCGCCCACCGTGATCTCGCAGCACGAGAACGAGACCGGTGGTCACGTTGGTTTTTACGCAGAAAATACCCAAACTGGTGCAACTCTTGGCTGGCGGACAGACGAACGCTTTGTCATGTGCAGCACATTCAAGGCCTCCCTTGCGGCTTGTGTGCTGGCCCGCGTTGACAAAGGACTGGATACTCTTGAACGCCCGCTCTCTTACACTGCAGCGGATATCGGGGATCTTTACGCGCCTGTCGCCAAGGCCAATCAGGCAAAAGGCCAGATGACCATCCGGGAACTCTGTGCTGGCGCGGTAGAGCAGAGCGATAACACCTGCGCCAACCTGCTACTGACCCACATTGGCGGGCCTTCTGTTCTAACGGCTTTCTGGCGGCATCTTGGGGACAAAACAACACGCCTTGATGATGTGGAGCCCTACCTGAACCGCACTCCACCGGGCGCCATACAGAACACCACCACCCCGCGCTCCATGGCTTTTATTCTGCAGCATCTGGTGTCGGGACCGGTTCTGTCCGCTCCCTCCCGCACTATCCTGACAGACTGGCTCATCAGATGCCGGACGGGCGAACACCGGCTCCGCGCAGGGCTTCCGAACGAATGGAAGATTGGAGATAAAACAGGCAATAATGGCAAGGATGCTGCAGGAGATATTGCCATTATCTGGCCAACCCCTGAAACCAGCATTGTTGTCTGCGCCTACACTCGGGGCGGCCACCCGACGGAACAGCAGCTTTCCTCTGTTTTTGCGGGGATAGGCAAACTGGTGGCAACACGGCTGACAGCCTGACACATCGCGGCAGGCTTCCCGATACAAAAAAACCTGCCTGCATTTTCATGCAGACAGGCTTCCTTCGGGCAATTACCCCGTCCCTTTTACAAGGCGGCTACGCCTTGCAATCAGACTGACGCTTAGGACGCATCACCCTTACGTTCACGCTTCTTGCGTTCGTTCGGGTCCAGATAGCGCTTGCGCAGACGGATGGCAGATGGTGTCACTTCCACCAGTTCATCGTCTTCGATGTAGGCAATCGCCTGTTCCAGAGACATACGGCGCGGCGGGACCAGCAGCAGAGCTTCATCCTTGCCTGCGGCACGAATGTTGGTCAGCTTCTTTTCACGGACTGCGTTCACTTCCAGGTCATTTTCACGGGAATGCTCACCGATGATCATGCCCACGTAAACTTTTTCACCCGCATTCACAAACAGCGTACCACGGTCCTGCAGAGAGAACAGGGAATACTGGGTGGTTGAACCATCTTCCGCAGAGATCAGAGATCCGTTACGGCGACCTTCAATGGTGCCAGCATAAGGCTGATACCCATAGAACAGGCGGTTCATGATACCCGTGCCGCGCGTGTCGGTCAGGAATTCGCCATGATACCCAATCAGCCCGCGAGACGGGATGATGAAGGTCAGACGCACCTTGTCCCCACCAGACGGACGCATATCCTGCATCTGCCCCTTACGCTGAGACATCTTTTCCACGACCACGCCGGAATAGGGTTCGTCCACGTCAATGGTGACTTCTTCGAACGGTTCTTCCCGCTCACCCGTTTCCTCGTTCGTGCTGAACAGCACGCGCGGACGGCCGATGGTCAGTTCAAACCCTTCACGACGCATGGTTTCAATCAGCACGCCAAGCTGAAGTTCACCACGGCCAGCCACTTCAAAAGCTTCGCTTTCCGGGCTGTCAGTCACGCGGATAGCAATGTTGCTTTCCGTTTCCTTGAACAGACGGTCACGAATCTGGCGAGACGTCACCTTCTTGCCTTCACGACCACCCAGAGGGCCGTCGTTCAGACGGAACGTCATGGACAGGGTCGGCGGATCAACCGGAATGGCTTCAAGCGGTGCAGTCACTTCCGGAGACGCAATGGTGTCAGGAATAGTGGCTTCAGACAGACCGGCCACGGCCACAATGTCCCCAGCTTCCACTTCATCAACCGCCACACGGTCCAGCCCACGGAAGGACAGCAGTTTGGTCAGACGGCCAGTTTCCACCACAGAGCCATCAGCCCGCAGCACCTTTACCGGCATGTTGACCTTGGCGCGGCCCTGTTCCACACGGCCCGTCAGCACACGACCGAGGAAGTTGTCGTTTTCAAGGATGGTGGCCGTCATGGCGAACGGCTTTTCCTTGTCCAGCTTGGGTGCTGGAACGTGCTTCAGGATCAGCTCGAACATCGGGCTGAGGTCCTTGCGCGGTCCATCAAGCTCAACATCGGCCCAGCCCTGACGGCCAGAAGCGTACAGCATGGGGAAATCAAGCTGTTCATCATTGGCGCCAAGAGCCGCGAACAGATCAAAGATTTCGTTATGCACTTCGTCCGGGCGGGCATCGCCACGGTCAATCTTGTTCACAACCACAATCGGCTTCAGGCCACGGGCCAGAGCTTTACCCACCACAAACTTGGTCTGCGGCAATGCGCCTTCAGCGGAGTCGACCAGCACAATCGCGCCGTCCACCATGCTGAGAATACGTTCCACTTCCCCGCCGAAGTCGGCGTGTCCGGGGGTATCGATAATGTTGATCCGGGTGTTCTGCCACACAACGGAGGTGCACTTGGCCAGAATGGTGATGCCCCGCTCACGTTCCAGATCATTGCTGTCCATGGCGCGTTCAGCAACCTGCTGATGCTCATGGAATGAGCCAGACTGCTTCAGCAGTTCGTCAACGAGAGTGGTCTTGCCATGATCGACGTGTGCAATGATGGCGATATTGCGGATATCCATGAAAGGTGCCTGATTGTCCCTGCGCGTTCTGCCGCCACCAGTCATGCAAACGGGGCGGTTGAGTTGCGGTATAAAGAATGCTGGCCCCGTTGATAAGCGCCAGCGTGCAGAAATGCACGTAAAATCCTCACAAGGCGCCCAGAACCTGCCAGCAGGCCTTGCTGCTGCGGGCCATAACTGCCCCCTGCCCCACACATTGGACAGCCAGCCAGCTTGGAATTAAGGATCATTCTCAATATATACGTGACTCCTTAGTCCGTCTGAGCAGGATGACCAAGCCTTGCGCCTGAACCAGCTTTCCCTTCGCGCCGCCGGTGTGATTGACCATATAGAAGCCCTCTCCACGCACGATGCCATTGCCCAGCGTCTGGGTGAGCTGGGCTTTGTGCCGGGAGAACCGGTGAAGGTCATTGCGTTCGGCCCGCTGGGGGGAGACCCGATGGCGGTGGAAATCGGCTTTACGCGTTTTGCGCTGCGGCGCTCGGAAGCACACCGTATTGTGTTGCGGGACAACACAGCAGCCACCGCCCCATCCTGCGCAGCCCAACCCCATGAGCAGGCAGCCCCTGCTGCACCCTCCCCCTCTGCCAGCACAGCAGACAGTTCCTCACATCAGGCCCCCGTGGCTGGTCCCCTTGCATGACTGATCTCCCCCCTCTACGCGTCGCGCTGGTTGGTAACCCCAACTGCGGAAAAACGGCCATTTTCAACCAGTTGACGGGCAGTCGCCAGAAGGTTGCCAACTACGCAGGCGTGACGGTTGAACGTAAGGCAGGCCGCCTTGTCACTCCGGCAGGACGCCGCGTGCAGGTAATTGATCTGCCCGGCACTTACAGTCTGGCAGCCACCAGCCCGGACGAAGCCGTAACCCGCGATGTCTGCCGTGGCGTCTACAAAGGCGAACCCGCACCAGATCTGCTGGTAAGTGTTGTTGCCGCCACCAACCTGCGCCTGCATCTGCGTTTCATGCTGGAATTACGGCAGCTTGGGCGCCCCATGATTGTGGTGCTCAACATGATTGACGCCATTCGCAAACAGGGGCTCACCATTGATATCCCCCGCCTGCAGGCGGAACTTGGCGTGCCGGTTGTTAGTGCTGTGGGGATCAAGCGTGGCGGCTGCCAGAATATTCTTGCAGCCCTTGATGCGCCTGCGCCCACGCCCCCAACGCCCCTGCCTGAAGGCACGGACCTGCATGCGGAAGTACGGCGGCTTCTGGCGCTGTGTGTCGCCCGCACAACCGAACGCACACAGCTTTTTGAAGACAAGCTAGACCGCTGGGTGCTCCACCCCGTATGGGGCATGCTCATCCTGTTCGTGCTGCTATTTATCATGTTTCAGGCCGTGTTCTCCTGGGCACAACCTTTCATGGACATGCTCGATAACGGCATGAAATCGCTGGGGGACCATGTGGGAGCCCTGCTGCCAGACGGCGTTTTGCGCAGCCTTGTGGTGGACGGTATTATTGCAGGCGCAGGGACGGTTATTGTGTTCCTGCCGCAAATTCTGATTCTGTTTCTCTGGATTCTGGCACTGGAGGAATCCGGGTATCTGCCACGCGCCGCCTTCATGCTGGACAAGCTGATGGCCTCGGCGGGGCTGAGCGGACGCTCCTTCATTCCCCTGCTGTCCAGCTTTGCCTGCGCCGTGCCCGGCATCATGTCCACCCGCACCATCCAGAACCCCCGTGATCGGATGGTGACCATCATGATCGCCCCGCTCATGACATGTTCGGCGCGGTTGCCGGTTTATGCTCTTTTGATTGGAGCGTTCATCCCCGCCCGGCATATTGCAGGTCTTTTCAACCTGCAGGGGCTTGTTCTTTTCGGGCTGTACGCCGCCGGAATCCTCAGCGCGCTGGTTGTGGCGCGTGTATTGAAGCGGCGCGCCACAACGGATGAGCACCCGTTGCTGCTTGAACTGCCCAACTATCGTCTGCCGGGCCTGCAAAGTCTGTCTATTGAACTGTGGCAGCGCGCACGCATTTTTCTATCCCGTGTAGGCACCATTATTGTCACGCTCAGCGTGCTGATGTGGGCGCTTTCCAGCTTCCCTGCTCCGCCAGCCGGTGCCACAGGGCCAGCCATTGACTATAGTCTGGCTGGCCGCATTGGCCACCTGATGCTGCCCTTCTTCCAGTTCATTGGCTTCAACTGGCAGATCTGCGTGGCGCTCATTCCGGGCCTTGCCGCGCGTGAGGTTGCTGTCAGCGCGCTTGCCACCGTGTATTCGGTCGGTGCATCGGAAGCCGATGCCGCATCCCAGCTTGCGCCCCTGCTTTCGGCCCAATGGAGCCTTGCAACAGCGTTCTCTTTGCTGGCATGGTATGTTTACGCGCCGCAATGCTTCTCCACTCTGGCCGTTATTCGCCGGGAAACCGGTTCCTGGCGACTGGTCTGGATCTCTACGGCCTATCTGTTCGGCATGGCTTACGCGGCCTCTTTTCTGGCCTATCACATCACCCGACTGATCAGCGGATAACAACAGGAGACGTCCTGTGACACAGATTCTACTTGTCGGCCTTGTTGTCCTTCTCTGTGCTGCCTACTGGCTCCAGAGGCTGGCACCTTCCGCCATGATCCCTCTCTGGCGTGCCCTCGCAGGGCTGCTGGTCGCCACACAGGCACTTCCCGGCCTCCGCACCAAAGCGGAGCGACTTGCCACACCCTCCGGCGCAAGCCCCGGCTGTGGCGGATGCAAAGGCTGTGATGATAAAAACGGCGGGTGCCACTAGAACAGCGCGTCTTCTAGCGTTGCAACGCTGTCGCCCCTGAAAACACATCCTGCTGACAGATCAAAAACGGGCTTCAGAATAAAATCAAAGCAAACAGCCTTCATTGTAGCTCTGACACGCTGGTAGCCTGCTAAAAGCGCGCTACAAGGGATCATGTCTTCTTCCTCACAGGGGCGCATAAAACCCCTCTCCGCCACGCCCGTTCTACCCATCGCGTGCTTGCTGGCGGTGGGTATGATTTTCGGTCTGACCTACGGGCTCAGCGCGCCCTTATTCACGCTGGAACTGTTTGACCGGGGTTACGGCGCACAGATCATTGCCGCCAACGCCATGATGCACGCCGTTGGGGTTCTGAGCGTTGCCCCGTTTCTGCCGCGCATTGCAGCCCATTTTGGGCCGCGCCGCCCTCTGGTTCTTGCCCTTGGGGTCATCGCTTCTGTGCTCGTGCTTCTGCCAGTGGTGCCCTCCATCTGGTTCTGGTTTCCCCTGCGGCTGGCTCTTGGCTGCGCCACGGAAATTCTGCTCATCCTGTCTGAAAGCTGGCTGAACCAGATCACAGCGGATCAGACCCGCACACGCACCATGGGCCTCTATAGCTCCATGCTCTCATTAGGATTCGCACTGGGGCCCCTTATTCTTGCTGTGGCCGGGCGACACGGGTTCACGCCCTACGCCATAAGTGCAGGCTTTGTCCTGACAGCATTGGTGCTGGTCTGCATGCCCTGGATGCACGCTCCCGCGCTGAAGCGGGCAACCCATTCGGGGTTGTGGCGCTACATCACCCTAGCGCCTATCGCCATCGGCATTACGTTGCTTATGGCCATGCTGGAGGCCGCAGGGTCCTCCTTCCTGACACTTTACGCCATTCGTAACGGCTGGACCGAGCAGGCCGCCACGCTGCTGCTGTCTGTCATGCTGCTTGGGGCCATTACCCTCCAGTTTCCACTCGGCTGGCTGGGGGACCGTATGAACCGCAGGCACCTGATGATCGGCCTTGGCGTTGCCTCCTGCCTCGGCGCGTTGCTCTGGCCGCTAGGTATCACGCATCAACCATGGGCCTATGTACTTCTGTTTGTGTGGGATGGTCTTTTTGCAGCTATTTATACGCTGGCCATGTCCGTCGTCGGCAGCCGTTTTTCCGGTGGAGACCTTGTCTCAATCTACGCGACAACCTCTGTTGCCTGGGGGCTGGGTGCCTTCATCGGCCCAGAAATGGCAGGTACGGCCATAGACATCAGCCGCCATGGCCTACCTTACTTTGTCTCTCTGGCCTGCGGCCTGTTCACGCTCCTGCCCATTTTCCTCAGGAAAAGTGCTTAAGGCGCTCAGTAACGCACTGGACTGCCGCCTGAGGAGTCTTCTTCCCTACCAACGGAATAGAAGACTGAGACCTCGCGCCCTCTTCTCCCGGCATCCCTTAGTCGCAGGCAGCCACTCAGCACTCAGCACTCAGCACTCAGCACTCAGCACTCAGCACTCAGGCAGGGGCAACGCCCTGTGTGTTAACCTGCAAGCGGTAAAGGGATTCCCCGGCGCACATGAACAGCCAGTTCCGCTTGGGACCGCCAAATGTGAGGTTGGAGACTCCATGTGGCAGGCGGATGCGGCCGATCAGATGCCCTTCCGGATTGAACACGAACACACCGCACAGACCCAGCGGTCCCCCGGCCCCGCACCACAGATTGCCGAAAATGTCGGCCTTCATGCCATCTGGCCCCATCTGCACGCCCTGAAACCGCATGTTGGTAAACAGGCGCGGATTGGCCAATGTGTTATCCTTCTGGATATCAAACACATGAATGGCCTGATCGCCATCATGCCCATTCCCTCCGGGCTGCCGACCTGAGGAGATAGCGTAAAGATTTTTATGATCGGGCGAAAAACACAGTCCGTTGGGGTTAGGCAGTTGGGCCTGTGTCAGCACCGCTTCAATCCGGCCTGAAGGATCCACACGAAAGGTATGATCCGCCTGCCGTTTGTTGCCGCCAATCTCGCCAATCAGTTCTTCACCCAGACGCCAGCGTATCTTGCCATCCGGGTTGGCTTCACCACCCGGTTCATCCGCATGGCCCTCGGTAAAGCCATCCCCATAACCGGGGTCTGTAAACCAGATGCCGCCATCCGGATGCACCACCACATCATTAGGGGAATTCAAGGGGCGACCTTCATAATGGTCCGCAATCACGCGCACGGACCCATCATGCTCCCATCGGATCACACGGCGCAGGAAGTGCTCGCAAGAGATCTGGCGCCCCTGATAGTCAAACGTATTGCCATTGGAGTGGTAGGATTCCGGGCGGAAAACCGTTACCTCTCCCGTCTCCCACAAATAGCGGTACTGGCGGCTGGTTACGGTATCACTGAACAGCAGATAACGCCCTTCAGAAGACCAGGCGGGCCCTTCCAGCCATGTTCCCTGATCCCACACCCGATGAATGGTGGCTGCACTGAACAGCAAATCCCGGAAAGAGCGATCAATAATCACCACATCCGGGTCTGGCGTATAAGACGGCGGCGCGCCCGACCCCCACTGGCGGGGAGGATTGGTCGTGACATCCGGCGGACGCACATTTTCCGTGACATCCGCCACCGGTGCAGCCCCGGTTGCAGCCAGCCCGGCAGAAAGGCACCCCAGCCCCTGTAATAATTTACGGCGCGGCAAGTGTCCGTTGGCTGGCTTCATCCGTTATCTCTCCTGCCTTGTACCATCATGCTGGCGGGGAAATACCGTGTCATACACCCCCTGTCATCCGGTGGTTCCGCACCGCTTCCCAGACCATAGAGCATGGAAAGCCATGCGTTTCCCATTATCAGGGAATTTTTGCCACCCGCAACAGATTGGTGGACCCTGCAACACCAAAGGGAACCCCTGCGGCAATGACAATAGAATTGCCAGAGCTGCCCACCTTGGCCTGTGCAACCACCTCCTGCGCAATCGTCACCATTTCTTCCACACTGGTGCCGTTGCGCCGGTCATCGCTCACAAAAGCCCGCACACCCCATACCAGCGCCATGCGCCGGGCGGCTTCCTTGGTGGGGGTAATGCCTAGCACGAGGCAGAGCGGGCGTTCGCGCGCAATACGGAACGCAGTAGCCCCCCGGTGTGTGTACGCCACAATGGCGGAAGCCTTGAGCGTGTCCGCCACCTGCTGGGCAGCGCTGGCAATGGCGTCCACCACGTAATCTTCTGGCGCAAGGCGGGCAACGGCCATCATGGACTGCCATTCCGGGTCCTGCTCAATGCGCCAGATAATCCGGTTCATGATCCGTACGGCTTCCCGCGGATACTGCCCCGCTGCAGATTCAGCAGAGAGCATGACGGCATCCGCCCCATCAAACACCGCCGTCGCCACATCCGATGCTTCGGCACGGGTAGGCGTGGGGGAAGAAATCATGCTTTCCAGCATCTGGGTGGCAACAACCACCGGCTTGCCCAATTTGCGGGCCAGACGAATAATCCGTTTCTGGGCCAGCGGCACGTTTTCTGGCGGAAGTTCCACCCCCAGATCTCCACGGGCCACCATAACGGCATCTGTCAGCTCCAGAATGGCTTCCAGATTATCCATGGCCTGCGGTTTTTCCAGCTTCACCAGCAGGTTGGCCCGATCCCCGATCAGGGCCCGCGCCTCGCTCACATCTTCCGGCCGCTGCACGAACGAAAGCGCGACGTAGTCCACTCCAAGCCCCAGCGCGAACGCCAGATCACGCCGGTCCTTTTCTGTCAGGGCAGGAATAGGCAGCGTCACATCCGGCACGTTGACGCCTTTGTGGTTGGAGAGAACGCCCCCAACCTCAACCCGTGTATCCAGCCAGTCCGGCCCCACCTGCTCCACAATCACGGCCAGTTTGCCATCATCCATCAGCAGGCGGCTGCCGGGCTTGGCGACGGCAATAATTTCCGGATGCGGCAGACGGACGCGCGTTTCATTCCCCGGCTCATCCGAGAGGTCAAAACGGAACGGGGCTCCCGGCTTTAGCGTCACCTTGCCTTCAGCAAAATTTCCTACACGCAGCTTAGGGCCCTGCATGTCTGCCAGAATGCCAATGGGTTCCCCCAGTTCCGCTTCCACCCGCCGCACAATGGCATGGCGGGCGGCATGGTCCTCATGCGTGCCGTGAGAGAAGTTGAAGCGAAACACATCTGCCCCGGCCTGAGCCAGATCACGGATTGTCTCATAATCGGAAGAAGCCGGGCCGAGCGTTGCCACAATCTTTGTACGGCAATGCAGCGCGTTTGTTGTAGGCATGATTTATCTTTTTCCTTATCCGCCCGCCACCGGTCTTCAGGAAGGTGAGATCGCTTCCTCTGCGTCCACACCCCAGATCGCACGACGGGATATCCAGCCGGTGTACTGCTTGACCGAAACCTTGCACCAGTCCGCACCAGCCGCACACTCTTTAACTGAGCCGACTGTACCCGGTTTCAGGATCGCCACAACCGGGGCATCAGTCCGGGCGCTGGCATAAAGCGGTACCGCTCCGGCAATAGACTTGGCATCATCAGCCGTCGCCACAGTGCCCAGCACGCGCGTATCCATATGACCGGAGGGTGGAATTTTCACACCATTTTTATCTGTTTTTTCGGGAATAGGGCTTTCATCGCCGGGTGCCTCACCCGGAATCAGGAAGTCCCGACCACCAGAGATGGTTGCCTGCTGAACCCAGCCTTTCTGCCCGGTAGGATCTTCAACCAAGCGCCACACGTCAAATTCGCGCTCAATACGCATGGGCATGCCACGGCGATGATACACCCATAGAATGGGGAAGCGACGGCCCGGCCCGGCCCGCATATTCACTTCATCCGCCCGCAAGGAGGCATAACGGGGCAGAGGTAGCCCTGTTACAGAACCTTTCGGGGGTTCAGGCGGTGTTGCCTCTGGCGGTGGTGCGGCATCTGCGGGAGCCGGTGCGGCAGTGGCCGCAGCCCCCGCGGCTACACCAGCGGCTCCGGCTGCAATGGCGGCCTTGTGTTTGTCCGCGCCATGATGAACTGCCGTTGCGTGATGCGCCTTGGCCTTTGCATCATGCGTTTTGGTCTCATGATGTGCCGCTGCGCTGTGCGCATGCTTGGCTGACGCCGCCTTCTGAGTGGAGGCATCCTTCGCTGCTGCCTTTTTAGCCGCCACTTTTTTTCTGGCAGCAGCATCATGGGCCGTAGAAGCCACATGCGCTGGGTGTTTATGGGGGGCTGGCTTTTTTTCAGCCGCCACGGCACCAGACAATGCAACCATGCAGCCTGCAGCGCAGGACAGCAAGTGAAGCCGGAACATTGAAGACAATCTGAACATCATGGCTGCATCCCTGCCAAGAGCGGGCCATTGCGGCAAGAGGTTTGCACATCGCCCCGCTCTGACACCCTCCTCCAAACCCTGTTGGTCCCTTAGAAAACAGCCAAACGGGCTGTACCGGCCTGATCCAGAAAAGTAGGAAGCCCAACCACGGCCACGCCCGCCAGAAGGGCCTGCTCAGACACAGACATGGCTTTCAGCCCGGAGTCGCACACCATCAGGGTGACATCATCAAGGTCGGTCAACGCGGTGCGCAACGTTTCCAGCCCGGCAACCCCGGCTTCCTGCCGCGCTGCATCGCGCTCGGGCTGTTCAAGACCGTCCCATTGCTCACAAAAGGCTGTCACCCCGGCACCCATGCCAAACAGAAGAACCGCCTGCCCCAATGCACTGGCTGTAACCGCCAGCATCAGCGCAGCGTGCACCCGCTCATATCGCGCCTCCACGATCATGATGGCCAGATCACACCCCCCTCCTTCCGCATAGGCCGCCGCTGCGGACAAGCCGGACACCCCTGCCAGCGGCCCGACGGCCCCGGAAGCATGAGAACGGGGCGGCGTGTGGGAACCGGTAGAAGACGTGCTCATGCGGAAACATCCTGCTCGGCGCTGCAAACGGGGCATGTGGGGTCCCTTTGCAGGGCAATGGTGGTAAAGCGCGTGGCAAGAGCATCCCACATCAGAAGGCGTCCGGCCAGTGACGTGCCAAGCCCTAGCAGTTCTTTCAGGGCTTCTGTGGCCTGCAACGTTCCCATCACCCCTGTAACGGCGCCAAAAACTCCGGCCTCCCCGCAGCTCAGCCCGTCTGCCACCCCATCTGTTTCCGGATAGAGACAATGATAACAGGGGCCACCCTCCCATGGACGAAAAGTGGAAAGCTGCCCCTCAAACCGCTGCACGGCAGCAGACACCAAGGGCTTGCGCGCCCGCACACAGGCGGCGTTCACCAGATAGCGGGTGGCGAAATTATCGCATCCGTCACACACCAGATCATACCGTTGCACCAGATCATCCACCACGTCAGCCGTCAGCCGCATGGGCCACGTTTCAATGGTGACTTCCGGATTAAGGGCTTCCAGCCGGGCGCGGGCGGAGTCGACCTTCCGTGCCCCGACCGCATCAGTCACATGCACAATCTGACGCTGAAGATTGGAAAGCTCGACGACATCATCATCCACAAGGCCAATCCGGCCCACCCCGGCCGCAGCCAGATACAGCGCTACGGGAGAGCCCAGTCCGCCCGCGCCGATAATGAGCACGGAGGCCGCACGCAGGGCCGCCTGCCCCGTTCCGCCCACTTCGGGCAGCAGAATATGCCGGGAATAGCGCTGAATTTCGGCTTCAGTAAATTCAAGCGCCATCAGTCTGTTTCCTTTCCAGAACAAGGTCATGGGCTCTGCAACCCGAGTTTTCCCGCGTTTTAAGAGGTCAGGACGGCTGTGTCATAATCTTGAAAGAAATATGACAAATTAGTCATGAAACTATGCATGGGTGACATGCGTCTGCTATATGTGAATTACCAATTTAGCATACGAGGATTGCATAGCATGATTGCCCTCACCACATCCGGACGCCCTGCCCGGTTAGCCAGTCTGCCTTCGCGCCAGACCGCGCGAAAAGTGTGTGTTGGTGCCTCAGCCGCAGCCTTTGGTCTTTATCTCGCATCCCCTTTCGTCACACTCTGGACGATTGGAACATCCCTCCAGTCTCATGACATGACCTCCCTTGGTCAGGTTATCAACTGGGGATCACTTGATGCGTCCATCAAACATCAGGCGCTCTCTGGTCTCAACCTGCTTCAGCCTGCATCGGATGATCTGCCGGAATTTGGCTCGTCCTTCGCCACCACGGCCGTTTCCAACGCAGTTGATATCAATGTCTCTCAGGCCAATCTGGGCACGTTGGTAGATGAAGCCATGCCCGCGGCTCTCCCCGCCAAGCAGGCTGCGCCCTCATTGGGCACGTTGATCAGCAAAACCTCGTTCCGCTTTGCACGGCTGGACCAGTTTGAGGCCTCCGTGCCTCTGCCTGGTCATGAACGGGAAACGCCCCTGAAAATCGAAATGCGGATTCAGGGCTGGCGCTGGAAGATCACAAAAGTGGACTTCCCCGTAGCGCGGCAACCCACCATGACCGCCTCGGCCACGCCCTCCAACGCCTGAGACCACCGCTCTCCTGTAAGGGCGGTTCAGCCGGGCGTTCGCATAACACCGTCTGATGACCTCATTAAAAAAGGCTGCACGCTCTGAAGCCATGCAGCCTTTTTTTGCCTCTGGTGCCTACACACCCTGCCTCAGCAGGGTGAGAGCCTCATTTTTCGGCCGGAAGATCTTCTTCAAGCAGAACCATGTTGATGGCGTAAGAGACTTCACCTTCATCATCATCGCGATGAATGGTACCAATCACTTCACCATTTACAGCCAGCTCAACAGACATGCCGGCACGCGGGGGCTTGTTGACCGTAAGCCCAGCAGATCCCAGCAGACGGCGCAGGGCAGTTTGCAAACGGGCGATTTCAGAAGGAGAAGGTGTGCTGCCGCTCATGGGGACTCAATCCTTGGGGTGGGGTTTAGAGTTCAAAGTCAGATCATACACAGCTACGGCAGAAACCACCGTGCCGCCATGGTCGGGAGGTTACCCTGATCTCTGACGAATTGCGCCTGCTATAGAATAGCCTGCCCTCCTGCCGCAACCTTTCCGTTTAAGCGCCTTCTCCGCGCCATTTTCCGGCGGCTATTCTTTCTCAAGTGTTTCATCGGGCCCTGAGCAGTTTTCCCACCGTCAGCGCCCTCACGTTCAGGAAAGGAGACCGGTATCATGCGTCTTGCCCGTTTCTCGGCCCTCCTCCTGCTTCTTGCCGGAACAGCCGGGGCCTTCTCCCTTACCCTTCAGGATCGCCCTCTTCAGGCTGTCCCGCATCAGACACCCGATTCCTCTTCCACCCAGCTATTGCACATGATTGAAACGGACGGCGCGCGCCAGACTGCGGAGACACTGAACAAAACGCACAAATGGTCTGAGGTGAGGCAAGCCGTCAGCAGCGGGCAGCCTGACAGTGCCCGCGTCATCCCGGCCCTCATGCCGCTGGCGGACCCTTCCACCGCGCGCTCCCTGCGCTTGGCCCTGCGTTACGCCCTGCCCGCGCATCCGGCTGCTGTACTGGCCTCCACCACACAGGCCAGAGACCCCAATTTCAGTACTCAGGCCGTCTGCTCGCCGGAGGGTATGCCGCGTAGCTGGCGCATGCGGGCCAGACAGGCCGTGATGGCTATGCATGACATTCACTTTTCCGTGCGCGCCGATACATGCCTGAAGGCCTTGGATGGCCCTATCACCCCATAGAAATTACTATCGGGCTTACGCATTCCTTTGTCCTTTTTTTGCCCCCGATCCGCAGAAGAGTGGGCTTTCCGGCCTGCATTCTCTGTCATGCTGGTATCGAAAAATTTCTTTAATTTTTATTTTTCACACGTAAACGCGAGATGACATTCTGCTCATATAGTCATACCTATGATGCAGATCAGAAAAAACCAAAGAGCATAGCCGGTGTTTTCACCTCACTATGCCACCCCATTCTAAGGTCATCGTGATGCACAGCGTTTTCTACCAGATTGAACGGGCTTTTCCGCCCGCCTTTCCTTCTTTTTCCCCGCTGTCTTTTTCTCGCGCTGTCCTTTTCCATGCATTTGCGCGACTTACGCCCCTCAGGCCCAGAAGCCTCCGGGCACACGTCTGACTGCCGCACAGGCTACCCAGACCGTACAGAGCCAGTTCCTTCAATAAACAAGCAAAAATACGGAACGGCTCTCTTTCCCAAACATGTCAGTTCAAAGTTACGAACCATGGAAAATATCGGCTACGCGATTCCAAAAAAGACTTTTTGGAGTGTGATGTCCTCTTCCCTCACGCCAGCGCCTCTCACATCTTTTGGCTTTCTTGCGGCCATGGCCTGCATTCCGGTTGCAGCACATGCAGCGCATGCGCCAGAAACGGCGCCTAATGCCGCCATCATGCAGCACCCCCATACCCCCACGTCTCATCCCGCCAGTAAAACAAGCACGCTGGCAGACCCCCATGGGACCACGCCAGAACATGAACACCCCGAGCCCATGAAAAAACCGGGCTTTTGGGACAACATGCTCCTGCCTCCGCTGACCAGCCGACCGGAAGCCTACGGCCAGCCGCAGTCTCTGGAACTCAAACCTCTGCCCTCCGCATTGCTGCATCAGGGGCCTTGGGGGGTGTTCAATGCCAATACGGGCGCTGCGGCAGGGTTTGGCACCGTGGGTTATTATGCTGTTTCCCGCTGGGCGGAGGATTGGTCTTCGCTCCGGAACAAGCGTAACCGTATCGATGCGCTGGACCCGCTGAAATACATCCCGTTCAATGATAGCGGCTCCATCTATCTGAGCCTGAGCGGTAACTTCCGCCATCACGGGTTTTATGACCAGAAAGCAGGGTTTGGTACGCTGCGCACCAGCCCGGCCTATCGATCCAACCTGCGCTGGAACGCGGGGGCAGACCTGCATCTGGGTGAGCATGTACGGCTATATGGTGAACTGATGAGCGCCCAGGCGGGCGGCATAAACTACTTTGGTTATGCTGGTGGCCGCTGGCGGAGCAAGCTGGATGCCCAGCAGGCGTTTGTTGAAGTGCGCGGCCATATGCTGGGGGCCACCATGGGCGCCATGGTGGGGCGCATGACCTTTCTGGATGCCCCACCATACGTGACGGCTGGCGCTGTATATCCCACGCTTCCCTACTCCTGGAACGGGCTGCGCGGTTATGCCTTCTGGAAGCGTTTCCGCTTTGACATCTTTGACCTCAGCCTCACGAACAACGCCCCGCCCGTTGCCTTTCATGATCAGGTGGGGTGGAGATCCCGGCTGTTTGGGGCGTACACATCCTACGCGCTGCCCAACTTCAAGTTCATGAACAGAAACAGCCAGGTTTTTGTTGATACATTTTATCTGGGCTATCTGCTGGCCAGCAACCCGATTGCCGCGCGCCAGGGCACCATTGCAGGGTCCACCCATCGCGATACCCCCGGCATGCGCCTGTGGGGCAATGCTGGCCCCATTGAATTCTCGCTGGGTGGCATGTGGCAGGGCGGCGAATTTCGTCCCGCCAACAACGGTCGCACCCGCCCGGTATCAGCCTACTCGTTCAACGCCACTGTATCATGGCGCTTTGCCAACTGGTGGGGGCGGCCAGCCATCGGGATTCAGGCGGACGATATTTCCGGTGGAGACACCCGCAAAAGCCAGACCAGTAGTTGGGGCAACTTCCTCTCTCCATATGTGCCTAGCGCGTACTATCTGGATCTCAGCACGTATATCGGCAACTCGAACCTGATTGATGTCGGCCCGATCGCCACGATCGCGACCAGCCGCAACACATCCTTGCTCATGAAAGTGCCCGTTATCTGGCGCAGCAGCGTTCATGACGCCATTTATTCCAACCCCACGGCACCTTACTCGTTCCGGCCAAGCGGCGCTTATACCGCCACCATGCCACAGGCCAGCTTCACATGGCGTGCCACCCGACACGTCACATTCAGTATAGACGGAGAATATGCCTTCGCCTCCAAATCCCTGATCAAGGCAGGGGCATCGTCAGGTGCTTTTGTGCAAACCAACCTGGAACTGACATTCTGATCGTATCAGCCTGATACACATCAGACTCTCCGCTAACGGTGAGACCAGAAAACCGGAGAACTGACTCATCGGGTTTCCTCCGGTTCACCCTGTCCGCAAAAGACCTGCTGGCTCTGCCTCGCAGGTCTTTTTTTGTGAAAGAAGACTTCCTCCCTCGTATCATGGGTACGCGGGGTCTTACCTCAGTCTCTCCTCCAGCCAGTTGCCTTCGCGCTTCATTCAGGGGCAGACAAGCCCGCTCAGGCATCGTATCGAGAAGGTTATGAAAAACGGCCAGCAGTCTGCCGCTCACTCATGCAGGAGCGGAGAGGCGGCTCCAGCCGTTCACTCCATAACGACCATACGAGGCCTTCGCGTATGACGCACTCTTCCCCCCTGAGAGAACTCACCCTGCGCGGGCTTATTCTCGGGGCCCTGATTACCGTCGTTTTTACGGCGTCAAACGTTTATCTGGGGCTACGCATAGGGCTTACCTTCGCCTCTTCCATCCCCGCAGCCGTTATTTCCATGGCTGTGCTGAAAGCACTGGGCAAAGGCACCATTCTTGAAAACAACATGGTGCAGAGTCAGGCCTCCGCCGCGGGCACCCTTTCCTGCGTGTTCGCCACTTTTCCCGGCCTGATCATGACCGGCATCTGGAGCAGTTTTCCATTCTGGCAGACCGCAGGACTTTCACTGGCTGGTGGCATTGCGGGGGTCTTGTTTACCATCCCCCTACGCCGCGCACTGGTGACAGAAAGCAGCCTCCCTTACCCGGAAGGTGTTGCCGCTGCGGAAATTTTACGGGCCGGAGCAGAAGACGGAAACAGCCGGAGCCTGGGCGCGCTGATCAGCGGCAGTGTGGTCGCAGCCCTGTTTACATTTGCCAGTAACGGTTTGCGAGTGCTGGCCGATACGGTCACCGTCACCACCAGCGCAGGTGCTGCAGTGTTTCAGGCCAGCGGGGGTCTTTCCCTCGCGCTGATCGGGGCCGGATATCTGGTTGGGCTGGCGGGAGGGCTGGCCATGCTGCTTGGATGCATACTGGCCTGGGGGCTTGGCGTGCCATGGCTGACAGCCTACATGCCCAACCCGGACCATCTAAGCGCCGCCGCCTTCGCGCAATCCATGTGGCTGCATAAGGTGCGCTTCATCGGGGCGGGTGCCATCGCCATGGCCTCTGTCTGGACGCTTGTGGAACTGATGGGGCCTGTGGCGCGTGGTTTGCGCTCCATGATTATGGCCAGCCGCGACCCACTGACCACCGATCGGGACCGGGATCTCTCTCCGCGCATGCTGGGGCTTCTGCTGTTGGTAACCGTGCTGTTGCTGGGCGGGTTTTTTGCAGCATTTCTGGCTCCAGTTGCTCATGGTATCTGGCCTGCCGTCATTGCTGCCGTGGCGTTCTGTGTGGTGTTCGGGTTCATCATGGCCGCTGCATGCGGCTACATGGCTGGAATTGTGGGGTCATCCTCATCCCCCATTTCCGGCATTGTGATTATTGCCGCTGTTCTTTCTGCCCTGATGATTATGGGGCTAGAAACCCTAGGGTTGATGCCTGCGGAACTGATGGCCAACAACCAGAAGCTGGCCATTGGTTTCACCATCCTGCTGCTCTCCGCCATTACCGCTATTGCCGCCATTTCCAATGATAATCTTCAGGATCTGAAAACCGGTCAGCTTGTGGGCGCATCGCCCTGGAAACAGCAGGTCGCGTTGATTGCAGGGTGTGTTGTGGGAGCGGCCGTCATTCCTCCCGTGCTCAATATTCTCTATCAGGCTTATGGGTTTGCTGGTGCCATGCCACGGCCCGGCATGGACCCCAGCCATGCCCTTTCCGCCCCGCAACCGGCATTGATCTCCTTGATTGCCAAAGGCATTTTTACCCAGTCTCTGGACTGGAGCATGCTCTCCGTGGGCATCGGGCTGGGCATAGGTCTGGTTATTCTTGATCTGTTGCTGCGCCGCCGCAAACTTTCCCTGCCGCCATTGGGTGTGGCTGTAGGGATTTATCTGCCGCCTTCTGTCAGCGTCACGCTGGCTGTGGGCGCGATCATGGGCTGGCTCCTGAAACGACGCATGGCGAAAAGCCACGCACAAACTGTGTCTTCTTCCGGCACGCAGACAGAACCTGCGGCTGAACATGACACCAGCGTTGGCACCATGTTGGCCTCTGGCTTTATTGTGGGCGAAAGCCTGACCGGGGTCGCACTCGCCATCTTTTCTGGCGCGTTGGGGAAAGACGATGCTCTCTCCATCGCCTCATGGTTGCCCGCCTCTGCCACAACCTTGATGGGCTTTCTTGTTTTTTGCGGAATTTGTTTCTGGTTCTCCCGCATGGTTCTGAAGACCGAACCCTCAAGCTGAGTCAGTCGCTTATTCTCTTATAGTCCCTGTGGTGTGGTGCAAAACCATACCACAGGGAAGTTGCCGCTCTCGCCATTTGCCAGACCGTCCTCCGGCGGACAAAGGACGCTAGCAAAAAACTCCTCCTCATCTTCCTTCTCACTCAACACCATCCATAGGTATGATGAGCATTGGTATGGAAAAAAGGTTTTCAGAACCGTCCTTTACCAGACTATTCAAACAGCCTCTTCATACGCCAGCCAAAGAAAGATCGTGACGCGGCTCAATCTGAAAAGCGCATTTGAAATGTAGGGGGGCAAGAAGAGAGACTAAGAACAATCTTGCCCAAGCCTTGCTCTTCCCCAACATACCACAAACAAAAAAGCGCCAGACACAAACGTCTGGCGCTTTTTCATAAACAAACCTGAAGAGAGACACATCAGGTTTGATAGAAGACTTTAGTAATTGGCGGAAAGCTGGAACAGAAATGCGCGCCCGATAGAAGGGGTAACACGGTTGCTGAACAGGTTGCCGTAGTTCAGGCGATTGGCAAGGTTGTAGCCATTCATAGCCACTCTCCAATGAGAGCCAAATTCGTGAGAAACCACGGCATCAAATTCCACATTCGCCGGAACACGTGCCGTATTGGCCGGATCAAGGAACACACCTTCACGCCATGTCACACCCCCACCAACAGTCAGGTTATACGGTGTTTTGGGTGCAATTTCGTAAGTGCTCCATACAGTCGCCTGATTCCGCGGAACATACTGAATCTGCTTACCAATATCGGCCAGCGTTCCCCCTGTGGTCTTGCTGTCATACCGCGCATAGGTGGCAATCATGTTCCAGTTTTTCAGGATCTGCCCCGACACACTCAGTTCCAGGCCCTGGTTCCGCTGAGTATCACCAGAATCCGTCACCTCTCCGCTGCTGGGGTCAGTCAGCATGGAGTTCCCTTTTTCCAGACGGAAAACAGATGCTGTAAAGCCAATCCGGTCATGAAAAGCTGAATATTTTGCCCCAATTTCGTAAAGTCTGCTGCGTTCGGGTTTAAACTTGGAGTTTTTGGGAGACAAAGGTTCGGAACTGTTGGTCACATACAACCCAAGCGGTGTCGTGGACTCAGCCCAGTTGAAATACACCATTGTATGATCATTCGGTGTGTACATCAGGCTGACATTGGGGTTGAACGTATCCTGCTTCTGGCCCAGATGCGTGTCAGGTGTGCTCGCAACACCGCCGGTGGCGTTATAATTGCTGCTCCAGTGATCCCACCGGAACCCTGCCTTGATAGAGAACCACGGCGCCAGCCATGCCTGTTCCGAGAAGAACGCTCCCACATCTGTTGCCGCACTTGTCTTCCATTCCTTACGGCCCACACCGTTTGGAATATTCACAAGATTTCCGGGGTTGAGTGATCCCACACCCACATCCAGACCCGGAATATAAGCCACAGGATTCAGCAGGTTCGCCCAGCGGCGGATAGCCGGATTATTATAGGCGTAATTCTGGCGGCGATCATAAATATGCTCAATATCAAAACCACCAATCATCTGGTGCTTGATACTGCCCGTGTTAAAATTGGCAACTGCCGAAGCCACATTCTGCACGGACCAGTCATTCTGCTGGTAAGGGTTCGGACCACCTACCCCACCAATACGGGAAACCACTGCATTTTGTGGGTTGGATGAAAACAGCGCTGATGTACACGTTGCATCACAGGATTCCTGCGAGGCAGAGAAGTAACGGCTGTAAAGACCGCCGCGCGTATCATTATACACCGTAACGTATTTGTTGAGCTCCCAATGCAGGCGGCCAGTCAACATATCAACGTTGGATGCGTCCTGATCAAATGTGGTGCCATACCAGTTGGTGCGGCGCACGCCATATTCCGTAACCGGCTTGCCATAACTGGCACCCGGTTTTTTTACAACCGGCACACCATAATCAGGAATACGGTTATCGGTCTGATGCAAATACTCGATGGTATAATTAACCTTTTTACCCAGCCCAAAAATGATGGACGGCGCAATACCCCAACGGTGGGAGTACACGGCATCACGCCCCACCATATTGCTCTCATTGCCCATGCCTGTGATGCGGAACGCAATGCTGTCTGTAATCTTGTGATTAAAATCCAGCGTGCCACGATAATAGGCCCCGCTCCCACCGGAGAAGCTGGCATTAACATGGTTCGCAGCAGTAGGTGTTTTGGTTGTAATATTGATCGCACCCCCTGTGGTGCCATTACCAAACACCTGTGAAGACGGCCCTTTGATGACCGTCACATGGTCATAATCAAAGCTGTCACGGGTATAAACACCAAAGTCACGCAAGCCATTTTCATAAATATCATTCTGCGCTGCAAAACCACGGATAAGGAACTGGTCCCCCGCCATGCCGCCTTCACCCTCCCCAACGGAAGCAGTAATCCCCGGCACATTTTTCAGCGCTTCATCAAGAGATTTCACGTTCTGCTGCTGCATGAGGATCTGCGGCACAACATCAATGGTCTGCGGCGTGTGCAAAACATCCTGCGGCATACGGCTCAAGCCAATAGGGGTCCGCAACGTGTTCATGGGAGACGCCGTTACTGTCCATTCTTCAGCTTCGGTGCCGTCCTGCCCTGCAATCAGGGTCGGACCATTCCCCTTTGCGTTGGCGAGCGTGGCTTTTGTACCCTGTGCGGCAGCAGGAGGCGTTGCGGCAACCGGCGCGGCTTTTACGCTGGCATCAGCATGCTGATGGTCCCTTTTATGATGCCGGTGGCCATGAGTTTTTGCATCTGTAAGGGAGTGATCCGCTGTTGCTGCGCACGCCTGATCTTCAGCCACACCAAACGCCGCAGTACACCCCAAAGTCAAACCCACTGCCAACGGCGCGGGCCGAAGACGCCGACGAACACTATATACACGCATGAACCGCACTACCTGCTTTAGGAAAATAGAATAGTGCTGTTATCCATAAATGATAATTATTCGCAAGTTCATTTAGGGAATACCAGAAAGTGATTCCTATTCTCATTCTCATAAAAAATTTTTTACTTTGTCAGAAAACCTTTTTATTTCCTCAATTTCTCGGGATATCTGGTATCAAATCCGTTACAAAGCATATCTAACCGTCAAATACTGCATAGCTCCCTCAAAAACGCTTTCCGGAAGAGCATTACTTCGCTTTTGAAATGAAGAAGAACTGACCATTCCTATGCGCAACGCATGAGATCTCATCTGTCTCAGATCTATTTGGAAAGACAGCGATTGAAGGCAAGGCACGAAATTTTTGAACCTGAACAAACCGATATGTAAGCCGCTGTGCGGAGCCCTTAAAACGAAAAATGGATGCATTTTACGTCAAAGAAGACCCGTTATGCCTATACCGAGGCGTTTCAAGCAGGCTCCTGCACATACGCCCTGTCCGCAAAGTCCAATCCTCATTCTTGTGTCCGCCGCTCCATGCCTTCAAAGCGGCGCTCCATCTCAGATTAATCAGGAGGCCCTCTTTCCTCCCTTTTCTGTTCAGGACGGTCGCCGCTGCGTGTTTTGCCCCGTCTCTCCGTAAGGTGACAAAGGGGCAACCTGTTAGCCTCTCGCCTTTCGGGCCAGGATGCGCGAAAACCAAGACAAAGACCTATCCGTGCATAGCCAGTATCAAGAGAAACAAGGACCAGAAAAAACCGTGCTGCTGAATGTGATTGAACGAGGCCCCGAAAACCCGACAGAAGCCCCCCATCTGCCGCCGATTGCACTATTGCATGGCATGTTCGGGCGCGCGCGGAATCTGGGCTTTGTGCAACGGCGGTTGGCCACCACACGCCGCACACTGGCGCTTGACCTCCGCAACCACGGAGAAAGCCCTCATGGGCCAGTCACCTATCAGGCCATGGCGGATGATGTGCTGGAAACATTGCAGCATCACAATGCTTTACCCGCCATGATACTGGGGCATTCCATGGGCGGCAAAACAGCCATGATGCTGGCCCTGACACACCCCACGCAGGTTCATAGTCTGGTGGTGGTGGATATCGCCCCCGCGCAGGGTGGTTTTACCCGCATGGATATTCCGGCCGGGCTGGAAAATCTGGAATTCCCCCCCACACTGGACCTTGCCGGGGCAAACGCGCTGCTGCGCCCCCTTATCCCGAATGAGTCTGTCCGGCAGTTGATGATCCAGAACATGCGGCTGGGAGATCACCCTGGCTGGCAGATCGGTCTGCACGACATCATGGCCGGATTACCTGCCATCATGGGGTGGCCAGATCTGCCGGAAAACTGCGTTTATAACGGTCCGACACTCTTTATCCGGGGGGAAATCTCTCCCTATATCCAGCCCCGCAACTATCCCGTCATGCGCAGGCTTTTTCCGCACCATACGCTGGAAACCATAAGTGGCGCGGGGCACTGGGTCCATGCCGACGCACCAAGACGGTTTGCTGAACTAGTGGAAGAGTTCTCAAAACTCTAAAGGGCGAATTTCTCCTTTACAGCCCTAAGCCTTCTACCGTGCGGCCAGCCATATCCAGGGCGACCGCTTCTGCAATGCGGATACCGTCTATTCCGGCGGAAAGAATACCACCTGCATATCCGGCGCCCTCCCCTGCTGGGTAGAGGCCCGGTGTGCCTATGGATTGCCCATCCTGCCCGCGAGGCAGGCGCACGGGAGAGGACGTACGGGTCTCGACACCTGTCATAACCGCGTCTTCCATAGCGAACCCGCGCAGCTTCCGATCAAAACGCGGCAACGCCTCCCGCAGGGCTTCCACTGCAAAATCCGGCAGGCAGGTTGAAAGATCCGTGGGCGTTACGCCGGGTTTGTAGGATGGCACAACATTCCCCAATGTGGTGGAGGGTCGTCCGGCCAGAAAATCCCCCACACGCTGGGCGGGAGCGTTGTAATTGCAGCCGCCAGCCACAAAGGCCTGTCGCTCCCAATGGCGCTGGAAATCAATGCCTGCCAGCGGATCATCCGGATAATCCTCACCGGGGCGCAGATCCACCACCATGCCGGAATTGGCGTTTCGTTCCGCACGGGAATACTGGCTCATCCCGTTGGTGACCACCTGCCCGATTTCGGACGTAGCGGCCACAACCGTACCACCAGGACACATACAGAAAGAATACACCCCACGTCCGTTACTGGCATGATGCACCAGCCTATATTCAGCCGCCCCCAGAAGCTTGTTGCCTGCACTCGGCCCGAACTGGGCGGTATCAATGACCGATTGCGGGTGTTCAATCCGCACCCCGATGGAAAACGGCTTGGCCTGCATCTCCACACCTGCGTCCCGCAGCATGGCAAACGTATCACGGGCACTGTGGCCCACGGCCATAACCACATGATCCGCCTCTATCACGTCACCAGCAGCCGTGCGCACGCCTTTTATCCGGCGTGTTCCATCCTCCAGAACCAGTCCGTCCACACGGGTGCCAAAGCGATACTCCCCTCCGGCGGCCTCAATCTCTGCGCGGATATGCTCGACCATGGAAACCAGCCGAAACGTGCCAATATGCGGGTGCGCCAGATAGAGAATTTCCTCCGGGGCTCCGGCTTTTACAAACTCCTCCAGCACGCGGCGGCCCAGAAAGCGTGGGTCCCGCACCTGACTATACAGCTTGCCGTCCGAGAACGTTCCTGCCCCGCCTTCTCCAAACTGCACGTTGCTTTCCGGTGTCAGCTCCCCGCGCCGCCACAGGGCAAACGTATCCACGGTGCGTTCGCGCACCACCTTGCCACGCTCCAGCAGCAAAGGCCGCAACCCCATGCGCGCCAGCATCAGCGCGGCCATGAACCCGCAGGGGCCAGCGCCTATCACGATTGGGCGTTTATATTCCGCCTTGCCCGCCAGTTCTGCGCCCTGCTCCACCGCCACCGGCTGCCGCCAGGACATATCCGGCGCTATGGTCACATGGGGGTTGGTCGGGTGAGCCGCCTGAAAACGTGCCAGAACGGCAGCTTCGTTCTTCACCACGCAGTCAACGGTGTACACAAGCTTGATGGCGCTCCGCCGCCGCGCATCATGCCCGCGCCGAAACACGCTAACACTTTCCAGCTCATCCAGAGCCAGCGCAAGGCGCTCGCGCACCGCTTCCTCCAGCGCCTGTGGAGGATGATCAAGTGGAAGCCGCAGTTCGGTCAGTCGAAGCATGGCGTGACCTTCATCAGATGTGATAGGACAAAACTCAGAATAAGGGAGCCCGGGCTTCCTATGCCGGACAGCGTCTGAACGCAACGGCATGGTGGCACTCCAGCCCGCAAGGATGCAGCGTTTCATGGCCGACACCACTCCACAGAACCCGCACAACACGGACAGAACCGCCCCCGCCGCACCCCCTGTTCCTGAGGATTCTGATCACACGCCCCACACAGATCACGCAGGCTGCCACCACGGAACGAAACAGACCGCTGACGGGCCTCAGGACTCCTTAGGGGCGCCAACAGGCACTGAAACGCCAGCCCACACACACACTGGCCATCAGGATGAGTCTGATCATCTGGACCACGGACATGAGGCCTGCGCGCACGATCACGCCGAAGCAGAACAGCCCCATGGCTCGGCTGATCTCCATACCCATGATCATCCGCATGACGCGCATACTACCGGGAGCGATCATGATGATGATCACCATCATGATCATGCTGGCCACGACCATCACCACGGATTTGGCCATCATCATGTTCATGCGCCTGCTTCCTTTGGCACAGCTTTTGCCATCGGCATCACGCTCAATCTGGTCTATCTGGCAGCCGAAGCCCTGTGGGGCATATTCTCTCACTCTCTGGCGCTGCTGGCCGATGCTGGGCATAATTTGTCCGATGTGCTGGCACTGGCTGCTGCATGGCTGGCGGAAAAACTGTCCCAACGGTCCCCGTCCGCCCGTTTCACATACGGGCTTCGGCGCTCTTCCATTCTGGCAGCACTTTCAAACGCCGTGATCCTGCTGGTTGTGACGGGAGGGGTAGCGTGGGAATCCGTTGGTCGCCTGCTGGAACCGGGTCCCGTGGCGGGCAAGACCGTCATGATTGTGGCGGCTGTTGGCATTCTGGTGAATGGCGGCACCGCCATGCTGTTCGCCTCCGGCCAGAAAGATGACCTGAACATTCGCGGCGCCTTTCTGCATATGATGGCAGATGCCGTCACCTCTCTGGCGGTGGTGATTGCTGGCGGGCTGGTTCTGCTGACCGGCCTGAACTGGATAGACCCTGCCGTCAGTCTGGCCATTTCCGCGCTGGTGGTGCTGACCACATGGGGTCTGCTCCGCGATTCCGTGGATATGGCACTGGATGCCGTGCCCCGCTCTATCGACCATGCTGCGGTAGAGGACTTCTTGCGGACTGTTCCCGGTGTTGCCGATCTTCATGACCTGCATATCTGGCCCATCAGCACCACCGAAACCGCGCTTACGGTTCATCTGGTGCTCGTCTCTACGCCTCTTCCCACCGCCTCAGCTCAAACGGCCCTGTTGCAGGATGTGGTCGAGGGGCTACGCTCTCGTTTCAGCATTGCCCATCCAACCGTGCAGATCGAGGAAGCCTGCTATGCTCCTTCCTGCCATCTGATAGACCCGCATACTGTCTGAATACGTTGTTCCGCCCTACCAGCTCCCGTTCTCGTTTCGCATAAAAGGTTCCGCCTGTTTTGACCTTGCGTCTCCCTCTTCCTGAAAGCAACAAAGGCATTGCAGCGTGCAGCCTTGTTATCAGTCTTGTCGCGCTGGGGCTGAAATACGCCGCATGGGCCGTTAGCGGCAGCGTGGCGCTGTATTCCGATGCCGTGGAAACCATCATCAACGTGGTCGCAGCGGTCGGGGGACTGTGGGCTCTGGCTGTGTCTGAACGTCCGGCTGACCACAATCATACCTATGGCCATTACAAGGCCGAATATCTTTCCGCCGTGGCGGAAGGTACACTGGTTCTGGTGACAGCGTTCATTATCGGGCGGGAAGCTGTGGAGGGGTGGTTACACCCTCATCCCGCACTGGCTCCTTATGCAGGTGTGGCGCTGAACGGCATTGCCACCTTGGTCAATCTGGGCTGGGGCCTGACCATGCTTCAGGCAGGGCGCGCACGCCGCTCCCCTGCTCTGGTGGCAGGCGGCCAACATGTGCTTTCTGATGTGTGGACAGGCGTTGGGTTGGTGGTCGGTATTTTGCTAATTCCGCTGACAGGCTGGGTACGGCTGGATGCCGTGCTGGCAGGGCTGATTGCCCTGAACGTGCTCCGCGTCGGCTGGAACGTGATGAAAGACTCCATTGCAGGGCTAATGGATCAGGCTCCAGACCCTGAGACACTGGATCAGATCCGTGAAGTCATTGCCGATAACGGACGCGGAGCCATAGAAGCGCATGATATCCGTACCCGTGTGGTCGGAGCCATGACCTTCCTTGATTTCCACCTGGTCGTGCCCGGCAGCATGAGCGTGCATGATGCGCACGAGATCTGTGACCGGATTGAAAACGCCCTGCGTGGCAAGATGGGCAATACCTTGGTGCATATTCATGTAGAGCCAGACAACAAGGCAAAACATGAAGGGATTGTGTTCTGGCCCCGGCCCGAAACACCCGTCAGTAACAAAGCTTAAGTTGCGATTGAAAACAGTCTCTCCCAACGGACTGACGGTTCGTCTAGCGTCTATATGAGGCAGATGTGCGCCCCTATGGCCTCGCAGGGTCTGTCAGGTCCATCTGGACGGTTCAAAAAACCCGTCCTTTTCGGTCACTTCAGAATCATAACCGACTGATGTTGCTCCTGACAGAAAAGTCCGGACAGGAAGCCTTTGACCCCTCCTGTTGTTCAGCCGCAACAACTCTTCCCCATCTGACTTTTTCAAACGCCTCTTGAGCGCTGTTTTCTGCGATGATTAGCGAAATTCCCCTCTCTGACCGCATGTCACGGCGGGCACCATGCATTTCCCTCATGAACAACCATTATAAAGAAAGACTTTGCTTTCTTCACAAAAGGAGCGTGTTACAAGGCTTCTAATATTTTCTCGGACTTTCAGGATAGTCTCATGCCCGCCAGCGTGACAGTCACCACTGCTCATCTTCGCCATATCCGTGAGCAGACCAAAGCCGGCACCGTCAACTGGCGGCGCAAGCTCATCTACTGGTCCGGTGGCGTCATGGTGGGGATTGTGGCCGTTGCCTTCGCCGCGCTGGCGGACAAGGCGGCTGATGTGCGCAACCACATTATCGCCCTCAGCCCTTGGCTGATGCTGATTGTCACCCCAGGAGGGCTCGCGCTCTCCACGTGGCTGACGCGCAAATGGTTCAGAGGCGCGCAGGGAAGCGGTATTCCTCAAGCCATTGCCTGCATGCATCTGCACGATTTCCGTGTGGTTGACCGTGTTCTTTCCCTTAAAATCGCCATCGCCAAAATTTTTCTGACCACTCTTGGGCTTCTCTCCGGCGCATCCATCGGGCGAGAAGGTCCCTCCGTGCAGGTCGGCGCTGCCATCATGCATACGGTCGGCCGGTTTATTGGTGTTAATGACCCTACACGCCAGCATGCGCTCATCAAGGCTGGCGGGGCAGCGGGGGTTGCCGCCGCGTTCAACACGCCATTGGCCGGAATTGTATTTGGTATTGAAGAACTGGCCCATTCCTATGAACAACGCACCAGTGGCACCATGCTCACCTGCGTGGTTCTGGCCGGTGTGACAGCCATCGCGCTGGTGGGAAATTATACCTATTTCGGCCACACAGATTCCGTGGTGCCAGTTGGCATCAGTTGGCTTGCGGTTCTGGCATGCGGGATCATGGGCGGCGTAAGCGGCGGCATGTTCTCCGCCCTGCTCATCCGCATCTCACGCGGCATTCCAGGCAAATTCGGAAAATTCGTTGCCACCCGGCCCATCACCTTTGCCGCCCTGTGTGGTCTGGTGCTTGCCATTATTGGTCTTCTCTCCGGTGGCATGACCTACGGAACAGGCTACCTTCAGGCCCGTGATATCATTATGGGGGACGAGCACTACCCAGCCTCCTATTTTGTGCTGAAATGTCTTGCCACCATTGTTTCCTATTGTTCCGGCATTCCGGGCGGTCTTTTTGCCCCTTCTCTCTCCGTGGGCGCAGGCATGGGCGGCTGGATTGCACAGTTCCTGCCCCACACCACCCCGGGCGCAGTTGTGCTACTGGGAACGGCGGCCTACTTCGCGGCTGTCACCCAATCTCCCCTAACGGCAACCGTTATTGTGATGGAAATGTGTGACAACCAGCAGGTCACTCTCGCTCTGCTGGCCAGCGCGTTTCTGGCGTTTGGTGTCTCCCGCGCCATTTGCAGCCACGCCCTTTACGGCGCACTGGCGGTCAAGTTCCTGCGGTCTGCCAACCCACGCCCCGGTATGTCCACCCGTCCCGCCACAGCCACGGATACCGCGCGCTGATTTCAGCTTCTGGAATGGAACAAGCGTCTACAAACAAAAAGGGAGCTCTGCATTAACAGAGCTCCCTTTTCTGTTTTAGTGTGAAACGGTTACCAGGTTTTACAGGCTGGCAACTTTCTGTTCCGTCTGCTCGCCTTCCAGCACGTAGGGACCAGCGGCAATAATCTGCACACTCAGCATGGCCAGCGCACCCGGCGTACGCTCAACCAGCGGAATTTCAGCATGCCCTGCTGTCCAGCGCATGCTGTGGTCAGCGTCCACACCATGCCAACCCTGCAAGTTTGCATCCTGCATGATGTTTTCCAGATTGCGGGCAGCACCGACCCCTTCCTGCAGGCTCATGTTGCTCACCAGAACACCCAACTGACGCCGGTCATCCACAAACGGACCAATTGTATCAGCCGGACGGCTGGTACGAGACACCAACCAGACGCGATCAATACCCGGCGGCAGCATGAAGAACACCTTGCCGTTCTGTTCACGAGCCTTGCGAATGATAGCACCGTTTTCTGTCACCAGATGCACGTCAGCATCATTGGTCACAACGCGTGCGGGGGTAACAGCTTCAATTCCGGCATGCTTTGCGCGGGCTTCAATCTTGCGGAAAATAGGTTCCACAACAGCCTGCGCCACAACCAGTGGCGCAGCAGCATCTTCCGCCCATGTACGAACGGTCTTGTGGGAGCCAGCATTGAGGCTGACAACAGTGCCTTCCTGCCGGAAAGAACCCCGGTTGCCGGTATCCAGATAGCTTTCCGTCATCACACCATCCGCCACAATAACGGAATGCTGCTCGGTTTCGATGTGATAGTAATCGTAAGATGTAATGGAGTGATCATAGAAAATGGATGCACCATTCACCAGCATGCGCACAGGCGTAAACAGACCATTGAAGAACAGGCAATGTTCTGGTGTCACCAGCATGTCTTTGTAGGGGACACCTTCCGCCAGCGCGTCTTTCAGAATACGCACCGGATACCCGGCTTCATCGTCCGGCAGACCAGCCTTGACCGCAACACGCGTCTTGCCAGCCCACACCACTTTCCGAACCACCTGCTGCCCATCCACATAAGCAACAACACTGTCTCCCACCTGAATATCCTGAACAGCAACATCCCCTTCAGGAGTGCGGATCATGGAGTCAGAGAGGAAGCAGGCACCGATATAAGTATTGCCGTTTGCATAAGTAATTTTAAGGGGATTTGTTGCCAAATCTTGTGAATTTACAGAATTATTATACGTTCCTGTAGGAACATTAGCACCATCTGCAATCGTCACAGAATAACTTGCAATATCATTACCATCACTTCCTTGAAGGGTAATGGTACGAGATGTTCCTGAACCAGAGATTACATAACCTGAAACAGGCGCTACCGTATTGTCGATCTCAATTGTATCGTACTGAGGATCATAACCAGTAATTGACGTTCCAGAAAGATTAAGAAGCTTATGGTCACCGTTCAGAACAAGGGTGCCGCCCCCAGTTGTAAAGTTGACAGTCGTGCCTTGAAGAAGACTGACAAGCTGGGTCGAGCCGTCGTATTTGCCACCATAACCGATATTAATATTTGAACCAGCAAGGGCACCCGCAACAATCCCACCTGAGAATGATGCAATGCCGCCATAAATATTTACTGTAGATACTGTTGCCGCATTAATTGCAAAATTAATATCTGTCGTACCACCAATAGTAAAGGTGGGAACAGAAGCTAATCCGATAAGAAAGTTAATAGTACCACTTGAACCAGGGGTAGATACCCACTGCCCCCCCAGAACAGACACTAAGCTACCATTACTTGCGTTCGTGCCTGTCTGAATATTATACTGCAATAAAGCACCATCAGGGACACCCGTTAATGTCTGGATTGTCGCCCCTGAGGAATCTTTGATTGTTACAGTTGAATTTCCTGTTTTTGCCCCGAATAGTCCAGTCTCATCAGTAATGGTCCACGTCGTTTCGACGATTTTATTACCATTGGCATCAAGAACTGGAGTTCCATCTGGGTTCGTTTCGTATGTATGATAAGTTCCTGCGCTGCTCATGCTGCCATTCCCTTTTATCAGGACACGTCACTCATGATGTGTCGATAATTATCAAAGGAGCCGCCTCCTCTTCTTTGAGTTACATAATTCCAAATAATTAATTTAACGTTACTGAAATCCCTAATATTGCGATTCGCTTTGATTTTTTCTAACGCGTTTTTTCTTTACTTCTTCTGCGCCTCGGCAAAACGCAGGTTACACAGCAAACAGGCCGCCTTCCTCCGCCCTGTCACGCAGCTTTCTTCCCTACTCTGGTGTGATGCGGCACCGCGCCCTATATGAGAGGCACCTGTTTCTGTTAACGGAGGCCCTGTTATTCATGTCTGATGCGCCCCTTCCTTCTGATACTCAGGACGCACTTGTTCCTGTTACCGTGCTCACGGGTTTTCTGGGTGCTGGCAAAACCACCCTGCTCAACCATATTCTGACCGCCGAACACGGCCGCAAATATGCTGTTGTGATTAACGAATACGGTGAACTCGGTGTGGATAATGACCTTGTGGTCGATGCCGATGAAGAAGTGTTCGAGATGAACAATGGCTGCATCTGCTGCACCGTGCGCGGAGACCTGATCCGTATTCTGGGTGGTTTGATGAAGCGCCGTGGCAAGTTTGACGGCATTATTATTGAAACCACGGGCCTGGCAGACCCCGCCCCCGTGGCCCAGACCTTCTTTGCGGATGAAGACGTACGCGCCAAAACGCGGCTGGATGCTGTGGTGACGGTGGTGGATGCCCTGAATATCCTGCAAACCCTGAAGGAAAGTCCGGAAGCGCATCAGCAGATTGCATTTGCCGATGTCATGATTCTGAACAAGACAGATCTGGTAGATGATGCACAGTTGAAACAGGTGGAAGACACCCTGCGCAGCATCAATGCCATTGCCCCCATCCATCGTGCCCAGAAAGGCAACGTGAAGCTGACGGACGTTATGGACCGCGGTGGCTTTGATCTTCAGCGCGTTCTGGAACATATGCCGGACTTTCTGGAAAACCCGGAACACCACCATGAAGAGGATCTGAGCAGCGTTTCCCTGACCGTGAAGACCCCGCTGGATGCAGGCAAATTCCAGATGTGGATTGGTGCACTGCTTCAGGAAAAAGGAGCAGACATTCTGCGCACCAAGGGGATTCTGAATTTTGAGGGCCAGCCTGACCGCTTTGCCTTTCAGGCCGTGCACATGATGGCGGATGGCAATAACATCGGCCCATGGAAAGAAGGTGAACCCCGCGAATCCCGTCTGGTGTTCATTGGCCGCAACCTCAACCGGCCCCAGCTCCGCCGTGGGCTTGAAAGCTGTGCCGTAGCATGAGCGAGACCCTGACCCTGCGTGGCCTGATTGAAAAACGGGGCGCATCCCGCGTGGTGGAAGGCCATATCACATCTTGCGCTGCCTCCCGCGATCATCAACGCTTCGCCTTCACCACAGGCGAAGGGGATGTGATTGTCGCCCATCGGAGCGATCTGACTGATGCGGCAAGCTGGAATACCTATGCGGTGCATGATGGCCCAGCCCTCTCCGTAGCACCCGACACCGACCCGCATGGTTTTTTAACGGGTGGTGATGATGGGCGCCTGTGCCGTCTGGACATGCACGGGGAGATTGAGGAACTGGGCAAAAGCCGCCGGTGGGTGGAGCATGTGCTCAGTTATGTGGACGGCAAAGCGTCCTACATTGCTGCCGCCATGGGCAAGCAGGTTGAACTGCGGGACGCTACCGGACGCACCGTGTTAAAAACGTTCGAGCATCCCTCCTCCGTGTCCGGCATCACGTTTGACGCCAAGGGCAAGCGGCTTGCGGCCTCACACTATAACGGCGCTTCGCTGTGGTACACGCAGTCCAAGAGCAACAACCCGCGCCTGCTGGAATGGAAAGGCAGCCATATTGGTATTGCCATGCACCCGCAGGGCGAAGCGTTGGTGACTGCCATGCAGGATAATGATCTGCACGGGTGGCGGCTGTCTGATGGCCACAACATCCGCATGAGCGGCTACCCCACCAAAGTCCGCTCGCTCTCTTTTTCGGCCAACGGTAAGTGGTTGGCCACCAGTGGGGCGGATGTAGTGGTCATGTGGCCGTTCTTTGGCGGTGGCCCCATGGGCAAACCGCCAATGGAGCTGCCCGGTGCCGGTGGCGCGCTGTGCACCCGTGTGGCGTTTCACCCGGAGCAGGAAGTTGTTGCAGCAGGATTTGCCGATGGTACGGTGCTTATGATTGAACCTGCCACGGAACGAGTGCTACCAGTCTCCTTGGGCGGTAATGGTCCCATAAGTGCTCTGGCCTATAGCGCAGATGGCTGCATGCTGGGTTTTGGCACGGAAGAAGGACTGATCGGTCTGGTCGATCTGGCCGCTGCCTGACGCAGGTCTGCCAGACCGTGTGCGTCTGGCAGACAACATTTGCGTGACCTCAAGAAGCAGTGCGTTGCGTCTATCCGCTTCTCGCCAAATAGGTGAGAAGCAATGGAGGGTTAATTTGGTATGAGTGATCAGTTTCGGTTGGTGATTGTGGGTGGCGGTATTGCCGGGCTCGCTCTGGCCACGCGCCTGGGCAACAGCCTTGGCCGTGCGGGCAAGCTGGATATTACCCTGGTGGACAAAGGCTTTGCCCATGTCTGGAAACCCATGCTCCATTGCTTTGCCGCTGGCACAGCCCGGAACGAGAATGATCGCATAACCTTCATCTCCCATGCGGCGGGGCATGGCTTCCGCTTCTGCTATGGCGAAATTGCCGGGCTGGACCGCACCAACCGCCGCATCACGCTCGCGCCGCTGGTAGAGCAGGATGATGAAGACGTCATTCTGGAAGAACGGTATCTGGATTATGATGCCCTGATCTTTGCCATCGGCAGCCGCGCCAATGATTTTGGCACCCCCGGTGTGGAACAACACTGCATCTTTCTGGATAACGTGGTTGAAGCGAACAACTTCAATGAACGCTTCCGCCATGCGCTGCTCCAGTCCTACGGGCGCGGCACACCGCTTGATATTGCCATTGTGGGCGGCGGTGCGACCGGCGTGCAGTTGGCGGCGGAACTTCATAAGGCGTTGGAGATGGGGTCCCTCTACAACTTCACGCCCCAGACGCCAGAAATGCGTGTCACGCTGCTGGAAGCCGGACCGCGTATCCTGCCTTCCTTCCCGGAAGATGTATCGGAAGGTGCCCGTAAACAGCTTGAAGCACTGAAAATTTCCGTCCGCACGGGGGCCATGGTCTCCGGTGTGGATGAGAAAGGCTTTATCCTCAAAGATGGCTCACGCGTGGATGCCCAGTTCCGTGTCTGGGCCGCCGGGGTGAAAGCACCGGATGTCACCCGCGTTCTGGATGGTCTGGACTGTGCCCGTGGCGGGCAGCTTGTGGTCAAACCCAATCTCCAGACCACACAGGATGATCGGATTTTTGCTGTGGGGGACTGCTCTTTCATTACTGAAAATCCGTTCCCGCCCACGGCACAGGTTGCACGGCAGGAAGCGCATCATCTGGCAAAATATCTGCCAGACTGGATTTTGCACCAGAAGCCGGTGCCACCCTTCAAATTCCATAACAAGGGCGCCATTGTCGCCCTTGGCAGCTACAACGGCTGGGGCGCTTTTGCTGATGGCAAAACGTTTGGCGGCGGAGCCCTACGCGGCCTGAGTGCGCGCCTGGGGCATACAGCGCTCTACCGCCAGCATCAGATTGAACTATACGGTGTGACACGCGGCCTGATTGCCTGCTTTACAGACTGGCTGGATGGATTTGTGCGACCGCCGGTACGAATGGACTGACGCACCCCCTCCCCCATTCGGGCGAGGAAGCATTCATGACTATGTGTTCTACAACCATGCGCTTTTCAAACCGCATGGTTCCATAAAAAGAAACCCCTGCGCGAACACATCACGCAGGGGTTTTCTTTAGAGAGTCTTTACCAACAGGCTGGATCAGTTCAGTCGAGATACTTTGCTGTACCTTTATTCAAACCTTCAATAAAGTGTTCGCACAGCATTTCCACAACTTCTCCCTTGGTGTTTTTCAACCGCACCTTGCACTCTCCGTCATTGACGGTGCCCAGCATGGTATAATGGGTCCCAGAAACTTCAACCTTGCGGCCTTTTACAGTCATTTTCCACTCGTCCTTATTCGGCCTTGATGGCAATATGCCGTTCAGCCGGTTTGCTTTCTGCCTTTTTGGGCAACGTAATAGTCAACACACCCTGCTTGAGAGCGGCAGAAATCTTCTCCACATCCACATCTTCCGGAAGCGTGAATGTTTCCTCAAATGCTGCAAACTGACGCCCGCTGACGTGATGCTTCACGGGCTCTTCCGTGACAGGCTTTTTCTTTTCACCGCTGATTGTCAAAACACCATTGGATGTGCCAAGCTTGATATCTTCCTCGGAACATCCAGGCACTTCCGCAACAATCTGATAGGCTTTTGCTGTTTCTGTAATGTCAGTTGCCCCAAAACGGTGCGCTGCACTGGCATCGGGTGCCTTGTAATCTTCAAACAGGCGGCTCATCTGGCGCTGGAGCGCTGTGAACGGATCAGCCACGCGTACGCTCCCAACCGGAACACGCACAACAGGGGAACGACCATTTGCTGAATACGTCATCTCATCCTCCTCTTTCCAGAGGCGCTACCATCCGTAGCCTCTGAACAGGGCGCATGATTTCGTGTTTCCGCTCACTCTCCTTTGATCCAGATCAATTAATCCGGAGAACAGTCAGAAACGCCGCAATGCGTATATCGCATGGCATGGGTCTTCATTGTTTTATGAAAAACTCTTCCATTTATATGAATAAATCAAAACACCCATCCAGACCCACGGCACCGTACAGCAAAAGAGGATAGTACGCCTCCACCCCCTACCAGCTTCAATGACGACCCTCGCGCGCTGACAGTTGCCTCTTCCCGTTCTTCCTCTTCCACAAAAAAGACGGCAGAGTTTTTCACTCTGCCGTCTCCAACCTGACCTTCCGTGAAGACGAAGAAGGCATCCTGACCGAATGCCTCCTGTGCCCTAATCAAGCAGGCACACGTTCCTTCAGGAACTCTTCCGTCTCATTATTGACCTCTGATGCTTTTTCCAGCTGAGGCAGATGCCCCACGCCCTGCAGAATATGTTTCTTTACAGAGGAAGGAACATTATCGGCACCTGCTACAGGCAGCACCTCATCGGCTTCTCCCCAGAAAAGCTGTACGGGCACTTTCGCCGCATCCAGCACAGGGCGCAGATCATCACCCTGCTCCCCATTGGGGAAGCAGGCCGCAGCAATGGTGCGCAGGGCGTCACGCGCCCCATCCAGACGGCGGGCACGCATGACACTATCCACCATCTTCCGGCCTATCAGGCTTTTGTCATGCACCAGCTTTTCAAGTTCCTGCTGCATGGCGCGGTTCCGGTCCGCTTCAATAAAGCCGGTAATGAACGTCATGTTCACGGCCTTCTCCAGCCCGGCTGGCGCCAACAGGGAAAGAGAAGCGACTTTATCCGGGTGCTCACGCAGCAATGTGAGCGCAATACCCCCGCCCAGAGAGTGCCCCATAACATGCGCCTTGGGAATGGAGAGTGCCTCCAGCAGATCCCCCACAGCGCGCGCCAGACCAACAAGAGAACCGTCCTTCACCGCCTTGGTCGAAGCACCATGGCCGGGCAGATCAAAGGCTATCACCCGGCGGCCAGAGGCAAGAGCATCCTGCGTTAAAAGCCAGTTGCTGATATCACCGCCAAACCCATGAATGAGCAGAAGCGGCAGGTCATCTCCGGTCCCGACATCGCGCACGTTCAGACTATACTCACCAGCCTGCACCTGATGCGGTTCCGTGTCGGCAGAGTTTGCTCCCTCCGCTTCTTCACCCGTGCTCTGTTCTGCCTGGAAACGGGTCACAAAAGCCTCGATATCCGCATCAGACACAGCAGGGTCAGCCAATACGCCAATCAGCGCACCAACGGGCAGCGTTTCACCGGCTGGTGCCACCTGCTTGCGCAGCACCCCTGCCGTGGGGCTTTCATATCCGCTGGTAATCTTGCTGGTTTCAATATCAGCCAGTTCATCACCCTGCTTCACGCTCTGCCCCGGTTCCACCAGCCAGGAGGCAAGTTTGCCTTCTGTCATGGCCAGACCGAATTTGGGCATTGTCAGGGGTACAATGGTATTTGTCATGGTTCAGGCAACCTCACGCGCATGCTGTTTCATGACGTTTTTCACAGCAGCTTCAATTTTTTCTGCACTGGGCATATAGAGTTTTTCAAGCGGTGTAGAAAATGGCACTGGCGTATGTGGTGGCACAACCCGCATAATCGGAGCTTTCAGCGCCCCAAAGGCACGTTCCGCCACAAGGGCTGAAATATCGCAGGCCATGTTGCAGCGTGGGCTGGATTCATCCACCACCACAAGGCGGCCCGTTTCTTCCACACATTCCAGAATGGTGTCTTCATCAAACGGGGATGTGGTGCGCGGGTCGATCACGGTACAGGTAATACCCTGTTTTTCCAGCCGATCCGCAGCTTCATTCGCCATGCCAACCATGCGACCAATGGCCACAATGGTCACATCCTCCCCTTCGCGCGTCAGGTTCGCCTCCCCAAACGGGATGGTGTAGGATTCATCAGGAACATCTTCCTCATCATCATACATCACCTTGTTTTCAAGGAAGATGACCGGATCATCATCACGGATGGCTTCAATCAGCAGCCCCTTGGCCTCATACGGCGAGGAAGGAATAACCACTTTCAGTCCCGGAATATGCGTAAACAGCGGATAAAGGGACTGGCTGTGCTGCGCGGCCGCATTGAACCCGGCGCCATACATGGCACGGATAACCATGGGCGTGCGGGCCTTGCCGCCAAACATGTACCGGAATTTGGCTGCCTGATTAAGCACCTGATCCAGACAGGACCCGATAAAATCAACAAACATCAGTTCTGCCACCGGGCGCAGGCCCGTTGCCGCAGCACCTGCGGCGGCCCCAATGTAGGAGGCTTCCGAGATCGGGGTATCCAGCACACGGTCTTCCCCAAATTCGGTCAGGAGACCCTTGGTTACCCCCAGCACGCCACCCCACGCATCCTTCACGCCGGATGTGCCGCCTCGGCCGCCAGCCACATCTTCCCCCATCAGGATCACGCGCGGATCACGCCGCATTTCCTGCCGCAGGGCTTCATTAATGGCCTGACGAAAACTCTTTTTACTCATTGTCTTTTCGTCCTTCTGTCCTGCCGGGCCGCACAATAATGCTATAACTGCTTACTGCGTTTATAATGTGCTGCCAGCCGGCTCTGTTTCTGTTTGCCAGGTGGGGCTCAGTATTTCACATACACATCAGCCATCAGGGCTGAGTCTTCCGGCCATGGTGCTGCCTTGGCGGCAATCACGGAGCTTTCAACTTCATCCGCCACGGCTGCATCAATGTCATCCAGCGCGCTGGCTTCCAGCAGCCCGGCAGATGTCACCCGCTCACGGAAATGCTTCAGGCAATCATGATTTTCTTTTTCTTCCGCCACTTCACCAGCAGCGCGATAGCTCATGGCATCGCCTTCAAAATGCCCATACCACCGGCTGAGATGCACATGCAGCATCACCGGCCCCTTGCCTGAACGGGCATAGTCAACGGCTTCACGTGCTGTTTCATACACGGCAAAGAAATCCGTGCCGTCACATTCCATGTAAGGCATACCAAACCCGGCGGCGCGGTCTTTCTGTGTGCCTGAACATGCGTAAGACGCACCTGTGGCTTCACCGTATCCGTTATCTTCCACCACAAACACGGCTGGCAGTTTCCACACACTGGCCAGATTGAGGCTTTCAAGGGTAAAGCCCTCGTTTGAAGCGCCATCTCCATAAAAGGCAATCGCCACGCCATTATCTTTCAGAATTTTATGGGAAAGGGCCGCACCGCAGATCAGCGGCGGGCCGCCACCTACAATCCCATTGGCGCCCAGCATACCCTTGGAGAGATCCGCAATATGCATGGAGCCCCCCTTGCCCCGGCACACGCCCGTCTGGCGGCCGTAGATTTCAGCCATCATGCCGCCAACATCCACGCCCTTGGCAATGCAATGCCCGTGGCCGCGGTGTGTGCTGGCAATGGTGTCATTATCCGTCAGATGCGCACACACGCCTACTGCGGACGCTTCCTCCCCACAGTAAAGATGTACGAAGCCGGGAATTTCCCCTGTGGCAAATTCCACATGCAGCCGTTCTTCAAAGGCGCGAATGGTGCGCATGGCCCGATACGACTGAAGCAGTGTTTCTCTGGCAATCTGCATGGTGGAGATCCTTCCCCTTATTATTGAGCGTTATGACCCGAAAGTTAGAGTGCCAACGCCCCCATGTTACGTACCGTTGCGCATACGTCAGCTCAATTCATGCGATTCACGCATATGTGAATTTCTTAATTTTTATGATACACTTTTGTTACTCCGTAACCGGCCTCGGCATGAGAATTGAAGGAATGGGAGCCACCTCGTCGCCTTACTTTTGCAGCCCATCCCGGCTATAATTTCCACACTTCTGAAAAGAGTTTGTGAGGAAAAATGCCTCACCTTGCCGGAGACAACAGATGCAGCCGCCCATTCCCCGCATTCCGGATGACACACTCCGCAAGCTGATTGCCGTCTTCTATGCGCGCGTGCGCAAGGACCCTTTGATTGGCCCCGTCTTCAACGCATCCATTTCCGACTGGAACGCTCATCAGGACACATTGTTCCATTTCTGGGCCTCCCTTCTGTATGGCAACACCGGCTATAACGGCCGCCCGGTGCCAGCCCATTTCAAGCACCGCGAGCACATGACGCCTGAGGCCTTCACGCGGTGGCTGACGCTCTGGCGCCAGACCACCACAGAACTCCTTACGCCGGAGGCTGCTGCGCTATTACAAAACCGGGCCGAATGCGTCGGCAACAGCTTCCAGCGCGCCATGTCCTTTCAAGGTGGCGTGTAGCGTGGTCTGCCCCGCCACATCATCAGGAACAGTGAGGCTCTTTTCCTGAAAATCTGCGGGGTTCAGCCCCATTTTCACCATGAAAACCCGTTAACCCTCCGGCACATTCCTACTGCCGGATACACCCCGTATGCACCCTACAGGTTCCGAGGCCCTCTCACCCCCGCCCCGGCAGCGCAACAGGCGAATTGATCTGCTAAGGGGCGTCGCCATTCTGCTGGTGCTGTTTCACCATTTCTGCATCGCCTACCCGCTCAACCATTCCTCACTTGCCATGCTGCTTACGCCTGACGGCGTGCGTGCCGTCGCCCGCAACGGCAATTATGGCGTAACGCTCTTTTTTGTCATTTCCGGCTTTCTGATCACCGGCAACGCGCTGGCCCGGTGGGGAAGCCTTGCCGCGCTGGATGCCCGGTCTTTCTACGCCTTTCGCATAGCACGCATTGTGCCCTGCCTGCTTCTGCTCCTGTGTGTGGTAAATGCTCTGGCGCTGGCAGGCCTGCCCATTTTCGCCACACATATCCCCGGCATGTCACCACTGGCCGCCATGATACGCGCCAACCTTGCCGCCCTTACCTTCAGCACAAATGTGTTTATTGCCCACCATGGCTGGACCAATTACGCATTGGGTGTTCTGTGGTCTCTCTCGGTGGAAGAAGTGTTTTACATCACCTTTCCATTTGTGGCTCTTCTGCTGCGCAGGCTGCCATTCCTTCTGGTCTTCTGGGCCCTGATCGCCCTGATTGGTCCGTTCTACCGCATGGCCCATCAGAATGATGAATCCGGTTTTCTGTTCGCTTATTTTGCCTCTTTTGATGGCATCGCCATTGGCTGCATCGCCGCCGTTCTGGCCTCCAGATGGCAGCTGAATGAACAACTGGCCCGCATCCTCCAGCCTGTCGTCCTTGCGGGTATGATAACGCTTTACCTCTATCGCTCAATTGGGGGAACCAACATCTGGGGCGTATCCGCCATGGCGCTTGGCACAGCCCTGCTGCTGATAGCCTCTGTTCCGCATGCGGAGGGGCGCTTCATCTCCCACGTGCGGTTATTACGCACTGTGGAATGGACTGGCCGCCTGAGTTACGAACTTTACCTGTTCCATCTGATTATTCTGGGGCTTTTACGCACCATTCTGCCTGCCAGCACCATCAGCGCTACCGGGCCTGATCGGCTGATGATGCTGGCCGTTTTCTTCGCTGCGTCCTGTGGTGTTTCCAGTTTGATTGGACGCTTCTTTGCCGAGCCCCTTAACCAGACACTCAGGGCGCGCTTGAAACGCGCAGCCACCAAAAATGGCAATTGAAAACTGATAAATTTGAAGGGAATGGTTTGAACGCCCGATGCCGCGCATCGGCGCTCATGGCCAGATCACTGAGACGCCACAAGACCGCTTGACCGACAGTCATACTCTCTGCCAGGCGGCAATCTGCCGTCACAGTTTCCATCATCCTGCTTCAGTAGAAAAGCAGGATGATGGCCTGCATTACGGGGCTGCCAAGGGTTCAATAGGCCAATCTACCCGTGCCAGCGCACGTGGGGCCAACCATGCCATGATCGCAGAAAAGGGAAGCCCCACGAACAGAAGCCCCCACAACCATTCGGGTAGCGAATGTTCGGTAAACAGCAGGGTAACGCCCAACTGCACACAGACAAAACTGCCCAGAAGATTGAAGACATGAATAACACCGGGGCGTGTTTGTCGGGTAAAGAGCAAAGGCAGGCTGGGCAGGTAACTGGCCCCCACCATGACTGAAAAAATTGCCCCCATGCACAAAGGTAGTTCTGCCCACTTCTCAGCCCCAAACGCAATGCCCAACGGCGCGCAGAACAGCGCCGCCAGTGCTGCTGTCTGCACCGCCCGTTTGGCGTGTGTGGTATAAAGTGCACGCGCAAAGTCCGCCCGTGTGCCGTAACCTGCCAGATTGAGCAGAAAAGGCCAGTCCGCCCGCACCAGCATCCATGACGCCAGACCATTGGCCGAAATCATGCAGATCATCTGCGGTGCCATCAGCATGGATTTTCTGATAGCGGCCCAATGCAGCATGCCGCCTGTCTGGAAGGCTTCAAAAACTACGTTCATGATAAAAAGAGCAATCAGAACAACCACACTGCTTGCCAGAAACCCGGCAGGCCCCGGCGTAACCATGGTGTTGGGCACGGGCGGCTTGCGCAACCATGGAAACTGCCACTGCATCAGGCGCATGATCCCGCTGCCAGCCTGCACATCACTTGAGGGTTTGATCGCACCGGACTGTATGGCAGGAGAAGCCCCACCCCCGTAGCCAGCTCCAGATGCTCCCTCCGCAACAAATCCTCTTTCGGCAAGCCCTCCTTGCGGGCGGGATGCTGGGAACCGTGCCTTGGCCGCCTGAAGGACTTTCCGCCTGTTTTCATAACTGGTCGATGCGGCTGTTAATGCGTCCCCTCCTGGCAGAGCCACAGGCTGAGGCCGATGACTAAGTTCGATCACGGTCAGGGCAAGCCCTACCGCCAGAAGTCCCGCCGCCACATACCATGGTGCTGATAGAATACGCTCCTGCGCCTGCGGAAACATGAAGGCGACAAACAACACAAACACCATGAACATTCGCAACCAGCGAACGGGCTTGCGCAGGTTTTTAGGGCCGGTCATATCGCCGCTTACGCCCAACGCCAGACAGATGGCTTCCTGCGCCAGCACGTTCAAAAACGGTGCACCAAGACGAAGCAGAGGAACCGCCAGCAAAAGCACCACCGCCGCCAGAACAAGCAGCGCGGCCCCGTATTCAGCCTCAATCATGCCCGGCGTCATGCTGGCAAGGGGGCTCCTCACCTGCCGCCAATACTGGCATGCCACCCCGGTAATGGCTGCCTGCAAGCCAAGCCACCACCATGTGCCAAAGGATTGCGGCAATTTGAACAGACCATTCTGCCAATGCGTGGCGGAGTGATCGGTAAAGGCGATGAACAACGCCACGCCCGTCCATAACAGGCCGGTAAGTAAAGTATAGTTTTCCCGCCAGAAGATGGGCGTGGCATACAGCCGCAACGCATGCAGGATATTTTTCATCGTGACAGCGCCAGAAACAGGGTTTCCACATCCGGCTGCTGCACGGCCACGCCCTGCCCCAAGGCGGCATCATCCAGACCCGGTTGCCAGCCAGAAACCCACACCCCGCCATCTTCTGCGGGTGCCAGTACATGCACTCCCCACTCGGGCCGTGGCAATGCGGACAGGTGCCGCACCTGCCCCTGCAATACGGCTTCAGACACATCCAGCACAATCTGCCCGCGCCGCATGATGACAAAGCGATCACAGATATTTTCAAGATCAGAGATGATATGAGAGGAAATCAGGACCGTAGCACCATGCTGGTGCGCATATTCCGGCAGCAGGCGCATAAAATCATGCCGTGCCTGAGGGTCCAGACTGGCGACGGGTTCATCCAGCACAATCAGGTCAGGCCGGAAGCGGAGCGCCAGAACAATGGCCAGGCGTTGCCTTTCCCCACCCGAGAGGGATTTGATACGCGCGGTAGGGTCCAGTGCCGCCCATTCCAGCCACCGATCATCCTGAGGCGTGTCGGCGGGCCGATACCCGGCCAGATAGGTCAGCAGTTCCCCCACCCTGAACCATGTAAATCCTGTCAGGGTTTGCGGCACGAACCCTATACGGTTGCGCACTTGCGGCGTGAGGGAATTTACATCCTCACCAAACAGGCGGATTTGCCCGGCATCGGCTGAAAGAAACCCCAGCAGACAACCAATCAGCGTGGTCTTGCCCGCACCGTTCGGCCCCAACAGAGCCGCTATTTCGCCCTGCGCCAGTGTCAGATTGAAATCATTCAGCGCCCGCTTTGTGCTGAACTCTTTGACAAGATGCGTAATTTCCAACGGTAAAACAGGCTCTGACACGCGTGTGCTCCATTGCGGTATGTCAAACCTGATGGTGCCGGACTGATCTGAAAGCCGTCAAGAGTTTGATGAAACAAAGAATTTTTCAGAAATTCCGCGCTATCCTTCTTCGCCTTTCCTCTCCCCTTTCTTCGCTATAAGCCCACCGTAAAACCATAAAAACGCACATATCATTTCTATGATGAAATGGGTTTTCATCGTTTCTCGTGAAACATGCCGCTTCTCTGCCCAGAAAGAAAAAAACTCTTCCCGCTCCTCATTTTCTCCGTCTCACGCAGGCGTGACGGCTCAAAACGCTTTCTGCCTCCTCTCTATCCTATTCGTGATGCCGGGGGCCGATAGAACGCTCTTCCCGTTCATGACACACAGAATGGTGCAAGAAACGGATACAAGCCCATGACTCTTCCTGCCTCTCAGCCTGAAATGCCATCCACCTCTGCCGAGCAACTCACACCGGAGGCACGCGCAACCGCCCGGCACGTGGTTGCGGCGTCCTTCCTGGCGTGGATGCTTGATGCGTGTGACTTCTTTCTTGTGCTCTTCACGCTGGACAACGTGGCCCACAGCTTCAGCACATCGCTGGAAAGCGTTCTGCTGGCCCCGACACTCACTTTGATGACACGCCCTATCGGGGCTTTTCTGTGTGGCCGCGCGGCCGACAAATACGGCCGCAAACCAGTGATGATCATCACCATTCTGGTTTATTCCGTTATTGAAGTGCTCTCCGCTTTCTCTCCCACATTATGGATATTCCTGCTGCTGCGCGCCCTGTTCGGCATCGCTCTGGGCGGTGAATGGGGCGTTGGAACATCCCTGATCATGGAAAGCGTACCCGCATCATGGCGCGGCACAGCGTCTGGCATCCTACAGGCGGGCTATCCCGCCGGGTATCTTCTGGCCTCCATTCTCTTTCTTACGCTGCCACTGATAGGCTGGCGCGGCTTGTTCGTTCTGGGAGGAAGCGCCGTTTTCTCCGCGCTCTATATCTGGATCCGTGTGCCGGAAAGCCCGGACTGGCTGGCCCGCCAGAAAGCGCCCGCCAGCACCGTCCAGGCTCATCAGGGGCTTGGGTCGATTATGCGCCAGAATGCGGCCCTTTGCGTTTTTGCCGTTACTTTAATGGCGGGCTTCAATTTCATGAGCCACGGCTCACAAGATCTGTATCCCAAGGTCTTTCTGGCGCTGGAGCGGCATATCGCGCCCCCTTCCATCACCCTGATTGTGGTGCTGTATAATGTGGCAGCCATTGCGGGTGGCCTCTTCTTTGGCTTTCTGTCCCAGCGTATCGGGCGGCAATATGCCATTGCCCTTGCCGCTTTGCTGACCATTCCGCTGCTGCCCCTGTGGACCTTACCGCAATCCGCCATCTGGCTGGCTGTCGGAGCAATGTGCATCCAGTTCTGCATTCAGGGGGCCTGGGGCGTAGTGCCCGCGTATCTCAGCGAACTTTCCCCAGCCTCCGTACGGGCCACCTTCCCGGGCCTTGCCTACCAGTGTGGCAATCTGCTGGCCGCCAGCAATGCCCTCCTGCAAACAGAAATTGGCCGTATTCTAGGCCGGGGCCTGGCCCCAGCCCTGATGCTCACAGTAGGCATGGCCGCATTAGTCGTGCTCGTGCTCACACTTCTGAACGCCAAGCTCCACCCGCAGACACGAACTGAAATGTAAGGCCGAACCCTATCCCCTAAGGTCGTCCTCTCTTTCTCCTCATCAGAAGGAGAAAGAGAGGCCTTGAAGCCAATATCGCAAACCGCGTTGTTTAGACCTTAAAAACCGCAGGAAATCCGGCCACCAATAAAGCGTGGCTCACCCGGAATATAGAAATACGTTGTGGTGGCCTGCCCGCCACTTTCAGCGTAACGCCGATCAAGAATATTACGGGCGTATAGGGTGGCTTCCCACTTGCCGGAGGCAGGCCGAAAAGTGACATGCGCCCCTAGCAGAAAGTAAGGTGGCAGACGGTAGAAACCTGTTCCACCCGGAGTTATGGCCTGACTGCCGCGATAGAGCCAATCCGGCCCGAAATCCAGAGAATACGCATGCGCGATCGGCTGCCGCCAGTCTGCCGATCCGTTCAAGGTCAATTTCGGCTGACCATTATCCACTCCGGCAAAATTGTCGTTAATGGCTTTCCATACGCCATGCTGCGCGTAGTAAGCGTTGGTCTTGGCACGGTTGACAGTGGGGAAATTCTGAAAATTGCCCCGTTGCCAGCCAATATTCTGCGTTACAAACAGATGGCTGAACGGATGGGCTTCTATAGTCCCTTCAAACCCCCAGCTTTCAGATTTCGGCGCATTGGTAATCTCGCTCAACGGCCCATAATTGGGGATCAGCACCGTGCCCAAAATCTGCTGATTGTGAAAATCATTGTAAAACGCTGCCCCATTGATACGCAGGCGGTTGGGAACAGGATCTGCCTTGAACCCGGCCTCATACGTCAACACAGTTTCGGGCTTGAACGGATCAAGCTGCGCCTGAATCTGCGTATTGTTGGCCGTAAACCCACCGGGTTTGAAGCCCTTGCTCATCTTGTAATACAGCAACGCATGCTGGGTCATTTGCCAGGACACGCCAACCTGCCCGGCAAACTGGTTGGAAGCCGTGCTTTCTGCATGAAAATTCTGTGTGGCCCCACCAAATATCTGCGATTGCAGACCAGTAATAGACCGATCATCCAACTCATGCAGCAATCCGGCCCAGATGGTCACACCGTGCGGCAACCGATAGCTAAGATGGCCGAATTCAGAAACACTTTCCTGATTCATGCCAAAACTGGTAGCCATCATGTAACCTCGGGCTGAATAGTCCGTATAGTCAAAGAAAAACCGCTGGTTCATGCGGGTGCGCTGGTAATAGGCTCCCACCACCCATTGCAACCTGTCATCAGGATGCGAATTGCTCAGCCGCACTTCCTGCGTGAAACTGTTGGCATCTATGGTGCGGTAGGTATCTGCCTGAGACTGGGCCGTGCCGTCCTGATCTGTATATTCCCCTTCACGCTCGGTTTCGAACGCACTGATAGAGGTGAATGTTACCGGCCCAAAATCATGGGCAATATGAAGATCTGCCCCCCAGAACTGATTGTGCTCACTGGGCTTGATGCCAGCCTTCCGCCCGATCAGTCTGGCAAATTCAGGGCGGGAGGACCATTCGGCCTCCTTCCAGGACCCCATTTGCGGCAGGGGCTGTGTGCCAATCAGCCGGTGCACGGGCACACTTGTTACAACCTGACTGTTATCCTGCACAAAGTGGCCACCCAGCAGAATGGTCGTGTGACTATTCGGCTTCCACTGCAGCTTGCCCCGTAACGCCCACAGATCTGCATCGCCCAGATGGTCCCCATTCAGGGGGTTGGTCTGCCACCCCCTCCATGGCGGGTCTGCCCAGCCAGACGGAAGCTCAACCCCCTAGCCAACGGACCAGACACATAGGCCTCACTCCGGCTCCGGGCATAGGAGGCTATGTCCTGCGAAGCCCCATAATGCCAAACATCCGTCGGGTCATTGGTATGCAGATGCACCTCTCCCCCGGTGTCAGACTGCCCATGCTCGGTGCCGACAGGACCTGGCGTGACCGTTGCTCCCGCCAGGTCAAACATCTGGCCGTTGGACATGGTGGAATAGGGATACGCCACATCATCAATGTAGGTCAGAACCGGACCCATATTATTCTGTGTGAAGTCATTGAACCCGGCCCCACGCAGATAGAAATTATTGGAGGCCGTGCCGTTGACGCTTTGCATGGTCAGATTGGGAGCTACACGCTCCAACCCGCGCAAGGTCACAACATCCCGTTCCCTCAGGCGCGTCGCGGTAATGCGGGTTGTGGCATCTGCTACGTGCTGGGCCTCAGGATAGGCAAAATCATGCCGCCGCGCACTGACATCCACATCCGTGGTCTGAGCAGACACAACCGGACCGCCATGCCTCCTTACCGACCGTGCACCCGAATGCGACGTCAGCCCCCCTACACCGCGCAGCGCTCCGTCACCCGCAGCACTCCGCGAGGAAGGCGCTCCTGCGCTTTGTGAAGAGACACCAGCCCGTGACCGATGAACAGGGGTCGAAAAACCGCGTGTCCTCTCAGCCCCGCCGGAAGCAGCAGAGTTTTTTTCCACTACAGATGCAGCCTGCTCAGCCATCGGAGTGCCAGCCTGCACCGGCGCTTCTGCTGCCAACGTGAAGGGCGAGGCAGCCAGCAGCCCAAAAGGCAGGAGTCCCGCCACTGTCAGCGCCGAACTGAACGCCCATGTTCTGCGGCCCTGCATTGGCCTCACCCTGCCGTCACTCTTAAAATCCCGGTGAAAAATCCGACTGCTCCCGCATCTTGTGAAAAGCGTGAGGAGCATTTCCATGCTATGCATGCGCGACAGAAGCACCGCCATGGCCGATGCCTGCCGGAAACCCCGGCTCCCGCCCTCTTTTACAGACCACCAGCCCTATGCAGGCTGGATGGCTTTCCTATGAAGGGAGAGGTTCTGGTCTGGCAACCCTCAAGCGCGCCAAAATGAAATTTTCCACCCTCTGCGTGGGGCGAAATACACACTCTCACCTGAAAACCGCCTGAAACCCACTGCCAAAGCAATGTCAGACTTATGGTATTTCAACCCATGGTCTTTTCATCTTGCCCAAAGCGAGGTCACAGGGGGCATATTCACTCTCCCAGAGAGGCCTCCATTTGATCATCCTCTGTAAGCTGGCGTCTCACATCCCTCTTCAATACCCGCGATCAGGATCATAAAGAAGTGGCACATCCTGCCCCTGTTCCAGCGCCTGAATAATAGAAACACTATAGCGCGCCCGGGCTGCACGGGAGGCCTCTGAGGCCACATGCGGGGTAATCAGCACACCCGGCTGCTGCCAAAGCGGTGATGTTTCCGGCAATGGCTCCGTCGGAAACACATCCAACACTGCGCCGTGCAGGGTATTATCCTGCAACGCACGCAAAAGATCCGCTTCCACCATCAGGGCCCCTCGCCCTACATTGATAAAGCCTGATGGTTTTTTAAGCTGGGCCAGCACATCATACGTAATAATACCGCGTGTTTCTGCCGTCTCAGGCAGCAGGCACACCAAGATATCACACGCGCGCAGAAAGGCAGGCAGTCCCTCCTGCCCGGCATGGCATGTCACCCCATCAATCCGTTTTTCGTGCCGCGCCCAGCCTGAAACCTGAAAACCCGCCTGCACCAGCCGTTGGGCAACATGCGCGCCCAAGCTGCCCAACCCCATAACGCCCACACAGGTTTGGGTGGAAAGCCGCGTGGGTGGCGTGCCACGCCGCGCCCATTTTCTCTCCTGTTGCGCCACATGCCAACGTGGGGCTTCCCGCAGCAGGGAAAACACGGCCCATTGCACATAATCCGCCATCTGGGTGGCAGTTTCCTCTCCTCCCATGCGGATGATGGGGACGTGACGTGGCCAGGCTGGGTCCGCTGTAATATGGTCCACCCCCACGGCAACGCTCAGCACCGCCTTCAGGTTAGGCATCTGCGCCAATCGTCCGGGGTCGGGTTCCCACACAAGCGCATATTGCACCGCTGCCAGATCAAGATGCGGATCATACCAGTCCCGTACATCCAATTGCGGCATGAACTCGGCAAACAGGGCCTTCCATTCCGGAAAGACAGCCCGTCCTCCCGCCTTGATTGCCAGACACACCATGGCTTCAAGCCTCCCTTAAAATTATCCAGAAACAGATCTGAGCATCCACTTGCCCTGCCACAGCGTCTTTCACGCCCATCCCGACAGACCGATTATATCCACCCCGAAAATCCGCACCCGCTGTCACAGAAAAAAACAGTCACGAGCCTTCAAAGAATAACATTGCACTGGCTCCCACAAAAGCACCCTCCCTCGCACCGGCACACCTTGTTTTTCCTTAATAAAGGGTGACCTTCCGACGCTAAAAATCATTCCGGTGGGATAGTCATTCTGGGCTGGGCATGCTTAACCTACAGTCACCTAAAGAACGGTATCTAAAGAACTAACGGGGAAAGAGGACATCATTTTATCTTTCCCGGCATTTATTTGGAGAAACATCAACAGATGCTTAAGCATAATAATAAAGTGTCACGTCGGGCCGGACTTCTTCTGTCTGCTGCCATCGGCCTGACCAGCGTATCAGTCGCTACTCATGCTCACACGGCACAGGCTGCGGCGCCTGTTACTGCACCGGCTGCGGTTCCGCCCGCTTCCTTTGGCGCATGGGGTGTTGATCTTGCTGGCCGCGATACGTCCGTCAAACCGGGTAATGACTTTTTCCGCTATGCCAACGGCACCTATCTGGACAATCTGACCATCCCGTCAGACATGACCAGCTATGGCCCGTTCAACGCACTGGCTGAGCTCTCCCGCCAGCGTGTGCAGACCATTCTGAATGAACTGTCCGCGCACCCGGTCAAGCATCCCTCCACCATCGAAGAAAAGCTTGGCACCTATTATGCTTCTTTCATGGATGAAAAATCCGTGGAAAAACAGGGCACCAAACCCCTGAAGGGTGATCTGGAAACCATCCGCAAAATGCGTGACGCCAAGGCTTTTGCCACCGTTGCAGGTGCGGCTTCAGCCAACTTCGGGACCTCTCCTTTCTCTCTGGGCATCAACCCGGATGCGAAAGACCCCACCCGTTACGCCCTGAACATTGATCAGGATGGGCTTGGGCTGCCTGACCGCGATTATTACCTGAAGCCGGAATTCGCAGCAAAGAAGGCAGCGTACCAGACCTACATCACCAAGGCGCTGACGCTTATCAACTGGCCGCAGCCGGATCAGGCGGCCGCAGCCATTGTTGCGTTTGAAACCAAGCTGGCTGAAACCCACTGGGCACGTGCGGACCTGCGCAACCCGGAAAAAACCTACAACCCCATGACCGTGGCAGATCTGGTTAAAGCCGCACCCGGTTTTGACTGGACCACGTGGCTGACCGCCGCTGGCCTGCCTGCAGAAGGGCTTGAAAACCGTACGGTTATTGTGGGTGAACCCTCCGCCATTACGGGCGGCGCAGCCCTGCTGGCCAATGCCGATGTCGGCCTTCTACAGGCATGGGAAGCCTTCCATACGGTAGAAAACGCCACCAGCAACCTCCCGGACGCTTTTGTGCAGGCCCGTTTTGAATTCTCCAAGGCGCTGACAGGCCAGCCAGCCCTTCCGGCCCGCTGGAAGCGCGGTGTGCAGGCGACAAGCTCCGCCATGGGCATGGCATTGGGCAAGGTGTATGTGGAACGCTACTTCCCCGCAGAAAACCGTACCGCCATGCAGAAGCTGACAGGCGACCTGAAAGATGCCTTCCGCATCCGCCTGCAGCACAATACATGGATGAGCAAGCCCACGCGTGAAGCGGCCCTGCGCAAGCTGGAAAACTTTGAGGTGCAGGTTGGCTACCCCAGCGAATGGCGTGATTATTCCGATCTCGCCGTGAAAAAGGGAGATGTGTACGGCAACGCCAAAAACGGAATCCAGTTTGAATGGAACTACTGGCTGGCCCGTCTGGACAAGCCCGTTGACCGGAACGAATGGGACATGACACCCCAGACCGTGAACGCCTACAACAACCCGCTGTTTGATCAGGTTGTGTTCCCGGCTGCCATTCTTCAGCCGCCGTTCTTCAACGCCAAGGCAGACATGGCTGTGAACTACGGGGCCATTGGTGGCGTGATTGGTCATGAAATGACCCATTCGTTTGATGATGAAGGCCGTAAGTTTGACGAACATGGCCGCCTGCGTGACTGGTGGACCAAAGCCGACGCAGACCGTTTCCAGAAACTGGCTGACCGCCTTGGCGCTCAGTATGATGCGTTTGAGGTCCTGCCGGGCGTGCATGTAAACGGCAAGCTGACCATGGGCGAAAACATTGCCGATCTTGGCGGCCTGACACTGGCGCTTGACGCCTACCATGCCTCCCTGAACGGCCAGCCTGCTCCGGTGATTGATGGCCTGACGGGCGATCAGCGCGTATTCCTTGGCTGGGCGCAGGTATGGCGGGAAAAACTGCGTGATGACACCGTCAAGCAACTGGTGGTGACAGATCCGCACTCCCCACCGCAGGCCCGCGTGAACATTCCCATGCACAATCTGGACGCTTGGTACAAGGCATGGAATGTGAAAGCTGGTGAAAAGCTGTATCTGTCCCCGAAACAGCGCGTTAAAATCTGGTAATAAATCCGGTTTTACACTTTGGATGGAAAAGAGCGAGAGTCTGCGGGTTACCGCCGCTCTTTTCCCTTCCAGAACGGACTGTCAGGTCCCTCTCATGGCTCGCCTTGTGCGGGCCATGCTTGTTTCAGGGCCGTCTCTCCGCTAACCAAGGCCCGCATGGTCGCGCGCACTACGCTGAAGCGGCCGCGAGGACCGATTTGTGGTCGCCGCTCCCTGTTCACGGTAACGAGCCCCCCGATGACCGACGCGCCCCATACGCCCCGACGCCCAGCCAGCCCTGTTTCTTGCGCAAAACCAGCCGCAAATACCTCGGCAGCAATGGCTCCTCTCTGCCTCCCCACTCCTGACGGCTCTCCGGCGGCTTATCCGATGACATCCTCCAGAACTAATGCGTCCGCACCCAGCCACGTTAAACAGCAGGTAAGGGGCGAGGAACATATGGCTCACGATGCTGCCATCGCTCCGCTGCCTTCCTCCGCGTTCACACCCAAACGTCGCCGTGTGGTGCAAGGGCTGGGAACCAGCATGGCGGCGCTCTCGCTCGGTGGACTGGCAATGCAAACGGCTGAAGCCGCCTCTTCTGAACAGTCACCCGCTGCTACAGCGCAGCATCAGGAAGTTGGCACCTCAACACGCTTTTTCACCGCTGCCGAGTTCGCCTTTCTGACGGCCGCCTGTGAACGGCTGTTCCCGGAAGATGATATGGGGCCGGGTGCCACCATGCTTGGTGTACCGGACTTTATTGAAGGCCAGATGAACACCCCTTGGGGCCGTGGCGAAAAATGGTTCATGAGCGGCCCGCACCGTACCGGCCCCGACAATCTGGGTTATCAACTCCCTTACAGCCCCCGGCAAATCTATCGCATAGGCATTGCCGGAACGCAGGCCTGGGTGCGTCAGCAGCATAACGCCCCCTTTGAAAGCCTACCTCCCACCACACAGGACGCTATCCTGACGGCTCTTGAACACAACGCCACCCAGTTTGACGCACTGGCCGCCAGCGCCTTTTTTGAGCAGCTTCGTTCTGACACGATTGAAGGCGCGTTTGCAGACCCCATCCATGGAGGCAATCGTCACATGGGCGGTTGGAAAATGATGGGCTTCCCCGGTGCCCGCGCCGATTACATGGATTGGGTAGACCGGTACGAAACCCCCTACCCTTGTGGCCCGGTTTCCATCAGCGGGGAGACAGGCTGACCCCATGGCAGAAAAAACTCTCCCCCCTGTAGATGCCGTTGTGGTGGGTGCTGGCTGGGCTGGCAGCATCATGGCCAAGGAACTCTGTGAAGCAGGCCTTTCCGTGGTGATGCTGGAACGCGGCGGCCGCCGATCCACCGCCAAAGATGGCGCCTATCCTGCCTCCATTGATGAACTGGAAGGTGCTACCCGGTACAAGCTGTTCCAGAACCCTGCGCAGACCACCGTGACGGTCCGCAACAGGTTGGATCAGGAAGCGCTGCCTTACCGCCGCCTGGCCGCCTTTCTGCCCGGTGAAGGCGTAGGTGGCGCAGGCCTGCATTGGACGGGTGTGCATTTCCGCGCCATGCCGCAGGATTTGCGCCTGCGGAGCCATATTGTTGAACGCTACGGCAAGACGTTCATTCCTGATGGCATGAACCTGCAGGATTACGGCGTCACATATGAAGAACTTGAGCCCTTCTTTGACCGTGCGGAAAAAGTATTTGGCACATCGGGCGAAGCCTACACCGTGGACGGAAAGGTAGTAGGCAAAGGCAACCCGTTTGCACCGGATCGGTCAGATGATTTCCCGCTTCCGCCCCTGCGGGATGTTTATACCGCCCATCTGTTCCGCAAGGCCGCGACTGAGGCCGGGTTTCACCCCTACGCCATGCCTGCGGCCAATGCGTCCCACCCCTATACAAACCCGTATGGGGCCCAGATGGGGCCGTGCAATTTCTGCGGCTATTGCTCGGATTATGCGTGCTATATGTACGCCAAGGCCTCACCGAATGTGAACATCCTGCCTGCCCTGCGACAGCACGCCAACTTCACGCTGCGCAGCAACGCGCATGTGCTGAAAGTGCTTCTGGATTCCACAGGCAAGAAAGCAACCGGCGTTGTGTATCAGGATGCGGAAGGCAACCACATTACCCAACCCGCCGGGCTGGTTATTCTGGCGGCCTTCCAGTTCCATAACGTGCATCTGATGCTGCTGTCAGGTATTGGAAAACCATATGATCCGCACAGCAATTCCGGCACGGTAGGACGCAACTTCACGTATCAGAACATCACCAACACCACGGTGCTGATGCCCCCCACCCGCAGCACGGACCAGTTCATCGGCTCGGCGGGCGGTGTGGCAATTGATGATTTCAACTGTGATAACTTCGATCACGGGCCGCTGGGCTTTATTGGCGGTTCACCGCTATGGGTCAATCAGGCGGGCGTTAAACCTATTGCCGGAGCCAAGGCCACTTTTCCCGGTGCTCCACGATGGGGTAGCGCATGGAAAAAACAGGCCGTTAACACCTATCGCCATGCCTTCACCATCAATGCGCAGGGCTCCAACATGGCCTACCGCGATGTGTATCTGGACCTTGATCCCACCTGGACCAATGTTTACGGCCAGCCGCTGCTGCGCATGACGTTTGACTGGAAAGACAACGATATCCGCATGAACCGCCACGTTGTCAGCAAGCTGGATGGCGTGGTCAAAGCCCTTGGCGCGCGTGATGTGCACTACAGCATGCGCGAACCGGGCAAACCGTTTGACGTGCGTGACTACCAGACAACCCATCTCTGCGGCGGGGCCGTCATGGGGGATGACCCCAACACATCCGCCCTGAACCGCTACCTGCAAAGCTGGGATGTGCCGAACGTGTTTGTGGTAGGAGCCAACGCCTTCCCGCAGGGTATGGGCTATAATCCTACGGGGCTGGTCGCCGCCTTGGCCTACTGGTCCGCTCATCATATCCGCACGCAATGGCTGAAGGGCAACGGCGGCCCGTTGGTGACGCCATGATTCAGTTCCCCCACGCTGCGGCGTCCCGGTTTGAGCGCGCCATGAGGAAATGCTCCTCCCTCACGATGCTGACATACGGCATGGCGGCACTCGGGGGGGGGCTTCTCCCTCTCTCCATGGTGACTTCTTCAGCGTGGGGCGCACCATCTGCTTCTGATGCACCGGCTACCGGCACCACCCGACCAGAAGACCCGCAGACCCATCCTGTCCAACAAGCCGAGTCACAACAGGCTTCATCACCTGCCGCTACCAGACAGGAGCCCACTGCGCCAGAAACGCCACGCACCGCGCAGGACTGGAGCGAACGGGGCCGTTACGTGGCGGCTGCTGCGGACTGCGCAGCCTGCCATACAGCACCGCAGGGCGCGGCCTATGCAGGGGGCTATGCGTTCGAACTGCCCATTGGCACGCTTTATGCCTCCAACATCACACCAGATAAGACGCATGGCATCGGGAACTGGACGGAAGCACAGTTTATCCGCGCGGTGCGGGAAGGCATCCGCCCGGACGGCGCCAGCCTGTATCCAGCCATGCCTTATCCATCCTATGCTCGCATGACGGATGACGATCTACACGCATTGTATGTGTATTTCATGCAAGGCGTGCAGCCCGTGGCGCAGCCGGTACAGGCCAATGCCATTCCGTGGCCGCTTTCCATGCGCTTCCCCCTGACGCTCTGGCGCTGGGCATTTGCACCGTCACCGGAAGCGGCCCGTCGCACGACAACCCGGCCATTTGCCGATGCAGAACTGGCCCGCGGTGCGTATCTGGTAGAAGGGCCGGGCCATTGCGGGGCTTGCCACACACAGCGCGGCATCGCCATGCAGGAAGAAGCTCTGACCGCACAGGATAGCCCGCGTTATCTGGCTGGCGGCAAGGCCGTAGATGGTTGGACTCCGCCCTCCCTGCGGGGCGAGCCTCGCACGGGGCTTGGCACGTGGAGCGTGGCGGATATCACCACCTTCCTGAAGACAGGCCGTAACGCGCGGGGCAGCGCTTTTGGGAATATGGACAGTGCCGTGCATCATGGCACGCAATACCTGTCCGATGCTGATCTGACAGCCATGGCCCGCTACCTGAAAACCCTGCCTGCCGCCAAGCCCCGCCAAGCCGACTGGAAACGCAGTGGTGCCGCCACCAAAGCACTGCAATCGGGAGGGCAACTGACATCAGGGCAGAGAGTGTATCTGGATAATTGCGCTGCCTGCCATCGTTCCAATGGCGCGGGATATCCCAGCACCTTTCCCCCTCTGGCTGATAATCCCGTGGTCATGAACCCGGCAGCAGACTCGATCATTCATATCATTCTGACGGGTGCTACCCTTCAGGGCACGCAAAGCGCTCCTTCCGCCTTTACCATGCCCGGCTTTGCTGGCCGCCTGACCGATATGCAGATTGCCGCTGTTGCCACCTTCATCCGTCACGCCTGGGGAAACAATGCGCCTGCTGTTACGGATGTAGACGTGCGTCACATGCGCGCCCGCCTGAGCCCGGCCAGAACACAGGTTGCCCCGCCCAGCCCGGTTCAGCCTGCGGAAAAACGGGCGGCGCTTCCCTCCCCGTTGCAGCCAGCCTCATCCGGGGGAAAAGGGCAAAACCCTGAAAAGGCCAATCAACTGCCTGCGGAAAAAGCACCACAGCCAGCATCTTTCCCACCCAACAGCAGTTCTGATACAGCGCACTCTCCTTATTCCGGCGGAAGCGAAACGGAATAACAAGTTCAGGCTGGAAACAATGCTCAAGCAATGGCACACTAAGAGAAGTAACTGGCCCAAACACAGCCCTGTCCGGGCAGAGGAGAGAACGGGCACTTCATGAAGGCTATGCTCAGTCGCTCTTCACGCCGGACAGAAGCACAGGAACCCCGTCTGGTTCCGCCCTCTCCAGCTGGAGCCGCGCCTCCCACTTCAGGACCTACCCCCCTTTCCGACAGCAGTCGTGAGAGCCTGAAGCCCTCTGCGTGGCCCATTGCCCGTCCGAACAACTACAAACGGGTAAAAGGCACCGCGACGCCGCTTATCCGTAAGGAAGTCTATGCCGAGCCCACGCTTGGCCCGGTGCTGACAGGGTCCCTGTTTGCACATTTTGCTCTTCTTACAGCCCTGCTGTGGCAGGCCACCCATCACCAGCCACACGGCACACCAGATGGCGCGCAGCCTTCCCCAGTAGAAATGGTCTTTGCGCAGCCACAGGCCACCAGCGGCATGGTTGGCCCACAGTCCCCTGATGCCGGAGCAGGGAATTCGGGCAAAAACCCCAGCGCTGCCGGTCAGGCCGAACCGTCTCCGGCGGAAGCTGCACCCGGCCCGGCTGTACCGTCCGAAGACACACCGACCGCTCCGCCCCTGCCCAAATCGGATGACGGCCTGCCCAAGCCCACGCCGGAAGAGCAGAAAACGGTCAAACCTGCGCATCCGCCTTCTGGCCACAAACCTCAGGCCAACGCCAAGCCACGCCCTGTTCCGCGCAGCAAGCCCCAGCCGCACGCCAACCGCCATGCGGCATCGCCCTTTGATAACCCGATGGACCTCTCCTTCAACGAGGCCCCGGCCCCACCCCGGCATCGCCATGGCAGGCCAGGTGGATCAGGTGGTCCGATTGATCTTTCCGTCGGCCCGGTGGTGGAAAACGGGCAGATCAACGCGCACTATACCTCACGCGCCTCCGTACGCGGCGTGAGCGACGATTACGGGCAGGAAATCAACGCGTGGATCATGCGCCACATGTATTATCCGGAAGAAGCCGCCCGAAATGGGGAAGAAGGCCCCTCCTCCGTGCATGTTGTGCTAGATCGTACGGGGCGCGTGAAGTCTGTTTATCAGACCGGCTCCTCAGGCTCCTATTATCTGGACGCCGCCACATCCGGCATGTTCCACGGAGCACAGTTGCCCCCAGTTCCACCGGACATGAAGGGCAACCATTTCGATATTGACCTGACGATCAACTACATCCTGATCCGGCACTGATAACACCAGAAACGGGGAAGCAGCCGGATAATCTTATCATGATATCCCGCTGCCTTCCCCGTCTTCCGCTTATGCTGCGGCAGGCGTCAGCAGGCCTTTTTCAAGAGCCTTGGTAAAATGGTCCCAATCCGTTTTTGTCTGAACAGCGTAGGCCGCGGAAAAACCGGTAATGCCATCCGCAAAAGCCCGACCTTTGCCAATATAGCCAGCAATCGCGGCAACATCGCCCGACCGGGCATGAGCACGGGCCAGAACCCGCCCACACAGGCGCGCATAGTCGGATAACCCTTCCTGCGCAAAGTCCGCGCCAATTGCAGCCAGCCGCGCATCCTTTACCCGCCTGACGTAAAATTCCAGATCCGCGCCATTCAACGCTGCGGCTGGCGAGGCCTGCGGTTGAGAGGCCACCGCGGGCGCATCATTGGCATCACTGCGCGTCCATCCCAGAAAGGCATCAGACACAGCCTGCATGATCCGCTGCCCTGTCACTACCCGTTCGCCCTGATTGAAAAACGGCGGATATGGGGAGGAAACAAACGGGGCCAGAACGGACTGCTGTGCCTCCTTGATCTGAAGCAGAAGCACGTCTCCATCCGGGGTGGCAAACAGGCCTATGGCGCAGAACGTGCCAACACTACCCACCCCCACCACCTTGAAGATGACATCCTTGAGGCTGTAGCGATTGAGCAGGCAAAGCCGCTCAGGTGGCTGGCTGGCGCAATAACGCGCAAATGCATGGCGCACGGCGTCTTCCTGCGCAGGAAGACGCACAACCAACGGCGGATGCTCCCGCAGGCTGGGAGCGCCGCTATCATCCGCAACAAGCCCGAAATGCCGGCTTGCGCTCTCCAACCTCTTGGCAAGCGTCGCCTCTATCCGGGCGCGGACCTTCCGGTCCCCAAAATGGGCTACGGCGGTGGTCAGATCAACGCGGTCCAGCCAGACTTGAAGCGGCGTGAGCGCGGCCAGGCGCGTCATTTCCGCCCCGTATGTCAGCGCCATGTCTTCAGCAAGTGCGCCCGCCACCTTTGCGGACAAGCCTGTTTCTTCTCCCGCAAGCACCAGCGATGTGCCAAGCCGTTTGACATCCCACTCAAATGGGGCTGGCAGGGTTTCGTCAAAGTCATTGATATCAAAAACCGGCAGCCCCTCGGGTGAGGCATAACTGCCGAAATTGGCCAGATGGCAGTCTCCGCAGGCCTGCACCATCAACCCGGTTGCTGGCGTATGGGCGAGGTCTTGCGCCATAACCGCAGCCGCCCCGCGCAGGAACGCAAACGGAGACACCTTCATCCGCTCGTAGCGAACCGGAAGAAGGCTGGCGATCCGGTGCTTGCCCTGCTCTGTAAGGATGGTGACAGGATCTTTCCGGTCTATCAGCACCGCCCATTCGGCCTGTGCCGCCCGGCGCACCGCTTGCCGGAGGGCTGCCCCGTGGGCGTAACGTTCAGCCCGTGTCAGGGCAGAATGGGGAGGAGAAGCCGCACCCGGAGCGGTTGAGATATGGTCAATCATGGCTCCTTATAACAGGAGCCAGCCTTGATCGGGCACGCTGGAAGAAAAAATGTCTCTTTAAAGAGAGGGCCCTTTCTGCAGGACAGATTTGAGACTTTCCATCCGGCTGGCGATATCGCGGTAATTCAGCGCCTTTTCAACATGCTTGAGGTGCATGTCCATCAGCCTGACAGCTTCCATAGGCTCTCCGGCTTCCAGCGCATCAATAATCTGACTGTGTTCATCACAGGATTCATGTGCATCGTGAGAAGACTGATACAGGGCGGCAATCAGCACGGTTCTGGTCGTCAGGTCCTGCAGGATGGACCCCAGCACAGGGTTGCCGATGGTTTCCGCCAGACAGACATGAAAATGCCCCAGCAGATAACTGCGCTGTGCACGGTCATCTTCCTCCAGCGCCCGCTGCTCGTTCCTTACATGCTCACGCAGGATAGCTATTTTTTCCGGCGTTACGTGATCCGCCGTGGCCAGCATGCCCACTTCCAGCGCCCGACGGGCATTGATGGTGTTTCGGGCTTCCTCCACCGTTGGTTCGATCACAAACCACCCCCGGCGCGGCATGACTTCCACAATGCCCCGTGCCTGCAAACGGATCATGGCTTCCCGCACAAGGGTGCGAGAGACCTTGAAAATCTCGGACAGTTCCTTCTCGCCAAGCCGTTCACCGGGCGCGATGTATCCAGAGAGCGCCGCATAGACGATGCGGTTCTCAATCACATGAGGCTGGTGGTGCGAAGCGGGTTCTGAAGACTCGGTCATACCAATTTATGGCCCCGTTTTCAGGGTTTAGACAAGCCTGCTGCGTGGCTGTGCCTTCATGCCATCAGAAAAACCTGCTCCATCCGTTTCTGATAAGTCTCTGTTTTTCCATGCAAAGAGATTTTGCAGCGGATTGCACGCCGGAAAGGCCGTCTTTTTTATTGCTCAATCAGATCATTTCGCTTGTATGCAAGAAATAATTGCAGTTATGTTACGTTTCATAAGGTTCTTGTATGCAAGGTGTTCACCATGGCTGAGAGAGGCAGAAAGCATCCCGTTGAGCATCATGATGCCCAACACGCCAACGCTATGGGTCTGTCATTGTGAAAGCCTTTTTTCCCATGCGCTCCCTGTTCCTGCAGATTGTGGTCATGACAGTGCTCGGTGTGCTTGCAGGCGTATTCACGCCGCACGCCGCTCAGCATTTCAAGCTGCTGAGTGATGTCTTCCTCAAACTGATCTCCATGATTGTCTCTCCGCTTGTTTTCTGCGTGATTGTGCAGGGCATGCAGGGGGCAGGCACCATCCGCACAGTTGGGCGGCTGGGCAGCAAGGCGCTTCTGTATTTTGAAGCCATGACAACTGTGGCGTTAGGTGTGGGGCTGCTGGCTGCCGTCACCCTGCATCCCGGAACAGGCCTATCCCTGCCGCAGCAAGATCTTTCTCAAGCCGCCCAGCAGGCACATCAGCAAGCCTCTGCCCTGAAGACAGGCGGCGTAGATGCGTTCATTCTGCACCTTATCCCCAAAAACCCTGCTGATGCCTTTGTGCATAATGATGTCATGCAGGTGCTGGTTTTTGCACTCATCTTCGGGTGCGCCCTGCTCCTCGCCGGGGAACAGGCAGCCCCCGTGACACGCCTTGTTCAGGCGCTCAGCACCATCTTCTTCCGTATCATGGGTATTATCGTGCGCTTTGCACCTCTGGGGGTGTTTGGGGGTATCAGCTACACCATCAGCCATTACGGTCTTGGCTCTATCGAGCCTCTGCTCCGCTTCCTGTTTGTCTATTTTCTGGCTGTCATTCTGTTTGTTGGGCTGATACTGGGCGGCCTGCTGCGCTTGTATTGCGGCGTCAATATCATCTCTCTGCTGCTCTATCTTCGTGAAGAAATGAGTATCGTGCTGGCCACAACGTCGTCTGACGCAGTTCTCCCCCAGATCATGCAGAAGCTGATTGATATGGGCGTGGGCCGCAAAACGGTGGGGATTGTCATTCCCGCCGGTTATTCCTTCAATCTTGATGCGCTCTCCATTTACCTGGGCCTTTCCATTCTCTTTCTGGCACAGGTTGCGCAGGTTACGCTGAGCTGGCCCCAGTTGCTTCTGGTGATTGGCATGGCGCTCATAACATCCAAGGGGGCGCATGGCGTACCGGGGGTGGCGATTGTCATTCTTGCCGCCACTGTGTCTCTGGTTCCTGAAATTCCGACCGTTGGCCTTGTGCTTCTGGTGTCTGTGGACTGGTTTGTGGGAATTGCCCGTGCCTTTGGCAACATTGTGGGCAATTGCGCCGCCGCCATTGTGGTCGCAACATGGGAAAAAGACATAGATCTACAGCATGTTCGCAAAACGCTGGCCCATGCGTCTACCTCAGAAAACACCAGACAGACCAACACGCATACTCTGAAAAACATCCCTAACGACGATATCGGGGGAGAATGAGATGTAACGCTTCCGCGCCCCCATCCTTTCCCCACCCGTTCTGTTTTCCCCTGAGGTTGACGATGTCTCTTCGTGCGCCAACGCCCAAGCTTTGCCTGAAACTTGTTCTCTCCTGCACCTGCCTGAGCGCCATTCCGCTTTTTGAAACAATGGCGGCAACAACGCCTGCGCATCATGCTGCGCCCCGCACCGTGCAGGCAAGCACGCGCCATGCAGGCCCCACGGCCAGAAAACCCACCCACGCACGCCGCAACACCGGGCCGCTCACCGCGTCTCAGGGCGAAGATGTGCAGGTCAGCATTCATCGTGATCCTTTCCGCAATCAGCAGCATGTGCCTGATTCCGCCACCCGCCTGACCGGCAAGGATTTGCAGGAACGCAACGTACGGCAGATGACTGATCTGATCCGCGTTGCCCCCAACCTCACCGTCCAGCCCTCTAACGGATCGGCCGGGCTGAACTTCGCCCTGCGCGGCGTAGGCATGGCGGACCTGACCCAGAACAACCTACCATCAGTGATGCCGTATGTGGATGATGTGGCCATGCCCATCAGCATCATGACCTCCGGCATCATGTTTGATATGGACAATGTGACCGTCAACCCCGGTCAATCCGGCCTGACACATGGGCAGGTCACAACCGGCGGGGAAATCAACTTCCATACCGCAGACCCTACCCGCACTTTCCACGCTGGCATTACAGAAGATATTGCCAGCTATGGCCGCAACCGGGTTGAAGGTTATCTGTCCGGCCCCATTGGCAAATCACTCTCCTATCGTATCTCCGGCCAGTCCCTTACCGGCGGCGGTTTTCAGCACAACACGCAAGGCAAAGGTTTTGGCAATGCGGATCTGGGCGCGTTACGGGGCAAGCTGCGCTGGCAGATAGATGATACCACCCGGCTGGATATTGGCGGCCACTGGACAAGTGACCAGTCCGACGCCCCGGCGGGCGCCATCATGACCAACAGCTACGGTATTCCCACCAACCAGAATGACATCATGGCCACCAACTGGGGGCTAAGCCAGCAGTTTGCCAACGCCATTGGTATCAGCGCCAGCAATCAGAAACCACGGGAAGACAATCTGTTCTGGGGCGCAAATGTCCGCTTCACCAAGGATTTCTCATGGGGAAGACTGACTACTGTCAGCGCCTATGAAAGCTTGGACGAACATGAACTGTCAGACCAGACCAACACAGTTGGGGCCTATGGCAACATGTACCGCAACAATCAGACCAACTTCTTCTCGCAGGAAGTAAAACTGGCATCCAACAACGTGGCAGACCGTCTGCAATGGGCTGTTGGCATGTATTACAACCGCGGCAGAACCAATTCCAATTTCTGGTATGACATGTCAGACCGTTATGCTTCCACAGATAACGGGCTGTATTTCTACAAAACGGCATACGGCCAGAACCAGCAAACCTTCAACCAATATGCACAGGTTTCCTACCGGCTGATCAAGGGATTGCGTCTGATTGGCGCTATCAGCCATGAATCTGATGATCGCCAGTTGCTTAATCTGGTTGGCACAACCTACAGCGGGGCCAAAGCCACAACATCCACCGTATTTGGCTCAAGCGGTGCGCTGGCCAACCAGTTCTCAGGCCGGGTGGGGCTGGAATATCAGGTAACACCGCACATCCTCACCTATGTTGACTTCCGCCGTGGCTTTAAGCCCGGTGGGTTCTCTGCCAACATGACCAGCGTGCCCGAACAGCTTAAACCCTTCAAACCGGAACAGGTTCTGACCTATGAAGGCGGTTTCAAAACCTCCTTCCTGAACGATAAACTCCGCTTCAATGCGGCCGGTTTTTATTATGATTATCGGGACCAGCAACTTCTTGGCAGTATTGTGGTGCCTGTTTATGGCGTGCAGGGCGCATATGTTAACGCCCCACGGTCCTATATTTACGGTGCAGAATTCAACGCCCAGATCCGCCCATTCCGTGGCCTGACACTGACCCAGAACTTTGGCTACCAGCATGGTGTTTACAGCCAGTTTCAGGGCGTGGACCGTTCCGCAACCACAGCCCATTATAACCAGACTGGCCAGTGGTCGGCTTTCTATACCAACTATAACGGCGTCGATATGGGGCTGGCCAATCTGACCCTCAGCGGGTCCGCCATGTATACATGGAAGGTTCTGCGTGACTATCAGATGACGTTTGACGTGGACTACAGCTATCGCGGTGCGCAAACACAGCCGCAATATATTGGGCTTGGCGGCTATTACCGCGCGCCCGCCTATTTTCTTGTCAACAGCTTCCTGACCTTTGCATCACCCAAACAGCATTGGTCCGTCACCGTGTATGGGCAGAATCTGGCGGATCGTCGTTACTGGCTGTCTGGCGGCACACAGTCCACTTTCTACTCCGTTATTCCCGGCAACCCGCGCTTTGTGGGGGCTAAACTGAACTTTACTTACTGATATTTTGGGAAAAGCCAGCGTTCACTGATCTGATTTTTCAGGAAAAGAAAACGTTCAGCGGCTTCCCCAGATACACCAAAAGGCGTCCGACGAAGAGGACGCCTTTTTCATTATGCTCATATCACGATACTATTTTCACGATCCCTACAAATATATTTTCTACACTACCCCATTTACTCTCTATTTCTCAAACAACACGTAAATCACATCCAAAAAGGCATCATTTTTTATTTTCACATGACCGTATCAAGTCAATACACGGTACAGGCCATGACATCTCCAAGCATAGATCAATGCTATTCCTGCCGCAAGCCGCCCTTATTCAGGCTCGCTCCTGCCAAAATTTATAGACAGGTTCTGGTACATACAGAAGGTGACGTGCACGGGTACACGCCACATAGAGAAGGTTGATTTCCTGATCACACTCCTCCACACGTCGAAGAAGCTTCTCCTTCTGGCGGGCCATGAATTTTTCAGAAAGGTCTTCCTGCTCCTCCAGTTTCAACAGACGCGCCAAGGCACGCTCCCGCCGGGCAGCCCATTCTGAAGGCGCTTGAAAGTCATCCAGCATGATAACGGTGTCAAACTCGCGGCCCTTGGCTTTATGCGCCGTTGAGCAGACAAGGCTGACATCGTCCGGGCTTTCACGATGTAATGCCTGAATGGCCTTCACCTTCGTATCCAGATCATGATTATGCCTGTCTATAATGGTAAAAAGTCGCTTGGCGGTCGGGTCCGCATTTTCACCATCCTTGGCGGCAAGCAGTTCCTTCCATGATCCAAATGGCAGCGCGCCTTCCGTCCCTCTAGCCATAGGGTTGGTGTGGCGCCGGTATAACGTCAGCGCTGCCCGAATTTCCTGCATCATATCCTGCACACCGCCCAGAACATGAAAAGGCGTCTGGATGTTTACAAGGCTTTCAAACAGGCGCGCATTGGTACGTGCCAGAACCAGCGTATTCCGCGCAGGACGGATTTTCCCAGTGTAATGACGGATTGTGCTCGGCTGCGCCGGGTTTCCGCGTAGCCGATGCCGCGCTGGTCTGGAATGCTGGGCCAGGGTCGCGTTTGAAAGGCGGGCTATGTCCTCCCCAAACCGCCAGCTTTGCGTTAAAGGCAATTCCTGCACCTTCAGCGCCCCCATGGCATCTATGGCTCCCCGGAACGCATAAATGGACTGATGCGGGTCCCCTACCGCCACAACAGGCAAACCGGATTTTTCCAGAATGGAAAACAGCACAGGGTTCAGATCCTGCGCTTCATCCACCATGATATAGTCATAGCCCGTGATTTTGCGGTCCATTTCAAACCGCTTGAGATACACATCATGCGTTATAGGAAAGGTGGTGTTTTCAAACCGGATAATATATTTGAAAGCCTGCGCCACAAAAGTGCGGATAGCGCGGTTCCGTTTGGCATCCTTTTCCGGACAGTGAGCCTGCGTCAGTTTGGTGCCTCCACTGATGAGAAAAGCCGTCAGTGTTTTCAGCACCGTTTCCGCACTTCCGGCGGGGGCGGTCATCCGCAGTTCCTGTTCAAGCTGCCTGATATGCCGGGTCGTGTAGCGCGGAATGATGCGCTCACGCTCCAAGGCACGAATATTCAGGTCCTGATAAGCATAACTATGGGCGGTACGGGCCTCAATATGCCGCGGAAACCGGCTACGGGCTTCGCGTGCAATGGCACTGTTGAAGGCCAGATAGAGCCCTTTATGTCCCGCCCATTTTTCACTGAACAGAACCAACGTGGTTGTCTTGCCACACCCGGCTCCGGCCACCACCTTGAAACTGCTTGTGGGGCTCTTGGCCAGAATTGCCAACTGCTCGGGTGTAAATGCACTCATTCACCATACTCATCTCTACGTACCAACGCTGGGGCCTTGTAACCCAGATTGCGAAATGAGGGAGGTTTATTTGTAGCATAATGTGTGGGTGGGAAAATCGAGGTAAAACGATCCATGCTGCAATAGTGCCGAAGTCAGCAAAAAGTCAGGTATGAGGCTTGGAATATGCCGGAGGGCTTTCTGGACCTTTCCCGTCAGTTTTACGCCATCAACCGTAGCTGTCATGGGCCGGTATACGGCAAGAAACGTCCCTACTCCCGTAGTTGTCAGAGCCCTGAAAGATGTTGCCTGTTTTTGTTCTTCTGGAGAAAAATACGGCACATGCTCAAAAAATAAAGCGTCACCAATATTACCGCTATCCAAGTATGCATAGCGCACCGACTGATCTGAAACGACAGGAAAAACCAGATATGCCGAGTTTGCAGACGGATCACTCGAAAGAAGCATTGGCCTGTGACAATCATACTCCGCCGCCGGGCCGAAAGTCACCCCAGTATCGGTCATATGAAAATGAGGAAACTGTTTTAAAATCTGCAAGCCAAGAATTGTCTTTTTCGCCGTCGTTGTCTGAAAAATTACATTATGAAAAAACAGTTTTCCCAATCGTCAGATTATCCACCACAACAAGCGGACCAGTATCTGATCGACCTTCAGCATCAAAAGAGTTAGATACTTTTCCAATACTCTTAAACCCGCCTGATTTAAGATATTCTTTTGGCAATATACTGATAAATACCCCTGTATCCAGAACAGCATCGACCTTTTGCTGATTGATCAATACCGGTACAACCGGATTGATACCAGGCACGGCTTTTCTTTGTAAGGTTTTTACGTAATCCACATGGTTAACGGGTGCCCAATCAACAGAAGGCGTTGGTAAATCTTCTGTCGGGACATTGAGGGTAATATGATCCATATTTATAAATTTTAGTGATGGAATACGGAAGAAATCCCTTAAAGGCTTCTCATATTTTCCTTGCAGACCATGCAAGGCCACAAGCCAGTCTTTCCACGATCCAGCCAACCCAGCATTTCCAGCCTTTAGAATCTCCGCATACATAATAAGCGGTTCAAGATCACGGAGCCCTCCCTCGCGCTCCAGATACGCCACCATACGGTTTGCCTGTTTGTCCGATTGTGTGAAGTCGCCCTGCATGCGTGCAAGCACTGATGCAGCCAGTAACGACCAAAAGGGAGTTTGACTCGCCAGCATTGTCTGCACCGCGCGCGGGTCCCCCGCATGCATACCTTGAACAATACCCGCCTTATCCCCCATACCCAATGTTACACTTCCATCGGGGTTGTGTCTTATGGTCCGCGTGAACTCTGGTGAAATTGTCTGAGCCTCTGCCGCGACCGAAACCGCCATCCATAGACACCCGACACCAAGCGCTTTCCAAGCAGGCATTCTTGAAAAATAACGATACATCATAATAATAGACAATCCAGAATTAAAAACACACTTTTACCTTAATTCGATCATAGAATTGATTCTATAAAATACACATCCAAGTACCACAAATTTTATACCTTAGGTTTTTAGATGTAGCTGGACCAACACTCTTGCCCCTTGCACACGATCGCCTACCGCGGCTTAATTCCAATTACAAAAAGGAAGACTCTGATCAGTCCGGTAAGGAGTAGAATGGCTCACACAAACATGGCGGCCCTTCGTGAAGCCGCTGGCACAAACTTTGAAGCGTTTACTTCGGCCGATGCCGCTGTGGATCAGCTCTGCGCCCTTTACAAAAACAGCACACAACGCCTGCATACCCAGTTTGCGGCGCGGCAGGGGTGCCCTCCGCATGAAGCCACATACCCCTGTCTGGCTTTGGAATTGCCCACGGGAACTGCCATCAAAGGGCGTCCCCCGTTTGATGTGATGCTGGAGCCGGGGTTTTATTGCTCCACCATCACGCAACCCGCCCTGTTCCGGGATTATCTGCGCGAACAGATCGGCCTGCTGCTGCACCACTATGGCCAGCCTGTTCTGGTTGGCTGTTCACACCGGCCTGTGCCGCTGCCCTACGTCATGGAAGAAGCCGTAACCGGCCTGACAGAGACAGACCTGCGGCTGCTGCAAGAACAGTTTGTGCTGCCTGATCTCCATTACACGGATGACAGCATCGCCAATTGTGAATTGCTGCCAGACCCCAGCCGCCCACGGCCTCTGGCGCTCTTCACGGCAGAACGCACGGACTACTCCCTGGCACGGCTGCATCATTATACGGGCACCAAACCGCGCCACTTCCAGCGCTTTATTCTGCTGACCAACTACCAGCGCTATGTAGACACCTTCCGCGATTATGCACGCACGCAGGTCGATGATCCGAACAGCCCCTACACTGCCTATGTCGAACCGGGAGAACAGATCTACACCGGGCCGGACAGCACGGAAACGTTCACGCCGCTTACCAGCCTGCCACAGATGCCCGCCTACCATCTGTGCCGCCCTGATGGGGATGGCATTACACTGGTCAATATTGGGGTTGGCCCCTCCAACGCCAAAACCATTACAGACCATCTGGCCGTTCTGCGCCCCCATTGCTGGATCATGGTTGGCCATTGCGCGGGCCTGCGCCGCTCCCAGATTCTAGGGGATTATGTGCTGGCCCACGGCTATGTTCGGGACGACCACGTGCTGGACGACGATCTCCCGCCATGGGTGCCTGTCCCCCCTATTGCCGAAGTTCAGGTGGCCATGCAGGAAGCCACCGCCCGCATCACCGGCCTGCACGAGTCGGAAATCAAGACTCGCCTGCGCACAGGCACGGTCATGACCACGGACAACCGGAATTGGGAACTGCGGCTGCGTCAGCTCTTCACCCAGATCAACATGAGCCGCGCCATAGCGGTGGACATGGAATCCGCCACCATTGCGGCCAATGGCTTCCGCTTTCGCGTGCCATACGGTACCTTGCTCTGCGTTTCAGACAAGCCTCTTCACGGAGAACTGAAGCTGCGCGGCATGGCAAATGCGTTTTATCGTGAGAGAGTGAGCCAGCACCTGATGGTCGGCATTGAAACCATGCATATGTTGCGTGAGGAAGGCGTTGCCCGCCTGCATTCACGCAAACTGCGCGGGTTTGATGAGCCCCCGTTCCGGTAATGGACAATGAACAAACTGCAACGAGCCTGGAAAGGGCCTGAACTGTATGCCTAGCGCCACACCTTCCACCATCCCTGAAGGGGTTCCTACCATCCGCGTTGTCGCCATGCCGACGGACACCAACCCGGCAGGGGACGTGTTTGGTGGCTGGATCATTTCCCAGATGGATCTTGCCGCAGGCACCACCGCCGCCTTCCGGGCCAACGGGCGTGCCGCTACGGTCGCCATCAACGGGCTGGTGTTCCTTGAACCCGTGGCCGTGGGTGATGAGGTGAGCATCTATACGGAAATCACCCGTGAAGGCCGCACATCCATGACCATTCATGTGCAAACATGGCGGCGCGCCCGCCATACGCATCTCACCTCCAAGGTGACGGAGGGGGATTTCACGTTCGTCGCCCTCGACGCCAACCGCCGCCCTCGGTCCCTGCCCCCCATCAAACCGGGCGATGCCCCCGTCAATCCTGAAATCTGAGGCCGTAATCCCGGTAATCACTGCCCAAGGTTACCGGGATGCCTCCCCCTCTCCCCTGCGCGCAAACCCTGTTTGGTCCGTCGCGGCCCACAATCGGGCGAAGCGGCCTGCGCTATCCTGCCATCCATGTTCCCGACCGTTCCAGCTCTTCTTTTTTACGGCAGAGCATTCCGTCCAGCCCGGATTTAAGCTAGAGCGTTGGCAGACATCAGGTTGAGTGTCAGCCTGAGTGTGTCATCAGGCATCCATCTTCCCTCTTTACCGTTACGTTAGCGGTAGAGATTTCGCCCTGTGGCGGAGCGCATCAGGAGTTCAGCCCTCTTGCGTCTGGAAGAGCAAAGACTAAGGATCAGCCGCCGCGCAAATTCTCTCTTGCGGGGTGGTTTCTGCACGGCCAGCCTTTTAACCACAGGCTGGATGGCAGGGTAGCAAGCAGTCAGGACGGGAGACCGGGCGCGTATGAAACATTGGCAGATTGATCAGTTACCGTGGGACAGCTTCGATCCCTCCAAGGTGGACCCTGAACTGGTGAAGGCCGTGAAGGCAGCCTCTGTTGTGGAACGCAACAGCGTGGACTACGCCCAGTACCTGAATAACGTGTTCTATGATGATCCGGATTTCCGGCAGGCGGCCGACCATTGGGCCGTGGAAGAAATTCAGCATGGGGATGCACTGGGCCGCTGGGCCATGCTGGCTGACCCTAAGTGGGACTATCAGGAGGCCTTTCAGCGCTACCGTGATTTCTACAAGATTCAGTTGGATGTTGATCAGTCCATCCGTGGCTCCCGCACGGGTGAACTGATTGCACGCTGCATGGTGGAAACCGGCACGTCCTCCTTCTATACGGCGCTGGCGGATGCAACGGACGAACCTGTGCTGAAGGCCCTGTGCAAACAGATTGCAGCGGATGAATTCCGCCACTTCAAGCTGTTTTATGATCACATGCACCGCTATCTGAAGCGCGAGAAGATCAGTACGCTACAGCGCGCCCGCATCGCCCTTGGCCGCGTGACAGAAAGCGAGGATGATGAACTCGCGTCCGCCTATCATACAACCAATGAACCGGCGGGCATGCCTTACGATCACAACCGCTGCATTGCCAACTATATGGCCCGCGCCATGAAGACCTATCAGCCCAAACACCTGAAACGGGTAACGGGCATGATCTTCAAGACCATTGGCCTGACCCCGCACAGCAAATTGCAGGATCTTGCCTTTTATGTTGCTGAAAAACTGTTTTTCAGCCGCCAGAAGAAATTCGCCCGCATGGTGGGGCTCACTTAGCATTCCCGCTTTTCAGCCCCCCACGCGACGAAGCAACAGAAAAAACCTGCGAGCGGCCGCCGTGCTCACCGCAGGCATGTTCCATCCCGTCTCTTAAATTACGCAGCGCAAAAGAGACCAGACGCCAACAGTTTCTACTCGCTGGCAGCGTGACTGAATACTTATCTATTCTCTTCCGGGTTTCTCATAACATTCAATCAACAAAGTTAAAGAATAATCCGGCACCCCATTTCAATTTATACACTATATTCATTACAGATATTCTTCCCCTCTGCTTTCAATAAAAACGGAACTTCCTGGCACCACCCGCGTGGAGGGTTCGAAAAACCCTCTGGTATTGAGGTCTGCTCTGTGATTCCATTTTCCTTGCGTTGATTGGAGTATGGATCATGAAGCAGGCGGGATTTTTTGACGTTGAAGAGCGGCTTGCCCGGCTGAGCGGGCTTGGTGATCAGCTCGAAGCATTTTCCCGGACTGTGGATTTTGAAGTCTTCCGCCCTGACCTGGAGAAGGTTCTGGCGTATTCTGACGGAAGCAAAGGCGGACGACCGCCATTTGATCCGGTGCTGATGTTCAAAATTCTGGTGATCCAGACGCTCAACAATTTGTCTGATGAGCGGACGGAATATCTGATCAACGATCGCCTCTCCTTTATGCGTTTCCTTGGGCTGGGACTTTCAGATCGGGTGCCGGATGCCAAAACGGTCTGGCTGTTTCGCGAGCGTCTGACCCAGGCGGGTGCGATCGATGGGCTGTTCAACCGCTTTGATGCGACCCTGCGCAACGCCGGGTATTTGCCGATGTCCGGCCAGATCCTGGATGCCACACTGGTAGCGGCTCCAAAGCAGCGGAACACCAACGCAGAGAAAGCCGATCTTCGGGAAGGACGTATTCCTGAAGACTGGCAGGACAAGCCGTCAAAGCTGTCGCACAAGGATCGTCATGCGCGCTGGACGCTAAAGTTCACCAAAGCGAAGCTGCAGGATGATGGAACCATGCCATCCAGTGATCTCGCCATCCCGTTCTTTGGCTATAAATCGCATGTTTCCATCGATCGGAAATACCGGTTCATCCGGAAATGGAAAACAACGCATGCCGCCGCCAGTGATGGCGCGAGATTGAGAGAGGGGCTGCTGGATAAAACCAATACGGCCTCAAGTGTCTGGGCTGACACGGCCTATCGCTCAAAAGCCAACGAAGACTTCATGGAAAAGCAGGGATTTGTTTCCAAGGTTCATCGCAAAAAGCCGCATCTCAAGCCTATGCCCCGGCATATCCAGAAATCAAATGCTGGAAAGTCGGTCATCCGCTCGCGTGTCGAGCATGTCTTTGCCGATCAGAAGTCACAGACGGGGCTGTTTGTCCGGACTGTCGGTATCAGTCGAGCCACCATGAGGATCGGCCTGGCCAATATCGTCTACAACATGCGCCGCTTCCTCTTCCTGCAGCGGATCAGCACCACAGCGTAGCTATCAAGCGGATAACAGCGCCCAATCTGCTCAAAACGCAGACCGGATGCCATCGCAAAAACCGTCAATCAAATCGCCAAAAGCCAGAAATCACGGGCCACGCACATCAATTGACGGTTCTTCGATCCCTCCATCTTCAGAGCGATGGGCTGGGGAGGCGTCAGTTCTTTTTGGCAGCAGAGGGACTGTTCTCTCCCGGATCAATACCAGTGTCGTAGGATTGTGGCGAGGAAGTGGATGGCCCGGCTCGGTCCAGATTTTCATATTGTTCCGGGCTGGCAGGGATATCGATGCCGCCTGCCGGAGTGGGGTGCCGTAACCCTTCGTACTGGAAGCCGGTAAAGGTCATGGTCTGGTTGGGCGTGGGGAGAAGCTTGTCTTGCCATCCGCCTCCCAATGCCCGCACCAGACCGACTGATGCCTGAAGTGCGCGCGCCTGAATCTGGGCCTGCTCAATCCGGGCATCAAGCGTGTTGACCTGGGCAATCAGGGCATCCAGATATCCGTCAGCACCCCCTTTATAAAGAGTCATGGTCAGGGTCTGAGACTGCATTGCAGCATCAACCGCCTGTTTCAGCCGTACATTTTCTGCTCGTAGTCGCGCCGTCAGGGAGAGGCCGTTTTCCACATCTCTGAAGGCCGAGAGCACCGTCATGCGGTAGTGGTCGCGCGTTTCACGGTAAGCGGACCAGGAGCGCTGCAATTGCGCACGCCGTAAGCCCCCTTCAAACAGTGGCATGGTCGCTGAAGCGCCATAAGACCACATGCTGTTTGCCAGATTGGCCAGATCAAAGCCGTTGCCATCAAAGCCCCCGTTGGCGTTGAAGGAAACGTGGGGATAAAATGCTGCACGGGCAATGCCGATTGTACGGTTTGCCTGCGCCATTTCGCGTTCAGAAACGGCAATATCCGGTCGCCTTTGCAACAGTTCAGAGGGGAGGCCTAACGGCACAGTCGGTTCAGCATCGTCCTGCTGCGCAACAGCAGGAATATGGAAAGAGGAAGGGGAGGCATTAACCAGTACGGCCAAGGCATGTTCCAGCACTTCACGTTGTGCCTGTACGTCAAGCTGGCGAGCCTGTGTCATGTAAAGCTGGTTTTTGGCGCGGGCGACATCAATGCCCGTAGCGTCCTGATTATCAAGCCGGGTCTGGGTCACATGCAGCGCCTGCTGATAATAGCTGATGGACTGGCTATAAATTGCGTTCTGTGCATCCAATCCACGGAGGGCAAAATAATCTGTTGCCACTTCGGCCTGAAGGCTCAGGCGCGCCGCTGCGTATTGGGCGGCCTGTTCCTGTGCATAATATTTCTGCGCCCGCACACGGTTACGAATAGCGGACCAGATATCAGGTTCCCAGCTTGCCAGACCGCCATAATATTCATCAGTTGCAGTGATAGGACCTTTGTATCGGAAGAGCCTGTCCGCTGAACTCTTATTATCGCTTGACCCGAATGCCAGCGCAAAATGGGGTAACAGATCAGACCGTGCTTCCATAACAATGGCGCGGGCCTGAATAAAACGTTCAGCGGCGGCCTGAAGGTCCGCATTGCTCTCCGTGGCCTGTGTTTCCAGCGTTGTCAGGGTGGGGTCCGCAAACAGGGTCCACCAGTCAGACCGCAGGACTGTATCCTGCGGCTGGGCTTCCCGAAACAATCCTTGCCCATGCCATGAGGCCGGCACAATAAAATGCGGAGCCTGATAGGTGGGGGCCAGATCACAGGCGCTCAGGACTGTCAGCGCGGCAAGGGTCGTGCCTTTCAGAAGGATGTGCTTGCTCATTCGTCATCATCCCCATCGGTCTGGCTGTCCGCCGTTGCCAGGTAGCCTTTTTCCGGCACGCTGAGCCGAACACTTTCTCCTTCCAGAAGATCAGCAGGAGGGTTGTTGATGATGCGATCCTGCGGGCTCAGGCCAGCATCCACTTCCGTATAGGCATCAGACATACGGCCCACGGTAATTGCCTTGTAATGCGCCTTGTTTTGCGCATCGACCGTGACCACCTGCATACCCTTTTCTTCAAAAACCAGCGCCCCTGTGGGAATGGTGTAAATGCCCCCTTCCGCCGGTGCGGAAAGAGCGACAGAAGCAAAGGTGCCAGGCCAGAGTTTCTGGTCTGCGTTATCAATGGTAAATTCCGTTACTGCCGTGCGGGTATTGGGATCATACCCTTTGGCAATGGTCAGGAAACTGGCCGTAACAACCTGATTAGGGTACTGCGGCACGGTGACACGTGCTTTCAAACCCGGTTTCAGAACGTAGGAAAACACTTCTGGCACCGAGACAAAAAGCCGCATTTCGTGTGTGTCCGCCACGGTAAAGAGTTCGCTGGCTGTGCCGTTGGCGTTCAGGTTCCCCCCGCCCGCCGCAACATAGTCCCCAACGCTGATGTTTCTGGCGGTCACAACACCATCAAAGGGCGCTATGATGGTTTTGAATTTTTCCAACGCATCATAATGGTCCACATTGTGCTGTGCTGCTTCTAGCGCAGCGCGGGCGGATTGTTCATTGGCGTTCTGCACAGACACGGATTGTCCTGAAACAGCCTGTGATTTCCCCATGGACCGCCAGCGGTCAGCCGTAACGGTTGCCAGCCCGTATTTGGCCTGCGCTACCTGAAGGTCCGCTTTGGCCTGAGCATATTGTGCGTCCAGCCCGGGGGCGTTGATTTCAGCCAGAATATCCCCTTTTTTGACCGGGGCACCGTAGTCCTTATACCACATTTTCACATAGCCTGAGACCTGCGCATAAATGGGGGCTTCGTACCATGCGCTGATATTACCCGGCAGTGTCATGGACAACGTGGGTGGGGCAGGTTTGGGCTGCACAACAGCAACATCCGGCACGCTGGCGTGTGTGGCATCCGCTTGCAGCGCAACTTCATTGTGCAGATGCTGGATTTCCAGATAGCCGACATACACAACCAGAGTGCAGAGCAGGGCGCCGACAAAAAGACGTTTTTTGGTAAGGGTGGACATTATGCAGCCTCCTTCCCGTTCTCGTGGCCCGTATCTGTCGGGCGGCGGGGTTTGGTGTGAGAGGTATTGTGAAAAATTGCGTAAACACAGGGAACAAACAGCAGAGTGGAGACTGTTGCAAAAATAAGTCCACCAATCACCGCTTTGCCCAAAGGTGCGTTTTGTGAATTGCTGGTCGCCATGGGCACCATACCAATCACCATGGCGGATGCGGTCATGATCACAGGACGGATGCGGCCAAAGCCAGCTTCTACGGCGGCAGAAAGCGCGTTGCCATGCAGGGCCAGACGCTCCTTGGCAAAAGAGACCACCAGAATGGAGTTGGCGGTGGCCGTGCCCATGCACATGATGGCCCCTGTCAGCGCCGGAACGGAAAGACGGGTCTGGGTCAGGAACAGGCTCCAGGCAATGCCAGCAAGGGCACCGGGAAGTGCGGAGATAATGATGAAAGGATCAAGCCAGGACTGAAAATTGATCACAATCAGCATGTAGATCAGCACAATGGAGACCACTAACCCTGCTATCAGTTCCACATAGGCGCCATGCATGGTAACGGCCTGACCGCGGATATCCACAGCAGCGGTTGAGGGAAGATCAGCCTTGCTGTCAGCAACAGTTTTCTTGACACGGGCCAGAACGGAGCCAAGGTCCGTGCCTTCTGTTGAAACATAAACATCAATTTCCGGCATGGAATTGTAGTGTGAAACCTGCCCCGGTGTGCCGGTTGGCGTAATGGTGCTGATGCTGCCAAGAAGCTGCATGTCTGTGCCCTTGGGGTCATTATCTCCTTTATCAACCGGAATGGTCAGTAGATCATTGTAGTGTGTGAGCTGGTCCTGCGAGACATAGACATTCAGTGGGAAGGTAATGCCGCTTTTGGGGTCCAGCCAGTATTGCGGATCAACCGTCTGGCTGCCTGAAAGAGTCATCAGTTCATTATTGGCAATATCAGCTTCCGTCATGCCGGTCGCCTGCCCGAAGGTGCGGTTGCCCTGCACAAACAACGTGGGCGTTTTCATGGTTTGCTGAACAACTACATCCACCGCGCCGGGAATGGCACGCAGTTTGTTTACCAACAGACGTGCGTATTGGTAATTGTCACGAATATCCGGGCCAGAGACCTGAATATCAATGGGAGCAGGAGACCCAAAATTCAGAATCTTTTCAGTCAGGTCAGCAGGCTGAAAGGTGAAGACAGAGCCTGGAAATCTGGCAGAAAGATCCGTACGCAGCAGTTTGCGATAATTCCAGACAGGCGACGTTTCATCCTTGAGGGAGATGGTGAGGTCACAATCCTGCGTGCCAATGGATGGAGTAGGAATAAATGCCTGATTATGCGGGCCTTCCGGCAAGCCACAGTTATTGATAATACCCGAGACTTTTCCGGGCAGAATCTGCTCAATCCTGTCATCCACCAGAGCGACGATGCGCCCCGTTGTTTCAATGCGCATACCCAGCGGTGTGCGCATGTGCATCTGCATCGTGCCGGATTTGACTTCGGGAAAGAAATCCTGTCCCGCCATAAGGAACAGGCCCAGAGAAAGCACGGATGCGCCCAGAAAACAGGCCGCAAACAAGCCACGCCGCACAATAATCCGTTCCAGAAGTCTCCCGTAACTTATGCGGAAATTATGAAAGCTATGTTCGAATTTGTTCTGGAAACGCCCCAGAACACCTTTCGGTAACGCCAGATGTTCATCACTATGCAAGCCGGGATGCACCTGTCCGGCCAGCAGATATTTGGCCATGGTTGGCACCAGAGTCCGGGAGAGAATGAAGGAGGCCAGCATGGCGAAAACAATGGCTTCCGCCATGGGCATGAACAGCCATCCTGCCACGCCACTCAGGCGGAAAAGGGGTGTCCACACAATGCAGATACACAGGGTTGAGACCAGCGTGGGAATAACAATCTGGTTGGCTGCATCAATAATGGCAGGTTCCAGTTCTTTCCCTTCTTCAAGGTGCGTATCAATGTTTTCGATCATCACCGTGGCATCATCCACCAGAATCCCCACGGCCAGAGCCAAGCCGCCCAGAGTCATGACGTTGATGGTCTGACCAGCCATCAGAAGGCAGATAATGGCGGTCAGAATAGCCAGCGGTATGGATGTTGCGATAATGAGCGTGGACCGCCACGAACCCAAAAACAGAAGCACCACAAGGCCGGTCAGAACGGCTGCGGTTGCCATTTCCCGCACCACATCCTGAATGGCGTCTTTCACGAAAATCGAGGCATCACTCAATATGGAAATATGCACATCTGGTGGAACAAGTTTCTGAATGCGTGGGAGGAGTTCCTTGGTGCGTGCCACGACATCCAGCGTGGAGGCATCACCGCTTTTCATGACTACTACTTCCACCCCCTGCCGGCCTTTGACCAGAACAAGGTTTGTCTGTGGGTGCCCGCCACGGTAAACCTGTGCAACATCATGCACGTAAATAACCGCATTCCCCACACGTTTTACGGGAATGTCTCCCAGTTCCTTCATGGAGCGCGGGGTGGCGTTGGTCTGCACCATCCAGTCCGTCGTGGCAATTTTCTGATCCCCGGCGGGCAGAACAATATTCTGCTTGCGCAAGGCGTTCTGCACATCCATGGCGGATAGATGATGGGCCTGTAGCTGCTTCTGGTTAAGCGCCACCATGATAAAACTATCCATGCCACCGTAAGGATGTGGCAGAACGGCCCCCGGTACGGTCACCAGAATGGGGCGGATGCGTGTCATGGCAATTTTATACAGATCAGACGGTGTCTGTTTTTCCGAGGTAATCTGAAGCGCCAGCACAGGCACGGAAGATGCTTCCAGCCGCATGACCATGGGGGCAGGTATGTTATCAGGAAGCTGTTTGATAACAGTTTGTGAAATGGCGGTTACTTCCGCCTCAGCTTCACCAATATCCGTGCCCGGCTGGAAGTAGATGTTGACAATGCTCCTGCCGTAATAGGAGCTGCTTTCCATATGTTCGATGCCCTCCACTGTGGAGGTTACGGCCAGTTCATAATTGTAGGTGATACGGCCAGCAAACTCTTCAGGCAGCATCCCGCCATAAGTCCATACCACGGACACAACGGGAATCCGGATATTGGGAAACACATCAGTCGGCGCCTGAAAAAGGGACAGTACGCCAAAAGCGAGAATAAGCAGCGAGAGGACGACAAATGTATAAGGTCGCTTCAGCGCCGTCACGACGATGGCGTTCATGCGTTTCCTTCCTTGCTGGAATCAGTGGAATTCCGCGCAAGATAGAATTGGACTTATGCAATAATCTTTTAAAAAAAATATTATCCTGTTAAAAAGAGTTTTATGAAAAAAGAAAAATAACAAGAAGTTTTCATGAAATTGAATTTATGAAAGACGATAGGTTCTGGATTTTCGGCTCCGCGCTTATTTATATTTTCTTTATCAGTGTCTGAGTTCATGAGGGCGAAAGAGACACGGTTGCGCTGCTCCTGCATGGAGGCACACTCTGACCCCTTCTTTTTTCGTTCTCGTGCATTTGGAATGTTCAAAAACCTTTTTTTGGTTTTAGAGAGCCGTCACAACTGTTTGATAGTGTTGCAAGTAAGAAAAAAAGCGGACAGGAAGTTTTCTGAACTATGGAGTGGCGATTGGCTACCAGGGTGAGGAAGGACATTGACGACAAAGGCTACCTCAACACTCTGGAATTGAGGTTGGAAGCCTCTTTACTGGCGCAGGGGCAAAAAATGGGTTTGTGCCATCATGCAGAGGTGCTCAGGCAAAAAGACGCGGCTCAGGCAGAACCAAAGAGCGCCAGCCCGATTGAGGCGCTAGACTGATTTTGGCTTCTTTTGAAGCGGCCCTTACATACTGGATCAGATGACCTTCACAGTGCGGGCAGACTTGCTTCGGCTCACTTTGGCTCTCTCTTTGAAGATGGTGGCCTGAAGTGCGTAGAGAAGGGGCGGAGTTTCAAAAAGGCTTCCTCTGCGGTGACGCAGAAATGTCATGATATCTTGCTGTAAACTTTCCTGAGCTTCGCACGTTGATCGCTCGAGGAGAGCAAATTTTGCGCTGATGTTTTTTCGATGAGTTGAGGGATAATGTGGGAAGGATTACAGCCCCTTCGGTGATGTGGCTGTGAGGCAGAGATATTCGGGCTTTCCTTATTTTTACTCAATGAGCAGGGCTGAATTATGAGTGTTGCATCGTCTCACCGAGTTCCTGTCACTCTCGTTACCGGTTTTCTGGGCGCGGGTAAAACCACCTTGATGCGTCATATTCTCCAGAATGTGCAGGGGCATCGGGTGGCGGTTGTGGTGCAGGCTGGTGGGCCGCTTGGCAATGGCGGAGAGTTTCTACGGAAATACGGCATGGAGGGATGTGGTGATGAAGAAAGTATCGAACTCCCTAATGGCTGTTTGTGTTCTACCGTAAGGGACGATTTTCTTCCTGCCCTGGAAAGCCTTTTGAATCGAACAGACCCACCCGAGCACGTTGTTATTGAAACATCCGGTCTGGCACTGCCCCGTTCACTTCTGAGGGCGTTTGGTGCGCCTACCGTGCGTAACCGGGTGACGGTGGATGGGGTTGTAACCGTTATAGATTCCTTTGCTGTGGCATCTGGTCGGTTTGAAGATAAATCGGCTAGTGAGGACGGTATGTCCATGGCGGGAGGGCCTTCCGCGCATGAGAACCCGATAGCGACTATTTTTGAAGATCAATTAAGTGCAGCGGATCTGATTGTGCTGAACAAGACTGATCTGCTGGATAAAGCAGGAATAGATACCGTAGAAAAAGCCATCAAACTGGCTGCGCCTCCTTCTGCCAGAATTCTGCGCACCACCGAAGGTAAAGTGGATCCGGCCGTTCTGTTGGGTGTGGGAGCAGAAGCAAAGGCTGATTTAGGTAATGCACCTTCTGTTACTGGGGTAGAAAATCCTGTTTTTGGACATGATGATTTTGAAAGCTTTGTGATCAAGGTGCCAGAGCAGTTGAGTGTGGAAGGATTTTTGACCCTCCTGCAAAACGTGGCGCGTAAATATGATGTGTTGCGGACCAAAGGCTATGCTGCTGTGCGGGGGCAGTCCCAACGCTTGGCGGTGCAGGGGGTGGGAACGCTTTTCGGCACGAGTTTGATCGTTCCCTGGCGGCCGGAGCCGACCGTATGGGGCGTATTGTGATGATCGGTCAGAAGGGGCTGAAAGAAACTGCCCTTCGGTCAGCCTTGTTAGAAGCAGGTTAAGATGGAGGCTGAAAGTAAGGCAATGGTACACAGAAAATAAATAGTCCTTGTTCAGGAATGTATTTATTTCAAAAAGTTTTCTTTTTGAAGTTGGTTTGTGACTATATTTTTGAGAAGTGAAGAAATAATGTTTCACTAAAACATATGGTACATTCAATTCGGTCCATTATGTGCAAAGCATACTCTATGCTCAGAAAGTTTCGGTTGGGCTATGAGGCAAAGAGCAGGAAACGTGATGGCGGACGTCCCTGCCGGGAGAGATTTTCTCGATAGGTGCGACTGTGTCGACGGAACAGGAAAAGCTCCGCGCAAAAAATAACGATACTCCATATAAACGCCCAAAAAGCGTAATTCAGCCGTTTGTAGCCATTCTTTACCATGACTAATCCGAGGGCTGTGGCCAATGACGTTAATATGGTTCATACAATGTTTCGGATATTGACCTTTTATTGTCTGCTCACAGCAAAAATTCTTATGATTATTTTCTCTGGATACGAACCCTACATATAGAATGAAGGTTTATTGGCGGGCTGGCTCTGTCAGGGAAGCGATGAATTTTTTCAAGGTAGCGAACGACTGTACAATCCTAAAAGATATTATCTGGATGGCGTGAGAAATATCAATTATGGGGACCGGGAAGAAGGTCGGAAGCATGCGGTTGGGGTGGCATGGCGGTATCAGTGATCATGCAAAGGCATAATGGCTTAGGCTGAAGGTGTTGCTCTTTCGGGGGTGGAAGAGAGGTGCCTTTTGAGACAGAGAGGACACAGTTGCGTGTGGTTCCGCCTTTCTGCCTCATATCGGCTTTGCCAAAAAAGCAGGCGCTGAACGGGTATGATCCTGCCGTGTGGGGCCGTAAGATAAAGTCACGTACTTATGGGCAGCGGTTGAACGAGATGGGCCCGAAGCCCAAGGAGAGAAGAATGGCGCAGTCTTTCCCTGTTTTGTTGGTTCGGCATGCTCCGGTCCTGTTGCCGGAAGGGGTATGTTACGGACGGCAGGATGTTGCCCTCCGTCCCGGGTGGGAAGGTCTTGCATCAGGGTTGGCTGTGCTGGCACAGGGCGCAGTCTGCCGTGTGTTATACAGTTCACCTGCTATGCGGTGCCGGGAAATGGCGCAGAAACTGGCGGCGGCCACTGGTATGGAACTGAAAATTGATGATCGTCTGGCCGAACTGGATTTTGGCCGATGGGAAGGCATGAACTGGCAGGAAATCAGCCGGGCTCAGCTTGACGAATGGGCGGCAGACCCGGCACGTTTTGCTCCCCCTGGGGGGGAAAGTGGCATGGCGCTCAGCCAGCGTGCCCGCGCTTTCTGGCAGGATATCAAGGATGCGGGCGTACCGGCCTGTGTTTTGTCGCACGGGGGGCCGCTACGGGTGCTGAGTGCATTGGCGGAAGGCAGGCAGCCGGAACTGCTGTCACCTTCCATGCCGCAGGGCTCGGCGCGTTTGTTCATGGTGGCGCAGCAGCAGGGCCGTTTGGCGGAAGCGAGTTGTGCGGCAGAATGAGACGGCAGATGTGAAGTCAGCGGAAGAGAAATTGGGCGACGGCAAAATAACTGTGCTGGCCGGGCCCAAAAAGCCTTTGTGAGAACCAGAAGCGCTTTCAGATTTACTCTGGCCAATCTGATAAGTGGTCAAGGCCGTTTCTGAATATTTATGTATAACTTCAAGAACAGATAAAGAGATTCCATAGACCCATGCCAGATCAGCCCCGAGAGCAAGACGCAACCGCACAGGCTCGCCATCGTGAAAAAATGCAGAAACGCAAGAAGGTGCAGGATCAGGAAGTGGCGTCAAAGTCCCTGGAAAAGGGGCTGTTGATGGTCAACACCGGTCCCGGCAAGGGGAAATCAACCGCAGCATTTGGTATGGCCCTCAGGACATTGGGCTACGGGAAGCGGGTGGTGGTGGTGCAGTTTATCAAGGGCGCGTGGGATACTGGTGAACGCCGCGCGCTGGAACGGTTTGATGATCTGGTGGAATGGCATGCTCTGGGCGAGGGGTTCACGTGGGAGACGCAGGATCGTGAGCGGGATATTGCGGCCTGTGAACGGGCCTGGGCGGTGGCGCGGCAAGCCTTTGCCCGGCCCGATGTCGCCCTTGTGGTGCTGGATGAACTGAATGTGGCGCTGCGGTATGATTATCTGCCAATAGCGCAGGTTCTGGCAGATATTGCGGCTAGAACCCCCGGCCAGCATGTGATGGTAACGGGCCGGAATGCAAAGGCAGACATGATGGAGGCTGCCGATCTGGTGACGGAAATGGGCTTGATAAAGCATCACTTCAAAAATGGCGTAAAAGCACAGCAGGGCGTGGAGTTTTGACGGCACGTGTTCTGATGGTGCAGGGCACGGGGTCAAGCGTTGGAAAATCGACATTGGTTGCGGGGCTGGCACGCGCGTTTACACGGCGCGGCCTGAGGGTTCTGCCCTTCAAGCCCCAGAATATGTCCAACAATGCCGCCGTTACGCCCGATGGTGGGGAGATTGGACGTGCGCAGGCATTGCAGGCGCGGGCCTGTGGTGTGCTGCCTGATGTGGACATGAACCCGGTTCTGCTCAAGCCGCAGGGAGAAACGGGCGCACAGCTTATTGTGCAGGGCCGCAGGCAGGAGACGCTTGCCGCACGCGCTTACCAAAAACACAAAGACAAACTTCTGCCTGCCGTGTTGGAGAGTTTTTACAGACTGGCGGAGCGGGCTGATCTGATCGTGGTGGAGGGTGCGGGCTCTGCATCAGAGGTTAATCTGCGCGCGCGCGATATTGCCAATATGGGCTTTGCGCAGGCCGTGAATGCACCTGTTGTGCTGGTAGGCGATATAGACAGGGGCGGTGTTATTGCCAGTCTGGTTGGAACGCAGGTGGTGCTGGCTCCGGAGGATGCTGCCAGAATAAAGGGGTTTATCGTCAACAGAATGCGTGGTGACATCACGCTGTTTCATGATGGCATGGCGTTTGTTGCTCAGCGCACGGGATGGGCTCCGCTGGGGTTGGTACCGGATCTTCCTGCCGTCAGAACGCTTCCGGCCGAAGATGCGGCTGATCTGATGAGCACTCTTGTTTCAGAGCACTCAGATAGGGCTGAAATCAGCCAGAACGGCGTTTCCCGCTTGCGTATTGCGGTGCCACTTCTGCCGTTGATTGCCAATTTTGATGATCTTGATCCCCTGAGAGCGGAGCCAGGGGTGATGCTTCTGCCGGTAAAACAGGGTGAGCGCTTGCCTGAATGTGATCTGGTTCTATTGCCCGGATCAAAAGCGACAATAGCAGACCTGGCGGTTTTGCAGGCCCAAGGATGGGATCAGGACATTCTGGCCCATGTGACGCGGGGTGGTCACGTCATGGGTGTGTGTGGCGGGTATCAGATGCTCGGCCGGACCATTGCAGACCCTGCTGGCACCGAAGGGGAACCGGAGTGTGTGGCGGCTTTGGGCCTGCTGGATGTTGAAACCGTGCTGGGTGAGAACAAACGGCTGGAGGAAACCAGTGGGTTTATAGAAGGCACGGAAACGGAAGTGTCGGGTTATGAAATGCACATGGGCCAGACATCTGGTGCAGACAGGCAGCGGCCTTTATTGCGCCTGAATGGGCAGCCGGAAGGGGCGGTCGCGGCAAATGGGCAGATCTATGGCACGTATCTGCATGGGGTCTTTGCAAACCGTACAGCGCGTCTCGCCTTGCTGGCGCGTGCTGGCGGAAAGAACTTTGCGCCCGGGGGCTGGTGGTATGAAAGTGGTCGGGGAGCAAATGGCCCGAACGTGCCGGAAAAGCATGGGGCGGCTATAGATCAGGCTCTGGACGCCTTGGCGGATCATATGGAAACATATGTTGACCTAGACGCAGTGCTGGCGTTGGCCCAACCAATTAACGCACAAGAAGCAGCGCAAACGCTGTAAAGGCCCCATCGGCAAAGAGTTTTCTGTCCGTCAGGCTGTCCTTTTTATGTCTTGGTGGGTAAAGGCTTTTCAAGCCTCTTTCGGGTTCATACCGTTTGAAAGATCCATGGAAACCCCTCGGTACCTCTGGCTGAGCTTGTGGCCTGAAAACGAGATGATGATTGCAGCATGGGGTACCAATGCTAAGCTGACACATTATCATTCTTTTCAATCGGAGGAGATCATTCATGACACATCCGCTTAAAACGGCCTTGGTAACAGGGGCAACAGCCGGGTTTGGGCACGCCATTGCACTGCGCTTGGTCAAGGAAGGATTTCGGGTGATTGCCACCGGGCGCCGGCAGGAGCGGCTGGATGCTCTGGCGAAGGAGGCGGGTGAAAACCTGTTGCCCTTCAAATTGGACGTGACAGACCTTGCCGCGGTGAAAGCTCTGCCGGGCAGTCTGCCAGAAGGCTGGCAGCAGGTGGATGTGCTGGTGAACAATGCCGGTCTGGCTCTGGGGCTTGAAAAAGCGTGGGAAACCAAACCCTCAGACTGGGAGCAGATGATTGCGACCAATGTGACAGGATTGGTGGAAATAACACGCGCTTTGCTTCCGGGCATGGTGGATCGGAATGCGGGTCATGTCATCTCGCTGGGGAGCACCGCGGGGACCTATCCCTACCCTGGAAGCAACGTGTATGGCGCCACCAAAGCGTTTGTTGACCTGTTCATGCGGAATCTGCGCAGTGACCTGTTAGGCAAGCAGGTGCGGGCGACCAACATTGCACCGGGGCTATGTGGTGGGAGTGAGTTCAGTCAGGTACGTCTGGGCGATAACCAGAAAGCGGCTGCGGTCTATGAGCACACCAAACCCCTTCTGCCGGAAGACATTGCAGAAACGGTGGCCTGGGTGCTGAAGTTACCGCCGCATGTAAACATCAACATGGTGGAAATGATGCCGATATGTCAGGCTGCTGCCGGGCTGGCCGTTGATCGGACCATGGACAACTAAGGAACAGGGCATGCCCGGCGTTACAGCATGTGGTGCCGGGCCTTACTCTAAAATGAACGAGCCACAGGGCTATAGCCCTATATGAAGCCTTACCGGCTCAGCCCTTCGGCTACGCGCTATGGACAATATTCTGGCCTTCCAACTTCAACTCCTGCACAGAACGCGTATCCACTGGGTAAGGCAGAAAAGGCGTTTGATGCACAGGCTCAGACTTGCCTTAAAGGGTGACTGAAAAACCTGTCATTGTACCGCCTTTTTACGCCGGATCATGTTGGTCTGTTTGCTTAGGTATCTCCATGTTGCGATGACACATCTGTCTTTTCCGCTCCAAACGTTCGTTTCTGGGTTTTGACGCTGGCTTGTCGAGTGGCTTTTCGGTTCGTCATCTGGTCTCCATACACGCAGGAGCACAGAGTCTGGTTTCATGCGGGTGTGAGTGTATCCAGTTTCTTGTCCAGAGAACTCAGCAGGTCGAGATAATGTTTGCGCATGGAGGATGCGTAAGGGTTAAGGCATTCTATGGTTTCAAAAACCTGCGGTGCATCTTTTTCCACCATCTTCATGGCATCCCGCATCAGATCAAAACTGCGCGTTGTGAGATGGGACGGAAAAGGTTCCAGCGTCTTCAGGCTCTGTGCAAGCCAGTGCGTAAGGGCCTGCGTAACCGCCATGTCCTGATCATGTTTTTCCGGTGTGCAGATAAGAACCCGCAGGCCCAGAGTTTTGCGCAGAAAGGCCGCTAACCGGTGATACGGCCCGCGCACCGGGCACAGCACGATTTTCAGGCCTGTTGTTGTCTGGCCAGCACTTTGTGGGCCAAAGAGCGGGTGCGTGCCAATAATGCCGACAGTTGGCGGTAGAAGACGGAGCATCAGCTCAGTCGGTTTGACCTTTACGGAGCCCACATCAAGCACCAGAGCATCCGGCCGGAGCAATGGAGCAATGTGCGTGAGCACATCGGCCATGGCCTGCACGGGAATGGCAAGAATGATGATCCGGCAGTGGGCAACGGTTGTGAGGTCAGTCAGCCGTACGCCAAGTGTCTGTGCGGTGTCTTCAAGCGAGTTTCTATTGTCATACGCCAGCACCTGAACATGCGGTGTCATATGGCGTGCAACCAATTGCCCGAAGGCGCCAAAACCGATCAGCCCCACCGTGGCAGGCTCGTCAGACTGTAAGGGAAAAGACGGGCTCATGAACGTTCCTTAGCGTGCCAACAACAGCCAAGGGTGTTCGAGAAACGTCGTCAACCGCTGGCAGGGCGGCGGTTGACCAATAACAGACAACATTCACCGCTATGTGCGCGGTGAATAATACAGTCCACTGTTGTGTGCCGAAGTTGTCATGCGCAGGAGGATGCTGGAAAATGCGGAGGGAGTCAAACCGTTCTGACAGGCGGGCAGGGTGTGTTTCCTTGCCAGAACGGAGGATATTCAGGGCTTTGGAGCAGAAACGGCTGCTTTTTTGGCCAGCTTGGCGGCCTGTTTGGCAGCTTTTTTAGCTTTCTGCCGCTCCAGTCGTTCCTTCATGGCCATTCGTTCATACCGGATACGTTGACGCACCCAGTTGAGCATACCGGAGAAGGTCAGCACCATGATGCCAACAAAGGTCCAGCCATCCAGCGGTTGGTGAAACACCACGTAGCTGAGCACAACCCCCCAGACCATCTGGCTATATTGGGGCAGGGCAACGCGGTTGGCGGGTGCCCGCGCCGTTGCGAGCATCATCAGCAATTGTCCGAACGCAGCCAGAAAACCATAACCGAACAGATAGACCCAGGAGACCATGGTTGGCGGCCAGGTGGCGTGCAGTCCCATAAGCACGCCGTTTCCTACCAATGGCCCGATTAGGCTGGAACCAAACAGGGACAGGCGCACGGTTTCCTTGCTGGCAAGGCGGTAGGCAATCACGCTGCCTGCGTTGGCAAAAGCGGCCACCAGCGCGCACAGATGGCCGAGATGAAGCGCGCGTACGCCTGGCCGAAGCACAATCAGCACGCCCACAAACCCCAGAACAACTGCCAGCCACGCCCAGGCCGTTACTTTTTCTTTCAGCAACACAACAGAAAGAATGGTGACAAACAGGGGCATCAGAAACATGAGGGAAAGCGCTTCTGGCATGGGTAGCAGCATGAAGGCTTCCACGCTGGCTGCCGTGGCCAGAAAAACGCAAAAGGCGCGCAGGAGCCACATGGCCCGCTGCTGTGGACGGAAGATATCCAGATAGGATTCATGCGGCTTCCGAAGAAAAGGAAGAAGCAGAAAGCCGAATATCCCGCCGGAAAATGCCACTTCAAACGGGTCTAACATGCCCGCCAGAAGTTTGGAGAATGCATCGCTGATTGCGAAAGAGGCATAGGCCCCAAAGGCCAGCGCCATGCCGGAGAAAAGGGTTTTGGGGTCCATTACCGTAAAAGCCGTATCAGTGGTGCCAAAGAGGCAGGATGTCTGGCCCGTCCCTTTATGGTGACGCGCTGCGCAGGGGAGGGCCAATACCCCCAAAACACATAAAGTAAAAGGAGTTTGTTTTTACATGTTTTTTGACTGCGGCAGGACTGTTCTGGCGGGATGGGCGGCTGAGCAGCCTTTTATGTGACGGTACAAGCAGGCAGCAGTGCAGTGCTGAGGGCGAAGATTTCTGGTGCGTGTTTGCTTGAGCACTTGCTTTCTCTGCCCTATAAGGCGCGGCACAGGGGATGGGGTTCCCCCTTATAACCGCCCGCTCGGGGCTGATGACTCCTGCCGTTATAACCGTGGTGGAAGCCGGGGCCTTGGGCTGCGTCTATCGCCATAACGGCGGGAAAGACATGGCCCGCCGCAAGAAAGAGGGTCGGGTGTGATGTCTTTTTATACCTGTCTTATTGTTATGCTGGGCGGTGCGCTGGGCACACTGGCGCGGTATGTTGTGTCCGTGCTGACTGGCCCATATAGCCGGATGATGCCATGGGGTACCATACTCGCCGTGAATATGGTGGGGTCTTTCATCATCGCATTTTTTGGAACGTTGACACTGGCCGGCGGGCGTTATCCTGTTTCTGAAAACATGCGGCTGTTTGTCATGATCGGCCTGTGCGGTGGCTACACCACCTTTTCGTCCTTCAGCCTGCAAACGCTTGATCTGCTGCGTATCGGGGCCTGGGGGCGGGCCCTGCTGACTATAGGGCTGTCAGTTTTCTTGTGCGTAGGGGCCGCGTCTGTGGGGCATGTTCTGGCATCCCGCCTGAACCACCATGCTATTATGGTTGCTCAGGCGGATATTGAAGAAGAAGTGTAAGAAAACGTCCTCTCTATCAGGATGCGCCTCAGGCGCTCGGCATTTTATACATGGCGCACAGTTTGTTGCCGTCTGGGTCCCGCAGATAGGCCAGATACAGGTCTCCCATTGCCGTGTGGCGCACTCCAGGCGGATTTTCGATGGCTTTTCCGCCATTTTCCACACCAGCCTTATGCCAGGCTTCAACCTGCTCTGCGCGGGTCATGGCAAAGCCGATTGTGCCGCCATTGGCTGCCGTGGCGGGTTGGCCATCCAGCGGCATGGTGATCACCAGGCGTTCGCCGTCATGCGTATAGGTCAGGCGGCCTTTGGCGTTAGGGGTTGCGGGCTCACAGCCCAGAACACCCAGCGTTGCATCGTAGAATTTTTTGGAGCGGGCAATGTCGTTGCTGCCCAACATGATGTGACTGAACATGAAAAATCGTCATTCCGTGTAACGTTCAGGAAGACGCCACCTTACCCCTCTGTTTAAAGACGTCAAATGCAGGCCGGTTATGAACGGTTGCTCTTATTGGCAGGGTGGATTTGTTAAAGTTCTGAGAAAACACCAGAAAGACATTGCGGGACGGCCCGGTATTTTTCTAGCGATAGAAGGGCCTGTCAGATGGGGTGTTAAAACGATGCAGGATCATGACCAGCTAACGTCTTTTTTCTTCTTCCAGCACTAGCGTAAAAAAATGCAACACTGTTGCGGATAAGTATCATCCATCTTTCTGGAACGGTCATGGAATTTTTTTCTGATGTTATAGGCATCATATTTTTGAACTCGGTTTTATCTTGTTTGTAATACTGGTGTTGTTCCCGTCAGGAAACAGGGCCTTATGCGCCAACAGATGTCTGGACAGAGACCGGATATAAAATTAAGTGCTCTGCCCCTTCGGCCTGATGTTGTGAACGCCGCTTTCCCCTTGCCCTTAAATGATAAGAGACACACGTGAGCAAAAGACCTGTTTCCCTTTATACGCCCCTTGTGTGCCGTAAACGTTCTTTGTGTTCTGTCCGTTCGTATTCTACTGCGTTGGTCGGGGCTTTTTCTGTTTGGGCCTGTGTGTCGGGCTACGCAGGTGCGGCTTTTGCAGCAGGGGAGAGCGTGGAAAAACGTTCATCAGGCAAACTGCATGCTGCTCAGGTACCGGGGAAACAGGAAGCCTCCACACGGCAGGTTTCTCAGCCACATAAGAAGCCCAAGGCGGAAGCCGCAGCAGGGGCCATGGAAGCGGTGACGGTAACGTCCACCCGTCGCGCAACTTCCATCATGCGTGTGCCGGTCAGTGTTGCCGCGTATAATCAGGCGTATCTGGATATGAAGGGCGCCAAAACCATTCAGGATGTGCTCCGCTTTACGCCGGGCCTGACATTTGACCCCACTTCCAAAACGCCGGTTGTGCGTGGTCTGGCATCCAGTGCAGGGTCAGCCACCACCGGAATTTATCTGGATGACACACCCATCCAGATCCGTAATCTGGGTTTCAGTGCGGAAAACACGGTGCCGCAACTGTTTGATATGGAACGGGTGGAAGTGTTGCGCGGCCCGCAGGGCACCCTGTTTGGGGCCGGTGCGGAAGGCGGAGCTGTACGTTACATCACGCCCGCACCGAACTTGCATAAATATACATCCTATGCCCGTGCGGATGTCTCAGCATCACAGTATGGCGCGCCAACATATGATCTGGGCGTGGCGCTTGGCGGGCCGATCATCAAGGACAAGCTGGCGTTTCGTGTCAGTGCGGAACGGCAGGGGCAGGGCGGTTATATCGACCACCTTGATTACCGAACCGGAAAAAAGACAGACAAAAACACCAATAATGATGATGTAAACGTGTTTCGTGGTTCTGTTCTGGTCAAACCGATTGAAAATCTGAGCATTACGCCGTCCATCATGTATCAACAGCGTCTGGTGGGGGATAGTGATACCTATTTTGCGGGTCTTTCCAATCCTGGCAAAAGTGAATACCGCACCAATTCGCCCGAATACCAGCAGAATACGGACCGTTTTTATCTGCCGTCTTTGAATATCAAATATGATATCGGGAATGTCTCGCTGATTTCGAACACGGCCTATCTGCACCGTAACAATATTACGGGCTATAACGGCACGCTTTATCAGCTTTCCTATTATAATGAATTTCTGGATGGCAGCAGCCCGTACTACCCCTTGCTGACCCAGCAAGGGATCAACCCCAACACGCCATATTATTATGGTCCCTCACGCGTGTTGAACCAGCAGCGTAATTTCACCGAGGAATTTCGTGTGCAGTCCCGCAATCCGGTGGCTAACCGCCTGATGTGGGTGGCCGGTGTATACTATCAGAACGACAAGCAGATGAGTTCCGAGCAATTGCAGGAACCCAACGCAAACGCTTTGACACAGGCGTTGTTTGATATGTCTGCTTCCGATTTCTGGGGCGGCTGGCCTAATGCGGGGCAGAACGCCTACATCAACCAGACACGCGCCACGGATGAGCAGGTTGCTGTTTTTGCCAACGCCACGGTCGAAATTATCAAAGGACTGAAGTTTGATGCAGGTGTGCGGTATGCCAATGCCAATTATCACTTCCACAACTTTGCAGATGGCAGCCATAATGGTGACCGCACAACAGCCAGTGGCCAGATTACCGAAAACCCGGTGACCCCCAAATTTACCTTGAGTTACCAGATTGACCGCCATTCCATGGTGTATGCGGGCTGGGGCAAAGGGTGGCGCGTGGGCGGTGCCAACGCGCCCGTGCCACAGCTTTTGTGCCAGAATGATCTGAATAATTTTGGCATGACCTCGGCTCCCAGCAAATACAAATCAGACACGGTAAAAAGCTGGGAAGTTGGGTCAAAGAACCAGTTTTTCCATAATCGTCTGCAAATTTCAGGAAGCCTGTATTACATCAACTGGTCCAACATTCAGCAGAATGCCTATCTGCCGGGATGCGGTGTGCAGTACACGACCAATCTGGGCGAAGCAGTTAGCAAAGGGTTTGATCTTCAGGCCACATTGTATCCGTTTGATGGTCTCTCGATCGATACCACGCTTGGCTATACAGATGCGCATTATACCAAAAATGCGTATGTGGGCACCAACCAGAACGGCCTGCTTGCCCGTAAAGGCGATACACTGGGTACACCGGGGTGGACCTATAGCCTTGGGGTTCAGTACAATATTCCCAAGAACATCATCTCCATTGGTCATGGACAATTGTATGTGCGGACGGATTACCAGTATATCAGCCGCCCCAGTGGCACCACACCCATTCGGGATTCAGAAACACTGATGTACAATTCGGGCTATTACCTGACACAGGCCCAGCATTACCTGACCCTGCGTGTGGGTGCCCGGTTCAATAACAATATGAACCTGTCTTTCTATGTGAATAATCTGCCAAATCTGCACCCCATGGTCACAAGTTCAAACGAGGTACAGGGGTCTCTGTTGCAACTGAACTCCACCATGCGGCCGCGTTATGCTGGCGTCTTGTTGACGTATAACCGCTGATCGGCGAGGGCAGGAAGCGGAGGGAAAATCCGCTTCCTGTTTAATTAAATGCAAGCCCTGGCTGATTTTTGCGGTCAGTCATGGTTTTATAGCGTTCTCGAAACAGAAATGGCGTAGGTTATGTCCCTCACTCACCCCGAAATTCTTTCTGAAAAACGTAACCTTCTGGCGCAGTGTCTGAAAAAGGCGGCTGTATCCAAAAATGGCGCTGTGCGTAAGGTGCTTCTGGCCGGGGCGGGTGTGGCTGCTCTGGCATTTGGTGTGCCGCAGGCTGCCTTTGCTCAGGCTGACCTCCCCAAAACCATCCCCGAGGGCTTGAAGCTGGAGGCAGCACAGGCGCTTCCCATTACGCCTTTCTATACAGAGGCTCCATCGGCTGATGCCCCCACATGGCCCGGCGGGCTGATCCGGGCGGAAAAGGTCACGGATTATGCCATCCCGGCAGGGATGACGGCATGGCGTATTCTGTACCACTCTCTGGATGCGGAACGGCATGATGTTGTGACATCCGGTTTTGTGCTGTTGCCTGCGGGGCCCGCGCCTGCTGGCGGATGGCCTGTGGTGGCGTGGGCCCACGGCACCAGCGGCGTAGCGCAACCTTGCGCGCCTTCTCTGATGAAAGATCTCTATTACGGGGATGAAGGGTTGTTTGAATTCCCCAAAGCGGGGCTGGCTGTTGTGGCGACGGACTATCATGGGCAAGGCACGCCGGGTGCGCATCAGTATATGAACAAGCTGGCTCAGGGGTATGATGTCATTTATTCCGTGGCCGCTGCTCACGCCGCGCTGCCGGGCGTGCTGAGCAAGCAGTGGGTGGCCGATGGGCATTCACAGGGCGGTATGGCGTCCTGGAGTGTGGGCGAAATGGAACAGCAGATGAAAAACCCGGATTATCTGGGCACTGTTTCCGTGTCCGGCACCGTGGATATGCTGGATTTTATTGCCCCCACACCGGAAGAAGTTGGTGCCCCGTTCTATTTCCCTATGGTGGCGTATGGGCTGAAGGCCCGTTATCCAGATTTTGATGTGCACAGCATTCTGACCAAGGACGGTTATGAGCATTATCCGCTGATTGCCACCAAGGGCTGCTGGTTTACCGGTTATGCGGCCTATTTGGGCAAAACCAGTGCTCAGATCATGAAGCCGAACTGGACCAAGGTGCCTGCGGTTCAGGCCATGCTTAAAGAAGACATCATGGGGGACAAGCCGGTAAAAGGCCCGCTTATGGTGCTGACCGGGGGGGGAGATGTTTCCGTACCTCCTGGTGGCGTGAAAAAAACGGCTCAGAAAGCCTGCAAGAACGGCATCAAGCTGTTCTTCCACCTTTATCCCGGCCTGGATCATGATCCGACCATGATCAATTCGACGCAGGATCAGATCGCCTGGATCAAAGATCGCTTTGCGGGCAAACCCTTCGAGCAGAACTGCGGCGGGTTCTAAATGAGACAGGTCTGAGCCTCTTAAAAGAGGCTCACGTTATGACCGATGCTGGCCACTGTGTTCAGTGTCTGTGCGAAATGGGATTCGTTCCACGACGCGACAAATTAAAGTGGCTGCGTTCCATCATATGCCCTCATCCGTGTCAGATGAGGGCATATGCTTTGTTCGAGCGGCCCCCTGGTTTTCCCGGAAAACAATAGGCTCTCTTGTTAAGGAATTCCTTGGCAAATAAGGCGGAGCATACAGTCTGACAGCCTGCTCCCCTTTGGGAACGACCGGCAGAGATAGAGAGTGTCCTCAGTCTATGTGTCTCTTTTCTGACCCGGATTATGTTGTAAAAAGACAACAATTTGACCGAACTGATACGGGACCGTAATTTTAGAATTGCAAAAGATGCGCATCTCATATCCCATAAGAGGGTAACGAATACCCAAACGCAGCAGGGATTGGCGGCACATGACATCCCGGAAAACACTATTTTCTGCAACTATTCTGGCAGTTCCCATGCTTGGTATGGTGCCAGACGCGTATGCTGCGACAACCCCGCAGGGAACGCAGCATAAATCTGCTCATAAAAAGGCGACAACGCAGGATATTCCCCATACAGCCGGGGCGGCAACCGCCACCCGTGCAGCGGTGCCTGCCAGATCTTTGCCACGCCCAAGCCACCGGGTGTCAGATTCTGGTGAAAATGTGATTGTTACTGGCACACACTCGGAAAATCGTCATGCACGGCAGAGCATGAGCCCGGTTAAGGTGGTGAGCAGTGCAGTATTGCGTCGGTCCGGGCAGATGAACCTGGCAGATGCGTTGACCCGCACTTATGCGTCCGTCAACGTGGAAACCATGGGGACAGATGCCGCAGCCCTTGTTTCTTCCATTCATATGCGTGGCCTGAGCTCCAACCAGGTGCTGGTTCTGGTGGATGGAAAACGTCGGCATACAACAACAACGTTTACGGCTACCTCTGGTCCGAACTTTGGGACGACCGGCGTTGATCTCAACATGATCCCGGCCAATATGATTGATCATATTGAAGTGCTGGAAGATGGGGCCGCAGCCATGTATGGCTCTGACGCCATTGCCGGGGTGATCAACATTATTACCAAAAAGCAGGATCATGGCCTGAATGTTTCTGCCCAGACAGGGGCCAATGCTTATAACGGGGATGGCTGGCAGTATCAGTTCAATGCCGATGGCGGCATGAAACTGGGGAATGATGGCTACCTGCATCTTTCCGGCCAGATGTACCATACGGATCATATGGTGCCCAAGAATGTGCGCGATCATCGTCTGGTAGGGGAACAACCAGCGGATCACGATGTGGCCTCTTATGTCAGCACCGGGGCGCATATTCCTGCAACATCCAACAAAGTGCTGAGCACAGCGGAAGAAACGCGGGAAAGCTTTGGTCTGGACTGGGGTAAGCCGCTGAATGAAAACGTGATGTTCTATGGCAGCATCACTTACGCGCACCGTCATGCTGAAACGTATCAGAACTATCGCGTGCCAGACGTTGGGGGCGGGGTTGCGCTTTCCTACTGGCCGTGGGGCTTCACGCCGATTGAAACCGCGGAAGAAAATGATTACGCGGCAACCGTCGGGGCCAAGGGCGATCATCTTTTCGGGTTCCAGTGGGATGTTTCTTCCACTTATGGCGCGGATTACAACAAGGTTGGGAACAAGAACACCGTTAATACCGGGGTTCTACAGTCCACCTGTTCGACCGACCCGAATGCTGGCGCAAGTTATTCTCCCGTAGGGTGTGGGTCCAGCCCAACGGATGTCCGGGCTGAAAGCTTCAATATGGCGCAGTGGACAAACAACCTTGACCTGCGGCGCAATTTCAAGATTGCCGATACAGTCCCCATGGTGCTGGCGTTTGGTGGTGAGCACCGAATGGAATCCTACCAGATCTGGGCTGGCAATCCCTATTCCTATGCGCTGGGGGGCACGCAGGGTTTTGCAGGTCTGGCCCCGCAGAACGCGGGCAAGTGGTATCGTAACATCTGGGCTGCTTACGTGGATGGTGATTTCCATCTTCTCAAGAACTGGGAACTGGATTTTGCAGGGCGGTTTGAACACTACACAGACGTAGGCAATACGGAAAACGGCAAGGTTTCTACACGGTATGACATTACCAAACGCATTGCCGTGCGTGGTACAATCAGCACCGGTTTCCGCGCCCCCACGCTGGCTGAAGAGCACTACAGCGCCATGAACGTTTCCCCCAACGGGGCTTCCGGTTTGCTGGCGGCTGATTCTGCAGCGGCGCGTAGCCTTGGCGCACCTGGGCTGAAGCCGGAACGTTCAACCAACGTATCTGGCGGGATTGTGGTTGAGCCAGTTCGTGGCTTCCATGTGGAAGTGGATGTTTATCAGATCAATATTCGTGACCGCATTGTGCAGGGTGGAACAGTGAGCGGCCTGTCTGCTGTCTCGGCCATTCAGTCCATGGGCTTTACGCCCCCGGCGAATGATGCGTCACTGGACAATATTCAGGCCTATTATCTGTCAAACGGTGCCAGCACCCGTACGCAGGGGTTGGATATCAACGCGGACTACACGTTCCGCATGGGGAAATATGGCACCCTGACAACAACCATGGCGTTGGACCTCAACCGCACACGCCTGCATCATAACGGTCTGGGCACCAATGGGGAGGAACTGCTGAACGCCCAGAATATCGGTTACATCACCACAGCTTATCCGCGCAGCAAGATCATTCTGAATGCCTTCTACACGGTCGGAAACTGGGATGTGAATATTCGCCAGACCCGTTACGGTGAAACCACAAACATGCTCCAGTATCAGGATTGGGGGCCAAAGGCGCTGCAATATAGTGTGACCGATTTCTACCAGTTCAAAAATTCGCCCCGCTGGCTGACAGATCTGGAAATTGGGTATCGGGTCAACAAGAACTGGCATGTGGCAGTAGGTGGCAACAACCTGTTCAATATCCGCCCCCGGCGCGTGCCGCAAAGTGTGAACTACCTTGGTGCCTACATCTATGATCAGTCATCCTCTCAGGTGCCAATGACAGGTGGTTATTACTACGGACGCGTGAACGCGACGTTCTAAAGGGTTCTTACTTGAAGCGGCTGATAAAAGCCGCTTCTTTTCAGAGGATGGTGTCAGGAAACACTTTGAAGACCATTTTTTGAAAACCCGTTTATCGTGCAGGATAAAAGAAAGGCCATCTCTGTTAACGGAGATGGCCTTTTTTTGTGACCCTTTGCACAGCCCGTAAAGAGGGGATGGCGTGGGGTCATTGAAACCGGCAAGACAGGTTTGAGATCTTGGCGCAAGGATAACAGGATAAAAGCCGTTTCCTTCCCGTGGAGGAAACGGCTGGATTGCGTTTGCAGGCTTTTAAAGCTGCTTCATCCACGTAAGGGGCAATTTCTGGGGTTAGGGGAGGCCCACACCGCCATTTGCACCCACAACCTGGCCAGTGAGGTAGCTGCTCTCACTGGATGCCAGCATCACATAGACCGGGGCGAGTTCTACTGGCTGGCCCGGGCGCTTCATGGGAACAGTTTCACCAAATTTCTCGACATTTTCCATGGTCTGGCCACCACTGACCTGAAGGGCCGTCCAGAATGGACCGGGTGCTATGGCGTTCACCCGGATACCTTTTTCAACCAGTTGCTTGGCGAGCCCTTTGGCAAAATTGGAGATGCCTGCCTTTGTAATTGAATAGTCCAGAATATTAACTGAGGGCTCGTACGCATTGGTGGAGGAAGTGAAGATCATGGTTGAGCCCGGCTTCATGAGGGGAATGGCCGCTTTGCTGAGGCAGAACAGCGCGTAAAGATTGGTTTTGAGTGTCCAGTCGAACGCTTCGGTTGTCACATCCAGAATGCTGTCATGTGTTTGTTGGCGTCCGGCACAATTGACGAAGATATCCAGCCCACCAAGCTCTTCAGCGGCCCGCTTTACCAGATCCTGACAGAATTTTTCGTCACGCAGATCCCCGGGCAGTGCGACGAATTTGCGCCCTTCCTTGCGCACCAGTTCTGCCACTTCTTTGGCGTCCGCTTCTTCTTGCGGCAGATAGTTGATGGCGACATCCGCACCTTCGCGTGCGTAAGCAATGGCTGCGGCGCGGCCTAGACCGGAATCTCCGCCTGTAATCAGCGCTTTGCGTCCGGCAAGGCGTCCGCTGCCTTTATAGCTCTTTTCCCCGTGGTCTGGCAGTGGCGTCATTTTGGATGCAAGGCCGGGCCATTCCTGTGGTTGTGCCTTGAACGGTGCATGTGGATACAGGGAGCGCGGGTCTTCCAGCGGGGTATTGGAGGCATTGGGCATGGAAGCTCCTGTTTTCTGGGATGGCGCGGCAGAAGTGGAAAATGGCAAGGATGATGCCCCGGCAGCGGCTGCAATGCCGGCAACCTGGAGGGATCGAAGAACCGTCAATTGATGTGCGTGGCCCGTGATTTCTGGCTTTTGGCGATTTGATTGACGGTTTTTGCGATGGCATCCGGTCTGCGTTTTGAGCAGATTGGGCGCTGTTATCCGCTTGATAGCTACGCTGTGGTGCTGATCCGCTGCAGGAAGAGGAAGCGGCGCATGTTGTAGACGATATTGGCCAGGCCGATCCTCATGGTGGCTCGACTGATACCGACAGTCCGGACAAACAGCCCCGTCTGTGACTTCTGATCGGCAAAGACATGCTCGACACGCGAGCGGATGACCGACTTTCCAGCATTTGATTTCTGGATATGCCGGGGCATAGGCTTGAGATGCGGCTTTTTGCGATGAACCTTGGAAACAAATCCCTGCTTTTCCATGAAGTCTTCGTTGGCTTTTGAGCGATAGGCCGTGTCAGCCCAGACACTTGAGGCCGTATTGGTTTTATCCAGCAGCCCCTCTCTCAATCTCGCGCCATCACTGGCGGCGGCATGCGTTGTTTTCCATTTCCGGATGAACCGGTATTTCCGATCGATGGAAACATGCGATTTATAGCCAAAGAACGGGATGGCGAGATCACTGGATGGCATGGTTCCATCATCCTGCAGCTTCGCTTTGGTGAACTTTAGCGTCCAGCGCGCATGACGATCCTTGTGCGACAGCTTTGACGGCTTGTCCTGCCAGTCTTCAGGAATACGTCCTTCCCGAAGATCGGCTTTCTCTGCGTTGGTGTTCCGCTGCTTTGGAGCCGCTACCAGTGTGGCATCCAGGATCTGGCCGGACATCGGCAAATACCCGGCGTTGCGCAGGGTCGCATCAAAGCGGTTGAACAGCCCATCGATCGCACCCGCCTGGGTCAGACGCTCGCGAAACAGCCAGACCGTTTTGGCATCCGGCACCCGATCTGAAAGTCCCAGCCCAAGGAAACGCATAAAGGAGAGGCGATCGTTGATCAGATATTCCGTCCGCTCATCAGACAAATTGTTGAGCGTCTGGATCACCAGAATTTTGAACATCAGCACCGGATCAAATGGCGGTCGTCCGCCTTTGCTTCCGTCAGAATACGCCAGAACCTTCTCCAGGTCAGGGCGGAAGACTTCAAAATCCACAGTCCGGGAAAATGCTTCGAGCTGATCACCAAGCCCGCTCAGCCGGGCAAGCCGCTCTTCAACGTCAAAAAATCCCGCCTGCTTCATGATCCATACTCCAATCAACGCAAGGAAAATGGAATCACAGAGCAGACCTCAATACCAGAGGGTTTTTCGAACCCTCCAGATAATAGGCATCACAGGCCCTTATGCATTCTGCGTAAGGGCCTTTTCTATTGAAAGAGCAGTTTCAGTAAATGCACCCAACCAAACCCGCAGAGAACCGGATCGGGTAGTTCCCCCATAGCCTGACGAGAGGAAGATGCCAGCCTGTTGACCGCTCCGGCAGTTCTGATATATTCGTTTCAATATATTTTTCATGTCAAATATATTGATGCTAACAATGGAGCACCCCATGGAAGCCCTGCGTGGCCTTTCCGCCATTGATGAAACGCGTTTTCAGGACATGGCGCTGACATTTCGTGTCATGCGGCTGGCGGCAATATGGCGCACAAGGCTGGAACGCGCCCTGCGCCCACACGGCATGACTGTGGCACTCATGCGCCCCATGGCGTATCTGATGATGATGCCCGATGGCGCAACCCAGCGAGATCTGGCAAGCGCCATGGATACAGATTGTTCTGCTTTGGTGCGGGTGCTGGACCTTCTGGAAAAAGAGGGGTTGGTTTCCCGCCACACCGATCAGGAAGACCGGCGGGCAAAACGGCTTACCCTGACCGCAAAAGGCCAGAAAAAATGCGTGCTGTTCCATGAGGTTTCAGCACAGGTAGAACAAACCATCACTCAAGGCCTCCCCAAAGCGGATATCCGCAGCCTTATCCGCCAGCTTGACCAGATTCTGGACACCTGTTCCGCATTACCTGACCTTGCATGAAAACCGTCGCACCATGACAGACACACTTTCCGCACTGCTGCGCCCTTGCTTTCCCGCCATTTTTACGAATGATGAGCGCTGGCGCGCAACGCTGGCCACCGCTGCCTATACAGCACGTGTTTTTCTGGCGATCGGGATTGCCCTGTTTCTGGCATTCACCTTTCAGCTTCAATCCCCCATGAGCGCCGCCACAACCGTTCTGATTGTCGCTAACCCCACTGTTGGGGCCATGGTTTCCAAAAGCATGTGGCGTGTCATTGGTACGATTATTGGGGCAAGCATCAGCGTGGGTGTCATGGCGGCATTCGTGCAGTCTCCGGTGCTATATTATGCAGCACTCGCCTTTTTTGTGGGGCTGGCCTGTATGGTGGCCACATTCCTGCGGCTGTTCCGGGCCTACGCGGCTGTTCTGACCGGCTATACCATTGTTATTGTGTCCTCCCCTGCCTTTGCCAATCCGGACTCCATTTTTCTGGCAGCCATGGGGCGTCTCTCTGCCGTAACCACCGGGGTTGTGGTCACAGCCTTTGTGTTCATGGTGACATCACCCCGTAAACCTTCTCAGGTTCTGGTTACACTGGGTGATGTCTTCCGAGAAACGGTACGCCATGCGCTCTCTTTCCATTCGGCAGAAAGCAATCGGTCTTCTCCGGCTCAGGCGGCGGAAGCTATGGAAGATCAGATGCCGGGGTTGGAAAATACATCTTCCACCCCCGCCTTTCGGGGCCTACCCCAACCTTTGTATGACAGCCGGGGTCGCCTGCTGGCCCGCATGACGGGCCTTGGCCCCGCCATTGAATATGCTGCTGCGGATGATCGGGACATGCAGGCACGTGTCAGACGTCTTCGCATCGGCCTGAGCCGCCTGACAGGCCTGATTGTAACCTACCATCCCTACTGGCTCAATCTGTCTCTGGCCAATGGGGCCTCATGCCAGGTGCATCAGGAAGTTGCTGAAACCCTGAAGACTATTCTGGATCTGACAGAACAGCCCGGATGGCAGGACAACCCCAAACCTGTTTCAGACTGCATTCACGCCACGTTGGAAAAACTGGATCTTCTGGAACGCCAGAACCCCACCCCCACTGTTCTGGCCTCGCTCGACAACACGCGCGATGTGCTGGTGCATCTGGACATGGCGTTGCATGACATTACAACCCGCCGCCCCGGCCGCAGATCTGTCAAAATGGCAACCTATCTGGAATGGCCCATGGCAATGCGTAACGGCGCACGCGGCATGTTCATTGCCCTGCTGGCTGGCATGTTGTGGTATGTTCTCCACTGGAGTGCGGGACCAATGCTGATGCTGTACGTTGTGGCGGCATCAAGCCTGCTTTCCACCACGCCTTCAGCCGCAAAAACCAGCCCACTGATGGCCGTGGGCACCGCGCTTGCCATCCCGGCCAGTTTCCTCTGCCATGTTGTGGGCCTGCCAAGAATAGATGGCTACCCCCTGTTGTGGATGACAGTCTGCCTCTTCCTGCTGCCGGGCGTATGGCTGCAATTCCACCCCCGCTACAGCATCGGGGCATTCGGCTATGCCGTTTTCTTCACCATGATGCTGTCTGTCACCAATCCCATTGTCTATGATGACATGACACTGACCAATAACTGGATGACTATGGCCGCAGCCTGTGTGTTGCTGGTTCTGGTGTTCCGGGTCATTCTTCCGGCTGACCACAGGCTAGATGCCGCGCGGCTTGTCTCCTCTCTCACACGCAGTGTGCAGCAGCTTGCCGCCGCACCGCAAAACCGGCCCATTCTGTGGGTGGTGTGGGAAAGCCTGCAATTACAGAAAATTGCCCGTCTTATGATGCGGCTTTCTTTTCTTGATGAAAGCGTTGACCGCAAGGGCTATACGGACGCCGCATTCGCTGCAATTTCCCTTGGGCGGCTGATTGTGCGTCTGCGTTGGAACGCCGGGCATACTGTTCTGGCTCCCTCAGCGCATGATGCTCTGCTTGATGCCCTGAAATCTTTCAAAACCCTTCACCACGCACCAGAGCAGACTGCCGCAGAACTTCTGAAAACGGCACACCACATCAGCGCCATTCCGCACCCGGAAGCGGCCTGTCTGGCGCGAGAGCGTGTTGTATCCTGTCTGGAGCAGGCAGCCTATATCATCACATCCGTTCCGGGCTTCTTCCATCGGTATGGCCCCTTGCAGCTTTCCCGTGACATTCCCGGTGCCAATGCTGGCGTAACAGCGGTAGTGCCGCACCATAATCCGGTGTTCGGGTAAAGGGTCCGCAATTACCCTTCAAGAAGAGCGGCAAGTTGGGCGGCCATGATGGAGAAAGGTGCATCCCACCGGGTTGTCTCCGCATCCATCATCTGCCCTCGCAGTTCATGATACTCCAGACCACGCAGCCCGGCGATAAAGGCAAAAAACGTATCCGGCATGGTGGCGGGAGCCAGCGTTATCACCTTGGCACCCGGCGGGCAGAACAGGATATTGGTCATGCCAGCCCCCATCACCCCCACAACACATTCCGCATTTTTGAAAAGCTGAATCTGCTCCAGAAACGTTAGACCTGCCGGATCGACCACCCGAAAACCGTGACGGTGCAGCAAAGCAAGAAGGTTTTCCTCCTGCACGACACATCGCGGGCTACCGGGCCGCGCCACATACAGACGTTGCGGTGCAATCTGTGGAACAGCCTCACGCATTATGTCCGTTTTGGCAAAAGCCAGTGGCGACATGTAAACACCGTGATCAGTCAGTCCCTCAACAATGCTCAGTTCCTTGAAAAAACACACGGCCTGATTATCCAACGCCAAAAACTGATGCGGCCGGGCGGATGACAGCACAATGGAATCCCGTATCACATGGGTCATGGCGTGGTCTGCGTGCGGGACAACCAGAAGCTCCGGCGTCATGAACTGTTCCGCCAACCATAATCTGGGCAGCAGTTCCACCAGCCAGTGCCCATAATTATGGTCCCCCCGTTTCCGCAACAGTAAACTTGACGCGGTGACTTCAGGAACATCTTGCGCGCATCGAACACGCTCAAAAGCCCGCTCACATTCGTCCGGACTATGTTGGGTTATGGTCTGGGTGATCAGCTTCCTGTCATGCGTAAAAACAAGACCTTCCTCGGTCACGTACACATCAAACAGTTTGGTCAGGGTTACAGACCGTTCCGGATGCGTCCCTGTCAGCCAGCCTGCACGCATGGCTTCCAGCACCGGTTTTGGCACCAGATGAAGATTCTGCACACGCGGAACCGGCTGAACAAAACTGGGAGAGGTAACGGTTGCCACCTCATGCCGGTGCACACTTTGCAGATCCCTATATTCTAACACGCCGTGTTTCCTGCCTCATTCTTTCCCCCACAGTAAGACAGGGCGGCCCACTTCCCAACACCCCTCATCGCAGGCATCGAGATTGACGTAGTTAAATATTTTGTAGAGACTCAATTAAGAGTTTATTAACGAGTTTTATGACGGAGATGATCCCTTACGCTCTACTTTCCCGTGCTCTGGGTTACGATATTTTTGCTGCGGAAGAGGAAAATGTCTCAGTTCCTCACACTCTGCTGCTGTTCCTGCTGCAAGAATATGTGGCGCATGCCCCTTTTGACGAGGCGAGTTATCTGACAGCAAACCCGGATGTTGCCGCCGCAGTGGCAAGAGGAGATTTCAGCTCCGGCCGCCAGCACTTTCTCCAGCGCGGTTATCAGGAAGAACGTGAAGGACACCAGCCTGCTTTTTCTGAAGGCTGGTATTTGCAACAGAATCCGGATGTCGCCATCGCCGTGCAACTGGGAGACTGGCCTTCTGGCCAGGCTCATTATCAGGCCCACGGCAAAACGGAATGGCGCAGCCCTTCACCAGAGACGCAGCCTGCATACGCTCGGTGGCAATCCCTTTTTTCAACCAGTGCTGCCAGCCGAAACAGGTGATCCTTTTTTAAGGCACCCCACTGGCGCAGGAAAGGAGGAAGGTCGGCTGTCCGGGCCAATATGCCAACAGCAAGCTGGCATAACCGCCTCTTTTGCCCCGGAACTTCCTGCCACCTGCTCCCTGCTCCCTGCTCCCTGCTGCGGGCACTTCAAAACGCGGCCAACGAAAAACAGGAACGTCCGTCCTCAGTTCCGAAAACAGGCCTGAACCTCATCCAGATTGACTTCTGCCAGAGTGCCCGGGGTCCAACGTGGCTGATTATCCCGGTCTATCAGGCGCGCACGCACGCCTTCTACAAAATCTGCTCGGCGGATAAGGTGGTTGACCAAGGTCACTTCCTGCTGAAAGGCTTCGGTCAGGGAGGAGAGGTTCCGCGCCCGATGCCACGCTTCCCACGCCAGTTGTACGGAGAACGGGCAGGCGCATGAGAGCGCCAGCAGATCCTGCCGCGCTTCTTCCGTCCCACTTTCCGCCAGATTGCGCACTGCATGGGCCAAATCTGGCGCATCGTAACAGGCGTCCATCTCCTGAACATTGGCTAACTGAGGCAATGGGGGAACAAGGGCGAACACCTCTGCCGCAGACCGTGTTTCAAGCAGACCCAGCAAATCAGGCAGACTATCGGCAGGCACAAGCCGATCAGCAAAACCGATCATGACCGCCCCCACGCCATTCATGCGGTTGCCCGTAACGGCCAGCCTCAAACCGGAAAAGCCGGGCGCGCGGCTGAGAATCCAGGACCCTCCGGCATCCGGGGTCAGACCTATGCCGGTTTCAGGCATGGCCACAACAGAACGGTCGGTTACAATCCGGTAGCGCGTATGCCCGCCCAGGCCAATGCCGCCGCCCATGGCAATTCCGTCCATGAAGGAAATGGTTGGTTTGGGGTAGGCCGCAATCTGTTGCATGACCTGGTAAACACGGTTCATCTGCCGGAAGGCTTCATCCGCCCCTTCCATCTGGATCAGTTCACAGATTTTTTTCAGATCTCCGCCCGCACAAAACGCACGGGGAGCAGACCCTTCCAGCACTACATGCTGAACAGATGCATCGTCCAGCCAGGCCTCCAGCACGCGGGCAATGCCCTCTGCCATCTCCAGATCTACCGCATTCAATCGGTTGGGACGATCAAGGATAATACGGCCCATATGGCCTGCACGCCGTGTTTTGACAGTGGGGGTGCCTGAAAGAACGTCTTCAGTCATTGCTTTCCTTCTTTATTCATGCACAAAACACTCAGTCTGAACATGTTTGAAGGAGAGCAGATGTTGGCTCTGGAGACCAGCGCCTTCCGCGATGCCATGGCCAAACTTGGAGCGGCTGTGAACATTGTGACCACAGGAACGCAGGCACACCCGGTTGGTTTTACAGCATCAGCCGTGTGTTCTGTCACGGATACGCCTCCCACACTGTTGGTTTGCCTGAAACGGGAAAGCCGGGCACGCCCGGCCTTTACGGAAGGCGGACCGTTGTGCGTCAATGTGCTCTCTGCTGCCCAGCAGGCGTTATCCAGCCATTTTTCCGGCCCCACCACAATGGAAGACCGCTTTGCCGTAGGGCATTGGACCACACTGGCAACTGGTGCTCCGGTTCTGGAAGAAGCAGTTGCTACGTTTGACTGCCGCATCAGTCAGATTGTGGAAGTAGGCACCCATAGCGTCATGTTCGGGATTGTTGAGGCCCTGCGCATCAACCAGCATGTGGGCGGCCTAGTGTATTTCAACCGCGCCTATCACTCTCTGCCCCACACTGCTTCCTGATACCAGACAGCAGCCTCCGTTTTTTATTGATTTACCCTTTTGCTGGCCTCTTAAATACCCTTCACCAGCAAACAGGCAGGAGTGTTTTCCATGGCCCCGCCGCCTAAAAAAGATTTGTCAGACGTTCCGGTTATTACCCTTAAGGCGTTGATCCTCATCCATGTGGGGCTTGCCATCTTCCTGCTGTTCTGGGGTTGGCTGGACTGGTCCCTGCCGCAGTAAGAGACTGATCACAATCCTGCTAGGCCTGTTGGGCGAGACGTTTTCAGCGCCCGGCCTCAGGTATCGGGGGCCGGTTATGGCTCCCTTTTGCCATCAGGTTTTCAAATTGCATTTTTTTCAAGCGCCAGACACTTTCTGGCAGCCTCAAACTGCTGACTGACCACGCAGAACTCTACCGCAAAACCAGACTGTCAGACCTCGTTCAGATCAAGCGATGAGGCGTTGCTGAGGCGCTTTGCCTCAACCCTCCGGCTCACCCAGGATGCTACGGGGGCCGCCAGCAGAAACCCTGCCCCACCCAGCACAGAGATCCAGAAAGAGGTGGGGTAATCCGTCTGCCAGGACAGCATCAACCCACCCCACGCTTCCATCACTGCCAACCCGGCTGCACCCAAAAGGCCCACCAGAGGGGGCAATCCCAGGCGGAGAATGGTTGCGGCTGGCGCAACCATAAGCGTGAAAACCAGCAGCACTCCGGTAATCTGGGCGCACTCTGCCGTCGCAATAGCAACAAGCGCCAGAAACAGCACATCCAGCACAGCGATATGCACCCCTTTGGCTTCAGCCAGTTCTGGTTGCAGGGAGGCGAACAGAAGCGGGCGCGCCATGATTCCCAGCGCCAGCAGGCATCCGCCACTCAACGCGGCCAGCCAGCCGAGCATGGAAGAACTTATGCCCAGAATGTCCCCAAACAGCAGGGCCGTGGCTGCGCTGGCAGAATGGGTCAGAAAATGCAGGAACAATGCCCCCGCACCCATGGCGACCGACAGCACAAGCCCGATCATGACATCACGCCCTGCCACCCTGTCACCGGCCAAGCCCATTAGAACACCTGCACCCAACGCCCCCGCACTCAGGCCGGTAAGCGGCGAGAAGCCTAACAGCAGTGCTCCCGTAGCCCCTGCAAACCCAACATGCGAGAGAGCATGGCTGGCAAATGTCTGACCACGCAGAACCAGAAACCAGCCCACCGGGCCGCAGACCACGGCCACCAGAAAAGCAGCCAGAAAGGCCGTGCGCATGAAATCATACTCAAGCATGCGCGTGTCCTCCCAGACAGTCGTGAGGTTGCAGAATGGCACCGCCGCCCTCAGCCACGACAAAGACACGGCCCCCTGCCCGCACCACATCTACCGGCGCACCGTAAAGCGCCGTCAGCGCCTCGGTGGTCAGAACGTCTTCAACCTTGCCCAGCAGCGCCTTGCCACGAGCCAGATACAGCACATGGTCCATCAGCCCCAGCAACGGGTTGATATCATGAGCAGACATCAGAACCGTCATGTTACGGGACCGCGAGAGCGTATGGATTCTGACCGCTGTCTCCCGCATGCGGGCCGGGTCCAGACTGGCCAGCGGCTCATCCAGCAACAGCAGGGAGGGATCATCAAGAAGGGTTTGCGCCAGCAGCAGCCTTTGCCTCTGCCCACCTGAAAGGACAGCAACAGGTTTGCGGGCCAGATCAAGCGCATCCACCGCTTCCAGCGCCGCCTGCACGGCCTCTCGCCCCTTTCTGCCACACCAGGGCAAGCCCCAATGTTGCCCGCGCCGGGCAGCCGCAACCATGCTCCAGCCGCTTAACTGCCCTCCTATCAGCTTGCGCATCTGAGGCATGTACCCAACTGTGCTGTTGCCGCGCTTTACCGGCGCGCCATTTACACACAACACGCCCTGCCGCGCAGGCTCCAACCCCAAAAGCCCCCGGAACAAGGTTGTCTTGCCCGCGCCATTGGCCCCCAGAACCCCCACAAAGCTGCCTTTCGGCACGCTGAAGCTCACATCATTCAGAACAATCCGCCCACCACGCGCCAGCGTGACATGGGAAAGATCAAGAGCCGGGACACTCACGGTTCTTGCCCAAACGCCTGCGCTACCTGCGTCACCGTGTGCTGAACCCATGTCTGCCAATGTTGATCTGGTGGCATGATCTCCAGCACGGGCAAGACCGGTATTTTCTCCTGCCGCGCCTGCGCAATCAGGCGCTGGACGGAGGGCCTGTCAGCCTGTGCATTATAAGCCACCAACCGGACATGATGCTGGCTGATGTCCCGCTCAAACGCCGCAACGGCAGAAGCTGGAGGTTCAACGTCATTCATGATGGCCTGCTGAAAAGCCTGCTGCGTCATATGGAGACCAAGGCTGTCTGCCAAGGGCGTGAACACCGGTTCCGTTGCGGCCACCGGCTGCCCGACTGTTTTGGACCGCACTTCGACAACCTGCTGACGCACCTGATCCACTGCGGCAAGAAGCGTTTTCCCCCGCGCCTCGTAAGCCTGCGCGTGGGCTGGATCAACCTGCTGACACACCACAACAAACCGCCCCACGAAAGACGCCACGGCTGCCAGATTATACCAGAGATGAACGTTATCTCCCTCGTGCCAGCCGCTCCATCCATCAGCCCGCACTATGGGGACCTGTTTTCCCCCACGCGCCTGCGCCAGCCGATCTATCCATGCATCATACCCGGCCCCATTGGCCACAATAAGGGTGGCGTCATGCACCAGACGCCCTTCTGCCGGCCCGGGCTCATAAAGGTGGGGGTCCAAGGCCGGAGATGCGAGGATGGAATGAACATGCATGTCGGGCTCGGCCACCTGCGCAGCAAGATCCCCCCATGTATTTTCCGCTGCAACAACAATCGGGGCCTCAGCAGCCCGAACAGCCCCCATACAGGCGCATGCGGCAATAAGGCAGGAGAAAACTGACACGGCAAAACGCATAAAACAGACTCACACCCCAAATTCCGCCGCGCGAAAGACGCTCCGGCTCCAGCAAAGGCACCAAAAATCGGCCTACCGCGAAGCTGACAAGGCTCTCTTTTCGCGCCTGCCGAACATCTGATCCGCCCCGAAAGCCCTTGCCTTGCAGGTTCAGACACGCCACATCCCCGTTCACCACAATTCTTTACATTGCCCGCAGATATGTCGTGGTGAGCAGTTCTTATCAGCTTATGTGATAATATAACATACCTTTTCCCACCCGAAACCTTCTCTTCCGTACGCTTTGCCTTCCCTGTGCTGCATGGCTAAGATACGGGCAGAACGGATCGTAATCATGAAATCTGCCACTCAGTCTGCCCTTGTTTTTCCTGAAACACTCTCCCCCGCTACGCAGGCTCTGCTGGACAGGGCTGATGCCCTGTGCACACGGCAGGGCGCACGCCTGACACAGCAGCGCCGGGAAATTCTGGGGCTGATCCTGAGCGTGAATGCCCCCGTAGGGGCTTATGATCTACTGGAACAGATAAAAACGCCTGACCGCAGACCCGCTCCGCCTACAGTCTATCGGGCGCTGGATTTTCTGCTCGAACACGGGCTTATTCACCGCATTGAACGACTGTCAGCTTTTGTGCCCTGCACGCACCTTCTGCACGATGACCACGCAGCAGGCTGCAATCATGACCATGATCAGGACAGCATCTGCCTGCACACAGCCCAGTTCCTGATCTGCCGGTCCTGCAAAAGTGTGATTGAAATCACCAACCCCAGTATTCTGGATGCCGTTCGCACAACCTGCCGGGAGCAGGGATTTGTCATTCAAAGCTCGTCCATAGAAATTGAAGGCCTTTGCGCGCACTGTGCCGCACACCGCAAAACGCCTGCTCACCAGCATTAGTAACGGCGTTACTTGCCAAAACGGACACCTTCCGGCGCACCACGCCGCTCTCCCTCCCGGCAGCGCCAGTTCAAATTGCCTGTTGACCTTCCTGAACAGAAACCTGCGTCCTCATCTACTGAACCACGATCCCACCGTAAAAATAGCACGCAACAGACAAAGGTTTCGGCGCAGGATACCCCCGCTCCCCCTGCCAGCCCGCAGACTGACCTGTTTTCCTATCCCTTCCCGCCGCCGCCAGTGCCACCACGCACGCATTTTACGGCGGAGGAATTACGGCTCTCTTATACCCCGCCACAGAGTTTCACACCCCACACAGCACCGGATAGCTGGCTTTATTTCGTGACTGACCGTGAAGAGACCCACCATCTTCTGCATTCAGGTCTCCACCTGACCAGAAAAGCCCCACTTTTGCTGACAGAACGCAATGGCGTTTGTGCGTGGCTGGAGAAAATGGCAGAAGACCCGGCGGGGCCTGCTGCTTTCCCCTGCGTTCTGCGCTTACGCCGTACAATGGTGGCAGACATGCTGGAGCCAGACCCTGATCATAGCGCCGAATTTTCAGCAGAGTGCTATCTGCTAAGCGGCGCCACACACGAACAGAACAGGTAAAATCTGCAATGCCTCACGATGTGCTTTTGGCTGAAGCAACCCGCGGTAACCGGGTGGAATCCCGTCACTATGGCGCTGCCGTGGTTGTGGACGCCGCCGGAAAAACCGTTTTTGCCGCAGGGGATGTGGAGACCGCCATCTACCCCCGCTCCACCGTCAAAGCATTGCAGGCTCTGCCGCTGCTGACAGAAGGTGCCGCCGACAAATACGCTCTGGGGCCGGATGCTCTGGCCCTGGCCTGCGCATCCCACCAGGGTGAGCCAGCCCATATTGCCGTTGCCACTGAAATGCTGGCCCGCACGGGGCGCGATGCCACATCTCTGGAATGCGGCACCCACTGGCCGTTGGACGCCCGCGCAGCACGCGCTCTGGCGGCCAGCGGAGAGCAGGCGTGTGCGCTGCATAATTGCTGTTCAGGTAAGCATGCAGGCTTCGTCTGCCTGTCCTGCGCAACTGGGCATGATCCGGAGCATTACATCCGGCCAGAGCACCCCGTCATGCAAACAGTCGCCAGGACGCTGGAAGATGTAACAGGCGTTCCTCATACAGACGCCAACCGCGGCACGGATGGCTGCGCCATTCCCACATGGGCCATTCCTCTTCGCGCTCTGGCATTGGCTTACGCACGGTTTGCAACAGGCCAGAACCTGAATACGGACAGAGCGCAGGCTGCCGCCCAGTTACGATCCGCCATAGCCGCCAACCCGTTCATGATTGCCGGAACCAACCAGTTCGATACGCGCGTCATGCAAGATCTTGCGCCGCGAGTTTTCACCAAAATGGGTGCAGAAGGCGTGATGGTTGCCATGCTTCCTGAAAAAGGTCTTGGTATTGCCATCAAGTGCCGGGATGGCGGAGTGCGGGCGGCTGAAGCAACGGCTGCGGCCCTCATTGCCCGTTTTGGTAACGAAAGCAGTCCGGTGCTGACGCACTTCATGCGTCAAACCTTGAAAAACTGGAACGGGCAGAGTGTGGGTGAGTTCAGGGTTTCAGCAACACTGGCGGAAGACTGTTATCCATCTATAGCCTCATAACCTCCGCGTGTTTTTCTTTTGTTCTCGTTTGCATTTTTCAAAGCTGATACAAAAATAGCCCAGCGTTCTTCCCTGAGCCAATCACTCACCAAGGCCACCTGCGCGCACTGGTCTGCTTCCGCTACCCCTTGCGGAAGCGCCAGACAAGACACCATAAAAAAGGCCGAGGACCATAATGGTTCCCCGGCCTTGCTTTTTTCTGAACCGTTTTAAACGCTGAAAAACTTACGCCTTGCGCGCACGCGGCTTGCGGGCGGCTGTTGTTTTACGGGCGCGCGTTCCTTTGGTTGAGGTCGCTTTCTCCGTCTCGGCAGCTTCAGCAGCCAGACGATCATAGCGTTTCTGACGGCGCGTTTCCTGCACAATACGCAGCTTTTCAACTGCGGACAAACGCACTTTTTCTTCAGCCGGTGCTGCTTTTTTCGCACGCGCCTTTACAGGAGCCTCAGCAACAGGTTTTGCCACCTTGCGCTTGGCCTTGACCGGAGCAACCTCGGCAACTGCTGCGGCTTTCGGGCGACGGCCACGGGGTGCAGGCGTTACAACAACAGCTTCGACCTCAGCCGCCTTGCGGCGCGTTGTACGGGGGGCTGCCACAGGCTCTGCCACCTTGCGGGAGACGCGCTTTGTCGCTTTGGGCTTTTCTTCGCTCACAGCCGGAGCTTTTTTCACTGCAGCCGCTTTTGTTTCCTTGACGGCACGCGCAGGCTTGGCAGGTGCTGCAGGCACCTTCAGCGCCTTGCGGCGGGTCTTGGGAGCTTCCGCTTTAGCCACAATCTCTTCCTCAACCACATCTTTTTTTACGGCTGCTGCACGGGTGCGGCGTGCTGTAGCGGGCGCGGCGCGGGTTGCTGCAACTTTGGCGCGGGGGGCGGCGCGGCGCTTTTTCATCTCACTCATTCAGAACTCCTGTAATTCTACATTTTCAAAAATACAAGAACATACAAGCATGTTCCTCAAGACTACTTCTCCTGACACTTTCAGGGACACCTTGAAAAACAGGCTTCTGCACTTGGAACTTCAGCCCTTCATAACAAAAACGCCCAAAAATGCAAAAAATACTTTCGGCTTTCAAGAATAGTCATGACAGACATTACTTTCCCTTCATATCTTCCCACCGCCTTGCGGTTGAGAGACGGTAGCCTAGATTGGAAAGGATGCTTATTATCCATCTTGTTTGCTCCGAACCCTCAGGTGATACACATGAAAATTGCTGGCACTTCATACCGCAGCGTATGGGTGGATGAAAAAGATAGCTGGTCCATCCATATTTTTGATCAGACCCGCCTTCCCTTTTCTCTGGACATCCTGCAACTCACCACACCGGAAGACGTTGCACATGCCATCCGCACAATGCAGGTGCGCGGTGCACCGCTTATTGGTGCGGTGGCTGCCTATGGGCTGGCGCTTGCGCTCAGGCAGAACAGTTCCGATAGCGCCATGGAGGAACAGGCAAGTCTTCTGGCCGCAACACGCCCAACCGCCATCAACCTGCGCTGGGCTATTGAGCGTATGCTGTCTCATCTGCGTCCGTTATCACCTGACCAGCGCGTACAGGCCGCCTATGCTGAAGCAGGCCGCATCTGTGATGAAGACGCCGCACAGAATGAAGCCATTGGCCGCCACGGTCTTTCCCTGATTCAGGAGATTGCAAAAAACCGTCCGCCTGGCACACGCATTAACCTTCTGACACATTGCAACGCGGGCTGGATTGCAACGGTGGACTGGGGTACGGCTCTGGCCCCTATTTACATGGCGCATGATGCCGGGCTGAACGTGCATGTGTGGGTTGATGAAACACGCCCACGGAATCAGGGGGCTGCCCTGACAGCATGGGAGCTGGGCAGCCATGGCGTGCCGCATACCGTTATTGCAGACAATGCTGGCGGCCACCTGATGCAACATGGGCAGGTTGATCTGGTTATTGTCGGCACGGATCGCGTAACCCGCACTGGAGATGTTGCCAACAAGATTGGAACATATCTGAAAGCACTGGCAGCGCAGGATAACAGTGTGCCGTTCTGGGTGGCTCTGCCTTCCACCACCATTGACTGGACTGTTGGTGATGGCGTCCGAGAAATTCCCATTGAAGAACGTGCGGCTTCCGAGATTACGCATGTAGCGGGCCGCGCTGACGACGGCAGCCTGACAAAAGTGCAGATTACGCCAGATGGAAGTTCCGCCGCCAACCCTGCTTTTGATGTCACGCCCGCACGGCTTGTAACTGGCCTGATTACTGAACGCGGTGTCTGCCCGGCAACGGAAAGCGGCCTGCGTGGTCTGTTCCCGGAACAATAACACGTTCGTTTCCAACGCAGGCGGAACAGCAAGCCGCCTGCGCGCCACAAACCTTCCCCAAAGCAGAATGATCCGCGCAAAAGAATTGTGGGTTTCTTGATTTTCCTCTGACCACGCTCTGCTTTTCTTTCTGTTTCATATCCCGCAGAAAGATGAGAGGTCTGTTTTGAGGCAAATATCCGCCCGGACCGGGAAAACAGTTCTGGCGGCTTCTATTTGTAGCATTTCAGACATTTACGCGCCCCACTATGACTATAGTTAGGGCAGCTCCCTTTGATAAAACAAGAACATTTTGAGAACATACGATAAAAGCAGCTATTTTTCGTATTCTCGTGACCATCCTTTCGCACCATTCCATCCCTCCGAATAATGCACCGCCATTGCCCGCATGGCTTTGTGCATATGCCTATGCGCATCTCTTTTCTTGACGGGCCAAAGCCGCAGCCTGATAAGCAAAACGTGATTTTTTACGGTTCCGTACCGTCGAAGCATTCTGAAAGGACTGCGCGATGTCAGAGACAGCTATTGATACACCTTCAACCCGTTTTCTGACGGCGCACGGTATTGCCTATACTGTGCATGACTATGAGTATGTCTCCGAACCCGGTAAAATTGGCATACAGGCCGCCGCAGGGATCGGAATTGATCAGGAAAAGGTCTTCAAGACCCTGATGGTCGAAATCGATAAAAAGCAGATTGTCTGTGCGGTTATCCCCGTTCATCAGAAAATGAACCTCAAAAAGGTTGCTGCCCTGTTTGGGGGCAAGAATGCCCGCATGCTCAACGCGGAAAAGGCCGAAGCCCTCACCGGCTTTCAGGTGGGTGGCATCAGCCCCTTTGGGGCACGCACACAGGTGCCTGTTGTCTTTGAAAACGCAGCCTTGAAGCAGGATGTGATGTACATCAATGGCGGCGGCCGCGGCATTGTTGTCGGGCTTTCCCCCAAGGACGCCATTGCCTGCGTTAACGGACAGACGGCTGATCTGACGGTGAACGCGACCTGAAGGCATTGCCCTGAGCTTGACGAAAAGGGGGAGGAAAATTGCGCCCCCTCTTTTCGCTGATAGCGGAGCGGCTTATGGATAGGATCGGGGCTCTGCTGGTAAGGAGGGCTCCATGCACGCTTCGGGCCATCCGGGGCGACGTGTCTGAATGGAGACGAGATGTCACGTAAGCTCTCTGTTGCCCTGCTGGCGCCTCTGTGCCTGGCAGCCTGCGCTACCCAATCCACAGTGCCGGGTGCCACGCCCACCGCAAACGGGCAGAATACTGCTTCAGGGAGTGCTTACGGGTATTCCAGCCACGTTCCAGATTTTGCCACCCGTAATTTCGAGCCTTTCAATCGGCAGGATCTCGTGGCCATCGCCATGCGTGAATGGCGGCTGTTCGGTAGCCCGGTGAATGATGATGATCCGGAAGATCGCCCCGAACCCCAGACTGCTGCCGTCAAACCTGAACGCGCTCCCGGCCTGTGGGAACGGGTTGGTGAATATTGGTGGATCGGCATGGAGCCGGACACACCAGAAGCCTCATGGACCGGCAAGCACGACAATAATGGCCAGCTCACAAATTTTGTGCAGGATGGCAATTATGCGTGGTCGGCCGCCTTTATCTCCTATGTTATGCGGGTTTCCGGCGCCAACAGCCGCTTTCCCTACTCCCAGAATCATTCAACCTATATCAATGCGGCAGCTTCCGGGCAGTCTCCCATCCTGCGAGCGCATGATCCGGCCAGCTACACCCCCAAGCTGGGAGACCTGATCTGCGTTGCCCGTGGACGCGCCAAAACCATGGTCCGGTTTTCCAGCCTCCCTACCTCTTACGGCTTTCCCGCCCATTGTGGGTATGTCGTGGCAACCGGTCAGAACGGTCAGCCTTTTGGCAGGCAACTGAGCATTATTGGCGGCAATATTGACGACGCCGTTGCCCTGACCCACGTGCCGACAGATACGCAGGGCCGCATCTCCTCCCCTTCCGGCCAGAGCTATGACACGCGCTACCCATGGTGCGCCGTGCTGGAAGTGCTCTTTGACGCAGAAGCCGAACCAGACGCCGGCATGTAACCGGAAGCGCAGGACCGACCCCTGCGCATGGACTGAACCTTAGTTCTGCCGCCATGGCAGGGCTGAGGCTTTCCAACCCGCAGTAGAACCGCGGTAGCCATGGATATCTAATGGCCCCTCAAACCCATCCGCCACATTATAGACCGTCCGGTAACCCGCCTGCCGCGCAACCTGCGCCGCAGAGAGGCTCCGCACGCCTGACCGGCAAATGAAATAGACAGGCGCGTCTTTTCTGACGCCCACCTGCTCCAAATCTTCCGCAAAGCGCGCATTTGGCGTTCCATCCAGATCCTGCCAACTGACCAACACCAGTCTTTGGCCAAGTGATGCCAGATCAGGCACCCCCACCAGTTGCCATTCCGCCATGGTTCTCACATCCACCAGTACGGCCTGATCATTCTTTTCGAGTTCTGCCCACACATACTGGGGTGAGACATCTTCAATCATCGTGGTATCCTGTTTCATGACATGGTGGACTCTGCCTCCGTCTGCTCAGGCCTGCTCCTTCATGAAAGGAGAAGCAGAACCGCCTGACACCAGAGAAAAGGAAGCGGGGTCCGTTGATAAAGAGAAGGTGCAACTGGATGACTGAAAGCGCAATTCCCGCCTCCCTTCCCGGCTGGGAATCACCCTCCGCAGATATGCCCGCAGCCGTTGGTGGCACACCACTGGTCCGGCTGCGCAAGGCATCGGACGCTACGGGATGCGACATTTACGGCAAGGCCGAATTCATGAACCCTGGTGGGTCCGTGAAAGACCGCGCTGCCCTTGCCATTATTGAAGATGCTGAACGCCGGGGCATTCTGAAACCCGGCGGCACCTTGGTAGAAGGCACAGCGGGGAATACAGGCATTGGGCTGACACTGGTTGCCAACGCGCGCGGGTATCGCTGCATTATTGTGATGCCGGAAACCCAGAGCCGTGAAAAAATTGATTTTCTGCGCATGATCGGCGCAGACCTGCGGCTGGTTCCGGCCAAACCGTATAAAGATCCGGGCAATTATGTGCACGTCTCCCGCCGTCTGGCAGAAGAAGGCGGATATGTGTGGGCCAACCAGTTCGACAACCTTGCCAACCGTGAAGGGCATCGCCTGACCACCGCCCCGGAAATCTGGCATCAACTGGACGGTAAAGTGGATGCGTTCACCTGCGCCTGCGGCACAGGCGGCACACTGGCAGGTACTGCCATAGGGCTGCATGAGGCCGCAAAAAAGGCGGGAGTCAAAGCGCCCCATATCGTGCTGGCAGACCCTGAAGGCTCTGGTCTGTATGGATGGGTCAAAAACAATGATCTTTCCGTAACCGGGTCCTCCATCACGGAAGGCATCGGTCAATCACGGGTCACGGGTAATCTGGAAGGCGCGCCGATTGATGATGCAGAGCGTATTCCTGACCCCGAAGCACTTGAAATTATATACAGCCTGCTGATTGACGAAGGGCTTTCTGTTGGTGGGTCATCCGGCATCAATGTGGCTGCCGCCATTCGCACGGCACGCAAACTGGGTCCGGGCCACACGATTGTGACTATCCTGTGTGACGGTGGCGCGCGTTATCAGTCCAAACTGTTCAACCCGGAATTTCTGCGCGGCAAAGATCTGCCCGTAGCACCGTGGCTTGATAAATAAAGGATAGACTGTGCCTGCCAGATTCAGATCAGATTTACTCCCTCATCTTCTGGCAGGGAGCACCATGTTGGTCATGTTGAGCGCCTGCACCGGAGAAAACGCTCAGCATGATCCTACACTTCATAACCCCCACCACACGCTCTCCACCCAGCTTGGCGGACACTCTTTCCATCCCCCCAACACAACACCGGACGTTTTTTTAGCAACATCCAAAAACGCTGAGCAGGAAATCCAGACACGGTCAGACGTATGCAGGGCCCTGACAGCAGAGCCAACGCTGACGATTACCCTCATGTTTGGCCTGAAGCGCCCTCATGGGGTGGATATCACGCCACATGAATGGCAGGATTTTGTAGAAACCACCATCACGCCCCGTTTCCCGTCCGGACTTTCAGTTCTTCCCGTTGAAGGCCAGTGGCAGGACAGAGTGACAGGAAAAATCGGGCAGGAACCATCCCGCTTTGTCCTGATTGCAGCGCCACCTTCCACCCCTCATCTGGCCCAGAAACTTACGGATATCCGCTCCAGCTATCAGCGCCGGTTTGATCAGCAAGCCGTTGGCGTAACCATAACGCCCTCCTGCTCCGCCTTTTAAATATGAGAGGCTTTTTGCTTTAAAAACTGCGCCACATTACAGAAACGACCGAGATTTTAACGCAAAGCTTGCCGACAATGCCAAGCAAGCAGACGCCGGAACCACATTCTCTGGTCTGTCCGGCTCAAAGCCCACCCGCATGCCGAGCCCGTTTCTGAAACCAAAACACCACGTTTCTAAGCCCAAAACAAAAAACGGCTTGCCAGATCGTTCCGTCTGGCAAGCCGCATAAGCTCAATCCTGAACCAGATCGACCAAAAGCCGCCTGGAAAAGGCGTGTGCTTTTATTCCCATTCAATCGTGCCGGGCGGTTTGGACGTAATATCATACGTGACACGGTTGATACCGCGCACTTCGTTGACGATACGGCTCGCCACCCGGTTCAGGAAGCCCATGTCAAACGGATAGACATCCGCCGTCATGCCATCCGTGCTGGTCACAGCGCGCAGAGCACAGGCTTGGTCGTATGTGCGGCCATCGCCCATCACCCCTACAGTGCGCACGGGGAGCAACACGGCAAATGCCTGCCAGATGGCATCATACAACCCTGCCGCACGGATTTCTTCCAGGAAGACAGAATCCACACGCCGGAGCAGATCCAGCTTTTCACGCGTGATGTTGCCCGGAATCCGGATAGCAAGCCCTGGCCCAGGGAAGGGGTGCCGCCCGACGATGGTTTCAGGAATATCAAGTTCACGGCCCAGTTCGCGCACTTCATCCTTGAACAGTTCACGCAGGGGTTCCACCAGTTGCATGTTCATGCGTTCCGGTAGGCCGCCCACATTATGATGGGATTTGATGGTGACGGACGGACCACCCGTAAAGCTGACACTTTCAATCACGTCCGGATAAAGCGTGCCCTGCGCCAGGAACTGCGCACCACCCAGTTTGACAGCCTCTTCTTCAAACACTTCCACAAACAGGCGACCAATGGTCTTGCGTTTGATTTCAGGGTCCGTCACGCCATCCAGCGCGTTCAGGAACAGATCAGACGCATCCCGATGCACAAGCTGAATGTTGAAACGGCCACGGAAGGTTTCTACCACTTCCTCGGCTTCACCCGCGCGCAGCATGCCGTGATCAACAAAAATGCAGGTAAGCTGGTCGCCAATGGCTTCATGGATCAGCACAGCAGCAACGGACGAATCCACCCCGCCGGAAAGACCGCAGATAACGCGGCCACTGCCCACCTGTTCACGGATGCGGGCTATTTCCATGTCGCGGAAACCAGCCATGGTCCATGTGCCAGTGCAACCCGCCACATTATGGGTGAAGTTCCGCAACAACGCAGCACCATGAGGCGTATGCACCACCTCCGGATGGAACTGCACGCCATATAGGCGGCGGCCTTCATCAGCGATAACGGCAAAAGGTGCGCCTTCGCTAACCGCCACAATGCGGAAGCCGGGGGGCAGTTCCGTTACACGGTCACCGTGGCTCATCCACACCTGTTCACGGCCGCCGCGCGCCCACGCACCACGGAACAGCGCGCAATCTTCAAGAATATCGACAAAGGCGCGGCCAAATTCGCGGTGGTCGGAACTTTCAACCTGCCCGCCCAGTTGCAGACACATGGCCTGCTGACCGTAACAGATTCCCAGAACCGGAATGGCCATATCAAACACCACTTCCGGAATACGAGGGGCATCCGGGCTGAGGACACTGGCAGGGCCGCCGGAGAGAATAATGCCACGCGGTGCAAAAGCACGAATACGCTCAGCATCTGCGGTAAAAGGCCAGATTTCGCAATACACGCCACTCTCACGCACGCGGCGGGCAATAAGCTGTGTCACCTGACTGCCAAAATCCAGAATCAGAATACGGTCCTGATGCAGAGTTTCATCCAGTTTGGCGGTGGCAGCGGGCATGGTGTTCTCAACAGGCATGAGCTACTGGTCTTTCTGGTCAGCGCCTGAACGGCTTTTCAGGTAAAAAACAACCGCCCTGGCGCAAGGCAGTTGCGTGCTAAACAGCGGATATAAAGCGGCGCAGGCGTGCCGTCACCCTATAAATAAGCATTTCGCCTGCCAATCAGCCTTCCTGCCCTGGCGGTGGCGCGTCTTGCGCCACGGGCGCTTCCGCCTCACATCATAACCACAACAGGAGTGTGTTCATGATAACAGATGCGTCCAAACACCGTTCTCCCTTGCCCCATAGCCGGAAATCCTTTGCCACCCTGGCCACCGGCCTTACGGTGGTCGCGGCCCTGTGCGGTGCAGCAGCACCAGCGGCGGATGATCCGTATGGAGACTGGGTCGGCACTCTGGTGAAGGACCAGGGCCATAATTGCCCGGTCAACGGCACATCCCTGCTCCAGATCCAGCCCAAACGCATGATTTTCACGCCAGAGATGGGGTCACTGGTTCTGCGTGGCAAACCAGACAAGGCAAAGCAGCATTATCATGCCCAGCTTGTGATGGAAGACGCAAACCACAAGCCGCTCCCCATGGTTTTTGAAGCGCATCCGGTGGGGGACACGTTTGAAGGCGTGTACGGCACACCGGAATGCCGGGCCCATATCACGCTGAAAAGGCCGGAAAGCCGCAGCTGGAAAAACTTCCTCGGGAACGACTGATAAAAAAAATCATAAAAATTTCAAAAGGGGGGTTGCCAGCCCCCCCATATCTCGACTAGAAACCGCCTCACGGCGCACCCGTAGCTCAACTGGATAGAGCACCAGACTACGAATCTGGGGGTTAGAGGTTCGAGTCCTTTCGGGTGCGCCAGAATTTTCCCGCAAAATTCAAAAATGGCGTTTCAGGCAAACATTCTTCAATAATGTCTCCTTCCGCAGCAGACTGATCTCTGTTGTCAGCCTTCTGCCTCTCGCTATCTCCAAAATGAAAATCTGGACGGAATATTTGCCGCATCCGCTCCATCGGGCATACTCTCCCACAATGTGGGCTGGAGACCTGTCTCCTGAGCCCGGTTGCCTGATGTGAATGGAAGTTACCGCGCCCTGATGAGACAGAACGCAACGGCATACACCGTGGCATGCCTGCTCCTGACAAACTGCCACAGCGTCGCCCATAAGGCCCGGACGGATCTTATCGGGCTAACCCGCCCCGAACTTCTCTCCTGTGCAGGCGTTCCTGATGCAGCCGAAACACGGGATGGCCAGGAAGTGCTTGTATGGAAACAGGATCAGAATGTGGATGGCGGGGTTTCCGTCAGCACGCCTTTCCTGATTGGTGTTTCAATCGCTGGTCGAGGCACATGCCATTTTGTGGCCACCCTGCGGGATGGAAAAGTCAGCCGTGTCTCCTACACTGGCCCGTCCCAGACCCTTTACGGCCCCCTCGCTGCCTGTGAACCGCTGATCCGGGATTGCGAACATTATGCACAGACAGAACGAACCCCTGCCGCACCCGGATAGCAGGGCCCGCATTGTAGTATTCAGGCACGTTCTTCACGAATGCAGATCATATTTTCTGCTGCAACACGCGGGCCAAACCAGAAAAAGGACCAACACCATGCGCTGCCTCAAGATCACCCTTCTGACGCTTTGCCTCGCCACACCGGCACTGGCCCAGAACGGTACCTACACAGCGGAACTGGCTCACGGTCCGAAATTCGCCAAGGCCTATCAGAAAATGGCTCAGCTTCCCGCATGGGTCACTGGTAAGGATGTTGTCTCTGTTCCCACCAAAGCCATAACTCTTTCAGGCCATTCCTATACTGTAGGGCATTTATGCAAACCGCACGATTGCGGGGATAATCAACTGGATATTGTCTTCGCGGATGACGGAAAAGCCACATGGGGCTTACTCTCCCGCACATATGGCAAAACCCTGTATCAGATGCCACTGGGCGAGCCGGAACCTGCCATTCTGGATGCCCTGCAAGCCTCCTACCGTAGCAACAATCCAAACTGAGCCTGTTTTCCATGTCTTTTACAAAAAGCATTGCCTGCTTGCTTGGGGTCGCTCTGGCAGGGAATGCTTTTTGGGCACAACCTTCCTGGTCAGAAAACGCTCCTTCCCCTGCATCTGCACGCACGGGGTTTGATATTCTGGTTCTGGGTGCGCGCGGTGGTGTGCAGGACGGCAATCTTTCAGCCTACATGATCAGCCCGCACGGTGACCATCGCGCAATCCTGTGTGATGCCGGAACAGTTGTAAATGGGCTAAATGAAGCGGATCATCTTGGAAAATTAACCGATTTTTCCAAATCCAACCAAACAGAACTCACACCTGCCGGTTATGTGCTGCATCATGTTATTCAGGGTTATCTGATCAGCCACGCCCATCTCGACCATATTGCCGGTCTTGCCATCAGCGCGCCGGATGATACGCCCAAACCGCTTTACGCCCTTCAATCTACCTTGGATGATCTGAGCCAGTATGTATTTAACTGGCACATATGGCCTAATTTTTCAGACCATGGGAACGCCCCATTTCTAAAAACCTATACATATCAGCCATTGATACCGACACATTCTCAGCCCCTGCAAAACACCGCAATGAACGTCACAGCATGGCCGCTCAGCCATGGCCCCGTCACATCCACTGCATTTTTGATAAAATCTGGCTCGGACGCCCTTCTCTATCTGGGTGATACAGGCCCAGACCCCGTAGAAAAAACACATAAACTTCAAACACTATGGCGTGCAGTGGCCTCGGATGTTCAGAAACATCAGTTGAAGGCCATTATTATGGAAGCCTCTTATGATAACAGCCGTCCAGACAATGTTCTTTTTGGGCATCTGACACCCCATTGGGTGTTGAAAAGCTTACATGATCTGGCACAGGAAACAGGAGACGCCACCAGCCTGCAGGGGCTGACCGTGGTGATTAGCCATATCAAATACACCCTGAACACAGGTGCAAAGATACAGGAAACCATAAAGCGGCAACTCGATACCGAGAATGATCTGGGTGTCAACTTTGTTATTGCAGAACAGGGCTTACGCCTGCATGTGCATTAAACGTTGCTGATTTTCTTAACCTTGCGTGCAACGTCTCTTTTGAAACCTGTGTTTCTCAACTACGCGTCGTCAGCTTTTTCTGACTGGAATACACGGAACAGACTCAGATTGCAGGATCTGACAGACACCCGCTGGCCCTTGCGTATTTTCGGCAACCAACTGCGCACGGTAGAACGATCTTCCTGAAACCTGAACAGAAGCAACCTTTGGCGTGGCCTTCAATGCACGGGAAGCCAGTACCCGTGTGCCCTGATCTGCAACCCGTCTGGCCTCCGCATAAGAAGAAAATGCTCCTACCTGCACCATGGATGCCGTTCCGCTTCCAAGCGTGCCTGTGCTGGAAAAATCTGCTTTCTGCCTGACTGATGGCAGAGCCAGAACATGCGCAGGATGTCCTATGCTACCAGAGCCAGTTTTGGGCGCAGTCCCATAGGGCACAAATGCCACCGCAGGCTGAAGACGGGCCGTAGCCTCCCGCCTCTGCTCCGCCAACGCAGCGGCTCGCCCTTCTGTTCCTGCCTGATTGGCAGAAGCCGTAAGCGATGCAGTTACAATCTGTGCCCGATCGGCTTGGGCGGGAAACGCTGCCTGATCTGGCGCAGTCTCTTCTGCAACCAGAACCGGTGCAGCCGTATTAGGCACAGGATCAGGATGCGGCGTATCCCTGTCCATCAGGCAGGGACCTGTTGGATCATAGGCTGCGTTAGGATCACGCAGACAGCCATCGGCTGTACGGGTAAGGTCCGCACGGGCATAGAACGCATCAGGTTCCGTGCTCGTGGCACCAGTCTCACTTGCTGGCACAGGGGCCCATTGCCCTCTTACAGCAACACCACCGCCCAGATTGGGCGTGATGGCTGCAACGTAATTGACTGTTTCATCCGGCAAGGGGCGGCCTGAATTGAGATAGGCATCTACCCTGTCCGGCCCCGCATTATAGGCAGCCAGAAAACCCGGTGCGCCGTACCGATCATACATCAGACGAATATAAGCCGCTCCCGCCCGAATATTGTCTCGTGGATCGTACGGGTCAGAACCCAGACCGTACTGGCTCTGCATATCCGCATAGGTTGCGGGCATAAGCTGCATCAGCCCCATTGCCCCTGCCCCGGATGTTGTCAAATCTCCATTCAGATACTGCTTTCCACCCGATTCCTGATGCATGACGGCACGAATCCATGTTTCGGGAATGGAAAACCGCCGGGCCGCATCCTGAATATACGGCCCCCATGGATCACTGGCAGGCCCGGGTGGGCGGTACGTTGGAGAAGATGGGCGCGCCACAAAGCCTCTTGAAGCCCACGCTTGAGAAACTGACTGATACAGACTGTAAGACGCCGCATATCCCCGCACAGGCACCATGGTCGCACAGACCAGAAGGGCCAACGCACCAGCTATCCGCCTCTCTTTCGGCGCGCCTGCAATTCCTTTTTTCTCTGTCGGCCTGTGCATTATCATACACCATTTTTATGTCTGCTTTATGCAGGCTATCTGTGTTGGCTGATCTTTCCGGCAAATTTTCGGCAGCCAGCACGCCATAGCGTCATACTAACCCTGCATGGTGTATCACACAGAAACGTGACGTTACCTTTATTGCATACCAGCCATTATACTGTGCGACCTTCCTCGTGCAGGAAGCAACACTGCCTTGAAGAGACGCTTATGTTTACCCAGCCTCTTGTGCCTGTTGGGAACAATCTTGTTCTCTCTTTTCTTCTTGCTGCCTCGCCTATTATCGTCACGCTTATTTTAATGGGTGTTTTACGCCGCCCGGCATGGCAAGCCACCCTTGGGGGGCTGATTATTGGCCTTGTCATGGCTGTTGCCGTGTGGGGCATTCCGTCATCACTGGCGTTTGCAAGCGTCAGCAATGGCATGGTGTTTTCCATCCTGCCTGTCATGTGGATTGCACTCAGTGCCCTGTTCCTGTTCAACATTGCCATCCAGACAGGCCGGTTTGATGCCTTTCGCATGTGGATCATCACCCACCTGCCCAATGACAGACGCATTATGCTGGTTGTTCTGGGCTTCTGCTTCAGCGCGGCACTTGAAGGCGTGGCGGGATTTGGCACGCCGGTCGCCATCACCAGCGCCCTGCTGATCATGCTTGGCTTCCCCGCGCTGGAAGCCCTGACATATGTGCTGATTTTCAATTCCGCGCCGGTCGCCTTTGGCGGGCTGGGCATCCCCATTACGGTTTTGGCGTCCATTACCGGCCTGCCTGCCACCACTCTGGGCAGCACCATCGGCCTACAGCTTGCGCCGTTTGCGTGCCTGATCCCGTTTTACGTAATGGCGCTTTATGCTGGCTGGCGTTCCGTCAAGCAGTTGTGGCCCGTTCTGCTTGTGGCTGGCGGTAGTTTTGCCGTCACCATGGTGGTTGTCTCTACATGGATCACCTACAGCCTGAGCAACGTGCTGTCTTCCAGCATTTCTCTGGTGGCCACCATTCTGTTCCTCAAATTCTGGCAGCCCGTGCCTGATCCGGCCTACGCTGTTGATGAAGCCTATCTGGCGCAGGCCCCGGCCCAGACAGGACACTGGAGCGGACCACACTGGCAGGGCTGGATTCCGTGGATTGTTGTCGTTCTGGTTGTGATCGTGTGGGATTCCCTCCACATCGCCAAGATTGGGGCAACACCTGTGCACTGGCCGGGGCTGGACCAGCAGGTCTTTATCTCCCTCTATCAAAAACCCTACGCAGCCGTGTGGAACTTTGAGCCTCTGGGCACCGGCACGGCCATTCTGGTTTCTGCGTTGCTGACGGCACTGATCACCCGCATTTCTCCCCAGAAATTCTGGGCTGCACTAAAAACAACCGCCAGACAGGGGTGGTTGGCGGTTATCACCGTAGCGCTCACCATCGGGCTGGCCTTCCTGATGAATTACTCGGGCATGACCTACACACTCGGCTATGCCGTAGCCTCCACCGGTATCCTCTTTCCCTTTGTTTCCGTTTTTCTGGGATGGATCGCCGTTTTTCTTACGGGGAGCGATACCTCTGGCAACGCGCTCTTTGGCAACCTGCAGGTTGCTGCGGCGCACCAGCTTTCTCTGGACCCCGTGCTGTTCGCCTCAGCCAACTCGGCCGGGGGTGTTATGGGTAAAATGATTTCACCCCAGAACATCACCACTGGCGTGGCTGTCACCTCCCTCAAAGGGCAGGAGGGCGTAGTCCTGGCCCGTACCTTCAAGCACAGTATTTTCCTTACGCTGCTGATGGGCCTTGTGGTTGTTTTTCAGCAATACGTTCTGCATTAGCCCGTACCTGCGGCTGGTAGAACCCAACTAAACGGCACAAAAAAACCGGGCACAGCCTTGTGGCTATGCCCGGTTTGAGAGTGGCTTCACAGCCCCGGCCCGGTAGAAACAAAGGCTAGACCTTCTCCTGCCGTCCCATTCCGCCCTCTGCTTTTATTATTCGGCTACCAACGGTTGCAGAATGCGCAAGGAGATCGGTTCAGCTACGCTGTCTTTAATGCTCTCGGCCAATGTCTTGAAATGCGGCGTTTCCATATGGTCCTGCAACGCCTGCCGGCTGGCCCAACGTTCAATAAAGACAAAGGTCTGCGGATCATCCAGATCACGATTGGGAACGTACTGAATGTTGGTCGCTTCTGCGCGTGACGCCGGAACACAGGCTGCCATGGCATCCGCCACAATTTTTTCCTGACCCTTCTTGGCCTTGACCACAGCCACGACGGTAATTTCCTGAGACATCGTTTTCCCCTGTTCTTGCAACCTAGTCTGATCATGGCAGACCCGTTGGTCTGATGGTCCTTTACGGCCCCAGAACCACCTCACCCGCCTTCTTCTGCTGAGATATCAAATACCTATCGGCCAGCTACGCCCTGTATATTACGGGCAAGCCAGCCAGATCACCACCGCACTGTGCTCTCACCAGCTATCCCGTGCGCCGCCCCCGCCGGAATCCCCTCCGCCGGGCCGGAATGGATCAGATGGCCCGCTGCCTCCTCCACCGCCGCCACGGCGGCCCCCGCCGCTTTGCAAAAACGCAGAGAGAAGGTTGAGCCCTATATTCAACGCCAGAGACCAACCCGGGCTGGGTTGACGGTTTTCCGGCGGCACATATCCACCCGGATACCGCATGGCCCGCTTTCTGGCGCGGCGCATCATGATGAAGGGCAGCACAACAAACAGGCCAATCACCACAACCAGCCCCACAAGCGCTTCCACCGCATCTGTTGACGGATCAACCTGCGATGCCGCACTCACACTGGCAGGGTTGGATGGTTCGGCATGGACCAGAATATCTGCCAGCGCATCCACTATTCCGTTCAGCGCCTGCGCATACTGGCCCGCTTGAAGGGCTGGCCGGGCGGCGCGGAGAATGTCGGAACTCTGAAGGTCCGTCAGAACGCCTTCCAGTCCGTATCCCACTTCTATGCGGGACTGACGGTCCGGAATATCCAGAACAATCAGAACACCATTATCTTCGCCCTTGCGGCCCAACCCCGTGGCGTGGAAGGCCTCATTCGCATAACTATCAATATCATCCACATGCCCCGGCAGAGAGACGGCAATCTGCGGATGGCCGGGAAGTGTCTGGGAGAGCGAAAACAGCTTGTGGGTCAACGCCTCCGCATCCTGCGCGGAAAGCACCTGCTGCGGATCATTCACCCATTGGCTTAATGGAGCGGCGTCCTGCGCCTGTGCTGGCAGCAAGGATAAAACCCCCGCTACCGAGAGAACGCACAGCGCCAGAGCAACGCGGAACACGCCGCATAAAATACGCACAGGCCGGAGCACGGCATCACGGGATATGGAAACCTGCAACATGGCCTGCGCCCTACTGAACAGCACGGATCAGTGCTTGGAGAAATCAACCACCGGCGGTGTCTGCGCTGCCGGAGAAGCTTCATAATAAACGCGGGTATGGTAGCCCAGAATGCCAGCCAGCAGATTACCGGGGAAACGCGCTACTGTCTGGTTATAGGCCAGAATGGCCTGCTGCAGCCGCTGACGTGCAACGGTAATGCGGTTCTGTGAGCCTTCAAGCTGCACCATCAGGCGGGTAAAATCCTGATTAGCCTGCAACTGGGGGGACTGTTCCACCACAGCGTTGATGGCCTTGATTTCCTGTGCGTTCCGGGTCTGGGCCTCCAGAATTTTTTCCTGCAGGGTTTTGTCATCCACAGTGCGCGGATCAATCTTATTCAGCGCGGTCTCACCCGTGCGGGCCCCCGCATAGTCTGTCAGCGTGTCATGCTCATGCGTGGCATAGCCCTTTACCGTATTCACCAGATTGGGAATCAGGTCAGACTGACGCTGCACTTCGTTCTGCAACTGCCCCATCTGTTCCTGCACGCGCTGATCCGCGCTCATGAACCGGTTATAACTTGTTCCAAATATAAAAATCAGACCGACGATGAGAATCGCGGGAACAAGAAGCTTCTTCATCAAGAAATCCTTTAGAAACAGAGGAGGCACACCCGAGTACAGAGCCATGTAAAGCCCGGTGATGCCCCCATTCCGCTCTTCATTAAGGCAAAAACCGCTCAAACGCCTCCCAATTCTGACTATCCTTGCCTATTGGCCCACCCTGATGCAGGCACACCACAGCGGTTGGGAAGCCAAAAACAGGCCTGGCCCCCTTGGCAGCTTGGAGCGTGAGAGAGACCCCTTTATACTCCGCCGCCATGATTATCATCACCGGTGGCGCCGGTTTCATTGGCTCCTGTCTTCAGGCTGCTCTCGCCAAGCGAGGGCAGGATACTCTTGTTGTGGATTGGCTGGGCTCCGACCTCAAATGGCGGAATCTGGCCCGGCACGCCCCCGCGCGGCTCATTCCCCCGGAAGAGCTTGACGCTTTTCTGGAAACCAACCCCAAAGTGGACGCCGTGTTCCATATGGGAGCGATCAGTGAAACCACCGCGCGGGATGCGGATCTGGTGTGGCGCACCAACATCGCCCTTTCCCGCCGCCTCTGGCACTGGTGTGCGCGCAATAACACCCGCTTCATCTATGCCTCCTCCGCTGCCACCTATGGCGCGGCAGACAGGCCGGAACTGTTTTCGGATGACCCCGCCAAGCTGAACACGCTTGAACCGCTGAACCTGTACGGGTGGTCCAAGCATGTCTTTGACCAACACGTCATGAAAGCACTGAAGCAGCGTGCTCCCCGGCCTCCGCAATGGGCGGGGCTGAAGTTCTTCAACGTTTATGGCCCTAACGAATACCACAAAGGCAAGATGATCTCTGTGGTGAAGGTGAAGTATGATGAGGTGATGGCCGGAAACCCGGCCCGCCTGTTCCGCTCTGATCGCCCGGACATTGCCAATGGTGCGCAGGCGCGTGATTTCATCTGGGTGGAAGATGTGGTGAAGGTCATGCTCTGGCTGTATGACAACCCCGCCGTTTGCGGCCTGTTCAACTGCGGCAGCGGCACGGCGCGCACCTATCTGGATCTGGCCCACGCCGTGTGTGATGCGGCTGGTGTTGCCCGCAAGGTGGAGTTCATAGACATGCCGGAAAGTCTGCGCGGACAGTATCAGTCCTACACACAGGCGGACCTTACGCGCCTGCGCGCTGCAGGCTATACGGAGGCGTTTACACCCCTTGAAGAGGGAATCCGCCGGTACGTGCAGGACTATCTGGCCACCGGCAATCCGTACCTGTAACGCCTGCCCTTCCTCCTCAGCCTTACTGGATCATCCTCTGCATGCTGCCTGTTCTTCTCTTTCCCCAGTTTGACCCTGTACTGGTGCATCTGGGGCCGCTTACCATCCGCTGGTATGCTCTCTCCTATATTGCAGGCATCGTGCTGGGCATCGCCCTGCTTCGGCGGCTCGTCAGGCTGGCGCCCCGAGCGGGCACAGCAGAACAGGCTGACGATTTTCTAGGGTGGGTCACCCTTGGCGTGCTGTTGGGCGGACGGCTCGGCTATATCCTCTTCTACCAGCCGGGCTATTACCTCACGCATCCTCTCGCCATTCTCAAAGTCTGGCAGGGTGGCATGTCCTTCCATGGTGGAGCACTTGGCGTGATTATCGCGATGGCGCTGTTTACCTGGTACAATCGCATCAATTTTCTTGCCTTTGCTGACCGCGTTACGGTGGCCGTGCCAATCGGGCTGGGGCTGGGCCGGATTGCCAACTTCATCAATGGCGAACTCTGGGGGCGGGAAGCGCCAGCCAGCCTGCCCTGGGCCATGATTTTTCCGGATGCCGGGGGCATTCCCCGCCATCCCTCCGAACTGTATGAAGCGCTGACAGAAGGGCTGCTGCTGTTTCTGGTCATGTTCGCAGCTTCTCGCAAACAGAGCCTGCGCGAACGCCCCGGCTTTCTGGCCGGACTGTTTCTTGTGGGTTACGGCTGTGCCCGCAGTTTCTGCGAATTTTTCCGTGAACCAGATTCCTTTCTCGGCTTCCTGCCAGGCGGGCTGACCATGGGGCAATTGCTGTGCATTCCCATGATTATCGCTGGTGGTGCGCTGATCATGCATGCCCGCCGCAGCCCCGTTTATGCAGGTTTGCCGCTTACGGATGCTGAAACCGCTGAATCCTGAGACTGCGAACCATGCCTCCCCTCCCCCCCGAAGCCGAACGGCTGGATGTGTTCATGGCGCGCGCCAATGCCCGCTATTACGCAACGCACCCCTTGCTATCGGACTTCATCACTGCGCCTGAAATCTCGCAGGTCTTCGGGGAACTTCTGGGGGCATGGGCCGCCATGGTCTGGATCAGCATGGGCCGCCCGAACCGCATCATTCTTGCAGAAGCAGGACCCGGGCGCGGCACGTTAATGGCGGACGCCCTACGGTTGATTTCCAAGCAGGTGCCAGCTTTTGCCCAGTCCCTTGAGGTGCATCTGATTGAAACCTCGCCGCTGATGCGGAAAGCTCAGCAGGCCGCCTTGGCACGCTACACGCACCCCACCTGGCATGACACGCTGGAAAGCCTGCCTGACGGACCGATGATCCTGCTGGCCAATGAATTTCTCGATGCCCTCCCCATCCGCCAGTTTGAACACAACCCCAAGAACGGCTGGCAGGAACGCTATGTACAAGGTGCATCGTTCTGCCTGGCTCCCTGCCCCCCACCAGTTCTGCCAGACGGCCGAACATTAGAAGACAACAGCGTGGTGGAGGTTTGTGAACCTGCCCTCGCTGTGGCCCAGATGCTCGGCCAGCGCTTCTGCCACACACCGGGAGCAGCTCTGTTTCTTGATTACGGCCATTCTTCCAGCCTGACCGGAGACTCCCTGCAGGCATTGCGGCATGCTCGCCCGGCCCACCCCCTTGAAGCCGCCGGGGAAGCCGACCTGACCGCCCATGTTGATTTCACAGCTTTTGCCGCACAAGCAAAGCAAGCGGGTGCTCAAACTTACGGGGCGGTCACACAAGGGACGTTTTTACGTGCTTTAGGGCTGATGAAACGGACCGAACAGCTTGCAACCCATGCCAGCGAGGAAGACGCCGCCATGCTTCGCAGTGGTGCACAACGCTTGGCGGCACCGGAAAAAATGGGGCACCTTTTCCGCGTTCTGGCGCTCACCAGCCCCACCCTGCCTGCGCCTCCCGGCTTTATGAAAGGACCGGCTGCATGACCTCCGGCATCCGCCCCAGCACCTCTCAGCCTTCTGGCACTAAGCCTTCCCCTTTGACCAGCCCCTTGCTGTCCGGCACGCGGCACGGGTTTTTTACGCGTGAAGGCGGGGTCTCCACCGGCCCCTATGCCAGCCTTAACTGCTCAACCCGCGCGGGGGATGATCCGGCCAATCTGGCGGAAAACCGCCGCCGTGTTGCGCAGTGGATCGGTGTATCCGCAGACAATCTGCTCGGCGTTACGCAGGTTCACGGCAAGCGCGTTATCACGGTAACTGAGCCCTGGCCGTTTGGAGCGGGAGAAGAAGCTGATGCCATGGTCACCACACGCCCGGATGTTGCGCTAGGCACCATAACCGCAGATTGCGCTCCCGTGCTGTTTGCCTCCGCCGATGGTCGTGTGGTGGGGGCAGCCCATGCCGGATGGCGTGGTGCATTGGCCGGAGTTCTTGAAGCAACCCTGAACGCCATGCAGGATCTGGGCGCAACCCCGACAGACATACGGGCCGTAGTTGGCCCCTGCATTGTGCAGGAAAGCTATGAAACAGGCGAGGACATGCACCACGCCATTGTTTCCGCTGACCCACAGGCTGCCCGTTTTTTTGCGCCGGGCCAGCGCCCTAACCATTACCAGTTTGATCTGGCCGGATGGTGCGTGTTCCGGCTTGAACGTGCAGGCATTGGCCATGCCGCTGCTCTGGGTGTTGATACCATGCGTGATGACAAACGCTTTTTCAGCCACCGGAGACGTACACTGGCTGGTGGCGGGCCTATCGGCCACCAGATTTCCGTTATTGCACCAGGAGTCCTGAACGGATGACATCTTTCTTGCGTCAGACAGCCCTTCCTCTCTCTGCTCTGCTTTTGCTGGCTGGCTGTCTGGATGTCCCTCATCCGTTTTCCAACCCGGGGAAAGAAGCCAAGCAGCTTGCGGCGAATGCTCCGCCTTCCCGTCTGGATATTCCTACCCCTGCGGACTCTCTTCTCCCCAATGATGGCGCGCAGGTGTGGGCCAAGGATCTGGCAACAGAACTGCTGCAACAGACCATTCCCGCCATGGCCCAACCGGTACGCAAGGGGGACTGGTGGCTAAAAGTGCGGGCGGAAATGCGCGGCGATCAAGTTGTACCTGTTTATATGGTCATGACCCCCAAAAACGAGATCCGCGCAACGCAGGAAGGCGCACCTGTGCCCGCGCAACAATGGTCAACAGCCGATGCCCAGATGCTGAACCTTGTGGCAGCGGATGCCGCCCCCCGCATTGCTTCTGTCCTGACCGGCATTCAGGCGGACGACATGGAAAAAGACCCGCATAGCCTGAAGCATCGTGCCGCACGGGTTTATTTTACCGGAGTTACCGGCGCACCGGGGGATGGTGATATCTCCCTCTCCCGCGCGTTCGCCGCATCCTTCCGCAATACGCCAGACACGTTGCAGAACTCACCTGAAAATGCGGATTTCACGGTGAAGGGACACGTCAAGCTCACACCTGGCCCCACAGGCACCACAGGCCACCCGCAAGATCACATTGAGATTGTGTGGCAGGTTTTGGATAAAGCAGGCAAGGAAGCCGGTGCCGCCACCCAGTTGCATGATATCGATGCTCATTCTCTGGACCAGTATTGGGGCGATGTCGCGGTAGTGGCCGCGCAGGAAGCCGCTGCTGCGGTGGACCAGATTATTGACCGCTATTCAGGCAGGGAAAACGCGCCCTTGCCAGCAGGAACTCCAAAATCCAAAAATCAGGACAAGAAATAAGACTCTCACCCATCACGGTCGAACTGTGGAGCATAAAGCCGCCACCATGCTCCACGGTCGGCGTTCCCGGCAGTTTGCCCTCATCAAGACTGCCGCTGCTCCGCCCCTCGCCTTTGGCAAGCGATATTTCCTGTCCGGCATCTCCCCTTGCTCCGCTTGAGCCATGCTCCATTCCCAAAAAATGGAATAAGTCATCAGGTCAGTCCACTTGATCGGTGCAGGACCATAAAAAAGCCTGTCAGGTGATCTGACAGGCTTTTCAAGACGTCTGACCTAAAAGGTAGGTATCTCTTTAAACACCATAAGGGGCGTTGGCTTTTCGCTCTGCCTCTCTTCTTCGAACTGGCCCGAAAAATTTCAGGACCGGGAAGACGGAGAAACCACCACACACCCGCTTAGACGACGGCACGCCGCAACCGCATCTTCATGCGAAAGATTTGTGAGCCGCGCACGGTAAAGACGGCTTTTGTTCACCTGCACCGCCGCCACCTGCGCCTTGGCCCCAGAGAGCGAGGCGTTTGCACGTGTTCTCGCCTGCCCTGTGGCCTGCTGAGCCATGGATGCTGATCCAAATGCGCCCACTTGAATGGCCCAGTCCCGCGCCGCGGCTGTACGGGCTTTGCGGGTCAACAAAGGAGCCGGTTCGGCCATGGCTGGCGTGACCAGATGAAAATTATGGCTGCTCTGCGGGGCAGAAGGCGCTGGCGTAGAGGCCGCTACGCGCACAACATGCGCTGGGGCCGCCTCTTCCTGCTCAGGGTCCGCAATGGGGTTATCGACAGGTTCGGAAGAATCGACCGCCTGAGCCACCTGAACCGGCTCGGACTCTGTTGCGGCTGCGCCCGCTCCCAGCCGTTTGGCCCATGCGGCGCTTACATCATTCCGGGCAGTGGCTGCTGCAATGCTGGACCCCGAATGCCCAACTGGATGCCAGTCCGCCCCATAGGAAGGCGTTACAGGCGGATTACCATCACTGGCGGCTTCCGCCACCTGTACTGGCTGCGTGCTGGCAGCACTTCCACCCTGTCGGCGGGCCCATGCCGTGCGCACGGCACTTGTTTCAGGATTGGTCTGCACAGGCTGATAGGCAAGGGCCATGGAATCGTGGCTGGCGACCAGAATATCTGCCTGAGACCGATTGGACGGAGAAATCCCGACAATCTTGCGCCCGATGGAGGCCACATAATTGCGGGTCTCACGCGGCAGAGTACGGTTGCGCGTCAAAAAATCTTCAAGCCGACCCGGCCCCGCATTGTAGGCGGCCAGAAACCCGGGAGACCCGTAGATATCATACATCTGCCGCAGATAAGCCGTTCCCGCCATGATGTTGTCATGCGGTTCATAGGGGTCATCCCCCAGATTGTAGGCGTAACGCATTTCATCATAGGTGGGTGGCATCAACTGCATCAGCCCCATGGCACCGGGAACCGATGTAACAAACTGACCGTTATGGAACAGGCGGCCTCCTGATTCCTGCTGCATTACAGCCCGAACCCAGGCTTCCGGCACGTCAAACCGTTTGGCGGCCTCCTGAATATACGGCCCCCACGGATCTTCCGGCGGACCGGGTGGCGCATAATAGGACCGCGCATGCGCCCGGTATTGGGCAGCTTCCTCGGCTACCGGCATGGACGGAGCATCACCAGGGCGGGGCTGGCCCGCGCACGCCGCCAGCAAGGCCAGAAGCCCAAGTGCTGGAGATGTGCTGAGAACACGACGCAGCATTCTGCCACTGCGCCGGGCCAGAAAAGCGCCGGAACAGAAAGATGGCCTGGATGTCATGGATTATATCCGCCCTGCCTGAAAGACGAGGAGCACCGGCCGACCCGGAAACCCTCCTGAAAGTGTTTGGAAAAAATCTTTTTTAAATGTTTATAACGCCATTCTTTTCCATGCAACACGTCATGCGCACAGAGCATAGGGCGTAAGAGCCGAGAGTTGCAGGCATAAGCCTGATCGGATAGGCGAGAAGGCATGATGGTCAGTTCCTCCCCCCCTGAGCAGACATTCGGAGCAGATCTTTCTGCCCCTGCCCCACACAACTCTGGAGAACCAGAGAAATGGGGCGTGAAAAAATCCCGCATTCTGCTTGCCTGCCAGGATATTGCAGATGCATGTGCTCTGTGGCGTCTGGCAACAACGCTGGGGTGGCTGGATGTCCGGCTGCAATATAGCGGCTCAACCTTCGGGCCTTTCTGGCTCACGCTTACAACAGCGGTTATGGTTGGTGCCATGGGGGTTATCTATTCTCAGCTTTTTCATCTAAACATTCACGATTACCTGCCCTACATCTCAATTTCGCTGATTCTGTGGCAGAATGGGCTCTCCACGCTTATTCAGGAAAGCTGCAATACGTTCACCAACGCAGCCAATACACTGCGCTCTGTCACAATGCCGTATACCGTGCAGGCTTTGCGCACCACCATCCGCTGCGGCATCATGTTCAGCTATACTGTTGTTGTGCCGGTGGGGGTCTTCATCATGATGGGGGTCTGGCCGGGTGTCACCATGCTCCTTGCCCTCCCGGCCCTTGCCTTATGGCTTCTGGACTGTGTGGCTTTTTGCCTGCTTCTGGGGTCGGTCTGCGCACGCTTTCGGGATATTCCACCTATTGTGGGCAGCCTTCTTCAGATCCTGTTTTACGTGACACCCATCATTTGGGAGCCCAAGCAGATTGGCGCTGCAGCATGGTGGCTTTATCTGAACCCCTTCTATTCGCTGCTGGAAATCGTGCGCAGACCCTTTCTGGGTCAGCTGCCCAGCGGAATGGCATGGATAATCGCCCTTGCCGCCAGCGTGCTGCTGTGCCTGCTGGCACTGTTCACATTCTCCCGCTCCCGCAACAGGCTGGCATTCTGGGTATGAGCACATCTCCTCTTGAGGCGCGGCGCGTACCCCGCGGCACATCCCGCATTGATATTGATCACCTCTCCCTTGATTTTCCCATTTTTCATGGGGGAGCACGTTCCCTCAAGAAAATGCTGTTCAAGCGGGGAAAGTCCATTCTGAACCACGCCACCGGCCCCCGTACCGGCGGCCAGGTGCAGATGAGGCCAGGGGAAAGCGGTACGGTTTACGTGCAGGCGCTGGAAGATGTCTCACTGCATATCCGCGCAGGGGAACGCGTGGGGCTGATTGGCCATAACGGGGCTGGAAAATCCACCCTGCTGCGTGTTCTGGCCAGCATCTACATGCCTGATGCCCCGAATGTGCACATTCATGGTCAGGTTGCGGCTCTGCTGGATGTCAATTCCGGAATGAACCAGGAACTGACAGGGCGGGAGAACATCACCCTGATGGGCCGTCACAAGGGAATGACAACCGCGCAGATCAAACAGTTGGAGCAGGATGTAGAAGCCTTTGCCCAACTTGAAACCTTTATGGATCTGCCGGTTCGCCTTTATTCCACCGGCATGCGCATTCGGCTGGGGTTTGGGATTGCCACCACCATGACCCCGCAAATCCTGCTGATGGATGAATGGTTCATGGCAGGCGATGCCCATTTTCAGAAACGGGCTGAAGAACGTCTCGCCACCGTGGTAAACGGCACCGATATTCTGGTCATCACCTCCCATGCGCTGGATGTGCTGGAAAAATGGTGTACCCGGCTAGTGTGGATGGAAGCAGGCCGCATCCATATGGATGGTCCGACCCAAGACGTCATGCAGGCTTATCGCGCGTCTGCCGCCCCTCCAGCCTGAAAGACGGGTTTGATGCTGCTCCTGAAACCTCTGGTTATTTATCTGGCAGCAGGTTTTGCCGAAATTGCCGGGTGTTTTGCCGTCTGGCTGTGGCTCAAGGAGGGCCGTTCCGTCTGGCTTCTGGTTCCGGGGCTGTTGAGCCTTATCCTGTTTGCCACACTCCTCACCCGTATCGATTCAGACAGCGCAGGCCGCGCCTATGCCGCTTACGGCGGTGTCTATATCACCGCTTCCCTGCTGTGGATGCGGCTGGTGGAAGGCAGAAGCCCGGACAGGTGGGAAATACTGGGTGCGCTGATCTGCCTGGGGGGCGCCCTGATGATCCTTCTGGCTCCCCGCAGCGCGTAACGCTCTCTCTGCCCGCGCTTTTCAAATTTGAACGCTTTTCCGGACACTTGACCTGCTGAGGCTTCTTACCTCTGCACACCTGTTCGCCGTCTTTCCGAGATGGAAGCCCCATCGGCCGGAGGAATGAGGGCCTCTTTTGTCCTCTCGTGGTGGCCGTTTAAAAAATCAGCATGTGATAACAGGCAGGTGTTCTTTGAGCCAAAAGGTAAGCTTGAAGGCACGAGACAGGGCCATCGACACGGAATTCCAACGTATTAGTATTAGCCTCAGCCCCTCCCGTGCTTAAACAATGCGCCTTTCAAAACAGTCTCTTCCCTAAAATGCAGTAACGTGACGACCGCTTCCGGCAAGAAAAAACCCTGCCTGACAAAGTCAGACAGGGTTCCAAAATGCAGTCATTGCACCTGTGCAGGCACGCCTGTTCTTACATGCTCATGACATAAAACAGAGAAGCTGCAATCGCGATGGTAATGGGCAATGTGAAAATCCACGCCAGCGCAATTTTGGTCAGCATGGCCGGGTTGATGCCGCTTCCTGAACCTATCATGGTGCCAGCAATACCAGCCGTGATAATGTGCGTGGTTGATACGGGCAGGCCAGTATAACCAGCCGTGGCGATCAGACCTGCACCCACCAGTTCTGCCGAAGCGCCCTGTGCCGGTGTAAGATGGGTGTTGCCAATTTTCTCACCCAACGTATGGACGATACGTTTGTAGCCGATCATCGTGCCCAGACCGAGGCACAGCGCGCTGAGCAGACGCACCCACCAAGGGGCATATTCCACAGTGGGGCGCAGGGTAGCACTGATATCCTTGGCTGTTTTCTTATCAGCAGCAGAGGCATCCGGATTGTTGGTCACGGCTTTCAGGCCAGCAATAACCTCGTAAATATCAGCCCGCAGCATGGAAGGAATAACCTTTGCAGGGTCCGTGTTCTGCAAACGGTTGGCTGAAAGCACAGCTTCATCACGCAGGCCATCATGATCGTACTTGTCGATCAGCGGAGCAGCAATGACGGCCTGAGGCGCGATCTGGGCAATATGCGGTGCCGCATTGGGGCTGAGCGCAAAGGTAGCGGGCAGAATACCGATAATGGTCAACATGATCAGGCCGATACTTTTCTGACCATCATTGCTGCCGTGGGAGAAGCTGACACCCGTGCAGGTCAGGATCAGCAGACCACGCACAAATTTATGCGGCGGCTTTTCACCCTGCGGCGGCTGATACAGTTCCGGGTCCTTTATCACCAGTTTCATGAGGGTGTAGAGCAGCCCGGCCCCCACCAACCCAAGAATGGGGGAAATTGCCAGCGCCCGCAGCACTTTCCAGATCTGGGACCAGTCAACACTGTTGCCCAATCCACGGGCATGCAGAAACGCATCCCCAATCGCCACACCAATCAGAGCGCCAATGACGCAGTGTGAACTGGAATTGGGAATACCAAACCACCAGGTAAACAGGTTCCACGCCAGCGCCGTGCCAAACAGGGCGATCAGCATGGGCACGGCGGGGTCACCGTTAGGGGGCGAGAGCACGTCTGCGGGAAGCAGTTCAACAAGGCCGTAAGCCACGCTGATACCGCCAGCCAACACCCCGATGAAGTTCATGAGGCCAGACCAGAGCACGGCCTGCTTGGGCTTGAGGGAATGCGTGTAAATAACCGTTGCAACGGCATTGGCCGTATCATGAAAGCCGTTAACAAATTCAAAAACACAGACCAACAGGAAACAGATGGTCAGTGCCAGAAGGGAAAGCACCGAGTACGGAGCAAAATGGAGCATGGGAACCACGAGCTGAGTTGCGATGCCCGTATTAAACGCGGAATACCGCGCATTTCACCTGTACCACCCGGTATTTCATAAAAGATTAACCGACCCTTTACCTCTCGGTCAGCAGAACATTCCCTGTCTCAAAACACCTGATTTGCAGTCTCAAAAGAAAAAAAACGATTTTTCTTCTTTTGTCAGAAGTGATTATCAGGTTTCCGATACGTTCTCTCCCTGAGAACATCGCATATGTCAGCATTCCCCTGACATGCGTGCGGAACCACTGGTCGCAAGCCCGCGTTTAGCAGACACGCAGCACTGTGAAGCGCACGAATCCGTGCGCTGGCGTCCTGATCAGAGCAGCTTTGTCACCTTGAGAACCAGCCAGGTGCCAAGCATGATGATGAAGCACAGCCCTCCGGCCTCCACCGTGCCCCAGGATCCATCGGTCAGGAACATGCCGCCCGTATTCATGCCGAAAAAGCCGGTTACAAACGTGGCAGGCAGCATCAATGTTGTGCCAACGGACACGATATACAGCCGACGGTTGGTTTCTTCCGCCTGATTGGACGTCAGTTCGTCCTGAAGGGAGCGGGCACGGTCCTGCAACGCCAGAAGGTCATCCAGCGCAGCATGAACCTGCCGTTGGGAACGGTCACGCAGGTCATCCTCTGCCCATTCCGGCAGCTCAAGTTCTTCATCACGAAAAATACGGTCAACAGGAGCCAGAACGCGCCGCAGTTCCGTCGAGCGCCGTCTGACAAGACCAAGAAGCCCGCTCATACGTCCCAGGTCCGTATCCCGGTCCAGCATCAGCAGAACATCTTCCGCCCGGTCTAACTGATCATCCAGTCGGGCAAAATCACGGCGCAACGTATCGGCAAATTCCAGCAGGGCTCGGTCAACCAGATTGGCCGGAGAACGCGGCACAAGCCCACGCTGCAATTCATGATACACCACCCCCAGCGCAGGGATGGGATGCCTGCGGGTAGTGATCAGCAAATCAGGCTGAAGCGCAAACCGCCATGTGCTGACATTGCGGTCATCATCCGTGGTGGTGTCATCAAACGCGGGTAGCGCGCCGAACACCGTTTCCTCTTCATTGTCCAGACGGATGCTGCGTTCCAGATTGGTGAGAACCTGCCGCACTTCTTCCGGCAGGGAGGGAATACTTTCGATCTGTGCGCGGGAGAGGGTATGGACAATATCAAAATGGAACCATGCCCAGCCTTCCATGGCTGCAATTTCAGGCGGGAAAACGCCCGTTGCCAGCCTATGGGAAACCACATCCCGGTCAAGCTCCAGAGGCTCCTGTCCTGCCCGGCAGAAAATGGCCCAGATCAGGCCATCACGCAGCAAAGTGCCGCCTTCTGAGAGAAAGTCAGGCATAGCGGACGAGGTGGTTCCGGCCATCACTCTACTCCTACTTCCCGAAATGATGACCTTTGCTCCCGAGACGACTGAACTGCTTTCTGAAAAACCAGTCCAGCCTGCCTTTGCAGAGTCGCCAGCTACATATCACGAGGTGGCGGGGTTACAAAATGGCTGTACCCCGCCCGGCCTCTTATTTTCCCCGCATAGGCCGGCGCCCCTGCGGCGCTCCCGTCCCCTGACGAGGGGCAGAAGCTTTCTTGGCAGATTTCAAGACCGGAGCCGCGCTGATTTCCGCTTCAAGCTGGGCAATACGCTTCCGCACGCTCTCCTTCAGGGCCGGAGAGGTGTGAGACTTCATGCCCGCCAGAGTTTCCTTGAGATCGCGCAGCTGTTTCTGCTTTTCAGCCAGATTGCGCCGAATGGGCTGGTTGTCAGAAAGCTGACCATGAAAGGCACGCATGGGGGTAAACTCCATCTCTCAAACACGCCCTTATGTGGCACCACACCACACAGAGCACACAAATAACGAGCTTCCTCTCCCGCTTTTGGCAAAGGGGAGAAAAAACATCCTGATTATTGATACAGAAAACACGCCCGACCGCCGGAGCCTGATCTGGCCGACGGTAAAAGCGTGCTCAGGTATTGCGGTGCAGGATATCCCGCAAGGCAGAGAGCAGCATAGCGCACTGCTGGTCTGTCCCAACCGTAATACGCAACCACGATGATGTGCGCGGACCACGCAAGTGGCGAACAATTATGGCGCGCTCCCGCAGGGCCGCCGCCAGTTGCACCGCATCACGATCAGCATGGTGAGCATAAACAAAATTGGCTTGTGAAGGCAAGACGTCAAACCCCAGCCCCTGCAAGCCTGAGGTCAAACTGGTGCGGGACGCAATAACCTTCTGAACGGACTGCTCAAACCACGCTTCATCTTCAACGGAAGCCGTTGCACCCGCCTGCGCAATGCGGTCAAGCGGGTAGGAATTAAAGCTGTCCTTGACGCGCACCAGCGCTTCAATCAGGTCCGGCTGACCGAATGCAAACCCCACGCGCGCACCAGCCAGAGCCCGAGACTTGGAGAACGTCTGCACCACCAGAAGATTGGGATAGTCTTTCACCAAGGTTACAGCGCTTTCCGCACCAAAATCCACATAGGCTTCATCCACCAGCACAACGCGGTCAGGATGCATGGCCAACAAGGCCTTGATATCATCAAGCCCCAGAGCAACCCCGGTAGGCGCATTGGGGTTGGCCAGGACAACGCCACTGCATGATCCGGTGTAATCCTGCACCCGAACGCGCATGTCTTCCGTCAGCGGCACAAGCCGGTATGGCAGGGAATAGAGACCACAATAAACTTTGTAGAAACTGTAGGTCACATCCGCAAACAGCAGCGGGTCCCCATGCGCGAACAACGCCTGAAACGCATGTGCCAGCACCTCATCAGACCCGTTCCCGACAAACACATACTCGGGCGGCAACCCAACACGCTTCCCCAGCGCCGTGCGCAGGGCCAGACATTCCGGGTCAGGATACAGGCGCATGCTCTCATCCGCTGAGGCCCGCATGGCCTCCAACGCACGCGGAGACGGACCATAGGGAGATTCATTGGTGTTCAGCTTGATCAGATCAGCCAGTTTTGGCTGCTCACCCGGCACATAGGGCGTCAGACTATGGACAAGGGGGCTCCAGAAACGGCTCATGCTGAACTATCCGCAAAAAAAAGAGGCGACCCGAAAGTGGCCGCCCTTTCCCCTACCTGATGCTGCCCTGACTGAAAACCCTGCCAATCAAGAAGCAGATCCCTCCGCCCTATATCCTACGCGGAATGGGCTCTGTTACGCCTGACGCTACTCTGATCACGCACAGACGCTGCCGGAAAATCTGCGACACAGGCATGAGGAAGAATTTTGCAGAACCTAAAAAAGCAGTTTTAAAGATCTACACGACCCATAGGGACAAAACCCTCAGTATTCAGCTACGGAACCTCCGCCAGACCAGCCTGACGGCTATTCCAAACTGACGGACGATCTTTTCAATCCGCGTCTCGACACGCCCAGTTCCGTCAGGAGGCTGCGCGTGTTTCCTGTTTCATCAGGCCTGCAAGCACGGTGTTCCCCTGCCTGCGCGCAAGATCCTGCGCGTTCAGCCCTTCTCCATCACGGCGGGTTGGGCAGGCGCCTGCTTTCAGCAGCAGCTTGGCCATGTCATCCCGCCCGAACATTACGGCAAACATCAGCGGCGTACGGCCAACACTATTGGGCACATCGACCCCGGCCCCTGCTTCCAGCAGAAGGCGCGCGATCGGCAGATTGCCTTTAAAGGCCACCCCAGCCAGTGCAGTTGCCCCTTTTTCATCTTGCAGGTCAGGCTTGGCTCCGCCTTTCAGCAAGGCTGAAACAGCATCTATATTGCCGTTGTAAGCCGCCAGAATAAGGGGCGTATATCCTTTTTCAGCGCGCAGGTTGGGGTCCATTCCGGCTTCAAGAAAACTTGCCAGAAGTTCTGCATCCCCTTCACGCGCGGCGTTAATGAACAAGGCTTCAATCTGCTGTTGTGTAAACCCACTTGCCGCTGCCTCTGCGCCTGCGGACATGGAGTCCTGCAAACGGGGGTCCTGAGAAGAAACCTCTGTCATGACCAACCTCCGGTTAAAGTGTTTGCGGGTTGCAAAACAAGCGCGCAGTCAGCGACGCACACCAAGGTAAGATTGCACCGCGTATAAAACTCTATAACGCAAACGCACCATCCTGTGCAGCGTTTCCTTCCCGCAGAGCAGATTACACTCTCGCGAGTATGATGCGTCGCGCCTCATCAGACCGTCATCACGGGTTTGTGATAACATCCCCCTCTGCTCAATCTTCCCTCACCTGATCAGGCTATCCGCCCCAACAAAGGCACCAAGCTCCCATTAAAGAGGGCTCCCCTAGTTTTCTTCCGCGCACCACCTAGGTTCAGATGCAGAAAAATAACGGCCCCATGCCCTGAGTTCTCATGCAGCCCGCAGGTTTTTCGGGCGTTACATCAGAAGACCATTCCGCATTTTATGTCCCTGCTTCATCAGGATTGCGCCTGCTCTCTTGCCGAGCAACACCTGACCGTGTGAATGTGCGGAGCCTTGAGGAGCCAGCAGCCGCTTTTTGTTCTATAAAGCGGTGTACGGGCTCCAGAATATTTTGCGGGCCGGAAGAAGCCCACTCTGGAGGATAGGTTAGCATGCGTGCCTTATTTCCCACCCCTCTCCGCGCACCAGACGGTGCGGAAGCCGGCGGGACGGCCAGTCTCGATAACCTGTGCATCAACACCATCCGCACCCTTTCCATGGATGCTGTGCAGAAAGCCAATTCCGGGCACCCGGGCACAGCCATGGCCTTGGCTCCTGTTGCCTATACCCTGTGGCAGGATGTGCTGAATTACGATCCAGCAGACCCGCTGTGGCCGAACCGTGACCGCTTTGTGCTGTCCATCGGCCATGCATCCATGCTGATCTATTCCCTCATTTATCTGGCCGGGGTTCGGCAGGTCAAACAGGGCAAGGTCACCAACGCCCCCGCCCTGACGGTGGAAGACCTTGAGCAGTTCCGCCAGCTTGATTCCAAAACACCCGGGCATCCGGAATACGGCCACACCACGGGCGTTGAAACCACAACCGGCCCGCTGGGTCAGGGTTGTGGCAATTCGGTGGGTATGGCCATGGCCGAGAAATGGCTGGCCGCGCGCTACAACAAGCCGGGTTTTGAGCTATTCAACCACCATGTCTATACCCTGTGTGGGGATGGCGACATGATGGAAGGAATCTCCAGCGAGGCCGCCTCAACCGCCGGACATCTGAAACTGGGCAACCTGATCTGGATGTACGATGCCAACCGTATCTCCATTGAAGGGTCCACCGATATCGCCCTGACAGAAAATGTGGGTGAACGGTTTGCCGCCTATGGCTGGCAGGTGCTGGAACTGAAGGATGCGAACGATACCGCAGCCCTGAAAGACCTTCTGGCCAAAGCCAAAGCGGAGACAACCCGCCCCACCTTTATCCTTATACATTCTGTTATTGCCTGGGGCGCACCGCATAAGGCTGGCACGGCCGCAGCCCATGGCGAGCCGCTGGGTGTGGAAGAAATTCGGGAAACCAAGAAAGCCTACGGCTGGCCAGAAGACAAAAGCTTCTATGTGCCTGATGGCGTTCTGCCCCACATGCAGCAGGGCCTTGGCGCACGTGGCGCAACCGCCCGCGCAGCGTGGGAAAAACTGTTCGCGGCTTACCGCAAGGATTACCCGGAACTGGCCGCTGAACTGGATGGTATTTTCGGCGGCACCCTGCCGGAGGGCTGGGATGCAGACATCCCGACCTATGAGGCCAGCGAAAAAGGCGTTGCCTCGCGCGCCAGCTCTGGTGAAGTGCTGAACGCCGTGGCGGGTCGCCTGCCGTGGCTGCTGGGTGGCTCTGCTGACCTTGCCCCCTCCACCAAAACCCTTCTCAAAGGCGAGCAAAGCTTCCAGCCCAAGGAATGGAACGGCTCCTATGCAGGGCGGAACCTCCATTTCGGTGTGCGTGAACACGCCATGGGGGCCATTGTAAACGGCATGGCCCTCTATGGTCTGCGTCCGTTCTGCGCCGGGTTCCTGATTTTCTCTGATTACATGAAGGCACCCATCCGTCTGGCGTCCCTCATGCAGCAGCCGGTCACGTATGTCTTCACCCATGATTCCATCGGGGTGGGTGAAGACGGGCCAACCCATCAGCCAATCGAACAGCTTGTGCAGCTTCGTGCCACACCGGGCATGACCACCATCCGCCCCGGTGATGCAAATGAAGTTGCGGAAGCGTGGCGCTTTCTGATTGCCAAGCAGGATGGCCCGGTCGCTCTGGCACTCAGCCGCCAAAACCTGCCTACGCTGGATCGCAGCCGTTACGCTCCGGCCTCCGGCGTTGCGAAAGGCGCTTATGTGCTGGCAGACAGCAAGGAAACACCCAAGGTGATCCTGATTGCCTCGGGCAGTGAACTGTCTCTGGCTGTCTCTGCCTATGAAGCCCTGAGCAAAGACGGCATTCCGGCCCGCGTGGTCTCCATGCCAAGCTGGGAACTGTTTGAAGCCCAGCCACAATCCTACCGTGATAGCGTGCTACCGCCTTCCATAACGGGCCGTGTCGCCATTGAAGCTGCCTCCCCTATCGGGTGGGACCGCTACACTGGCTTCAGGGGGGAGATCATTGCCATGCACGGATTTGGGGCCTCCGCCCCGGCGGGCAAACTGATGGCAAAGTTCGGCTTTACACCAGAAGCCGTTCTGGAAGCCGCGCGCCGTCAGGCCCGTTAAAGCCGGGCGTGGTTCCACCACGCGCCATACAGAATGCACGTAGAATGCGCTCCTGCCCGCCATTTCAGGCGGGAGCGCAGCAGAGAAGGGACGTTACGCATGACTGCTTCACACACTCAGGTGGCAAACCCGCTACAGGCTCTGGCAGCGGTTCAACAGTCTCCATGGCTGGACTTCATCCGCCGCTCCTTTGTGGAAGATGGGTCTCTGGCACGTCTGGTGCAGACTGATGATGTGCGTGGCGTGACGTCCAACCCGGCCATCTTCCAGAAAGCCATGGGAGAAGGCACGGAATACGACCCCCAGATCAAAACCATTCTGGCGGAAGAAATCGTCTCCCCCGGTGAGCTGTATGAAAAACTCGCCGTGCAGGACATCAAGAAGGCCGCCCATGTTCTGGCCCCGGTTTATGAGCAGACCAAGCGGCGAGATGGCTTTGTAAGCCTTGAAGTCTCCCCCTATCTCGCACGGGACGAAAAAGCCACGGCCCATGAAGCAGCCCGCCTGTGGGCCGATGTGGCCGAACCCAATCTGATGATCAAGATTCCGGCCACACCGGAAAGCATCCCCGCCATTCGGGAAACCATCGCAGCGGGCATCAATGTCAACGTAACGCTCATTTTTGCGCTTTCCGCCTACAAAGCAGTGGTGGATGCATGGCTCTCCGGGTTGGAAGACCTGCATAAAAAAGGAGGAGACATCTCCCGTGTGGCCTCCGTGGCCTCGTTCTTTGTCAGCCGCATTGACGGCAAGATTGATGCGGAAATAGACCGCCGCGTCAAAGCCGGAGATGCGGAAGCCGAGGCCCTGAAGGCCCTGCGTGGCAAGGTGGCCATCGCCAACGCCAAACTGGCTTACGTGTATTGGCAGGAAATTATCCAGACCCCGCGCTGGAAAACGCTGGAAGCAGCCGGTGCACAGCCACAGCGCCTGTTGTGGGCGTCTACCGGCACCAAGGATAAGGCTTACAGCGATGTGCTGTATGTAGACAGCCTGATCGGCCCGCACACGGTTAACACCCTGCCCCCCGCCACCATGGATGCCTTCCGTGATCATGGTACGGTCAAGGAAACCCTGGGCACCGGAATTGATGCCGCACGCCACGTTCTGGCGGAAGCTGAACGGCTTGGCCTGAACCTGGATGGCGTTACGCGCATTCTGGTTGATGAAGGTGTGACCTCCTTTGCAGAGGCTTTTGATGGTCTTCTGGGGTCTGTGGCCACCAAGCAGAAGGCCCTGCTGGGTGAGAAGCTGACGGACATCAAGACAGCCCTTCCGGCAGACCTCGAAAATGCCGTGCAAAAAGGTCTGAAAGACTGGTGCAAGGATGGCACTATCCGCAAACTGTGGAACAAGGATGCCTCCGTCTGGACCGGCGGTGAGGAAGCCAAATGGCTGAAATGGCTGGACACGGTTGATGAACGCCTTGCCCACGTTGCCGAACTGGAAAGCTTTCAGGCTGAAGTCAAAGCCCGTGGTTTCAAACAGGTTCTGCTGATGGGCATGGGCGGCTCAAGCCTTGGTCCGGAAGTGCTGGCGGAAACATTCGGCAAGCATGAAGGCTTTGGCCACCTGTATGTGCTGGACAGCACGGACCCGCAGCAGGTTGCGACCTACGCCAAGAAGATTGACCCGGCCAATACGCTGTTCATCGTTGCCTCCAAATCTGGCGGCACGCTTGAACCCAACATCATGCTGGCCTATTTTCATGACCTCGCCAAAAAGGCGCTGGGCGAGAAAGTTGGCAGCCATTTTGTCGCGATTACAGACCCCGGCTCCAAGCTGGAAGCCCTTGCCAAGAAAGAAGGTTTCTGGAAAATTTTTGCTGGCGAACCGCAGATTGGTGGCCGGTATTCCGTGCTCTCCAATTTCGGTCTGGTTCCCGCCGCAGCCTCTGGCATTCCGGTCAAACTGTTTCTGGAAGACGCTCTGCGCGGCGTGCGCATGAGCGATGCCAGCGTGCCCCCTGCCCAGAACCCCGGCGTATTGCTTGGCACCATTCTGGGCGTTGCCGCAACGCAGTTCGGGCATGACAAACTGACCGTTATCGCCACACCGCAGATTGCCGATTTTGGCGCCTGGCTGGAACAGCTTGTGGCGGAATCCACCGGCAAGCACGGCAAGGGCATTATCCCCATTGATGAAGAAACACTGGGCGGCCCCAAACGCTATGGCACGGATCGTCTGTTTGTTTACCTGCGTCTGGCACCAGAACACCGGCATGAGCAGGATGAAGCCATTGCCACGTTGATTGACGCCGGGCAGCCGGTAGTGAACATCACGTTGCACAGCAAACGCCAGATTGCGCAGGAATTCTTCCGGTGGGAACTGGCTACTGCGGTCGCAGGCGCGTTTCTGGGCATTGATCCGTTTGACCAGCCGGATGTGGAAGCCAGCAAGGTTGAAACCCGCAAGCTGACCGATGCCTACAACAAAACCGGCAAACTACCTGCCGAACAGCCTTTTGCGGAACACGGCCCGTTTGCTTTCTTTGCAGACAAGACCAATGCCGCTGCCCTGAAAGGCGATAGCGCTGAAGCCATTCTGAAGGCCCATTTCGATCGTGTGAAAGCCGGGGATTATGTCGCCCTGCTGGCCTATATCGAACGGGACGCCGCAACGCGGGAATGGATTCAGCACACACGCCTGAAAATCCGTGACGCCAAAACCGTAGCAACAGCGGCCGAGTTTGGTCCCCGTTTTCTGCACTCCACCGGGCAGGCCTACAAAGGCGGCCCCAACACCGGCGTTTTCCTGCAAATTACAGCCGATGATGCCCATGACCTGCCGGTTCCTGGCGAGAACTACTCCTTCGGGGTTGTCAAAGCGGCTCAGGCGCGGGGAGATTTTGATGTGCTGGCCGAACGTGGTCGCCGGGCTCTGCGCGTGCATATTCGGGGCAGCCTGAAAGACGGTCTGGCCGAACTGGCCAAAGCCGTGCACCAAGCAGTCTGATAACAGAACAGAAGGAACGCAGCATGCAGATCGGCATCGTCGGGCTTGGTAGAATGGGCGGCAATATTGCCGTCCGCCTGACACGACACGGGCATGACGTGGTGGTGTATGATCGTGACACCTCCGCCGTGGAAAAAATTGTGGCCCGAGCAGAAGCTGGGCGTGCCACAGCAGCCAGCAATCTGGCCGACGTGGTGGCCAAGCTGAACGGCCCGAAAAAGATTGTCTGGTCCATGCTGCCTGCTGGCGAGATTACGGAAGAAACCGTGATGTCTCTGTGCGGCCTGCTACAGCGCGGCGATATCGTGATTGATGGGGGCAACACCTATTACAAGGACGATATCCGCCGCGCCAAAGTTCTGGGTGAAAAAGGCATTGATTATATTGATGTCGGCACGTCCGGCGGCGTGTGGGGTCTGGAACGCGGCTATTGCATGATGTATGGCGGCCCCAAGGCCGCAGCCGACCATATTGATCCGATCCTTGCCGCACTGGCACCCGGAATTGGCGATATTCCGCGCACCCCCGGCCGTGACGAAGGGGAAAACCTCGATCCTCGGGCTGAGCAGGGTTATCTGTATTGTGGCCCGGCGGGATCAGGCCATTTTGTCAAAATGGTTCATAACGGCATTGAATACGGCATGATGCAGGCCTTTGCAGAAGGGTTTGACGTCATGTACCGCAAGGATTCTCCACTTCTGGCTGAAGACGAACGTTTCTCTCTGAACATGGCGGATATTGCTGAAGTCTGGCGCCGTGGAAGTGTCGTCTCCTCCTGGCTGCTTGACCTCACGGCGCAAGCCATGACCAAAAATGGTGAACTTTCCGAATTCTCCGGGGAAGTGAATGATTCCGGCGAAGGCCGCTGGACCATTGAAGCCGCTATTGAGGAATCTGTGCCCGTGCCGGTCATGACGGCAGCCCTCTTTACCCGTTTCCGCTCACGCTCCGGCAATACCTACGCGGAAAAAGTGTTGTCTGCCATGCGCTTCGGCTTTGGTGGCCATGTTGAAACCAAAGACTAACGCGGTATTTTAACGGCATCCTTTACCGGTGCGGCTTTCCTTTCAGCCTGACAGGCAAAGCCGCACCCTATTTTCTGATGTGATCGGGAGTTGAAGCTGCATGATGGTTAACGAAAACGCCCGTCAGGCTGCCCTCCCGCCCCCGGCATCCCGCATCAAACTTGTGGTGTCCGATATGGACGGCACATTGCTCACGCCAGAAAAACAGGTCACGCACCACAGCATCGCGGCGATCAAAGCCTTGAACGAGGCTGGCGTTCCAGTCTGTCTTGTCAGCAGCCGTCCGCCCAATGGCATGGAAATGTATTTTGAAGTGCTGGGCATTGATACACCCTATGGCGCGCTGAATGGCGGCACCATTTTCAACGCCGACCGCACCATTCGCTCCCAGCTTTCTCTCGACCCGGAAGCCGTGCAGGAAGCGCTGGACATGCTGAAAGTGCATCACATTGATGCATGGCTGTTCCGTGGCCATGAATGGCTGGTGGAAAACGAAACAGGGGCTTATGTGGAGCCCGAAAAACGCGCCATTCACATGCAGCCGCATATTGTGTCCTCATTCGCCGGCTCCCTGAACGGAATTGGCAAAATCACCGGCTCCAGCGCAGATTACGAGGCACTTGAACGGCAGGAACTGGAAATTGGCTCCCTGCTGGAAGGCCGCGCCAGCGTTGCCCGGTCCAGTTCATGGTTTCTGGACATAACCCCATCCGACGCCAACAAGGGCCACGCCCTGCGTCAGCTTGCGGCCTTCTACGGTATTTCCCCATCGGAAGTGGCATGCATCGGGGACATGAACAACGATATCCCCATGCTGAAACTGGCCGGTCTGGCCATCGCCATGGGGCAGGCAACGGACCATGTGCGCTCGCACGCGCATTTCGTGACCGACAGCAACGATCACGACGGCTGGGCCAAGGCCATGGAGCAACTGGTCCTGCCGCGCGTGGAAAAACCCACGTCCGACAAAACAGCCCCTGAGGCCACTACTCCCCACGGAGCCTGACATCATGGCCACCCCCCAGCATGATATCCGTCTTGTGCTGGCGGATGTCGATGGTACGCTGGTCACGCGGGAAAAAATCCTGACGCCGCGTGCCATTCGGGCCGTTCATGCGCTGCGGGAGAAGAATATCATTTTCGCCATTACCTCCGGCAGACCTCCGCGAGGAATGGAAATGCTGGTGCAGCCCCTAGCACTTTCCGCCCCTTTGGCCGGGTTCAATGGCGGCATGATGGTACATCCGGACCTCAGCCTGATTGAGGCCCTCCGCCTGCCCCGCAGCACTGCGCAAAAAACATTGGACCTGTTGAAAGACCATCAGGTTCCCGCCTGGATTTACACCAGCACGGAATGGCTGGTGCCTGATGCCCATGGCCCGCATGTGGCGCGGGAAGAATGGACCGTGAAGTTCTCCCCGCGTGAAACACAGGATCTTGACGCAGCGCTTGATGATGTCGTGAAAATTACCGGCGTGAGTGATGATGCGGCTCTGATGCAGTCAGTAGCGAGCACATTGCAGCGAGAACTGGGAACAGAAGCCTCCGCCGCGCTTTCTCAGCCCTACTATGTTGACATCACTCACCCGCACGCCAACAAGGGCGGCGTTGTGCATACACTTGAACGGCTGCTGGGCGTTCCGGCCACCGCCATGCTGACAGTGGGTGATCAACCCAATGATGTGCTGATGTTCCGTGCCAGTGGCGTATCCATTGCCATGGGGCAGGCCACAGAAGACGTGAAGGCAAGTGCCACATGGACAACCGCATCCTCTGAGGAGGAAGGGTTCGCCCGAGGCATAGAGCGCTTTGTGCTAGGAGAGGACTAAAACCATGGCAGGACAGGATACTCGGACAGGAAGTGTGAGTGTTTTTGCAGACCGGGAGGAAGCCACACGGCATCTGGCAGACTGGCTGCTGCAACTTGCCACGGAAAAAACCGAAGGCCCTTTCGCCATCGCCCTTTCAGGAGGCAGTACGCCACAAAGCCTGTATAGCCTGATGGCGACCGAACCCTATGCCAGCCGTTTTCCATGGGCGCGGATGCAGTTCTTTCTGGGCGATGACCGTTTCCTGCCGCATGACCATGAGGACAGCAATTTCGGCATGATGCAGCGCCTGCTCTTCTCGCGCGTGCCAGTCCCCGCCGAAAACCTGCACCCCATGCCCGGCATTGGCACAGCCGAAGATGCCGCCCGCTCTTATGAAACGCGATTGAAGCAGTTCTATGGGGCAGACACGTTTGAAGCAGATCGTCCGCTCTTTGACGTCAACCTGCTTGGCTTGGGCAGCGATGGTCATACCGCCTCCCTCTTTCCGGGCCAGCCGGTTCTGAAGGAACAGACAGCCTGGGTTGCCACCTGTGTGCCGCCTGCTGCCCCTTATACCCGCATCACCCTCACCTATCCGGCCATTCATGCAAGCCGCCATGTGGTGTTTCTGGTAGAAGGCGCAGGCAAGAAAGAAGCTGTTGCCAAAGTGCGTGCGCAAGACCCCTCCTGCCCGGCCAGCGCCATTACTGCTATGGGGGACCTGCGCTGGGTGCTGGACCGCGCCGCCAGCCCTGACGCATAACGAGACAAAGAAGAAAAACTAGGAAAACGCCATGACCGGAACGCAACTTGATCCTGCCGCACAGTTCAAACAGCAGGCTGCCATCAGGGCAGCTTCCCTGGTGCAGGATGGCATGGCCGTAGGCCTGGGCACAGGATCAACAGCGGTCTTTGTTGTAGCGGAACTTGGCCGCCGTATGCGGGAGGAAGGGTTGCGCATCTGCGCCATTCCAACCTCTGACGCCACAGAAGCGCAGGCCCGCGAGGAAGGGATTCCTCTTACCGATTTTGGCCGACACCCTGATCTGGACATTGCCATTGATGGCGCGGATGAAATCGAACCCGGCACATTAAATCTGGTCAAGGGCCGCGGCGGTGCGTTGCTGCGTGAAAAAATTGTGGCTTCTGCTGCCCGCCAGTTTGTGGTTGTGGCCGACAACAGCAAATATGTGGACCATCTGGGCACACTCTGCCCCGTTCCTGTTGAGGTTGTGCCGTTTGGATGGGAAAGTGCCGCCGCCCGGCTTGCGCGCCTTGGCGCACAGGTGGCACCCCGCAAAAAACGGGATGGCTCCTTCTATCTGACAGATGAAAAAAATCTGATCATGGATTGTGTGTTCGGTCGCATTGAAGACCCCGATACGCTGAGCCAGAACATTTACAATATTGTGGGCGTTATTGAGCACGGCCTGTTTCTCCACATGGCCACCCAGACCATTACAGCCGGGCCAGAAGGCATTCGCATTCTGCATCCCGGCGAGAGATCTGCCGCACAGTTAAGCAGCGAAATTCTGGGCAGCCAGCAGGTTCTACCCACCCAACCGGCGGCAGAAGGCATCAAGAAGCATCTTCTGGTCATCATGGGGGTATCCGGCTGCGGCAAAACCACAGTCGCTGAAGGGCTGCGCAATGAACTGGGCTGGCCGTTTCAGGAAGGAGACGCCCTACACCCCTCCGCCAATGTGCAGAAAATGGCCGCAGGCATTCCTTTGAATGATGAGGATCGCTGGCCGTGGCTGGAACGTTGCCACGCATGGCTGGCGCAATGTGAGCAGAACGGAACAGGCGGCATTCTGACATGCTCCGCCCTCAAACGCTCCTACCGTGATGTGCTCCGGCGGGAGGGGCTGAATCCGTTGTTTATCTATCTGCATGTCGATCAAGCCGTTCTGGCCCAGCGCCTGCAAACACGCACCGGGCATTACATGCCGGCCAGCCTGCTTCCCAGCCAGTTGCAAACACTGGAACCCCCGGCAGCCGATGAACACGCCATCAGCGTATCCGTAGCCACCCCGCCGCCCCAGACTATTGCGGAAATTCTCTCAAAACTGAAAAGTCTTTAAAACTTTAAAAGAAGTAAGGCTGACTGACAGCCTTACACCATCACTGTTCGGTTACGCCGCCAGGTGTCTTCCAGGGCATCGGCGGGGTCCATATGCTCATCACTCCATGCGCCATCGGTATCCGGCGCATGAGCAAGGGCTCGCCATACCGCCGTCCCTGTCTGGCGCTCCAGCTTGATTACCCATGATGGTGGAATACGGCTGAGAAGACGTTCAATTTTTTGGCCTGATGTCAGCGGTTTTGCATAATTATGGCCCATGGCGTTGCCTCGGTCTTTGTTTGGTGCTGCTTCTGGTTCAAAAACCCTGCCAAATCTGCAAGGCCAGCTAAGGCAGTATGCATGCCCTCTTGCGCAGGAAAAGGGGGCTCAAAGCACATCTGGGTCTTGGCAACGATCTAGGGGCAATGATCATGACACCTCTGAAATACGCGCGCTGTCGACTCACGAGGCACTATCGTCCGTAGCGGAACGGTGCGGGCCAACTCCATTCCGACATGATGGCTTCTTATAGGGCTGACCTGTCAGGGCGTTGATGCGAACACTCCTCGGTTTCTTTGCTGTGGTGTCCGGCACCACATAACAGGCCACTCCTTCTGCCTGACGCGCCTGAGCAAAACGCCTAGCGTGAGAAAGCTGAGCCGCCTGATACAGCACCTTATCTCCCAACATCACTTTGTGCTGGCGCATGCTTTACTCTCCTTTTACCGGGCAACAGTCTGGTGGTGCCGCACATTGCACCCCGCCGCACCATATTCTATAATATATACTTAAATCTTATTGAGGTTCGTATGCGCGCCCTTCCGCTCTCAGGCTCTAAAAACCGCCGTTCTTTTCTTCTGGCTGGCCTGTTGGGCACGGCACTGGCTGGCGTCCTCCTTTCTCCTCTTTCTGCCCATTCCGCGCAGGCCCGTACTGTTGTGGATATGAGCGGCACCCCCGTTGAGATCAAGGATAACCCCACCGCCATTGCTGATCTGTGGTTTGCGCATAATGAGCTTCTGGTCATGTTGGGGGCTGCGGACAAAATCAAGGTGACTGCGGAAAAACCGTCAGACCGCCCTTGGTTATTCAAAATCGCACCAGTGTTGCTGAAAGCCGAAACCGGTGTCCACCCGGATACGGTCAATCCGGAAGACCTTCTCGCCCGCCATATTGATCTGGTCATCGTGCCCCAGCGTGGGCAGGCGGATGCCTTGCGCAAACTGGGGCTGCCAACTCTGCACGCGCAATACACCACCGTGCCCCAGATGCTCCAGTCTATTGACATGACTGCCGAAGCTCTCGGCACCCAGCAGGCCCGTGAGGTCGCGGGCGTCTATCGGCAGAAAATGGACGCCCTCATCACCCTGCTGCACAGCCGGGTTGCCAAACTGCCAGCCGCAAGCCGCCCACGGGTGCTGCATATCGCCACTCTGAACCCGCTCCAGATAGATGGCCAGAACACCATGATTGATACATGGATCAAAGCAGCGGGAGGGGAAAACGCAGCTACTGTCTCCGGCAACCATCGCCCCACCACGTTTGAGCAGATTGCAACCTGGAATCCGGATATCGTTATTGTAGGACCAACGGTGGGAGAACTTGATGCCTCTTCCCCCTTCCGTTCCCTTCCGGCTTTTCAGAAAGGGAAATGGGTTCGTAATCCACAAGGCGTCTTTCCGTGGGACCGGTACGGGTGTGAAGAACTGCTTCAGTTGGAATGGGCGGCCAAGCTGTTCCATCCCGCAGAATTTGCTGATCTGGATATGCGGCAGGATCTCCGCAATTTCTATCAGACCTTCTTCCATTACGCTCTGACGGATGATGACATCACCCGGATTCTGGCCGCCCAACCGCCAGCATCCACGCCCTGAAGCGCGTCCTCTTTTCTCCTTTTCTTTCCATGCTGAATGAACGCTTCTGAACCGGCAGCATTCTTCCGGTTCAGCTTTTGGTTTTCAACCGCAAAGGAACGAAAACCGGTTGATTATCTGTCAGGATGAGCCTGACATGCGGCTTTTTTCACATTCTCACAGCCCGCAGCCGGAATATTTTTAAAATATCACTCAATTCAGAGCATATCTCGCGCTATCAGGCCGATATGCGCAAAAAACCTTTGCTCCTCTGCCCCAAAACAGGCACCGTCATCCTCGTGACACAGTGGATGGACCTTCACCAGCCAGTCCTGCCGCAACCATGACGGGCTTTCTGGGCCACATACGCACCCACGCCACCCTGCCCGGTTTTCTGGCAGCGGTCAGAGCACTTGTGCGCACGGATACCCTCTGGCTGGTTGCCCTCGCCGCCGTTGTCGGCCTTCTGGCGGGGGGAACTGTCAGCCTTATGACAGCCGCCACCTTTCTGGCACACCATTTACTGGCGCCCGGATCAAACCGCCTTTCCGGGCTGACATCTATCATGCCCGCGCGTGCCCTGCTGGTGCCAAGCCTTGGCGGCCTGCTGCTGGGGCTGGGGGGATATGCGCTTGCCCGCAAAACACGGTTCAGACCGGTAGACCCCGTGGAAGCCAATGCTTTGCATGGGGGGCGCATGTCCCTGCGTGACAGTCTGATCGTAGGTGCGCAGACCGTGCTGTCCAACGGTTGCGGTGCTTCCCTTGGGCTGGAAGCCGGATTCAGCCAGCTTGGCGCCGCCTTCGGGTCTCGCCTTGGCCGCCAGTTACGCATGCATCGGGCGGATGTACGCCTGTTGGTCGGATGCGGCGCTGCTGGCGCGATCGGCGCGGCGTTTGATGCTCCTCTGGCTGGCTCGTTCTATGCTTTTGAGCTGATTATCGGTTCCTACACCTTTACGGCCTTGGCCCCAGTGGCACTTGCCGCAGTGGTCGCCATTGGTGTGGTGCATCTGACCGGTATGGTGCTGCCACCCGTCAGCGTACTGACGCCTCCCGCCATTCCACCCCTGGCCTATCTTCCCATCACGTTGCTCGGGGCCGTGGCCGCACTGGTCGCTGTTGCGCTTATGAAAGGCGTCACCCTTACAGAACGCGCCCTGCACGCCCTGCCCGTTCCCATCTGGCTACGGCCCGCCATCGGAGGGCTGCTGGTTGGGCTGCTGGCGCTTATCTCCCCCTCCGTGCTGTCCTCCGGGCACATGGCCATGCGCTCCAGCCTGAGCGACACTCCTCCCTTTCTGATAGCGCTCGGCCTGTTAGGGCTTAAGGCGCTGGCATCCGCCATTTCCATCGGGTCAGGTTTCCGGGGTGGGCTGTTTTTTGCTTCGCTGTATCTTGGCGTGCTCACGGGCGCTGTTTTTGCCGGGATTATCTCCCCTCTCATCACGCTGCCGGTTTCGGTCTGTGCCGTGGTCGGAATGTGCGCTCTGGCGGTCGCTGTCATCGGCGGCCCCATGACCATGATCTTTCTGGCGCTGGAAACAACAGGCAGCCTGCCGCTGACAAGCGCCGTCATGGTCTCGGCCATTGTCTCTTCCATCACTGTAAGGCGTACGTTTGGCTATTCCTTCGCCACATGGCGTTTCCATCTGCGAGGGGAAAATATCCGCTCCGGGGTCGATATCGGGTGGATGCGCAGCCTGACCGTGGAGCGGATGATGCGCACGGAAGTGGTAACGTTCCCTGCCAGCGAGACTGTTGCCGGGGCACGCCTGGCTTTTCCCTCCCATACGCCGCGTTACATCATTCTGCGTGACGAACAGGGCCACTATAAAGGGCTGGTGGAAAACGTTTCCTTCCACGCCACCCGCTACACAGACATGACCCCCCTGCTGGATCTGGTTCCGGCGGATGATGAAGCGCTTCTGCCAGAAACATCTCTTTCCGCCGCTCTGGCCTGTTTCGAGCGCACCAGCCGCCCGGCCTGCGCTGTCATCAACCAGAAGAAACAGGTGCTCGGCCTGCTGAGCGAGCGCTATGTCCTGCGCCGCTATGCGGAAGAACTGGAACGCACCCGCCGCGAACTGGCGGGAGAGAAATACAGACCCTGAGCCTTGCGGAAAGGCTCACTCTCTGCGCTTTCGCCTCACCTCCCTATCCGAGACGTGAAGCCCCCGGCCCTTTTGGTTTGAAACAAAATAAGGCTTGATGCGCTTCCTGCTCTGTTCAACCGGTAGGCATATCATGACCGTTTCAACCAACACGCACCCGTCAGGCACGATGAAAGCCGTCTGTTTTACAGAACCCGGCGCGCCCGACGTCATGCAGATTGAAACACTCCCCATTCCACAGCCTGGGCGGGGGGAGGTTCTGGTGCGCGTAATCGCCGCAGGTGTTAACCGCCCGGATATCATGCAACGGAAAGGGCTGTACCCCCCTCCGCCGGGAGCCAACCCGCGCCTGGGCCTGGAAATTGCAGGCGAAGTTGTTTCCTGCGGTACAGCCTTGGCAGATCAGACCATGCCCGCCATAGGCAGCAAAGTGTGTGCTCTGGCCAATGGCGGTGGCTATGCGGAATATTGCCTTGTGCCCGCAGGCCAATGCCTGCCATGGCCGGACGGGTTTGACGCCGTGCAGGCCGCCGCTCTGCCAGAAACATTTTTCACGGTGTGGTCCAACCTCTTCATGCCCGCCCCCATCTCCAAAGGGGAGAAGGTGCTTATCCACGGTGGTTCAAGCGGAATCGGCACCACAGCCATCCAGCTTGTCAAAGCATTTGGGGGCATTCCTTACGTCACCGCAGGCACAGCCGAGAAATGCGCCCTGTGCGAAACGCTGGGTGCCACCGCCATTAACTACAAGGACGAAGACTTTGCCGAGCGCCTGCGTGAGCTGACGGAAGGCAAAGGCGTTAACCTCATTCTGGATATGATTGGCGGCGCCTATCTGGACCGCAATCTCCGCTCTCTTGCCGTGGATGGCAAGCTGGTGATCATCGCCCTGCAGGGGGGAGCCAAAGCGGAAAAAGCGGATCTTGCCCGGATCATGACCCGGCGGCTGATTGTTACGGGCAGCACCTTGCGGGCGCGCGATATCACCACCAAAAGCCGTATTGCGCGCCAACTTGAAGAACAGGCCTGGCCGCTGCTGGCAAACGGTACCATTCGCCCCATTATCCATGCCACTTTTCCGTTCACGGATGTCGTCAAGGCCCATCAGGAAATGGAAAGTGGGCAGCATTCCGGCAAAATCATTCTCACATTCGATCCTCTGCCCAAACCTGAATAACAGTCTCTCAGCACAGCCACGGAGAGGGAGGGTGCCCTTCTCGGCCATTGTCGGCTAAAGTGGCAAAAGAAGGACGCGCCCGCCTTTTCCTTGCCCATTTTCCAGATGGTCAGGGAAGATGGAGCACGGCCTTATCCTTGTTGTTTGAGAAGCTTTGTTTTTATGGCCCCATCATCCTCCCTTGCGGACAGGCTTGAACATGTCCGCGCCAGTATTGACGCCGCCGCGCGCAATGCCGGGCGAGACCCCGCCTCCGTAACACTGGTGGCTGTTTCCAAATTCCATCCCGCCAGCAGCATTCAAGATGCCATAGCGGCGGGCCAACGCGTTTTTGGTGAAAACCGGGTGCAGGAAGCAGCCGCCAAGTTTCCGCCATTGCGGGAAGAGACGCCTGATCTGCGCCTCCATCTGATTGGAGGCCTGCAAACCAACAAGGCGCGCGATGCTGTGCGGTTGGCGGACATGATTGAAAGTCTGGACCGCCCTGCCCTGGCCGATGCTCTGGCCCATGCGGCAGAAACCGTGGGCCGCCTGCCTGACCTTCTGATTGAAGTAAACACGGGCGATGAACCACAGAAATTCGGCGTCCCGCGTGAGGACGCTGATGCGTTTATCCGCACCTGCCGCCAGCGTTTTGGAAACAAACTGCGGGGATTGATGTGCATTCCCCCGGCGCAGGAAGACCCCACACCCCACTTCCAGCTTCTCCGCAGCATGGCGCACGAACATGGCCTGCCTGTGCTCTCCATGGGTATGTCCGCTGATTATCCTGTGGCCATTGCACAGGGGGCAACCATGGTCCGGGTGGGAACTGCCATTTTTGGCCCCCGCCCGGCTTCCCCCTGACGGATATCCAGTGATGACTTGCCTCTTTATGGAAACCCGCCTTATGCAGACCGCCGGGAGTGACCTCCCACGCGCCACGTGGAGCCAGAACTGACATGACCGATCCAACCAGCACACCCGCCGGGGCCGATTCCGGTAAATCCACGCAGCCCCATGCGGCCGAGCAGCCAGCGCCACGTCATATTACCGAATTTGATGCGGACCAACCACAACACACCGCCGCCCCCGTAGGGTTTGCTGCTCTTCTGGGCGTGCTGGGCGTGGTGTATGGCGATATCGGCACCAGCCCGCTCTACGCCTTCCGCTCCACTGTGGAAGTCATCTCCGGCCATCACTCCGTTGCACCGTGGGAGATCATGGGCGTCGCCAGTCTAATTTTCTGGACGCTCATCCTCATCGTGACGGTCAAATATGTCCTGCTCATCATGCGGGCCGACCATAATGGAGAGGGCGGTATTCTTGCCATCACCTCTCTCGCCCAGCGCGTGGCCACCAGCACCAAGGTCAGAACCGCATTGGGGCTGGTTGGTATTGTCGGGGCCTGTCTGTTCTTTGGGGATGGCATCATTACTCCTGCCATCTCGGTGCTCTCCGCCATTGAAGGGGTGGAGGTCAGTGTTCCGGCGGCACATGATTTTGTCATCCCCCTCGCCATCATCGTCATTATAAGCCTGTTCAGTGTCCAGTGGATCGGCACAGGCAAAGTTGGGGCCATATTCGGGCCTGTGATGCTGCTATGGTTTGGCACTCTGGGCGTTCTGGGGCTGCTGGAAATCCTGCATCACCCGGCCATTCTCATGGCGCTTTCCCCCACCTATGCGCTGGAGTTCGTCTTTTATCACGGCAAGCTTTCCTTCCTTGCCCTAGGGTCCGTGGTGCTGTGCGTAACCGGGGCGGAAGCCCTGTATGCCGATATGGGGCATTTTGGCCGTGCGCCCATCCGTTATGCGTGGCTGTTTTTTGTACTGCCCATGCTGGTGCTGAACTATTTCGGGCAGGCGGCGCTGGTCATTTCCGACCCCAAAGCGTTGGTAAACCCGTTCTTCCTGCTGTGCCCGCACTGGATGCAGGCCCCCATGATCGTGCTGTCCACACTGGCAACGGTTATTGCCAGCCAGGCCGGTATTTCTGGTGGGTTCTCCATCTGCCGTCAGCTTATCCAGCTTGGTTACATGCCGCGGCTGCGCATTACCCACACCAATGCGGAAGAAGAAGGCCAGATCTACCTGCCAGACTTCAACCGCTTTCTGGCAGTGGGAGCCGTGCTTCTGGTTGTAGCCTTCCGTAGTTCTGATGCGCTGGCCTCAGCTTACGGCATCGCTGTTACCGGCACCTTCATTTGCACCTCCATTCTGGCCATTGTGGTCTTCCGCCGCCACTTCAAGTGGTCACGCTACAAAGTCGCCGCCGTGTTCGGCAGCTTCCTGCTGCTTGACCTCACCTTCTTTTCCGCCAACGCGCTCAAAATTCCAGATGGTGGCTGGGTGCCGGTCTTACTGGGCTGTGTTCTGACCCTGATGATGACCACATGGAAAAAAGGACGCGGCCTGATTGTCAGCCGTCAACGGCAGGACAGTCTGCCTATGGGCTCCTTTATTGCGCGGCTGCCCCAGTCCCGCATTATCCGCGTGCCCGGCATGGCCGTGTTCATGACAGGCACGCCGGACTTTGTGCCCCCGTGCCTGCTGCACAATCTGCGGCATAACAAGATCCTGCATGACCATGTGCTGTTTGTGACCGTGCAGAACCTTGATCAGCCGGAAGCAGACCGAGGCCACCGTGTTTCTGTTGAAGAACTGGCTCCCAACATCTACCGCGTGATCCTGCGTTACGGGTTTATGGAAATGCCCAATATCCCGCGGGCACTGGAAGATCTGAAGGCCAATGGCGTGGATTTTGACGCCCTCCAGGCCTCCTATTTCACGTCACGCGAACTCATCACCCGGTCTTCCGTGCCGCGCCTGTCCCACTGGCGCATGTCCCTGTTCATGTTCATGGCGCGCAATTCCACATCCAGCATGGAGTTCTTCCGCATCCCGCCTGATCGCGTGGTGCAGTTGGGCGTCAAGGTGGCTATCTGACCCAGTCCACCGAACCCCTTGCGCTCTACATCCACTGGCCATTCTGTCTGGCCAAGTGCCCGTACTGTGATTTCAACTCACACGTACGGGAAAGGATGCCGGAAGCCCGCTTTGCTCAAGCGCTGCGCACAGAACTCGCGCACGATGCCGCACGCCTTGGCCGTCGCAAACTCGGCTCCATCTTCTTTGGCGGAGGCACGCCATCCCTGATGGCGCCGGAGAGCGTGGCGGCCCTGATAGAAGACGCCACCAGCCTGTTTGAACCCCTGCCGAACATGGAAATCACACTGGAGGCCAACCCCACCAGTGTGGAAGCAAGCCGCCTGAACGCCTTCCGTCAGGCAGGCGTCAACCGGGTTTCTCTGGGCATACAGGCGCTGGATGATGCATCACTCCAGTTTCTAGGGCGGCAACATTCCGCCCGGCAGGCACTCGCCGCACTGGAAACAGCCCGCACCCTGTTCCCGCGCATCACGTTTGATCTGATCTACGCTCGCCCCAGCCAATCTCTGGCAGACTGGAAAGCCGAACTGGATACCGCCCTGCAGCTAGTGGCGGACCATGTTTCTCTCTACCAACTGACCATCGAACCCGGCACCAAATTTGAAGCCTTATATCGCACCGGTGCCTTTACCCTGCCAGATGAAGACCAGGCCGCCGCCTTATATGAGGAAACCGCAACCGTCACTGGCCGCCATGGGCTCGCCGGGTATGAGGTCTCCAATTATGCAAAGCCGGGCAGTGAAAGCCGCCATAACCTGACATACTGGCGCTACGGAGATTATCTGGGGCTTGGCCCCGGCGCACACGGGCGCGTCACGCAAGGCACGGACCTGTTCGCCACCCGCCGCCACCGCGCCCCGGAACCATGGGCTGATCTGGTAGAACGCACAGGCACCGGCCAGACCTCTCAGGAAGCCCTCGTGCCATTGGAACGGGCGCGTGAAATGCTGCTGATGGGCCTACGTGTCAGCGAGGGTCTGACACTTCCCCGCTTTGAAGCGCGCACAGGCCTGACACTGGAACAGGCCACAGACCCAACCATTCTGGCCGCCGCTATTGAAGAAGAGTATCTGCAACGCAGCGCCACAACCCTACGCGCTACGCCGGAAGGCCGCCTGCGGCTGGAAGCCCTTCTGCACGCGCTGGTGCTGTAAAAAGTTCCAAGGGCTCAAGAAAACCACCACACATCTTTTTACAAAGCCAGACGCACCCCGCGCCTCCTGCCCCTCAGGCGCGGCTATGACCAGCCTCTTCCTGATCATGCTTTCCTGCACCCAGATCAGCCTCTATCCCCACTCACGCTATGAGACGAGCCGGGCTTCCGCGCTTTTTTGCCGCCTTTCTCGTGATACTGCTTTTGATGCCCCTCCACATCTCTCTATAGTGCGTCTCGGTTCTCTCCGGAGGGCTGCCATTCTTCTCAAAACCGAGGCTCCGCATGCGTTCGCCCTCTTTCTTTCGTCGTTCAGCTCTGCGGTTGACAACCGCCCTTGCAACAGCACTGGCCCTGCTCTCCACAGCGCAGCCCCATGCCCACGCCGAGGGAACGCAGGAGCCCGCCCTTGTCATTGAAGATAATGATTTTCTGGGGCCGGGTGGGTCAGATATCCAGTCTGTCATCCCCCTGTTGGCCAACCCGCACATCAAGGTGCTGGGTTTTACTGTCAGCACAGGAGATGACTGGGAAAACGCAGAGTCCGCACATCTGCGGCGCTTTCTGGAAATTGCCAACAAAAGCGAGATTCCGGTCGCGGATGGCGCAGTCTATCCTCTAATCAACAGCGTTCCGCTCATGAAACTGCGTGAACAGCAGTTCGGTCGTATTCCGTGGAAAGGCGCGTGGGGCGGCCTGGGCTCCATGGACAAAGTACCCGACACACAGCCGGATCTCCCAAAACTGGCTGAAGGCGCACCCAAAACGCCTGCCGCGGCAGAAAGCGCCGCCCTGTTCATGATTCGCATGGTGCATGAACATCCGCATCAGGTTACCATTCTTGAGGCAGGGCCCATGACCAATCTGGCGCTTGCCATTCGGCTTGACCCCTCTTTTGCCGCCACCGCCAAACAGCTTGTTTTATGGGTGGGCTGCTGGACACCAACATGATGTCCATTACCGGCAACGCGGATTTCGCTTCTGATTTCAATATGATTTTTGACCCGGAAGCAGCCCATATTACCCTGACCGCGCCATGGGCTTCCATCACCGTGGTGGGCAATATCTCGAACGATGTGATGATGACCAAAGATTACATGGCCAAAATTACCAAAAAGGCCACACCTGTTACCGGCTACCTGAGCAAATACTACTCCCCCTTACCCATGTGGGATGAAATGGCAGCCGCGATTACCGCAGACCCTTCTCTGGTGCAGCAGTCCGTCAAAGCCTACATGGATATTGATATCAGCAAGGGTATCCACTATGGCCACGCCCATGTCTGGCCCAAGGATCTCGCCCCACGCACCATGCATGTGCGCGAAGTAACCATTGTGCAGAAAATTGATGCAGAGCGCTTCCTGACCAGCTTTGTGCAACAGGCGCAATCTCTCTAATACACCCGACACACCCCTCCCTCCGCTGTCTTGATAAAAAGACAGCGGAGCATGACTGCAAAATCGGAATGTTCCTTGGTCCCGGTTTGTTCTAGACTAAGACCATGCTTAACCTGATCAAACTTGTTGTGGGTGTCAGTTCACTGGAAGAGTTGATAGAGCGGCAGAAAAAGCCGCTCAACAGCCGCCTCCACCCGGAGCACGGCGCTCTGCCGGTAGTTCATACCCGCTCCTACCCCCGCCGTGCCGCCGACATTCTGGAAGGTGGCTCTCTCTATCGGGTTATCAGCGGCCTTATCCAATGCCGCCAGCGCGTCTTGGATATTCAGACAGAAACGCGTCCCGATGGCACTCAGGGCACTCTTTTTCTGCTTTCTCCAGAAATCATCCGCGTGGAACCCCGCGCCCTGCGCCCCTTTCAGGGCTGGCGGTATCTGGAAAGCAAAGACGCGCCCAAAGACCTGACAGCATCCCAGATCTCCAACCTACCACCACACCTGCAAAAAGAGCTTACGCTGCTGGGGCTTTAAAAGCTTTAAGAATAATGAACTCATCTTACCCGAAGCGAGAGAGGTAAAAACAAGCAGTATACTCTCTGCTGTCTATATTGGTTCGATGATGAGAGGATAGAAGCGAGCGTCTATCCTGTGTGATCAAAATTCTCGATCACACAAAAAGATATTTTAAAATCACAATAAAAAACCTAAACCTCCCGGCTTTTCAGCCGGGAGGTCATAGGTCAGAAATTCATGCCTGCCTGCAAAAGAAAGGTGCGGCCTGCATACCAACCACCATAAGTAGAGTCATTACTGTTACTTGACGTATTAACAAGGAAGGGAGGCTGCTTGTCCGTCAGGTTCTGAATCTCGAACTGGAAGTTCCAGCGTTTCAGGTTGTAGTTGAATGTCAGATCCTGCAGCACCATTGAGGGTGTGCTGACACGACCGTAACCATCAGCCTTATGAATGGTATAGGTGCCGTCATTCCAGTGCATGCCGCTGATATACTGCATCATGTACGTTACACTGAAGTTGTTATGATGCCAGCTCAATGTTGCGTAGTCACGTACTGTTGGGTTGGAAGTGCCCTGAGACTGATAAGTAATGGACCCAAGATAGTTATAATGGGGGCCACCAGGTGTCATCTGCTGCTTAAAGCTTACAAGGCGCTGGAAATTATTCTCAACCATAAACCAGTCAGCCTCTGAAACCCGGAAGCGATAGCTCAGGTCCCAATCCACACCGCTGGTCGTCATGCTACCCAAGTTAGCATTCAATGCAGAAACCGTATTGATCTGACCGTTGGACAAACGGGTAATATTATTACACATGCTGGGGTCACTACCCGTGTAGCAGCTATCAAGCACATACTGTGTGCTCAGTGCGCTAATGGTATGAGACACATTGTAATGCCAGAAAGATGCACTGGTGCTCAAACCCGGGATCCAATGTGGCGTAAAGGTAGCACCAAATGTGTAGGTACGGCCAGTTTCAGGCTGGAGCTTGGAGTTGCCACCATTGAGAGTTGGCACCTGACCTGAGCCAGACTGCTGGAAAGTAGATGGGTTAATGCCCCTATTCATGCAGTTTGCCATAACAGCAGCCTGACGACCGCCGTAAGTGGTGATCTGCGACATATCGCACGGATCATTTGCGCCGTTATAGCTCATGAGCGTGCCGCCATACAGCTCAGACACACTTGGCTGACGGAAGGACGTACCCAATGTACCGCGGAAAGCAACATCACGCACTGGCGCCCAGTTTATACCGGCTTTCCAGTTATAGGTGCTGCCAAAGGTATTGTAGCTGGAATAACGGCCCTGACCATCAACAGAAAGGTTTTTGGCAAATGGCACGTTGTGCAATAGGGTCAGGTTACCTTCAAGGTACGCTTCTGACACGTTAAAACCGCCGCCTGTTGGCAGAACAGTATTGGTTAGAGAACCACCCGACGCAATAAGCGGGTCCGGATGGTAGCTCATTTGCTCGCCACGATGTTCCATACCAAGAGCGATACCAAGATCACCACCGCCCTTATAAGGCATTTTCACAACGTGGTCGTTATGAATGCGTGCGTTAAAGTCACGCATGGTGTACTGTGAATGATCGTGTTCCGTGTAGTTGGCATATTTTGCTGCTTCTGGAGACAGCGCAGCCAATGCGCTTGACTGCACGCAACCAGTATAACCAACGCATGAATTCGGGTTATACATTAGGTCCGAGCCGGAATCACCAGGGGTTACGGCATCAAGGCCCCATTCGCGCAGCAGTTTAGAGTAGTCACCCACACCAGAGGTCTGAAAGCTGGACATGGTGGAACCAAAGGTAAAGGACGCATCATACATCCAGTTCGCAATGATCTCTCCACTGGCACCGACTTTGGCGGTCAGGCTGTCCACAGCCGTTTCGGTTTTACGGTTACCAAACTCAGCCATACGGCGGTACATCTGGAGTTCCTCACCAGACGTGTTTCCAGGATAATTTTCTGGGATCCAAATAGCACTTGGCAACGTAGAAGGCGCCACACTACCCATTGCAGGCATAGGGGCCATCTGGGTCCAAGAGGTTTTGTGGCTGTACATAACGTTAGAGTACAGCGTGAAGTGCTTGTTGAAGTCATAATGGGCATCACCCATCAGGCTTCCGTTCTGCGTATTATTCAGCAGAGACGTGTCTTTGTTGTAATTGTAACGGTTAGCCGCGCTATACGGCACCAAACCACCTTGGTTGTTGCTGTTCCACGTATCGCTACCAAAGTAAGTACCACGAGTTGAAATGATAGACCCGTAGCTGACACTGGCAGGATCGGCTGGATCGTTTGACTGCGGATTACGGGACCAAGCGCGATCTTTCATCATCACGCCACCTTGGGTGTCGTACTGCCCCATAATGGTGATGTTGCCGCGGTCATGGTCAAAATTCCAGCCTTTGTAGCCAGAAATCAGACCTGTACGATTATCGCCGCGCTGCGTGATGTTGCCACGCACGTTAATGCCGCCGGTGTTGATATTATGGCGCATCTTGATGTTAATAACGCCGGAAACAGCGTCAGCACCATACAATTCAGAACCACCATCTTTCAGGATCTCAATAGACTGAATCGCCATAACAGGAATGGTGTTCATGTCTACGCAGGAGCCGCCGCTCATGCCGGTCTGAGTTACGCGCTTGCCATCAATCAGGACCAAAACACGACTGCTGCCAAGGTTGCGCAAATCTGTACAAGACACCCCATCGCCACCGTTGGTATCCGCATTGCCTAGACCGCTGGAACCAATGGAAGGCATCCGCTGCAGGAAGTCCCCTACGTTCGTGATACCAGTCTGCTGAATATCTTTTGAACTGATAATCTGCACGGGATTAGGGCTAGTATTACGCCCCTGCCGCAGGAAAGAACCTGTAACCGTTACAGCTTCAGTACCGCCCGCTGCGCTATCTGCAGTACGAGCCTGCTGGATTGTTTTAGAAGAAGAGGGGACCACCTTTGACGGGGCTACTTTCTTCGCAGTCAATTTTTTAGGTGTAGAAGCCGACGTCGCTGTGCTGTCAGACTGAGCAGTAGCAGTCGTAGCCGCATTCACTGCACTGGGCAAACCAGCTACCAGAACGGGCAAAACGTAGAGCAAAGAGAAGGAAAGCGAACTCCCCTTCTTCCTACGATGTCCATGTATCATTCAAAACAGTCCCGAAACTTAAAGGTTAAATGCTTTTTAAAAAGCGGTGCCCCTATTAAGAGGCAATTTCCCAATCGGTCGATCCCAAAATTCCGGGTGTGCAATATTTTGCTCAAGAAATGCTGCATTTTTGACACAGTTTTCGTCATCGCAATGCATAGCTATAGGGAATTCATGCACTCTATTCATGTCTCGAGAAGCATCTAACGCTCGAAATAGAGTGTGCAGAGCGTCTTTATTCAATTTTTCTGCTTTTTGCGAGGCCCAAAAGGCCTGATTCTCTCCGTTCTTTTATCCTGTATCATAAAAGACACAGGGCTGCCTTGACACCCTTGTTTCTGCCCCATAACCCGGAGGAAGCATGCCTTGGAATGACTGACGTTATACCGGATTGACCAAGGGTCCGGGCCTCAAGGAGAACAGTATGATCCGCCGTTCCTGGCTGTCCGCCATGACAGCCGCCACCTGCCTGACAGGCTGGACTTTCACTGCGAATGCCGCCCCCCTACCGGCCTCAAATCCGTTCGCGGCAGAAAGCCCCCTCCCCTACCATGCCCCTCCCTTTAATCTGATCAAGGATTCAGATTACCAACCCGCGTTTGAACAGGGCATGGTGGAACAGGCGGAAGAAATAAACCGCATCGCCAACAACCCGGAAGCCGCAAGCTTTGAAAACACCATTGCCGCCATGGAGCGCTCCGGGCGGTTGCTTGACCGGGTGAATGAAGCTTTTAGCGGTGTGTACTCCGCCAACACAAATCCGACTCTGGACAAAGTGCAGGAAATCATTGGGCCCAAGCTCTCTGCACATGAGGACAGTATTTACCTCAACCCCAAACTGTTCGCCCGCGTACAATATCTGCACGCACGGCAGGACGCGCTGGGCCTGAATGCCGAACAAAAGCAGGTGCTGGATGTCTATTATCAGGCCTTCATCCACGCAGGTGCTCAGCTTTCTGATGCAGACAAAGCCAAACTGCGCGATCTGAACACCCGGCTTTCCAAGCTGGAAACACTCTTCCAGCAAAAGCTTCTGGCAGCCACAAAAGCCGCCGCTCTGGTTGTTTCAGACAAAGCCAAACTGGCAGGGCTTGATGATGCTGCCCTGACCAATGCCCTGAACGCCGCCAAAGACCGCAAGCTAACGGACAAATGGCTCCTGCCCCTACAGAACACCACGCAGCAACCTCAACTGGCAGCGCTGACAGACCGGGAAACGCGTCAGGCACTGTTCGAGCAATCCTGGAACCGTGCAGAAAAGGGTGGTGAGAACGACACCCGTGAAACCATCGCCACGCTGGCGCAACTGCGCGCGCAAAAGGCGGCTCTGTTCGGCTACCCGAATTACGCCAGCTATGTTCTTTTTGACCAGATGGCCAAAACGCCAGAAGCCGTTCACAGCTTCATTTCACAGATCGTTCCTGCCCTTGCCACAGAGCAAAAACGGGAAGTCCGTGACCTGCAAAGCCTGATAGAGCGAAGCACCCCCAAGGGCAGCACGTCTTTCCAGCTCAAGCCTTGGGATTGGTCTTACTATGCAGACCAACTCCGCAAGGAAAAGTTCAACTTTGATGAAAATCAGGTCAAACCATATTTTGAACTGAATACTGTACTTCAGGATGGTGTTTTCTTTGCCGCTAACCGTCTATACGGTATTACTTTCAAACGCCGCACGGATATTCCCGTCTATAATCCCGATGTGATGGTTTTTGAAGTTTTTGACAAAGATGGTTCGGCACTGGGGCTGATCTATTTTGATTACTTCCAGCGTGACAATAAAAATGGCGGCGCCTGGATGTCCAACTTTGTTGGCCAGTCCACTCTGCTAGGCACAAAGCCGGTTGTCTATAACGTCGCCAACTTTGCCAAACCAGCCACAGGCCAGCCTGCCCTCATCTCGTTTGATGATGTCACAACCATGTTTCATGAATTCGGGCATGCGCTGCATGGGCTGTTTGCCAGCCAGACTTACCCGATTGTCTCGGGCACATCCGTGGCACGAGACTTTGTGGAATTCCCCTCCCAGTTCAATGAACACTGGGCACTGGATGCCACAGTGCTGAACCACTACGCCCGCCATTACAAGACAGGGGCGGCCATGCCCGCCACCCTCGTTGCGCAGTTAAAAAAGGCCGCAAAATTCAATCAGGGTTACAAGTTTGGTGAAGTTGTGAGCGCAGCGGAACTGGATATGGACTGGCACAGCCTAAGCGCTTCAGCGCCCAAACAGGATGTGGATACGTTTGAAAAAACAGCCCTTGCCAAGATGGGCTTGGATACAGAAAACGTTCCTCCCCGTTACCGCTCCAGCTACTTCCTGCATATCTGGGCTAACGGTTATTCCGCAGGCTATTACGCCTATCTGTGGACAGAAATGCTGGATGACGACACATTCGCATGGTTTGAAAAGCACGGTGGTCTGACACGCCAGAACGGTCAACGCTTCCGTGACATGATCCTCTCTCGTGGCCATACGCAGGACTACGGCCCCATGTTCCGCGCTTTCTATGGCAAAGATCCTGATATTGGCCCCATGCTGGCCTCTCGCGGTCTGGCTGACGACACTCAAAAATAGTTCACACACACAACAAGGCGGTCATTGCAACTCCGGTTGCAAGACCGCCTTTCCTGTATAAGGGCCATAGCAAAATCGGATCTGGCCAAGCGTCATATCGCATTGCTCATAAAGGCCTGATTGCATTTTTGTCAGACTTCGCCCTGTGTACGGAGCCTGACAAAAAGAAACAGCCCCAAGGCTGATCTTGCAAACACGAAATACACCTGACTGTTTTATCACTGCCTGCCCAGAATAGGGTTGTTGGCAGAAAACAGGCTGCCCCAGAGAAAAGTGGCACGTCCGTATAGGGACGTTACGCAAAATATCTTCGGCATAAGCGGGTATCCCGGCACCCATTATCAAAAGCAAATGTGCGAGCAACAAAAAGTCCCACGGGTTCCAACGTAACAAGATGCTGTTCATTCCCCAGCATACTCTGCTCTTTCGGCCGAAACAGGTCTCTTCCCAAACAACCATCCGCCTCGGCTCCGTACAAAAAACAGCCTCATCATAGGATCATAAGCTGCCTGACTATCCAGCTCCCCGCCCGACAAAGCGCAAACGGTGGGTGTAACCCGTTCAGAAGCAGAAGGCTGGATTCTCATGACCGACACACTACCGGTCACACAGACACACAACAAAAACGCGTGGCCTACGCCTGAGCTACTGATGAAACCACCTGCATATCTTTCAAAGAAGCCCCAATTACAAAATAGCGGCCGCTACGGTTTCTGATGGACGCAACACAGCCCCCTTTGCAGAAGAAACCCAAAAGGATGGAGCACCTAGAAAATCGTGTCGTACAGCAGCTTGAAGTTAAGAAGTAAGATAAGCGATGCAACAACCCAGGAGAGAACGGCACTTTTACGGGAGATAACAAACTCCCCCATTTTTCTCCGGTCAGAAACGAACATGACCAGCGGAATAACCGCAAAAGGCAGTTGCATGGACAGAATAACCTGACTGAGCAGCAGCAGTTCTCCTACCCCCTTGCTACCGTACAGAGATGTCACCACAATCACCGGAACAATCGCCAGCCCCCGCGTCAATAAACGGCGCGCCCAATGCGGAATATGCAGGCGCAGAAAGCCTTCCATAATGATCTGGCCAGCCAATGTGCCGGTTATGGTGGAGTTGGTCCCTGCGGCAAGAAGAGCGACTGCAAAAAGGGTAGACGCAATTCCAAGCCCCAGAATGGGGGAAAGAAGCCGATAGGCATCCTCAATTTCCGCAACATCCTGATGGCCCGTCGTATGAAAGGCAGCAGCAGCGACAATCAGTATTGAAGCGTTAATAAAAAGGGCAAGCATCAGCGCTATGGTGCTATCCCATGTTGCCCAGCGAATGGCCTCACGCCGCCCGGAAGATGTACGTTCGAACGCACGCGTCTGCACAATGGAGGAATGGAGGTAAAGATTATGGGGCATGACTGTCGCCCCAATAATACCAATAGCAATATAAAGCATGCGGCTATTGATCACGATCTGCGAAGACGGCAGAAACCCTTTCATTATTCCAGCCAATGGTGGAGCCGCCGCCACAACCTGCACCGCAAAGCAGATGGCAATAATGCTCAAAAGTCCGATGATAAAGGCTTCCAGATAGCGAAAGCCACGGTTCATCAGAAACAGGACAATAAAGGCATCCAGCACAGAAATAACGGCACCCCCCACCAAGGGAATACCAAAAAGCAATTGCAGGGCCACAGCCGTACCAATGACCTCTGCCAGATCACACGCTATGATCGCCAGTTCACATGCCAGCCACAAGACAGTATTCAGGCCGGGTGGAAAATGGTCGCGGCAGGCTTGCGCCAGATCACGGCCCGTCGCAATCCCCAACCGTGCAGACAAAGCCTGAAGCAGAATAGCCATCAGGTTGGACAGCATGATCACAGCCAGCAGCGTGTAGCCAAACTGCGCGCCACCTTGCAGATCTGTCGCCCAGTTTCCCGGATCCATATACCCGACGGAAACCATATAGCCCGGCCCCACAAATGCCAGAAAACGCCGGAACCAGGACGCATTTTCCCCCGGCAGCCGCACACTGGCAAAAACTTCAGGCAGGCTACTGCTATCGGCTTCAGTAGGCCTAGCAAAACGCCAGCCAGATTTTTCTGAAGCAACACAATTGGGAGGAGAGGAGTTAGACATAATGACAGACTAGAGCTTAACTCGCTATGATATGCAATATGCTATATTAAAAAGTATTGGCAAAGCACCATCAAAATGACGTCACATCTCCTTCAGCTTGATATTCCATGCGTGATAAATTATTCTCTCGGGAATAATGATGGACAGGCTGTCTCTCAACGTTCTCCGGCGTCCGTCCTCCACAGACTAAGATCAATAGGCCGCAACACCGTATGAATTCATTCGATATTCTCCCCGATGCAGAAACACATTCGGAAGGATTTCGCGCCAACCGCGCAGCAAGGCAGAATGTTCTGGTAGAAGACTACGTAGAACTGATTGCCGACCTTCTGGATGAAGGCCAGGAAGCCCGGCAGGTCGATCTGGCTGAACGTCTTGGTGTTTCCCAACCAACAGTCGCCAAAATGCTCACTCGCCTTACAGATGAAGGGTTTGTCGCCCGTAAGCCATACCGAGGCATCTTTCTCACGCCTACCGGCCGAATACTGGCGGAAGAAGTCCGCAACCGTCATCGTATTGTTGAAGCATTCCTCCTCGCACTTGGTGTAAGTCCTGAAAACGCACGCATTGATGCAGAAGGCTTGGAACATTATGTGGGAGCAGAAACTCTTGCTGCATTCCAGACAGCCATTAACGCTGGTCTTAGCAAGTTCATGACAAACGCCCGAAACAAGGGGCCATTATAAAATAAGCCCCGTTTCTCTGCTTACTTAAGCGATCCCCAATCGACCAGACAAAACATCTTTCCATCCCCAAAAGACCATCTCCTGCACCTCCCTCTTACAATGCCAGCAGGTTACATTTTCATTATGTCGTATCGTCCAGGCGTGATGAACAACAGCATCAGCCGCCGCAAATTGGTCGACATACCTCGGGTCATAGTGTGACCGATCTTCTGTCCAGAAAAAATATTGCAAACCTTCCGAAATCATCAGAAAAATTTTCATCCATATTTATTTTAAATAATAATTCAAATTCACAAAAATATAACGCTTATTATTTACACATAATCATATCCCTTTAAATATACATAATATTACCCCCCATCACCGTCTCAGAACCATCACGTGGAGGGTTCAAAAAACCCTCTGGTTTTGGGTCTTTCTCTGTGATTCCCTCTCTTGTGTGATGACTGGAGGAGTGGCTCATGACGCAGTCTGGTTTCTTTGATGTTGAAGAGCGGCTTGCTCGGTTGAGTGGGCTTGGTGACCAACTTGAAGCGTTTTCCCGTACTGTCGAGTTTGAGGTGTTCCGTCCGGAGCTGAACAAGGCGTTGGCCTATTCAGGCGGAAGCAAAGGCGGTCGTCCTCCGTTTGATCCAGTGCTGATGTTCAAAATTCTGGTCATCCAGACGCTGAACAACCTGTCGGACGAACGGACAGAATACCTGATCAATGACCGTCTTTCCTTCATGCGTTTCCTTGGTCTGGGACTGTCTGAGCGCATGCCTGATGCCAAGACCGTGTGGCTGTTTCGTGAGCGTCTGACACAGGCGGGAGCAATTGATGTTTTGTTCAACCGCTTTGATGCGATCCTGCGGAATGCCGGTTATCTGCCGATGTCAGGCCAGTCCTGGGCGCTACGCTGGTAGCGGCCCCAAAGCAGCGCAATACCAATGGGGAGAAGGCCGATCTGCGGGAAGGACGGATCCCACAGGATTGGCGGGACAAGCCTTCAAAGCTGTCCCATAAAGATCGTCATGCACGCTGGACCCTGAAATTCACCAAGGCAAAGCGTCAGGATGACGGGACGATCCCGTCTACGGATCTCGCCATCCCTTTCTTTGGCTATAAATCGCATAGTTCCATCGACCGAAAGTTTCGGCTGATCCGCAAATGGAAGACGACGGATGCCGCCGCCAGCGATGGTGTCAGACTACGTGAGGGGCTTCTTGATCACAGCAATACGGCGTCTGATGTCTGGGCAGATACAGCCTACCGCTCAAAAGCCAATGAGGATTTCATGGAAAAGCATGGCTTTGTCTCGAAGGTTCACAGGAAAAAGCCTTATCTCAAGCCCTTGCCACGACATATCCAGAAATCGAATGCAGGAAAGTCCGTTATCCGGTCGCGTGTCGAACATGTTTTTGCCGATCAGAAAGCGCAGACAGGACTGTTCATACGAACCGTAGGCATAACGCGAGCCACCATGAGGATCGGGCTGGCCAATATCGTCTATAATATGCGCCGCTTTCTCCTCCTGGAGCGGATTAACGCCGCCGCGTCGCAATCCAGAGCATGAGACTTTCACTCTGCTCAAAACGCAGAGTGAAAATCAGGTCAACAAACCAGCAAGCAACACGCAAAAAAAGAACCAATTAACGGTTCTTCGATCCCTCCACCTCTCCTATTTCTGACAAAAACCACACAAGACGGCTTGACGACCGTTTCAAACATCTCTAGATCAAAGCCCAACGCAGCCTCCAGTCCCGTTCGTCTAGAGGCCTAGGACACCGCCCTTTCACGGCGGCAACACGGGTTCGAATCCCGTACGGGACGCCAATCTTTCCAATGACTTAGAGTTTTGGTCGCGGAATGATTGACTGCTTTTGGGCCCACCTTGGGCCCATCGCCAAAAAAGACGATAAGCGCATGGTCCCAATGGGCCCATGAAAAGGCTATGCTGGGCCCAAGCGAGGCTCACCATGAAAGATCGAATCACTTCTGCTAAAATTGATCCAGCGACAGGGCGTCCGCTCCCTGCCGGAGTTGAATATCGCGGCAAGGGCCAGTATCGAGCCCGCAAGCGCATTGCAGGCGGAGAGCGGATCCATCAAACCTTCACCTCGGCCAAACTGGCCCGACGCTGGCTGGACACGACGTCCGCCAAGCTGGAACTCGGACAGTTTGAGGACACGCGACCGCTGGAACGTCAGACAGTCCGCGAACTGGTCGACCGTTATGTGCGCGAAGAGATGCAGACCCGGGAGAATGATCGCAAAGGTCACATCCCCGCCATCCTTCAGGACGAGATCGCACAACTGCCACTGGTCGATCTGACCCCGACGGCAGTCCGTGGTTTCCGGGATCGGCTGGCTGAAAAATACAGCGCCGCAACGGTGGTCAAACGCCTCAACCTGCTCGCTGCGATCTGCCAGCATGCGATCGCGGAGTGGGACCTGCCCTTTTCAAAAAACCCGGCTGCCGCAACGGCAGTCAAGCGGCCCGCTGGCGCGGACAAGAAGCGCAACCGTCGTCTGATTGGCGATGAATACGACCGCCTGCTGGAAGCCATGGCAACATCGCCCTGGCCTGATGATGTAACCTTCGTCCAGTTTGCCATTGAACAAGGCACCCGACGGGAGGAAGCCCTGACACTCCGCTGGCGTGACATTGACTTTGATCGTCACGCCTTGTCCTTGGGAAAAACGAAAACCATGCATCGCGCCATCGAACGTGGCCCGGAAATCCGTCCCCTGACACCCGGTGCGGCCCGCCTGCTGCGGACTCTTCAGGCACAACGCAAATCCAGCCGGCCCGGAGATCTCGTCTTTGATATTGGGAGCAAAGATGCTTTTTCGGTCCGGTTCGGACGTATGACGAAGAAAGCTGGCCTTCGGGATCTCACCTTCCATGACCTTCGACATGAGGCGACGAGCCGCCTCGCAAAGATTTACACGAACCCGCTCGAACTCCGCCGCGTGACGGGTCACAAAGATATCAAGTCTCTGGACCGGTACTATCAACCCCACACGGAAGATCTTGCCGCCAAAGCCATCGCATATGAAAAGCGTAACTTTGCCGACAAGGACTAGCGTTTCCGTCAGGCTGTCAGGAAGGACAGCCTGACCAGAACCACAAGCAGTAGGGCCGCGATCACAAGCCAGAAACTGAAATCCGGACTGAAGAGCAAACTCTCCCCGCGCCCCCGCCGCTTTTTCCGGAGCTGCTTTCTCTCTGTTTCCAGAATCTTCCTCGCAATAAAATCATCCAGATCCTCTATACGAAAACACCGGACCCGGCCAATTTTCAACGACCGAATTCCCAGCGTCTCATGCTGGTTCCGCAACGTTCCTTCAGCGATGCCGATATACGCCGCAGCAGCCGCGTAACGTAACGACCCACGAGACTCTATTGCGACAGTTTTTCTTTTAGCCGCTGACATGATGATGCTCCGGTTTTGGGAAACCGATTGAACATCGGATCCGGCGAGGCAGTGCTTTCAGATCTCCGTCATCCGCTGTTGTTCCGGACATTGTCACAACCTCCATGAAGGGAAGCTGACTTCACTCGATGCTCGGGGCTTGAGCCTCGAATCATGCGCCAGTTTCCCTGTTACAATCAGGGTATGAGACATTCCTGAAACAGCAAGACGGTTTTTTCGCGATTTTTGACACCGTTCGGTTCCTCGCCGGATACCAAAACTGATGTCTTGCGCTACCATTCCTGGCGCGGGAGCTCCAGTTCCGGTCGTCCCACGCCTCAGACATCGGTCCTTCTTAGAGCGACATCTCTTTGTCACGCCCGTCGTCAGCGATCCGGTCCACCAGAGACTGGCAGAGTGCCTTCAGGTCTTCCGGGCGCGCCAAAAGATCGAGAAAGATGCAGACTGGGGTGATGCCAACACGGCGGTAGAAGGCTTCACGCCGCTCGAAGCGCTCCAATCCCCGCAACTCGTGGTCGTTCCGGGTAATGCGGTTGGGTCCACAGGAACCAATGACCTCGATAAAGCAGGCAGCACTTCTCCTGCGCAATGTCAGGTCCGCCTTCTCCGCCCCGACGTCAGCCATAATCGGCTGATGGAGATCGATTTCCATATCCTCGTGCTTCAAGGACTCAAGGATCTGGTAAACGACACGTTCGGGAAGGGATTCCAAGATCTTGCCGTTGGAAGCCATCTTCCCTGTCGGTGGCAGATCAGGCCAGCGAGCCCTCGCTTGGGCATCGACGCGGGCCCAGTCCCGCTGACCAGACTCACCGATGAAGACCAGATGCTGGCCGGCCGGCCCGAGATACCGGCAGATGGCCTCACTCGGTGGGGCACCGAGAGCACGAGCAAGGTCCCGATAGGTGATCAGATCAGCTTCAGTGGGGTGAAAACGGGAGGGCGTAGCGTCTTCTGAAGAGCGAAACATTCTTTATTTTCCTAATGAAACGAGAACAGGCGCGATTTGAGCGCGCCTGTTAAGGGAAGAAGGGGATATGAGTGAGGAGGAGAGCGTCAGTCGCAGCCGGAGCTTTCGCCATCCAGAATCTTGCTGGTCACGCACCGGACCTTGCGACCGATCATGCGCGTCAGAATGACGACGCCCTCCAAGATACGGTCGTCCGTATTGCCTTCGAGCGATTGGCTTATGGCAAAGTCAAGCAGCCGGTGCAGGGCCACGAGCTGCATAAGATCCGCCTCCACTACAGAAGAAGTAGTTGTATGATCAGACATTGATTTTCTCGTTTACAAGTATTGCGGGACGAGGAACCCACACGCAAAAAACCGATACCAGATCGGATAAGAACAAAATCCTTTGGGGAATTTAGGGTGTGAGACCTCAAAGCCTGGGAAAAATCAGGATCAGATCACACAATAAAAACAGACCAAGAAATACTACACCGTTAACTCTGCCAGAGCGCGCAAGACTCGTTTCTGAAAAATACCAGCTTAAGCCGTTATAGATTCGAACTGATCGTATCAGTCTGAAAAGCGTTACTGTTTTTTGGAGCGCTGGCGTGCCCGCTTCCGCGCGGCCGCGACCTGGGTGTTCTTTGCAACGTCCGTCCGCTGGGCTTCAGACATCAGGGCGGCGATCACACGGCTTCGTACACTGGCATCCGTCCCCTCGATGCGCCTGCCGGCAATACCAGCCTTTTCGTCGAGGATCGTGTTGATGTTGGCGAGTTTTTCAATCAGCACCTTTGCCACATATTCATCCAGATTCTGCCTGTCCGGCATATGCGCCAGCAGAGTGATGATGTGATAGCCTTTCGCCGTCTGACCTGCCCGGTGTCCGCGATCCTCAGCCTGATGCATCGCCGCCGGCACCCAGTCGAGTTCCACAAACACACAGGTATCAGCACGATGGAGAGTCAGAGCCTCACTGGACTTGTAACGGTTTTGTGCCGGTATGTAATTTCTTTTACGCGGCTTTGGCCTCGAAAGCGAGTGGGCTGATACTCCCGAGATAGGAGTGGCGCCGTCGCGAGTTATAGAAGCCGTTGATGTATTGAAAGATGGCGGCTGTTGCCTGACGCCGTGTTGGCCAACATTGTCTCCAAAGCATTTCAGCCTTCAGGCTCTTGAAAAAGGTCTCGACCACGGCGTTGTCATAGCAGTTTCCCTTGCCGGACATGGACGGTATCATCCTGTATTTGGTCAGTTTCTTCTGAAAATCATGGGAGCAATATTGGCTGCCGCGATCAGAATGGAAAATACAGCCAGATGGTGGGTTGCGTAGACGCATCGCCATATCGAGTGCCCTGATAGCGATATCCTTTTTCATCCGGTTACTGGCGGCCCAACCGATAACGCGGCGGCTAAACAGGTCAATGACGACGGCAAGGTAAAGCCAGCCTTCACTGGTCCAGATATAACTGATGTCGCCCGCCCATTTGCGATTGGGGGCATCGGCCATGAAGGCGCGGTCCAGAATATTGTCAGCAAAACCAAGAGAATGCCGACTATCGGTCGTGACTTTGTGCCGACGTGTCCGTACGGGACGAATACCGTTGGCTTTCATCAGTCGTCCCACACGGCGTTCACCAACAGCAAGCCCTGCTTCCTTGAGTTCCATGGTCATCCGCGGACGGCCATAGGTCCGGTTGCTCAGGGCATAATGCTCGCGGATATGCGCCAGAACCTTCAGATCGGTGCGCTGGCGCTCGCACATGGGCCGGGAAACCCATGCGCGGTAGCCACGCGTCGAGACCTGCAGAACCCGACACAGATCGGCGATAGGCCAACGGTCACGATGTGCCCTGATAAACGCAAACCTCACGTCTTTTGGCTCGCGAAGAACTGCGTGGCTTTTTTTAATATTTCCCTCTCCTCCCGCAGGACACGGTTTTCCAGGCGAAGACGTTCATTTTCCCGGATGAGGTCCGTCGACGCTTCAGGCACTGTTAGATCAGTCGACCGATACTGCGAAATCCAGTGGCTCAGCGTTGATTTGCCAATCCCCAGATCCGCCGCAACCCGTGTCCTGGACAAACCGCTGCTCAGCGCGATCCTGACCGCCTCGCGTCGAAACTCTTCTGTCTGCTTCATTGCCATGGTCTCATGCCTTTCCTGTTGAAAGCTTTAAACGCTCAGTCAACCGGCACAAAACCGTTACAAGTCCAGTCTCAATGACATGGGCTTCCCGCCGTCGGTCCGTGCGGTCTCCCGGTCGCATACGCCAGTTTTTCTCAGCAAGAAGGCAGCGGAACGTCTTCAGGTCATTTCCGGACTGTTCCCAAAACGCCATGATCTCGCGTCTGGCAGTGGGGAGATCAAAACCCTGACGTTCTGTCATCCGCCTCGCTTCTGACGTATAGGCGGCGACAGGAGGTGATGTTTTCTCAGTCGGAATCAGGGCTTCAACTTTTCTGGCAGCGTCATGCTCACCACCCTCTTTAAGAGCTTTGACGATAGCTTTGTCATGCCTACTCGGCACCAAAGCGTGCCCCAGCTTTATCTCAGTCAGACGGGCCAGTTTCTCCAACCTAACCCATGAAAACTTGCTGCTGAGAACGTGAGAATTCTGCTACTCGGGAAGCAGGAGATGGCCATGGGTTTTTCCGTCTTTCTGATGAATCACGAAGGTGGTTCGTTCGGGATCAGCCCCAAGCTCCTCGCAGATGTCTCCTGCAAAGTCAGAGAGCTGCTGGTCCGGTAATCCCCCCATAAAAAGAGTGGCTTTTGAATGAGAATTTTCTCAGCGTGAGGATGAGGAGATTCTGATGAAGAGTGATCGCTTTACGGACGCCCAGATTATGGGCGTGATCCGCCAGGCTGAGGGCGGCGTCTCTGTTCCTGACCTGTGCCGGGAGCACGGGATCAGCAACGCCACGTTTTACCGATGGCGCGCGAAATATGGCGGCATGGATGCGTCAATGATCAGTCAGATGAAGGCTCTGGAAGAGGAGAACCGTCGGCTGAAGCGGATGTATGCGGATCTGAGCATGCAGACGGATATCCTGAAGGAGGCTTTGGGAAAAAAATGAAGCGGCCAGCCCAGCGCCGGGAACTGGCCGCACAGGCTGTGGCGCATCACGGGGTCAGCATTGCGCTGGCCTGCCGGATTTTTGGGATATCGGAGACCTGCTTTCGCTATCGTCCACGACTGGCGGCGGAGAACGACAGGATTGCCGATCTTCTGGTAGGACTGACCCAGGTTCACAGGAGATGGGGATTTGGCCTGTGTTTCCTGTATCTGCGCAATGTGCAGGGACGTGTCTGGAATCATAAGCGGGTTTATCGGATCTATCGGGAACTGGAACTCAACCTGCGGATTAAATCCCGCAGGCGCCTGGTTCGCGAAAAGCCCGAAAAGCTGTCGGTCCCAGCACTTCCCAACGAAGTCTGGTCCATGGATTTCATGGCGGACAGACTTTTGGATGGACGTGCTTTTCGGCTCCTGAACATTCTGGATGATTTCAATCGTGAAGGACTGGCGATTGAGGTTGATTTTTCCCTGCCGGCCTGTCGGGTTGTCCGCTGTCTGGAGCAGGTTATGGAGTGGCGCGGCAGGCCCGAGGCTATCCGAATGGACAATGGCCCTGAATATGTCAGTCATACGTTGGTTTCATGGGCCGAAAAGCAGGGGATTACCCTGATCTATACACAACCGGGCAATCCGCAGCAGAACGCCTATATTGAACGCTACAACAGGACTGTCCGGCAGGAATGGCTGGAGCAGCATCTGTTTGAAAGCATCCAGGACGTACAGGAAGTCGCAACACAATGGCTCTGGACATATAACCATGACAGACCCAACATGGGGAACGGCGGGTTCACACCCGCTCAGAAACTAAAAGTAGCTGCCTGAATTCTCAGTCAGAACCCCACTAAAAAAGGGGGGATTACCGCTGAAATACGAATGCATCTACCTGCACGCGTTCGAGACCGGATCGGAGCTACGGACCGCGCTTGCCGGATGGATTGTGCATTACAACGGACAGCGGCTTCATTCAGCATTGGCTGGACGTAAGCCCGATAAGGCGTATCATGACGTGCCGCCGCCCTCTGGTCCGGGGGGTTAACCCCGGACCAGAGGGCCAACAGCGGCGCCGTCAGAATGGCAGCATAACAACAACCGGGTTATAGCTTATTCAACCCAAAAACTGTCCGAATACCTCTGGACGCTACAGAAGATCTTCAGGATGTCAGCGCGATCAGAGCGCCCATACTAAAAACAGCGGCGATGGTGGAGAAAAACACCGTAGATGCGGCCTCACGCTCCCCCTTTTTAATTTGACTCGATAGAATCACGATGACAGAGGCCGACGGCATCGCAAATGTCAGAACGACTTCCCGCAGATAAAACGGCGACAGATGCGCCACGAGTGCAAGGCCCCAAGCACCGAGTGGCACGACAACGTTTCTGATCACAACCGACGTGATGACCATTCTGTTCAACACAGGTTTCATCAGGCACAATAAAATACCGGCGGAAAACATTGCGGTTCCCCCAGTCGTTTTACCGAGCATGATCAAGGAAGTGTCCAAAAGCTTTGGGACGGGCACGCCGGACAGAACCCAGAAAAATGCCAGAAGCGGCGCGAGGACGACTGGCTGCTTGAAGGCCTGCTTGAGATGCGAGGTCCATCCTCCCTCACCTCCGAGCGTCTCCCTATTATCGCTGGCCAGAAGAAAAAAACAATTGGTATCAAGACAACATTAATGGTCAGGCTTGCCAAAGACACGGCGAGCGCGCTTTTTTCACCAAATAGAAAACCCAATACAGCCGAACCAACGAATGGAACTGAAGGGTTTCCAACGGCAAGTGCCTGAAGCGTGCTCAAGGAGACGGAGCGCTTGAAGACAAAGCGCGAAAGCCAGTACGTCAGCAGAAAGCTGACAATCATCCAGCCAATAATAATTGCCGCAAAGCTACCAGAATTGAGAATTTGCTGACGGTCAATTTTGGAAATACCGACAAACAGATCCATCGGCAGTGCGAATTTCAGTACCATTCGGTTGAGAGCGGTTGCTTGATCGCGATTGAACATACCACAGGCGGCACCCAAGTATCCCAACGCCATGGAGAGGACCACAGGGAAGACAGCCCCACAAATAGTCTCTAACATACGACCTCACATTTTTGAAAAAGCTGCCTCAACATCCGTCAAGAAAAACAACACCGACAAAAGATCGGCGCTTCCACCCGGGCTAATATTTTTATCAATAAATATCTTATTTATATTAAAAACATTTTCAAAAAAAACCTCATCATCAATAGAAGATGGAATATTCAACACCTTTTCTGCACATTTTCTGGAGAAATCAAGCCCAGCCAGACCCGCTCTGGAGATAATATTTGTATCTCCATTTTTGGATATCAGAGTCAGCAATGCGACAAGGTCTGCGCGACCGGATGGGCCATGTTCGGAAAGAGCCGAGAGATAAGCAGGCAGCGCATATGTCCGAACAGTGACAAAACCAGATTCCGCCTCTCCTCTAGCCCCGGCCAATCCGTATCGTCGATAAATCTTCTCGCCCGCCGTCGCACTGGATGTGTTGCCCTGGCATCCGAAATCATTCAAGACGATATCCTTAGAGATATACGCGACTTCTGTGCAGATTCGTTCAATGCTCAGTTCTTGCCCACCAGCCACGACTCTCCCGACAGCCCCACACAGGAGGCCGAGAGAGAAAATACTCCCCTTATGTGTATTAATCCCGCCTGTTTTCTGAAACATACGCCGTTCGCACGCGAGACCAGTCGCGCGCAGAGCCGACAGTGTCCGATCAGCCGGTTGAAAGGCCGTTTCACATCCCTGCTGATAGAAACGCTCTAAAAAGGGCGAAATTGCTTCGATACTACACAGGAAAAGTGGGTAATCCATATCACGGTGGGCACCGCTATCATGGCGATCGACGAGACCGGGCTTGGGGGTCAGATCAATCTCTCTGACCAAAGCTTTTCGCGCTATCTCCGAGACTCTCTCGCCGATTGTCATGACGGCGGTCATACCGATACGCCCTCTTCATAGAGGGATAGAATCCGCTTCATACTGGTCTCCAGAACCGGCAAGGGGTGCTGACGGTTGCGTGCACAGAAATGTGCGTTTTCCTGGCAGGCTAAGCATCGCCGCGCTGGCAGGCCAAACTGCTCCCGCGACAGAACATTCATGCCTGGCTCGATCACATCCAGATCCCACAGCCGCCCGAGCGGATGCGTATCTTCGAGGTTCACGGCGATCTGCTTCAGCGCCTCGGATTCGATCCCTCTGACGACACAGAGCGCCTCCGGTCCTGCTGCCGAATGTGAGAAACGCTGCGTATCGATCCTCAGACCAGCACCGTCACACGCCGCATGGAGTGTCGTCACTCCGACATGAAACACTTTATCGATCAATAGAGACGATTTGACCGGACCCGGAGACACGATCGTCAGCGAAATCAGAGGACACTCACAGTCCTCCAGCAGGAGATACTGCCTGTACGCGCGCGCTTCCCTTGCCGCCAGCAGGGCAGAAAATGGGACAGAGCCATCCGCCAACGCATCAGGCCGATCTCTCGTCATTATCGGGCCACCTGGCGCACCACATCCATGACACTGCCATCACGATACCGTACGACCGCAACGATCTTGTCCGTGTAGGCGATCGGTTCCGGCTTGCCGGCGCGGCTGATGGCGAGATCTTTCAGTTCCTCGATACTCAAGACCGGAAGCTTCGCGTCGCGGAGACGTTTTTCGAGAGCTTGATTATTGGGATTCACCGCTATTCCGTGGTCAGTTACAACGACATCCACGGTGCTGCCCGGAGTCACGACCGTATTGACATGCTCGACTACACACGGCATCCGCGACCTGAGCAACGGCGTCACGATAACCGTCAAATTGGCTGCAGCGGCAACATCGCAATGACCACCTGACGCACCACGCAGCACTCCATCAGAGCCTGTCAGCACATTGACATTGAAATCGATATCAACCTCCAACGCACTCAGCAACACGACGTCGACACGATCGACATAAGCGCCCTTGGATGATGAATTCGCATATTCATTCGCCGAAATCTCGCAATGTGCAGCATTCTCTCTCAATGACTGTGCTGCGGTCACATCAAACGACTGCACGTCTGCAATCGCGCCGATCATGCCTTTGTTCAGCAGATCCACGATGGGGCCCGTCACGCCACCCAAGGCAAAACTCGCTTTGATATTTTTTTCGACCATCTTTTCCCCGAGAAAGATGGTCGTTGCGGTAGCGGCTCCTCCTGATCCTGTCTGCATGGAAAAGCCGGTTTTGAACGATCCTGAATGCTCGATTACAGAGGCGGCGATACGGGCCAGAAGCAAGTCGCGGGGGTTCTTCGTCAACCGTGCAGCCCCAACGCTGATCAGAGACGGATCGCCCACCTCGTCCACCGTGACGACCGCATCTACCTGATCCTGGGAAAGGCTGGCGGGATAGTTCGGAAAATCCACCAGTTCCTGAGCCATCGCGATAACATACCGCGCGTGCGCAGCATCCACCTTGGCATAGCCGAGCGAACCACAACTCAGTTCGCCATGACTGCCATTCGCGTTGCCAAACTCATCGGATGACGCCACCCCGAGGAATGCAACATCAATGGAAATTTCGCCCGTTTGAATCAGATGAACACGGCCGCCATGAGAATGAACCTGCACCGGCACATCCATCAAACCTTTGGAAACAGCCTCGCCCAGTTCACCTCGCAAGCCCGATGTAAAGATTTTAGCGATCACGCCGGAGCGGATATACTCAACCAGGCCATCATGGCAGTTCAGCAAAGAACTTGGTGCAATCGTCAGATTTTTAAAACCGAGATCGGATAACGTCTTGATGACATGCATCAAAACCTTATCGCCCTCCCGGAAGGCGTGATGAAAGGACACCGTACTGCCATCCCGCAAACCCGACGTACGAATTGCCTCTTCAAGAGACGGAAAAAGCTTTCTGTGGCGCTTCGTGGACGGGCTCGCGAGTTGCGGCGATTTCGCAAATACACCTTCAAATTCTGGAAGGTTATTTCTGGAAGCGTATTCTGCGGTGCACTGTTGATTGTATGACATTGAACCCTCCCTCACGAGTGATCGGATAGAAGAATGACGCGCTGAGCCTCGTGAATAACCGGCGGATCAATCATTTTTCCATCAAGGGAAACGACGCCCAGATTTTTTTCTTCGGCGTCTTTCGCAGCCTGAATGACCTTCCGGGCGTGATCGACCTCGCCCGTCGTTGGGGCATAGGCCTTATGGAGAAGCTCAATCTGGCGCGGATGAATGAGGGACTTTCCATTAAAACCAAGATTTTTGGCAATGGCGACCTCTCTCAGGAATCCCTCTTCATCATTGACGTTTCCATAAGCAACATCGAATGCATCGATTTTTGCAGCGCGCGCAGCATGCAACACGGCCGCACGTGCATAGAACAATTCGGGTTCACTTCCGGAGCTCCGCGATGTCTGCATATCCACCAGGTAGTCAAATCCCGCAAGGGCAATGGCGATCATGCGGGGCGTACATGATGCAATAGAAACTGCATTGACGACACCACATGCAGATTCGATAGCTGCCATGATTTTCGTATCACCTATGGGACGACCACAAGATTTTTCTATATTTTCAATACGATTTTCAATTTCTTTTACGTCGGCAACGCTTTCCGTCTTGGGCAGACGGATGACCTCGACACCGCCGCGGACAGCCATGTCAAGATCATCTTCCCAGAACGGAGTTTCGACACCATTGATGCGTACGACAGTTTCGATGCCACCGTAGAGGTTGGCTTTCAGCGTATTGAAAACCAGAAGGCGCGCCGTATCCTTCTCGGCCAGGCTGACGGCATCTTCCAGATCGAACATGACGGAATCAGGTCGATAAATATAGGAATTGGAGAGCATTCCAGCGCTGTCACCCGGAATGAACATCATGCTCCGGCGCAATCTCATGACACAACCTCGAAATTCACTTTATTTTCTCCTGCGGCCCGAAAGACAGCAGCCTGGACACGAGCCCGAATGACACAATCCAGAGCTCCCTGATCCTTCACATCGACAGCAACTCCAGTTACGCCGAGCTTTTCCAGCGTCTCTGTCACAAGCTGTCGGATGGCCGCACCGTACTGTTTTTCAACTTTGCTCTGAAGCATGAGTTGAACCTCATTTCCGTCATCAGGAGAAACCACGACTAGGATGTCACTCGACTCCAACGTACCGGCTATTCCTCGTTGCTTGATCTTCATGATGATGCATCCTTCTTTTTGTCCGAACTCATGAAATTCTGCTTGATAAAAGCAAACGTTGAACATGGCACCAGAGACCGGACAGATTCATATTGATGTTCTTTAATCAGCTCTCTAACGCGGGACGCTGAAACAACTTTGCCATCACATTTTATTCTTACAATTTCTTCAAGCTGTATTGATTTCTGCACGCATAACGATTCTGAAAGATATTTTTTCAAAACTCTATTATACATTCGAGTCGTTTTATCCAGCGGCTCGGTACCAACATATCTGACAGTGATACCGAGCGCCGGACCAATATACTGGCGAAACATCAGTGCATCGACGGCAGAAGCCTGCTGGTTTACCTGATCATCATCTTTAAGAAAATACTGGGGAAATGTAACGTGAGAGACGATATAGTCGGAGCCCTCATGGATGATGACGTTCGCAATATCGCAAAGCCCTTCTCGTACAAGATTGAGGCGATCCTGGTATGAGAAATAAGACACATCTTCCTTGACCAGAAAGACATGCACCCAATCACACTCCCTGCATGCCCTTTCGACCAGATAACGATGCCCGTTCGTAAACGGGTTGGCATTCATGACGACACTACCGACCCGACCACCTTCTTTCTTTTTTCTGGAAAGATTTTCCAGATAATCGGACAGTCTGTTTCTATTATACTCCATGAATGTGACAGCCCCTGGAATCTCCACCAGGGGGGAAAAGCCCCACCCACGAAACTTTTTAGAGTTTTCTTGTTTTGTATAAAGAAACAGATCGTCGTACCGTGCCTCGAGTCCCTGCTTGACGATCTCGGTACCGACTTTGAGACTTAACTCCGTACCCCGATATTTCTTATCGACGCATACACATTTAATAACATTTTCATCAAGCCCGGCGCTGGCAACAATTCGTCCGTCGTCCAGGCTTGTTGCCAGCACGAATTTTTTGATCGCCCTATCTATTTTCAATTCATTCTCAAGCAGAAACCGTTCGATGTCGAGCCAGAGGAATTTAAGATCCATCCCATTGACCACGCGCAATTTCGCATCGGTGAAGAGGGACCGTGTTGCGAGTGACAACATCACTGCGCGCGAGCGAACCTGATGATGCTGCGTGACATCTGATCTTTCGCCCAGTTTGGCATCTTGCGCCACGGTGTCACAACCTGTGCGTCGTTACCCGTGATCGTGACCGTACGACGCTGCTCGGTTCCGACCCATTCCGGGGCCCACGCCGTCTGTACACTGGTTACCCACTGATTGCCTTCGATCCTGTAACGCCCGATATAGGCGACAAGGGTGCTCATCAGATGAGCGCGCTCTTCGTCTGTCGTGGCAGCCTCACGTCCGGTCCCTTCAAGATTGAAAGCAACCCAACCATCTTTAGTGAAAATGACTCGTCCTCGCGGATGGTCTCCCATGGCATCGATAAATTCGCCGGTTGCCTGCAACTCCACTTGATACGAAACCAGCGTCCAGGTTCCCACGATCTCTTGTGCCAGTGCTTTTTCCTGCTCAGGCTTGACCTGTAGCGCGACGCTCATCTTCGATGTCCCATCAATTTTTCTCAAGCTGGATCATATTCAGAACGAGTCGCTTGGCCACCGGCTTTGGGCGCAAATAACTATTGCGTGTGATACAAGTATTTTTTGTGTCATCATCCTATAAGGACAATGCGACTACGACCCGCTTCAGGAACAGAAACATGGCTTTGGACGATCTGACGGATGTCGCTTTTTTCATGCATCTGGTTAATGCCGGCGGTGTAACGGCTACAGGCAAGCGACTGGGTGCCTCTCCGGCGGCCGTTTCCCGAAGGCTGAGGCGACTGGAGGCACGGCTGGATATCGCTCTCGTCATACGCAATACACGGCACTTTCATCTCAGTGACGCCGGGCAATTATATTATGATGGTGGAAAAAAAATCGTTGAAGAAACCGATCGGCTTGAGGCCGAAGTGATCCAATCGGATCAACTCCTCCAAGGGGCGCTCAGCATCGGGGCCCCCCTCGAATTCGGGCGAAACAAGCTGGCGCCGTTCATTGCGGACTTTCATGAGAAATACCATGGCCTTCAGCTTAATCTTGCTGTTGCTTCCGAAGGATCTTACGATTTTGCCGATTATCTCGACATCATCATTCGTGTCGGCTTGCCGGAAGCGACCGGCACGATCGTTACGAAAATCGCCTCAACTGTCCGGGTGCTCTGCGCATCCCCTGAATATATCATAAAAAACGGCGAGCCACGCACACCGAACGAATTACGTCAGCATACCTGCCTTTGCCTGAGACGTTACAAAACCATGGAAGTGATCAATCAGTGGGTTCTGGAAAACAAAGAGCATTCTCACGTTCTCACCGTCACGCCTTCGCTCAGCAGTACAAACGCGGAAATCATCCACGACTGGGCTTTATCGGGCAAAGGCATTGCATATAAACTCTTATGCGATGCACATGAAAATCTACAGAATGGCAGCCTTGTACGCATTCTGCCGGAATATCAGGGCGAAGCGATATCCCTCTATGCCGTTCTTCCATCTAGGAGCCACATCAAGAAGAGCGTGCGCTTGCTCCTTGACGAGTTGAAAAAATACATAAAAAAATCGATGGTTTTCGACTGAAATCCAGAAAATCATTTATTTTTCGTCAGATTTTAATATCCGGCATAGCGACCCGGCCGATGGAACGTTGCCACGCCCCCGCTGATGGCGGACAGCCCGACATGAGCGAGGTCGATGGTCAGGGTAGAGAGCCCCAGGATAAAGCAATCGATCCCGATTTGGACCTGGAGGGTTCGAAAAACTCTCTGGTTTTGATAATGCCTTTGTGATTTCATTTCCCCTGAGTTGATTGGGGTATGGATCATGAAACAGCCCGTTTTTTTGATGTTGAAGAGCAACTTGCCCGGCTGAGCGGGCTTAGTGACCAACTCGAAGCGTTTTCCCGAACTGTGGATTTTGAAGTGTTCCGCCCGGATCTGGAGCAAGCTTTGGCCTATTCGGACGGGAGCAAAAGCGGACGCCCCCGTTTGATCCGATACTGATGTTCAAAATTCTGATGATCCAGACGCTGAACAATTTGTCCGACGAACGGATGGAGTATCTGATCAACGACCGTCTGTCGTTCATGCGTTTTCTGGGATTGGGGCTGTCGGACCATGTGCCTGATGCCAAAACGGTGTAGCTGTTCCGTGAACGCCTGACACAGGCAGGGGCCATTGAAAGACTGTTTGAGCGCTTTGATGCGGTAATCCCCCATAAAAAGAGTGGCGTTTGAATGAGAATTTTCTCAACGTGAGGATGAGGAGATTCTGATGAAGAGTGATCGCTTTACGGACGCCCAGATCATGGGCGTGATCCGCCAGGCTGAAGGTGGCGTCTCGGTTCCTGACCTGTGCCGGGAGCATGGGATCAGCAACGCGACGTTTTACCGGTGGCGCGCGAAATATGGCGGCATGGATGCCTCGATGATCAGTCAGATGAAGGCTCTGGAAGAAGAGAACCGTCGGCTGAAGCGGATGTATGCGGATCTGAGCATGCAGACGGATATCCTGAAGGAAGCCCTGGGAAAAAAATGAAGCGGCCAGCCCAGCGCCGGGAACTGGCCGCACAGGCTGTGGCGCATCACGGGGTCAGCATTGCGCTGGCCTGTCGGATTTTTGGGATATCCGAGACCTGCTTTCGCTATCGTCCACGACTGGCAGCGGAGAACGACAGGATTGCCGATCTTCTGGTGGGACTGACCCAGGCTCACAGGAGATGGGGATTTGGCCTGTGTTTTCTGTATCTGCGTAACGTGCAGGGACAGGTCTGGAATCATAAGCGGGTTTATCGGATTTATCGGGAACTGGAACTCAACCTGCGGATTAAACCCCGCAGGCGTCTGGTTCGCGAAAAGCCTGAAAAGCTGTCGGTTCCGCTCCTTCCCAACACGGTCTGGTCCATGGATTTTATGGCGGACAGACTTTTGGATGGACGCGCTTTTCGGCTCCTGAACATTCTGGATGACTTCAATCGTGAAGGACTGGCGATAGAGGTCGATTTTTCCCTGCCGGCCTGTCGGGTTGTCCGCTGTCTGGAGCAGGTTATGGAGTGGCGTGGCAGGCCAGAGGCTATCCGAATGGACAATGGCCCGGAATATGTCAGTCATACGTTGGTTTCATGGGCCGAAAAGAAGGGGATTACCCTGATCTATACGCAACCGGGTAATCCGCAGCAGAACGCCTATATTGAACGCTACAACAGGACTGTCCGGCAGGAATGGCTGGAGCAGCATCTGTTTGAAAGCATTCAGGACGTACAGGAGGTCGCAACACAATGGCTCTGGACATATAACAATGACAGACCCAACATGGGGAACGGCGGGTTCACGCCCGTCCAGAAACTAAAAGCAGCTGCCTGAATTCTCAGTCAGAACCCCACTAAAAATGGGGGGATTACCCTGCTTAAAAAAAGCATGATCGGGGATGGGGAGACCCCGCATGAGATATATGGCTTCGGAAAAGCTCGAGATCAGACACCGGCCGCGACTGCTCTCCGATAACGGCCCCTGTTATGTTGCTGACGAACTCGCGAAATGGCTAAATCAGAACAGCATGGATCATGTGCGTGGCGCTCCCAATCATCCCCAGACACAGGGAAAGATCGAGCGTTGGCACCAGACGCTCAAGAACCGCGTGCTTCTTGAGCATTATTATCTGCATGGAGATCTCGAAAGCCAGATCAAGGCATTCGTCGAAAACTATAATCAGCGCCGCTATCACGAGAGCCTCAATAATCTCACGCCGGCCGATGTCTGGTTCGGACGGGGGCAGACAATCCTGCTCGAACGTGAGCGCATCAAAAGAGCTACCATCCAGAAACGACGCTTGCTTCATCAGCAGCGCGCCGCCTAAACATCATAATCAGATGGGCCAGACCCTCCGTTATCTCACACCATCCATAGTCCCAAATCTTTCGACGACGGACACAAAAGTAAGCTTGTGTGTCACAATATTTGCTTCCCTTAAAAACCTTAACCGATTTCACACAAAGTCTTACATAAGCATTCAGAATATTGTTTGGAAACAATATGTTACGGATTGTACGATTTACTTCAGTGGGTTTGAGCCCCGCAGTTCGTACGCCTCAACACATTGATTTTATTAAAAAATTATTCCGATTTTGCTATGAGAATCTAAAGCCATCGCAACCCAATGACTCTGATGCCTATCTGCTCGGAGTCATGCCATCGAATCTAACCTGCTGGGACAGCGCTTCTCCGCAACCGCCATCAATAAGAAATGGACGGTGGATATCACATGCTACATCAATTATTTTTACAATTCGTAGAAGCTACATTCCACACTCCGATAGGAAAGTCCTCTGGATCATGATGGATGCCATCTTGTGAACGTCACTCCATCATCCCAAAGAGAATTCCTTATCTGGAAGCTGTGGCCTTAATATTGACGCTGGAGCGTAGATCCCGATAAACATTCTCATTTCCGAACAGGAAAGAAATATCAGTGCTACAGCTACGGCCAATTTCGATTACAGCAGCATAGTTGCCAGACCGACCTGCGGGCCTGCATCGGCAAGGCGGCGATCCAGAGTGCACAGTGTCACGCCCTGATCCGCACAAACCGCCAAATGAAGGGCATCTCCGGCCCGCAGACCCAGAGCATACTGGTCTGAAAACCTTGCCGCCGTCCGGAAATTCTGACTAGTCACTGGCAACACCCCGATACTGTCAGCACACAGACGTGTGAACATGGCCAGGCTATTCGCGCGATCGGTAACGGTAATTTGCCCCGTTCGAAGCTTGATCGACAGCGCAGAGGAAAATTCCGTCACGACCCAATCGCTGATGAAAAGATCTTCAGGTGTCTGAGCGCCAAGCCAGTCCTGCATCCGGGAAGTTTCCCGCTCATTGGTAAGGGCCGCCACCAGAACCGATGTATCAATATAGACGCTCAATATCTCGCCTCGTCACGCATGTCGCGGACAGCGGTTGCGGCAGACTCTGTTTGCAGCGTCATAGCGTCGGTCAGTGAGCGCAGAGCACTCACGACAATCCGTTTACGCACGGGCTCAGGTTTTACGAGTTGCGCAACCACCTTGCCGCGACGCAGAATACGGACGGACTCTCCATCCTTTGCCAGGTCGACCAGACGACTGAGATGAGCTTTAGCCTCCACCAGATTGACGGTCTGCATCGTAGACTCCGAACCATGAAACTGGTCACATTATAGCGTAAAACAGTCGGCATGCCTATTAGAATATGTATGTGGTGGTAAGCGATGGGCCTCTCTCACACCCTCAAATGAGGTAGCGCCAACTCACAGAGATGTCGTTAGATACCCCAAAAGAGCGGTAACTTCCTGGGCCCAGCTTGGGCCCACCCTGATGTGATATCCAGTTGTATCTAGTGACAGTCAATGATATTAAATATCCTGCTATCAACAAGTTAAATGGGATGACCCAGTCAGTTAGCCACTACTTATCGCCCTTTCACGGCGGCAACACGGGTTCGAATCCCGTACGGGACACCAAGTTTTTCAAAGACTTGCAGCAGGTTAATCTGAAAATCGTTGATTTTTGAGCCAATCCCGAGCCAAACTGGGAGAGGATCGAATAACGATGACCAAATCACCAAAAGAGACCCTCAAAGACCCTGTAACAGGGAAACCGTTGCCCAAGGGCGTCTGGTATCGTGGCCCCGGCCAGTATCAGGCCCGCAGGATGGTGAACGGCAAACGTCACCGCGAAACCTTCGCGTCAGCCAGTCTTGCCCGCCGCTGGCTCCAGGACGTAAGCGCCAAGGCGCATGTGGGCCAGCTTGAGCCACCCGCACGCAAGAGAAACCAGATTACTTTTGGCGAACTCTTTGAGCGCTTCGGCCGGGAGCGCATGACAGAACGCGATGCTGATCGTATGGGCCATCTTCCGGCCCTTCTTGGGTCCAACATTGCCTCATTGAAAATCGACAAATGGACCAATGGGGATGTCCGGGACTTTCGTGACGCCATGCTGGCAGCGGGACTGGCCAAGGGGACCGTCGTCAAACGCCTGAACATGATTGCGGCCATCATCGAATACGCCAACTCGGAATGGGACACGACCATCCTCAATCATGCTTCCGCCAAACGGACCAAACGACCCGAAGGAGCAGATCGCAAGAGAAACCGGAGATTAAAGGATGGCGAAGAAGACGAACTTCTGCGGGCCGCCTCTCAGCCCGATGGAGTTTTCAAGCATTACCCTGATGTGGTGTGGCTCATCAGGTGGTCAATCGAGCAAGGCTGCCGGCTGGGGGAATCCCTCAGTCTGCGCTGGCAGGATATTGATTTTCGTAGACAGACCATTTCCCTCGCCCGCGTGAAGAGCGACCGGCATAGAGAAGAACTTGGTCCCGAGATCCGCCCCATGACCAAGGGCGCACAACGCGTCCTCATGGAAAAGCGGGCCACCATGGAAAAGGTGCCTGACCGAAAAGACATTGTCTTTTCGGTCGGAGAGAGAAAAATCTTTTCTGTCCTGTTCGGTCGCATGACCCGGCAGGCCGGAATTCAGGACCTGACCTTTCATGACTTGCGTCATGAGGCGACATCGCGTCTGGCCCGCTATCTGAACCCGATTGAACTGACCCGGGTCACGGGTCATCGCGACTTAAAATCATTAAATCGCTACTACCAGCCCGTGCCCGGAGATATTGCAGACAAGACACGGTAGCTGCCAGTCAGGATGACCAGAAACAGCCAGACCGCGTTTTTACTGAAAGCTTACGACGCTGGTGAAGAGGAAGACTGCCAACGCCAGAGCCATCACGGAGAAGAGAAACAGATCAGGATACGGGCAGGTCAACACCAGTGCACCCCGTCCGCGCTGACGGCGACGACGTTTTTCAAAGCGTTCGGTTTCAAAAAGCTTTTCTTCAATAAAGCGATCAAGATCTTCCTGGCGAAACAGCCGCATGCTGCCGATCTTGATGGACCGTGGGCCAACCCGCAGCGAGACCCAGTTGGCCAGCGTTCCTTTAGCGATCCCGAGGTAATCCGCTGCCTCCTGATAGCGCATCAATCCCCGCCTTACGTAGGCGGAGATACGTTGTGAGCCTGATGTCTGTTCCAGACGATCCGGTTGAGGCAAGCGTTGTGCATTTCGTGACATGATGACCCTCTGACATGGCCAGATCCGTGACACCCACGAATCACTTTCTCCTTTAATGATAACCCACAAATTTGAAACCACCAGCGATGGATGGAAACTGGCTGAGAATGATACCCCAATTTTCTGAGCCAAAAATGCTTACATCAAGCGCTGCGTCTCCTTCTGAAATAATCGCTCAGGAAAGGCCGTAATGGGGGGATAGTGTTGAAAAAGTCGCGCTTGCTTTGAGAGTGAAGCACTGATTCACTCTTCGCAGGAGGAACCTGCAAATGATGGGTGATCGAACGAAAATACAGGAGGCACTGTTCTACGAGTTCCGTCTTGAAGATCATGTGCCAGCTGGCCACCTTTTGCGTTCAATTGATCGCTTTGTCGATCTGGACGGCCTGCGTGAGCATCTTCGCCCATTTTACAGCGGCACGGGGCGGCCTTCAATTGATCCCGAGCTGATCATCAGGATGTTAATCGTTGGCTACGTGATGGGTATTCGGTCCGAGCGACGGCTATGTGAAGAAGTCCATCTTAACCTGGCCTACCGGTGGTTCTGTGGCCTTGGTCTCAACGGCCCTGTGCCTGATCATTCGACATTCTCGAAAAACCGGCACGGACGCTTCCGGGAGAGTGATCTGCTTCGCCAAATGTTCGAAATGACCGTCCGGCAGTGCATCGCCAAGGGACTGGTGGGCGGTGAAGGCTTTGCGGTCGATGCCAGCACGATCAAGGCCGACGCTAATCGGCAGCGCAGTGTTCCGAGCCCAGACAAGCTGCCAATCGAGGCAGCCCATCGTGCTGTGCGGGAGTATTTCTCGGTGCTGGACGATGCTGCATTTGGGTCTGCTACGCCCGTACAACCAAAATATATCTCTCCGGTCGATCCTGCGGCACGTTGGAACGCTGCAAGCGGTGGCCTTGCTTATTATGCCTACTGCACAAATTACCTCATCGACCTTAAATCGGCTGTCATCATGGATGTAGAAACCACGACAGCCATCCGGCAGGCCGAGGTTACGGCGCAACGCAGAATGATAGAGCGTACGCAGGAAACATTTGGAATATGGCCCGAAAGGCTTGCTGCGGATACAGCTTATGGATCCGCTGAAAATCTTGCGTGGCTGGTTCATGAGCGTGGCATCGAACCTCACATTCCGGTCTTCGACAAATCTGCCCGGCAGGACGGGACTTTCGAACGTCGAGATTTCACATATGACCACGTGCACGATCTTTACATCTGTCCTGGAGGACAGGAACTGAAGCAGCAGTGGCGCAAGATCAACTCGGATCAACCAAATGCCTCTCCCGACAACCTACTTCGATACCGTTCGTCGAAACTGGCGTGCGACGTATGCACTCTCAAACCAAAATGCTGCCCCAATCAGCCCAATCGTAAGGTTCTGCGCTCTATTCATGAAGGCGCTCGTGATATGGCCCGCGACATTGCTTTAACCGACGCCTATATTATCTCCAGACGAGAACGAAAGAAGGTCGAAATGCTGTTTGCTCACCTCAAGCGCATTTTGAAGATCGATCGGTTGAGGCTCAGAGGACCAAACGGTGCCCGTGATGAGTTCCATCTCGCCGCAGCTGCCCAAAATCTCCGCAAAATGGCGAAACTGATACCTCCCGGAGCGCCTGCCTTATCCACCTGAGGCAAGAAAGCTGCACTTATGTCGAAGTAGCTTGGCAACACTTTCACTCTTCACCATGAGTTTTTCAACACTATGGGGGGGGAGCGGAATGTCCGGTATCGGGAAGCGATAGCCTAAAGTAGCCATTCGCAGTGCTCACGTTCATGACGGCAGCCGACCAGATATCACCGTCCAGCAGATCGCGACGGCGTCCTAAAGCCGATCACCTCAGCCTCGCACACCGGGCTTTCCATCGGAATAGACAGGCCGCATCAATGCTGCCAAATTCGTTAGATGCAGCTCAATCCGATCCACGTTACCGTATTCAAACTTCTTGAAGGCCGACTCTTCCGCATACCTGGCTATCAACGATCCTATTCCTGGGGCCGGCATCAGCGGGCTGTTTAGTCCCGTTGTTTGATGGGGTATTATTTTCACGCGAGTGGAAGGAAGCCTTATGGGACAGATACGTCATGGCAGCGCCACGACCACGCACGCCGTGCGAGCAGCAATACAGCGATCGCAGGCTTCGCTCGCGACGCTGAGCAAGGAGTTCGGGGTTAACCCGAAAACAGTTGCAAAGTGGCGGAAGCGTCAAACGGTTGAGGATCAGAAGACAGGTCCCAAAGAGCCGCGATCCACGGTTCTGTCCGAGACGGACGAAGCGATGATCGTGGCGTTTCGCCGGCATACGTTGCTGCCGCTGGATGACTGCCTTTATGCCCTGCAGGCCAGCATTCCCCATCTGACACGCTCGGCCCTGCATCGTTGCCTGCAGCGCCACGGGATATCCCGGCTTCCGGATATCGAGGGAGACAAGCCCAGACGACAACGTTTCAAACGCTATCCCATCGGCTTTTTTCACATCGATATTGCCGAGGTCCAAACTGCTGAAGGCAAGCTGTATCTCTTCGTCGCCATCGATCGGACCAGCAAGTTCGCTGTCACACAACTGGTTGAGAAAGCCGATCGGAAGACCGCCTGGGAATTCCTCGAATATCTCCTGAGCATCATTCCTTACCGGATCCATACCATTCTGACCGATAACGGCATCCAGTTCGCTGACCAGCCCCGCAATCGCAATACGGCGTGGTCGCGTCCAATGCGCTTCGACATGATCTGCGAAGCCCACGGGATCGAACACCGTCTGACAAAACCCAACCATCCCTGGACGAACGGTCAGGTTGAACGGATGAACCGGACAATCAAGGAAGCAACTGTCAAACGCTTCCATTACGACAGTCATGAGCAGTTGAGGACACACCTCAGCGACTTCATGGCAGCCTATAATTTCGGGCGAAGACTCAAGACCCTCAGTGGCCTTACCCCTTACGAATACGTCTGCAAAATCTGGACTTCAGAGCCAGAAAGATTCATCATTAATCCAACCCATCAAATCCCGGGACTAAACACCTAGCCCCAGGACAGGCTCATGAACTGCCACAGGCGCCAGCCATGCTTGACAGCCTTCCCGCCGTTCCCCTGTGGGTCGTTGCAGACAAGGGCTACGCGTCGGATGCCTTCCGTGAGCGTATCTGGGACATGGGAGCCCGACCGGCCATTCCCGCGAAACGACGCGATGCACCTGTTGCCTGCCCCAAATGGGCCTATCGGTGCCGGCATCTCGTGGAAAACCTCTGGGCTCGCCTCAAGGAGTGGCGCGCTGTCGCAACCAGATACGAAAAAACAGCGGCGTCATTCCTTGCCGTCATACACATCGCTGCTGCTGCAGACTGGATCAAGTGCTAACAGACCCTAATTGAGCTTTCATAAAGAAAATTAAAATTTGTTCATGAGATGATGTGATCTTTTAACTCCTGAAAATAAGGCCAAGCCGCTCTACCTTGCACCTTTTATTTCATAAAATAGATTTTAGAAAATTTGCAACAAAACTGTCACACCAATTTCAGGCACTGTCTCCTAAGAGACCGTGCTGGGACCCACCGACTTTTTTAGGATTGTTTTATCTCCATGCGCCTTTTCCCTGTGTCTCGTCGGGCCGCCCTGTGGCTCTTCTGCTCCCCTCTGGCCTTTTCAACCGGATATGCTGCGCCGGTTTCTAAAAACCATAGAGAAGTAAAGCCAGCTTCTGTCAAAATTATTCCTGCAAATGGAACGCGTGGCGCTACGAGGCGGACAGTGAAAACATCCGGCCCGGCACATGCCAAGGAATCAGAACAGATTATTGCAACTGCCCGCCACAGCCGATCTGAACAGACGGTAGGTCATGCGGAAATGCAACGCATTCTGCCGGGGATCAACCCGCTCAAAGCGTTGGAAATTCTGCCGGGTGTTGTGTTTAACAACGCTGACCCATGGGGAAATAACGAACAGAACTCCTCTCTGTTCATTCATGGTTTTGCACAAAACCAGCTTGGCTACACACTGGACGGCGTACCACTGGGTGCCCAGGATTACGGCAACTTTAACGGCCTGAGCCCCCAGCGGGCTGCAATCAGTGAAAATATCGGCTCGGCTTCCGTGGCGACAGGCGCGGGTGCGTTGGGTACTGCGTCCACCAGTAACCTGGGCGGCACGTTGCAGTTCACCACGCAAGACCCGTTACACCATGCAGGAGGTCAGCTCAATCAGACCTTTGGTAGCTGGTCCACCTTCCGCACTTTTGCCCGGGTTGATACCGGGGATTTGGGCCACGGTAACTCTGCCTATGTCTCATGGGGCCGTCAGGATGCGCGGGCGTGGGATTTTGCTGGCCATCAGGGGGGTAATCAAGTCAACGCCAAGTTTGTGCATGAAGACGAGAAAAACAAAGTCAGCGTGTTTTTTGACTGGGCGCAGAAGGTTGAACCGAACGAAGACGGCATTGTCATGCCGAATGGCGGCTCCCTCTATGTTCGCCCGTTCATGTATCCCAACCTGTCTGAAGCTATAAATTACTACAACAACTCTTCAGCTTACAAAAATGCTGGCCTGAACTACCGGAATTATTATTCTGCAGCCCAGCGTGAAGACTTTTTGATGTATGCCAAATGGTCTCATGATTTCACTAAAAATCTGAAATGGGACACACAGATCTATTACCATCATGATCTGGGTGAAGGCGTTGTCGCTGGCCCTATTACTGCAGCAGGCCTGCCTGCTCTGTTTTCCTCCTACTTCCCCAGCCAGAGTTCTGCCCAGCTCTCCAACGTCTTCGGTGGCTCTGGGATCGCGACCCGCACCACGGAATATTGGGATAATCGTGGCGGGATTATGACCAACCTGCATTATCATATTGGGCATCACACCATTGAGCTTGGTGGCTGGTACGAGCGCAACAACAACACGCAGGCACGTCGCTGGTATCCGTTTGACGCAAGCAACCCCACAACTCCATATGATCGTCAACAGAACGCGTTAATTGACCAGTACACCAACAATTTTTATACCAACACTTGGACAACGCATCTGCAGGACACATGGCAGGTCAGTAAAAACTTTACGCTGAATGCCGGGTTTAAGTCCGAACTGGTTTATACCAACGGTACGCTGCCTGTAGCCGGCCTACCGGGCTCTCTCTCTCCTAAAACCGCTATTACGGTCCCCGGTGGCACCATTGCGACCGCCAAGCCGTTCCTGCCAGCGTTTGGTGCGCTGTGGAATATTACAAAACATGAACAGTGGTTTGCCAATATTCAGGAAAATATGCGCTCATTTGAAGCCGCAGGCTATGGTAACGCTACCCCATGGGGTGTGACCAGCCAGCAGGCGTTTGATGAATTCCGCAAGCATGGCAAGCCGGAAACATCATGGACCTATGAAACGGGCTTCCGCACCAACCGCCGCCTGAATGCTGGCCCACTGACCAACATTAGCGGCCAGCTTGAATATTACCACGTGCATTTCTCAAACCGTCTGCTGGCTGTTGCAACAACGCAGACGCTCTCTTCCATTGTGGGTAGTGCCACGACACTGACCAACGTGGGCTCTGTCTCCACAGACGGGATGGACTTCTCCTTCACCGCGCAGTTTGGGCCGCACTTCTCGTTCTACAACGCGCTGTCCTACAACAAATCGATTTACAACGATAACTACATGAACGGCACGACTGCGGTACACACCGCAGGCAAAAATGTGGCCGGTGTGCCGAACTGGACGGAAAAATTCGTGGCCTCCACACGCTGGGGCAATTTTGACGCGCAGTTTGTTGGGGATGTGGTGGGTAAACGCTACACGACCTTCACCAATGATCTCCATGCCAGTGCTTATGCGCTCTTCAGCCTGAATGCTGGGTATGACTTTACTGGTATTCCGCACATCCGATCTCTACGTGTGCAAGGGAACATTACCAACCTGACAAATGAAAAAGGTTGGTCTACGCTGAACACCAACAACGCCTCCAGCCAGTATACGGCATTCCCCATTGCGCCACGGATGTATTTCCTGACGCTGAGCACCACGTTCTAAGGTTGTTCTGATGCAGCGTTTTTCTCGCCGTTCCGTTCTGCTTGCCTCCTGCGCCGCAGCGTTATGCGGCGGTGTGCGGCGGGCGGGTGCGGCACCCTCCATCGCCCCGCGCCCTCTGGTGTTTGCACACCGGGGGGCATCCGCCCAGCGGCCGGAACATACTCTGGCATCCTACGCAAAAGCCATTGCTGATGGAGCAGATTTTGTCGAGCCAGATTTGGTGCTGACCAAAGATGGTGTGATGGTCTGCCGCCATGAAACCAACATTGCCGAGACAACGGACGTAGCCCAGCGGCCAGAATTTGCCAGCCGCAAGCGCACCGCGACCATTGATGGCAGAACGGTAACCGGCTGGTTTACGACTGACTTTACCCTTGCAGAACTCAAAACCCTGCGGGCCAAGGAACGCCTAGCCACCCTGCGCGTACACAATACGCGCTATGATGGGCATTTTGACATTCCCACCTTTGAGGAAATGATTGATTTTGTGGCAGCGGAATCTGCCGCACGGGGGCGGGTTTTAGGGCTTATTCCTGAAATCAAACATTCCACGCATTTCCATGCGCTGGGGTTTGACCCGGAAGCTCTGTTCCTGCACACTATTGCCGCGCACGATTACACCCGCACAGCACCGCTGGAAGTGCAGTCTTTTGAGACCGGGAACCTCCAGCGCATTGGTGCGGATGTCCGCGCTATCAACACACAAGCACGGCTGATACTGCTGATGGGTGAACGGACGAATATCCCGCCGGACCTCGCGGCCAAAGGACAAAAAACCACCTTTGGTGACTTGATGACCCCGGCAGGCCTAAAAGACGTGCGGCGTTATGCAGATGTCATCGGGCCATCTCTGACAGACCTGATCCCGCGTGATGCACAGGGGGCATGGCTTACGCCGTCTTCTCTGGTGGATGATGCTCATGCGGCAGGCCTTCTGGTGCATGCTTATACCTGCCGCCCGGAAAACTATTTTCTGCCGCGCCAGTTACGCAATGCGGACGGGGCTACGGCCCGCAATGTGGCGGGGTCTGTTGCAGAAATCCGCCGGTATCTGGATATGGGTCTGGACGGGTTCTTTACGGATGACCCAGCCATTGGCCGCATGGCGGTTGACCAGATCTGACAGAATACGCCGCCGGTCTAGCCCGCCGGTGGTGCCTTTAAGACCAGCGGCAACCCTGCCGCAATAAACAGGACCTGCCCCACCTGTGCTGCCAGACGCTGGTGGAGGAGGCCTGCTTCATCCCGAAATTGTCTGGCGAGTTTGTGTTCCGGCACGATCCCCAGACCGACCTCGTTCCCTACCAGCACAGTCGGTGCGCGACGTTCCTCCAGAGCGGCAAGAAGCGCCTGCGTGGCCTCTGGAATATTCCGCTCTGCCAGCAACAGGTTGGTCAGCCACAGGGTCAGGCAGTCCAGCAGCACCGGGCGGCTGGCATGAGCGCGTAGAACATCGGCTACGGCAAAAGGTTCTTCTTCCGTACACCACCCCTCCGGCCGACTGGCACGATGGTGGGCAATACGCTCCTGCATTTCCGCATCAAACGCACGCCCTGTGGCCAGATAAACCCATGGAAGCGGCAGGGCCGTTATCAGCGCCTCAGCGTAACGGCTTTTGCCGGAGCGCGCGCCCCCCAGCACCAGCGTTGTGCCGGGCAAGCCCACAAGCGGGGAAGCTTCGCTTTCCTGCACCGCTGTCCTTACAGCGAGAGGCTCTGAAGAGTGCTGGTTGTTGATTTTCACTGAGAACTGATGGTGTGGACGGCTCGCAGCGGTCCTGAGAGGATACTGAAGAGCTGAGTGTCCAGTGGAGGAAACCATCATGTCCCAGTTGATCCGTATCGGCATGGATACGTCGAAAAAAGTGTTCCAGCTTCATGGCGTGGATGCCGATGAGCGGGTTGTTCTGAGCCGGAAACTGAGCCGACATCAGATGATCCGGTTTTTCGCGAACCTTCCGCCCACAGTAATTGGCATTGAAGCCTGTGGAGCGTCCCATCACTGGGCCAGAACCCTTGGTGCACTTGGCCACGAGGTGCGGCTGATGGCGCCACAGCTTGTCAAACCCTACGTCAGACGCAGCAAGAATGATGCGGCAGATGCCGAGGCCCTCTGTGAGGCGATGAGCCGGCCGACCATGCGTTTTGTACCTGTCAAAACCGTTGGGCAGCAGGCAGCCCTCATGCTTGTCGGCATGCGGGAGCGGCTCATTGGCAGGCGGACCCAGCTGGCCAATTCCATTCGGGGCTATGCCGCAGAATTTGGAGTGACCGCCCCTGTGGGTCTCTCCCGTGTGGCCCCGTTCCTTCAGCAGATTGCGTCTGAAGAAACGCTGCCACCTCTAGCACGTGATCTGTTTGCGCAGATGGCAGAAGAGTATGAAGGTCTGATGGAACAGATCAGGGATCTCGATAAAAAGCTGGCCACATGGCATCGAAGTCAGGAGGTGAGCCGCAGGCTGTCCGGAATTCCGGGCATCGGTCCTCTGGCTGCTGCTCTTCTGCTCATGAAGGCGCCGGATCCGCACCTGTTCCGCTCAGGGCGGGATTTCGCGGCGTGGATAGGCCTCACTCCTCGTGATCATTCCTCAGGTGGCAAGGTCAGGCATGGCGGGATCACCAGGGCTGGAGACAGCCGCCTGAGAAGCACGCTGGTGGTTGGCGCGACCACCGTGCTCCGGCATGTCAGGCAGAACGGACAGAGCCGTCTCGCCACGCCGTGGCTTCTCAGTCTTCTGAGCAGAAAGAAGCCGAAACCCGCTGCTGTGGCTCTGGCCAACAGGATGGCACGCATTGCATGGAAGCTGATGACCAGCGGCGAAACATATCGCAAACCGATGGATGCTGTTGCGCTGGCAGCGGCAGCCGCCTGCTGACGAGATTGGCCAACACGATGCACGGAAAAAGAACGTGATCGTGTGAGCCGATACCGCAGTCCTGCAAAGAGGAGATGGGGAGATCGTTCGATCTGAATGGAAGACACTCCGCAAGAGCCCGTGGTTTTCAAAAACCGCAGAACTGAATGGAACTTCCATCGCAGAAACCATCTTGGTCAGCAGTCTGAACACTGCAAAAACAGGCCGGACATATGGGTGCAAACGACACGGTCACACCGCTATTTTCCCCTTGCAAGACAGAGCCGTCCACATATGGGTTCTTCCGCACTTTTCGTGATGGGTATCTTGTACTGAGGTTCCGGAACTGGGAAATCCAGAAAGTCGTTCCCTTTCATGGATATTCCCCAGTGTCACGCCTTCGGTCTCTTGATCTTCCCCGTTCCCTCGTCGTTCGTCGTGTTGTTGCACTGGACAACAGAGTGGAGATCGAAGTCGGTCTGCGAAAGCGGAGTGCAGTGTGTCCGGACTGTCAGTGCCCGACACAACGCATTCACAGTTTCTATCAGAGAAAACTTGCGGATCTTCCATGGCAGGGCCGTCCAGCCACGCTGATCGTTTCTGTGCCGCGCTTTTTCTGCCAGACGATGCTTTGTCCACGTCGGACGTTTGTCATGCCCCTTGAGGGGATAACCGTGCGTCATGGCAGACAGACCACACGTCTTACCGATCTTCATTATTATATCGCCCATACCCTGGGCGGTTCCGCTGGTGCGCGAATGACCGTGCGCCTGTGTTGCCCCATCAGCGCCGATACTCTTGTCCGCCGTCTTCTCTCACGTGCGCAGAACACCACAAAAGGCACGGCCCGTACACGTGTGGTGGGGGTGGATGACTGGGCATGGCGGCGGGGACATCACTATGGAACGATTGTGGTCGATCTTGAGAAAAATGATGTCATTGACCTCCTGCCAGATCGGGACGCTGATACCCTTGCCCGATGGCTGCAGGTTCACCCCGGTATTGAAATCATTGCCAGAGACCGTGCCGGTGCTTATGCAGACGGATGCCGCAGAGGCGCACCATCCGCTCTTCAGGTGACAGACCGCTGGCATCTGCTGAAGAACCTGTCAGACGCTTTTGTCAGCATTCTGGACCGTTTTACGACGACTGTCAGGACCCTGACACGACAGCTGAACATATCAACGATAGTAAGCAAAATATCTGAAACAATCAGAACGCATCCAGAAGAGGCGCAGGCGGTCGTCAGGTCAGCCTCTGGAGAACGACGTGACATTCTTTTCAAGGAAGCTCTTGCCCTGAAAGCAGCGGGACACAGCATTCAGGCTATCGCCACAACGATCGGGGTAGAGAGAAAAACCGTGCGGCGCTGGTTTCAGCAGGGCCATGCACCACCATGGAAAAGGACGGTTCCGCCACGCAGCATACTCGTGCCTTACACAGCCCACCTGGAAAAGAGATGGTCCGAAGGATGTCGCAATAGTCGTCAGCTATGGCGGGAACTCCTGGAGCAGGGCTTTGCAGGACAATATGGCACCGTCTGGAAATGGGTGGTAACGCGACAGGGATGTTCCGCGAAACCCGTTTCTTCCGCGCATGTCGCTCCACCTTTGGGACGCAGACTTGCGCGGCTTCTCCTTGCAGATGATCCGTTATCTGCCGGACAGGAGGGACTGCTGGTTCCTGCCCTTCTGGAAGCCGAACCGCACCTTGCCGTCACACTCTGCTGGCTCAGGAAAATGCAGGCCCTGCTCTGTAAAAAGGGAGACACAGGCACGGAAGGCGATCTGAAGGCTTTGCTCAAAGAAGGAAAGACGACGCTGCTGTCACGTCTAATTCCCGCGCTTGAACGGGATGCGGCTGCCATTAAAGCGTCTCTCGTCACACCATGGACAACCAGCCCGGTTGAAGGACAGATCAGCCGACTGAAAATGATCAAACGCACCATGTTCGGAAGAGCGGGCTTTGAACTTCTCAGGGCCCGTGTCCTCAAGCCCGCATAATCAAAAACATCATCACGAAAAGTGCGGAAGAACCCATATGTGGACGGCTCTGTCTTGCAAGGGGAAAATAGCGGTGTGACCGTGTCGTTTGCACCCATATGTCCGGCCTGTTTTTGCAGTGTTCAGACTGCTGACCAAGATGGTTTCTGCGATGGAAGTTCCATTCAGTTCTGCGGTTTTTGAAAACCACGGGCTCTTGCGGAGTGTCTTCCATTCAGATCGAACGATCTCCCCATCTCCTCTTTGCAGGACTGCGGTATCGGCTCACACGATCACGTTCTTTTTCCGTGCATCGTGTTGGCCAATCTCGTCAGCAGGCGGCTGCCGCTGCCAGCGCAACAGCATCCATCGGTTTGCGATATGTTTCGCCGCTGGTCATCAGCTTCCATGCAATGCGTGCCATCCTGTTGGCCAGAGCCACAGCAGCGGGTTTCGGCTTCTTTCTGCTCAGAAGACTGAGAAGCCACGGCGTGGCGAGACGGCTCTGTCCGTTCTGCCTGACATGCCGGAGCACGGTGGTCGCGCCAACCACCAGCGTGCTTCTCAGGCGGCTGTCTCCAGCCCTGGTGATCCCGCCATGCCTGACCTTGCCACCTGAGGAATGATCACGAGGAGTGAGGCCTATCCACGCCGCGAAATCCCGCCCTGAGCGGAACAGGTGCGGATCCGGCGCCTTCATGAGCAGAAGAGCAGCAGCCAGAGGACCGATGCCCGGAATTCCGGACAGCCTGCGGCTCACCTCCTGACTTCGATGCCATGTGGCCAGCTTTTTATCGAGATCCCTGATCTGTTCCATCAGACCTTCATACTCTTCTGCCATCTGCGCAAACAGATCACGTGCTAGAGGTGGCAGCGTTTCTTCAGACGCAATCTGCTGAAGGAACGGGGCCACACGGGAGAGACCCACAGGGGCGGTCACTCCAAATTCTGCGGCATAGCCCCGAATGGAATTGGCCAGCTGGGTCCGCCTGCCAATGAGCCGCTCCCGCATGCCGACAAGCATGAGGGCTGCCTGCTGCCCAACGGTTTTGACAGGTACAAAACGCATGGTCGGCCGGCTCATCGCCTCACAGAGGGCCTCGGCATCTGCCGCATCATTCTTGCTGCGTCTGACGTAGGGTTTGACAAGCTGTGGCGCCATCAGCCGCACCTCGTGGCCAAGTGCACCAAGGGTTCTGGCCCAGTGATGGGACGCTCCACAGGCTTCAATGCCAATTACTGTGGGCGGAAGGTTCGCGAAAAACCGGATCATCTGATGTCGGCTCAGTTTCCGGCTCAGAACAACCCGCTCATCGGCATCCACGCCATGAAGCTGGAACACTTTTTTCGACGTATCCATGCCGATACGGATCAACTGGGACATGATGGTTTCCTCCACTGGACACTCAGCTCTTCAGTATCCTCTCAGGACCGCTGCGAGCCGTCCACACCATCAGTTCTCAGTGAAAATCAACACAGTGTTGTCAGATGAGTGTAGAAAGTCGGATTTCAGCATCCTTACATGAAAAAATTAGAAAGAGACATCTTCCATATCCCATGACGAGGTCGGTGGGAGAGCGCCCTTTGGAAGCGGTAGGTTTGTCACCACGAACAAATTCAAGATGTCGTCGCGATCCATGAACATGACTTGAGAGCGCTTACTAGCGTCGAGTTTGTTACCGATCCAATTACGCGCTTGCTTTGTTATTTCGCCGCCTGCGACGATGAATGCATGATCAACGAGGACACGTCGGCTGGTCTCTGGGTCAAAAATTTCGTGTCCAAGCATCATTGTGAGCTGAGTATAGATCTCGGCGACATTGCGAGTGCTGATGCCCGAAGCATCAAGCTTTCCTTTTTTGGCCTGAATGCCAAAATATAATACGTGAAGCGTGGGCAGAGTGTATTTCATCCATACATCTTTGCCGTATTCGAGTGCTTTATCTTTATGACCCGCGGCTGTGATGCGATGAAAGCCGAGTTGCCGGAATAACGGAATAAGGACATCCTCGATCAGTTCGTCTTCGGAGCAGCGATTGAGGTATCCAATGAGCTGATCACGACGCTGCAGCTCGGATGGAGTAAAAGGCCGGTGAGGATTGGCTATCTGTGCGATAGTATTGGTCGCGATATGTTTGATCTGACCGATGCCATGCTCATCATAAAATGCGCTCCACCCCTCTCGCGCGAGAACGGTATTGAGGGATGCTAAAGCGAGGCTGCGTTCAGCATCGTCATTTACGCCTTCACTTCGGTCGAGCAAGCGTCTAATCACATGCACGAATGGATCAGGCATAGCGATGGGTGATGCGCTTGGCATTGCCAAGATTTCCGCGATCTTTTCAGCGGCCCAAATCGAGCGTGTTTCACCTTGGTGCACATATTCGAGGTCACAATCCTCAAAGAATTCTGTGATATACTTGCTGGAGCGGTAATGGAAATGCTCGGCATCCCCTACCACCATTTGAGCGAACTCTCGTAGATTGCGCGGTTTCCATTTCATTAGAAGAATATAGCCTGACAGTAGATTGCAATGCACCCACCTTCGTCACTGCTACACTACAATGTCTGCTTACAGGATGATTTTACTTAAGAAAGCACGTCTGCAATGAAGGCGATAGCCGCTTGTCTGCTCATGTATTGCTGAGCAGACAGGCAGATCAGGGGGACAGCAGAATGTCGGCTCTCGGGATGAAGCGACAAGAAAGCTAACATTTTCGTCTGCTCCTCTTAAGGTCCCTCGCAGAACTTCTACGAAATCTATACTCAACGCAGTGTGATTCAACCCTCGAATCGGTAATAACCGTATGGGGAATCTAAAAACTGGAAGTCTGGACCATGCCGAGAAACTACGCGACCGAACGAAAGGGCATTGCCGCTATTCAGTCCAAGTTGGCGGAACTTGAATTAATTTGGCGAGAAACTTCGACCGGAGATTTTGGCATCGACGGGCACATAGAGTTTCTTGACGAAAACAGCGAACCGACCGGTATGATGGTAGGTGTTCAAGTGAAATCAGGACAGTCGTATTTTCGTGGTGAAACGGACGACACCGTGCCCTACACCGCAAACGACAAACACCAGAAATATTGGGAGCATTATCCTGTGCCCGTGCTCCTCATTCTTTATCACCCTGATCGTAAGGAAACTTTGTGGGTAGATGCCCGTCAGGAGTTTCTGTCCGCCGTCAGGATCTATGGGACGAAATTGGTGAATTGAATAATGGAGGATTTCTGGCTCATCGTAACGACGAAGGAGTGAAGTATGAGCCAGAAATCCTTGCCGGAGACGACATCGGGGGAACGGTTGATCCGCGATATCCGCCGGGCGACGCGTCGGCAGTATTCGGCGGAAGAGAAGATCCGCATTGTGCTTGATGGCCTGCGGGGCGAGAGCAGCATAGCTGAGCTGTGCCGCCGTGAAGGTATTGCCGAAAGCCTGTATTATTCCTGGTCGAAGGAGTTTCTTGAAGCCGGGAAGAAACGACTTGCGGGCGATACGGCGCGTAACGCCACAACCAGTGAAGTCCGTCATCTGCGTGACGAGGCGCGGGCCCTGAAAGAGGTCGTGGCCGAGCAGACACTGGAACTGCGCCTGCTTAAAAAAAGCATGATCGGGGCTGGGGGAGACCCCGCATGAGATATATGGCTTCGGAAAAGCTCGAGATCATCCGCCTTGTCGAGCAATCAGCCCTGCCGGTTCGGCAGGTTCTCGGCAAGATTGGTATCCCGCGTTCAACCTTTCACCGCTGGTGCGATCTCTATCGGACGGGCGGCCCGGAAGCCCTGGCGGACAAACCCTCTGGACCCAATCGGATATGGAACCGCATCGCGGACGATATCCGTGCACAGATCATTGATCTGGCGCTGGAGACGCCGGAACTGTCGCCTCGTGAAATTGCCGTGCGGTTCACCGACGAGCAGGGCTATTTCGTCTCGGAAGCCTCGGTCTATCGCCTGCTCAAGGCCCATGACCTGATCACCAGTCCGAAATTCATCGTCATCAAGGCGGCGGAGAGCTTCCATACAAAAACAACAGCGCCGAACCAGCTCTGGCAGACGGATTTCACCTATCTCAAGGTTATCGGATGGGGATGGTTCTATCTGTCGACCATCCTTGATGATTTCTCACGCTACATCATCGCCTGGAAGTTGTGCACGACCATGGCCGCATCCGATGTGACGCAAACGCTGGAACTCGCCTTGCAGGCATCAGGGCTTCATCAAGCCACGGTCAGACACCGGCCGCGACTGCTCTCCGATAACGGCCCCTGTTATGTTGCTGACGAACTCGCGAAATGGCTAAATCAGAACAGCATCGATCATGTGCGTGGCGCTCCCAACCATCCCCAGACACAGGGGAAGATCGAACGTTGGCACCAGACGCTCAAGAACCGCGTGCTTCTTGAGCATTATTATCTGCCTGGAGATCTCGAAAGCCAGATCGAGGCATTCGTCGAAAACTATAATCAGCGCCGCTATCACGAGAGCCTCAACAATCTCACGCCGGCAGATGTCTGGTTCGGACGGGGGCAGACAATCCTGCTCGAACGTGAGCGCATCAAAAGAGCTACCATCCAGAAACGACGCTTGCTTCATCAGCAGCGTGCCGCCTAAACATCATAATCAGATGGGCCAGACCCTCCGTTATTTCACACCATCCATAGTCCCAAATCTTTCGACGACGGACACCGGGCTTCAGGTCTGTCGTGCGGGGAGCCTATGTCCATTATTGCAGACTTACCGATCCAGAACATATTGCCTTTTCCGATCGTGGCGATCGGATCGATGTCTGCGACACCACAGATCGGGAAATCATCCTGGCATCCTTGCAACTAGCAGCCAGCAGATGGGGTCAAGTCAAAATTACCGGGACCGATGAGTTCAAAGCGCGCGTTGTGGACCTTGCCGTTGAGTACGGCTTTCGGTTGAAGAACGAGGATCTTCGCCAGACCGTCGAAAAAAAACGGAAAGAGGCAGAAAAACTCAAAATTTCAGCGCGAAAGGAAAGAGAAGAAAAAGAAGGGCAGTCCTCCTCCACAAAACGCTCACTCTCCCATAAATCTTCACAGCAGTTTGAACGATGACAAAAAGAGGTGGACCCGTCTGTTCGGACAGTTTTTGGGTTTGAATAAGCTATACCCGGTTATTGGTATGCCGCCATTCTGACGGCGTTGCTGTTGGCCCTCTGGTCCTGGGTTACCCCCGGACCAGAGGTCGTCGGCGCGCCATGATACGCCTCATCGGGCGTGCGTCCAGCCAGTACCGTATGCGGTCGCCTTTCGTTACAATGGGCGATCCACCTGCCAAGCCCGGCCCTCAGCTCTGATCCGGTCTCGAATGCGTGCAGGTAGACGCATTCGTATTTCAGCGACCGCCACAGACGCTCAATGAACACGTTGTCCAGCCAGCGCCCACGTCCATCCATGCTGATGCGGATCTGACGCTCTTCCAGGAGCCCGGTGAAACGGGGCGTCGTAAACTGCGACCCTTGGTCAGTATTGAAAATTTCCGGGGCGCCATAGCGCGTAAAGGCATCCTGTAGCGCCTCGATACAGAACTCCGTGTCCATCGTGTTCGACAGACGCCAGGACAGCACCTTGCGCGTGAACCAGTCCATGATCGCCACAAGGTATAGGAAGCCCTTGCGCATCGAGATGTAGGTGATGTCTGAGCACCAGACCTGATTGGGACGATCAATGACCAGATCCCGCAGCAGATACGGATATTTCCGATGCTCCGGATGGGGCACACTCGTGCACGGCTTCTGGTAGATCGCCCGCAGACCCATAATCGCCATGAGCCGCCGGACACGCTTGCGCCCCACTTCATGTCCGAGGCAGCGCAGATGCCATGTCATCTGCCGCGAGCCATAATACGGCGTTTCCAGGAACTGAGCGTCGATCAGCCGCATCAACGCCAGATTGGCCTCGTTCTGTAGCACAGGCCGATAGTACACGCCCGACCGGTTGAGTTGTAGCAGCGTGCATTGCCGGATGATCGGCAGACGCGCTCGCTTCGGGTCAATCATCTGCCGCCTCTGATCACGCCCAACCGAGCAGAGGCATCGCGTAAAAAATCCCGTTCCACGAGAAGCTCGCCTATCTTCGCGTGCAGTTTCTCCACATCAGCCGGACTGACCGGAGGCTCAGACACCCTCTTTCCGGAAAAGGTCGCTGCCATCCCCTCGATCGCCTGCCGTTTCCATTGAGCGATCATCGTCTGATGCACGCCATGTTTCGACGCCAGTTCCGCCAGCGTCAGTTCGCTACGGATCGCTTCCAAGGCAACCCGTGATTTGAACTCCGCTGCATATCTCTTGTAACCGGCCGTTTGAGGCCGCCTTATGATTAAAGATTGTGACTGGTAACTTACCGTCGTTAACGACGTCGTTATTGACGTCATTTGAGAGGTAAGAATGGCCCAGGAAATCCTGATTGGTGTTGAACGCCGTCGCCGCTGGTCGGATGAACGCAAACTGGCGATACTGTCTGAAGTTGGTGTGGATGGAGCGAGTGTATCGGATGTGGCACGTCGGCATGACCTGACCCGCCAACACCTTTACCAATGGCGGAGTTCATTCCGTCAAAGACTATCTTCGCCAGATCAGTCTGTGGCGTTTATTCCTGTTGCTTCAGTGACGACACCTGCTGTGACATCTGGCGGTGGACCTGACGAACTGGCCATAGTGCTGCGCAATGGCCGTAGTATCAGGGTGACGGGACATCCTGCCGAAGATCTTCTGGCCCGGGTCATCCAGATTGCGGAGACGGCATGATTGGCGTGGGCAACGGCGTGCGTGTCTATCTGGCCTGCGGGGTGACCGATATGCGCAAGGGCATATCGGGTCTGGCAGCACTGGCACAGGACGTGCTGCGTCAGAACCCGACATCAGGGGCGCTCTTTGCTTTTCGTGGTCGCCGTGGCGACAGGATCAAGCTTCTGATGTGGGACGGTCAGGGGTTCTGTCTTTATTACAAGGTGCTTGAGAAGGGACGTTTTCCATGGCCGTCTCCGGCAGAGGGCGTTGCACGCCTGACGACAGCACAGATGGCCATGCTGTGGGAAGGCATGGAGTGGAGACGCCCTTCCTGGTCTGCACCACCGTCTCGCGTAGCCTGATTTTTATGGCGTGATCGTGTAGAACCTTTTGAATTTTCTTAGATTTTCTGCTATTTTTTCATAATGACGCCTGCACCCGTGGTCCTGCCTGATGATCCGGATATCCTGAGGGAAATGATTGTTTCCCTGCAGACCGAAGTGGCCCGGCTTTCTGCGTCGGCCCGTGCGTATGAGGCTCTTGTCCAGTCTCTCAAAATCCGGATCGCACGCCTTCAGAAACAGAAATTCGGGGCCAGTTCAGAAAAGATAGACCGTGAGATTGAACAGCTCGAACTGCTCCTTGAAGATGTAAAAATCGCCATCGCGGCAGCCGATCCTTCTCCTGATATCAGGGAGCATGATGTCAGCGATGATGCAGTCTCTCCCCCACGGCAGCGTGGCAAACCACAGGTTTCTGACACGACACCACGGGAGCGTATTGTTCTCGACCCGGGTGAGGCCTGTCCTGCCTGTGGCGGTCCTCTGCGTCTTGTAGGCGAAGATGTCACCGAAATACTGGACTTTATTGCGGCAAAACTGAAAGTTGTCGAAACGGCACGGCTGAAGAAATCCTGCCGCCATTGCGAAACGATGGTGCAGCCTGAAGCACCGTCGCGCCCTGTTCCACGGGGGATGGCTGGCCCCGGGCTTCTGGCCCATATCCTGGTCTCGAAATTCGATGACCATATCCCGCTTTATCGTCAGAACGAGATCTTTGCCCGTCAGGGTGTGGACATTCCCCGTTCAACCCTGATCGACTGGTGTGGTCAGGCCGTTGCCGTTCTGCGTCCTCTCACAGATCTGATCCGTCAGGATGTCGTAAAGGCAGACCTGCTGCATGCCGATGATACACCCATCCAGGTTCTTGATTCCCGTCTGCGCCAGGCTGGGAAACCACGTGGTGTGAAGGAAGGGCGGATCTGGACCTATCTGCGCGATCCCCGCCCCTGGGGCGGGAGTGATCCGCCCGCCGTGGCCTACTGGTTCTCTCCCGATCGCAAGGGGATCAATCCCCAGACCCATCTGGCACAGTTCCGGGGCATTCTGCAGGCTGACGCCTACGCGGGGTTCAGGGATCTGTATAAACCCGATGCAACGGGAACCGTGCATGTGCGCGAAGCGGCCTGCTGGGCTCATCTCCGCAGGGCCTTCCATGATGTCTGGAAGGGCAGTGATTCGACAATCGCAAGGGAAGCACTCGAGCAGATCGGGGAACTCTACGATATCGAGCGGCAGCTCACCGGGTCTCCTGCTCCGTATCGTCTGGCTGTCCGACAGGAAAAAAGCCGCCCTCGTGTCACAGCATTCCACGCATGGTGCGAAACACAGCTCGCCCGTATCCCTGGCAAGGGGGAACTGGCAAAAGCAATCCGTTATGCGCTCAACCGGTGGGCAGCCTTTACCCTCTTCCTCGAAGATGGTCGTGTTGCCATCGACAACAATCCTGCCGAACGGGCCATACGACCGGTATGCGTCGGGCGGAAAAACTATCTGTTTGCCGGTTCAGACGCCGGGGGCGACAACATCGCTGATGCCATGACGCTTATCGAAAGCGCAAAACTTTCAGGCCTCAACCCGCACGATTACCTCGCCGATGTTCTCGCCCGCATCAACGAACACAAGATCAACCGCCTCCACGAATTGTTGCCATGGAACTGGCAACCCGCGAATACGCTTCACAAAAAGGCCGCATAATCAAGGCGGCACAGAACGGCCGGTTACTATCTCTTGCGCGTAACCTTGCCCATAAAACCCGTCCTCTTTCAGGTCGGATTATAGCTTAGACACCTGTCCGAAGAACGGGGTCCACCTGGAGGGATCGAAGAACCGTCAATTGATGTGCGTGGCCCGTGATTTCTGGCTTTTGGCGATTTGATTGACGGTTTTTGCGATGGCATCCGGTCTGCGTTTTGAGCAGATTGGGCGCTGTTATCCGCTTGATAGCTACGCTGTGGTGCTGATCCGCTGCAGGAAGAGGAAGCGGCGCATGTTGTAGACGATATTGGCCAGGCCGATCCTCATGGTGGCTCGACTGATACCGACAGTCCGGACAAACAGCCCCGTCTGTGACTTCTGATCGGCAAAGACATGCTCGACACGCGAGCGGATGACCGACTTTCCAGCATTTGATTTCTGGATATGCCGGGGCATAGGCTTGAGATGCGGCTTTTTGCGATGAACCTTGGAAACAAATCCCTGCTTTTCCATGAAGTCTTCGTTGGCTTTTGAGCGATAGGCCGTGTCAGCCCAGACACTTGAGGCCGTATTGGTTTTATCCAGCAGCCCCTCTCTCAATCTCGCGCCATCACTGGCGGCGGCATGCGTTGTTTTCCATTTCCGGATGAACCGGTATTTCCGATCGATGGAAACATGCGATTTATAGCCAAAGAACGGGATGGCGAGATCACTGGATGGCATGGTTCCATCATCCTGCAGCTTCGCTTTGGTGAACTTTAGCGTCCAGCGCGCATGACGATCCTTGTGCGACAGCTTTGACGGCTTGTCCTGCCAGTCTTCAGGAATACGTCCTTCCCGAAGATCGGCTTTCTCTGCGTTGGTGTTCCGCTGCTTTGGAGCCGCTACCAGTGTGGCATCCAGGATCTGGCCGGACATCGGCAAATACCCGGCGTTGCGCAGGGTCGCATCAAAGCGGTTGAACAGCCCATCGATCGCACCCGCCTGGGTCAGACGCTCGCGAAACAGCCAGACCGTTTTGGCATCCGGCACCCGATCTGAAAGTCCCAGCCCAAGGAAACGCATAAAGGAGAGGCGATCGTTGATCAGATATTCCGTCCGCTCATCAGACAAATTGTTGAGCGTCTGGATCACCAGAATTTTGAACATCAGCACCGGATCAAATGGCGGTCGTCCGCCTTTGCTTCCGTCAGAATACGCCAGAACCTTCTCCAGGTCAGGGCGGAAGACTTCAAAATCCACAGTCCGGGAAAATGCTTCGAGCTGATCACCAAGCCCGCTCAGCCGGGCAAGCCGCTCTTCAACGTCAAAAAATCCCGCCTGCTTCATGATCCATACTCCAATCAACGCAAGGAAAATGGAATCACAGAGCAGACCTCAATACCAGAGGGTTTTTCGAACCCTCCACCTCTCTATGATAGCAATAGATGATAAAAGAAAAGACGGCTTATGAGACATAATAGCTCTCAAAAGCCGCCTTCAAACGTTAGTTGATCTCTTTTATTTCTAATCGTGTTACAAAATAAATAAGAGCATACAAGCGCGAGATAGAGAATTTTAGAAGTCAATTCGTAAAGCGCCAAAGAACATTCTTGGTGCGCCAGGAAGCAAGGATTGTGTAGTCAAGGCACCAGACGAGATACTCATTGGGTTCCCGCTTTCGCCCATCGTAGAAATGTATTTTGTGTTAGTCAGATTAGAAATATCAAAAGAAAGTTCGATATTTTCTACTCCTTTAGGAAGTTTTATAATTCCGCCGCGAGGTGCTCCAAGCTTGTATTTAATGCCCATATTAGTCATCCAATACGATGGAACTTTGACGTCGCCTACGTAGGAGTAGTTTCTTGATCCCATGTATTCAGCATCAATATGTGCCATTACGGCACCGTAGGTATAAGACATGCTAGAATTATACATAAAATGTGGATAATTGACGACTTGCTTTCCTTTGGTCGCATAAACACTACCGCCGTCAGACATATTCTGGTCATATGTTGCATGATTGTAACTTATTGAATTAGAAATATGGAAATTCTCAAAAGGTGTAATTGTCAGTCCTGCATCTACGCCATTCATGGTCACACCACCGACATTCGAAACAGTCGAGATCGGGTTGATAAGAGAACCAGCTGTAATTTGTTGTAGCCGATTATTGAAGTTGGTTCTGTAGGCGTAAACAGAGGCAGCTATGAGTTTATCTGTATAGCGATAACCTACGGCATATGTCCATGCAGTTTCAGGCTTGAAAGAGTTCTTACCGAGGTCAAAGGCGGTTTGCGAAATGGCAAATGGAGAATTAGATAAATGATAGCCCGATTGCGCATAAGTATGCATATTTTCGGAAATATCAAAAAATAATTCGTGATTCTTCAAGAATCTCCAGTCTGCTCCAATATGAGGTAAAAATGCTTTTGCAGACGTAAGGCTTTCGCTACTGGTAATAGTGGATCCTGCACCATAATAACCCTGATTGATGTAACCGTCTCCTACCCGTGTAGTGCTTAAAATTGACTTGAAACCAAAATGTAATGCTAGATTCTTAATAGGTTTATAGGTGTCGTTCACAAATGCTGTCATAGTATTTGTGCTATAATTTTGGTTATATATTTTCGCAAAGGGGCTACGCCACCACACACGCCCATTTGGTACGCTTCCTTCGATAACTCCATTTGTAACTAATGGCATAGAATAGGCATACATAGGGGAAAGATATGTATTATTTTCATACCAAACGCCTGCGCCAATCTGATTTTTAGCCACATCGTAGTGAATGGCGGAAAGAATGCCAAACCTTCGAATAGCCGGCTGCTTTGAAAGTTCGCTCAAAGGTGCACCATTCGGAGAAGGAAAATAAGGTGTAGTCCAATGTGTTTGGTTTGTTTCTCCATGTCCGTAAGCTGTTGTAGACCATGTCAGATTATGAGCAAGGTTGATGTCTGCTTTTGCTCCGCCAAAATAATCAGATGAGCTTGTGGCGCCATCATAATAAGAAGCATCAGCAGGATCGGAAAGTTTGTTATAACCGGCTGGGTAGTTACCAAGAGCCGCCTGATATGCAGCAAGATAACCGCTTGCTTTGCCATTGTAGTAGTTTGAGACTCTTTGGCCTAATTTACTGATAATTTCCGGTGAAAGATCCTGATAACCATCGTTATGAAGGTCACTCCAATCAAAGAAAACCGACAGTTTACCTCTTCGGCCCAGGGGTTGGACTAATTTGGCATTAAGTTGCTGCATGAAGTTCTCACCGCCTCCTCGCCAATAGCGATTATCATTTCTCATATATGATACAAAAAACTTCGTTCCCGAAGAATTAAGGCGACCGCTATCGAAACGTGCAAACGTGTGATAAAGTCCATATGATCCAAAACCTTGTCGTAACGTACCGCCAAGCTTGTCTTTTGGGTCAACGGAATGATAACTGAGTGATCCTCCTAAATTACTGGTCGAGGCAATTTCTTCCGCCCCGGCAGATTGGGAGACGTCAATTCTTTCAACATTTTCTGAAGATACTGCCGTGATTGGATTGAGACCGTTATAGTTACGGTAAGTTACTTCTCCTAAGGGCATACCATCTAATGTCATGCCTAACTCTTGTTGCTGGAAGCCATGCATAAACACCTGGCTAGACCAAACATCTACACCTTGAGCATCAGCTGATTGATACATAATGCCGGGTAGTCGTGCTAAAGCTTTTAAAGGGTTAGATCCTGGAGGCTGTTCTGCAATTCTATTCTGCCCGAGCGAAACAATTGTCCCATGCACTCTTCGGGCACCACTGACGGATAGACTTTCCTCTTGGGCTGCGAGACTACTTGATGCATGTCTTTTTGCAGATATTTTCCTTAGTTGTGGTGAAGCTGGTTTATATTTTTCACTTTTTGCATACGCATATGAAAAACTAAGGACTGTCGACGTAACAAGCATAGCTGAGAAAAAAAATTTCTTTTGTATTTTCATTTCTTTATATGCCTAACCTCTTCTAACGATCACATTAGAAAACATGATCATTGCCATTCCGATATCAAAATATTTAAGGAGGCTGGCATCAGGAGTCAATACATATGTTGCATTTCTATAAAAAAATGATACGAGTGTTTCATGTTCGATTTTGTATGCCCCACCAGGGCGTGCTGCATAGTTTAGGAGAGAAAAAATGATGAACTTTGTAATAATATAAATATTAAACGCAACAGACAATAAAGTTAAGACTATGCAATGACTCGCGCTGCATAGTAAAAATAAGGAATTAGTTATGACTTATTTATTTCACCGCTCTTTAAACAACACACCTCCTGCCATTGTCGGTGGATTAGGAATAAATCTATGGGATAGTGCAGGTAATACTTATATCGATGCTTCTGGAGGTGCTGCTGTGTCATGCCTAGGTCACGGTCATCCAGCAGTTATCGCTGCCATAAAAAAACAGGTCGACGAAATCGCCTATGCACATACGGGTTTTTTTACATCGGAACCAGCTGAAAAGCTTGCTGCAAATTTAGTCCAATCAGCTCCGAATGGACTTAATCATGTTTTATTGGTGAGCGGTGGTTCCGAAGCGGTTGAAGCAGCAATTAAAATGGCACGTCAGTATTATATTGAGAAAGGATATCCTCAGCGTTACAACATCATAGCAAGAAAGCAAAGCTACCACGGAAACACACTAGGCGCTCTTGCTACGGGAGGAAACATTCCCCGACGTGAAAATTTCTTACCTTTATTGATACAAACGCATCATATAGATCCCTGCTTTTATTTTCGATACAGTTATGATCAAGAAGACGAGGCATGTTATGCAGAGCGAGCAGCAAGATCTCTAGAAAACAAGATTCTTGAACTGGGACCGGAAACTGTTATGGCATTCGTTGCAGAAACAGTTGTTGGTGCAACAAGTGGCGCAGTACCTGCTGTTCTAGATTATTTCAAAAAAATACGCGAGATTTGTGACAGATATGGAATCCTCTTGATTTTAGACGAGGTTATGTGTGGCATGGGCCGCACTGGCTATCAGTGGGCATTCGAAGCTGAAGGAATACAACCTGATATTTGCACTATTGCGAAAGGTCTGGGCGGTGGCTATCAGCCGATCGGAGCAGTGATCGCGACTGATGAAATTTACGACGCAATGAAGCTTGGGTCGGGTAGTTTTCAGCACGGGCACACTTACATGGCGCACCCTACTGCAGCAGCCGCAGCTTTAGCCGTTCAAGAAACAATCCAGCGGGAGAATTTGCTTTCAGCAGTGAAGGAAAGGGGAGATTATTTTGCGCAAATGCTCCGTAATTCTTTAGAAGATCTTGACTGTGTGGGAGACATCCGGGGAAGGGGTCTTCTATGGGGAGTGGAGTTAGTTCAAAATAAAAAAGACGGTAACCGCCCATTTTCTCCGTCAGTAAATTTGGCTACAAAATTAAAAAAAACAGCCTTTAAAAATGGATTAATAATATACCCAAATAGTGGAACCATAAATGGAAGAGACGGCGATCATATATTGCTAGCCCCTCCATTTATAATTAGTCATAATGAAATTGATAACGTTATTGCAATTTTAAAAAATAGCATAAAAGAGACAATGATGGATATTGATAATGTATGATAACGATCCTCCTCATGGAAACGAATTATCTTCGAATTTACAATCAAAACATGTTGTCATGATTGCGCTAGGAGGCGTAATTGGAGCCGGCTTCTTCGTAGGTTCATCAACGGCAATTGCCCAAGCTGGGCCTATTGTGTTGCTAGCTTATGCTGTCGCAGGTATTCTGGTTTTTTTTGTGAACGTTATGATGAAGGATCTAGCTTTATATTTTCCCGGAAAACAGTCTTTTCTTGGTCACATTGAGCTTACATTAGGAGGAAGAGCAGCTTTTCTCGCTGCATGGAGTTACTGGCTTATATGGGTAACAGTCGTTGCGATAGAAGCAATCGCGATGGCAAATATTTTAAGTGTCTTTATTGATTTTCCGAAAACGCCTATAGAGTTAACTTTTATTTTTATTATTACGGTAATGAACTGTTTATCCGTGGAAAATTATGGATTTTTAGAGTATGTGTTATCATTTATTAAAATAGCCGCAATTCTATTGTTTTTAATTATATGTATGGGATATGTCTGTAACGATTTTTCTATTGTTAAGAAAAATTTGCTGGTGTCGCAGGGTATAGCGCCGAATGGTTGGATTTCAATGGTTTGTGCGATTCCTACAATCGTATTTTCCATGGGGGGAAGCGAAATTGCGACAATAGCTGCAGTTGAATCCGGTGAAGACCGCAAGTCAATTTCAAATAGTATAAAATCAGTTGCATTAAGAATAGGAGGTTTATATCTGACATCTATTGTTTTTATTATTATCTGCATTCCATGGACTTCTATAAAATCTGGTCATTCTCCGTTTTTAGAAGTTCTGAAACAAATTGGCATTCCCTATGCGCAAATATTAATGGCATGTGTAATATTTATAGCTGCTCTTTCAGCGTTGAATTCAGGTGTGTATGTAACATCTCGTGTTCTGCATAATCTTGCTGTATCAGGAAATTCTTTAAAATATTTTGAAAAAACATCTGATAAAAATAAAATACCATTACGTGCTCTTATTTTTTCTTCGCTAACTTCGTCTATTATACTTTTAAGTAGTTTTTTTTCTTATTCCGAAATATTTTCTGTTCTCATGAGAGCAACAGGAATTTTCACAATATTTAATTATTTCCTTATAGCACTGGCAGCAAGGAAAATAAAAAATAATAATTATTATGCCTATTTTTCTATTTTTTTATTATGTTCTATTTTATTTTTTATGTCTTTAGTTGAAGACATGCGCGGCGATATACTTATTGGTTTAATCGCTTATTCTATAATACTCTTTATGTTGTTTATTAAAGAGCGAGTTGTAACCGCAAATAATATCCGGAGATCATGACATGTCGTCAATCATTCATAAGAAAATACAAGGCTCCCACTTTGAGATTGGACTGCAACTGGGTACAATTGGTAGAGATACTGTTCAGTCATACCTTATTAATTCGCCAAATTGGAAATTCCTTATGAATTTTCGTAAGGATCCAAGAGTGGCAGATATTCAAAGACAAGTAGAATATCATTTCCCTGAATATTATCAGGAATTAAAAGGTATGGCTGATGCCTGCGACGTTTCTTTAAACGATCTTTTCTTATGGAATTGTCGAGGAGATATTTTTCCAATATCTGGAGATGGTTGTACGACTGTTCAGGTTCCAGGAACCACTAAATTGGTGGCGCATAACGAAGATGGGGATCCTAATTTATATTTGGGGTGCGCGTATGTAACTGTCTCTCTGCCACAGGGAAATTCGTTCACCTGTTTTGTATATCCTGGTTCCATTCCTGGACACACATTTGGCGTCAATAATTTTAAACTAGTATCGACAATCAATAATATTCGTTCGCAAGAAATTGGAACAGGCATTCCAAGAATGATAATTACAAGAGCTATTCTTGATTGTTCTAATATAGAAAATGCTCTTAAACTATTGAAAAAATATTCTAGAGCTGGTGCTTTTCATATGACTCTTTCAACGCCTGTAGATAAACACATAAAAAGCGTTGAATTTACGCATACACAATCATCTTCAAGAGAAATCAATTCTACATCAGTCCACTCTAATCATCTCATACATGAAAAAATGTTTCGGTTGCCTCAAATCATTACAGCATCTTCGTACATCAGACAAAAGAAATCAGAAAATATAATTCGGAGTTCTTTTAATAATCCCTTAGATGTGCTCTGGAATAACTCTGATGCGGACTTTCCCACGTTTAGATCCTGTCCTGACGATCCTGATTTTGAGAATACTCTGTCTACAGCTGTTTTCGATATAGGTGATCGGAATGTAAATTTTCGTTTTTATGACAGAGATAAAAAAGAAGCACTCAACGGAGTAATATAAAAAATGAGCAAAATACATAAAATAAGAAAAATTGCTTTAATTCATGCTATGACAGCATCTAAATTACCCATAGAAAAAGCTTTTAAAACAGAATGGCCTGAAGTTTTAACTTTTAATATATTAGATGATAGTCTTCCTACAGATATTAGTAATATAAATAAAATTATTGATCTTAAATTTCTTTCATTGGTTGAATATTGTATTAAGAGCAAGGCAGATGCTGCTCTTTTTACATGTTCAGCATTTGAAAGTTCAATTGCACTATGTAAACGTGTCTACTCAGATTTTCCTATTTTCGGTCCATATGAGGGAGCACTACCACTCACCAAATCATATGGAAAAAAAATTGCTATTCTAGCTTCTTTTGAACCTACTCTTGAATCATTACCCCGATTATTTTCTCCAGACTACCAAATTGAGAAAATTTATGTAAAAGGCGCCCTACAAGCATTGAGGGAGGGCAATATATCTCTTCATAATCAGATCATCGGGCAAACTGTTGAAAAAATAAAAAATGTAGATGCTATATTACTAGCTCAATATAGCATGGCGTCTGCGAAAAAAGATGCCTCGGAATTAACAAATATACCTATAATTACAACACCAGAGAGTAATGTTTCTTTTATACGTAAGACTTTATAAATATTGCTTCTCTCTAATTTTATAAATTAAAAAGTCTTAACCTTTTTTATCTGATACAAATGTTGAGAGTTTTGATAGGCGTTTTTCTGTTTCGTGGAGTTGCTTCAAAGTGTCTTCGCCTCCTATTGCAAAAGAGGCAGACACGAGTGCTTGGACAATGGCAAATGCACCGGTCAGACTAGGGAAAAACCCAGGACTTTGTGCTGGGCTAAAAAGAAGGACGTGACATGCTCCTTCTGTAATAGGTGCAGCTAAACTGTCGACTATTGCAATAATCTTACAGCCTATGGATTGAGCCATTCGAGCTGTTCCCACGATTGATCTAGAATATGGAGCAAAGCTGATAAGAATAATTGTGTCTTCTTGCTCAATCGCTCCCATGTCGAGGTCTTCCGGTGTTCCGGCACCAATTAGACGAATATCTTTGGGTCTAAACAAACGAAGTTGGTAGTGCAGAGATTGAGCAATGGCGTGGCAGGAACGAAAACCGGCGAGCCAAATCCGTGGTGCTTGCATAATCTGCTTAGCTGCGCGGTCGATAGAAACAGGATCTAGCTGCTGGACTGCCACAGTATCGGCTAATAAAACCTCTCGAGCAATTTCAGCACTGAAAGAAATTTCGCCATGTTCATTTCTTTTTGAAGGATACTGTAATCGACTTGAAAAAGGTGCTGCGATATTAGCTCGTTCATATTCGATTAAATCTTCTCGTAAGGCCTCCCACCCTGTGTAGTTGACTGCACGTGCTAGCCTTGTAAATGTTGCTGGGCTAATGGCAGCAGCTGCTGCGATCTCACGCATTGAATGCGTTACAACATCGTACTGGTTATTTATGACATATCGTGCGGCAGCTTGCAGCCGTGTTGAAAGATTAGGCAAGTCCATACGAATGCAATCAATAGGGTTTTTTTTGATCATAATTCACGCATTTCATAAAAAATATACTTTATCAAACTAAAAACTAAATATTATTCAAGCCCATTTGGTTAGGGTGCCACAGGAAAAAACTCTTTCAAATGAAATTTACATTTAGCTCATCAAGACGTCAAGAACAATTGGCAACTTTGAAGTGTAGATTTTATCGAGAAAAAAATCTACTTCTATAATATAAATATATTGGATAAAAATATTTATATTGGAATCATTCTAACTGTTTTTCTTCATCCTAACGTGCCCCTCTTTTTGTATCCACTCAAAAGGAGAGTTCCCGTTTTTTATGTCTTAGGGTTGATGGGGCAAGTGTATCGGATGTGGCACGTCGACATGACCTGACCCGCGAACATCTTTACCAGTGGAGGACATCATTCCGTCAAAGACTATCTTCCCCAGATCAGTCTGTGGCGTTTGTTCCTGTTGCTTCATTGACGACACCTACTGTGGCATCTGGCGGTAATCCTGCCGAAGATCTTCTGGCCCGGTTCATCCGGATTGTGGAGACGGCACGATTGGCGTGGGCAACGGCATGCGTGTCTATCTGGCCTGCGGCGTGACCGATATGCGCAAGGTCATATGGTAATCCCCCCACTAAAAATGGGGGGATTACCATATCTCCAGCTCGAACTACTTCTTGATGATGTGAAAATCGCCATTGCGGCAGCCGATCCTTCTCCTGATCTCTGGGAGCATGAGGTCAGCGATGGTGAGGCCTGTCCCATCTGTGACGGCCCCCTGCGCCTCGTTGGTGAAGATGTCGCCGGAATACTGAACTTTATTGTGGCAAAACTGAAAATTGTCGAAACGGCACGACTGAAGAAATCCTGCCGTCAGTGCGAAACAATGGTGCAGCCTGAAGCACCATCGCGCCCTGTCCCACGGGGGATGGCTGGCCCCAGGCTTCTGGCCCATATCCTGGTCTCAAAATTCGATGACCACATTCCGCGTTATCGTCAGAACGAGATTTTTGCCCGTCAGGGTTTGGACATTCCCCGTTTAACCCTGATCGACTAGTGTGGTCAGGCCGTTGCCGTTCTGCGTCCTCTGACAGATCTGATCCGTCAGGATGTCGTAAAGGCAGATCTGCTGCATGCTGATGATACACCCATCCAGATTCTTGATCCCTGTCTGCGTCAGGCTGGGAAACCATGGGGGGTGAAGGAGGGGCGGATCTGGACCTCTCTGCGCGATCCCCGCCCATAGGGCGTGAGTGATCCGCCCGCCGGTTTCTCTCTCGATCGCAAGGGGATCAATCCCAGACCCATCTGGCACAGCTCCAGGGCATTCCACAGGCTGATGCCTAAGCCGGGTTCAGGGATCTGTATAAACCCGATGAAACCGGCACCGTGCGCGTGCGCGAAGCGGCCTGCTGGGCTCATCTGCGTCGAGCATTCCACGCATGGTGCGAAACACAGCTTGCCCGCATCCCCGGGAAGAGGAAACTGGCAAAAGCAATTCGTTATGTGCTCAACCGATGGATAGACTTTACCCTGTTCCTCGAAGATAGTCGTGTCGCCATTGATAACAATCCTGCCGAACGCGCCATACGGCCCGTGTGCATGGGGCGGAAAAACTATCTGTTTGCCTGGTCCTACACTGGTGGCGATAATATCGCTGACGCCATGACGCTTATCGAAAGAGCAAAACTCTCCGGGCTTAACCCGCACGATTACCTTGCCGATGTTCTGGCCTTTATCAACGAGCACAAAATCAACCAGCTCCACGGACTGTTGCCATGGAACTGGAAACCCGTGACATATCTGGGGGGATCGAAGAACCGTCAATTGATGTGCGTGGCCCGTGATTTCTGGCTTTTGGCGATTTGATTGACGGTTTTTGCGATGGCATCCGGTCTGCGTTTTGAGCAGATTGGGCGCTGTTATCCGCTTGATAGCTACGCTGTGGTGCTGATCCGCTGCAGGAAGAGGAAGCGGCGCATGTTGTAGACGATATTGGCCAGGCCGATCCTCATGGTGGCTCGACTGATACCGACAGTCCGGACAAACAGCCCCGTCTGTGACTTCTGATCGGCAAAGACATGCTCGACACGCGAGCGGATGACCGACTTTCCAGCATTTGATTTCTGGATATGCCGGGGCATAGGCTTGAGATGCGGCTTTTTGCGATGAACCTTGGAAACAAATCCCTGCTTTTCCATGAAGTCTTCGTTGGCTTTTGAGCGATAGGCCGTGTCAGCCCAGACACTTGAGGCCGTATTGGTTTTATCCAGCAGCCCCTCTCTCAATCTCGCGCCATCACTGGCGGCGGCATGCGTTGTTTTCCATTTCCGGATGAACCGGTATTTCCGATCGATGGAAACATGCGATTTATAGCCAAAGAACGGGATGGCGAGATCACTGGATGGCATGGTTCCATCATCCTGCAGCTTCGCTTTGGTGAACTTTAGCGTCCAGCGCGCATGACGATCCTTGTGCGACAGCTTTGACGGCTTGTCCTGCCAGTCTTCAGGAATACGTCCTTCCCGAAGATCGGCTTTCTCTGCGTTGGTGTTCCGCTGCTTTGGAGCCGCTACCAGTGTGGCATCCAGGATCTGGCCGGACATCGGCAAATACCCGGCGTTGCGCAGGGTCGCATCAAAGCGGTTGAACAGCCCATCGATCGCACCCGCCTGGGTCAGACGCTCGCGAAACAGCCAGACCGTTTTGGCATCCGGCACCCGATCTGAAAGTCCCAGCCCAAGGAAACGCATAAAGGAGAGGCGATCGTTGATCAGATATTCCGTCCGCTCATCAGACAAATTGTTGAGCGTCTGGATCACCAGAATTTTGAACATCAGCACCGGATCAAATGGCGGTCGTCCGCCTTTGCTTCCGTCAGAATACGCCAGAACCTTCTCCAGGTCAGGGCGGAAGACTTCAAAATCCACAGTCCGGGAAAATGCTTCGAGCTGATCACCAAGCCCGCTCAGCCGGGCAAGCCGCTCTTCAACGTCAAAAAATCCCGCCTGCTTCATGATCCATACTCCAATCAACGCAAGGAAAATGGAATCACAGAGCAGACCTCAATACCAGAGGGTTTTTCGAACCCTCCACTTGTAACGGTTTTGTGCCGGTTGAGTGAGCGTTTACAGCATTCAACAGGAAAGGCATGAGACCATGGGATTGAAGCAGACAGAAGAGTTTCGCCGCGAGGCGATCAGGACCGCACTTATACCAGTTTGTCTTTGCTATAACCTATGAGTCCAGTCCCGTAATCCGAGAGACATGCTTCTCCATGGCTGGTCGATAAGATGGTTCCGTGCGTGACAGCAGATATCGATGATATCGTTATAGGTTTTGAAAATTCTGTTTGAGAGCCATGTGTTACGCATGAACTGCCTAGGGCCAATCGACATTCAGGATTCCCAAATAGGCTAATCGCTGCTTCATAGGTCTCCGTGTTGATGGGGAGAGCGTGCGATGGGGATCAAGCGATACGAATTGAGCACAGCGCAGTGGGAGCAGATCAGGGTTCTGTTGCCTGGGAAAGCGAGTGATCCTGGGCGGACTGGATCGGATAACCGTTTGTTCGTAAACGGATGTTTATGGGTATTGCGATCCGGCGCCCACTGGTGCGACCTGCCTGAACGCTATGGAAACTGGAAGACGGTCCACCGGCGCTTTAGTCGTTGGTGCCATGCGGGCGTGTGGGAGCGGGTATTCACTGCGCTGACCGCCGATCGTGACAACGCGTACCTGATGATCGATAGCACCATTGTCCGTGCCCACCAGCACGCGGCGACCGGAAAAAGGGGGCGCAAAATCAGGCGCTGGGGCGTTCCCGAGGTGGATTAACCACCAAGATCGACATGCTGGCCGACGCCCTGGGTCGACCGTTACAGTTCATTATCACCGGCAGTCAGGTTCATGACGCCACCCAGGCATCTGCATTGCTCGAAGGCCAGACTGCGCGCCGATAAGGCTTATGACAGCAATGGGTTCCGTGAAAAGATTGCTGTCATGAACGCAGAGGCTGTCATTCCGTCAAAACGGAACCGTAAGGCGTTCATCCCGCACGACCAGGCTCTTTACAAAGACCGGAACCGTATAGAGCGATGCTTCAATCGCCTCAAACATTTTCGTCGTTTCGCAACGCGCTACGATCGCAGAACCATCCATTTCACAGGCTTCATCTATCTCGCAGCAGCCATGATCTGGATCGCTTGAATGTCGATTAGCCCTAGACGTTTTCAACCGGATTAAGTTCAGGAGAGCGCAGCGGCATAATGGTGATGTTCGCGGGAACCGTCAGTTTCAGACTGGTATGCCATGCGGCCTGATCAAGGATGAGGACAGCATGACTTTGCGATGCAACAACCTGAGCGATTTCCTGCAGGTGGACATTCATGGCATGGATGTTGCAGGAGGGGAGAACAAGAGCCGCCCCTTTCCCCTGAGCGGGGCAGATGGCCCCGAAAATCCAGGCAGATCTTGTCCGCAGATCGGCTGTTACACGGGGGCGGGTACCACGCTTCGCCAGCGCCGTGTCAGCTTTGTTTTCTGGCCGATCCTCGCTTCGTCCGCCCACCACAGTTCGATATCTTTCCCGGAATGACGGGCCCTGATGGCAGCAAGGGCGTCAGGGAGGTTTTTTTTAAAATGCTCTGGACATCCGGGTTCTGATCATCCTGTCGGGGACGTGCCGTCAGCAGACGAAAACCCTCACTCCGAACAATCCTGCTCAACCAGGATACTGACAGGCTGACCCCCATGTTCTTCATGCAGCCACGCGCACAGATCATGCAATCGCCAGCGCACCATGAGCAGCAGGAATGGGACCTTCTTCAAACCGCTATGCCAGAGCCTCCATGACGGAAGGCGTGATGCGGCGGGCAGCACCCCCACCATGACGATCAATCAGACCCGCAGGTCCGTGCGCGTTAAAGCGCAGAACCCAGTCCCGAACGATCTGTCGGTCCGTTCCCTGCAAGACGGGCCGCTTCACCAAGCGTCGACCCGTCATAAATCACCGCGAGCGCCAGAAGGCGCCGGAACTGGGCCGCGTGTCTGCTTCGTCGGGCAAAACTACGCACCCTCGCAGCGTCATAATCCTCGCGAAGTGCAATAGCCTTGCTCTTCAGGGATACCTTTCAAGGATAAGAAAAATCAGGTGAAGTTCCTGAAAATAGTGCGCCAGAAGCTTCAAAAATACTGTCGTTTAAGGACGCATGCTGAGTTACGACCATTGTGTCACGTACAATATGCTGGAGACGGTTTTCACGATGTATTGCAGACATTCCGACAACACGATACACATTCTGAACCACTCTGGCGCCGGTATGCGCTGCATGCGCCGCGCTCAGGCGCAGAAGATTGCTCTGGTGCTGACTGACTGGGTCCCCCTTCAAAACAGTCTCCCAAGCATTTCGTGAAGCATCATAAAAGAAAAGACGGGCACTCCGCAGTTCAGCTTCCCCGTGCGCTAACGCACTCCGAAAATAAGCCCGATCACCTAAACCAGACACACCGGGCACCGTGCGGAACCTTCTGGACGAAGCGATCGCATCATCAAGCGCCGCACGGGCCAGACCAAGGCTACAGGCCGCATGTACTTCGGCTTGATATGCCAGAACAGGATAACGAAAAAGAGGCTCATCAATAGTCGCTTTGGCACCGCGAAGACAAGTCCATTCATTGCTAACAAATTTGTCAATGACCTGTGTGTCGTGACTACCGGTACCCTGCATACCCACGACGTTCCAATTCGGGATAATCTCAACTTCATTTGCCGGACAAACAGCTATAATCGGCTGAGAACTTATTAGAGTATTTGTATCTACAGCGTCCCCTTTAAGACCTACTCCAATCCAATCCGCGCCCATACAACCGCTGGCAAATTTCCATCTACCACTGACCATCCAGCCACCAGGCACCGCATGAGCCTTCTGCAAAGGATAAAGACCACCTGAAAATATTTGATCCGGACTGTTTACATATATTTTTCGCTGAGTATCAACCGGCAACGCAGCCAGATAGGTATTGGCAGAACCAAAGCCCGCCACCCATGCCGCAGAGCCATCTACTGTGGCGATTTTTTCTACCAACTGAAGGAATTTTGCTGGCTCCAGCGCGCTTCCACCAAACAGTTTCGGTGTACTGGCTCTGAATATGCCAACACCTTTCATTAACGCGATGATGTCCAGAGGAATATGAGAAAGTATTTCGAAATCAGCACGCCGGGCAGCAATTGCATCCAGAAGTTGCTCCATTGTTGGCGGTGTCAATGAGGCTGAAATGGTAGAGGCCTTTGACACAGTCATTTTAAAAACCTTTCTATTATTTCTTATGGTATTGTATTGATACAGCGGGAATATTCCGTATATCAAATGAATATGCATCATTCATAAAATGCACTGGAATAATACAACGCCATTTGGCAGTTTTGGAGGAGGCTTGGCTGCTGCCACGATCACGCATGGACGTGTCCCGGTATAATTCCGGACCATGGTTATCTGTTGAGCGGCCTTGCGCTCGTGGGCCAGAGGACTTTTTCCACTGATACTAATTTGTTGTGGCTGTGACTCATTGGGGTACCCAAAAGGGTAGAAATGTGATTCACCGGATACCATTATTGAAGGAAGGTATCCTGATGGGCAAGGCTATTGCACTTCGCGAGGATTATGACGCTGCGAGGGTGCGTAGTTTTGCCCGACGAAGCAGACACGCGGCCCAGTTCCGGCGCCTTCTGGCGCTCGCGGTGATTTATGACGGGTCGACGCTTGGTGAAGCGGCCCGTCTTGCAGGGAACGGACCGACAGATCGTTCGGGACTGGGTTCTGCGCTTTAACGCGCACGGACCTGCGGGTCTGATTGATCGTCATGGTGGGGGTGCTGCCCGCCGCATCACGCCTTCCGTCATGGAGGCTCTGGCATAGCGGTTTGAAGAAGGTCCCATTCCTGCTGCTCATGGTGCGCTGGCGATTGCATGATCTGTGCGCGTGGCTGCATGAAGAACATGGGGGTCAGCCTGTCAGTATCCTGGTTGAGCAGGATTGTTCGGAGTGAGGGTTTTCGTCTGCTGACGGCACGTCCCCGACAGGATGATCAGAACCCGGATGTCCAGAGCATTTTAAAAAAAACCTCCCTGACGCCCTTGCTGCCATCAGGGCCCGTCATTCCGGGAAAGATATCGAACTGTGGTGGGCGGACGAAGCGAGGATCGGCCAGAAAACAAAGCTGACACGGCGCTGGCGAAGCGTGGTACCCGCCCCCGTGTAACAGCCGATCTGCGGACAAGATCTGCCTGGATTTTCGGGGCCATCTGCCCCGCTCAGGGGAAAGGGGCGGCTCTTGTTCTCCCCTCCTGCAACATCCATGCCATGAATGTCCACCTGCAGGAAACCACTGTAGTCATTTATGAATATGACCTCACTGCGAGAGAATGCTAGTGATCCGAGACCACCCGCAATTCTAATCAATTTATTCAGAACGCATCCCGGAAGCGTCATTCCTCAAGGGACACAGCATCACGATAAACGCTCTTTCCCCCTCAAATGAGGCAGCGTCAATTTACAAAATATGAGTTAGAGAACCAAAGAGGGCGGCAACTACTTGGGCCCAATATGGGCCCACCCTGATGTGATATCCAGTTGTATCCAGTGACAGTCAGTGATATTAAATTCCCTGTTATCAACAATTTAAACGGAATAGCCCAGCCATTTAGCCACTACTTATCGCCCTTTCACGGCGGCAACACGGGTTCGAATCCCGTACGGGACACCATTGTTTTCATTGGCTTTTTTGGCGAAACTCTTCCAAAAAATATTAGTTTTTGCACCATTTTTGCACCATCGCGAGGAACGTCGTAGTATCTTCTCATGGTGGAAGATATCAACACGCCAGCAGGTGATGTCATGAGCGGGCGCACGGACCCCGCCACAGGCAAGGCTTTACCGCGCGGTGTGAGCTATCGTGGCCCCAAACAATACATGACCCGTAAGGTGGTCGATGGTCGCCGGGTGCAGCAGACTTTTTCTACTGCGGCACAGGCCCGACGCTGGCTCAATGAAACAGCCGCCAAAGCAGAGCTTGGCCAGTTCACAGATACACGCCCTCTCGACAAGATGACGATTGGCACACTGGTTGAACGGTATCGCGAGGAGTGCATGGCCGATCGGAAAGCCGACAGGATCGGGCATATCCCAGCCATTCTGCGCGACACCGCCCTCTCTTCGGTACGGTTATCGAAATTCTCAGCCGCAGACGTCCGTGGCTTCCGTGAACACATGACAGCGGCCGGATATGCAGCCGCGACTGTGGTGAAACGCCTTAATCTTTTGGCCTCTATTCTTCAGCATGCCATCTCGGAATGGGATATCGCCATCGTCAATCATGCGTCTGGCCGCGTTGTAAAACGACCCGAGGGGGCTGACAAAAAGCGGAACCGACGCCTCAAGGAAAATCGGGACTCTTCCCTCCCTGGAGAATTTGAACGCCTAATTGAAGCCGTCAGCGCCTCCCCTCACCCGGATGATGTCTGGCTTGTGCGATGGTCGATCGAGCAGGGCACACGCCGGGGCGAAGCCCTCCAGCTTCGCTGGGGCGACATTGACCTTCAGCGTCGCACCCTGAAGCTGGGCGGCGAAAGCGGAAAGACCAAGACGCATCGTCATCAGGAGGAGCACGGGCCAGAGATACGCCCCCTCACACCGGGCGCACGCCGCCTCCTGATCGAGAAGCTTGCAACACTTCCTCATCAGCCCAAACCAACACAACTCCTCTTTGATGTCGGGACTGAAGCAGCGTTCAGTGTTCGATATGGCCGTATGGTGCGAGAGGCCGGGCTGAAAGATCTGACCTTTCACGACCTGAGACATGAAGCAACCAGCCGGTTAGCAAAATTGCTGCCCAATCCGCTCGACCTCAAACGCGTGACTGGTCATCGCGATCTGAAATCACTGGATCGCTATTACCAGCCCGCTCCTGAAGACATCAGTCGTCAGATTGAGGAGGCTGAACGTGTGTTGGGTATGCTGTCAGAAGAGAAGCAGCGGAAAGACTGAGGTCTCTTCATCTCCCGTCAGTTCCCCGTCGCTTCATCAGAAAATGAAATGAAAAATCAGAGAAAGAATTTTCTTTCTCTGATCTCTCATCCTGTGCTATCAGGTTTTCACGGTTCAACACCGTTCTTCTCCCCAAAAAAACAATCTGAAATCTTGTATCTTTTGGGGAGTCCTGCATCCTTGGCCCAATCACCCGTCACGCCTAAAGTTTTGCGCTATCGCGATGCCGCAACCTATCTGGGCATTAGCCATGGTCGATTACGGAATCTGGTCAGCGAAGGACGTGGTCCAGCTTCCGTAACCTATGGCAAACGGGACAGGGCTTTTCCAATTGCCGCTCTGGATGCGTTTATCGACCAGCGGACCACTGGCTATCAACCCGCTACGCCAGAACCCATCACGGTCAAACGTCGACCAGGCCGTCCCCGCAAGACCGAACAACGCAGTCAGAAACAAATGGCGCATTGGACCGCAGTCATGATGGCACTGTTCATGACCTATCTTCTTTGGGCCTATGGTTTTCTTGGTCTTGCAACAGGTTTCATGACAAACTGAGAACCATTAAAAAAACAGCACTCCTCGCTTTTGCCCGCGAGAAAACAAGCCTGTCATATCCGGAAGGTTCTGTTCGCTCTCTGGTTACAATACAGATGCATCAGATATTCTGACGATCACCAAAATGTACACTGAAGATAACTTCCGCTTACGTCTCTACGGAATTCAGAAACACCGGCCTCTCTTTCTTCATTGAAGTGCCTATCTCCAATTTCGGGGTACGGGAGCCAATTTTAACCTGACCTTTTCCCAACATAAACGGCACCTGAACAAGCCAACGCAGGTCACCCTTCATTCCTTTCGCCATCTGGTTTCAACAACGCTCAGAAATCAGGAAAGTCACATTCGAGAGCTTTGGCTTCATGACCTGTTAGGCCGTGAAGCCACCCATAACAGCCAGGACACAACCCAAAGAAAGATTCACCTTCGCTCAACCGAACACCTCTTTCCAATCAATGTATGACAGGAAATCGGTCGCTTAATTCAAGGCCCAACAGCGTGACGTCGGCACATTCTGATCTGTCTGGGGATTAGGTGCAGTTAACACACACAACACCGTCTGCTTACGCCCTTCTATTGTTAAAAGAACCCCTTGCCCCGAATAGTCCGTCGTGCTGATGACCTTGAAGCCCTTGTTCAATAACTCGGTCAAAGACATCGGGAGCGGTTTCAACATCGTGGGAACCGCTAAAGGACTATAGGGAGATTTCACACCTGATTGTGGCAACCAGTCCCCCGATGACTGGGCAAAACAACCAACAGGCCCTAAAAGACCAAGAGCTGTCGCGAGGATAAAACTGGCTTTTCGCATGAGACTTTTCCCTTCTAATGCTGCCATAGCCTGTAACGGACTGTCTCCTGGTAATCCCCCCATAAAAAGAGTGGCTTTTGAATGAGAATTTTCTCAGCGTGAGGATGAGGAGATTCTGATGAAGAGTGATCGCTTTACGGACGCCCAGATTATGGGCGTGATCCGCCAGGCTGAGGGCGGCGTCTCTGTTCCTGACCTGTGCCGGGAGCACGGGATCAGCAACGCCACGTTTTACCGATGGCGCGCGAAATATGGCGGCATGGATGCGTCAATGATCAGTCAGATGAAGGCTCTGGAAGAGGAGAACCGTCGGCTGAAGCGGATGTATGCGGATCTGAGCATGCAGACGGATATCCTGAAGGAGGCTTTGGGAAAAAAATGAAGCGGCCAGCCCAGCGCCGGGAACTGGCCGCACAGGCTGTGGCGCATCACGGGGTCAGCATTGCGCTGGCCTGTCGGATTTTTGGGATATCCGAGACCTGCTTTCGCTATCGTCCACGACTGGCAGCGGAGAACGACAGGATTGCCGATCTTCTGGTGGGACTGACCCAAGCTCACAGGAGATGGGGATTTGGTCTGTGTTTCCTGTATCTGCGCAATGTGCAGGGACAGCTCTGGAATCATAAGCGGGTTTATCGGATCTATCGGGAACTGGAACTCAACCTGCGGATTAAACCCCGCAAGCGTCTGGTTCGCGAAAAGCCTGAAAAGCTGTCGGTTCCGGCCCTTCCCAACACGGTCTGGTCCATGGACTTCATGGCGGACAGACTTTTGGATGGACGCGCTTTTCGGCTTCTGAACATTCTGGATGACTTCAATCGTGAAGGACTGGCGATTGAGGTTGATTTTTCCTTACCCGCCTGCCGGGTTGTTCGCTGTCTGGAACAGGTTATGGAGTGGCGCGGCAGGCCCGAGGCTATCCGAATGGACAATGGCCCTGAATATGTCAGTCATACGGTGGTTTCATGGGCCGAAAAGAAGGGGATTACCCTGATCTATACGCAACCGGGCAATCCGCAGCAGAACGCCTATATCGAACGCTACAACAGGACTGTCCGGCAGGAATGGCTGGAGCAGCATCTATTTGAAAGCATTCAGGACGTGCAGGAAGTCGCAACACAATGGCTCTGGACATATAACCATGACAGACCCAACATGGGGAACGGCGGGTTCACACCCGCCCAGAAACTAAAAGCAACTGTCTAAATTCTCAGTCAGAACCCCACTAAAAAAGGGGAGATTACCTCCTGTCTATCATACCAGACTGTAAGGGAGAACTTCTGTGAAACACGCGCCTTTGGAAGCCCAAGCACGCACCTTGGAAGCCACGGGCGCTTACCGGGTCTTACGTCGTATCGCGCCCCTTCCGCTTGAGACGCAGGGGCCACGTGATCACACCCGTATAGGCCTTTTTCTGGATCTGGAAACGACCGGCCTCGACCCGGCCTGTCATGAAATCATCGAATTCGGGATGGTGCCGTTTGTCTATACGCTGGATGGCCGCATTCTCGGCACCTTACCAGCCTTCAATCGTCTGAGAGAGCCTTCCCACCCCATCCCTCCCGAAATAACCGCCCTCACCGGCATCACACAGGAGATGGTTGCAGGTAAAACCATAGCCCCTGAAGAGGTCGCCCAGTTCGCGACGCAGGCAGCCCTCATCGTTGCCCATAATGCCAGATTTGACAGGCTGTTTGCCGAACGCTTCTGGGAGGGGTTTTCCACAGTGCCCTGGGCCTGCTCCATGGAAGATGTGCCCTGGCAGGCAGAAGGCTTTGAAGGGCGCAGCCTTGGCTATCTCGTCATGCAGGCCGGATGGTTTTTTGATGGACACCGGGCCGCCGATGATTGTCTGGCTGGTGTTACCCTGCTCACCACACGTCTGCCTAAAACACAGACCCTAGCCCTCTCCGCCCTGCTTCAGGAAGCGCGGCAACCCCGCTGGCAGATCTGGGCAGAAAATGCGCCCTTTGATCTCAAAGAGAAACTCAAGGCCCGTGGCTACCGCTGGAATGACGGCACCGATGGTCGCCCCAAAGCGTGGTTTACGGAAGTGCCACAAGCCCAAAAAGAAGACGAACTGCATTTCCTGAAAACGGAAATCTATCTTCGTGAGGTCGCTCTACTCACCCGTGAAATTACCGCATGGGATCGTTTCTCACACCGCGCCTGAAACACACCTTTCCATTCTCATCCTCCCTTACTCTTCGGCATGACAACAGCAGACTGACGGCAATCGCCTACATCTCGGTCATTTGAGCGTTTATAGTGGTTGCCCGAAAGCGGACATTGTTACGCGAAGCGCGACAGACGGAACGTGGGACTGTCGTCTCTGACAAAGCTTATTCATCCCTTGTAACGCAAAGCATCCAGAACAAGGCTAAATGCTGGCGAGGGCTGACGCCTGCTTGGGTAATATAGATAATAGCCGTCGAATGGCTCGCACCACTCTTCAAGAATTCGCACCAGGCTTCCGGAAGAAAGGTGATCTTTGACATGATCCTCAAGCATGAAAGCAATGCCGTGCCCGGTGAGGGCGGCTTCCATAATCAGATTGATATCATTGAACACAAGCTGTCCTCGTGTTTTAACCCGGATATCTTTGCCATCGCGCTCAAACTCCCAAGCGTATAATCCACCAGCAGTCGGCAAGCGCAGATTGATGCAGTTATGTTGCGCCAGATCGTACGGCGTTTCCGGAATGCTCTTTCCGCTCAGATATGATGGGGAGACCACAGCAGCCATCCGAAGACGTGGGCTGATTGGTATCGCAATCATGTCCTGCTCCAGTCTTTCTCCAAGCCTTATCCCGGCGTCATATCGTTCAGCCACGATGTCGACGAGGCCTCCTTCGATATTGATTTCTACATTGATGTCAGGATTTTCGGCAGTGAGACGATCAATAGCTGGCCAGAGCACTGCGCGCGCCGCATGAGCACTTGCTGTGATCCGAATGTTACCAGCCGGGCGGTCCCGCAACTCGGTCAGAGCGGCAAGCTTCTGATCAATCTCCTCAAGGGCAGGACGTAGTGTTTCTATAAGGCGCTCACCAGCCAATGTAGGTGCGACACTCCTGGTTGTACGTGTAAGGAGCCGGAGGCCCAATCTGGCTTCGAGCCGCCGAAGAGAATGACTGAGCGCAGATTGTGAAATGCCAAGCTTGCCTGCGGCCTTGGTAAAACTGCCTTCATCAGCAACTGCCATGAACATAGCCAGACTTCCAAGCTCTTCACGCCGCATTATGCTCAGGCCTTCTCACAGGTTTCATGACTAAAAGTCATAGACCCAAGAAATTTACCTTGTCTAATCGATTTATAAGTCTGGGCTTATGATTGGCGTGTTCAGAGCCTTGGCAGACGCCCAAGGATAAAACACGCGGGATCAAGAAACATGCAGAAACGTCTGTTAGGCCAGAGTGGTCTGGAAGTATCAGCGCTTGGGTTCGGCTGCATGGGCCTGAGCTATGGCTATGGCCCTGCCACCGATCGCAAGGATGCTATTGCCCTGATCCGCGCAGCATATGAACGTGGGGTCACTTTCTTCGATACTGCCGAAGCTTATGGACCTGGCATTAATGAAGAAGTAGTTGGGGAGGCGCTAGAGCCGGTTCGTGATCAGGTCGTGATTGCCACCAAGTTTGGTTTTGTAAACGGCGTGCCAGCACAGGGATTGGATAGTCGGCCGGAGCGTATTCGACAGGTTGCAGATGAAGCCCTGAAGCGCCTGCGGACTGACAGAATTGATCTCTTTTACCAACATCGCGTCGATCCAAACGTGCCGGTCGAAGATGTTGCCGGAACGGTGAAAGACCTTATCGCAGCAGGCAAGGTCAAGCATTTTGGCATGTCTGAAGCCGGGACGGATTCAATCCGTCGTGCACACGCCGTACAGCCGGTTGCCGCTCTCCAGAGTGAATATTCGATGTTCTGGCGCGAACCTGAACTGGAAATCCTGCCGCTTCTTGAGGAACTGGGTATCGGCTTCGTGCCATTTGCGCCTCTTGGCAAAGGATTTCTGACTGGAAAACTCGACCCGAAAACCGTGTTTCCCAAGGATGATTTCCGCAGCACCGTTCCTCGTTTCCAGGCTGAGGCACTGGCCGCGAACCAGGCTCTTGTTGATCTTGTCAAAGCCATCGCATCTGAAAAATCCTGCACGCCTGCGCAGATCGCCTTGGCGTGGCTTTTGGCTCAGAAGCCCTGGATTGTTCCCATCCCCGGTACAACCAAACTTCACCGCCTAGAAGAAAATCTGGGAGGGGCTGATGTCATTCTGACGCAGGATGATCTGGCCCGCATTGAACGGTCCCTCAATGACATCCCGCTTCAAGGGGCTCGTTATCCTGCTTCATATCAGAACCTGATCAATCGCTGAGCCACGACCGCGGAGAGAATAGTTATGACAATCACCACTCCTGCCGTGATGCTGAACAATGGGATCCACATGCCCTCTCTTGGCTTCGGCGTATTTCAGGTTCCTGACCCTGCCGAGTGTGAACGCAGTGTTCGGGACGCCATTGATGTCGGTTATCGGCTTCTCGATACAGCAACGTCCTATGGCAACGAGGAAGCAGTCGGTCATGCGATTCGCAACCACGGGATCGACCGTAGCGATTTATTCGTCACTACCAAACTTTGGATTGAAGATGCTAGCTATGAGGGAGCCAAGGCTGCTTTTGAGCGCTCGTTGAACAAACTTCAGACGGACTATCTCGATCTCTGGTTGATCCATCAACCATACGGGGACGTCTATGGGGCATGGCGCGCAATGGAAGAACTGTATCGTGCGGGCCGTATCCGCGCGATCGGCGTCAGCAACTTCTATCCTGACCGACTGGTGGATTTCGTGCTGCACAACGAAATCCCACCAGCGATCAATCAGATTGAGCTCCATCCTTTTCATCAACAGGACGATGCGCTGAAAATCCTGAAGCAATACGATGTTCAGGCGGAAGCCTGGGGACCGTTTGCAGAGGGACGAAACGGACTGTTCTCGAATGATCTGCTTCAGTCAATTGCGCAGAAGCATGGCAAGACCATCGCTCAGGTTGTGCTGCATTGGTTGAACCAGCGCGGAATTGTCGCAATCCCCAAGTCAGTACGCAAAGAACGTATGGCCGAAAACTTCGCTATTTTCGACTTTATGTTGGACGATGCTGATGTTGAGGCAATTGCCACGCTTGACCAGAAAGCCAGCAGTTTCTTCGATCACCGCGATCCGGAGAAAGTCCGCTGGCTGGGGACAAGAAGTTTAGGGTGAGAAGTATCGTCTCAGGGGTGTCTGTGTGAATTGAGATTGTTGCGGATCTTATTCAAATCAAGTGAATGTTTTTTCGATCCATACGAGTTAAAGGGAATGTCCTGGTATCGACAATTTCGCCTACATGTCGGACAATCCGAAACACAAACGAATGACCGCAAAGCGGACGATGCAGGCCCATCTTGCCTGGGTGATTTTTATTTTCTCAGGCGAGTATCAATGCCCGCCAGATTCAGTTCGATCCGAACTGGCGTTTCTTTTCCGAAGGCCTGATGAAGCGCGTGGCGAGCAACAGAGTACCATGAAATAACGCGAGCAATCCAAATGTTTCGGCATAAGCCTCTGACACGACATGAGACGGAGCGACTGTCGCAAGCCGCCACCCAAGGAATGTGGCGCACGCTGTAATCAATGTCGGCCCTCCGATCCTTTGCATGATGTTCAGCGCAGTTGTCGCCATCGGAATATCCGCGCGGGCGATCGAAGCGTATCCCGCGCTCATCGCCGGAATGCCGACGGCACCCCCGCCGCCGCCACGCAGCAACAATGCTATGCTCAGCAGGGCAACGTTCAGACCGCTATAGGCAAGCACCACCAAAATCACTGTTCCGACCAACGAGATAAGAGCCCCGCAACCGGTCAGATCGCGCGCGTCAAACCGGTCACTCAGACGCCCAATGAGCGGATAGACGCACATCATCCCCAGACCCAGGGGTGCCATGAACAGGCCCGTCCGCTCGGGCGAGACACCGCAGGAGTGGATCAGCCATATGGGTAGAAGCATCTGACCAGCGAACGATACCCCGTTCGTCAGAAACATGATGATCGCCGACACCGAAAAGGCAGGCGCACGCAGCAGGCGCAGGTCGATCAGCGCGTCATCACCCTTGCGTCGCGCGGATCGGACATACAGGACGAACAGCACGAGGGAGGCGCCTAAGGTCGCCTGTCCATAAGGCCGGGCGACATGATCCATGCCGTAAAGAAACGAGACGAGAGCGGGCGCGAGAAATCCTAGCCCTGTCAGGTCAAGTGGACGGGGGCGCTCGTCATGCCGATCGTCAGGGAGAAACAGAACGGCAAGGGCAAAAGCCGCAAGCCCGACCGGCACATTGAGAAGAAAGATCCATCGCCAGGACGCGATGGAGAGAATGGCACCGGCGACGACGGGTCCAAGAAGCGGCGCGAGCAGAACAGGTGCCGTCATCGCGCTCGCGACCCTCGGCATCTGTCGGCCCGCCACACGAGCTACCGTCATCTGAGCCATAGGGGCGAGCAGTCCGCCCGCCATGCCTTGCAGCAGACGGAATACGATCAGGGACGGCGCAGACCACGCTAGTGCGCACAGGCCTGATGTCAGCGTGAAGGCACCGAAGCACCATAAATAGACCGCTCGCCCCCCGAGGCGGCTTACGAGCCATCCATTCAGTGGCAACGTCAGGGCGAGCGCCAGCAGATAGCCGCTGACCACCCATTGAATGTGTGAAAACGGAGCGTGCAGGGTCGCGACGAGATCTGGTAGCGACACATTGACGATCGTGGCGTCCAGTTGCGCCATGAAAGATCCGACCGCCGCGACGCTCACGATTTTCCAGGTGCCCGGAGGCAGTTGATCCGGGTCTAAGGCTGGCAACGACGTTCTGGCGTTCATGAATGATCTCGCGGGAAACCGTGAGACGCGCAGACATGAGCCATGCGTTTACGCATCCAGCGCGATCGCGTCGCTCGTCGTCACCCGGCCAAGACGGGGAAAAATCTCTTCGCAGGCAAAGCGCTGCATCTCTTCGGTGAATGTGGACATGACATCCTCGACGAGCACGACGTTATATCCGTGCTCATGCGCCGCTCTGGCGGTAGATTCCACACCCAGATTGGTGGCGATTCCACCGACCACGATGGTCGTGATCCCGCGTCGCCGCAGTTGGAGGTCAAGATCCGTGCCGTAGAAGGCACCCCACTGCCGTTTCGTGATGCGCAGATCGGTTGGTTCGGCAAGCCCGTCGACCAGTTCCATCCAGTCGGGTGCAAAACCGCCTGGCGGCGAAAAGGAGCGATCGACGACCGTATGCACCGCGTCCGCAAAGTCCAGCGCGAACGCGACGTTGACCAGAATGACCGGAGCGCCGGCAGTTCGGAAACGCGCCGTGAGTTCTTTCGATCGCTCAACAATCAAAGCACCCGGTGTCGGAGCCAGGGGAAGCCCCGTAATGCCCTTCTGGAGATCGATCAGGACAAGAGCCGTCTTGGTGGCTTGAAGCGAAATCATGGAGAAACATCCCTGTCGGCGTTAGAACCGCCATCCCGAACCATTGTCCGGAACACGCGGTAACGTTAGTAAGTTGAGTAGACACTCAAGCAGGAGAATTATTTGAGGATGGACTCAAATTCGTCAAGGGGTAAAAGAACGTCTCTTCAGCCGCTGCGTGCGGCTGGGCGTCAGCGCGTTGAGGAATTGCTGGAGGCCGCGTCTGATCTCATGGCGGAACGAGGGTACGAGGCCACGACCATGGCGGAGATCGCCGCGCGCGCCGGGGCGAAGATCGGCTCACTCTATCGTTTCTTTCCAAACAAGGAGGCGGTCGCGGACGCTTTGGTGCAGCGGCATATCGCCGTTCTGGAAGACGAATACGCGGCACTCGCCAAACGTGCCGCCACGCTGTCGCCCGAAGCATTGGCGGACGTCCTGATCGAGTTGCTTGTCACGCTTTATCCTCGCGTGAAATCCCTGTCCGCGCTGATGGAGGCCCGGACCGACAGGATGGAGATTCGCGAACGTGCACGAGGACATGCGATAGCTGGAATTGCGGCTGCGTTGCGTGTCTGTGCACCAGGGTTGGGTGAGATGCTGGCGAAAGACATTTCTGCGGTCGTTCTGAACACTATGAAAGTGTTGCGCGGTATGCTCTCGAAGGACGCGCCCACGATGCCAGGTGCGCCTGACGAATTGCGGCGGATGCACCGTCTTTATCTCGCGGACCGGCTGGAGCCGTTTCGGCGCACTTTAGACAGTATAACGGAGGCGGAGCCATAATTTCGCGGATTGGTGCAGTATTCGCCCCACGACCTAAGAGCCTTGGCGCTGTCCCGGAGAGCGAGATGTCATGGCAGCTTATGCCTCCATGCCGGCTATACAGCCGTTAAGGTTGTTCGCCTGAAAACGGACTTTATTACAAGGTTGATTTTGGGGAACCAAAATTAATCCTTGTGTCCACAGGAATTACGCGGTCGTGTATGATACAAATACCAAGAAACCCGCATGTGATGCAAAGTCGTGTGTGCAGGCCAACTTTGCGTTACGCAGATATAAATTGAGATAGTAAGATTAAGATAATGAGTGTTCCTTACATTGCAACATCGGAAGAACGTGCTCTGCATCAAGCAATCAGTAATCTTACGTTGAAAATTGCACGTCCTCTAATTCGATATAATGACAAAAAATCCTGGCCAAAACTGCTATCAGGAGGATCGTGTTTTATCTTACGCTTTGATTGCGGGTTAATTGGCGTGACTGCGAATCATGTTGTTGAGGTATTTGAGGCAGATAGAGAAGAAAACGTAAGCAACACATGCCTGCTCAGGACTGTTCGTTTCGATCTTCTGAACAAGATTATTGACCGGAATACAGATCTCGATATTGCAACATTTTCGGTCACCGAAAATGAATTGGCTGAAAGTGAAGCGCAGGCGCTGGATTGTCGTGGCGCGAACTGGCCGCCCCCAAAGCCTCTTGAGAGCGCCCCTATCAGCTTTGGCGGCTTTCCGGAAGAATGTGCAATACCGTCACTGCCAACCAACGCTGTGTTTGCCGGATTTGTATCACTTACCTATGTGCAAGATATAACCCAGCGCGAAATTATTGCGACCTATGACTCGAACCGAGATAGTCGAGTTATAATTGATGAACGCTTACCAGATGTCGGGGCCAATCTTAGTGGTTGCAGCGGTGGTCCGGTAATTGTGCATTATGAACGCAATATGACTCATCACTATTGTCCGGTTGGTATGATAATAGTCGGAGCAAAAGGAGAGGGCACCGGCTTGATGGCAGGATGGGATATGTATCGTTTTCGTCGCATCCATTTTATTCAGCCCGACGGTTCAATCCTCATCCAGCCTAGTAACAGTTTCTGAACCAATCGGATTTTCGCGAAACGTCCGCTTTTTTTGCCCAACTCACCTGACAGCGGACTGTCCGCGTACCCCCTCCCGATCTGCCTGTCTGCTCAATGAATGGCAGCAGACAGCCTGTAGCCGCCTTCATCCTCGACATACAAGGCGCGATAAAGATTTCCAAAACCGGACATGTGCGCGTGGCAAGTCCGACATACTCGCGTATGCCGTCACCGTTGTTCCCGTCTGCCAGTAATTTCCGCTCATGTGCCTCACGATGCTGCGCATATTGGTAATTATACTGTAGCAAAATGAACCGACATCTCTGGACAAACACCTGAGCGAGCGCATGGTTAAGTGGTTCAACTTGATGGAATGATGCCCCGCATGCGCCGCTGATTGACGGCGCGCTTCATCACACCTCAACGCCAGTTCAGTCCTGCGCGGCACGACGATCAAATGCGGCGCGGGCCTGTTCAAGGGCGGGACGGTTCTCGCGTGCCCAACTTGCCAGGGCTGCCAGAGGTCCTGTCAGGCTTTGCCCCAATGGGGTCAGACAGTACTCAACCTTCGGCGGGACGGTAGCATAGGCTTTGCGAGCCACCAGTCCATCGCGTTCGAGCCCGCGCAGAGTGATGGTCAGCATCCGGTGCGAGATGCCGGGGATGCGGTGCTTCAACGCATTGAAACGATGGGTGCCTTCTGAGAGATGGCCACAGACCATGACCGTCCACTTGTCGCCAATGCGTGCAATCACCTCTGCTAGTCCGCGACATTCAGCTTCTACATTTTCCATTGCTACTCCTTGGGGCGACAGGAACCTGGGTGTTCTTGACGCATGAATTCATGCGTACTTGTTAGCTTATAGGAACAAATTTATCCTAAAGAACCATAAATAACCATGGAATCTGATGATGAAAATAGGTGTGAGCGGTGCCAGCGGCCAGCTCGGTAGCGCAGTTGTTCAGGCGTTGGCGGAAACGGTTGCGGCCGAAAACTTGGTGGCGATTTCGCGCACCCCCAACACCGATCGAAACTACGCAGGTCGCTTAGGAGACTACGACCAATCCGAGACATTGGTGGCGGCCTACCAGGGCCTGGATCGCCTGTTGTTGATTCCTGGGGCTGATCTGCGGCCGGGGATTCGTTCGCGCCAGATGTTGGCGGCCGTGGATGCCGCTGCACAGGCCGAGGTCGGTCACGTCTTCCTGTTGTCGGCAACCGGGACGCAGCGTGAGGGGGAGTCCGCCGTTGGGGCGGCGTATTGGCACAGTGAGCAGGCGTTGATCAAGAGCGCGATCCCCGCATGGACGATACTGCGTATGAGCTATTTTTCCGAGACGCTGGTCGAAGAGGTGCGGATGTCTTTGACGGCAGGCGGGCTTGCGATGCTTGAGGACAGCCGCGTCAGTTTCGTTTCGCGCGGCGACGTGGCCAAAGCTGCCGCCGCCGCATTGACCAGCGAGGGCCACGAGGGCGCCATATATCAGCTGACAGGCTCTGAAGCCCTGCGTGGCGAAGCGGTCTGCAGACTGGTCGGGCAGCAGATCCAGCGGCCCTTTGCCTTGAACGTTATGCCCGCCGAGGTGTTGCGAGCCGGGTTGCTCAAAGCGGGTCTGCCTGACGTGGTTGCCGATGCCGTGGTATCGATGAAGGCGCGGCAGGCGCGTGGCGCCTACGACATCGTCAGCGGTGACATCGTGCGTTTGACCGGAGGCACGCCGTGTTCCCTAGCCGAAATTCTGGCGAGTATCGCAGGAGGACTGGGGCAGTCGTAGCACCGCACTTGCTGGGTGCTTTGCTGCGCCATTCGACGGAGGTCCGCGCCACCGGTGCAAGTAGGCTTGGAATTGCGGGTACATGACCACGCTGGTGGCGTAGTTCAACAGGAGGTCAGGTCCAACTGGATGTCGGCGTTGCAGGGCACTCGACCAGATGGCTTTCCAGGGCGATGGCGTCCGGGGCGGCTAGCAACTGTGTTTGAGCGGCCTCTCGTCACAATCACCAACGCTATCCTCAAAAGCGGAGTGCCATGGCGCATTAGCTCCGCCGCTTAAACACTGTTGCTAATTCAGACCGTCACGAGGCTCAACGAAAGTGCTATTCCTCTCATTGTCGAACCGATCGCGTGCCGTTCTGAATGCAGGAGCGTTGTCAACAATCCACCGCCAAAGTGGCATCATTCCTACGAGAAGGCCTTTTCCTAAAGGAGTGAGAGTATAATCCACTCGTGGCGGGACCTCACCATAATCATGGCGAATAATGAGACCGTCGCGTTCTAACTGACGAAGAGAGCGCGTCAACATACGCTGCGTAACCCCATCAAGCCGTCGCGCCAGTTCAGCATGCCGCAGTGTGCCAGCGACACCGAGAAGATGGACAATACCGAGAGACCATCTGTTGCCGGCATGCGCAAGTACTTCTCGCTTCAACCCGCCATCATCGTCACTGAGAGCGTCGCAGGCAGCCTGCGACTGAGCCATCACGGCATCGAAGTCCAGATTATCGAACGGTATCACTCGTGTACCTTCTTCGCTTTCCCGCATCGCGTCTTATTTTAACTTCATAACCAGAAGGAATTCCTGATGCCAGCGATGAAGACCCCTGTCATTGAAACCCTTGTCATCGGCGCCGGAGAGCTTGGTCAGGCCGTCATCACCGGCCTGCTTGAACAGAAACCGGAATGCGCCCGATCGATCAGCGTTCTTCTCAGACCATCAAGCGGAAGCACCAGGACGGATATTGCGCGACAATTAAAGCAAAAAGGCCTGCAGATCGTTTATGCTGATCTTGCGACGGAAACGGTGGAGGACCTCTCCGTCCTCTTCGCCAAGTTCAATACGATTATATGTTGTACCGGGTTTGTTGGTGGTCCCGGTACACAGCGTAAAATTACCAGTGCCGTCCTGAAGGCTGGGGTGGACTGTTATGTGCCGTGGCAGTTTGGTGTCGATTACGATGTTGTTGGACGTGGCAGCGGGCAGCCAGTATTTGATGAGCAATCAGACGTAAGGGACATGCTGCGCGGTCAATCTGCGACCCGATGGATAATCGTTTCGACAGGAATTTTCACCAGCTTTCTGTTTGAGCCAGCTTTCGGTTTGGTGGATCTTCAAGGTGCCAAGGTTCGCGCACTCGGCAGTTGGGATAACCGCCTGACCGTGACCACTTCCGAAGATATAGGACGACTTACAGCGAGCATCCTCGCCCATAAACCGCCGATCCAGAACGAGGTGGTTTACGTTGCCGGGGATACGTTTTCCTACGCTCAGCTCGCCGGAAAGATGGAGCACTATCTCAGCCGCCCTGTCACTCGGGAGTTGTGGGAAATCGACTGGCTACGCGCAGAAGTCGCTGCACACCCTGACGATGGAATACGGAAATACCGTCTTGCTTTCGCACGCGATACGGGCGTGGCTTGGGACAAGGTTCGGACTTTTAACGCTTTACAGGGCATTGAGGTGACCGACGCCATAGCCTGGCTAAAACACCAGCAACGTCATGTAGCGTAAACATCTCACTGTTTGCGACATCTGAATTCCGGGAGACACAAGGTCTGCATCAATCCTAGCCATTCGCCCCCTTAGTTTACTTGCAGAGCGTCGCCGGAGCATGCCGTTCTGCTAGCCTCTGATGGAAGTCAGCATGAAGTGCTGCAAGTGTAATCTGGCCAAAACGCGCGAGAAGTTGGGCCTTAACATCCGCAAGGACGCCACTCATGGCGTGGTTAACGGCTTCTTCGACAAGGCACTCAGTCTCCACACTCCGGTTCCCTATGGCGAATAATCTTGGAGCATCAAGAGCCTCGTAAATATCTTGCAGCGTTACCTGATCCAACTGGCATGAAAGCGTCCACCCGCCGCCATGTCCTTTTTCGGAGTGTACATATCCATGCTCACGCAGACCGCCCATAAGACGTCGCACAACCACGGGGTTGGTGTTAAGGGCGCGAGCCAGAGCTTCTGACGTCATGGGACCACCTGCTTCTGCCATATGCAGGAGTACGTGGAGCACACAGGATAATCTGTTATCTTGTCTCATGTAACTTCATGTGTTGCTAGAGTGTAATTTCGTCAGTATATCATGAAACTCGAAAAGTGACATGAAAGTGCGTGCGAACACTCTTACTTCGAGGACATGCTGTATGAATTTGCTCGAAATTCTGACAGTCGGCGTCGTGGCGACTGCTGCATCCGATATCTGGCAACAGGCCCAGAAACCATTGACTGGAATTCCTGCAGCCAACTGGCCTGTCACCGGCCGCTGGGTCATAGGGTGGCGCGATGGCAGGATCTATGACCCAATGATTGGAAAAAGACCCTCCCTGAAAGGAGAGGCACCTGTCGGCTGGGCATTTCATTATCTGATTGGTGCTGTTTATGCCGCACTGTACCTCAGTTTTGTGGTGGTTATAGCAAAGACAGTCCCCACACTGCTAAATGGTCTACTCTTCGGACTTGTTACCCTTTTAGCCCCTTTTCTGTTTATGAAACCTGCTCTGGGCGGCGGTTTTTTCGGGCTTAGAGCCCCCAATCCTGAAAAAGGACTATTCCTCAGTATAAGCGCTCATGCTGTCTTTGGAATGGGATTGTATTTAGGTGAACTTTTTTACCAAGGTCTTTTCTAAAACATTATTCATATCGTGATTATAGTTTTCTATAATCACGAGGACTGACACCTGTCACTCTGCGGAAGACCTGAGCAAAGTGACTTGGATTGTTGTATCCGATCTCCAAAGCAATCTCGATAATGGAAAGATTGGTCTTACGAAGCATTTCTGATGCTTTCTGGACGCGGCGCTGCATGAACCAATCAGAGGGGGTTTGTCCCGTGGTTGTACGGAATGAGCGACTGGTGTGAAAACGGCTCATGCCACACAAAGCAGCAAGACAATCCAAATCGAATGGTTCAGCCAGATGTGCTTCCATATGATCAAGAACTCTACGCAGTTTCCATGTGGGCAAGAGAGTGGATCGTCGCTTTATCTTAGCTCTGGCATCAGCATACTGTCTTAAAAGATGAACTGTCAGACTTTCCAGAAGGCCAATTACAAATAAGGGATTTGCAATAACGGAAGATTGCATTTCAGCTATCAGGCCACTCAAAATTCCTGATATGAAAGCATCTTCCCCGCCCGAAACATCCCGCATTCGAATACGGGATGAATTCAGATTTAATGACATGGCAGCTCGATCGACAAGCTCAAGTCCAAGATAAAGATGCAACACTTCAAAACAAGTGCCTCCCTTGCCCTGCCAACGCATCAGATAGGGTGTGTCCGTCTGCGTGAGGTAAAATGTTCCTGCTCTTGCCTTGCTCTGTTCCCAAGGCCCTGTCAGCTCACGCTCTTCGACATTTGCTTCTCCGCGGATAACCCAGACAAGCAAGGGTTCTGCGACGGCAGGCACAAGAATTTCGTCTTCTTGTACCGGGCGAGTGAATATCTGGACGTCAACATCCTTCCAGACATCCCCATCACTTTGCGCGACTTTCTCCCCGGGCAGAAGTTGCTCCAGTGTCAAACTGGCAGCACGCCGAGAAGGAAGGCAGGATAAAACCATCCGCTACACTCTCTCATTTCCATGCGCGACTATCTATAGCGCAAAATCGCAATAGTTTCAGCAAGAAGCCAAGCGAGATATCTTCTGGCATAATTTACACCTCCTTCGACAATTAAGGCCGATTGAAGGCTCGTCGTGTGGAGAAGATTATGAATATTGCAGGAAAAATTGCTCTGGTGACCGGAGCATCCAGTGGCATTGGTGCGGCAACAGCGCGCAAACTTGCAGCAGAAGGAATGACAGTCGGCCTGGCGGCACGTCGTCATGATCGCCTGGAGACGCTTGTTAGTGAAATTACCAAGGCTGGCGGTCGAGCCATTCCTCTGGTGACGGACGTTACTGATCTTGTCTCGTGTCAAGAAGCGGCAAAGAGCTTGATCGCCCAATTTGGAAGGATTGATGTTCTGGTCAACAATGCGGGCCTGATGCCCCTATCCAGCGTTGACAGCCTGAAAGTGGACGAATGGCAGCAGATGGTGGACGTCAATATATCTGGTGTTCTTAATGCAACGGCAGCCGTTCTTCCGCAGATGATCGCACAGCATTCGGGCCATATTTTCAACATGTCCTCGATTGCAGGCCGGAAAGTCTTTACGGGTCTCGCCGTTTATTGTGCCACCAAGGCTGCGGTGACAGCGTTTTCAGACGGCCTAAGAATGGAGATCGGACCAAAGCATAATATCCGCGTTACCTGCATTCAGCCGGGAGCCGTAAAATCAGAGCTTTACGATCACATTACAGATGCTGATTACCGCAAACAGATGGATGACCTTGCAGCGTCCATGACCTTTCTCGAGGGCGAGGACATAGCAGACAGTATCCTTTTTGCTCTGAAATCACCTGCACGTATGGATGTTGCAGAACTGTTTGTTCTTCCGACTGAACAGGGATGGTGAACAGGAACTGATTGCCAACTGAGCTTAGGAGTCAGGCACCCTACCGTCGAAAAGAGGCTTCAGGCTGGAAAGCCTCTTGAAGCTCGGTCACAAAGACCCGCAGCTTTGGTGTCATAACCGGACCTGCGTTATAGAGCAGGTGCACGGGCCTGTCCGGAACTTTCCACCTGGGCATAAGCCGGACAAGCCGTTTGCTTTTAATATCTGGAAGCAGAGCCTGCTCATATCCCACCAGAATACCATCGCCAGCAAGTGCTGCAGAATGCAGAACACTTGAATCATTACTGATTATCCTCCCGGAAACGGTGACTGGCCGCGTAACGCTGCCTTGAGAAAAGTGCCAGGTCGTTACAGGGCCGCCGGAATTTTCATACACGAGACACTCGTGGCGCATCAGATCTTCGGGCTGCTCTGGAAAACCGTGTTTTTCCAGATAGGTTTGAGCTGCACAGATGACCCGACGATAGGCCGTCAAAGGGCGACTGACCACTGTAAGGTCCGTCTCAAGTTCACCAATTCGGATCACAGCCTCATGACAGTCCATTGTGGGGTGAATCAGTTGGTCTGTCAGTGACAAATGGACTTGAATTTCTGGATATCTTTTCTGAAAATTGTGAACAAATGGCAGCAATACTGTTCGCCCGAAAGTGACGGGTACACTGACAGATAATGTACCGCGGGGTGTGCCAAGCGTATTGGCTGCCAGACTGTCAGCTCGTTCAGCAGCCTGCAGAACAAGCCGACATTGCTCGCAATAGAGCCGTCCTGTTTCAGTCAGACTTTGCCGACGTGTCGTTCGATGCAACAGACGTGCACCAAGGTGATGCTCCAGAGCCTCTATATGCTTGGCCACCATCTGCGGCGACAAAGTCAGATGCTGGGAGGCCGCAGCAAAAGATCCCAATTCCACAACCTTGATAAAAATCTTCATGCTGGTTAACCGGTCAAGCATTCACCATCCTCAGTTGTGACTGATGTCTTGTATCGACAATTTATCCAGCGAAAAAGAGGTGTCCGTCGTCGAAAGATTTGGGACTATGGATGGTGTGAAATAACGGAGGGTCTGGCCCATCTGATTATGATGTTTAGGCGGCACGCTGCTGATGAAGCAAGCGTCGTTTCTGGATGGTAGCTCTTTTGATGCGCTCACGTTCGAGCAGGATTGTCTGCCCCCGTCCGAACCAGACATCTGCCGGCGTGAGATTGTTGAGGCTCTCGTGATAGCGGCGCTGATTATAGTTTTCGACGAATGCCTCGATCTGGCTTTCGAGATCTCCAGGCAGATAATAATGCTCAAGAAGCACGCGGTTCTTGAGCGTCTGGTGCCAACGTTCGATCTTCCCCTGTGTCTGGGGATGGTTGGGAGCGCCACGCACATGATCGATGCTGTTCTGATTTAGCCATTTCGCGAGTTCGTCAGCAACATAACAGGGGCCGTTATCGGAGAGCAGTCGCGGCCGGTGTCTGACCGTGGCTTGATGAAGCCCTGATGCCTGCAAGGCGAGTTCCAGCGTTTGCGTCACATCGGATGCGGCCATGGTCGTGCACAACTTCCAGGCGATGATGTAGCGTGAGAAATCATCAAGGATGGTCGACAGATAGAACCATCCCCATCCGATAACCTTGAGATAGGTGAAATCCGTCTGCCAGAGCTGGTTCGGCGCTGTTGTTTTTGTATGGAAGCTCTCCGCCGCCTTGATGACGATGAATTTCGGACTGGTGATCAGGTCATGGGCCTTGAGCAGGCGATAGACCGAGGCTTCCGAGACGAAATAGCCCTGCTCGTCGGTGAACCGCACGGCAATTTCACGAGGCGACAGTTCCGGCGTCTCCAGCGCCAGATCAATGATCTGTGCACGGATATCGTCCGCGATGCGGTTCCATATCCGATTGGGTCCAGAGGGTTTGTCCGCCAGGGCTTCCGGGCCGCCCGTCCGATAGAGATCGCACCAGCGGTGAAAGGTTGAACGCGGGATACCAATCTTGCCGAGAACCTGCCGAACCGGCAGGGCTGATTGCTCGACAAGGCGGATGATCTCGAGCTTTTCCGAAGCCATATATCTCATGCGGGGTCTCCCCCAGCCCCGATCATGCTTTTTTTAAGCAGGCGCAGTTCCAGTGTCTGCTCGGCCACGACCTCTTTCAGGGCCCGCGCCTCGTCACGCAGATGACGGACTTCACTGGTTGTGGCGTTACGCGCCGTATCGCCCGCAAGTCGTTTCTTCCCGGCTTCAAGAAACTCCTTCGACCAGGAATAATACAGGCTTTCGGCAATACCTTCACGGCGGCACAGCTCAGCTATGCTGCTCTCGCCCCGCAGGCCATCAAGCACAATGCGGATCTTCTCTTCCGCCGAATACTGCCGACGCGTCGCCCGGCGGATATCGCGGATCAACCGTTCCCCCGATGTCGTCTCCGGCAAGGATTTCTGGCTCATACTTCACTCCTTCGTCGTTACGATGAGCCAGAAATCCTCCATTATTCAATTCACCAATTTCGTCCCATAGATCCTGACGGCGGACACGGACAACGTCAATCCAGCCGTCAACGCGATTGTCTGTGAAGACCGAGAAGCAGCAGCAAAAGCCGCAAAAATGGCGGATGAAGCCTGGAGACGGGGAGAACCGACTGGCGCTCTGTGCGGAATTCCACTGGCCGTCAAAGATACTCATGTCACGAAAGGCATGACCACAACCTTCGGCAGTCCATTGTTCCGAGAATGGGTGCCGGAGAAGGATCAGAATTTTGTCGCTCGCCTGCGCGCTTCCGGGGCCGTTATCACCGGCAAAACCAACGTTCCGGAATGGGCTGCTGGAGGAACCAGTCGGAATCCGGTCTATGGCGCAACAGGAAATCCCTTCAACCCCGCGCTGAATGCCGCAGGATCCTCCGGCGGATCGGCCACCGCTCTGGCCTGTGGGATGGCCACACTGGCCACGGGTTCGGACACAGGCGGTAGCCTGAGGAATCCTGCGGCATTCAATGGTATTGTCGGCATGAGGCCCTCAGGGGGGCTGATGGCCAGCGAAAGGCGACCGCTGGGCTGGTCTACCCTTTCCGTTGATGGCCCGATGGCCAGGACGGTGACTGATACGGCGCTTATGCTGTCAGCCTGCGCCAGCGATGACAGGCTTGATCCTCTTGCCTATACGCTGCCGGGCGAAACGGTGCAGGCTTCGAAAGGACGGTTTTTTCCTCTGAAACCTGTTAATCTGAAAGGACTTCGACTAGCGGCGACAGAGGATTTCGGGAGTGCCCCAGTCGAGGCCATTGTGCGACGCGCCTTCCGCAACAAACTTCCTGCGATAGCGGCGCTGTTCGGTTCCATGGAGATGACAGAACCTGACAGCACAGACGCGGACCGGGTGTTCGCGATCCTCCGGGCTTCCGTCTTCTATGCTGCTCACGCAGAGCGCTACCGCGATCATTTCGACCAGCTTGGTCCGAACATTCGCGCCAATGTCGAAGAAGCACAGGGATATTCTCTGGCCGACTATACTTGGGCTGCAAAACAGCAAACAGTTATTTATCGCTCCTATCAGTATTTTTTTGAGAATCACGATATTCTGATCAGTCCGGCCATCACAGTTTCGCCGCGCCCTTGGACAGAAATGTATCCGTCCGAGATCGATGGCACTGCAACAACAAGTTATTTCCACTGGCTTGCCATGGCCTACAACGTCACACTCTCAGGTCATCCCGCCATCAGCATCCCCGTCGGTGTAGATGAGCGCGGTATGCCGTTTGGTCTTCAGATCGTAGGACCACGTGGCGGAGATGCGCTGCTTCTGCAGGTTGCAGCCATGATTGAGGCGGCTTTCGCCGATGATCCGGATCTGCGCCGACCAGTGCCGGATCTCAAAGCGCTTGCTGCAATGCCACCGATCGCATCACGACCTGGCTTCATGCCGCCTGTAAGCACGGCAAACAGATCTTCCTCTATCAAGGATATTTCTTATGCGAAACAGCCATGAAATATGGGGGCGTGTTGACGCCATCAGTCCGGATTTCACTGACCTTTCCGACCGCATCTGGGATAAGCCCGAACTGGCCTATGATGAATTCAGTGCCGTAACAGAGTATTCCGCCATGCTGAAGGCACAGGGATTCCGGGTAACAGAAGGCATAGCCGGAATTCCTACGGCAGTGATGGGCGAGCATGGAGAGGATGGGCCAGTCATCGCCATACTGGGCGAGTATGATGCTCTGCCCGGACTGAGTCAGGCAGCTGGCCTCGCCCGCCCTTCTCCGCTTCCCGGACCGGGAACAGGACATGGTTGCGGCCACAATTTGCTTGGTGCTTCCGCACTACTCGCGGCTACGGCGGTAAAGGATTATCTGAAAGCACACGGGCTGAAAGGACGTATCCGCTACTATGGCTGTCCGGCCGAGGAAGGTGGTGCGGCCAAGACATTCATGGTGCGGGAAGGCGCTTTTACGGATGTGGATGCAGCGATCTCCTGGCATCCGTCTTCGTTTTCGGGAGTTAATGCGCCATTCTCTCTGGCCAATACGCGGATCGATTTTACTTTTGAGGGTAAGGCCGCTCACGCAGCGGCAGCACCACATCTTGGCCGATCAGCGCTCGACGCAGCCGAACTGATGAATGTCGGGGCGAATTATCTACGCGAACACATGCCTCAGGGAGCACGGCTTCATTACGCCTATATCGACGCAGGTGGCACGGCGCCAAATGTCGTCCAATCAAACGTAACCATCCGTTATCTGATCCGTTCCGAGACGCTGCCAGAACTGATGGAACTGGTGGAACGGGTAAGAAAAATCGCGACAGGAGCCGCGATGATGACGGAGACACACGTCTCCGAGAAAGTCGTCAGCGCAGTTTCCAATCTGATGGGCAACAGCCCTCTTGAAGCGGCGATGCATCGTAATTTCGAAAATCTGGGGCCGCCACAATTTGATGATGCAGACCGCAAAGTCGCAGCGGAATTTGTCGCGACCCTCACGAAGGAAGACAAGCTTGCTGCTTACCGACGCATGGGTATTCCCTACGATCCTGATGCCGTCTTATGTGATCTGATCGCCCCACCTTGCGCAGAAGGCGATATGAGCGCGGGTTCGACGGATGTGGGGGATGTAAGCTGGGCGGTGCCTACGGTTCAGGCCCGAGGCGCGACCTGTGCTATCGGCACGCCACTGCATTCCTGGCAGATGACAGCACAGGGCAAAGCTGCCCATGCACATAAAGGCATGATACATACAGCAAAAATCATGGCGGCAACCGCACTGGATGCCCTCACGGATGACATACTCCTTGAACAGGCCAGAGCGGAACACGCAGCCCGGTTGGCGGAAACACCCTATATCTGTCCCCTTCCCGCCACCGTAAAACCACCGGCACGCCGGAAACAGGCAGCGGCGTGAGCACTCCTTCCGCAAAAAGGTTTGGCGTTCCTGACCGGATCTGTGCATGAACCCCGGTTTTACGATAGCCACAGGCGCCGTCGCCATTCTCGCTGTTATCATCCTCATCGCCCGGTTCCGCCTTGAGCCGGTGATGACACTGTTCGGCATAGCCATCGCAGTCGGGTTGGCTGCCGGACATTCACCAGCAGAGGCAGTGGCTTCGTTCGAGGATGGGGCCGGTCATACACTGGGGCATATTGCCTTCATCATCGCTTTCGGGACGATGCTGGGACGGATCATCACCGAGAGCGGTGCAGCGGAGCGGATTGCCGAAACCCTGATCCGGGGGTTCGGGGCGCGCAACATTCACTGGGCCATGATGATCATCGGCCTGATCGTTGGACTGCCTGTGTTTTTCGATGTCGGGTTCGTGCTGCTGGCACCGCTGGCCTTTGTTGCGGCCCGCGCAGCAGGGCAGCCGATTCTGCTGGCCGCCCTGCCACTGGCAGCCAGTCTTTCAGTAGCCCATGCGCTGATGCCGCCGCATCCGGCGATCATGATCGCGGTGCAGGCCTATCATGCCAGCATGCCGCTTATGCTTTTACTCGGGGCTCTGGTTGCCGTGCCTACAGCAGTACTGACCGGGCCTGTCTTCGCGCATTTCATCGTGCCGCGTCTGACAGTGCGGGGCGTCAGTTCTCTCGAAGAACAGTTTTTCAATAACGGCCCGGTACAGGAAATGCCACCCTTCTGGCTTTCAGTGCTCGCCGTGCTCATGCCGGTCCTGCTAATTCTGGCGGGGCTTATTATCAGCAGTCTTTTTCCCGGCACGACAGGCCAGACTATGGGCGGACTGGTTGGTTCAACCGATGTGGCTCTGGTCCTGTCTACAGTGTTTGCCTGCGTCGCTCTAACACGCACGCGCGGACTATCAAAAGATGAGATCTCCCGCCACCTGAGCGCCTGTCTGGCACCAATTGCCTTCGTTGTGCTGCTGGTCGGAGCAGGCGGCGGATTTGGCCGGGCGCTTATAGATGCTGGTGTGTCGCGCGTTCTGACCGGGCTCGCCATCAACTGGCATATGCCGCCTCTGCTGCTAGCTTGCGGAATTGCAGCCGTCGTGCGGCTGGCTACGGGCTCCGCCACGGTGGCAATGAGCACGGCAGCACCCGTTCTGGCACCCTTTACCCATCAGGCGGGTCTGGTCTCGCCAGAGGCCATGGTTCTGGCGACGGGTGCCGGATCAGTGGCTGTCCGCCGTCAGGATCTATGGGACGAAATTGGTGAATTGAATAATGGAGGATTTCTGGCTCATCGTAACGACGAAGGAGTGAAGTATGAGCCAGAAATCCTTGCCGGAGACGACATCGGGGGAACGGTTGATCCGCGATATCCGCCGGGCGACGCGTCGGCAGTATTCGGCGGAAGAGAAGATCCGCATTGTGCTTGATGGCCTGCGGGGCGAGAGCAGCATAGCTGAGCTGTGCCGCCGTGAAGGTATTGCCGAAAGCCTGTATTATTCCTGGTCGAAGGAGTTTCTTGAAGCCGGGAAGAAACGACTTGCGGGCGATACGGCGCGTAACGCCACAACCAGTGAAGTCCGTCATCTGCGTGACGAGGCGCGGGCCCTGAAAGAGGTCGTGGCCGAGCAGACACTGGAACTGCGCCTGCTTAAAAAAAGCATGATCGGGGCTGGGGGAGACCCCGCATGAGATATATGGCTTCGGAAAAGCTCGAGATCATCCGCCTTGTCGAGCAATCAGCCCTGCCGGTTCGGCAGGTTCTCGGCAAGATTGGTATCCCGCGTTCAACCTTTCACCGCTGGTGCGATCTCTATCGGACGGGCGGCCCGGAAGCCCTGGCGGACAAACCCTCTGGACCCAATCGGATATGGAACCGCATCGCGGACGATATCCGTGCACAGATCATTGATCTGGCGCTGGAGACGCCGGAACTGTCGCCTCGTGAAATTGCCGTGCGGTTCACCGACGAGCAGGGCTATTTCGTCTCGGAAGCCTCGGTCTATCGCCTGCTCAAGGCCCATGACCTGATCACCAGTCCGAAATTCATCGTCATCAAGGCGGCGGAGAGCTTCCATACAAAAACAACAGCGCCGAACCAGCTCTGGCAGACGGATTTCACCTATCTCAAGGTTATCGGATGGGGATGGTTCTATCTGTCGACCATCCTTGATGATTTCTCACGCTACATCATCGCCTGGAAGTTGTGCACGACCATGGCCGCATCCGATGTGACGCAAACGCTGGAACTCGCCTTGCAGGCATCAGGGCTTCATCAAGCCACGGTCAGACACCGGCCGCGACTGCTCTCCGATAACGGCCCCTGTTATGTTGCTGACGAACTCGCGAAATGGCTAAATCAGAACAGCATCGATCATGTGCGTGGCGCTCCCAACCATCCCCAGACACAGGGGAAGATCGAACGTTGGCACCAGACGCTCAAGAACCGCGTGCTTCTTGAGCATTATTATCTGCCTGGAGATCTCGAAAGCCAGATCGAGGCATTCGTCGAAAACTATAATCAGCGCCGCTATCACGAGAGCCTCAACAATCTCACGCCGGCAGATGTCTGGTTCGGACGGGGGCAGACAATCCTGCTCGAACGTGAGCGCATCAAAAGAGCTACCATCCAGAAACGACGCTTGCTTCATCAGCAGCGTGCCGCCTAAACATCATAATCAGATGGGCCAGACCCTCCGTTATTTCACACCATCCATAGTCCCAAATCTTTCGACGACGGACACCCACTGCTTGGTCAGAGCAGAATCAACATGCCATCTTTCGATATCACCCACACCACGCCACATATCCCCGCGGGAATAAGAGCCAGACGCAAAAGCACGCACGCCGGTATGGCCAATTTCTCCAGTGTCATACCGGATGAAATCCTTGTTTGTTCCGTAGGAACCACCAGACCCCGCAACATGCACATGCTGATGATCCGCAGGACCTCTTATGCTGGCAGAAATCTCGGCACCGGTTGCATTATATGTGGGAGAATTGATGTCAACTGCCCCCTGCATAACGTTGACCTGGCCCATATTTTGGCTGTCAACAAGAGAGGGAGTGTAGGTGCTATATGTGAAAGGATTGGCCGCAGGCATGCCTTCAAACGTCACGCCAATTTCAGCCTGTGCCATACCGCGAATATGAAGAGTAGAAAAAGAAGTCGTCAGCGGACCTTCGCTTGCTGAAACAACGCCGGGCAACGTCGAAATCAGAGACTCAATAGTGGAAGTCGGCGACTGCATCTCTATATAATTATGAGAAAGTGAACTGACCGTTTTAGCTATTGTGTGCCGTACCATCATGCCACCACCAGCCACTTTGCGGCGTTCAGTTACATCAATGGTTTCGTTTCTATTTTTAGAGCGTGCGGCGTCTTTTTTCTGACTACCTGACATTTTCTTGTGTGATGGATTTTGATCTGCGCTGCTCTGAGCCCGTGCCGGTATAGCAACGTTCTGGAAACACAAACAGCACGTTGTGAGAAACAAGATTTTTTTCATGGTAGCCCGTCCAATGAACCAAAGGTCGGCCCCCAACTCCCCGAAAACCTTTCTCCGTTCAACCCCATCCAGGAAAGTTCATTATAACAAAACCAAAGTGTCACAGAACTTTAACAATGTTACGAATGGAAGCAGTTTTATCAAACAATCTGAGGCTTCCGAATATGAACAGATGGATTATTGGACTAACCGATCAGAGTCCGGAATGATATTCCAAGGGAGAATCTTACCACTTTTCCCTTGCGGGTTGTTCCAGACTAAGATTCAATCTGTATATATATTGGAATACAGTGGCATTTTCTAACTTCTATGTAATAAATTACTTCTTCAGGATAGTCTTGTGACGCGCGTTGCAGATGCACTATTGGTTCATCCAACCTTTGTTGCCAGCCGTTTGATGAAACGGATAATGCTGAGCAATACGCCTTATATAAGCTCAGGTTCACAACGGTATCCCTCTCCGTGGAGCGGAGAAGTACTTTCTCAGCTTCGGCCCGTCTATAAATTTGGGATGAGGTTTTTTAGCGCTGCGTCATTTGAAAGGTGTGATTATTGATGCCTGAGCAAGGTTTTTTGCAGCAAGGAAACAGATTAAAAGCCTTGATGCCAAAGTATCAGAAAGAAAACCCAATAGCTCCAGCCTAAAAAAAGCCTGCCAGATGGACCTGGTAGGCTTTTCAAAACCTCTTGAATATTTCTCAACTCCACCCAAGGAACATATGCCGCCCTCAGGCATCCAGTCGAGCGTCAGCGGCCAGAACAGCATGAAGCAAGACATTGGCGCCAGCTTTGGCATCTTCGGGTTCCGCACTTTCTGCCTCGTTATGGCTAATGCCTTTCCAACACGGCACAAAGATCATGGCGGTAGGGGCTACCTTTGCCACGTACACGGCATCATGCCCTGCCCCGGATACAATATCCCGCATGGAATAGCCAAGCGCGTGCGCACTGTCACGCACGCATTCCACGCAAAGCGGATCAAAATGAACAGCCGCAGAAACCCAGGTCGGAGTAATCTCCATTTCCACACCGCACAGTGAAGCCAGACGTTCCATACGTTGACGAAACTCTCTTTCCATCTTTGCAAGAACACCGTCAGAAGGATGGCGTAAATCAACAGTAAAAGAGACTTCCCCCGGCACCACATTACTACTGGATGGCAAACACTCGATAATACCCACGGTACCCAGTCCATCAGGAGCGTGATCCATCACAACCTGATGCACCTCATCAATCATGCGGGCAGCAGCCCACAGGGCGTCAGACCGCATGGTCATGGGTGTTGTACCGGCATGAGCATCATGCCCTTTTACGGTCACGCTGTACCAGCGCATTCCTTGTACGCCCTGCACAACGCCAATCGTCCGTTTCTCTGCTTCCAGAACAGGCCCTTGTTCAATATGCAGTTCAAAATACGCTGCCGCCGGGTGCGCACCGCAGGTTTCTTCCCCACTATAGCCTATTTTATCCAGCGCTTCGCCCAACTTCACGCCGGCACGATCCGTCCGGCTTTGAGCAAATTCCTGTGTAAATACTCCGCCAAACACACCAGATGCCAACATAGGGGGCGTAAAGCGCGCGCCTTCCTCGTTGGTCCAGTTAACTATTTCTATAGGGTGCCGTGTGGTCAATCCGGCATCTCGCAGCGCACGTAGTACGGCAATGCCGCCCATTACACCTAGAATACCATCGAATTTTCCGCCGGTAGGTTGGGTATCCAGATGGCTGCCAATCATGATGGGGGCAAGACCATCCTCCTCACCAGCCTTCCGTGCAAACTGGTTCCCCATGGAATCGTAGCTAACAACACACCCCAGAGCCTCGCAGGTGCGGGTAAACCACTCTCTTACCCTCGCATCTTCCTCAGACAACGCGAGACGACAGATTCCTCCCTTAGGTGTACCACCAAACTTCGCCGTTTCCATCAAATCCAACCACAAAGCAGATCCATCCACCACAATATTACTTTGAGCAACCATGTGCTTCCCTCCGCTTTTTCAGTGATTTCTTCTGATGGACCATCATCAGGAATTTTTTATTCCAACTCGTGAAAAGTCTGTATTTTCAGTATCCCTTATCAGGATCACACAGCAAAGCCGGGCGTTCACCACGCTCCATCTGAGCAATAGTCTCAGCAACGTAACGTGCCTGCATGATTCTGGAGGCTTCCGAGGCAACATGGGGCGTCAGCGTAATACGTGGGTGCGCCCACAGCCCAGATTCCGCAGACAGGGGTTCGGGTGTCACCACATCCAACACAGCACCGCTGATCAGCCCATCATCCAGCGCACGCACCAGATCAGCCTGAACCACATGGTCTCCACGGCCTACGTTAATAAAACCAGCACCGCGCGGAAGCGCACTCAGAAAATGATAGGTTACCAACCCACGCGTTTCAGGCGTGCTTGGCAGAAGATTAACCAGAATATCGGCTGTTTTCAGAAAATCAGCCAACGCCTCTTTTCCAGAATACACCTCCACACCAACAACACTACCACCTGAACGACGCCAGCCCGAAACCTGAAACCCTATCCGCGCCAGATGAGCCGCCACATGGCTCCCCAAATGTCCAAGCCCCATGACGCCTATCCGGGTTTCACCACTTGTTCGCGCAACACCATTATATGACCATACGCGCTCAGCCTGCTGAAGGGCCCATGTCCGGGCATCACGTATCAAACCGATGGCAGCCCACGTTACGTAATCCGCCATCAGGCCAGCCGTTTGCTCTCCTCCCATGCGCACCAAGGGAACATGACGCGGGAACTGCGGCGCACGTAGCAGGTGATCAACCCCTGCCCCGGTACATAAAATACCCTTTACCGAAGAAAAATGTTCAAAATGGTCTTCTTCAGGCGTCCAGACCAACACATAATCGGCCGCAGATGGCTGCACGGAAGGCTCATACCATGAGCAGACATCAAGATCTGGCGACACTTCAGAGAACGCTTTTTTCCAGCTCTCAAATTTGTCTGCGCCATCGGCACTGACAATCAGCCTGACCATGGTTTACTCCCCTGCTGCCCTTATCTCTGCCCCAACATAGCAAACCCCGCCTCTTGCCGTGCAAGACACAGGGCTTGGCTACTGGGTTATCTCAGCCCCTGCCCGGTAATAAACCGGCGCATCCGGTCAAAGGCAGTTTTGACTCAGCTTGACTGAAGCGATTTTCTACGCAACGGCATGGTCATGCAGTGCACACTCCCTCCGCCCCGAGAAAACTGGTTGAGTTCCGGATCAAGCACTGTCAGCCCTTCAGCCCGCAGCATCTGATTAATGCGCGTTGAATGATGCGGGCTTACAACCCGATCGCGCCCCAGGGCCAGCACATTACACCCCATGTCACGCATCGCTTCTTTATAGGACACCGGCAGAAGACGAATCCCCTGCGCCCGGAACCAGTCCAGATCCTCGTCAGCAATGCAGTCAACAGCGGCAATAGCCAGATTTTCGGCTACCATCGTGAAAATCACATCGAGGTGCAGGAAATGCTCAGGGAAGCGGATCATGCGGCAGGTCCAGCCCGCTTCTTCAAACCAGCTGATGAATTCGGCTGCGCCGGCTTCATCAGTCCGTCCGCCACTTACCCCTACGGCCAGCAGCCCCGGACGGATGATATGAATGTCGCCGCCTTCAATGTTTCCCTTTGTGCAGGTCTTCCAGATCTCATCCGATCCATAGAAAGACCGGATTTCCGTTTCTTCTCCAACACGTTCAGGACGGGAAAGACGCGTGACCACCGTGCCAAACGGCGTGGTCTGTGAGCTATCACGCGTATAGACCTGATATGGCATCCCTTCCTGCGGCTTCAGGAAATGGCAGGAAACATCTGCTCCCTGCAGGGTAGAAACCAGTTCGGCAAATTGGGTGTTCAGGGCAGTGCGGTCAATCGCCCCACCGTGCGCCATGGTCTGGATGGCAATATCGTTGCTGGGAATCCACTGATAATACTCAGGCGGGCAGAGGAGCACATCAGCCAGATCACCGGTCTCGCTATCAATAAACCACCGGTTCGCTTTCATTCCTGAAATCCTTAGATTGCTGAATTTCTCTTGACCCTACCCAATTTAAAACGGTTCCAAAATAAGAATAAACCGTAGTTCACTTTATCAATTTGTTAATCATCATGCCGGGCCTTCTGAACAGCACCCTGCTGTTTATGAAAACATCTTTGCTTGCCCGTTCAAACTGTAAAACCCTTCCCCTTAAACCCGCTCTCTCACCGCATCCACCAGCTTGGAAGATGGTCATTACCCTCTTGCATCTTTTTTTCGGAAGCCGCAGGCTCAGTCTTCACGGCCACGCTGAAAAGTACAGGAGAACAGACTGCCCCCTTGTTCACAAAATAACAGGAAAGCTTACCTCCACTCCCGGCACCGGAACCTTGCTTCACATCCTGTTGTTATCTCTCCAGCATGTTACATCTGACAGAGGACACGCCAGATCCACATGATACGATCAGCCTCTCCCCCGCCAGCAAAAACATCTTCAGCGTTCCGCTCCCCCAAACATAGACGCAGCAGCGGCTTTCAGGGGCAGGTTTCAGAGGTGGATCTGCGGCTGCTACGGGTGTTTCACACCGTAGCCGAACAGGGCGGGTTTTCTGCGGCGGAGATCGCCCTGGGTAAAAGCAAATCCTCCATCAGTCTGGATATTTCAGCCCTTGAAACCCGGCTTGGCCTCAAACTCTGCCTGCGTGGCCGCAGTGGGTTTGCGCTGACAGGCGAAGGCCGCGCCCTGCTGGAAGCCACCAAGAGCCTGTTGCTGGATATTCAGCGCTTCCAGCAGCGAATCAACCAGATCAGCGGCGTGTTATCCGGCATTTTCCGCCTTTATGTGCCTGACAACATCCAGGCGCATGGGGAAACCCCGCTGGTGCGAGCCATAGAGACGTTTACCTCCCAACATCCCAACGTCTTCATGACCGTCCATTCCGCCTCCACGCGCGAAGTGGAAGTCGCCGTCATGAATGGTCAAGCCACGGCTGGCATCGCCCTCTACCCGCAGGATATGCCGGACGTAAAAGGCACCCCTCTGGTGGCAGAAGCCCTCAATCTTTATTGCGGCGCACGTCATCCGTTATTTGCTGTGCCGGAAGAGAGCATCTCGCTGGAAACCCTGACCGCCCAGCGCATGATTGCGGTGGCAGAAGCAGCCACGTCTCCACAATGGAACGAACTCCGCTCCCATTTCTCCTTTCACGCTGCAGCGGAGAATGTGGATGCCCGAGCCCTCCTGATCCTGTCCGGCAATTTTATTGGTTTTCTGCCTGAGGCCTTCGCCAAACCACTGGTTGACCGCGGATTGCTGCGACGCATTGCGTTTCACAACCTGCAACTGCTCACCTGTTTTCATTTTCTGGCACGCACCTCTCCCGAAACGGGATTGATGGTTGAAACATTCCGCGCCCTTCTGGAAGAATCCTACTGATGCCCTCATCGCCATGGCTTTCTGGGTCTTCACATCCTGAGCCACCTTTTATCGCCCCCACACCAGCCTCGCGGGCATCCGTGGGAACGCTTTCCGCTGCCGGGAACGGCTTTTTGCGGCAGCACTTCTCTGGTGTCGGGCGCTTCCGTTCACGGAAACCGCTGCACCACATCGGAACCTCTTGCCTGCTTGCATTCGGGCTTCTCGTGGCCGGACCAAGCGTGGTTCATGCCCAGACTGCTCGAACGGACGTTCCCTCTTTTGCGCAGAATGACACCCTGACCGTCTGCACCAACCCCACCCTGCCTCCCATGACCTTTGTCAAAGGGTCGGACGCCAGCAAGCCGGAAGGAATGGACCTTGATGTCGCCCGCGCGCTGGCTGAACGGTGGCACGCCACACTCTCCATCATCCCCATGGATTTTACGGGCCTGTTCCCCAGCCTTGGCGCACAACGCTGCGGCATGGTAATCAGCGGCATTATCCAGTTGCCGGACCGGGAAAAGAATTTTGATGCTGTTGCCTATCAGGACACGGCACTCACAGTTGTGGCACGCGCCAATACCGCGCCCATCAACAGCATGGCCGATCTATCCGGCAAAACCATAGCCGTGCAGTCTGGCACCAGTTACGCAGCCCGCATCAACCGGGAAAACGAGGCCCTGACCGCCGCGGGCAAGCTGCCCATTATCATCCAGCAATACCCCACAGAAGATCAGGTTGTACAGCAGGTGCTGATTGGCCGTGTGTTTGCCTTTGTCAGCCAAGATGTGGAACTTTATTTCCGGCAGAAGCAACTGCATGGCAAGGTCCGTATTATTCTGAAACCGGACTATTCGGACTACAGACACTTCGCCATCTACCTGCGCAAGAACGCACAGGACCGCACATTGGTCCAAAATGCCATTTCCACCCTTGAGCAGGATGGTACCCTTACCGCCTATCGCCAGAAATGGTCTATCTCATCCCAGACTGAACAGGCGCTTACACAAGATAACAGCGCACCAGCCTTCAATTGGGGGGCTTTTTTCTCTGCGCTAACCTCCATGGCCTTCCTGCGGGGCGCGTTTATTACTCTTGCCGTAGCGCTCTTATCCCACGCCATTGCCATTGTGATTTCCATCCCCATGGCCATTACCCTCAATGGACGCGGCAACTCCCTGCTCAAAGCCGTTCTGAAAACCTACGTCTCGGTCTTCAGGGGAGCCCCCACACTCCTGCAGCTTCTGTTCATCTGGAACGCGCTACCCCAGTTCTTTCCCATCTTTCGGGAACAATGGTTTACGCCCTTTCTGGCAACTCTGGTTGCCCTTTCCATCAATGAATCCGCCTATCAGGTGGAAATCAACCGGTCAGCCCTGAGCGCGGTGGATGGTGGCCAGGAACTGGCGGCGGACGCACTGGGCATGAGCCGCCGGCAAGTCTACCGCTACGTGATCTTCCCTCAGGCGCTTCGCATAGCACTTCCCCCCACCATCAATGACTTCATCAGTCTCTTGAAAACCACATCTCTGGCTTCCGTAATTTCCCTGCAGGAACTTCTGGCCATTACGCAGGTGCAGGTGGCGCGCACGTTCGAATTTACGGAATATTACGCTGCGGCTCTCGTCTATTATCTGGCCATGGTGTTCTTTTTCCTGTTCCTGCAGAAACGGGTAGAGCGTCGCTTCTCCTGGGCTGACCGCAAGAAAGCTTCCGCCAATGCATCCTGAACCCGATCTATCCGGCGCAGCCCCCGTTACTCCAGACGCTGTTGGTACGCCCTCGGATGACGCCATGATTTCCGTACGAAACATGAGCAAACTCTATGGGGACTTTGTCGCGCTCGACCGGCTGAATTTTGATGTCCAGCGTGGGGAAAAGATTGTTGTGCTTGGGCCATCAGGTTCGGGCAAATCCACCCTGATCCGCACCTTCAACAGAATTGAACCCCATGACAGCGGCAGCATTCTGATTGATGGCACCCTGATTGATGACAAGACCAACCTTACCCAGCTTCGGTGCATGGTCGGCATGGTGTTCCAGAACTACAATCTGTTCCCTCATCTGAGTGTAGTAGACAACTGCACCCTTGCCCCTCAGCTTGTGCGGTCCCTCTCCCGCAAGGAAGCGAAGGATATGGCCCTCCACTTTCTGCGACAGGTGGGCATACCGGAACAGGCTAACAAATACCCCATTCAGCTTTCAGGCGGTCAGCAGCAACGTGTGGCCATTGCCCGCGCCCTTTGCATGCAGCCTGAGGTGATGCTGTTTGATGAACCGACCGCTGCCCTTGATCCGGAAGCCATTACCGGCGTGGTCAGCATCATGAACACCTTGGCAGAACAAGGTATCACCACCCTGTGTGTGACACATGAGATGGCTTTCAGCCGCCATATTGCTGATAAGATCATTTTCATGGACCGTGGCCGCATTCTGGAAATCACGCCGCCGGAAGAGTTTTTCACAACGCCGCAGACAGAACGAGCCCAGAACTTCCTGAACCAGATGATTCGCTACTGAGGCACATCCAAACCCAAGCCCTGCCAAAAGTAAGGTTTGCAACATTTCAAACGAAAACTCGTCCACTTCATTATTAACTGGAAATGAAGTCTTTACCCGGGCAGGTTCGCCTGCTCCCGCTTACAGGGGATATCATGACCGCCTGTTCTGTGCGCCTTTTCGTGAAAAACGGGTTGGCACATCCCGCCGCGGATTTCTGTCTGCCAACACCCCAAAGCAGCCAGACATCCTCCCTCCACAGGCACCGTGCCTACCGGGAATGGACTTCCCGTACAGTGACTGATCACCAACACGCTCCAGTTCTGACACTACCGGAATGGAGCCCCCTTTCAGGATCTTCCCATGCGTCTTGATGTTTTCAAAACATTATGGGGAGATTTCCGTCCCTGGGGTGCCGCAATAAAGGATATGACGAAGGCAGGCTTTACCGGCATTGAAGCCCGTATTCCCGCTTCAATGGACGATGCGCGCCAAAACGCGGATGTGCTGGCTGGAGAAGGCATCCCCTATATTGCCATCGCCATGACAGGTGGCGGTGTGATCCCACAGCAAGCGGCCACCATTGAAGATCATCTGGCTGATCTTCAATCCGCTCTTGAACGCGCGCTGTGCATGAAACCGCGCTTCATCAACGTGCTGGGAGGAAATGACCGCTGGTCCGCCCCCCAGCAGGCCGAGTTCATAAACCGGGCCCATGCCATCGGTCAGGAAATGGGACTGCTCTGCAGTTTTGAAACACATCGCTCCCGTATTCTGGCCACCCCGTGGATCACAATGGATGTGCTCCCCCAACTTGCCGACGATATCCTGTTTACGGCCGATATCAGCCACTGGGTTGTCAGTTGTGAGCGGCTTCTGGACGACCCGCTTGATGATTTCTCAACTTTTCTGAGCCGCGTTCATCACGTTCAGGCACGTATCGGCTATGATCAGGGGCCGCAGGTACCGCATCCCGCTGCCCCGGAATATGAACCAGCCTTGCGCTTCCACCAGCACATCTGGGAACAGATCTGGCTGGCGCAAAAGAAACGTGGGTACGCCGTTACCACCCTGACGCCAGAATGCGGGCCTGATGGCTACCTGCACACTCTGCCTTTCACCAACGCCCCCATTGCCGATTTGTGGAGCCTGAATGTGTGGATGGGCCAAACAGAACAAGCTCATTTCAAACAGTTCATGACCCTCTGCCCCTAACCGGAGATCCCGACATGACATCAAACACCCCTCAGGCAGAACAGACTGAAACCTTCACGTCCATCCCGGTTGTCAATATTGCGGGGCTGTATAGTGAAAACCCGCAAGACCGTCAGGCCGTAGCAGAAGAACTCGGGCAAGCCGCCCGGAATGTCGGCTTCCTCTATATCTCTGGCCATCAAGTGCCCGATGATCTGATCAAAGGCGTGCGCGAGGCCGCGAAAAACTTCTTCGCCCTGCCCTTTGAGCGCAAGATGGATTATTACATTGGCACATCCGCCACCCACAAAGGCTTTGTGCCTGAAGGGGAAGAAGTTTACGGCTCCGGGCGGCCAGACCACAAGGAAGCCTTTGATATCGGCTTTGAAGTTCCGGCAGATAACCCATTGGTCAAGGCCGGTACACCGCTTCTGGGCCCGAACAACTGGCCCACAGTTCCCGGTTTCAAGGAAGCCGCACAGGCTTACTACAAAGCAGTATTCGCACTCGGGCGGACACTGTTCAGGGGCTTTGCATTGGCCCTTGGCCTGCCCGAACACTACTTTGACGACCACGCAAATTTCCCACCGTCAAAACTGCGTATGATCCACTACCCTTATGACGCCGAAGCCCAGGACGCCCCCGGCATCGGGGCTCATACGGATTACGAGTGCTTCACCATTCTGCTGGCTGACCAGCCGGGGCTGGAAGTGATGAACGGGCACGGAGACTGGATTGACGCCCCGCCCATTCCCGGCGCTTTTGTGGTCAATATCGGAGATATGCTGGAAGTCATGACAGCCGGGGCCTTTGTGGCAACAGCGCACCGCGTACGGAGCGTCAAGGAAGAACGGTATTCCTTCCCTTTGTTCTATGCCTGTGATTATCATACCCAAATTCGTCCTCTTCCCGCCTTTGCCACAGGGAAGGAGGATTACGAAACCATTACCATTGGCGAGCATATGTGGGCGCAGGCTTTGCAAACCTATCAGTATCTGGTGCGCCGCGTGCAGGAAGGCAAACTTACCCTGCCTGAAGGCGCACGCAAAACCGCCACCTTTGGCCATTTCAAACGGGCCAAATCTGAACCTGCCGCCTGAAAAAATGGTGCGTGTCTTAGAAAAACAGGACGTATTTTAATGTCTCTTGCCTCTGCTGCCCCCACAGAACAGGCTCTGCGTGAAGAACTGGCTGCCGCCTACCGTCTTATGGCGCTCTTCAACATGACCGATCTGGTTTACACGCATCTATCCGTACGGTTGCCCGGTGAAAGCCATCGTTATCTGGTCAACCCTTATGGGCTGCTTTTTGAAGAAATCACCGCCAGTTCTCTGGTGATTGTGGATGCTGATGGTCAGCCCCGACAGGAAACATCCTGGCCGGTCAACCCTGCCGGGTTTGTCATTCACTCCGCCATTCATCGCAGCAGGCCTGATGCAGCATGCGTCATGCATAGCCACACTGTAGCAGGCATGGTTGTTGCCGCGCAGGACCAGAAAATTCTTCCCCTGAACCAGATGAATATCGAATTTTATGGTGCTGTGGGCTTTCATGGTTATGAAGGCATTGCTGCGGATGACAACCTGAGCGAGCGTGAACGCCTGGTGCGCGATCTTGGCAACCATTGTGGGCTCATCCTGCAAAATCACGGCTTACTCACTGTGGGTACAACCGTAGCGCAGGCCTTTTACCGGATGTACTATATGGAGCAGGCATGCCGTATCCAGATTGCGGCACAGGCGACAGGGATGCCATTGCATATCCCATCCGAAGAAAAAATTCTTCGTACCAAAAAGCAGTTTGATGATGACCCTGATCAGGGCCAGCTTATCTGGCAGGCACTCCGCCGCAAACTGGACAGAGAACAACCTGACTACAAAGACTAACTCAGGCTTAGAAACAGATACCGGAACACGCACAAGGGCCAGCCGTTATGCGACTGCGCCCATCTGCCTGTTCCTGCATGAATGCCGGGGACTATACTTCCCCCAGAATCTGCCTTCTTGATTTGCTGATGCACGGGAACAAGCCTGCCCCTTTCTCCTTTATCGCAGCCATAGAAGTGCCTGCCGCAACTTTTTCCATACGCAAAAATATCGGAAAAAGATCAGGCATTACCCCGCCACGGCGGGGTAACAACACAAAACCTCAAGCCGCAGTGGGTGCCGGAAGGATCTGTGGGAAAGTGGCACAGGTAAGCGGCCCTCCTGCCACCAGATTGTCACCTTTGACAGGCGGCGCAAGATCGCTTTTGATTTCCATGTAACGCGCATCATCGCCGGCCCAGCAAGTGGACAGCACACGGCGCGATCGATTGGGATTGATATTGCCCGGTGCAGCGTGCAACGTACGGCAGTGGAACACAAGGCAGTCACCGGGTTTCAAGGCCCATTTCAGAATCTCATGATCTGCCCGTGCAGCATCGATATCCGGAACTGCAGGGCGGTTATCGCGACTGCCATTGAAGCGACTGGCGCTGTCAAAGGGCACGGCTTCATAAAGTGTGTTCCAAAGATGTGACCCACGCACAAATTCCAAAGACGTTTCAAGCGGAATCTCATCCAACGGCATCCATACCGTCAGCGCCTGAGAACCATCCACACACCAATAAGATTGATCCTGATGCCATGGCGTCCGTTTAGAGGTGCCACCTTCCTTAATCAGCAGAAAATCATGATAAAATGTGACGGTACGAGAATGCATCAAGGCACCCGCAACATGAGACAACGGACCGGTCCAAACAAAATCACGAAAAGCAGGAACACGCTGCCACACCAGAACATCTCCGAAAAAACCACCTTTTTCTTCCGGGTTCCCAAACTTGAAATGATGCGGGCCAGCGGCGGCAATGGCTTGTGGCAACGCCTCTGTAAGTGATTGTAGTGTTTCAGCCGGTATCACGTTACGCAGGCAAAGCGCTCCATCCTGTTGAAACTGAGTGAATTGCGCTTCAGATATGAATGGAGAGGTAATAAAGGGAGACATCACGAATCACGTCCTTCTTGCGGCTCTGTGACTGATATCATGCCAGAAAAAGCCATCTTCCTCTGTTAATCATTTCGAAAAGTGAACTTTTTCTGTTTGATAACTGAAACGCCTGAAAAGCGCTCCTTCTCCAGATAAATTCTGTTACTCTTCCGGAAGAAAATGCAGACTGGCCACACCGCCTGCCAGATCTTGCTGGTTCTTCAACACAGATTTGAGGATAAGGAAACCACAGATCATGATGTCTGGTCGTTGTCAGCCTTCCGGAAGAACCGGGCTACGCCGAAAGAAGCTTCTCCTCTGTTGCGCCGTTTTTGTCGGGGCAGAATGGGGGCATATAAATCTCTCTTCTCATGCAAATGCGCAGTCTGCACCAGCCGTTACGGGTAAGGTGGGAGGCGTAAAAAAACAGGTACCCGTCACAAAACGCAAACCTGCACCCCGCCCGCGTTCCATTGAAGGCGCTGTAGAAGATCTGGAAGTCCGCACCAGCCACAGAAACGCTGCCCTGCATACTGCCGGAGCCGTTACGTCCATTGGAGGCGCGGAAATTCGGGCCCTCAACCTTAACAACCCCAAGGATATTGCAGGATTTGTGCCTGGGCTCAGTGCGGTCGAGGCCACATCCGGCAGTGTCCCTATTTTCAGTATCCGCGGCGTAGGGCTCGATGATTTCAATGCCTCGAACATGAGCGGCATTGGAATGTATTTTGATGGTATTTACTCGCCCTTTCCTGTTTTCTACTCCGGCCAAATGCTCGACATCCAGCATGTAGATGTCATGAAAGGGCCGCAAGGGTTTGACTACGGTCGAAGCGCGACCGGCGGTGCCATAAATTATGAATCTGTGAAACCCACAGACCAATTTGGTGGTTATCTGACATGGGGGTACAGCAGTTATGCGACCAACACCGCCAAAGGGGCCATCAATGGGGCGCTGACAGACCGCATTACAGATCGTTTTGCCTTTTCCTATCGCAATGGGGATGGCTGGCAGAAAGATCTGCATAACGGAAACCGCTATGGCGCGAGCGATCTCCTTGCTTTGCGCAACATGACAAAGTTTGAACTGGATGACAAAACATCCCTTCTGCTGAACATTCATTACACCCGCAATTACGGCACACCAAACTCTCCGCAGAATACAACAACAGATAGCCTGATGGGTTTACCTGTGGGCACCAATGGTGTTTCTGGGTCCAACCGTGATGCAACCCGCGTAAACGTGGGAGATTTTCCCGTAAGCCGCAGAGAAAATGGGGGCGGCGCAGCGCTAACCCTGCGGCATGACTTCAGTTTTGCCACGCTGGTAGCAACCTCAGCCGTGGATGCCTACTCCCGCCGTATCTATGATAACTTTGACGGATCACGGCTGGAGCGGTCAGACTATTACTTCCGAGACAATTATTTTGTGCAGTCTCAGGACATCCACTTGACGTCCAGAACCGCATCTCCTGTGCGCTGGACTGTCGGATTGTTCGAATCATTCGATCATATCGATGGTCTTTATAAACATATGGAAAAAGACCTGTATGAACTGCCAAGCGCCAATTTCACATCTGACTATCGGCAGCAGAACGTTTCCTTTGGTGTTTACACCAACAACGTTGTAAAAGTAACCAACAAGTTCCGCCTCATTTTTGGCGGTCGCTACTCCATGGATCAACGGTCCTATTTTGGCGGCACGGTTGATAATGATGGAGCCGTGAGCGGTGTGCCCATGGCCAACCTGACCCATATCAGCCAGACACGCTACAACAATCGCTTTACCGGAAAAGTGGGGGCGGAGTATCAGGTGACACCCGATGTGCTCCTTTATGCCACCATTTCCAACGGCTATAAACCCGGCACCTATTACTCCGCCGCAGTGGGTAGCCAGCAGGCCCTCTCTTATGTACGGCCCGAAAATCTGGTCGCTTACGAGGTCGGCGCCAAGGCAGCACTCTTCAATCGCACCCTCACTCTGCAAGGTGCGTTGTTTGATTATGAATACCATAACAGACAGACATTGGTGGTCGCCAACACGCTGACTGGTGTTGCGGGAACACTCGGCAACATTCCGCGTGCCCGTTCTCGTGGGGGGGAATTACAGGCACGATGGGTCACCCCTATCAAGGGTCTCGATTTTAACGCCGGTTTTTCCTACATGGATGGCATCATTCTCAAGGCCCCGTCGTCAGTACGCGGTATGAGCCTGATTGCCCCCATTTCCAACAACACGGTTTTACCGTTCTCCCCCCGTTTTTCATGGGACGCAGTGGCACGGTACCAATGGAACCTGTCTAAAAACTACACCATGGCGTACCAGGTCAGCTACACATGGAAAGATAATCAGATTGACGGCCTGGCAGACCCTAATGGCATTACCGATAAAATCAGTACCATGGGCATGCGGCTGGCTCTCCGTCCCGCCAACAGCAAATGGGAAGCCTCCGTCTGGGTGGATAACCTGCTGAACAAGCATGGTAATACCTATTCATTCTCCAGCAACGACAATTCTCGTGTGGAATACAGACAGACACCCCGATGGATTGGTGGAGATCTGACTTACAATTTCTAGTTTTTTGGAAAATCAGTTAGAGATTACCGGGGGACGATAATGGCAGGCCCCGTGCCTGCCAGAATTCAGCCCGGTCCACGAGCATATCGCTCGTCAGCGCTGCATAACGTGCTAATCCGCCCATCAAGCGGAGTGACAAAAGATGTGACATGGCAAGGAGGAGCGCAAAATCTCCCCTTGCATCACATAACTTCAAAATACTCAGAAAAACTCTTTGTTCATTCTTGATGCAAAGAGAAATAACAACTTACCCCTTCCTATGGCGTCCATGCTCAGAATTTTCGGGTTTTCCCGGCATGAGTGCCATCAGGACATCATTAGGCATGCGGTTGCTTGCCTGCGCCACCTGATCAACTGTCTCATCATCTGTCGTGACCACAAACTGATGAGCGCGCAGTCGGCCAAGAGCACCTTCCGCGTCAGTACCAAAAAGAGGCGCCAGTTGCCCGATCGGCGCTTTGGTTGCCATTGCAGCAAGCCGAAAAGCAACCTGCTTTCCTCCGGCTGATTTTCCCGTGGGCTGCAGAAAAAAATAGACACAGGACAGAACGCCTATGAGCACAGGGATATACAACAAGCCACGACGGCCATAATTCACCAAAGGCGTCCAGTTTTTAAGCAGGTGTAATGCAAAAGCCAGCAACAGAACCATGCTGAGCCATTCATGCATTGGATGAAATGCGCCCGGGCCCCAATGAAAAAATAATGCTACACCCGTCACTGTCGAGATTAAAAAGAAAATGGTTGTAAACGGGGTACCATACTTGTTCATGAATTTTGCGAACGGTCCCCGTGAACGAGACGTCGAGGCCGCAGGTGTCGCTGTTGCAGAAACTTCGGGGGGCATTGTGAACAACCTTTGATAGCAGGGTTAAAAGTGAAATGTGGAGTTGATCCTATCCTGGCAAAACGGACTGCTTCCCACGTCCAGATGGTCCTGCAATAAGCTCTCGCGCTTTAGCAGAAACTTTTAGAAAAAGTGGCAACCTTGTTTTAGAGAGAAAAACCTCAAGCATCTGCCAGTAAGCAGGAAAACCGTAAGATAAGGAACGTTCAAACCAGTATAAGGCTTTTTTGTCGTTCTTTTCTTCCAGACAGATACGCCCTATGTTGAACGCCGCCCAGCAATCCTCGGCCTCCGCACCAGCCTGAAAGTAAAGACAAGCTTTTTCTTTATCAGGCTGCCCTGTAGCCAATCCGCTCTCGCAAAGGGTTCCCAACATATTAAGAGCCTTGTTGACACCACTGCGTGCTGCCTGAACATAATACCTGAAGGCCAGTTGCGGGTTGGCCTCTACGCCATCCCCAGCAAGGTACAGATCCCCAAGATTGAAACAGGCCCAACCGTCTCCCTGGTCTGCGGCGGACTCAAAATATTTGATGGCGTGGGCCACGCTTCGCGTAACACCCCACCCTTGCTCATAAGCGCGACCAAGCATGTTCAGGGTCTGCGGTTGGCCGCTTTGCGCCGCCACCACAAACATATCAAAAGCTTCTGTAAATGCACCTTTGTTGAGATACATTTGCCCTATCAGCAACTGAACCTCAACATTATCCGGCTGTTTTCTGGTGAGGGACGTATCCCTCACCAGATCATTTGTTTCCATCAGAAGGTTAAACCTACGTTCCCAATGAAGGAGCGGCCTGGCCCCGGCACTGCACGACTGGTGCTGAAGGAGGACGCATAATTCAGATGGTTCGTAATGTTGTTCGCATTAAACGAAATACGATAATGCTGTGCCTCCCATGAGATCATACCATTCAGTGAGAACTGGTAAGGAATACGGGCCGTGTTACTGAAATCTCCATTTGCCCAATAGCCAGAAGCATATTGCGCGCCGCCTGCAATCTTCAGGTGACCTGTTTCAGGTCGGAAAAGGTGATCAGTCAGATCATAGGATGTCCACACCGAGAAATTGTTATGTGAAACGCCGGGCGCTTCCTTTCCACGATAGGTCGCATTGTTCCTGATCTTGCCGTCCATCCAGGAATATGCACCATAAATGTCCCAGTTTTTCGTAATTTTCCCAGTCAGGTTCAGCTCCACACCGCGTGTGCGCAGACCAACGCCAGAATCACTAAAACCTGTTACAACATCGCCATTTTCATCATAATAGTAGGAATTGTTTTGATTGATCTGAAAGAACGCCACCCCTAAACCCAGACGCTTATGCAGGAAATCGGTCTTGTTCCCAAATTCAAACAGATCGCTCCGCTGCGGTTTAAAGTCCGCACCATTTTGCGGCGTATCACTAGGCAGAATGGTAACCTGAGAGGAAACATCTGTCCCGATAGGCTTGTAGGATCTAGAGAACGTAAAGTAGAAAGAAGATTTTTTCAAAGGTGTATACATAATGCTTCCGGATGGACTCCACCGGTCAGCATTCTGTTTCTGACGAGGCACAGGCGTTGCTGACAACTGGTAGCCTGCGAATGTTGATTGGAACGCATCCCAACGAACAGATCCAAACAGCGCCAGTTCTTTTGTCAACTGGATATGGTCTGAAAGAAACAGGCCGACATCACGTTGATCAGAATTGGCCATATTCGCTTTAGGGAAGCGAAGATAGGCACCGTTAGCAGAGTGAGAGGCATTACGGATCGTCTGGTTGTTGACCCGCCCATACCATGTCCCAACGTAACGATTTTCATCCTGGTAGTTGACATCAACACCAAATTTCAAATCATGCTTCATGTTCCATGTCGTAAAGCGTGCCGCCCCCATGAGAACATTTTCTGCGCCCCACCCTTTTGACAGGTAAGCAGCACCGCCTCCGGCACCATAACTTAAGGCGGGATTTCCTCCTGCCATAAATTGGCTCACACAGGCCGCCGTACTACATGCAGCAGGTGTCGTCGCTGCATAATTACGTTCGTATTTAGTCAAGCGGGTATTGTTACTAAGCGTGAACCAGGATGAAATTTTAGATTTAAGCGAAGACGTTAGGCTATGAATATCTGAGTTATCCCTGTCTTCGCTCCGAGCGAATGTTGTATTCCGTGCAAGACCTTCACTGGTCATGGGGCGGTATGTACCATTCGCCATTTTGATCATACCGACACCATAATCTGGCATACTGTCAGTATGCAGCCACCGCCAATTCAGATGCCAGGACGTATTACTACGTAACCCCACCCCGAGATCGGCAGATGCGCCATAACGGTTTGAATAGACGTAATCTCTGTCCGCCACCCCTGCCCGGTTGTACATACCGTTAATGCGCAGAGCGACATCTTTATTAAACTGGTAATTTACATCCCCTTGACCACGATACATGCTGGCGCTGCCAAAAGCCTGATCGTAATTATAAGATGTTCCCTCATGGGCTTTTTTAAGGGACTCATTGATAAGTCCACCTAGGTTGGCTGCGCCAAAATACTCACCCGCAGGCCCCTTAATGGCTTCAACATTTTCAATATCAAAAATATCACGCGTATATGTACCGAAGTCTTTTAGTCCATCGGTGTAAATATCGCCGCGGGCCTGCTGACCACGGATGCGGAACTGGTCCCCATTCAGGCCACCTCTCCCTTCCCCTGTGGAAAGAGTAATACCTGGCACGTTTGCAAGTGCCTGATCCAACGTATAAAGCCGCTGTTGCTTGATGATTTCCTGCGGAACAACATTGATAACCTGCGGGGTATCACGCACTGAAGTCGGCATGCGCCCAATATCAAGTACTGTCGCATTTATATTGGGAATTTCAGCCGGCCCCTTGGTCTCACCTTTTACCCGAACGGCAGGAAGTTTGATGTTAGTGTCAGTTGCTGCCGGCTCGGTTTTTGTCTCCTGAGCCTCTGCTTCTTTATCTGTCCAACTCAGGCCTGCCGAAAGACCTATGGCAACTGCCGCACCAAGACGAACTTTAGGGGAAAGAGCACGGTCACACCGTTTCATTATGATCTCCTGAAGGATGCAATCATCCAACACTGATACGCAGCACAATTTGTTTTAGCCGCCCCCTTATGATGTTATTGACTCTCGTTCGCAACTCGAGATCATTCTTCACATCGAAAAAAGTCGGAAGACTGTTGCCTTTCCGTCACAGCTCAGCCCATTTACGCACCAGATTATGGTAAGTGGAAGTCAAGCCAAGGATAGCCGGGGTCGTGTCTGGTATAAGCTGCCGCACAGATCTAATTGACTGATCCAGTTCATAAAGAAGCGTCCTGCAACCGTCATCCTTCACCATAGATTGGGTCCAGAAAAAGGAAGCCCACCTACTCCCTCGGGTGACACGATTGACTTTATGCAGGCTTGTTGACGGATAAAGAACAAGATCACCTGCTGGGAATTTAACAGAATGAGTGCCGTAGGTGTCCTGGATGACAAGTTCTCCACCGTCATACTCATCAGGTCCACTCAAAAACAAAGTGGAAGAAACATCAGTACGGATACGGAACCCTGTTTCGGGGTCGGGACGGATACTATTATCAACGTGGTATTCAAATTCCATTCCCGCGTCGTACCTGTTAAACAACGGAGGAAATACACGTAACGGCAATGCTGCGCTGGTAAACAGCTCGTTTCTTGCCAGAGCATTCAGGACAAGTGTCCCAAGCTTCCGCCCGACCTCTGAATCCTGAGCGATCTGAAGATTTGTCTTAGCTTTGGCTGACTGATCACCCGCTGTAACCTTACCATCAACCCATTGGCTCGCACCAAGCTGGCGCAAACAATAAAGGACTTCATCTGATGTCAATACACGCGGTATGTGGATCAGCATTCTTTTACTCACTTGGAAAACGAGAGACAGTCGTGATATGCGAACAAGTCTTAGTTGCATATTTTTCAGCTCGACACCATAGGCGTTAAAAGCTCTCTTTTTATCTCCCTGTCGGCCGAGTGAATAACGCGCACCTAATCGGGAAGCCTTGGATGGTCTGCCTAAAAGGTTCCGTCGCTTTCACAGCGATTTACGCCTCTCTCAACCATCTTGCCAAATTCGCCAATGAGCAAAGTGGACAGGACAAAACCAGTTGGAGCACTCTAAAAAACCTTTGGTTTTGAAAAGTTTTTTTGTTTCGCTCTCCTAGACTTGATTGAAAAAGATTGAACGTAACAATCCGATTTGTTTAATATTGAAGAGCGTCTGTCTCGCTGGGTGGTCTTGGCAATTAACTACGCGAAGTATTTCCCAGACATTAGGGCTAATCGACATTCATGCGATCCAGATCATGGCTGCTGCGAGATAGATGAAGCCGGTGAAATGGATGGTTCTGCGATCGTAGCGCGTTGCGAAACGACGAAAATACTTGAGGCGATTGAAGCATCGCTCGATACGGTTTCGGTCTTTGTAAAGAGCCTGGTCGTGCGGGATGAACACCTTGCGGTTCCGTTTTGACGGAATGACAGCCTCTGCGTTCATGACAGCAATCTTTTCGCGGAGCCCATTGCTGTCATAAGCCTTATCGGCGATGACTGCACTCGCAGTCTGGCCTTCGAGCAATGCAGATACCTGGGTGGCGTCATGAACCTGACCGCCGGTGATAATGAACCGTAACGGTCGCCCCAGAGCGTCGGCCAGCATGTGGATCTTGGTGGTTAATCCCCCTCGGGAACGCCCCAGCGCCTGATTTTGCGCCCCCCTTTTCCGGTTGCCGCGTGCTGGTGGGCACGAACAATGGTGCTATCGATCATCAGATACTCGTTGTCACGATCGGCGGTCAGCGCAGTGAATACCCGCTCCCATACGCCCGCATGGCACCAACGACTGAAGCGCCGGTGGACCGTCTTCCAGTTTCCATAGCGTTCAGGCAGATGGAGGGATCGAAGAACCGTCAATTGATGTGCGTGGCCCGTGATTTCTGGCTTTTGGCGATTTGATTGACGGTTTTTGCGATGGCATCCGGTCTGCGTTTTGAGCAGATTGGGCGCTGTTATCCGCTTGATAGCTACGCTGTGGTGCTGATCCGCTGCAGGAAGAGGAAGCGGCGCATGTTGTAGACGATATTGGCCAGGCCGATCCTCATGGTGGCTCGACTGATACCGACAGTCCGGACAAACAGCCCCGTCTGTGACTTCTGATCGGCAAAGACATGCTCGACACGCGAGCGGATGACCGACTTTCCAGCATTTGATTTCTGGATATGCCGGGGCATAGGCTTGAGATGCGGCTTTTTGCGATGAACCTTGGAAACAAATCCCTGCTTTTCCATGAAGTCTTCGTTGGCTTTTGAGCGATAGGCCGTGTCAGCCCAGACACTTGAGGCCGTATTGGTTTTATCCAGCAGCCCCTCTCTCAATCTCGCGCCATCACTGGCGGCGGCATGCGTTGTTTTCCATTTCCGGATGAACCGGTATTTCCGATCGATGGAAACATGCGATTTATAGCCAAAGAACGGGATGGCGAGATCACTGGATGGCATGGTTCCATCATCCTGCAGCTTCGCTTTGGTGAACTTTAGCGTCCAGCGCGCATGACGATCCTTGTGCGACAGCTTTGACGGCTTGTCCTGCCAGTCTTCAGGAATACGTCCTTCCCGAAGATCGGCTTTCTCTGCGTTGGTGTTCCGCTGCTTTGGAGCCGCTACCAGTGTGGCATCCAGGATCTGGCCGGACATCGGCAAATACCCGGCGTTGCGCAGGGTCGCATCAAAGCGGTTGAACAGCCCATCGATCGCACCCGCCTGGGTCAGACGCTCGCGAAACAGCCAGACCGTTTTGGCATCCGGCACCCGATCTGAAAGTCCCAGCCCAAGGAAACGCATAAAGGAGAGGCGATCGTTGATCAGATATTCCGTCCGCTCATCAGACAAATTGTTGAGCGTCTGGATCACCAGAATTTTGAACATCAGCACCGGATCAAATGGCGGTCGTCCGCCTTTGCTTCCGTCAGAATACGCCAGAACCTTCTCCAGGTCAGGGCGGAAGACTTCAAAATCCACAGTCCGGGAAAATGCTTCGAGCTGATCACCAAGCCCGCTCAGCCGGGCAAGCCGCTCTTCAACGTCAAAAAATCCCGCCTGCTTCATGATCCATACTCCAATCAACGCAAGGAAAATGGAATCACAGAGCAGACCTCAATACCAGAGGGTTTTTCGAACCCTCCATCTTTGACAGATGCGCTACGTGATGAAGTGAACGCGAAAGGCGTAAGGGTCATTTCTATTATGCCCGGCACGACAGCGACGCCTCGCCAGGAAGCTATTTATCAAACAGCCGGTAAACCCTATAATCCAGATATTCTTCTGCAACCACAGGATGTCGCCGTCGCGTTATGTAATAGTCTCCTCCTGCCACGAACAGCAGAGACAACAGACATTTTTATCAGGCCTATGCAAAAATTCGACGTTCCACGCGAGGAAAAGTAAGCTCATGCATTTAGAGATTAAGAAGACATACTTATGAAAGATAACGGCTCCCTTTACATATATTTACAGTATAGAATTATCCGCTAAATCAAAAAACAATCTTTAGATGAATACAGTAAGGAGGAAACCGTGAAAATATCCCAATGGATGGAACAATCTGGTGTTGTTTTTGGTACAAGTGGCGCGCGTGGCTTGGCTGACAACATGAGTGATATGGTCTGCTTTGCCTATACAATGGGGTACCTTCAGCATCTGGCTACGATAGGTGAATTTTCTCCGCACACCATGGTTGCTGTTGCCGGAGATCTGCGCCCCAGCACGCCACGCATCATGGGCGCCTGTATCGCGGCAATCAAGTATATGGGAGGAGAGCCTGTATTTTGTGGGTTTGTTCCCAGCCCTACTCTGTGCCATTACGCTTTCTCTTTGAGAATTCCCTCTCTTATGGTGACAGGAAGCCATATCCCTGCAGACCGCAATGGTATCAAGTTCAACCGGGCTCAGGGCGAATTTCTCAAGGACGACGAATTGGCCATGAGAGATCAAAACATAGAGCTTCCTGAAGAGATGTTTAATGTAAATGGCAAGCTTATAAAGCCAGTCGCGTTTCCTCCCGTTACAAACATCATTCCGAGTTTTATTGCCCGTTACCGTGATTTTTTTGGTGCCGATGCTTTATCTGGTCTATGCCTCGGGGTTTACCAGCATTCCGCCGTTGGGCGAGATGTTCTAACCGATATTGTGGAAGCTCTTGGCGGTGAAGCCATACCCCTTGGTAGATCTAAAAATTTTGTAGCTGTTGACACCGAAGCTGTGCGTCCTGAAGACGTTTCCTTGGCCAATCAATGGGCCGCCCAAGGAAAATTTGACGCCATCCTAACAACTGATGGCGACTCTGATCGTCCGTTGCTGGCAGATAAGCATGGAAATTGGCTCCGAGGAGACATATTAGGGATTCTGGCTGCTCGTTTTCTCCAGGCTGCTTCCGTCACTACCCCAATCAGCAGCAATACAGCCTTGGAAAAATCCGAGTTTGCTCGGCACACTCAACGTACGCGCATTGGCTCCCCTTTTGTGGTGGCGGAAATGATGAAAGCTGCTGCCGCAGGGATAGTTCCTGCTGTTGGCTATGAAGCAAATGGTGGCTTCCTGCTCGGAACTAATGTGACATTTGAAGAGCGTACTCTTTCGGCATTACCCACCCGTGATTCCGTTCTTCCAATGATATGTGCACTGGTTGCCGCTCGGCGGGAACAACACGGTCTTGCTGGATTGGTTGAAAATCTACCGCCGCGCTTTACACAAAGTGACCGTTTGGCCGATATGCCGACAGAAAGAAGTCTTTCGCATCTTGCGCTGCTACAGGAAAATCCTGATGAAAGTCTGGAAAACCTTGGCTTTTCCAAGATATGTGGACTACTGGCACATATTGATAAGACAGATGGCATACGAATGACTTTTCGCAATAGCGATATTGTACATCTGCGCCCATCAGGAAATGCACCGGAACTCCGTATATACGTTGAGACCAGCAGCCCGGAGCGAACTGAAGAACTTCTTCGAATTGGTATGAAGATCCTAGAAAAATGGAGAAACCCAAGCACTGAAAAACAGTTCCTGACCTCATAATAAATAATGCTCATTAAATCGAAAAATTACAGATAAGCCTGATACACCCAGTGTATTTTATTTCTAGAGCATTTTTGTCAAAAGGCGTGGTTTTTCTTCCGCGTCCGCAAGATGCTCTTGAAATTCCGCAACGGAGTTCTGAACAACTGTTTCACGAGACTGCAGATCAACGCGAGCAATGGCTGCAATTAGCATGCCAATCAATAAGTAGAAATTCAGAAGCCCTAATGTTGGACTTGAAATGCAGGCCGCGACAATGCCTCCGGCCAAAGCAGAAAGCATTCCATCTATTACCAGACGTTCTGGCCCTGGAGGAACAGTGCGTCGGGCGTGCATGGCTGCTCTCAAAAGTAATCCATCAAAAATGAGAAGCCCGATCCCGCCTATTATCCCTATTGTCGATAACAGGCTTGGAATAAGGCTGGAGGCCCTGTTGCTTCCCCACCCTACCCCTAAGCCATAGGTCTCTCCAACCAAAGCCATTGAATCACTGTCCGCTTGTGAACGGTCTTGGTACGATTGGCTCTGCTGTTTTTCTGTAGTGGATTGATAGACATTTTGGGCGGCTGGCACAACTTGCGGAACGGCTGTTACCAACACAAGAATACCACAGCCCACGACTGCGGCCCCGCCGACAACCAACCGTAGAATGTTACCCATTAATCGTGTTGCTCCTGTCAGCATGATGGCGACAGGCAGGAGACAAAGACCAACCGCCACTGTCGCAAACCCTGTGGTTGATGTTGTGCAGGCCAGTGCAAAAGCAGACGCCGGAATCAGCCACTTTGCTCCTGCTATGGAATAGCCCTGCAGGACAATCCAGACACAGGAGAACAAAATCTGGCACAGAAACATTGCGCAGGCAGCTGGTTCCGAAAAGGATGCATTGATACGCGGGACCGGACCTGCCATCTGGGTATTGAGAACAGCCCAACCCGGATTGGAATAGAAAAAGATATCGGGATAAGGCACACCTGCAAGACGATGGGCTAATTGCCACATGCAAATTATGACAACTCCCCAGCCTGACAGAAGAAACGTGCGATAAAGTTTCTCGATAGAGACATCATTCCGCGTTAAAAATCGTGCAGAAATCACCATTAAAGATGTGTTGATAATCAGATAAATATCCTGAGAAATATTCCCAAAATTTGGAGAAAGTAAAACACGCCCCCCGACAGTATCGCCTTTCTGAGGCCAGACCATAACCTGATTCATGAACAACCGAGGCATGATCAATGATCCCACGACGGTCCACACGACAACAAGAATAAAAGGAAAACACAAAGCCATGACTGTTCTGTCACCGGGGTAGCGCACTCCCATGATCCACTGCAACAGAACAAAACTTATAAAAGCCAAGGCCGGAACCATGGCGGGTTGTACCCCCAACCCACCAACAATAAGAGCGGCCGCAGCAGGAAGAACGCCAGCAAACAACAAAATATGCAACATGGTTGTAGGGCGGGCCCACAACAGCAAACACAAGGGAAAAAGGATCATCCCCACCATCGGCACGGTCATTTTCCCACCTTTTTATTTTTATATATTGCGAACAATCTTGTTTAAAGGCGTCCTATTGTTCGTTCTGTAGTGCCATAGCATTTTCCACAACATGAAACATATTCTGGCGAAAAGCCTCTTCAGAAAACCGTTGGGCATTGGTATGGCAAAGCTGTGCATCAATGGGCGGCACTGTCGCTTCAAATTGTTCGACAGCGGCAACAATTGCCTCTGCACTCTGTTCACTGAAAAATATACCTGTGGGGCCAGCTATATCATTGTCTTGCCGAACAATGTCGCGTGCGCCGCCGCGGTTGAAAACAATCAGCGGGGTTCCACATGCCTGCGCTTCCACCATTGTGATGCCAAAGTCTTCTTCAGCCGCAAACACAAAAGCTTTCGCATGACACATGTAATTCTCGACATCTGCATCACTTAAACGGCCATGCAGGATAATATTAGGGGCATGAGTTGCCAAATGCGCTATTTTTTCACGCTCTGGTCCATCTCCCACAACATGCAGAACCCTATCTGGCATACGGGAAAAAGCCTCAACAACCAGATCAATACGTTTATAAGGCACCATTCTTGAGACGACGACATAATCCTGCCGTACAGAGGGCAGATTTTTCCATGGTCGCACTTCTACCGGTGGATAAACTACTTGAGCCTGCCGACGATAAACTTTTCTAATCCGACGGGCAATGTAATTGGAGTTGGCTACAAATACATCCACACCAGATGCCGAGCGTACATCCCAGTTTCTCATATGATGCAGGAGCCAACGTGCATATAGGCTACGCACTCCACGCTCCATATTGCTTTGGCGCAGGTAGGCAGCCTGCATGTCCCACGCATACCGCATAGGTGAATGGACGTAACAAATATGAATCTGATCTGGTCCGGTGATCACGCCCTTGGCAACTGCGTGGTTGCTGGAAATAATCAGGTCAAAGCCCGAAAGATCCAACTGTTCAACAGCAATTGGCATGAGGCCGAGATAGTAACGGAAAAAACGCCGTGCGAAAGGAAGCCGTTGAATAAATGTTGTCCGTCGTCGAAAGATTTGGGACTATGGATGGTGTGAAATAACGGAGGGTCTGGCCCATCTGATTATGATGTTTAGGCGGCACGCTGCTGATGAAGCAAGCGTCGTTTCTGGATGGTAGCTCTTTTGATGCGCTCACGTTCGAGCAGGATTGTCTGCCCCCGTCCGAACCAGACATCTGCCGGCGTGAGATTGTTGAGGCTCTCGTGATAGCGGCGCTGATTATAGTTTTCGACGAATGCCTCGATCTGGCTTTCGAGATCTCCAGGCAGATAATAATGCTCAAGAAGCACGCGGTTCTTGAGCGTCTGGTGCCAACGTTCGATCTTCCCCTGTGTCTGGGGATGGTTGGGAGCGCCACGCACATGATCGATGCTGTTCTGATTTAGCCATTTCGCGAGTTCGTCAGCAACATAACAGGGGCCGTTATCGGAGAGCAGTCGCGGCCGGTGTCTGACCGTGGCTTGATGAAGCCCTGATGCCTGCAAGGCGAGTTCCAGCGTTTGCGTCACATCGGATGCGGCCATGGTCGTGCACAACTTCCAGGCGATGATGTAGCGTGAGAAATCATCAAGGATGGTCGACAGATAGAACCATCCCCATCCGATAACCTTGAGATAGGTGAAATCCGTCTGCCAGAGCTGGTTCGGCGCTGTTGTTTTTGTATGGAAGCTCTCCGCCGCCTTGATGACGATGAATTTCGGACTGGTGATCAGGTCATGGGCCTTGAGCAGGCGATAGACCGAGGCTTCCGAGACGAAATAGCCCTGCTCGTCGGTGAACCGCACGGCAATTTCACGAGGCGACAGTTCCGGCGTCTCCAGCGCCAGATCAATGATCTGTGCACGGATATCGTCCGCGATGCGGTTCCATATCCGATTGGGTCCAGAGGGTTTGTCCGCCAGGGCTTCCGGGCCGCCCGTCCGATAGAGATCGCACCAGCGGTGAAAGGTTGAACGCGGGATACCAATCTTGCCGAGAACCTGCCGAACCGGCAGGGCTGATTGCTCGACAAGGCGGATGATCTCGAGCTTTTCCGAAGCCATATATCTCATGCGGGGTCTCCCCCAGCCCCGATCATGCTTTTTTTAAGCAGGCGCAGTTCCAGTGTCTGCTCGGCCACGACCTCTTTCAGGGCCCGCGCCTCGTCACGCAGATGACGGACTTCACTGGTTGTGGCGTTACGCGCCGTATCGCCCGCAAGTCGTTTCTTCCCGGCTTCAAGAAACTCCTTCGACCAGGAATAATACAGGCTTTCGGCAATACCTTCACGGCGGCACAGCTCAGCTATGCTGCTCTCGCCCCGCAGGCCATCAAGCACAATGCGGATCTTCTCTTCCGCCGAATACTGCCGACGCGTCGCCCGGCGGATATCGCGGATCAACCGTTCCCCCGATGTCGTCTCCGGCAAGGATTTCTGGCTCATACTTCACTCCTTCGTCGTTACGATGAGCCAGAAATCCTCCATTATTCAATTCACCAATTTCGTCCCATAGATCCTGACGGCGGACATTGTTATCTGTTTGATTGGACTGGTACTTTTTTATGGCATAATCTGGATGCAGGCGATCACGCCTGAAGAAAGAACCTCCCTCTTTCATATACTCCTGCATCTGAAAACAATCGGACGCAAAACCCTCTCCCGCGGTCGTGCGGATTAGTCATCTTCAAAGAAGCCTCTTGAATTGGCGTCTGATTAAAGTGCGCTTCTTTCTCTTATCACCTTACATTTTATCGGTTATTTTCCTGTAATCCTGCCCGTCCCATGTCACAACTTTTCCTGGGTCACACACTGCCCCCTTCGTGCCGCCAAAGCCAAAAAGAGTGGCCGGGATCTTGATATTATTGTACGGGAGGCTGGTTTCAACATAACATGGTTGCTTGGGATTTTTTGCGTCCCATCCATCCACTGTTATCGTTGACCCTGGACTCATATAGAGTGAACCAGCAGGCACACCAACAAGTGCAGACAAGACTATTTCCGGTTTTTCTGTTTCAGAATTTTCAATATGCCCTGTAAAGGATGTAGGGCCCCGGAGAATCATTTGCTGGGTATTGAAATCGAAGCTGGTACCTTCAAAATCAAATTCCCAACAAGATTCCTCATCAATTCCGGCAATGGCATTGTTATAAATTGTTCCGCCCACAAACGTTGAACGCTCGCCGGCATTATAGACGCCCGGTTGGGTGTAAATACCAATATTTCCGTTTCCAATAACAACGTTGAACATATCAACGCCCCATACATTATCACCAAAGGATAGCCCATGGTTGAATCCCTGGATGGAAACACTGGATAATGTAATTTCAGCGTTGATATTATGATTCTTGTTATCAGTATAATTCATTGTTATGCCATCAATGGATTTGTTTCCATGTAGCGTTATATTTTCCAGTTTGTTTATGCTTTCCTTCTGCGCACGGGGAAACCCTTCCTGTGACACATAAAAACAGGTGCCGCTTTTCATGGCACATTCAAATGTGCCGTTTTTGATCGTCACCAGATCGGGGTTGATTTTTAAGGGGCGGGTTAAGGTTTTTGTTTTCCCCTGAAGATCAAAAAGGCAGCTTCGCTTGCCTGCGTAACAGCTATTAAGCTCGTCTTGCAGGTCTGCACCATCATCAGCCAGAGCAGCCGCAAGAGGTATAAAGAGACCAAGCGTCGTCAGACACGCAAAGATTTTCATCGCAAACCCACCTCACAATGAGAAGCGTCTGTGCATCCGAAAAACTCCGCCCCGGTAAGAGGCGAGAATAGTCTTTCCTGCGTTTTTGGCTGGGTGCATGACACTTGATTTATCTGAAAGCCAGTCTGCTGCCCTAAGTTCCCATGCGGCGGCAAGAAACAGGCTTTCAAGGCACAAGCCTGCACAAAAACCTCTTCCTATTGGCGGAGAGATTTTTTTGGAAAAGAGCATCCCGCCTGTAAAACGGACAGAAGCGAAATCTGTCTTGAAAGGATAATGCTCAAAATAGGCCAACGTGCCATGCCCGGCCGTCAAGTGTGGCCCTGCCCCAGACCACCTCATCATTGTGACCTTTTTTCTACATAATGTGACCCTATAGTCGCATAAATTTCGGTATGGGCTTGGGCCGATGGGTGGTTCTGGACGGGATAAGAGAGCTTTATGAACATCTTATTTATTGTGCTTGCGTTGCTGACTGTTACCGGCCTGACTGCTTTATTGGCAAAAATCTGCCGCATTCCGCTCCCCCTGCCTCTGATACAGATTGCCATAGGCAGCCTGACCGCACTTGGCGGCTTACAGGTTGGTTTTGATCCTGATATTTTTCTGCTCCTGTTTATTCCCCCTCTGCTGTTTGCAGATGCCTACCGCATGCCGATGCGCGAGTTTGGGGAATTGCGGAATGTGATTATCTTCCTGGCCCTCGGGCTGGTTGTTTTCACCACCATCGGGTGTGGTTATTTTATCCATTGGCTTATCCCGCCCATTATTCTGCCAGCCGCTTTTGCTTTGGCTGCCGTCCTTTCCCCCACAGATGCCGTTTCTGTTGGCAGCATGATTGAAGGGGGGAAAGCCCCTGCCCGCGTTGTGCATATTCTGCATGGTGAAGCCCTGCTGAACGATGCCTCTGGTCTAGTGTGCTTCAAGTTTGCAGTGGTTGCCGCCATGACAGGAATTTTTTCTTTCCAGCATGCGCTGGAGGTATTTTTCATCATGTCTGTTGGCGGCGTACTGATTGGGTGCGCTCTGGCTTGGGCGGCCTGCCGGGCGGAACATCTGCTGCTGGTGCGCGGGTATGATGATGCCCCCACCCACATTACGCTTGCCATGATTCTGCCCTTTGCAATTTACCTTATTGCGGACAGCCTGCATTGTTCAGGCATCCTCGCAGCCGTTGCCGGGGGTATGACCGTAAAATTCACAGGGGTCATGAACGAAGCCACCACAGAAACGCGCCTGCGTGCCGCTACGGTGTGGGACATGGTGAACTTCACCTTCAATGCGGCCATCTTTCTGCTTCTGGGCCTGCAATTACCGCAACTGGTGCGCAACGGCTTTCAGCTTGCGCGTGAAGGGGGCGTTTCTCCGTGGAAATTGCTTGTCGCCATTCTCCTGATCCAGCTCATCATGAGCGTCACCCGTTTTTTCTGGATCTGGCTTTCCACAACCGCACGCCGCATCATTGCGCGGATAAGGCACCGTAATACGGTTATCCCGTCCCTCCGCACCATGGCGGTCATGACTGTAGCAGGAACGCGGGGTGCCCTGACACTGGCGGCCATCCTTTCCCTTCCTGTTGCGACAGCGGCTTCAACCGGCTTTCCGGGCCGGGACCTTCTGGTAACACTGGCAGCAGGGGTGATCATCTGTTCGCTACTTCTGGCAAGCATGACCATGCCGCCGCTTCTGGCGGGATTAGCCCCGGACGACAATGACCCGACCCAGCGGGAACTCAGCGCCATGCGGATCGAACTGGCGCAGGTGGCGTTGCATTTTCTTCACAAACAACAAAGTGAACTGGCTGAGCGTGATGAGGATGAGAACGAGTCGCATGATTTGAAGCAGGAGGCCATCTCGCGACTGCTTCATGAATATCAGGACATGCAGAAACGTCTGGACGATACGGAAGCGGCGGAAGATGAAATTCGACTGACAGCCATTCGTGAAAAAAGGACTGAATTGTCATTACGATTTCATATTATTCGTACAATGCGGGAACTGCTGCATAAACGTGTTGTTGAAAAACGCATTAATGATGAAACGGAATGGACAATTCGTCAGGAACTCGATTTCATGGAGCGTGAACTTCAGATTGAAGCAAAAGCACTTCCTTCCACACATGATGCCTGACACTCGGCTTTTATTACGCCTGAAGCACTTACGTCCCTTTTTTCACGTCTCCGAGACTGTTTTCCGCAGAAGGTGGTAGCACACCGCTCGTCCCACAGGGAAAAGAGTCTCCGTGTGAAGCCTCCCCACTGCATACGGGGCAAAAGTGTGTCAGACCGTCTGAAGTGTCTCATCCGTGAAACAGTTCCGGTTTTTTGCTACAAACATCGGTGACCAACCCTCTTTCAGTAGTGACAATTTCAAGGCACTTCCTGTTCATCAGACACGCTGGTCGCTGACAGACGTGGAACTGATTGCTTCACAGGCTGCTCTGGCCGATTGAACACACTCTGAGAGAAACACATCATGCAAGAGAGTAATAAGGGGTTAATTTCCATAATAACCTCAGCCTTACTGACTCTTATTGGGCTGTTCCTGTTTCTGGGAGGGGCTGAACTGCTCTTCCTTGGCGGGTCCTGGTTCTATATTCTGGCAGGCGGTGTACTGCTTGCCATTGTCTTCAGTAGCTTCAAAAACCCAAAACTGGCCGCCCGCCTGTATGCAGCCCTGCTGCTGGTGGCCACCATTTGGTCCCTCTTTGAAGTTGGCTTCAATATCTGGGGGCTGGAAGTTCGTCTTCTTACCCTGATTGGCCTTGGTGTCTGGTTGCTGCTCCCCTGGGTGTGGCGCACGGGCGCAAGCTGGCTTACGGACAAACGCGAAGTGCTGGGTGCGGTTGCCGTCTCCACCTTTGTTGTTTTCGCCAGTTGCTTCTCTTCCTACTCCATCAATGGCAGCGTGCCGGCTGACCGCATGAACGCGCAGGGCCAGAGCGACATGGCCTCTGATGGCGTGCCGGATGGAGACTGGTCTGCCTATGGCCGTACAGTGGGCGGAGACCGTTATTCTCCTCTGGGCCAGATCACCACTGCCAATGTCAGCCACCTGAAACGGGCTTGGACGACGCGCACGGGTGATGTGCAGCAGGAAGGTGAAGGAACGGTTGCGGGCCCGGACCAGGGCCATGAGTTCAACCTGGAACTGACCCCCATCAAGGTTGGGGACACACTTTATATGTGTACCCCCCATAGCTGGGTGATGGCTGTGGATGCAGCTACCGGCAAGATCAAATGGAAGTTCGACCCCAAGCCCAACACGGCTGATCTGGACAAGAATGTCTATCTGGCCTGCCGTGGCGTGTCCTACTACCACATTCCTGATGAAATCCAGACAAGCTGCCGCAACCGTATCTACTCTCCTGTAGCAGACGTGCGGATGGTGGCGGTCAACGCGGAAACCGGCAAACCGTGTGATGATTTTGGCGATCACGGGTTCATCTCCCTGCGCCAGTATCTGGGCCACGTGCCGCTGGGCTTCCACTTTGTCACCTCTCCGCCCATGGTGGCGAAGAACCGGGTTATTACCGGCGGCTGGATTTTTGATAACCAGGCAAACTTTGAACCCTCTGGCGCCATCCGTGCGTTCAATGCCACCACGGGTGAAATTGAATGGGCATGGGATGCAGGACATACCCCGGAAACCTGGAAACCCGGCCCGGATGATGTGCTGACGCGCGATACCCCCAACGCCTGGGGTGTTTACACGGCGGACCTCAATCTCGGTCTGGTTTACATTCCCACCGGTAACTCTCCGCCGGACAACTGGGGTGGATCACGCCGTCCGTTTGATGATGCCACCTCCTCCGCCACCATTGCACTTGATATTGAAACCGGTGAACGCCGCTGGACGTATCAGACCGTGCATCATGACCTGTGGGATATGGACCTTCCGTCCGGCCCTTCCATGGTTGATCTGCCCGGCCCGAACGGGGAGAACGTTCCTGCCCTGGTGCAAAGCACCAAACGCGGGGAATTCTTTGTGCTTGACCGTCGCACTGGCCAGCCTGTGCCCGGTTATCCGGTGGAAGAAAAGCCGGTCCCGACCGCAGGTATTGCTCCGGATGACCGCGTATCTCCCACGCAGCCCTATCCGACAGCCATGCCTTCCCTTACGCCGCCTGACCTGAAAGAAACGGACATGTGGGGTGCAACCCTGCTGGATCAGATGATCTGCCGTATCGAGTATCGTCAGTCTGCTTATGAAGGGCAGTTCACGCCACCGCATGTTGGCAAGACAACCATTGTCTATCCGGCATTCTATGGCGTAGTGGACTGGCAGGGCATCACCATTGACCCGCAGCGCAAGATCCTGCTGGCCAATGCAAGCTATCTGCCGTTCCGTATCAAGCTGGACAAGCGCTCCACGCTGGAAGAAACCGGCAAGCTGCCTAAATGGACAGGTCAGGGTGAAGAACCTGCCGCAAAGGGTGACGCTCTTTCTGTCTCCCCGGATTACGGCACACCTTACATTGCCTATACCAATCCCTGGCTGAACCCGCTGCAGATTCCCTGCAAAGGGCCGGTATGGGGCACGCTGACTGCAATTGACCTCGTTACGAAGAAGATTGTTTGGCAGCACCCTGTTGGCACAACGCGGGATACGGGGCCTTTCCGGACCCACAACAACCTGCCGCTGCCTACCGGGATGTATAATATTGGTGGCAATATTGTAACCAAAGGTGGCGTGGTATTCATGGGTGCCACAGCGGATGACTATCTCCGCGCCTTTGACCTTTCCACCGGCAAGGTGATCTGGCGTGATCGTCTGCCCGCTGGCGGACAGGCAACACCCATGTCTTACGAAGTCGGTGGCAAGCAGTATGTGCTGATTGCTGCTGGTGGCCATGGCGGCCTGGGCACACGCAGTGGTGATTACATCATTGCCTATACGCTCGATGGCGCTCAGGGCTCCAACGCCCAATAAGTAGACATATTGCGGGGCTCCCGGTTCTGACCGGAGCCCCGTTTCTTTTTACGGAAATTCTTCTCATGCGTCTGACAGAAAAGCCGGAGCGGCTGCGCTCTCTGCTTCGTTTGGTCATACCCAGTATGGCACTGGTTTATGCCTCTTCAGCCCGTGCGGCAGACATTACACTCGGAATTATCGGTCCCCACGAATATGATCTGCCGGTTGATTTCAAGCCCTTCAACGTTCTGGTGCAGTACGGGGACGGTAACGCCGCCGGTAACTCTTACAATAGCGTGGGGCAGCGGGAAGCGCGTGGCGGCAGCCACACCTGGTCAGGCATGACCAAATACGTGCATTTCCGTAGCTTTGACGCCATTCCGCATGTGGGGTTTGCCTTTGAGCTTATTCAAAGCGAAAGCTTCACGCTTGCTGATGGCTCAAATTATGGTGGGTTCGGACCGACCATTGTAGGGCCTGCAGCGTGGTTCAAACCTAATGCGCACAGTACCTTCGGGTTTCAGACCTTCATGCAGACCCCTGTTGGCACACGGGATGCAACATCCCCCAATTACTGGTCCAACATTTCCAGTTTTATCTTTGATTATGAGTGGAAACATTTCAGCTTTGATGGCGATGCAGGAACTGTAACGGGTTCTACAAAACACATCAAAGGGCAACACAGCTATTCCCCTGGTGTTGTATTTTACACAAACCTGCGTTTCAGCTGGAAAGCCACCCAGAAGATCGAACCATTTCTAGCGTTTGACTGGCAGAATGTAACTGGCACGTATGATAATACATCTGGCCATTATCTGGATAATTCGAACAGCCGGGAAATTGCAATGGGCCCGGGCATCATGTTCAATATCTCGAAGCATGTTTCCTTCACCGCCCGCTACTCTCACTCTCTGGAAGGACGCAATACCCCGGAAACAAACGCTTACTACATGAAGTTCGTGTATCTCTGGTAAAGGCACGCGCGCTGCCCCCCTACTTCCCTCACAGAATTTTCTTTAACATATATCGTGAGGTATAGTATCAGGTAGGCCAAAGCTCAAAAAACGGTCTCTTTGCTTCAACAAGGAGGATAAAAAACGAGTTGGCTGGTAACTGCATGAATGGTAAGCAAAAATCTGTATCAGAGACGGAAAGTGATAGCCTTTCCCGCCGCCTAACCTACCCTGTTGCGCCCCTGAATGCGCCGCATGTCCAGCAATCGTGGCAGCGCTGTATGTCTGCTTACAATCTGGACCCTGCTCAGGGATGGACAGCCGATGTGCTCTCATCCGCCGAGTTCCTGCATATCAGTAGTCGTTCCGCCATTCTGCTGAAATCCGCCATGGGCGAGATGCGCAGGCTGTTCAAGCTTGTGCAAGGTATGGGCCTGATGGTGTTGCTGGCTGATCCGGACGCCACCATTCTGGCACGCTGTGCGGATGAAACGCATCTTTCCGTCTGCCGCCGCCTGTATCTGCGAAAAGGGGCCATCTGGAACGAAGCTGTCGCGGGAACAAATGGCGTTGGCACCTGCATAAAAGAGCAATGCCCCATTTTTCTGGGACAAGGCGACCATTGGCGTTTCTGTTTCTCCCTTCTGGCCAGTTACGCCGTACCTCTGTTTGATGCGCAAGGCCAACTTGCAGGCGCGCTTAACCTTGCTGCGTTGAGCGGAAATACCACCCGCCCTTATGCCGCGCTGGTGACAGAAACACTGATGCTGTCAGGACGCCGGATTGAAGAACAGCTTTTCCGCACACGCTATGAGGGAGACAGAATTCTCACTCTTGGCCCTGCTGAAGACTGCTCCTCCCCTCTGGTTGCAATCAACACCGATGGGGAAGTGACGGGCGCAACCCATGCCGCCCGCTCCCTGATGGGCTGGACGGACGATATGATCCAGGACCATCCCCACCTGTTGGGCGAGCTGAATTCAGAAGGTGCCGTCAGTTTTGAAAAAGCGGAAGAAAGTGTGATCCGTTCCGCCTTGGCTGGCTGTCAGGGTAACGTAAGCGCCACGGCTCAAAGCCTGGGTGTGAGCCGTGCCACGCTTTACCGTAAAATGAAGGCGCTCAATATTTCTGACTGACGTTGTTACGCGCCAGATAATCCGCATACAGCGCCCCCACAGCAACAGAAGCCAGCCGCGCCTGAACACTATCTGCCCTGCTGGTTAACAGAATGGGAACTTTTGCCCCCAGAACAATACCAGCAGACTCTGCATGGGACATAAAAATCATGTTCTTTGCGAGCATGTTTCCTGATTCAAGATCAGGAGAAACAAGGACCTGGGCGCGGCCCGCCACTGGGGATTCAATACCCTTGATGCGCGCGGCCTCTATGTTGACCGCGTTATCCATGGCAAGCGGACCGTCCAGTATTCCTCCCTGAATCTGCTTCCTTTCCGCCATCTTGCATAAACAGGCAGCATCGACCGTGCCGGGAATTTTGGGGTTCACAACTTCTACCGCAGATAAAAGAGCAACTCTGGGCTCTCCCAGTCCCAACCCGATATGCAGATCAATCGCGTTTTGAACAATATCGCGCTTTGCTTCCAGATCAGGAAAAATATTGATGGCAGCATCTGTTACAAAAACAAGATCACTATAATCTGGAATAGCCAATAAAAAGACGTGGCTAACACGCCGATTTGTTCTCAATCCCTGATCTGGGGCAATAACGGCATGCATCAGAATATCTGTGTGCAGGCTTCCCTTCATTAAGGTACGCAGCCGCCCTTCCCGGACCAGAGACACACCCTGTGCTGCGGCTGCTTCCGGCGTAGAAACATCAATAATTTCTGCTTTACCCAGATCACAATGACGCGCTTCCGCCAACTGGGTTATGGTCCGTTTATCGCCAATCAGAACCGGCTGCATGAGGCCATGCTCCGCTGCATCCAGCGCGCCTTCAAGAGCGTGCTGCTCGCAAGGCCAGATAACACCGGTTGGCATGGGAGATGATAATCTGGCCGCCCGCGCAATGAGACTTTCAAAAAGCTGATGACTTTTTTGAGCTGCGGGCACCGTCATCTCTGCTGCATCCTGAACATACCCGCAGGACACACTCTCTTTTGAAAAGACCTCAGTCATAATTGACCTTTCAGAAGACATTTATATTTTTTGAGAAGATGCAGTCATCAGAATGCTTCGGTATTCTTCCCGCAGGAACTGCGCCTGATGAGCTGGTGTGCCACGTGCCGCCAAACGGCCACGGACAGAAGCAATACTCTCTACCCCTTTCTGCTCCATCCAGCAGCGCACCTCTTCCAGCATTGTCTGAATATGCCATGGACCATACTGTAACAGAGCGGATGTGACCATGGTGACATTAGCCCCGGCCAACATGCAACGGATCACATCCGCTCCAGAATTAACCCCTGTTGAAACCGCAAAATCCGTAGAAAAATGGCCAGACAGCAATCCCGTCCACATCAGCGGGAGACGGAGGTCATAGGAAGAACTGAACCGGAAATCTTCTTCAATACTCATGGAAACAGGGTTAAATCCGGGTTCGTAGAAACGATTGAACAATACCAGACCATCTGCCCCCGCTTCAGCAAGGCGTTTGGCCATATTGCCGGGAGCACTCAGAAAAGGGGACAGTTTTACACTGACCGGAATGGCCACACGAGCTTTTACGGCACGCAAAATAGTAAGGTAAAGCGCTTCAACCTCTTGCCCGCTCTCATTAAAATCTGTCGGGACACGCCAGAAATTCAGTTCGATTGCGGCAGCCCCTGCCTGTTCCATCTTGCTGGCAAAATCCACCCAGCCTGCCAGCGTACACCCATTCAGGCTGGCAATAATGGGCACACCTGCCCGTTCGGCCGCGCGCTGTAACACAGTCAACCGTGCATCCAGCGGCGTGCCATAGGAGAGAGACGGAAAATAGCCAGACGCCTCAGGCTGGGACTCCTCTCCCATTTCAAACAGAGCTGCTTCTGCCATTTCCTCCCGCGCAATGTCCTCTTCATAGACAGAGGCCATGACAATGGCGGCTGCACCTGCATCCACCACGCGCAGAATACCGTCCAGATCTTTTGTCAGTGGCGATGCGGATGCAACAACGGGGTGTTTGAGATCAAGCCCAAGATACCGGGTGGTCAGATCCATTGTGTCTGTCTCCGTTCCCCCGCTCACTTTACATCCTCCCAATGGGGCAGAAAGCGGCTTCCATCGCGCGCGGCCATATCTTCATAAACCCGATAGCGTTCATTGGCGGCTGCCTGTGCCTGATCCAACAAGTGCCCGGCTGCTTCCGGATGGGTGCGAGAGAGAATTTTGTAGCGCAGTTCCCGATACGCATAATCCTTCAAAGGAATACGGGGGCGCGTTGAATCCAGCCGGAAAGGATTCAGCCCGTTTTTGCGCATGGTCGGATCAAACCGGAACAGTGGCCAGTATCCTGATGCAACAGCCCGCGCCTGCTGTTTCATGCCTGTGCTCATATCAATACCGTGCGCAATACACTGGGAATAAGCAAGCACCAGCGATGGGCCATCATAGGCTTCCGCCTCTCGCATGGCGATAACGGCCTGCTCCGGGTTAGCACCCAGGGCAATCTGCGCAACATACACGTTGCCATAGGAAATTGCCTGCAATGCCAGATCTTTTCTGGGCACACGCTTTCCGGCTGCGGCAAATTTGGCGGAAGCCCCCAGCGGCGTAGCCTTGGAAGATTGACCACCCGTATTGGAATAAACCTCCGTATCCAGAACCAGAACATTCACGTTCCGCCCTTGTGCAAGCACATGGTCCAGGCCGCCATAATCAATATCATATGCCCAGCCGTCACCCCCGATAATCCAGATGGACCGATGCACAAGAAAATCGGCTACTGAAAGAAGCATGATTGCATCTGGCGTTTTAACACCATTCAGCTTTTCTTTTAGTAACGCAACCCTACGCCGCTGCTCCCCAAGTTCAGCTTCCGTGTGCTGGGTCGAGGCAAGAAGGGCGTTTACCAGTTCCTCTCCAACAACAGCGGACAGCTTCTGCAAAAGCTGGCGGGCAAGAGAGGCCTGTTTGTCCGCCGCTACCCGAAACCCCAATCCAAATTCTGCATTATCTTCAAACAGTGAATTAGACCATGCAACGCCTCGCCCTTCTGCATTGGCTTTCCATGCGTGGGCCGGTGTATTCCCTGCAAAGATGGCGGAACAGCCGGTGGCATTGGCAATCTGAAGTCTGTCTCCAAATAATTGGGACACAAGTTTCAGATAAGGTGCTTCGCCACACCCGGCACACGCACCACTGAATTCAAACAGGGGTTCCAGAAACTGAATACCGCGCACATTGGCCTCATTGATTGAGGCACGATCCATGTCCGGAAGTTTTTCAAAAAATGCAATATTCTGCCGTTCCTGATTCAGGATGGGCAGTTTTTCTCCCATATTGATCGCCCGTTTTGAGCCATCTTCCGTTATGGCCGGACAATTTTCCACACAGACACTGCACCCAGTACAATCTTCCACATAGAACTGAAGTGTAAAGCGGGACGATGGATACCCACGGGCATTGACTGGTGCAGATTTGAAAGAGTCCGGTGCGTCTACCAGTTCGTCTTCATCATACATTTTGGCGCGTATGACACTATGGGGGCAAACAATGCTGCACTGCCCACACTGAAGGCAGCTATCAGGGTCCCACACTGGTACTTCAACAGCAATATTGCGCTTTTCATACTGCGTGGTACCACCGGGAAATGTTCCATCAACCGGCATATGGCTGACAGGAATCAGGTCCCCCCGCCCTGCCATGATTTCACCCGTTACCTGCTGCACAAACAAGGGAGCATCCGCAGGAACAATTGGCGGCATAGGCACATTGCCCATAGCCTGATCTGGAACAGTTACCTCGTGCAATGCCGCTATTGCTGCATCAACGGCTGCATAATTCAGCCTGACAACAGCATCACCTTTTGCGCCATATGTTTTCTGAATGGCCTTCTTGATTTCTGCAATGGCTTCTTCTGAGGGCAGAACATTGGAAAGATGGAAAAAGCAGGTCTGCAATATGGTGTTAACCCGTGGCCCCAACCCAAGCCTGAGAGCAACATCAGACGCATTGATCACAAAAAAGCGGAGCTTCTTGCTGACAATCTGATCCTGCACCTTGCGTGGAAGCTGGTCCCATACATCTTCAACGGAGTACGGACTGTTGAGGAGAAATGTAGCGCCAGAGTTGGCCGCCCCCAGAACATCCCGCCGGAACAGAAAATCAAACTTGTGGCAGGCAACAAAATCAGCATGACGGATCAGGTAAGGAGCCGTGATGGGCTGCTTGCCAAAACGCACGTGTGAGACTGTCTGGCCGCCAGATTTATGGGAGTCATAATCAAAATAGGCCTGAGCATACCAGCCGGGCTTTTCGCTTAGAATTTTGACGCTGTTCTTGTTTGCACCAACGGTACCATCGGCACCAAGACCATAAAACAGACAGCGCACAGTACCAGCAGGTTCAATATCAAATGTCTCATCATACTCCAGATGGGTATGACCAACATCGTCAATAATACCGACTGTAAATCGGTTTTTTGGCACAGGTTTTGAGAGTTCATCAAAAACCGCACGGGCCATGCCGGGATTGAAATCACGGGAGGAGAGACCATAGCGTCCGCCTATCACCTTAGGCATGTGCGGGAATGCGCCATCGGCCACGGCTTCCGCCAGAACACTCACCACATCTGCATGCAGGGGTTCCATCGGCGCGCCTGGCTCCTTGGTACGGTCCAAAACCGCGATGGACGTCACACTTTTCGGTAACGCCGCAACAAAATGTTTTGCTGAAAAAGGCCGATACAACCTGACCTGCAGGCACCCGACCTTTTCACCCCGCTGGTACAACCATTTTGCCGTCTCCCGCACCACCTCAGCGCCGGACCCCATGCAGATCACCACACGGTCCGGATCTGGTGCGCCATCATACTGGAAAAGATCGTAAGACCGGCCGGTGAGTGTGGCAAAACGCTGCATGGCGGCCTGCACATGATCAGGCACACGCTCATAAAACGGGTTAACCGACTCTCTTGTCTGAAAATATGTATCCGGGTTCTGCCATGTCCCCCGAATAAACGGGTGTTCCGGGCTCAACGCACGCTGCCGGTGTGCCAGAACATGCGTTTCATCAATCATGGCGCGGATGACATCATCTGGCACCAGCGTGACGCCGTTATATTCGTGAGATGTCCGGAAACCATCTGCAAAATGAATAAACGGAACCCGCGCCACCAGCGTTGCCGCCTGAGCGATAAGGGCGAGATCATGGGCTTCCTGCACGGAACTGGCACCCAGAAGCGCAAAGCCCGTTGTGCGGGCCACCATGATATCCTGATGATCACCAAAAATGGAGGATGCGCCAGCAGCAAGTGCCCGTGCGGCAACATGGAAGACTGTTGATGTCAGTTCACCTGCAATCTTGAACATGTTGGGCAGCATGAGCATCAGCCCCTGCGAGGAGGTAAAAGTGGTGGTCAACGCACCAGATTGCAGGGAACCATGCACACACCCTGCGGCACCCCCTTCCGCCTGCATTTCCTGCACAAGAGGGATTTCTCCCCAGATGTTCTGCACACCCTGATCTGACCAGGTATCCGCCAGTTCCGCCATGGGGGAAGAGGGGGTGATAGGATAAATGGCGCAAACCTCATTGACCCGATAGGCAATGTGGGCAACTGCGGTGTTTCCATCTGTTGTGATTGTCTGTTCGGTCATCACCCGTTCCCTCCTTATGCCCGCACTTTGAACTGCGTTGGCGTAATGGGCTCTCCAAGGCTGCCAACAGGTGCTGCTGCATCTGTTGGTTCAGGCATCATTTCTATGGCATGGCAGGGGCATTGTTCCGCACACACGGCACAGCCGGAGCACAGATCGAGAGAGACAGAATATCCGTTTCCGTGCCCCAACCGGGTTATGGCCTGCTCCGGGCAGGCAGCGTAACAATTATCGCACTCATAGCAATTACCGCAGGAAAGGCAGCGACCAGCTTCATAACGGGCCGCCTTTTCCGTAAGCCCTCCGGTTATTTCTGAAAAATCCTTTCGATCTTCACTGTCTTTGACAGGCTGCTTTTGGCGTGCAGCCTCCCTGTAATCAGGCAGATGCAGCATATCTGCTGTCACCAACGGATGCGTATCAGGGTGCTGGTATCGCCTGCCAGCCAGATAGGCATCTATTGCGCGAGCAGCGCGTTTTCCGTGGCCGGTTGCGGCGGTCATGGTTCGTGCGCCACCGATGCAGTCTCCGCCAGCAAAAATACCGGGGTGCCCCGTCATCAGGCCTGCCGGATCAACATCAATCGTATCATGTGTGTTGACCGTAACTCCGGGCACTTTTTTCACAAGGGAGAGGTCACTATGTTGGCCAACCGCCATCACCACGGCATCGGCGGGTAGATGTGTGGTTTCTCCTGTTGGGGTAACGCTGCCGTCCGGGTTCAGCGTCACTTTTTCTATGGTCACGCCATCCGTGCCAAAATGGTCAACAACACTGAGCCATTTGATTTTCACCCCCTCGGCAAATGCCTCGGCGGCTTCCGCCGGAAGGGCCTCCATATGCGCTGCATCGTAACGGAAAACCAGAACCGTATCCTGCGCACCCAGCCGCTCAACTGTTCGGGCCGCATCCATAGCGACATTGCCACCGCCGACAACCGCTACCGAACGCCCGAGGAATGGTCTGCCGCCCTTGCTCACATCCGCCAGCATATCCACCGCATCGATCATGCGTTTACCATCTGATGCCGGGATGTTCAGATGATTAGCAAGTTGCGCACCCACACCCACAAAAACAGCATCAAAACCACCGTCCTTCTGGGCTTTCAAAACATCATCCACGGCTTCACCACACCGCAAGCTAACGCCCGGCATACCAGTGATGCGGGCAATTTCCGCCTGAAGCGGCGCACGCGGGAGACGATAGGCGGGAATACCGTGCATCATCATGCCGCCCGGTTCAGCCGCAGCATCCCGAATTTCCACCTGATGCCCTAACCGTGCCAGATGATAGGCGCAGGACAACCCAGCCGGCCCAGCCCCAACAACCAAGACTTTCTTGCCTGTTGGCGGAGCGGCCTGAAAACTCCAGCCATTCTGAAGCGCCAGATCTCCCAGAAAACGTTCCACAGCATGAATGGCCACTGGCGCATCCAGATCGCCCCGGTTGCAGCTATTTTCACAAGGGTGATAACAGGCGCGCCCATGAACAGACGGCATAGGATTATTGGCTACCAGTGCCTGCCATGCCTTTTGGTACTCACCGGCCTGAGCATGTGAGAGCCAGCCCTGAATATCCTCACCAGCAGGGCAGGCATGGTTACAGGGCGGAAGAAAATCCCGGTAAACTGGCCTCTGCCAGCGTTTACTCCCGACACCACGCCGGGTTGTTTCCTGCATGGTTTGGGTCATGTCATGACATTTCATCGGCACGTCGCGCTCTCCCCGATTTTTTGTCGCAAGGAAACGCAGAGCGTGCTGCTCGCTCCAGCAGAAAGCTGCCCCATATGGCGCAGCACCCCGACAGGCTTTCTTCCCTACGCCCAAATCGCTATCCCGTGAGCACCATACAATTTGCGACTTTGACGTCAACTTTTTTGGTGGGATTTCATTTTTATTTATTATTAAATTTGGAACCGAATTCCAAAAATAGACACGCAGATTTAAGTATATAACCTTGTTTTTAATACAATTCCAAAATCAGAACCTATTTTGTCCTCTATTTTCTATTAAAACGCATAGATTTATAATTTTGACATATTAGTCATAATTATAAGACATCGCCTATGAGGCCGGAGCCATGCTCCTGCGGCTATACTTGTTTGACGTTTTGTGGAAATCTTTAACGTATTGAGGGATTAGCAAGGAGTGTGAACACCGTTGGCACGGCAACAACAGGATAAACTTTCTGAGGACAGTGCAGCTGGCGCCAAAAAGCGTGGAGCTTATCGTGCGTCTCAAAAGCGCGAAATGACGAAAGCCTTCAAGCAGGACGCTCTGGAAAGCGCCGCATGGAAAGTTTTTTCCACTCTTGGTTTTGATGCCGCCACCATACGGGACATTGTTTCCGTCAGCACGGTCTCACCTGGCAGCTTCTATAATTACTACAAAACCAAAGATGTCATTTTTGATCTGCTTCTGATCAAAATTATCCAGCGGGTTCGGAGTGCCATTCTACAATCCCGGTGTGAGACGGATAAGCTGGAGGAGATGCTTGTCAGAAGCCATAATGCTGTGTTGCGCGAGCTACTGAGTATTAGCGGCGCACCCCGTTTTTTTGAACTAAACCAGCACCATGTCCGAGCGCGCCTGTTCAGCATGCCAGAAACAAGCGAGATGCTGGATGATCTGAAAAAAAAGCTGATCCAGACTGTCAGCATGCAGCATATTTCCCCCGATCGCATGAACTTTATTGCGTCCACGGTCCTGACAACCGGGCTGGAAGCATTGCTCTATATCTCCCATAACCCGCTTATGGATATTCAGGATGTTGCCGATCTGAGCGCAAAAATGTCAGCCGCGAGCATTCGTGCGGCCAGCGCCAGAGGAGCCTGAAAAACCGGCTCAAGCGTCTGGAACCACCACTCTCTCACCGGGAAGCTTTTGCCAGATCCCACGGAACCCATCCCTGCTCAATCCGGCGGGTGGTGACACCATAAACAGACTGAAGAATGTCTTCCGTCAGGCCTGATGGTGGCAGGCTTCTTACGGTTTCTCCGTCCTTCATCAGTACCAGTTGATCACAGAACCGCGTTGCCAAAAGCAAATCGTGAATAACCAGCACAATGCAGCGGCCCTCCGCCGCAAGCGCCCGCAGAAGATGCATGACCGATAGCGCGTGGGCCGGATCAAGCGCGGCCACTGCCTCATCCGCCAGCAATACGGGCGTCTCTGTGCTCAAAGCCCGCGCCAGCATCAGGCGGGCTCTTTCTCCCCCTGAAAGCTGATCTGCAGCACGTCCTGCCAAAGCCCGCAAACCGGTCAGCGCCAGAGCACGACCAACAGCGGGGTGATGCTCGGCCTGACTGGCTCCTTCGCCATATGGCAGACGCCCCAGAGATGCGATTTCACGCACAGGCATAGGCGGAAACGGCGGAATATCCTGCGGCATATAGGCCAGTAACCGGGCACGCTCCATTGGCGTGAGCGCTGCAAGGGGATGGCCCTGCACCAAAACAGTCCCTGTGGTGGGCACGGTCAGCCCCGCCATGATACGCAAAAGGGTGCTTTTGCCCGCACCATTAGGGCCGATAAGCCCCGTCACACATCCTGCGGGAAAAGTAGCAGACGCGGAACGGAGCAACGTATTCTGGCCAATCTGGCAGGAGAGAGCGGTAACGGTCAGCATCAGAACCCTCCGCGCTTTCTGAACTGGATCACCCTGTGGAAAAACACCGGAGCCCCAATAAGGGCCGTCACAACGCCAATCTGTAATTCCTTGTGTGTGGCGGCCAAACGCACCACCACATCCGCCCCCAAAAGCAGTGTTGCGCCACCAAGGAAGGCGGGCAGCAACAGGCGTGATGGCCGATGGCCCGCAAGCCCGCGCAGCAGGTGCGGAACAACAAGCCCCACAAACCCGATTGCACCAGAGACGGCAACACAGGACCCCACGGCAAGAGACGTACCCATAACAATACGCATCTGCACGCCTGAGATGCCTTTCAACTGGAAACCGAGCGTTGTGGCGACATCTTCCCCCATGGTCAGAGCATCAAGCGCCCGAGCGGAAGACGCCATAAGAAGAGTGCCCAGGACAACACCGGGCAACACCAGCAGGACATCCAACATGGTACGATCGGTCAGAGACCCCATAAGCCAGCGCATGATTTCAAAAGACGCATAAGGGCTTGGCACCAGATTGAGCACCATGGCTGTCAGTGCTGCTGTAAAACTACTGAGTGCCGCACCGGCAAGCAGCAAGACCAAGGCCCCACCCCGCCCCACCAGCATGACCAGCAGGGCGGCAGCCACAAGTGCCCCGGCAAGCCCACCCAGCGGCAGAATAGCAAGCCCCAGTTGCGCGAGCCCCGTATAAAACACGCACACCGCACCCAGTGCGGCTCCCCCTGACACCCCGAGCAACCCGGGGTCTGCCAACGGATTACGCAGATAGCCCTGCAACACAGCACCAGAAAGCCCTAGGCTTCCCCCCACCATGATAGCCAGCAGCATACGCGGCAGGCGCAGTTCCCCTAGGATAACAGCCTCTGCCGTATGCTGCCCAGCCAGCCATTCCCGCAATGCTTGCGTGAACGAAAACGCATGTTCCCCCCACAACAGGGACACGGCGGAGAGCGCTATAATGCAGGCCACCAGCCCACCATTCAGTATCCAGCCGCGGGTTTTCATTGTGTCCCCTCCGTCTGTATCAGGCCCTCACGCGCCTGACGCAGGAGGTCAACGGCATCCAGTGTCTGAGGCAGGCCGCACAACCAGAGGGAGGCGGGAATATCCACCACATGTTTTTTTGAAAAAAACTGTTTCAACACCGGATTATCCAGCATGGCCTGCGCAAGGGAATAACCCTGGCCTGATCTGTCACGCACCAGAAGATCTGGCTGCTGCGCCAGCAAGGTTTCAAGTGGCACCCTTCCCGCAGCAGTAATACCTGCCACCGTTGAGAGATTACGCAAACCGGCATGTGCCAGCACATCATCTGGCAGGGAGTTTGAACCGCCCACAAAGCCGTTGGCTTCATACACCACAGCCACGGGATCATCCGGATGACGCGCCAGACTGAGTTCAGCAAGACGCTTCTGGAAGGCTTCAACCATCTGCCTGCCCCGTTCAGGATGCCCTACCACCTGCGCCACCTGCATGATCTGGACAGGAATATCCGCGAGAGAAGAAGCCGGAGGGAGTGTGAGGACATGCGCCCCGATCTCCCGCGCGGCTTTTACCGCCACCCGAGCGGTAAACTGCCCTGCCAGCACGACATCAGGGTGGGCACCAATCACGTTTTCCGCCGTAGGAGCAAGAACTGGCATATCCTGCGCTTTTTGGCAGAGCACCGAACCAGAGCAATCCCGCGCCAACGGGCTGAGCCCTGCAATCTCGGCCCGATCCGCCAGCATCAAACTCAACTGATCCGTACAAAGGTTCAGAGACACAATCCGCGTAGCCGCTTTTACTGGAGCAGGAAGCACCATGCACAGCAGGCCATACAGCCCCAGCCGAAGCAGCCACTGGTACATCAGTAGCTCAGTGTCACGCCGCCATATCCCCCTCGACCGGGCTGAAGATAGCCGATTGGCTCTTCATACTGCCGGTTCAGCAGGTTATCGGCGCGCGCAAAAATGCTGACATAACGGTTAATCTTGTAATTTGCGGCTATATCTATGGTGAAATAACCATGCCCCTTGCCGCAGGTGCTGCAATAGGATGTTCCTATAACAGGAAGATCGCGCCAGCCACTGACATAAAGAATATTCCCTGAGAACGTCAGATCCTGAATGGGGGTCCAGGTGGTGTTGAAGTTGAATTTGTGCTGCGGTCGGCGCTGCAAAGGCAGATTGCTGCTCAGATCGCGTGCATGAGTCCAGGTATAATTCAGATTGAAATCAAGCGTTTTAAGCGCCTTCCAGTCCAGAAAGGCTTCCACGCCATACATGCGCGCACGCGCCACGTTGCCATAGGAATACTGATAATAGGGATACCCCCCTACCATCTGAACATTTTCCGTGGACTGGATCAGGTTTTTAACGCGGTTGTCATACCATGTTGCGCCAAAATGCAGTTTGTCGCCCAATAGCTTCTGTTCTACCCCAGCATCATATCCGATCAGTCTTTCTGCCCGCAGGTTCGGGTTACCTGTCTGGGAATAACTGGACCCCACCTGATTGGAAAAAAGCTGATACAGTGTAGGGCCGTGAAAACCTGACCCGGCACTGGCTTTGATGATGGTGCCGGTGTGGGGAATATGGATGGAGGGGGCTACCCGCCATGTCACGTAATTTCCGTAACGGGAATTGGAATCATACCGGATATTGGCTGCCCCATACAGAATATGGTTCCAGTTCCCCTGATACTGACCATATCCTGCCGTAGTATCCATGCTGGCCTGTGTATGGTAGCCGGTATCATAGGCAGAAGCGGCCGTATGGCTGGAATCAAACGTATCATGAAAATGTTCGGCGCCAATAAGCAGTGTGCCGTATTTTCTGAAATCAAACGTGCCATGCCAGTCAATTTTGAGGCGGCTTGAGCGATAATAGTCCGGCCCGGTGGCATAAAGGCCCGTTTCGTTCCACCGGTTGCGGTTGGTCATGTAGCCAAGACCGATGACCTGATCAAAAAAACCATTGAAAGACACCAGATGCGCCGTACCCCGCACCACGGCCTGATTCATATTGTTCTGTTCCCGCACATTTCCACCGCCATAGGCCTCGCTTTGCAGATCGTACAGGGAATATGTGTGGTAGTTGCTTTGGATCAGACGTGCAGTCAGGCCCAGATCAAAGTTCCGGGTCACATCATAACCAAGCCGGATATTGGCAGACCGGTTATCATTACGGTTGCCTTTGTGCCGCTGCTCCTGCGTGGCACCATAATAGCGCTCAATATATCGCGGGATAGAATGGAAGCCTTCCATGCGGTAGTGGGACAATTCCACATTATAATGGAAGCGCCCTTTGCTGCCGCGCGCGCCTATCACCTGATTGAAGGTGCCATATGATCCGCCTTCTATCCGGACAAACGGTTTGAAACGCCCCTGCCCCTGCGCCGTGGTCATATCAATCACCCCTGCCATGGCATCAGCGCCGTAAAGACCACTTTGTGGGCCACGCAGAATTTCTATCCGACCGAGACCATCCGTTACAAACTGCCCGGCATCAAACATGCCGCTGGCGGAGCTGCCATCGTTCACGTCCATGCCGTCCAGCCGCACCTTTACCTCATTGGCATTGTTGCCGCGCATAAAAATGGCCGTTGTCGCCCCAAACCCGCCAGAGCGCACCACATTCAGCCCCGGCTGACGTGCCAGAATATCTGGCAACGTGCGGCGCTGCTGGGTCAGCATCTGTTCTTCCGTAATGATGGTAAGAGCCGTGCCGATATCATCCGTTCGGGTAGGCGTGCGAGCTGCACTGACTGTTATCAGTTCCGATACCGCCTGACTGGAGAGTGGCTGAGAGGCGGAGGACGCCGATACAGCCACAATCTGTTTTTTGGCAGGCAGACCTTTCTGTGGCTTTGAAACAGGTGCATCAGCCGCCAGTGCGATGCCTCCCCACAGAGTGAAGACGCTGGAACTGACCAGAAGTGTTTTGCGGAACATCAGAGAAAAAGGCCTCGCGGTAAAAAGACGTCGCCACGAGAGTAAAGCCTGACCCTGGTTGCTCCCGTCTCTCAGGAACACCCATGGTCCAGTCTGCCTGCTGACACCCCCCGATCAGCATTTCCCGTCTGCGACCCCAGCTGATGGCAGGTTTCCTGGCTTGCGGTAGTCCACTCTGCCCAAGCCTTCCCAGGAGAACCTCCCAGTGGCCTGACTTATCAGCCAGTAGGCAGAGCATGCCGCTTACAGTTGCGGGGACAGCCCGGGCCTTGATGTCCACGCAACGCGGCACCGCACCCGGTTCCCTTTTACATCGCTCCCCAACGGAGAGAGAACCATCAAGCCGGGTTGATGCCGCCAAAACGCGCAGAGTGTCAAGAAAACAGCGCTTCCTTCCCCATGCAGCACCAACATTGCAGACGATTGAACGATCAGGATATGTTATGTTATACTATAACACATAAGGCGGACTACGCCTCTTCCAGCTTCAGGGAGCCCCCTCCATGCCCGCATTGCTGCCCGTTACCGTTCTTTCCGGCTTTCTTGGAGCCGGAAAGACAACAGTGCTGAACCACATTCTCAACAACCGGGAAGGCCGCAAGGTGGCCGTTATTGTGAATGACATGAGCGAAGTGAATATTGACGCTGATCTTGTGCGAGAAGGCGGAGGCGATCTTTCCCGCACCGATGAAAAACTGGTGGAAATGACCAATGGCTGCATTTGCTGCACCCTGCGGGATGATCTTTTGCAGGAGGTTCATCGGCTGGCATCGGAGGGGAAATTTGATTATCTGCTGATTGAATCCACTGGCATTGCAGAACCCCTGCCCGTTGCCGCAACCTTTGAGTTCCGGGATGAAGATGGCAACAGCCTGAGCGACAGCGCAAGGCTTGATACTATGGTAACAGTGGTGGACGCCGTAAACCTGCTCAAGGATTATGCTTCCACCGATTTCCTGAAAGACAGAGGAGAAACAGCGGGCGAGGAAGATGATCGCGCGCTGGTGGATCTGCTGGTTGAACAGATTGAATTTGCCGATGTTGTGGTGATCAACAAGGTCTCCACCGCCACACCGGAACAGGTAGAGGCGGCACGCCAGATTGTACTGGCCCTGAACCCTGATGCCGATGTGATTGAGACGGACATGGGCCAGGTTCCCCTTGAGCGTGTTCTGAACACAGGCCGATTTGATTATGAGAAAGCACACCAGCATCCGCTCTGGTTCAAGGAACTCTACGGCTTTCAGGACCATACCCCAGAGACCGAGGAATACGGCATCCGCAGTTTTGTCTACCGTGCGCGCAGACCATTCGAACCCGCAAAATTCAAGCATTTTCTGGATGCCAACTGGCCGGGTGTGGTCCGGGCCAAAGGGCATTTCTGGCTGGCCACACGCCCTGACTGGGTAGGAGAACTGGGGCAGGCTGGGGCATTGGTGCGTAATCAGGCCATCGGGTTGTGGTGGGCAGCCATCCCCAAAAGTCAGTGGCCCGATACAGACCAGTGGCGCGACTTTGTGCTGAGCAAATGGGACCCTGTGTTTGGAGACCGGCGGCAGGAAATTGTGTTCATTGGTACGCAGGACATGGATGAAAGCGCCCTGCGCGCTGCTTTGGACGACTGCTTGATACCGGAAGATGGCGCTCCCCGCTTTGAGCCCGAACGCTATACGCACCTGCCGGACCCTTTTCCCATCTGGAAGCGTCAAGCGGCATGATGGGCAAGGGCATGTCCGCTTATCAGCCTTGGTTGTCCACACCCAGCCAGCGCCCTCATCCGCAGCCCCCTCCGTCAAACGAGCGGACGGTGCGTCATGAAATCTGGCAACGTCATGAGGGAGACGAGTGGTCTGCTTTTGAACAACTGCCTCCGTCCATTCGCCAGAGGCTAAGGGAACATGCGTATGATGCGTGGTCCGTCAATGCGCTGATTCTGTGGCGACATTATAAACGGGTGCATGGCCCCACGCGCAGAGCCGAAAGAGCACTGATCCGGTATCTGGACTATTGCGAACGGTTGGAGCGGGAAGCCTTTGCCACGCGCTATCATAGCTCTTATGGCACCCCTCTGCCGCACGATGCCGCTGTTGCCAGCATTCTCCGCTATACCCCGGCCAATACCCCGACAAATCAGGCATCTCTCTGCGCAAACAAGCCCCGGAGGACAAGCTCAGGGCAACACGGTTCCTCATGAGTTTGAAAGGTGGCCTGACTTCTGTATAAATCCGATATTGGAGTGGAATGATTTCTGTTACCCAGCAATGATAAACCACGTCTTTCCCGGATGGTGTTCCTGTATGTTTGTTCGTGCTCTGCTTCTGGCCTCTGCCATTCTGACAACACCGTTTTCCCTTTGTCAGGCAGCCACACCAGACGAGCAGAAAACGGCACATATTTTCAGCAGCCTGCAATCAGACCCCGTACGGCTACCTGTGTTCATGCGCCAGTTCCCCAAAGGGGCTGACCTGCATAACCATCTGGTTGGAGCCATTTATGCGGAAAGTTATCTGAAGTGGGCCGCACAGGATGGGCTTTGCATTTCGGTGGAACAGGGAACCATCCTGCCCCGAGCCTGCGCCGCCACCCCGGCAAAAGGAGAATGGCCTGCCACGGCGCTTCCGGCGAATGAAGCTGCCGAAAACCGTATGATTGATGCCCTTTCCATGCGGGATTTTGTGCCCACGGCCAATGATCGCTCCGGCCATGACCATTTCTTTGCCACCTTCGCCGGCTTTGGGCCTGCTGCTGACAAACACGCAGGAGACAGTCTGGCCGAGGCGCTTGATCGCGCCGCGCAGGATCATATCACCTACGTAGAACTGATGATCTCACCCGGACTGGGCAGTATGATTGCCAGCGGAAACGCCCACCCCTTGCATGATGAGAATTATGCTGACGCCATGCAGGCGCTTAAGGCAGACCTGCCCGCACTGGTTGCCACGGCACGCCATGAAACTGACAACATGGAACAGCAGGCCCAGCATGTGTTGCAATGTGGCACGCCACAAGCGCACCCAGGCTGCAAGGTGGCCGTGCATTATCTTTACCAGACCCTCCGCATCGTGGCGCCATCGGCTGTGTTTGCGCAACTTTATGCTGGATACGAAATTGCCCATACTGACCCACGGTTTGTAGGCGTCAATTTTGTTTGCCCGGAAGATGATCCTGTTTCCATGCGCGATTATGACCAGCATATGCGCATGTTTCAGGCCCTCAACAGCGTGTATCCTGATGTTAAACTGAGCCTGCATGCTGGTGAACTGACGCCGGGCCTTGTACCGCCGGAGGGCCTGACCCACCATATCCGCTCCGCTGTAGAGATAGCAGGAGCACGCCGTATCGGGCACGGGGTGGACATCATGTGGGAAAATGATGCTACCGGCCTGCTGAAAGAAATGGCTCAGAAAAAAATCATGGTGGAAATCAACCTGACCAGCAACGATGTTATTCTAAACATCAAAGGCAAGGCTCATCCTTTTGCATTGTATCGGCGGGCCGCTGTTCCTGTCTCTCTTTCCACCGATGATGAAGGGGTATCACGGGGAGACCTGACCCAGGAATATCTGCGGGCCGCTACAACTTGGCCGTTGAGCTATCAGGATATGAAGCAACTTTCCCGCAATGGGTTGGAGTATGCGTTCATTCCGGGCGCAAGCTTGTGGCATGATGGGAAAATTCTTCCTGCCTGCCAGATGCCTGACACATCAGAATGCCGCGCTTTCCTTGGCAAAAATGAAAAAGCCCGTCTGCAAATGGCGCTGGAGAACAATTTCAAACAATTTGAGGCTGAAACCGCCCATAACCCGCTTCTTGCTGATTAAAAAAACAGGCCGCACCAGAATACCCAGTGCGACCTGAAATAATGAGGACAGATCAGTTCTTCAACTCTCTGTCCGGACTTTCAGTTATTGCAGAACAGGAGCACCCAAAGCCGGATCGGTCCGGCTGGGTTTTCCGGTTTCAACATGGCCAGCAAACCGGCTTTCCGTTTTGGATTCCGACGCGACACGCACGCTAATATCATACCAGTGGTCACTATGGGCAAGCGCAAGTGCTTTATGCGCCACCCCATTCGCTGGCACCGTTACGCTCTGCTGCGGTTGGCCATAAGCCGTATCATGCAAATGCAGTATGTGCTGATGAGCCGTCCGATTGGCAAATGTCATCATCAGCTCACCAGTCTGCGGATTATCCTGAGCCGTTACAAGCACTGATGTTCGGCTTGGGCGATGGAAATACCGTGCGAAACCGTTGGGCCCAATAACGGTAAGATGCAGTTCATACCCTTCGGCCTGACGCCACTCATCCTGAAGGGATGCCCCAGCCCCCACCGTGTAACGACGCGGCTTTTCACTGGTTTTTTCCTGATAAACGTAGAAACACGCACCTACTGTTCCATGGTTTTCAAACTGAAGCGTCACGCTTCCCTGCGGACCATTCACCTCATTAACCGCCAGAACATAGGGGAGCGGCCGAGCGGGCCGAGGGCCTGCTTCCTGTTCTCCAATATCAGACAGGTTACTTTGCACCGGCACGGCCGGGTCAGGCAGTTTGCACGACTGGTCAACCTGTTGCTTGTAATCTGCCGTATCAGGCAGGCCGTTCTTAAGGCCCTGCTTTCGTGAAAAATCAAATGCGCTGGTCAGATCACCGCAAATGGAGCGCCGCCATGGTGTGATATTCTCTTCACGCACACCGAAACGGGCTTCAATAAACCGCAGGACAGACGTGTGATCAAATACTTCTGAACACACAAAACCACCTGCGCTCCAGGGTGACAGCGCCAGCATGGGAACGCGTGGCCCCAAACCGTAAGGCAGCATATCCGCCGTATAACGCTTGGGTTCATAGGGTGTAATCCGGTCATGGATTTCACCGCGCGTATCCACGGTGCTTTTACCGGGCAACACGGGTGTTGGCGGCTGCGGCGGAGGCACGTGATCAAAATACCCGTCATTTTCATCATACATGACAAGCAGAACGGTCTTGGCCCACACTTGCGGGTTTGCTGTCAAGGCATTCAGCACCCGAGCGATATATGTTGCACCATATCCCGGCGTCCAGCGTGGATGCTCAGAATAAGCCGCAGGGGGCAACAGCCAGGAAACCTGAGGCAGACGATCCGCCATTACATCCTGCCGTAGATCATCCAAGGTACGCTTTGTCATGGCGCGCTGATGCAGAGGAGACCCTTCCGGTGCTTCCACATAATTACGGAAATTCATCAGCACATTGGTGCCAAAATTTCCGTTTTCCACATCAGAAGGAGAAAGGCCCTGTTGGTAGACCTGCCAACTGACACCGGCAGCTTCAAGGCGCTCGGGATAGGTTGTCCAGTTGAACGGGCCGGGCACCTCCGGATAAAAGGCGCGATCCACCCAGTCCACATTATCCAGAACCGGGCCGCCGCCTACGCCCTCCGCATCGACCGTTCCTGTCATGAGGTAAAAACGGTTCGGGTGCGTTTGGGTGGGGGTTGAACAGAAATAATGGTCACAAACGGTAAAGGCATCGGCCAGCGCGTAATGATATGGAATATCATCCCGCGTGTAATACCCCATTGTCATGTCGGTTTTATGCCGGGGCCACTGATCATTCCATCCGGCATTGATGGCCGCGTGGGTTGGTGTCCAGTTATGATCAAGATCAAGCACGCACTGCGCACTTGTTACATGGGTGCGTAACTGGAAGGGCATGATCCGCCCTTCCCCCGCCTGTTTGCGCCATTGAGACCACACAGGCGTCCCGTCCGGGGAACGGACAGGATGACGGTCCCCCACGCCACGCACACCATTCAGATGGCCGAAATAATGGTCAAAGGAGCGGTTTTCCTGCATGAGCACCACAATGTGCTCCACATCCTCAAGCGTGCCACTCCGACGCTCCGCCGGAATGGCCAACGCCCGATTGATGGACGCCAGAAGGCCTGCCGTTATTAACCCACCGCCACTTTTCAACAGCCCTCTACGTCCGATAACCGGCATGGTTTTCCTCTCAGTCAATACAAGGCCGTTACAATAGCCCGTTTGAGAGACCCAGACCAGTTCTCCTTAGAAATCACTACTTATGGTTGCAATCGCGGCAAAAGGTGACGCAATTTTATAAGTAGCTGATTTTCCACCAATCGTATTCCCGAAGATACCCGTTGCAGTTTTTGCATTGACCTGAGTGGCGTTAATCCAGCCCAGATACCGCTCGTTAGAGATATTCTGCAGGTTCAGGCGGATGGTCGGGCTTTTGAAAATACCGATTTTGGGCAGACGGTAGCCCACATTGACGTTCATCCGCACATATCCCGGAATGTGCTCATCATTCATGAATGTAGAATACTGCTTGGCCACATATTTCAGGTTGAACCCTACAAACCGGTGTCCATCATCATAATCCAGACCAAACCCAACCTGATATGCCGGAGCCTGGGGCGCTACTTTACCTTTGGTATGCATGTAATCTGTTACCGCGCCTGAAGAGACCGGCAGGTTACTATCACTCACAGCATGCAGATATTCAAAGGAGACATAAGGACGAATATGATAGATGGGCCGCGTGCCGATTTCCGCATCAACACCATCTGAATGTTCGCCACCACCGTTGATATTGGTTGTCCAATACTGGCCGTTATCGTTGGTAATGGTTTGCGTAAACAGGCGGTTTGTAAAGTTATAATGGAAATAGGTAATGGAACTGGAGATCAAGTCGCCCTGATAACGCCAACCAGCCTCTTCCGAAATGGAGATTTCAGGCCGCTGATCAGGGTTGGCTTTTGTTGAATAGCCCGACCCAGCTACATAAGAACCGGAATCATACAATGCATAGTTCTGTGGCATACGATAATTTGTTGCGACAGACACAAAAACCTGATTGTGGGTATCGATCTTGTAACGGACCGCAGCCGTTGGCAGAGCCTGATAGTAGTTTGTATTGACGTATTTCTGGCCAACATCAGGCAGATAGTTCGTGCCCCGCCGCTTCACGATGGAATATTTTAGGCCCGCGTCAAGTGTCAGCTTTCCATGCAGGAGAGAAAGGCTATCCCCGATAAAGGGCGTATGCACTTCCGTCTGGGTCAGCGTATTACGATACTGAGCTTTTTCGCCATTACTGAGAATAACGTTATTGCTGTCGCCCCACATGCTCAAGGGCGTGCCATCACTGCTCACTTCGCTATAAGGTGCAGTCTGGCGCTGCTTGGAATACTCGAACCAGTACCCCACCATCAAACGGTTGATGCCCGCTGTCCATGTCAGCTTGGTGGTCGCACCCGGACGATAGGTTTCCGTCAGGGACGGATTATACAACATAACCTTTCCCGTAGGTGTTTCCCCATTTATGGAACCAGGCAGTGTCTGGCTACCATAAGACATTTTGGTCATGTCTGTTGAATAACCACCACCACCGTTTCCGTAACCATACCAGAAATAGGGGGTTTCGGTCAGCACCAGATGGTCGGTCAGCTTGAACGTGGACGGCATGGACGCATAAATGTTTGTGAACGGATTGGGGCGCAGCTTGTAATAATTGCTGTCCCCTTTCACATAATGGCGTTCATAAACGGTGTTTGCCGGATCTCCTGATTTCAGACCGCTGCTGCCTACCGGGTTATCAAAACCGATACCCCACCGATCCCAGCTTGCCTTTGTCACGCTCGGGTACGCGTTGTTTTTCAGAGAGTTACCAACAACAGCGAGAGAAATACGGTTTCCATCACCCCAGTCGTTCACAATCTTCATTTCGCCGTGTTTCTTGTTTTCCCAACCGGGACCGCGCCAGTGGTCCTGACGCCCCTGCGAATAGGAAAAATAAGCACGTAGATTGGTATTTCCAATGTAACCCGTATCAAACCGGGCAAACCCGCGGGTGGCGTTGTAGGACCCGTAGGTCATGTCCACATGCCCACCCATGACCTTCTTGGGGTCGATCATATACATATCAACCACGCCACCAGACGCGCTGATGTGTGGGCTATCAAGATCAGCCGATCCTTGTGCCAGCCGAACAGTTTTCAGGTTTTCTGCGTCAACAATTTCCTGCGGATAGACAGCAAAATTCCCGATATCATTGATTGGAAACCCTTCCAGCGTAAAGCCCATCTGGGAATCCGTCAGGCCACGGACAGACATGTTGCCGCCTGTCATACCCAAAGGATCACTGTCAGAAACGTTGGCGCCCGGCAGAAGCTGAACCAACTGCATGGGGTTCAGGGCCGGGTTCTGTTTTGCAATGTAATCACGGGTAACAGCAGAAACAGATTTGGGAGAATCCGTTGGTGTCATCAGCCCCCCACCAAACGCCCTGCCTGTATCACCATCCCCCAGATCACGTGTATGACCGCGCACTTCCACATTTTCATCGGTAGGAGACGTTTGCCCCAGCATGGTTGGAAGAGGCTGGGCCTGCTCATCCGACTTGGCCGCCTGAGCCGGGCGCTGTTTGTGTGTAACACCCGCTGCCTTCTTTTCAGACACCGTGTCAGCCATTGCAACGAGAGGTGACGACAGAACAGTCGAACAGATCAGGCAAGCGAAAACTGAAAAGTGCCGCTGGGGAAACATCAAATCCTACTTTCATCAAGGAAATATGGGGGAACCTGCGGCACAGTTTATTCAGTTATTTTTCTAATAGAAGACATTCATAATAATTTCATATTCTTTCTGATACATATTGCCCCAGTTTTTTCACAAAACGTTATTCCGTTTTTGAGTCAAAACGGTTGGGGGATTTTCTTATGGCTGTCCTCCTCAAAAGCCACTACATTTTGGGCGACACAAAACAATTACAGAAAAGTAACATTGTATGACAATACGGATTGGTTCGCTCTCGTTGGCCGCAAGCGTAATGCTTGGGCTGGCCACCACCAGCACACAAGCTCTTGCCTGGGGCCGGGAAGGCCATCAGGTTGTCGCCGCACTTGCCTGGGACTACCTGACGCCTGAGGCCCGCAACACCATCAACCTTATCCTCCGTCAGGACAAAGACACCCTGACCCCGCCGGATTTTATGTCCCGCTCTACATGGGCTGATGCTTGGCGTGCGGCAGGACACAAGGAAACCGGAGAATGGCATTTTGTTGATATTGAGCTAGACCACCCAGATCTGGCTCAGGCGTGTTATAATTTTCCGACACAGGATGGACCTGCCAGCAAGGGACCAGCCAAGGACTGCATTGTAAACAAGATTCCTCAATTTGAGAAAGAATTGGCAGATCCTAAAACGCCGCCTGCAGAACGCATTCTGGCGCTAAAATATGTTGTGCATTTTGTAGGCGATCTGCACCAGCCTTTGCATGCGTCTGATAACCATGACAAAGGCGGAAACTGTGTCCGCGTTGCCCTTGGCGGCCCCCGCACCACAAATCTCCATTCTTACTGGGACACGGCTTTGGTGTCTGAGCTTGATCCCGATCCGAACAGTCTGGCGAACAAGCTCTTCACGCAGATTACATATGATGACAAGCAGAAGTGGCAACAGGGCACTCCCGCAGACTGGGCACAGGAAAGTTTCTCGTTCGCCCAGAAATATGCATACCAACTGGATAGCCAACCCGGCTGTTCACAGGATAGCGCTCCGATCACGCTGCCCCCGGGATATGATGCAGCCGCCCAAACCGTGGTGCGGGAACAGCTTATGAAGGCGGGTGTTCGTCTCGCTTATGTCCTGAACACAGCTCTCACTCCCTCTTCAGCCCAACCCTGAAGATAGGCAACGCCAGCATCTCTTCCCGTATCAAAGCATGAGAACGGGCAGACTGTTCTGTGCCGCGTATTGAGGTCCGTTTAAACGTCCCTTCCCTCCTTTTGTGCATGAAAACGCATACAGAAAGAGGGAAGGTCAAAGTCCGTATAATACGACGTCTGCCCCACTCAGACATAAAAGCTTTTCCAGTATGCCCCCCATGGGTATAATCGTCACAATGTTCGTGGTGACTGCATAAGGAAAGGAGCGCTGGATGGTCAGAATATATGGCCGGACCATTATCGGTCTGCTTGCGTGCCTATTCATGCAGATTGGATTGATTACCGGCGCGTCTCCCGTTCAGGCACGAAGCCACGAAGCGCGGACAATGATGATTTCCTGTCATGACAAAGCGAAAATGCAGTGTCATGGCGCGCATCATGCCCTGCATGCAGTGGCAGTCCATCACCACGAAAAATGTTGTGATGTGCATGCGGCATCATCAGATATTCCTCCTCCGGCCGCACCTGTCATGGTTGCATATGCCCCTGTGATCAGCAGCCAGCCCTTTCTTGTCTCCAGATCTACCGGATTTGTCGGAGCAGATCGGCTTCCCCTCCTTCCCCCTCCCAAAATCAGCACATTCTGACTGCCCGATATGTGAAACGTGTCCTGATGTCCTGACGGATAGAAAGGGCGTTCTCTATTTTCAGTTCGGATTTTGCTGATGTCCATTTCGTTTCCTCAACGGAGTGGGTTGACACGTCGTCGGTTTATCAATGGGTTGGGGGCAGGATGTGTGGCGGCAGCGTTGCCACATCCGGCTTCTGCCATGGCAAGCGCGTCTGGCATTGTGCCTGCGCAGGCCTCCTCCCTATGGAACCTGACGGTCGATCACACCCGTATAAGCATTGATAACAAGAGCCTGAACGCCCCCTGTATTGGTGGGAGTGTTCCCGGTCCCATTCTGCGCTGGCAACAGGGAGATACTGTTTCCATCTCTGTTACGAACAGACTCAGGCATGAAGATACCTCCATTCATTGGCACGGCGTCCGTGTGCCGTCTGATATGGATGGTGTGCCGGGGTTAAGCTTTGCCGGCATCAAGCCGGGAGACACATTTACCTATCGGTTCCGTGTGCATCAGAGTGGGACCTACTGGTATCACAGTCATTCCGGCATGCAGGAAGCACAGGGGCTATACGGGGCGATTGTTATTGATCCTGTTCACCCTGACCCGAACCAGTGTGACCGAGATTACGTGATTGTGCTGTCTGAATGGACGGATGTGTCCCCCATGGACATGATCAGTAATCTCAAGATGCAGGATGACTATTACACGTTCAAACAACGCACAGCGGCCTCTTTCCCCAAGGAAGCTCGGGAAGCAGGAAATGCATGGGCGGCTCTTAAGGATCGCCTTGCCTGGTCCCGCATGCGGATGGCCGCAACTGATATCTCGGATGTAAGCGGCGTTATTTATACCTATCTCCTGAACGGCCATGCACCGGGCATGAACTGGAATGGTCTCTTTCGCCCAGGTGAAAGGGTCCGGCTTCGCTTCATCAATGCGTCTTCCATGACCTTGTTTGATGTGCGTATTCCTGGTCTGGAAATGCTGGTCGTGCAGGCGGATGGGAACGACGTGGAGCCCGTGCCGGTTGATGAATTCCGCATTGGTGTGGCGGAAACCTATGATGTGATTATACGCCCGCAGGACGAGCGGCCCTATACCATTTTTGCCCAGAGTGAAGACCGCACGGGCTATGCATGCGGCACTCTCGCGCCGCGCCAAGGCATGATCGGCACCATTCCCCCCATGGACCCACGACCTGTTCGCACCATGATCGACATGGGCATGGGGACCATGAAACCCGGCGAAACTATGGATGATATGTCCATGTCCGGGCACGATATGCCCGCAATGGATATGCCTGAAATGAGCGCTGACCATACGGGGCATATGCACCACATGGGCCCCATGGCCATGCCGCCGATGGAAGTGGATGATCCTGGTCCTCCCCCGTTGAATGTGGAAAACCAGAATGTGGCCGTCATGCCGGTTGACCGGTTAGGCAGCCCCGGGGATGGGCTGGAAGATAACGGTCGACGTGTTCTGAATTATAAACAGTTGCGGGCAACCCGGCCCGGTGCTGATCCACGCCCACCAACGCGTGAAATTATCCTACATCTCACCGGCAACATGGAGCGCTACATCTGGGGCTTCAATGGTCGCAAATATTCAGAATCCGGCCCTATTCGTTTGAAAAAAGGAGAACGTGTCCGCTTCACGCTGATTAACGACACGATGATGGAGCATCCCATTCATCTCCATGGATTGTGGAGTGAGCTGGAAAACGGACAAGGAGAATTTCGTCCCTACAAGCACACCATTATTGCACAACCCGGTTCCCGCCTGAGCTATCTGGTCACGGCGGACGTTGCCGGAACGTGGGCTTACCATTGCCACCTTATGCTGCATATGGATCTGGGCATGTTTCGCACGGTGATTGTGGAATGAAACAGATTTTACGGCTTACGGCCCTTTTGATCATCTCCTTGGCAAAGGCCAAAACCGTATGGGCCGCGCAAACAACCTACCATGCTGCCGATGCACCGTCTGACACACCCATGGTGTCTGTTGGTCATATTTCTCCCGTCATGGATCAGGGCCGTTATTTCCACGGCATTCTTGATGAATTTGAAGGCCGTTATGCTGCGTCTGGAACGGATTTCCGTTGGGACGGAGAAGCCTGGTATGGCTCAGATTACAATAAGCTCTGGCTGAAGACAGAAGGTACTCTGGAACGCGGTCGCCTGCATGATGGAGACCATGAACTTCTGTATAGCCGTGCCATTTCCCCCTATTTTGATATTCAGGGCGGCGTGCGGGCAGACATAGATGATGGACCAACACGCACATGGGGCGCATTAGGCATTCAGGGGCTTGCCCTCTATCAATTTGAAGTTCAGGCAACAGCCTATGTCAGTGATCGCGGACGTTTTGCCGCCCGCTTTGAGGGGTCTTACGATTTTCTATTAACCAATCGCCTGATTTTGCAGCCTCAGGCAGAACTGAATCTTTACACCAAATCTGATACCGGAAGACAGGTTGGAGCAGGTCTATCGGATGTTGATACCGGCTTACGGCTTCGGTACGAACTCTGGCGTAAATTTGCCCCTTACATCGCCTTTACATACGCAGGTTATCTTACGCAGGCCCGCAGAATTGCCCACGACCACGGAGAAGAAACCGGATCCTTAAGACTGACTGTTGGCATAAGAAGCTGGTTCTAATCCCTTACTTTCATCAGGAATATCTTGCCATGTCCCCTCTTTATGTTGGTTTCCTTGCTTTCTTTTTCATAAATGTTGCGTATGCAGAGCCGCGGAACAAAGTAGGCATCAGCACTCCGCCATCAAAACAAGGAAAAATGATACACCTTACGATGGATCAACAAATGGCATTGTGCGCCAAGATTGAGGCTTGGCAAAAGCAGGGAAAATCTCTGCCACCCGAAATGCAGCAGGAAGAAACAGCCTGCCAGAAAATGGACATGGGGCAGCCTTCGTCTACCTTGCCCCAGCCATTAGAAACTTTGGAGCGATAGGGATATCTGAAAAATTACTGACAGAACAGTGATGACAATAAATGGGGAGGGAAAATATGCGAAAAGAAGCAATGTAGAAATCGCGCCCCTGAAAGCCCAGTTTCCTTTCTTTAATATCGTAATCCCCCCAACCGTTTGACAGAGAATTTTCCAATATTATCGTATCATTTTTCGAATAACACCCAGAAGTTCATCTATTGCTTCGGCTCCGTCATCTTCTTTTACAGCCTTCCTTACACAGCCATTGGCATGGGCGGATAAAATCTGAATTGCAACACCATCAAGAGCCGACTTGACCGCAGAGATCTGCATCAGGATATCTACGCAGTAACGGTCATCTTCCACCATACTCAGAACGCCACCAATCTGGCCTTCTATTCTACGCAAACGGTTAACAAGAGCCTTCTTACCCGGCTGTTGCACGCGCTTGTCCGGCAGGCTCTCTGAAGAAGAACATGCTTCGCACTCTACTGAAGAAGCGGATGTCTGAGGGGCTCTTCCCATGGGTTTTCCATTCTGTTGCCGCATATTTGTAACAGATTGCGTCTGCTAATCTATCAGAATATCCACGCCTTTAATAATATAGACTACCTAAAGGATCACCATACAGATCTGACGCCCAGAACTGACTGGTCAATGCGGTCGGAACTTCATAACAATCATCTGAAGAGTGTACCCTTACGGGAGGGCACGAAAAACCCTCTTTCCCTAACCGAATGACGACCATAACTCCCTGATATTTCAATAAGCGGGAAAATCTGAAGGGTGGTTTCGAACCCTCCACGCTCTCTCTGCGCTTCATCGTATGGATACCCCGTTCTAAGAGAGAGAATGAAAAAGCGTTCCTCTGTTTTCTCTGTGTCAAAAGGAAGTGGAAGTTAGTCGCGGTGTGGACTCTCCTCTAGCCAGAAGTGAGAACTAGAGATAAGCTCCAAAATACGGGTAAGGGGTATATTTCCACCAAAGCGTTCTTAAGGAGCGATGATCGTGTCAGACGCTATCAATTTTTCCGTTGGAGGCATGACATGCGCAGCCTGCTCTACCCGTATTGAAAAAATTCTGAACCGTCTTGAAGGGGTAAAAGCCACCGTCAATCTGGCTTCTGAGAGAGTGCAGATCCTGCTTGATGAATCAGCCCCCCCCATCAATACGATTATCGATGCGGTCCGCAAAGCAGGCTTCACGGTAGACGAAAACAGCCTGATCCTTTCCCTGTCCGGCATGACCTGCGCCGTCTGCGCCACCCGCATTGAAAAAATTCTCAACAGACTCCCAGCAACACGTGCAACTGTTAACTTTGCGACAGAGCAAGCTCATATTGAATTTGTTCCCGGTGTTATCGAACCAGAAAATTTTGTGGCGGCCATTGAAAAAGCAGGCTATGGCGCACATCCTTTACAAGAAGAAAAGCCCGAAAGCCTGCGCACAAAGCGCGAAGAATTATGGCGCAAAGAGCGCAATCATTTTCTGTTAACGGCTTTTTTCGCAGTTCCATTCCTCGTTCAGATGGTCAGCATGTTTTTCAGCCATGCTGGCATGATGCCCGGATGGATACAGCTTTTTCTGGCCACCCCCGTGCAATTTTTCTGTGGCGGACGGTTTTATAGACAAGCCTGGAACGCACTCCGTGGCGGAGCCGCCAACATGGATGTGCTGATTGTTTTAGGCACAAGCATCGCTTATTTCTTCAGTGCTGTTGTGGTGTTATTCCAACTGAATCAGCCGCTTTATTTTGAAGCCAGTGTTTCCATTATTACACTGATTTCTCTTGGAAAATTAATGGAAATGCGCGCCAGACGTCAAACTGGTGCAGGACTAGAAAGTCTGTTGCAGCTTCAACCACAAATAGCACATGTGGAAAGCAATGGTGCGATCTCTGACCGTCCTGTGGCCGATGTCTCTGTTGGCGATATCTTTCTGGTTCGTCCTGGTGAAACTGTCCCTGTTGACGGAACAGTTCTTGACGGCACATCAGAAGTAGATGAAGCCATGCTCACAGGGGAGAGTGTGCCTGTCTTAAAGCAGAAAGCTGATCAGGTTTTTGGCGGCACCATGAATGCTAATGGTCTACTGCGCGTAAAAGCGACAGGAGTTGGCGCGAATACGGCTCTGGCGCATATTGTCAAAATGGTTGAGCAGGCACAGGGCTCCAAGGCAAGCGTCCAGAGGCTGGCAGACAAGGTTTCCGGAATTTTTGTACCTGCAATTGTTCTCGTTGCAGCCACAACATTTCTGGTCGGTTGGGCTATAACAGGCAGTGCGACATGGAGCCTGGTTTCTGCAGTATCGGTGCTTGTTATTGCATGCCCCTGCTCTTTGGGGCTGGCAACGCCTACAGCCATTATGGTCGGTACAGGACTAGGAGCACAGGCCGGCATTTTGTTTCGGAATGCAGATGCGCTTGAACAGGCACAGAAGCTGACCACTTTGATTGTTGATAAAACAGGCACTTTAACAAAGGGAAAACCAACAGTCTCTGATGTGATACCCGCAGTCGGTATTGAGCAAGATGCTCTGCTTTCAGTGGCATCTACATTGGAAGCCGGATCTGAACACCCTCTTGCACGTGCGATTGTAGACTACGCCGCCGCAAAAGGGATGAAAACTCAATCTGTAAATAGCTTCAAAGCCATCCCTGGTAAAGGCGTTACAGGTCAGATTGATGGCGTTTCCGCTTTTCTTGGGTCGCCATTTTTCCTGAAAGATAACGGTTTTTTAGAAACGGATAGTATCAGTTCTGATCTGGAACAGAATGGGAAAACCGTTGTTGGCGTAGGAAAAGGAGAACAGTTTCTCGGGTTTATCGCCTTGTCTGACACTCTTCGTCCTGATGCCGTTTCAACCATTCAGGCTCTAAAAAAAGCTGGTATTAGCATTATTATGCTAACAGGCGATAACGAACGTACCGCCAGGGTAGTCGCGCAAGAGGTTGGGATAGATGATTACATTGCGGGTGTATTGCCAGCCAACAAGGCAGACACCGTAAAAAAATATCGCGCCACAGGAGAGTGTGTCGGTATGGTCGGAGATGGCATTAACGATGCTCCAGCACTCGTGGCCGCGGATGTTAGCTTCGCTATTGGCGCAGGAGCAGATATTGCACGAGACACGGCAGACATCATTTTGATGAAGAGCGATCTGACCAGTGTGCTTGATGCAATTTCACTTTCACATGCAACACTTTCCAAGATCAGACAAAATCTTTTCTTTGCGTTTATTTATAATATTTTGGGCGTACCTCTTGCGGCCTTTGGTCTACTCAGCCCCATTGTCGCAGGCGCAGCCATGGCCATGAGTTCCGTGTCAGTCGTAAGCAATGCCCTGCTTCTCAATTCATGGAAACCGCACCCTCGCCCTTAAATATCTTTTCCTCTAACCCAGATTACCACATAGGCCTTATTATTAAGGCACCGGTGGTATTGGAGAGTTTTACCTTCGGTACAGGCCCTATCATAACCCCATCGACTGCAGAAACTGCGCTTTGTAGAGACTATTTGACGAAGCGTTTCCATAGAAACGTCACGTACCGGCCAGAGACAATAAACAGCTAATGAAATGTCGTTGCCTCTCTAAAGCTCTCCCATTGTTCACCGATTGAGGTCTTCCATGCCACATCTTCAGCCGCACGTTCACTACGCGAGATTTTCTTCCCACGTGTCCCCTGCGTGGGTATCTGGAACGCAGAAAGCCGCCCATGGGGCGGCTGAGTGTATGATATTGATTATTTCGGCTGGTTGCGGGGGCCTGCTTCCCCTGCTGTCATAAGCCGACCTTCCTTTTTGCCGCTGACGTCATTTGCAACGTCGAGAATACCCATCAGCTCGCCGCGTAATGTAATATGAACTTCTCCCCGCTTCTCGCCTGGGGTGAAAACAATTCCTCCGATAAGGGAGCGTAAAGCTTCGGTTGCTTCCTTGCCGCCGTCCGGATCGTCCAGCGCTTCGGTGAAGCGCTCCACGTTCCGCCGATAGTGACTGGCAATATCCGGATGCACATTGGGAACATCAGGCGGAGCTTCACCCAAGCGAGCCATTATGTCCACCTTCTGCCCCTCAAGGCTGACCAGTCGTGCCTTCATCGAAGACTGATACATACCGTCCTCAATTGCCGCCATGATTCCGGCAATGGCTCGCTCGACCTTCCCGAGCGCCTTACGATCAGCAGCACTCTGCACACGCCACGTCTGGTTCAGACGCTTCACTTCCTTTGCAAAAGCCTGAACGGCCTCGGCAACCACCTCGGAAGTCACCAGACGCTCTTGTAGCCCAGAAAGAACCCGAGCCTCGGCTTTCTCACGCATGATCGTCCGGTTATTCTCGCAAGTTCCCCGGCGAGAGTGATTCAAACACCCAAACCGGCCATTTACGATGATCCCAATCTTTCCACCGCAACACCCGCATGAGAGCAACCCTGACAGCAGCGACATCGGCCGGTTTGCCAGATGCAACCGCCGTGCTCGGCCTTCCCGTGTATTCGCAGGGCATAGACCGACTTTGGCAGCAATCTCCTTCTGGCGCGCCCGCACGGCTTGCCACAGATCGTCAGGGACTATCCTGAGTTCTGGCACTTCGGTCCTGATCCACAGATGTTCTGGATTGGGCCTGGAAACGCGTTTTTCGGTAATCGGGTCCTTGATAAATCGTTGCCGATTCCACACCAGTATTCCGGCATATAATTCGTTATTCAGGACCCCGGTTCCACGCGACACATGACCCCGGATGGTCGTGTCACTCCAGGCACGGCCTTTCGGACCAGGAACCCCCTCCCCATTTAATTCCACGGCAATAGACCGAGGGCTTTGTCCTGCCGCGAAAGCTCGAAAAATACGACAAATGACTTCAGATTCTTCAGTTATAATTTCCCGATCACCCCGGACGGGTTCGAAATTAGCATCAACCTTCTTGAGCGCCCGATAGCCATAGCACAGGCCTCCTCCAGACTTGCCTTTCATCACCCGGCCCAAAAGCCCACGGTGCGTGTTCCGGGCGATAGTTTTGATGTACAGAGCATTCATCGTTCCCTTGAGACCAACATGGAGTTCGTTGATTGCCCCCTCCGCCAAAGTGATGATGGCGATGCCTTCGAAGGAAAGACGCTTGAACAATGTTGCGACGTCCGCCTGGTCTCGCGAAATGCGATCCAGCGCCTCAGCCAGTACAACATCGAACGCTCCCGCCTGCGCATCGCGCAAGAGGGCCTGAATGCCGGGCCTTAAAGTCATCCCGGAGCCAGAAATAGCAGCATCATGATAACTACCGATCACCGCCCACTTCTCACGCGTCGCGAATTCCTCGCATAGCCGGAACTGATCTTCGATTGAACTGGCGCTTTGTTTATCAGTCGAATACCGCGCATAGTATACTACACGTGTCATTTTAGGGTTTCCTCGATTTTCTGGGAATTATCGGACAAAGCGCCGTTGTCGTTAGCTGCCCGATAAGAGGCGAAATACTCCCGTGCCATTCTCCGACCGATAAGGCTGGCAACTGCATAGACCGCTGCTTGAGCGGCTTTTTCGACACCTTCTGGTGTCAGATTGTCATTTGCGGATATCAGATCCGGTGTGGGATTTTCATGAGGCTGCGTCACTGTTTTTCCCCTGTCTGGAGCGCATGACGCCACTATTGCACACCGGACTTTGGGAGTTGCCTGAAGGCACGCTACCGCAATCTCATATGCCACGAAAAAGTGATCGAAAATTCTTAATATTTTTTGCATTTATTTTCAGCATATTGCGCGTTTTTTCGCGATCACGAGATGCTGTGAAACAGCCCTTCGAAGAATTGAAATTTAGGGCACACTCCGAACCTCCGCAGAGACGGACCGGCCATCATAGGCTGGCCCGTGTTACCGGATAAACGCTATCCGCTAATGCCTCTTTTTTTCTGTCGGTAATTCATTCTTAAATAAAAACGAGTTATGCATTCTTAGCACGTTCTATAGCCTGACGAACCCGCTCTGTTTGGAGGGACACATCGCAGACTTCATCAATATGGATCACCTCTACAGGTGCGACCCCCATGTAGCGCATCAGACGCTCCTCAATGCCCACCCGGAATTTTTCAGCATTTTTTGAGACCGACTGCCCGGCACTCGTAACTGTTCCGGCGACCTCAATGTACACTGTGGGATGTCCTTTGAAATACAGACCGAAATCCGCAAATCCTCTGTTTCCCAGTTCTCGAATGGGTGGCTGAACCATAATAGTGAGGCCACTCTCCTTTTCTTGCAGCAAACGCCGATAAACAGCCAGTTCCACAATCGAGCCGATCCGGTAGTTATTGACGCGCACCTGCTCCTGCCAGGCGGGGAGGTCCCGGTGATACACTGCCACACGCTGGCGAAAGGCGCGCCATAAGGCCTTGTCGCGGTTATATCGGTCGACCAGTTCGCGACCTCCATCACAGAATTCCAGCATCTGCGGCGTCGGCGTCACCAGCAGATCGTGAGAAAGCTGTGCGTACCGCTCAATGTCGTTCGGACGGAAAAACCCCCCGAACATCCAGCCTGGAAGAGCATTATTAAAACGATCATTATTCGGTAAAGCGAGTGTCATTTGAAGTGTCCGTAAGGTGGACGCACGTTCCCCATTGCTCAGCGAGCATTCTGAGAACATACGTGTATTATGAAAAGGGAAAGTTAAGCTGTAGCGGCTTACTGCTCATTCGCAGCATTGGCTTCAGTCATCGCGGAAAGAGGCATCACTCCCCAGCACCCTGTTGGCAACCAGCCTGACCTTCTGGCCAACCATACGCGTCAGAATGACCGTCCCTTCCAGGACACTGTCATCCACGTTACCAGCAAGAGCCTCACTGACAGCAAAATCAAGCAGCCGGTGCAGGGCGACAATTTGCATGAGGTCCACCTCGGTGGTGGACGAAATCGTAGTACGATCAGACATTGATTTTCTCGTTCAGGTTGTGAAGGAACGAGACGCCCCAACCCAATCCTCGCTCCCCAACGATACAGGGAACAAAATCCTCTGGGGAATTTAGGGTCGTGCGCCTCACAATGCCCACCCCGACAAAATGACACCGTCACACCCGTCATCAGGGCGCACCGCAGGTGCAAGAGCACTGGAAACAGAGAAAAAGAGCGGCTTTGATTTTTTGCGGAGCAAAAATGCCGCGATAGAGGAGAAAAAACGCAGCGATTTCATATGCTTGCACAGCATGCATATGAAATTGCGGTAGCGTGCCCTCACACGAGCAAAAGCCGGGACACGCCGGAAAAAGGAAAAATGGCTGTTTTCTGCCGTTTTTCAGGATTCATGACGCCAATGATACTTTGCATGACACCCGTCATGACGGCAGAGATGGCAGTTCCGGACAGTGTCACTGGATGCGTGACACCTTCCCGACTGATGTCATGACGCTGTCATTCCAGCCTCTCGGGGAGCGCAGGAAGTGCGATAGAAATGACGCCCGAGTGACACCGTCATGACGGTGTCATCACTCCATGAAGAGAAAATTTACGGGAAATTTCATGTACACTAAACACGCCTTGCTCAATGCGGCCTTCATCACCTTTTCCAAAACGCTGCTGCTCAAGGGCAGCGACACCGTCAGCCGCTTTGGCAAGATCATCCACTCCTACACCATGCAGCAGGCTGTCTCGGGCGACAAAGCCCTGCGTGATTTTATTGATTACGTTATCCTGGATGAACGGTGCCATCTGAAGAAGCATAAAATCATAGCCCAGCATTCTGGTCACTTCTGGAACGCGTGATGCCGTAATGAAAGCGCCATAAGGCAAGGCGGCACAGAATGGTGGAAGTGATGCTACAAAAATAGTGCGCTTTGACCGCGATGAGGGGGTAAGCGGAATGGATCCTTCCAGTAGAAGGTGCAGAGAAACGGACCTCCAGAATCTGAGAAATTACACCTGTAGCAGCGTTGCAGCTTGCCGGTTTTTCAGGAAATCGATGAAAACACGTAAAGGCAGGGGCATCTGTCTGCGACTGGGATAATACAGACAGAAGGGCTCTGCTCCGGGCACCGAGAGTGTCCGATCTTCTGTGTATGACTGATCTGGTCCATGCTTTCCCGAAAGGAAGCATGAATGACCATCTCGAGAGAAATCCTGGACGCACTGCTGACGGACGTGGAGCGTCCTGAAGACCTGCTCGGCGATGCCGGTCTGCTGAAGGAGCTGAAAATTCGGCTCATGGAGCGTATGCTGGGTGCGGAGTTGACCGCGCATCTGGGTTATGAGGAAGGCAAGGCTGCCCCGCCGGGCCAGTCGAACCGGCGGAATGGCTCCACGACCAAAGTGCTCAAAGGCCAGGACGGTGCCTTGCCTTTGACGGTGCCGCGCGACCGCGACAGCAGCTTCGAACCAGAGCTTGTAAAGAACGGCCAGACCCGAATTGACGGGATCGATGACAAGATCATCGGTCTCTATGCCGCCGGTCTGACTGTCCGGGACATTCAGACCCATCTGCTTGATCTTTATGGCCTGAAGGTCTCTCCTGACTTGATCAGTCGCGTCACCGATGCCGTGCTGGACGAGGTCCGGGAGTGGCAGGTCCGGGCGCTGGATCGGATGTATCCCATCGTGATCTTCGATGCCCTTCGGGTAAAGATCCGCGATGCTGACAGCCGGACCGTTAAAAACAAGGCGGTTTACGTCGCCCTCGGTGTCACCCGCGAGGGGGTGCGCGAGGTTCTGGGGCTCTGGATCGCCGAGAATGAAGGCGCCAAATTCTGGCTTTCGGTCATGAACGAGTTGAAGAACCGGGGCATCCAGGACATCCTGATCACGGTCGTGGACGGGCTGAAAGGCTTTCCCGAGGCCATCACCGCCGCCTTTCCCGAGGCGATGGTTCAGACCTGCATAGTCCATCTGGTCCGCCACAGCCTGAACTTCTGCTCATGGAAGGATCGCAAGGCCGTGGCTGCCGACCTGCGCCGGATCTACGGGGCCGCAACCGCTGACATGGCAGCCGCAGAGCTCGATGGGTTCGAGGAGAAATGGGCCGGGAAATACGCGTCAATCGCCCCGGCATGGCGCCGGGCATGGGCCGAAGTGATCCCGTTTTTTGGCTTCGATCCGGCGATCCGAAAGATCATATACACCACGAACGCCATCGAGAGCCTGAACCGGGTCATCCGCAAGTCGATCAAGACGCGTGGTTCGTTCCCGACTGACGATGCCGCAGCAAAGCTGATCTACCTGGCGATCCGCAACTTTGAGAAAGACGGGCGGAATGTGCGGGAATGGTTTGCAGCCCGCAACCAGTTCGCCATAATGTTCGGCGAGCGCTTCGCTGCTTGAGTATCTGAAAACCCATGGGCCAGATCAGATACACAGACTTCAGGACACTCCCCGGGCACCCAGTTCTGCAGGAGCGGCTGTAGTCTCTTCTGCCCGATGTCTTGCTCGACAAGGTTTTCATAAACATACGCGCAGCCAACACCCAGAAGGGCCGCTCTGATCATGCTATCGTCATCATCGAGTACGAGAGGCCCGCTGACAGCGACAGTGAACAGGGTCTCTTCATTTTCAAATTCCCAGTTATACCGTCGTCCACTGGGGAAGCGACGACCAATACATGCGTGACGCATCAGATCTTGGGGTTTCTCAGGTATCCTATGAAGAGAAAGATACTCAGGCGATGCGACAACGGCAAAGCGTTGGGGCGCACCGACAGGAACAGACACCATGTCTGCCGCTACGCTGTCACCAAACCGGATACCGGCATCGAAGCCTTCAGCAACGATGTCGACCAGCCGCTCTTCCGTCACGACTTCCAGACTGACCTTTGGATATTGAAGAACGAAGCGAGCCATACGATCAGCCAAGAGACGGGCAGCTGGACGGGGCATATTGATCCGCAGTGAACCCGTTGGTGTGTCTTGCATGGCCCTCAGATCTTGCAGGGCAAGACTGACATCATGGAACGCGGGTTCAAGGGTCTGAAGCAACCGCGCTCCTGCTTCGGTTGGCAGGATGCTCCGGGTCGTGCGGTTGAGCAGACGGACCCCCAGTTTTTCCTCCAGCGCCCGTAAGGCGTGGCTCAAGGCGGAGGGAGAGACGCCCCGTTCTTCTGCAGCCTTCCGAAAGCTCCTGTGCCGGGCAACGGCAGAAAATATTTCAAGATCATGAAAAGAAGGGTTCATTCATGAGTCATATTCAGTAACACATGAACGTATCAAGGTCTTATCGTCCTGAAAGGCGCTCTTCATAATTCCTTCCTGAAAAAGAAGGGAGCGCGTTTCATGAAACGGCATCAACTCGGGACATCAGATCTCGCCATTTCAACCATAGGGCTCGGCACCTGGGCCATTGCCGGTCCTGGCTGGGAGTTTGGCTGGGGCGCACAGGATGATTCCGATAGTCTGGCGACATTAGAATATGCCATTGATCAGGGTGTAAACTGGATCGATACGGCCGCCGTCTACGGCCTCGGCCATGCGGAAACAGTGGTCGGCCAGTTGCTCTGCCGCATCCCGACATCCCGTCGACCTCTGGTTTTTACCAAAGGCAGCCTGGTGTGGGATGAACAAAGTCGGGCAATCACACACTCGCTTGACCCGGCGTCCCTGGTTCGGGAAGTCGAAAGCAGTCTGAGGCGTCTTGGTACGGACGTCATCGATCTCTACCAGATCCACTGGCCGTCTTTTCCGCCCGGTGGTCCCGATAAGGGGCTGGAAGACGCTTTATATGCACTTGATCGTCTCAAGGTAGCCGGAAAGATCCGGGCTATCGGTGTATCGAACTTCAATGTTCCACAACTAAAACGCGCGCTGGCCGTCACGTCCATCGCCTCGCTTCAGCCCCCCTATTCCGCACTCATGCGGGATGTGGAACAGGAAATTTTGCCTTTCTGTCAGGAAAAGGCGATCGGGGTTATTCCTTATTCTGTCCTTCAGTCGGGATTGCTGAGTGGCAGGATGAGTCGCCAGCGTATCCACAATTTGCCAGAGGATGACTGGCGCAAGACACGCAGTCCCGACTTTCAGGAACCACGCCTGTCCGAGTGCCTTGCTCTGGTGGAGGTATTCCGCAAGATTGGAATGGCCCATCAGGTCACACCGGCAGCGATTGCTATTGCGTGGGTGCTGCGCAGACCTGAAATCACTGGAGCGATCCTGGGCGCACGCCATCCCGGACAGGTTGGCGATTTACTCAAGGCAGCGCAAATTCATCTGAATACGGCAGAGATAGAAGAAATCAGACCGTTTCTTCCGGAAGGCAAAGGAACAAACGTGCCAACTGCTGCGGCAAGCTAACAAGGCACCTCCTCGTCAACTCATACGTTTTTGACTGACAGTCAGGGGAGAAAGAGGATGTCTGCTCTTGGAAAATGCACACGAATGGGTTGAATGACCGAGATGTAGGCGGAAGCAGATCCATCACTCTTTGTCGTTCCTGAACGAGAGCCGGAAGGCTTGGAGACGGTCACCAGAGCGTTGTCAGCATCATGCGAATGAACAAAGCCGGTCAACTGCCAACCGGGGTTCATTACCCACCTGACCGGCTGCAATCCAATCTCGCTTGGCGCGCAGATATTTGGCCGCCGTCGCGAGATCCTGGACTTTTTGCTCGATTGCCTGAAGCTGGACGTCCATGATCTCGACGGTTCGCTCGCGCGACAGTCCATCCTCCTGCATCTCGTCATTGACCTTGGCGATATCGGCCAGAGACATTCCAAGCGACTGGCCCAGGCGGACCATGGCGGCGATCTGCACATCGCGTTCGGTGAAATGCGCGTATGGATTTTTTCCGCCCTTTCGTCCCGTTTCCGGTGAGAGCAGCCGCTTGCGGATATAAAACCGGATCGTCGCAATGCTGAGCCCGGTCTGCCGCGAAAACTCTCCAATAAGCATGACCTTGACGTCCTTGACCCTGAACCATGGTTCACACTTATAGACGATAGCTCCCCTTCGTGGAGCTTGCATATGAACAAAATTTCTTTGGTGGAAACACCCCTCGCATTCGTCACCGGTGCTACCGGTTTGCTGGGCAACAACCTTGTCCGCGCCTTGCTCACGGAGGGATTTCGCGTGCGGGCTCTGGTCCGCTCGTCGGAAAAGGCGAAGCGGCAATTTGACGATCTTTCGATCGAGATCGTGACCGGCGATATACTGGACATAGACGGTTTCGCCCCGGCGCTTGAAGGGGTCGACGTGATTTTTCACACGGCCGCCTATTTTCGCGACTCTTACGTCGGCGGCAACCACTGGCCCAAGCTGCATGCGGCCAACGTACTGGGCACCCGAGCACTGCTAGAGCGCGCCCATGCCGCAGGCGTGCGCCGTTTCGTACGCGCCAGCTCGATTGCCGTCCTGCGCGGTAAGCGCGGCGAAGTCGTGGACGAGACCATGCTGCGCAACGAGCGTGATGCCGACGATTATTATCGCAGCAAGATCCTGTCCGATCGCGAAGTGCTGTCATTCCTCGACAGGCATCGGGATTTCTGGGCCACCATGGTACTGCCGGGATGGATGCATGGGCCTGGCGACATGGGCCCGACATCTGCTGGGCAGATAATTCTCGACGTGGCGCGCGGTAAGGTGCCGGGCGTGCCCCCTGGCTCGGCCTCTCTGGTCGATGCGCGGGATGTGGCGGAGGCGATGATTCTGGCCAATCGGCAAGGTCGCCGCGGCGAGCGCTACCTAGCGGCAGGGCGACATTTCAGCATGGCAGACCTCATGCCGCTGATCGGGCGCGCCCTCGGCGTGCAAGTCCCAACCCGCCGTCTTCCTCTGGCGCTTCTCTATGTCATCGCTGCTGTCAGCGAGGCCCAGGCGCGTTTGGCTGGAAAGCCCGTGCTGTTCAGCTGGGCCATGGCGCGTGCGATTTTGACCGAGAACGAGAGGTCCCGTTTCAGTACAGCGAAAAGCAAGACCGAACTCGGACTGACGTTTCGCCCGGTCGAGGACACGTTGCGCGACGAGATCACCTGGTTTCGGTCACAGGGCTGGCTGCCTGATAAAGCGCTATGATGTCTGCTTCGCGGAGATACGGGATAACCGCTGCATGTCCGGTAAGTAGGCGACTGCCGCCTGTCTGCTTGCGCTGCGCTAAGCGGACCTCCTGCTTCCGCCTACATCTCGGACGTAGAGGTGCTACCGCCAATTTTCTGGAAGCAGACATACTGCTTGGCGTCGGCAGATCACGCCATGGGCAGCGCGTACACGCGATCCACAACACTGCTTCCATGAATAGCCGGTTATTCCGGCCTTTGCGGCCAGGATCGCTCGGTTTGTCGCGGCAATGGGGCTCAATAAGCGCCCACTGGGCGTCCGTCAGCACAGAACGTTCCATCCAAGGCTTGAAACATAGGCCAAGCCTCATGTGAATCCTCACGGGCCTTAAAATAATAAGACTGTAGCCCAAAATGCTCGTCAGCGTTTCCAGCTCTCGATTAAGCCAACGAGCCTACTACCAATGGCGTCCGTTACGAACGAGATTGCTTCTTCTGACAGGCCGCTATCGATGCAGTCCTTCGCGATCGGCGCAATGAGCCCCGTCATAAGGTTCACATATGTCTCTACATAGCCTGATAGGCTATCATGCTCCCAACCCATCCGGGCGGCCATATCGTCCCAGTGGCGCAGATGGATGTCCCCAATACTATAATGGCCGCTGACAATCATTGAAAGCTTGCACCTGTTTGGATGCTCCGCATAAGGCAAAAAAGTATTCAAATCATAAAGGGGAGTCAGTGCGGCGGCGTTCTTTTCTCCCAGGAATAGGGAATAATTTTTGGCATGAGCGTCGGTGCCGCCTATGGCCCAGTTAAAAACGCAAGCCATGACAAATGAGAAGACATCCTCCTCAGAGGTGATTGATGTCTTTCTCAGCAGGTTGACTATCTGAATCATGCCTGGACCGCCATCTGACTGATACTTTTCTGTTGGCGGCTTGCCAAGAGCTTGACAGATATCCTCGGTATGCAAACGCAGAAGCTTTCCGCTGGACGTATCTAATCTCCGGTCAAATCGCTCTACGACGATTGCTACCTCGTCACCGAAACGCATGACCCAGCTTCGGGGCGTTTTCAGGCCTGTCGCTCTGGCCAGCGTCAGGCAGAAATGTTCCCCCTCCACTTGACCCGGCATATCTGGGATAGGCGGCTTGAAGATGTGACTGGTGGGCTCAGCGCCTGTAGGTATCGCCCAGATTCCATCCTGCAACATACGCAAGGCGACCTTGGGCTGCGCTCCGGCCAAGCTGAACTTGCCGTTGTCTCCTGTTGGCAGGAAACCCAAAGGACTTCGCCCTGTCCTCAACCCTTGCAGTTTGAGCTCGACTTCTCTGTCGGTAAGGGGAGTCAGGCTTCCAGGCGAGAGCTTGTCCACACTTTCTAGTGGAACCAGTTGCACAGCTCCAGCGCAGTCCTCTCCTATTTTCTCGAGAAGCCGTAGCGGATTGCGCGCACTGCACTTCCCAAAACCTCGGCTTTCGTCCTTGGCCAGCCAATCCAGAGTAATTGCGTTGTCCGGCAGCAGGTTCCATAGCCAGTTGGACACAACGCCTCCGCCATATCCCTCCTGCCTGACCGGCATCGAGAGAGAAATGGTGGCCGGAGGTAGGCCATCCTGGTCGCATTCGACATACTTGAGCCGTTGGGTGCCTCCTGCGTCCGTGACGTAGGCGCAAAGCTTGCCGGCAACTAGGACAGCAAGTTCAGTCATCCTCACCATCTCCTGGCTTGGGTAGTTGCAGCTTCGTAGCGGAAACATCTTCTGTCGTGGCGGCTGATGGCTGGCCCTCGTCTTTGAACGCCTCCGGTAGTCGGGCGGGAAGCAGTTTTGGACCGATGGTTCTTTCGGACAATGATTTCGTCAGTGGGTCCTCGACCATTCCCAGCTTAGACACCCTGTCCAGGGTTTCCTTCATCGAGTTCCCGGCCGTCCCCAGATTGGCCACCCTGTCCAGGGTTTCCTTCATCGAGTTCCCGGCTGTCCCCAGATTGGCCACCCTGTCCAGGGTTTCCTGCATCGAGTTCCCGGCCGTCCCCAGATTGGCCATCCTGTCCAGGGTTTCCTTCATCGAGTTCCCGGCCGTCCCCAGACTGACCATCCTGTCCAGGGTTTCCTTCAACGAGTTCCCGGCCGTCCCCAGATTGGCCACCCTGTCCAGGGTTTCCTTCATCGAGTTCCCGGCCATCCCTAGCTTGGACATACTGCTCACAACTTGCGGCGCCCCACCAAACTGCTCGCGGTAAGCCAGAATTTCCTTATTCTGGGGAGTGACCTCTTTGCTTTCTACGGCTTCAGACTGTCCAACAAAAATCTTGATTCCGAGCACAGTTAAGGCGCGCAGCACGCGACCAATTTCGGCCGTCTCGTTGCCTTGTTCGATGTCAGACACCCACTTCCTAGAGCAGCCTAGCTTTTTGGCCAGAACGGTCTGGTTCATTCCCTGCACCAGCCGTTTCTCTCTAATCTGGCTTCCGATATCCGCTGCGTTGAATATGCCCTGCATAGGTTCAGCTCCGCTTTGACAAGCTTCTATAGGTGATGACACCCATAGATTTCAAGGTAATTATGAAACCCATAGGGGGCAATATCGATATGACACCTACAGGGGTCAATATAGAGATGACACCCATAGAGCGCATCATGCACCTAAAGCCGATAAGGTATTGGAAACGTCCGCTTCGAAGTATTTGCGCCACATAGCGGGCTGACCAAAATGGGGATAGTAGGTTCCGGCATGCCCCGACTTGCCCACAGCCGCATCAGAACGGCGTAAATTGGTCGGTAGCTTTCATGAACATGAACACTACGAATGGCTGCTTTCGGTCATCCCATCCCGGTAACCGACATTCAGTTTATCTGAAGGGTTTCGGGCGCCGCGAGGCGTACGAAAGTCTGGGAAGACCGAACCCGCGACACCGGGACTCAGTTATGGAGAATTTGCAACTGGTGCCACCCCGTGAGAGAGCCTGAGCCAGAGCATACAGGTGCGTTTGTGGAACTGGAACGGGTTTTTGTGACCGGATCTGCATGACGCGATGTCAGAACTGGCGGTGCAGGCAGCGATTTTCCCGATTTTTTCAGTGATGCGTACAGGAGCCTCGGTTTGCCGGCGCGGAGCCACTCCGACATCGGGATCGGTCATGCTGTCGTATCTGCGGGCTGTCATGGTGATCCCTTGGTTGGATCACTCGCCTGTGGCGGCCCTCGAGGGGCTGGCACCATCGGGGAAGGATCGGGATGACGACCATCGGACCACCACAGCATGGGCACGGCGGTGGCGTGACCGGTTCGGTTTCCGGGACTTCTGGCGCTGGTGTGGACATGACATTCAGCAGTTCCCGCACCCGGGCGAGGCTGGCCTTGCGGCTGGAACTGGCCAGCAGGCCATAATGGCGGATGCGATGAAATCCCCGTGGCAGGACATGCAGCATGAAGCGGCGGATGAACTCATCCGTGGCGAGTGTCATGACCTGCTGCTGGTGGGCCGTGTCCCGCCGGTAGTCCTTGTAGCGGAACGTCACACCGTTTTCGTTGAACGCCAGGAGGCGGCGGTTCGATATGGCGACGCGGTGGGTATAGCGCGACAGGTAGGCCAGCACCGCTTTGGGACCGGCAAAAGGCGGTTTGGCGTAGACGACCCAGCGCCTGCTGCGCACAGGAGCCAGAGACCGCAGAAAGGCACGACGCTCTGCCAGAGGGGCAAGATGGCCCCGGAAGACCAGCCGGTCGGCATCGAAAAGTGCGCGCAGCCGGGTCAGGAACAGGCGGCGGAACAGCTTGCCCAGCACGCGAACGGGCAGGAGGAAGGCCGGGCGCGACGAGATCCAGCGCTGGCCATCGGGCGAGAGACCGCCACCCGGCACGATCATGTGCACATGGGGATGGTGGGTCAGCGCCGAACCCCAGCTGTGCAGCACGGCGGTGATGCCGATGCGGGCACCCAGATGCCGGGGATCGGCGGCGATCGTCATCATCGTCTCCGAGGCGGCCTGGAACAGCAGGGCGTAGAGAACGGCCTTGTTCTGGAGCGCGATGTCGGCGATCCGCGCCGGCAAGGTGAAGACGACATGGAAATACCCGACCGGCAGCAGATCGGCCTCGCGTTCGGCCAGCCATGTCCGTGCGGCGTTCCCCTGGCAGCGCGGACAATGGCGGTTGCGACAACTGTTATAGGCAATGCGCCAGTGTCCGCAGTCCCCACAGGCCGCGACATGGCCACCAAGGGCTGCGGTGCGACAATGTTCGATCGCCGACATGACCTTGAGCTGCTGCAGGGGGAGACGGCCGATATGGGCTGCCCGCCAGGCAGGACCGGCAGCCCGGAAGATGTCCCCCAGTGCGAGCGAGGCGGACATGACCGCCCCTGCTCCGGGATCAGCCGTCGGGCCTTGCCTGCGCCGTCGTCAGCATGCCCAGCCTGTCGAGCGGACTGATAACGGCCCGCACGGTCCGTGTCGCAACCTTTGTATAAAGGGCCGTGGTCTCCAGGCGGGAATGACCCAGCAGGACCTGGATCACGCGGACATCGACACCATCCTCAAGCAGGTGCGTGGCAAAGCTATGCCGCAGGGTATGAGGCCCCACACGTCTGGTGATCGAAGCAGCCCGCGCGGCATCGACAACCACGCGATGGAGCTGCCGTGTGCTGATGGGCCTCATGGTGTCCTGCCCGGGAAAAAGCCAGCCACCCGAATGCATCACGCCCTGCTGGCGTCCGGCCTTCCACCACTCCCGCAGCAGGGGCAGAAGGTCTGCCGGAAGCATGGCGTTGCGATATCGTCCCCCTTTGCCCCGTTCGACCCTGAGCAGCATGCGCTCGCTGTCGATATCACTGATCTTGAGAGCGGCGACCTCGGCCACCCGCAGGCCTGCCCCATAGGCGACCGACAGGGCGGCCTGATGTTTGAGGCATACGGTCGCGTTGAGCAGACGGGCAACTTCATCACGGCTCAGCACGACGGGCAGGTTGCGGGGCTGCGCTACCCGGACCAACTTGCGTGCAAGGTCGGGGCGGTCGAGCGTCTGGGTGAAGAAAAACCGCAGCGCCGACACGATGGCGTTCATGGTCGGTGTCGGCATGCCAGCCGCGTTCTGCTCAATCTGGAACTGGCGCACATCCTCGACTGTTGCCGTGTGGGGTGAGCGGCCCAGAAACGTGGCGAAACGGCCGACATCGCGAAGGTAATTGCGCTGCGTCTCCCGGGAGAACCGCCGCACCGCCATGTCATCAAGCAGGCGCTGGCGAAGGGGACTGATTGCAGCAATGCACAGGGACTCTGTCATCATCCGGCTCCTTCTGGTGGGAAGAAGCCAGAGTGCTTGGTCCGATCAGGACAGTTCCAAATAAAACAGATCGCTCACGCCGTGGTGACAGACCTGCACACCGCACCAATCCCGCGCAGCGGGTTCGTTCCTCCGCCTCGTTGCTGACATCACGTATCCATCTTCCAACTCCATAAAGCAGACGTATGGTATGGTTTCGGAAAATCCAAAACCATTGTCTCTCACAGCGTCCACAGCGTAAATTTTTCCACGGCTGAGCCCTTCTTCCGTTTGACTGAAGCGTTTGTTAACTAACATCATCCCTTGGGGATGACTGCCTTATCGAGATCATGTTCAACCGTTTCAAGGACTTGCGACGCATTGCAGTCCGCTATGGCTGATGCACAACCGTCGTCGCAGCCACGTGCTCTGCTGTGAGCACTTTGCTCTAGATGATAAGTCTTGTGTTTCGACCCGCCCACACTTGACTTTTTTCTTTCTTGCGGTATACTTGTATTAAGTATATAATTTCTAATCCGCTTTAGATGCTTAAATTGGTAAATTAAACTGGATAATAAATTCAGAATGACGAATGTAATAACAGAGAGTCTAGCGGATACGTGGGATAATTTTTGCTCGGAAAGCCTTTCTGATCTTTTTGACAGAATTAGCTCGGGTCTTGGTTCGTGGTGCTGTTCCAATTACCGCCCGTACTCTGACGCTATCTTTTTTTCCTGTGAAATTATAGGAACGCCGGAGCCAATAATTGAGATTGAGAGAACTATAAATTTCAAAGATAAATTTATAGTTCATGACGGACTTATCATAAACCCGGAAGGGCGCGGATATGGCCGGAGACTACTTCGAAACAGCTTTAATATCTACAGGGCATTTGGATTTAAAGTAGTAAAAATCAAAGCTGGCATGGATAGCGGGCCTTATGTTTGGGCGCGGTTCGGATTTCTCCCAACGACGGCAAGTTGGGAAAACCTGCGGCAACAAGTGTACAAAAATTTAGAAGAATGCAAAGACGAAATAGATGAAGACGAATACCAGGACATTCTTGAGGATATCGATGTAGAAGGGCCAAGGGCAGTTTGGATCCTCTCCGACAAAGAGGTGAGGGTTGGTAGGGAGAAGCTTGGATACCGATTGCTTAAAGGACAGTGTTGGGAGGGCTTCTTTAATTTTGACGACTCCGATGCGGTTCTTCGCTTTGAAAGTTATGTAGGTGAGTAAGAGATGACTATGGATAACTCATCAGAAACGCGTGATCTAAAAAATTATCTTGATCAACTTGATCACGATGACAAAACGCGCGCGTACGATGCGGCCATCGTTTCTGTGCTTATGTTGCAACGGAGAGGCAAAGCAGATGGCATAATCGAGAAGCGCTTAGGCATTAAATTACGCCCAGAGCACCGCAGAGCGGCAACCTTGGGTGATGCTGCTCATCTTAAGTTTGATCTGACTTGGGACGCAATTCCTCGAATCGGCAATCCTAATGATGATTTAAAAACTGGTCATGCTAGAATTTCTATTAAAAACAAAGATATAAATGATCAAAATTCATTGTGGGAATTTGACTCCATTCAGTTATTGCAGTGGCTTTCAGCTAGCTGGGCTTCACTTGTCCTCAGTGAGCCATTGGAGTATCAGCGGCATTATTCTAATGTTGAATTACCTCAAAAAGAGGTGATCCCAGATCATAATTTTGTGGAAGCATTTAATCGAACAAATATTTCAAGGTTTTCGTTTTTCAAGGTTGGAAACCTTATGCAGGTTTCTATGATAAGCGAGGAATACAGTGAAGATGATGGCGCAAGAAATAATTCAGAGATCTTTACTCTTCCCTTTTCTAATACAAAAGAAGTACTCTCTCAAGTTGGTGATTTAGTCGCATCAAGGCTCATGTGGCTGTCTAAGATTGGTGCTATCAATATTGAAGTCCATAGCCTAGTAAATAGTTGGCGCGGAAAAAACATTCTTCCTATTTCCCGTGTGATCGAATTATCTACGAAGCGCATGCCCGACGATAAAATCGGAGAATGGCTAATCCAGCATGTTGTTTCTGATGTTGCAAATTCGAATACTTCGGTCGATCTAAGTACTATTAATACACGATCTAAAAGGCTTCTTGCCGCTGCGAGAATGATGGGTTCTCTCGCCCCTGATCAAATGCTCGAGGTGCTGGCTGCACTTGATAGCGTCACTTTCGTTCCTCTTGAGCGACAACTCTTGGACGTTAGCACTCGCGCATTGGCAGCATATGAAAAATACAGTTCAGATATCGCTCAGTATAAAAGGCCCGTTCAGTTGGGGTATTATCTTGCGAATTGGCTGCGCGCAGATGCAAAGCTCAATGATCAAACGCCTGGAGACCCTGGTGATCTTTTAGAGAAGTGGAATGTTCGTATCCACGATGTGCATTGGGCGACAAATAAGATAGATGCGATTGCTTGCTGGCAGAAGCACTCTCAACCAACGGTTTTCTTGAATCGAAATGGAATACATTCTCAAAGCCTCGGTGGCAGGCGAGCTAGCCTTGCGCACGAGATTTGTCACATTTTAGTCGATAGGAACCTCTACTTTCCTGTTGTTGAAGTACTTGGGGGAATTCTTCCTAAAACGGTCGAACAAATTGCCCGAGGCTTCCAAGCTGAATTTTTACTCCCCCGTAATACAGCTAGAAATATCGTTGGCAGATTTGCAAATATTTCTGAAGCAATAGATGAAATAACAAATAGTTTCGGCGTAAGCCAGCAATTAGCCGCTAATCAGATACTAAATGCAAACTGCCCGTTAACAATAGAAGACCGCAATCTTTTAAACGATCTTGCGATGCGCCTCCGCTCTCAATGATTTTATAGATAACTTCATTTACTATGTTTGATTTTTTCTGATCCTACCCCCTTGGAGTGGAGAGTCTATCATCAACCGCAATAGCCGAGGATACGGATATGACTAGAAGAATCAGACACGCCAGAGATTTACCGAAGAGTTCACAAAGAGGCGCCTAAGCTCTTCGTCGCACGCGGCAATGCGATCATTTCCGTGTCCAGATGCGCTGCGTGCACAGAAGGTTCGGCGGGAGTAACTACCGTGTAGAATATCGCCCTAGTCGCTGCGGCTCGTCGTGGCAAAACAAGCAAGCCAGCAAAGCTGACTGAACCGTGCCGGGGTTGTCGGCGGCGTCCGATTCCAAATGTTTGCGCCGCGAAGCGGACAGACCGCTCCCCCCCCATTGTCGTCATCCCGACAAAGCATTGTCTCGCAAGTTTCCGCATACCCCCGCCTGAGACCTCGATCTCCCCTTCCCTGTCTCCTGCGCTTGCTCACGCCCTGGTACGCTGAAGCCCGCCCTTGTACGCCCGGGTACAGGAGAGTTGGTTGCGGGTGTCATGGACCCCGATTTGAACCTACCGGCGTTAAATCCTTGAAATGATGAGGAATTTGATAGGCGTGTGGTAATGGGCGCAACAAAAAACCTCGCCAAGTCAGGGACTTAGCGAGGTTTTTTTGGTGTTTCTGGTTGCGGGGGCACGCAACTACCGACACCGACATTCACTACAAGTCGAGGTATGAAAATGGAGAGGCGCGACCGGTCCCGACCGCATGTTCGGGGCCGGTCGCTGTCAGAGCCGGGCGTAGATCGTATCCCTGATCCGGTCGGGCACGGGTCCTGCCATGCCAGCGAAGGCGGTGTTAGTGAGAATTACCACTGACAGCGCGTTTGCCGGGTCGACGAACCAGTGATTGCCGTAGGCGCCACTCCAGAGCCATGTGCCTGCCGCCTGCGGGGTGGCGGCGATGACGGGGTCCTTGAGGACTGCCACGCCAAGTCCGAAGCCCCAGCCGGGACCAAGAAACGAGACGCTCAGATCGCCGATGGCATTGGTGACGAGCAGGCGCATACTGTTCAGCCCGAGCAATGGGGCACCGCCGTTACGCAGCAGTTCAAGAAACCGCACATAGTCGTCGGCGCTGCCGAAAAGTCCCGCACCGCCGGATTCCGCCGTCCCCGGCGTCCATGCCCGCTCGGGGCCGAAGTGCACGATGCCCGTGGGGATGGCGGCAAATGTCTGTGCTTGCATTCGGCGGGGAACGGGGTCGCCATCGAGATAGGGCACGCTGACCCGACTGCGGTCGGTGGGCCGGAAGTCAGTGTCACGCATGCCAGCCGGTTCGGTGATCAGGCGTCGTACCGCAGCCGAAAGCGTTTCGTGCGTGACGTGCTCGATCACGCTGCCCAGGACATCGGTAGCCAGCGAGTATTCCCACTGGGTGCCGGGGGCATAGAACAAGGGCACCTGCCCTAGTCGGCGCAGGTTTTCATCGTTGGAAATGGGCACTGCATCGAGCCCGTCGGAGATGCCCGCGCGACGATAGGGACTGTCCTCGCCCTGAAGAAATCCGTAGGACAGACCCGCCGTATGCGTCAGCAGATGGGTGATGGTGATTTCCGGCTGTTCGCCCGACGGCAATGCCGGCTGGAATTCCGGCAGATAGCGGGTGACAGGCGCCCGCAGATCAATCGTGCCCATCTCCGCCAGCCGCAGTGCGGCAACCGAGACGATGGCTTTGGTCAATGAGGCATAGCGGAAAATCGCGTCGGTCGTCATTCTTCGCCGCGCTTCGCGGTCATGCCACCCCCAGGCCTTGCGGTAGCGCAGCATGCCGTGATGCATAACCGCGATATCGGCACCGACCAGCAGGTTGTTCTCGATGCAATCGGCCATGACGGCGTCCAGTGCGCGCGTCAATGCGTCGCTCATGTCAACGCTCTCCTGCTTGGAAGGCATCATCCAGAAACCGTACGGCGTTGCGCAGGGCCTGATCGGCCTCGGGCAGATTGCCCGCAAGCAAGTGCCAGACGTGGAACATGCCCGGCCAGACTTCAAGCGATGTGCGCACCCGCGCCTCGCCCAGATTGGATGCAAGACGGATCGCATCGCTGAGCATGACCTCGTTTTCGCCGATCTGGATCAGCACCGGCGCCAGATCGTGAACATCGGCGAAGACTGGAGAGGCATCAGGATGTGTCGGCAATTCCCCGGCGAGGAACATGCGCGCCAGCTTGTTCAAAAATTCCACGCTGCAAAGCGGATCAATCCCATCGCGCACCGTGGCTGACCGCCCGCTATGGGTCAGATTGGCCCATGGCGAAAAGGCAGCGCCGGCCGCAGGCAATGCGATCCCCGCATCGCGGGCTTTGCGCATCATGGTGACGACCATAGCGCCGCCAGCGGAATCGCCCGCAAGAACGAGATTTTTCGGATCAACTCCTGATGAAAGGAGTGCGCGATAGACAGCAAACACATCATCGATTGGCGTTGGAAATGGGAATTCCGGTGCCTGACGATAATCGGGTGCATAGACCTTCGCATTCAAGGCCTTTGCTAGCCGCCCGGTCAAACCGCGATAGCCTTCAACGCCGCCATGAACGTATCCGCCACCGTGGATATAGAGCAAAACCCGTTGAGGTTCCGGGCCTTCGGGAACAGCCGTCATCGTCGGCACGGAATCCAGCGTCGTGGTTCCATAGGAAACGTCTTTCAGCGCGGGAAACAGGTGGCCAAGACCGCTCATATACTCGGAGCGGACTTGCGCCCAACTGGCTTCTGACGTGCCGTAAATCTTTTCCACCACCGGGGCGGCGGCCTCGATCCAGCCGTTGAGGGCCGCCTGTGCACTCTCGGGAAGCGTATTCCTGGAGGACATTTAAATACCTTTCATAATCTGTTCGACAATCGGTAATATGGACCTTCAATTGACGAACAGGTTTCCCCGATGCAAAGCCGAAATATCGCCAAACGCTTGCCTCCCGCTTCCGATCTCGATATCGGGGCGCTGCGTATCTTTGTTGCCGTGGCCGAGGCTGGCAGTTTTGTCGGCGGTGGAAAGGCTGTTGGGCTAACCCGCTCCGCGGCCGGAAAGGCGCTGACGCGGCTGGAAAATTATCTTGGGATTCGGCTGTTCCACCGCACCACGCGCAGCCTGTCCCTGACCACCGAAGGCCATGAATTCTACCGCCGTAGCCTGCAACTGCTCGAAGACCTTGCCGAGGCCGAGGCGAGCATTCGTCAGGATCAGCTTCGACCGCACGGGACATTGCGCCTGACCGTCTCCGAAGGCTACGGCAAGGCAAAAATTATCCCCTACCTTGTAACCTATCTCGAAACCGCGCCCGATCTGGCCGTTGAAGTGAGCTTCACCGATCGGTTGGTCGATCTTGTCGAGGAAGGGTTCGATCTTGCGATCCGGGTCGGGGCGACCGCGCCGAACGGGCAGTATATCACGCAGGTGATCGACCGGGCGCGGCTTGGAGTTTACGCTTCGCCCGAATATCTCCTGAAACAGGGCACACCGGCCAGCCTTACGGATCTGGCGCATCACAAGCGGCTGGTCTATGGATTAGGCGCGACATCAACGGTATGGAGCCTGCCCGGCGAAGACGGACAGCCCGTCACGATCCATGGCGGTGCCCATGCTCGCTTTGACAGCGGCGACGCGATCCGTGTGGCCGCGCTCGCGGGCCTTGGGATCGCGCTTCTGCCTTCATTCATCGTTGAAAAAGACATCGAGCACGGCGATCTGGTGGAAATCCTGCCGGAGACCGCAATGAACGAAGTCACCATCCATGCAATTTATCCCAGCCGGCGTCACCTTTCGATCCGCACCCGCAGTTTCATAGAGGGGCTGAGGCGCTCTTTCCGGCAGCCTTGCTGATCGGATTCACGCAAAATTCATCTGCGCGGTTCAAGCATCTGTCGGGCAAGGGTGACTGTCGCAGCGTGAATGCGGTCGCTCCCCGCCGTCTCTCCGGTTATCAACTGGCTGAGTTGCGGAACAGCCCGCGGCCATAATGCCAATCCCAGCAATATTAACGTCAGATATTCCGGTCTTATATCAGAGCGGATGACACCCTTTTCCTGCGCGCTTCGAAACCTTTCGGTCTTGCGTGTATAATGCGCCTGTCGCTCGGGTTCCGCCAAGACATCCGTGTCATCATGCTCCAGCGCTTCCCACATCAAGAGGCGCAGAACATGCGGATGAGAAGTGTGATAGCTGCGCATGGCATCCAGATAACCCGGAATATCGTCGGGGGTGACCTCGATTGTTTCCGCCAACTCCGTCATCGTCTTGTGGATCACCGCATCGAACAAGGCGCGTTTGTCACCAAAATAGCGATAAATCAACTGCTTGTTCGCCCGCGCCTCTAAGGCAATACGATCAAGTCGCGCCGCCTCGATGCCATAGGCAGCGAATTCAGCAATGGCGGCATCGAGCAGCCGCGCTTTGGTTGCGTCAGAATCTCGTTTCATTCAGCGATAATAGCCATGTAACCGGTGGGTTGACAAGAATGTAACTGGAGGGGTACGTAATTTGCAACTCATCAGTTACATGGCTCGCATATCATGGCATCCAAATCTGCTTCCGCCCGCATGGTCGGCGCCTGCGCGCTTTGCGCTGGCGTCACTCTGGGAAACATCTATATCGGTCAACCTCTGTTCACAGTGATTGCAGCCGGCACCGGATCGAGCCTTACGGCAGCGCAAGGCCTCATCACGGTGTCGCTTCTCGGTTATGCAGCAGGACTGTTACTGCTGGTGCCGCTGGCCGATCGACACAATCCGCGCAATCTCGTCCGGATACTCGGCACACTATGCGCGATAACTCTGGCATGTGGCGCGCTTTCAAACGGGCTGACACCGATCATGTTCGCGACCGCTTTGGCCGCCATGTTCTCGATCATTCCGCAAATCCTCATCCCGCTGGTAATGGCGGAAATGCCGCCTGAACAGCGGGCACCAGCGATGTCCGTCATTCTGACTGGCATGATCTGCGGCATCGCCCTGTCACGACCGATTTTTGGCGGCATCGGCGATTACGCTGGTTGGAAAGCCACGTATGTGACCGCTAGCATCGTCACACTCATCGTCAGCTGGATGGCGTCTTTCACCTTACCAAACAGCCCAAAAGTGCATCGCCACAGCTATGCCGAACTGTTCTCATCGATGACACGGTTAGTCCGAACAAGCCCGCTGTTGCGTCAAGTGGCCTTGCGTAATGCCGCAAATTACGCAGCATTCAACGCATTCTGGGTGGGATTGACGCCACTTCTCATATCGCCACCTTTCTCGTTCAGTGCTGGACAGGCCAGCCTTGTCGGTCTGCTCGGAATCGGCGCTACACTGGCCGCGCCATTTGCAGGCAAGCTAACGGCACGAAGCGGACCAAGAACGCCGCTGACGATTGGTCTCATTGCATTGCTGATAGCGATCCTTGGCTTCCTGCTTGGACAGGAAAATCTTGCCGTAGTCTTTGTCGCGGCGTTCCTGCTACCCATCGCGATGCTCTACATACAGATTCCCTCGCAACATGCGGCGCTGTCGATTGATCCGGCCGCCGGTGGACGGCTCAACACGGTTTTCATGTTCACCACTTTCCTCGGCGGCGCCATCGGTAGCCAGATCGCCGGCATGGTTCTACAACGCTGGGGCTGGACGGGGTTGTGCATTGAGGCCGCTATCTTCTGGCTTGCTGCGTTCGCCCTCTCCCGCTCACCGAAAAGAATAAGCTAAGCTGAAACAGCTATTTTTGAAGCCTGAGACGCCAATGGGCGCTTATTCGTTAGCAGCAGAAAGTTTGGGGCCTAACGTCGAAGCAAGCCAGTCGATGAACACGCGGATACGCGGAGAAAGTTGACGATTGCTGGGATAAAGAATGGAGACTGGCACAGGCGGCGGAGTGAATTCGGCCAATACTTCTATGAGCGCCCCTGACGCTAGATCCTGCTTGAAGCGATAGCGCGGGGCTTGGACAAGCCCCAATCCGAGGCGCGCTGCTGCGGCATTCGCATCGGCGCCAGAAACCAGAACACGCGAAGGCAACGCGACTTCTACCGTCTTGTTTTTCACTGTAAATTCCATGGGCATAGCTCGATCGGTACGCGACGATACAAAACCGACCATCATGTGACCATCGAGGTTATCCGGGGATGAAGGGGTTCCATATCTTTTGAGATAGTCCGGACTTGCGCAGGTGATTTCCTGCATGACACCAAGCGATCGAACGATCATGTCGCTGTCCGCGAGCTTCCCAGCGCGAATAACGCAATCGACACCTTCCCGCACCAGATCGACATAGCGCTCGCCTTCCCCGAGATGAACCGTGAGCCCCGGATGCTGCGCGAGAAAATCCGGCAATGCGGGAAGGAGCATTGTACGCGCAAGGTTTCCCGGAACGTCGACACGCAACAGACCGGTCACACCGCCGCCTGCGTTCCGGTCCGCGTCTTCGATATCAGCAAGGATTGACACACAGCGCCGATAATATGCCTCTCCCTCAACCGTCGCCTGAACATGCCGTGTCGTACGCTGCAACAGGCGCGCACCAAGCCGTTGTTCCAGATCCTTGATGGCAGCTGTCGCGACAGGCCGGGAAACACCCAGATCGGCAGCGGCAGCGCTGAAGCTGGCTCGCTCAACAATCCGCACAAACAATTCCAGGGTAGACAGCCTGTCCATATCGATTGTTTTGTATGTCAGAATAGTGATGACGGCAACCGCAATCTAATACTCTGAGAACATTGGGCGTATCTTGGGGCACCTAGCAAGGAGTTGTCCGTATGACAAATATATCTTCCATCGCCCTCGTTACGGGCGGCAGCCGCGGCCTTGGCCGCTCCACTGTCGAGGCTCTCGCCCGGCGGGGTGTCACGCCAATCTTTACCTATAACACAAACAAGTCCGAGGCCGATAAGGTGGTAGCTCTCATAGAGCAAGCGGGCAACAAGGCTGTCGCGCTGCAATTGAACACAGGCGACACCGCCTCCTTCGATCAATTTACTGATACTTTTAACCAGACACTTCGTTCTCTTGGCGCGGAGAAATTCGACTATCTCGTCAACAATGCAGGCAACTCCAGCGGCATGGGTTTTCTGAATGCAAATGAGGACGAATTCGACACGCTGTACAGGATCCACGTCAAGGGCGTCTTCTTCCTGACCCAAAAGCTCGTTCCCTTGATGAACGACGGCGGTCGCATCGTGAACATTTCATCCGGCCTGACCCGGATCATCATGGCGAACCGCGCCGCCTATGCCACGATGAAGTCAGCCGTCGAAACCATGACCAAATATATGGCGTTCGAGCTTGGAGAGCGGCGGATCGCGGTGAATTGCGTCGCACCAGGCGCAATTGCGACCGATTTCAGCGGCGGCGTCGTGCGCGACAATCCCGATGTCGCGAAGGCTATTGCGGGCATGACCGCGCTAGGCCGTCCGGGCCAGCCAGAGGATATCGGCCCGATGATTTCATCGTTACTCTCGGAAGATAATCGCTGGGTAAACGCCCAGCGGATCGAGGTTTCGGGCGGCATGAGGATTTGATGATTGCCTCTAGCCTGTCCGCAAGATGATTTATTCGCCCGCACCGGTGGCACGAGATGTCAACCAACCGTCTGCCGCGCCTGACACGAGCATCTCTCGAACGGCGATAAGGCGCTCGTCAGAAGCAGAGATTGCAGTCAGGGCAACGATGCCTGTATGAGTTTGCCGCATCGCCTCGACAGAATCTGGGCAGGCCCTGCCTGCAAGGCGATTTTGGCAGGTACCCGGTGTCAAAGTAGTCACCAATAAATTGGACGAAGGCTACAACGCGCGGGGATGCCAAACGCCTGGCACTGTACAGAACCCATATCTCGGTCGCTCCGCCCTCCAATTCGCCCAGGCTGAGAAGAGCGCCGGACTGCAAATCTTCCTCGACAATGGAACGTGGCATGGCGGATGCGCCTGCGCCGCTCAGGACAGCGGCATGAATCATGAAATAGGATGGAAGCTGCATCACCAGCTGCGCACCGATGCGCTTGACACCATCTGCCATGGTCACATGCCAGCATGGATCGGCCTTTTGTGACGACAACAAAATCGCGGGCAGGCTTTCGGATGCGCTTCCGCCCCTTTGACGGTACAGGTCGTGCCTGATGACCAGGACCAGTTGATCTGTCCGAAACCGCTTTCCCACCAAGCCATGCACAGAGCGGGGATTGACGCGGATAACAACATCGAACTCTTCTTCGACAAGATCGACCTGCCGGTCTTCGACGTGAGCTTCCAGAAGCACTTTCGGGTATTTCTCCCGAAAAGCAGCGGCCAGTTTCCCGAGATAGAGATGTGAGAACAACAGTGGGGCGCTCAGGCGCAGCCTGCCCTCCGGCTCCCGTCCTTTTCCCTGCATCGCCGCTTCAAGATCGCGAAACTCCGAGAATATGCCCTCAGCCCTTGCCTGAAGGATTTTTCCCTCTGGCGTCAGGCGTAGACGGCTGGTGCCGCGTTCGACTAGTCGTATTCCTAGGCTATCCTCCAGCCGCATGACCTGTCGGGATAACGTTGCCTTCGATCGCGAGCTTGCTCTGGCGGCCGCGCTGAGCCCACCATATCTGGCAACAAGTAGAAAGTCCTCAAGAGCAATCAGATCCATGGCGTTTCATAAATGAAACGAAAGGGTAGCGTCAATGGCGTTACGGACACATGACGATACCACTATATAACTGCCGTCGAACAATGAAGGTAAGAAGAAATGGCAATTATCGAACATAGCCTTCATCCGGCTGACCGCGCCGAAATGGAAAAAATGCGCGCCTATCTCGCGCAGCAGCCCAAGCTGACGATCTCTCCCGAAACGAAGGGCATCTATGATGCCTTTATGGCCTCTATTCTGCCCGCTGTCGGCGTCACATTCGAGCAAGAGGTTATCGGAGACATTCCCGGCTGGTGGTGCAAGCCGGGGAGTGCGGAACCGGAAGCAGCAATCATCCATTTTCACGGAGGAGCCTATGTTGTCGGCTCGGCTGAGGCCTACCGGCCTTTCGTGAGCCATATTGCGGCAGGCACCGGGATGGCCGTCTTCATCCCGGATTATGCTCTCGCCCCCGAGAGGCCTTTCCCCGCCGCCTTCCATGATGCCGGTGCTGTTCTGGATGGGCTGCACCGGCAGGGATTCCGCAAGCTGGCGCTTACGGGGGATTCCGCCGGCGGCGGGCTCGCCCTTGCACTCGCGCAGGATGCGGCGCGGAATAAGACACAAGAAGGCCCGTCGATTCAGCGTGTAGTTGCCATGTCGCCGTGGACCGACCTTACGCTCACAGCGCCAAGCCTTGCTTCACACGCCGATATCGATCCGGTTCTCACATGCGAAGTGCTGGCTGGCGCTGCCGAACTCTACGCGGGGGCATCGATCGATCGGCGCGACCCACGTCTGTCACCTCTGTTCGGCGTCATGTCCGGGATGCCGCCAGTCATGATTCATATCGGCACGGATGAAATCCTGTTCGATGATGCGGTCAACTACGACACGGCAGCACAGAGGCAGGGAGCGACGATTGAAACACACGTCTGGTCCGGTATGACCCATGTCTTTCCTGCAAATATCGCGATGTTCCATGCAGCGCGGGAGGCCATGAACCTGTCTTCTGCGTTTCTGCGTTCTGGACTGCGGAGCCAGCCATGAAAATCCTCGTTATAGGCGCCACCGGCGGTACGGGCCGCCAGATCGTTCAGGAGGCTCTGGCCAAGGGCTATGAGGTGAACGCCCTGGTCCGCTCGGTTGCCAAGGCTGCACCACTGCTTGCCGGGGCCGATCTCATTCAAGGCGACGCCCTTGATCCCGTCGCCACTGCCGATGCGCTGAAGGGATGCGACGGCGTGATCAGTTCGTTGGGTCCCAGACTTAGCCCGTGGCGGGAAGTAACGCTTCTCTCCGCCGCCACCCCCGTCCTGATCGATGAGATGAAGAAGCAGTCGATCAAGCGACTGGTCTGCATTACCGGCATGGGCGCGGGCGACAGCCGCGGCCATGGGGGCTTCTTCTACGATCGGATATTCCAGCCGTTGCTCCTTGGTCCCATCTATCGCGACAAGGACCGGCAGGAGGCCGAGATCCGGGTGAGCGGACTGGACTGGACGATCGTGCGGCCATCCTCACATGTATTTGCGTTGGTAATATCGGCGTAACGGGCTGCTTCACAAGCCGCGAACAGGGTTTTGGCGATCGATTTTCGGCCCTGCCCCAAGGCCTGGACGCCGTTCTTGCCGGTAATTTCGATGCTCGCTTCGAACGAAGGCAGGCCGCTTTTTTCCGCAGCCTGCCGTCTCCCGGCTGACGCCAATACGCCGCCAGGTAGGCATTGCCGGACGGTTTTTCCGTCTGACCGTATTATCAGATGGATTTGTCTGATAATACAAGTGCTTGCACGTTACATCGAAGAGGACAGGCTTTCAGCGAGCGCTATCCAACCGTCCTGGGCCGGGGAAAGAGCTGCTTCAAACGTCACGTCATCAAGTGAGCATTTTCTCGAATCATAGCGTTTGAAAAGGTAATTGCAGGCATCGGAGAAACAGGTCTCATTTTGAGCCCGTCGGCGACCTGACGGAGTTGTACCGCGCATTTCCCGCCGCCATGACCGCCATAGGTGACGATCATCAGGGGTTTTCCTTGCCACTCGAGATAGCAATGGTCGATGGCATTCTTCAACGCGCCCGGATACCCCCAGTTATATTGGGGTGTCACAAAGACGATGCCATCCGCTTGCGCCACCTTCTCGCTCCAGGCTTTTGAATGTGGATGCTTGTAGAGGCCGAGTCCTGGAATGCCGGGCTCGTCGTCCATGGGAAGCGACCACTCCGCGAGATCAATGATTTCGATGGTGAGAGCGGTCTTTTCCCGTCCGACTTCGGAAACCCATTGTGCGATAGAAGGGCAATGACGCCCAGCCCGCACACTGCCCATGATCACCAGAACCCGTTTCGTCATTTTAGCAGCCAAGCCTCCAGATGTGTTCACGCGGTTGCCGTCCATCCTACTTCAAACCGCTCTCCTGCCGCACGCGTTCCAGCAGCACGACGAAATCGCGATCGGCATCTCCGGCACTGACGGCGCTGAGCAGGCGATCGCGGACAACAGAGGCATAAGGCAGCGGAACACCATAGTCGCCGCCGGCGTCCATGAACATCTTGACGTCCTTAAGGCCGAGCGTCACCGGCGCGCCGGGATAGTCGTAATCGTGCTCGACCATGAGCTTGCCGTAGTTCTTGTGGACTGGGGCATTATAAAAGCTGCCCGTCATAACCTCGAAGATCATGCGGGGGTCGGTTCCGGCCTTCTCATTGAGCGCGAACACCTCCGCCATCTGCTCAATAGTCGAATAAATCATGAAATTCAGCGACAGCTTGGCGAGATTAGCCTGTATGGGATCATCGCCTATCCGGAAGACATGGGGTCCGAAGCACTTAAGCACCGGTTCCAGGCGATCCAGTGCGTTACGGCTTCCCGCCGCCATAACAAACAGTTCCCCCGCTTCTGCCGCGGGCGGACGCCCGAGAACGTTGGCGCTGACATAACTCTGCCCACGCTCCGCATGACCGTCGCGCAGACGGCGCGCTTGGGCGAGGGAGACCGTGCTACAGCAGACGTGAATGGCCTTTGACGACAAACCGGCCGCAATTCCGTCCTTGCCGAACGTTGTTTCCTGGGTAGTTGCATCGTCGAACATCATGGAAAAGACGATATCGACTTCCCAGGCGACGGCGGCGGGCGTTTCCACCAGAACCGCTCCCATAGCCACGAGATCGTCTGCTTTGGCTGCTGTTCGATTGTAGACGACGAGATGATGTCCCGCATCGAGAAGGCGTCTTGCCATAGGATGGCCCATGGCACCCAGCCCGATAAATCCGATTTTCATGATGATGTCTCTTTGCTGTGGTTGCGCGAGATCCGCAGGGGCCCCGTGTCGCTTCATGCGAAGTTTTAGGAGAACGGGGCTTGGCGTGCCTCATCACGTAGGCCACATTTCTACTCATGTGCGCCATTTCCTCCCTGATCCCGTCTTGCATGGACAGTCCAGATGCAGATCTTCCCTGGCTGTTAGGTGGGCATATGCAGCAGGAAACCCGCCGGATTGCGGCCCTTCATGAACATTCCCGTGGTCAGATCTTCGGGATCGGGCGTGGGGTGATGGGTATGCGGACGGACGCGGCATACTGGCTGATCGGCCCCGGCCAGGTTTTGTGGTTGCCACCTTATCTGTGTCATACAGCCCGTTCGCACGGCGCCGTGCGCGGATGGAGCCTGTTCATCGATCAGGCACGCTCCACGATGTTATCCGCCCAGCCGTTTCTCGTGCGGGGTACGCCCCTCCTGATCGCGCAAGCCGAACGGTTATCGCATTGTGCGTCGGATCAATCTTGGAGCGATAGTCTCACCCGTCTGGCCGAGAGTTTCTGGGATGAATTTTTATCCTTGCCCCGCGCATCGGTTTCCTTGCCTTTTCCGACGGATGGCCGCCTGCGTCGTGTGGCTGATGCACTGAGTGAAAATCCGGCCGACACGCGCGAGCAGCAGGACTGGGCGATCGAGGCTTCCATGTCAGTGCGTTCCTTCGTCCGGCATTTCGGGGCTGAGACGGGAATGCCGTTTACGGCCTGGCGTCAGCGGCTGCGTATCCTCAATGCACAGGAAAGGCTGGCACGCGGGGAGGCGGTTACAAGCGTCGCCCTTGACGTCGGTTACGAAAGTCCGGGTGCCTTCGCGGCAATATTTCGGAAGATCACGGGGCATAGTCCCGCAGCCTATATGAAAATGTGCAGGTCGAGTGAAAAAGGTTCGTAGAGTTTATTTGCCCGTCTCAGATCAGATCTTGGATAACCCACTGGTTACGGCACAATACCAATGGTGAGAAAGCGGCTTATGTCTGCTCTTGGTAAATCATTCATACGTATCGCATGACTTATATGTAGGCGACTGTCGCCTGTCTGCTCCTGTATCACTAAGCAGATAGGCGGATCAGTAGGGGTAAGCCGAAGGTCTGCTAACGGCTTCATGAATATTATAGCTGACGTCCATGGCGGCGGCATCGTACCGCCCAGATGCGCCGTTGGATTGCTTCCCCTGACTTGCCAACAAAGGATCCTGGCAAACTTCGATGGCATTACAGGTGACGATGTCCGCCAAAACACAGCGACTTCGCGAGTACCCTTGCATGAGAGAAAGCATCCCGCAGGCGATTATCGGGGCGTTTGGCGGTCATCACAGCCCTATCGTTCAGGTTTGACCAGCCCAGCATTCAAATCGATGGATACCAGCAGAAACGGCTGATTACTGTGGGACTTTCCTTGATGAAACATCGGAAGACGATCCAGTTGCGCGACTGGCAGCCAGAGACGGCCATCCGGAGCAAGGCAAGGTGCATCAGCCCAGTGCAGACGTGAATCCGAGATTAGTTTCATGATCTTCCCGGAAACGTCTCTCCGATAGACGCCATTATCCTTCAGACTGGTGAAATAGAGATTTCCTGCAGTATCCATGGCGCTGCCCCCGATCGGAGGTAAATCTGCCCAGGGTTTCACAGCCGCAGACAGATCGGTTGACGACACATTGGGATCATCGAGCAGAGCTGTCGGAACTTGAGACCACGGCCCTTCAAGCGGCCCGAAATACAGCCATTTCCCGTCCGGACTGACTTCCAATGGATCAACATTCACCAGAAGCGGTTGATGCGGACCTTTCTCCACGACGCGTCCATCCATGATAATCGGTCGATCTGTCCGTGCGCGTGTGGAAACATCGTTGTCCAGAACACGACGTGTATGACCTGTTTCGACATCAAGAACGATCAGCGCGGCCTTGCCCGCATCCGTAAGATAGGCATGCCTCCCGTTAAAACGGATATCGTCGATATAACTGCCTGCCTGCGCGATCTCTGGACCCAGAGGATAGATCCGCAGCACATGACCTGTTGCCGGATCAATGCGGACCAGTTTGGCTCCCCCGGGTACGGATGGCCCCCCAAAAGACGGAGTTCCAGTATCAACAACCCAGAGCGTGCCGTCAGGAGCGACATGGACGGCGTTGACGCTGACAAACCGATGCGTCGCATTCCGTCCGGGTTTCCAGCCATTCCAGTCAGCATCCGGAAACGGCTCTATCTCTTTGCTTTTCGTCAGAAGACCCACGGCCGGTCCGGAAAACCCGGTCCAGTGAGGGCCTGAGACAAACACATGACCGCCAGCAAGCGCTACGGCGTTCCAGTCCATGCCTGTACTGGTTGCCTCAATCCTGATGGGCTGGGCATGGGAAGAAACAGGATACGCGCATACCCCAACGTATCCCGTGAAAACGGCGATGGCGATCCTGCGCAGGCCTCTTTTTGTGAAAGCATGCGGCTGATTCTGTTTCATGACTCCCATGATGTCAGATCCCTGCAATAAAACCGGACGGCGTACCGTCGGCAGGATCCACGAACACCACGTCATCCGGGGCCCGTCGCGGCGTATCGATGGCCAGAAAAACGACTGGATGGCTCAGAATGCGGGGCACGGCATGCACGGCCCGACGGGGGAACACCAGAAGATGGCCGGGGGCAAACGGCGCCTCTTCCTTTGGATCATCAATCCAGAACGTGCCTGTCCCGGAGAGGACATGAAGCACTTCATCGCACTGGGTATGGTAATGCGGCGGCACATCCCGATAAATCCGGAAGACCCGGATACTGGCTTCCGGCTTGTCGGTCAGATAGGTGTCCAGCAGCATCGTGTCCGCCGTTTCGGGGAATGTTGCTGCAACTTTATTGAGATCGAAGCGACCTCCCGTTCGGTTCAGGGGCGTAAGATGCTCTTCGTCATTCATGAGGTCTTGTTCCTCTCAAGCGCTTTGACTGCTTTCGTCATGGCTCTCTCCGTTCAGGCAGGGAAACCCTCGAGAACAATTTTACCTTTGGCCTGACCACTCTCGATCAGAGCATGAGCCTCCCGCAAATTAGCGGCGGTGATCGCGCCAAGATTTTTGCCGAGCGTCGTGCGAAGGCGACCTTCATCTATTAGACGCGACACATCGTTCAGGAGTTTCCCCTGTGCGCTGATGTCTACCGTTCCGAACAGTGAGCGGGTAAACATCAGTTCCCAGTGCAGGGAGAGGCTTTTGCGCTTGAGTGATACGGCATTGAGTTCAGCCGGATCATCAATCAGGCCGAAATGTCCCTGAGGGGCCAGAAGTTCGACGATCTCTGCCAGATGCCGATCTGTCTGCGTCGTCGAAAAGACAAAACCGGGAGCGCCCGTAGGAAGGCTAGCAACCTGTGCCGCAAGAGGCTTGCTGTGATCGATCACGTAATCTGCCCCGAGAGATGTGACCCAGTCCTGGGTTTCGAGGCGCGAAGCCGTAGCAATGACTGTGATATTAGTCAGAACCTTGGCCAGCTGGATCGCGATTGAACTGACCCCGCCTGCGCCTCCAATGATCAGGATGGAGGACGTCGTTCCCGGTACAGACCGACGAATATCCAGACGATCGAAAAGCATTTCCCAAGCCGTGATTGCGGTCAGCGGTAAGGCTGCGGCTTCGGCCCAGGTCAGAGAGTGGGGTTTGCGACCGACAATCCGTTCATCGACCAGATGAAATTCGGCATTGGTCCCCGGACGATTTATCGCGCCGGCATAAAAGACCTCATCGCCGACAGAAAAATCCGTGACGTCCGGTCCGGTTCCTACAACAACGCCTGCAGCATCCCAGCCCAGAACGCGCCACTGACCCGCCTCCGGTGTCGCGCTGCGACGGACTTTGGTATCAACCGGATTGACCGACACGGCCCTGATTTCCACCAGAAGATCCCGGCCCAAAGGGGTGGGTTTTGGCAGATCGATGTCCTGAAGGGACGCCGGATTTTCGATGGGAAGCGGCGTCTGATAACCGATGGCCCGCATGATGTCTGCTCCTCTGTTGAATGAGGAGAAGAGTGAGCACTATGCTGCTTGCAGACAAGAACGCACTTTTAACGCCCATAGTGTCGGAAATGATACCGTTATGACCCGTATCCGCCATCAGTCGCTCGATTGCAGCCCCGGCTGCGCTGTTGAGGCAACGCTTCAGCTCATCGATGGAAAATGGAAAGGCGTGATCCTCTACCACCTGCTTCAGGGGACCCTACGCTTCAACGCCATCCGTAAGCGCCTGCCCAATATCACACAGAGAATGCTGACGACCCAGCTTCGCGAACTGGAGCGTGACGGGTTCGTGTTGCGAACGGTTTATCCTGAAGTTCCGCCAAAGGTGGAGTACAGCCTCACTCCACGCGAGCGGACCCTTGAGCCTGTCATCATGGCTCTCAAGGCCTGGGGCGATGAGCACACAGAGTTCAGGCATGGTCCTGAGATCTGTGCCGATCATGATGGAATATTCTCGCCTGCCGCTAAAGGGATTGAATGATTGCTCAGTAGTCATTTGGCTAGGTGTTTAGTCCCGGGATTTGATGGGTTGGATTAATGATGAATCTTTCTGGCTCTGAAGTCCAGATTTTGCAGACGTATTCGTAAGGGGTAAGGCCACTGAGGGTCTTGAGTCTTCGCCCGAAATTATAGGCTGCCATGAAGTCGCTGAGGTGTGTCCTCAACTGCTCATGACTGTCGTAATGGAAGCGTTTGACAGTTGCTTCCTTGATTGTCCGGTTCATCCGTTCAACCTGACCGTTCGTCCAGGGATGGTTGGGTTTTGAATTACCCCGGGTTTTGTGGAGACGTTTTTTATCTGATTTAAGCGGCTAAAGCATGTGATTTCTGTTGTGCATAAAAGCGTGCTTCAGCTTCTGCTGGCGGGATGTTTCCAATGGAGGACAGGATCCGTCGATTGTTGAACCAGTCGACCCATTTAAGTGTTGCCAGTTCAACCCCTTCCCTGTTTTTCCATGGCCCCTGCCGATAGATGAGTTCGGTTTTGTAGAGACCGTTTATGGTCTCAGCCAGCGCGTTATCATAGGAATCTCCAACGCTTCCGACAGAAGCAACGAGACCCGCTTCAGCCAGTCTTTGCGTGTAGCGAATGGACACATACTGACAGCCGCGGTCGGAATGGTGGGTCACTTTTCCCTCAGGCTGCCTCTGGCACAGAGCCTGCTCGAGGGCATCCAGCACGAAGTCGGTATGGGCAGTGGACGAGACACGCCAGCCCACAATGACCCGGGCAAAGACGTCAATGATGAAGGCCACATAAACAAAGCCCTGCCAGGTGGAAACATACGTAAAATCCGAAACCCACAGTCTGTTGGGGGCTGGTGCATGAAACTGTCGCTGTACCAGATCCTGTGGGCAGGGACGTTGTGGATCGGGCCGTGTGGTTCTGATCCCCTTGCCACGAATGACGCCTTTCAGTCCCATCTGGCGCATCAGCCGCTCTACCGTGCAGCGGGCGACAGTCCTGCCTTCGCGTCTGAGATGATGCCAGACCTTGCGCGCTCCATAGACGCAGAAATTCTCGTTCCAAACCCTGCGGATTTCATGACACAGCTCTTTGTCTTTCTGGCTGCGCACGCAGGGATTTTTCTGTCTCGCCCGATAAGCATAATAGACAGATGGTGCAATCGGCAGGATCTTGCAGATTGACCCGACACCATATGTCTGCCGGTGCTCATCAATGAAGCGCGTCATGGCCTGAACCAGATGGGGTGGACGGCCTCCCTGCGGCATCAATGTGCCATGATGGAGGTTCACTGACCATCAGGAGGAGACCGCCCGTATGAAAGCTAGCATAATTGGCCTTGATATTGCCAAATCCGTTTTTCAGGCTCATGGAGCTGACGCAAATGGAAAGTGCGTTTTCAAGCGCAAGCTTGGTCGCAGTGAAATTTCAGCATTTTTTGCAAAACTTGACCCATGTGAAGTTGTTCTGGAAGCCTGCGGGTCAGCGCATTACTGGGCACGGGTGATCAGCAGGATTGGTCATGATGTCAGACTGGTTCCTCCTGATCGGGTCAAATCATTTGTCAAAAAAGGCAAGAAAAACGACGCTGTTGATGCGGCTGCGATCTGCATGGCGGCGACTCATCCTGATACGATGTGTGTTCCGATCAAGAGCGAAGAGCAGCAAGGCGTGTTGTCACTGCATTCTACCCGCGCTCTTCTGGTCAAACAGCAGACCATGCTGAGTAATGCGTTACGGGCTCTTGCTTCCGAGTTCGGGCTGATAGCCCCTCTGGGCACACGCCATCTGCCAGAACTGATGGCAAAAATAGAGACATCAGCCGACCTGCCGGCTACCATGAAGCAGAGTGCCATGTTGTTATTTGAGCATTACGAAAAGGTCGCTCAGAGCATTGATGCTTTGGAAGTGCATATCCGGGCGCGTGCAAAAAGCGATGAGGATGCGCGTCGGCTGATGACCATCCCTGGGGTCGGTCCCATAACGGCTTCTCTGATTGTCGCCTCGGTCGCGGATATTGGCTCCTTCGCCTCTGCGCGCCATTTTGCCGCCTGGCTTGGGCTTGTGCCTCGTCAGCATTCTACCGGCGGTAAAACCCGTCTGGGAAGGATTACCAAAACGGGCAACCGGCAGATAAGAACGTTGCTGGTTCTTGGTGCGACGGCCATGCTTCATCGTGCCCATAAGTGGGATAGCGCTGCGGGTCAGTGGCTATGCGAACTCATGGCGCGTCGTCCAAGGCGTCTGGCAACAGTTGCACTTGCCAATAAAATGGCTCGTATCATCTGGGCGTTGTTGTCACGTAAAGAGATCTATCGTCCGGCTGGTGTCAGTGTTTCAGCAGGCTGACCTGCACCAGCAGAACGATGGACACCGGAGCTTGCTCCGGTAAATCCGGCAGTATGTATGAACCGACGTGATGGGAAGACTGTCATTCAGCAACAGTTCAGGCCATACCGTTCGACCGTCTGTGCCCCTGAGCACGCGATACGAGATTGGTGCCTGACACGTGAGCGCACACCCATGATGGCCAGCGCATAAAGTCGCATAAACAGGCCGGACATAAGAGCGCATCTGACCGGGTCTTCACGTTAAATCGGTATGCATCATCCGCCAGTAGAATAATACGTTTTGGAAATTGCATGGGAAAGACAATGTGAAGCATTGCCTTTAAACGGCCGTCCACATAGGCGGTCGAGTTCCGCCTGGGCAAAATATGCCGACGCCTTGCGCAGGATTTCGTTAGCCTGCCGCAATTCGCGGTTCTCTCGCTCCAGTTGCCTGATCTTCTCTCGATCAGGCAGGTCACTCACCGCAGGCGCATTGGTCCGCTCATGCAGACGGGTCCATTTTGACAGCGTGTCAGGATGAATATCCAGCTTTGGCGCTATCATCATCACTGCAGACCACCGCGAAGGATGGTTCTTCTCTTCCTCCAGAACCATGCGGGCTGCACGTTCGCGAAATTCAGGCGGAAAACGCTTCGATTTATTGCTCATGAATTCTTATTACCTCTCGGGTCGTTCTGTCTCCACAAAACCCGGGGTAATTCAACGCGACTGATCAAGTCAGGAGAGACCTTCAGGCCATAAAGATCAAGCAGATGGGTCTGAATGTCCCGGACAGTCAGACCGGCGGCATAGAGACCGATGATCTTGTCATCGATCCCGTCAATTCGGGTCTGGCCGTTCTTTACAAGCTCTGGTTCGAAGCTGCTGTCGCGGTCGCGCGGCACCGTCAAAGGCAAGGCACCGTCCTGGCCTTTGAGCACTTTGGTCGTGGAGCCATTCCGCCGGTTCGACTGGCCCGGCGGGGCAGCCTTGCCTTCCTCATAACCCAGATGCGCGGTCAACTCCGCACCCAGCATACGCTCCATGAGCCGAATTTTCAGCTCCTTCAGCAGACCGGCATCGCCGAGCAGGTCTTCAGGACGCTCCACGTCCGTCAGCAGTGCGTCCAGGATTTCTCTCGAGATGGTCATTCATGCTTCCTTTCGGGAAAGCATGGACCAGATCAGTCATACACAAAAGATCGGACACTCTCGAGTCATGTGTCACCGTTACATCAAGTTCTCTCTGTTAACCAGTCCATACCGATCGCTTCAATCCTACCATTCAATGACGACATCTCTGATCTTTGAGCAGCATTGCATGTCTGATTCCGGATAGAAGGAGCAGAAAGCTGTCAGCTGATTTTACAGTTTGAAAGATGCCCCTAACAGATTTCATCTCCACTCAAAGCCAGAAAATTCCGGATCCAAAAAACTCACAATCTATTCATCGTAGTTTACTCACGAAATATCTGAGATGATCTGCAATAAAACTGGCTACAAAATAATAGCTGTGATCGTAATCAGGACGAAGATTCAGGATAAGTTCCTGCCCTGCATTCCGTGCGGCTTCCTGGAGCAGTTCTGGCCTGAGCTGTTCTTTCAGAAACTGGTCCGCCAGACCCTGATCTATCAGAACAGGTAGTCTTTCCTTCGCTGTCCGCACAAGTTCAAGCGGGTCATAGGCTACCCAACTGGCACGATCCGGACCCAGATAAGCACTGAATGCTTTTTCACCCCATGGTACCTGCGTTGGCGCCACAATGGGTGAAAAGGCTGACACAGAACGATAGCGGCCAGGATTACGCAGTGCGATCATGATGGCGCCAAATCCACCCATCGAATGTCCCGCAATGCCTCGCTGCTGCGTAACCGGAAAGCTCGCCTCAATCAGCGCAGGAAGTTCCGTGACGACGTAATCATACATCCGATAATGCGCAGCCCACGGCTCCTGCGTCGCATTGAGGTAAAATCCGGCACCCTGTCCAAGATCGTACGCATCGTCATCAGCCACACCCACGCCCCGTGGACTGGTATCCGGCGCGACAATGGCGATGCCCAGTTCTGCGGCCACGCGTTGCGCGCCAGCCTTGCCAATGAAATTCTGCTCCGTACATGTCAGACCGGAGAGCCAGTAAAGAACGGGAACCTTTTCAGTTTTTGCCTGCGGCGGCAGGTAGATCGCGAAGTTTGCTTCCACACCCAACGACACGGACTTGTGTCGCCAGACTTCCTGCACGCCCCCAAAAGAGGCGTGTGTTTCCTTGCGTTCCATGGCTCTCACTGCCTTTTGCGCATGTCAGTTACCGTCCGTGAAGGTATAACTGCAGATCTTGTTCCCTGCCGGATCCCGGAGATAGGCAGCGTAAGCGCCCGGTAAGTGGCTTCGCGGGCCGGGTGCGCCTTCATCGGTTCCCCCATTGGCAAGACCTGCGGCATGAAAAGCCTCCACTTCGGCGGGTGTCGCTGCTGCAAAACCGATGGTGACACCGTTGCTTGAGGGCGCTTCACCGTTGCCAGGACGTGCAATGATGAAGGCTGGCTTTTCGCGGCCATACAGAATCCACCCATGCCCGAACGGCCCCAGGTTTTTTATGCCCAGAGCCGCAAGCGCGGCGTCATAGAATTTCGCGGATACCGCAGTATCCACTGCCCCAAGAAAAACGTGAGAGAAAACACCGTCACCGGAAATAACTGCCATGATCGTTCTCCTGTAATTTCCAACCATTGGAAATGATGTTGCGCGGTGAGACGTAGACCTTAGAAATGAATGACGGAACGGATGGATTTTCCTTCATGCATCAGATCGAAGGCCGTATTGATGTCTTCGAGCGGCATGGTGTGGGTTACGAAAGGCGCAAGTTCGATATCGCCACGCATGGCATCTTCGACCATGCCGGGAAGCTGGCTGCGTCCCTTGACCCCACCGAAAGCCGAGCCGCGCCACGAACGCCCCGTCACAAGCTGGAAGGGACGGGTCGAAATTTCCTGACCGGCCCCTGCCACCCCGATGACGATCGACTGCCCCCACCCACGATGCGCGGCTTCTAACGCCGCGCGCATGACGTTGACGTTTCCGATACATTCAAATGTATGATCAATACCCCAGCCGGTCATTTCCACAAGAACCTGCTGAATCGGTTTGTCATAATCCTTGGGGTTGAGGAATTCCGTGGCGCCGAATGCTTTGGCAAGTTCAAACTTTTCCGGGTTGGTATCAATAGCGAAAATCCGGCCAGCCTTTGCCTGTCGCGCTCCCTGAATGACCGCCAGACCGATCCCGCCCAGACCGAAGACGGCAACCGTATCTCCCGGCTGCACCTTGGCCGTGTTGTGTACCGCACCAATCCCTGTGGTGACGCCACATCCCAACAGACAGACATGCCCTGGATTGGATGCGGGATTGATTTTTGCCAGAGAAACCTCGGCGACAACCGTGTATTCGCTGAACGTCGAACACCCCATGTAATGATGGATCGGCTGACCTTTGTAGGAGAAGCGTGTCGTGCCATCCGGCATCACACCTTTACCCTGTGTGGCGCGCACTGAAATGCAGAGATTGGTTTTTCCCGACTTACAGAACAGACATTCACCGCATTCCGCCGTGTAAAGCGGAATGACATGGTCGCCGGGGGCAACGCTGGTGACCCCTTCTCCGACCTCGATGACAATTCCCGCGCCTTCGTGACCCAAAACGGCTGGGAACAGTCCCTCGGGATCATCCCCTGACAGGGTAAACGCATCAGTGTGGCACACACCCGTATGCGTGATCTGCACGAGCACCTCACCAGCACGAGGAGGCGCTACATCGATCTCGACAATCTCAAGGGGCTTACCCGCCTCGAAAGCAACTGCGGCCCGTGATTTCATGATTTTTTCTCCAAATAACCTATCAGCCAGCATCGAGGGCATTACCGGAGATAGGATCGAACGAGTGACACCACATTCTCGATCGAACCACTGGCAGCATCACGATCACCGGCACACTCAACAAATTCTTCCCGCAGGTGGCTTTCGAGAACACCGGCCATTAATCCGTTGATCGCTCCCCGGATAGCCGCCACCTGTTGCAGCACCGGACCGCAATCAGTTCCCTTCTCCAAAGCCTGTTCCAGCGCATCAAGTTGCCCGCGAATACGGCGCACGCGGGTCAGAACGCGCTTTTTCTCAGCTGGTGTGTGCGGCACGAAACGCTTACTCCGAATATACTGCCCTTGAGTATCATTCCATACTATGGGGTAGTATGAAAGGATATAAGGACGCGCTTGTCATATGCTCCGATCACAATTCCGTATCGCTGAAATTTTCACCGTAACGTCCATGGGTTGCCTGTCTGTGTCTTGGGATCATTCAAGAGGTACTATTAGAGCGTGTCGTCAGTTAAGTAGGATAATGATTGAAGCGAACTGCACGGCTGCGAGGAAGGTCGATTTCAGCTTGTCGTAGCGTGTTGCGATAGCACGGAACTGCTTGAGTTTATTGAAGAACCGCTCGACAAGGTTCCGTTCGCGGTAGAGAGCGAAGTCGGTTTCCCGTTGGGTTGTTCTATTGCGTTTCGGCGGGATGACCGGAGTAATCCCGCGCTGTGTCAGCCGATCAATCAGTCTGTCCGCGTCATACGCCCTGTCGGCGAGGAAGGCATCCGGATCGATGTTTTCCAGCATCGGTTCCGCCTGGCTGATATCCGCATCCTGCCCCGGTGTGATGCCGAGTTCCACCGGATTGCCCAGAGCGTCGCAGATGGCATGGATCTTTGTCGTCAACCCGCCTCGTGATCGTCCGATGGCCTGATCCGCGCCCCTTTTTTGAGGGCTCCGGCACTATGCTGATGTGCCCGGACAATGGTGCTGTCGATCATCATGTATTCATTGTCGTGATCCGCGGCTAGATGGCGAAAGATCCTCTCAATAACACCGCTTTCACACCAGCGGCGCAGACGCCGATGCACGTTTTTCCAGTCTCCGAAACGGGCAGGAAGATCACGCCATGGAATGCCTGCGCGATAGCGATACAGCACGGCCTCCACGAACAGGCGGTTGTCCGCTGCTGTGCCGCCGACATGACCTTCACGACCGGGGAGAAGGTCTTTTATCCGTTCCCACTGATCGTTGCGTAAACCGTAGCGCCGCATCTGTTGCTCTCCCACAAAATCGGGAAAACAGTCAGCACAGGACGCCACAAAGTACAACCCTCACGTGCCATACTCAGCGCTTAACTGACGACACGCCGTAGGGTGTGTCGTCAGTTAATTCCAATGATGGCGGAGACGAATTGCACGGCTGCGAGGAAAGTTGACTTCAGCTTGTCATATCGTGTTGCAATACCTCTGAACTGTTTAAGTCTGGCGAAGAAGCGTTCGATGATGTTTCGTTTTTTATAAAGCGAAAAGAGGATTTTCCGTGGATTGCGTCGGTTTTTCTTTGACGGAATAACCGGTGTGATCCCCCGCTCTTCAAGCTTTTCGATGAGGGGATCGGCATCATAAGCCTTGTCGGCGATGAAGACCTCGGGATCGACTTCATCGAGCAATGGCTCTGCTTCTGTGATGTCGGCCCTTTGTCCGGGCGTCAGGGAAAGAGCCACAGCCTTTCCCGCGGCATCGACAATGGCATGGATTTTCGTGGTCAGTCCGCCACGGGACCGCCCGGTGGCCTGATCCATCCCCCTTTTTTACGGGCGCCCGCGCTATGCTGGTGAGCACGGACAATGGTGCTGTCGATCATCATGTATTCGTTGTCATGGTCAGCAGCCAGATGCCGGAAAATCCGCTCGATCACGCCGCCTTCGCACCAGCGACGCAGCCGCCGGTGCACGTTCTTCCAGTCCCCGAACCGGGCAGGCAGATCACGCCAGGGAATGCCTGCACGGTAACGATACAGCACGGCTTCGATAAACAGACGGTTATCCGCAGCCGTCCCACCGACATGACCTTCGCGACCCGGGAGAAGATCTTTTATCCGTTCCCACTGACCATCGCTCAGACCATACCGTCGCATTCACACTCTCCCCGTTCCAGAAACAGGAAGAAAACATCACAGATCAAACGGGAGTACAAGCTTCATAAGCCCCCCGTTTAACTGACGACACGCCCTAACATCCTTAACACGCGAAGATCGCCTGTCCGCATTAATGGACAAGCGTGGAACGAAGGAGCAGACGATGAAAACCCGCGCCGCCGTGGCCCTTGATGCCGGCAAACCGCTGGAAGTCATGGAGGTCAATCTTGAAGGCCCCAAGGCCGGCGAGGTGATGGTCGAAATCAAAGCCACCGGCATCTGCCACACGGACGAATTCACCCGCTCCGGCGCGGACCCGGAAGGCATCTTTCCGGCCATTCTGGGCCATGAAGGCGCCGGTATCGTGGTCGAGGTCGGCCCGGGCGTCACCTCGGTCAAGCCGGGCGACCATGTGATTCCGCTCTATACCCCCGAATGCCGCGAATGCGCGTCCTGCCTGTCGGGCAAGACCAACCTCTGCACCCGGATCCGCGCCACGCAGGGTCAGGGCCTGATGCCCGACGGCACCTCGCGCTTTTCGCTGCCCGACGGCACGCCGATCCATAAATCGCCGTGGCGAAGGTCCGCGAGGACGCGCCCTTCGACAAGATCTGCTATATCGGCTGCGGCGTGACCACCGGCATCGGTGCCGTCATCAACACCGCCAAGGTGGAAATCGGCGCCAAGGCCGTCGTTTTCGGTCTGGGCGGCATCGGGCTGAACGTCATTCAGGGCCTGCGCCTGTCGAAGTCGGATGCGCAGCGTATCGAAACGATCCTGCGCAACGGCGAAGCGTAGCAGGCTGCACAAGCCATCCAATGCCGTGCAAGAGCGTGTGTCGTCCTCTGCCTGATCGGAGGCAGGGCGACGATACCCGGAATGGATGTGGCGCGCGGGTTGCAATCCGGCTGCCACGTTCCGGTTCTACTCGCCTTGGCGTGGCAGTTTGTGGTTTGCAGCGACAAATCAGCCGCTGGTCGTTTCCGTCGCCAGCACGGAACGGCCGAGAGTCCCGCACCTCCGCCAGACGCGGATCGGCCTGGCTACTGCTGGCGCGGGAAGGTCATCAAAATGACCGGGCACGACATCCTGATGACAGGTGACGTTCCCGGTCTTGCCAGTCTGACAGGTCAGTCGAAGATGTTGATTCCCGGCATCAGCTTGAAGCGCGGAAGATTGACAAACCTGCGTATCCAGCGTTGGATCGCTGGGTAGTAGAACAGCTCGATGCCGCCGTCCCCTGCCAGCGCCACATAGGGGAAGCACGCGATATCCGCCACCGTGGGGCGTGATCCCGCGATCCAGTTGAACCCTTGCAGCTCCTGATTGGCCAGATGATCATCCAGGACACGGAACAGCTTGTGAGCGCCGGCCCTTGCCTGCGCCACGTCGAGATCGTAGCCCAGCACATCATGAAGCCGCGCGGCCGAGGCCGTGGACGTGATGCTGTCCGCGAAGGCCAGCCATTGCGCGACCCGACCCAGTTGGGACGGATCGTTGACCGGCCACCACGTTCCTGTCGGATCGTAGCGCGAGGCGAGATGCACGAGAATGGCCTGCGCATCCCGGATATAGGCTCCGTCGTCCTCCAGCACCGGGATCTGTCCCAGCGGATTTATCTGGAGGAATGCATCGGACTTGTGTTCACGACCCGGAAAGAAGTCCACGGCTTGCTTTTCATGAGAAAGCTCAAGAAAATCCAGCAACAACCGTATCTTGTAGCAATTTCCGGACAGGACATAGTCGAACAGCTTCATCTCATGCCGCCTCGTTGAAGAGGGCGACCCCCCACTGAAGTTCATTGGCCTTCAGCCAGCGGCGGTAGGCGATCGAGGACGCGTCCGCGCGGGTCGGCAATTCCCAACGGGGATCGAGCGGCAGCTTCCGGGGAACCTGGTTCTCGAGGATCATCCGGTCCTGCAGGAAGATGTTCTGCTGGAAGTGGAGAAGGCCAGTGTCGGTGTTTTCCTCGTCAAAGACCAGAATGAACGAGTGGACGATACACTCGTCCTCTTCCACGGGCTGGATGAACAGCCCGACCAGATCCCAGACATCCTCTCGGATCGGGCAGGTCTTGTACAGGATCGTCGAATAGGGATGCGGGACGCGATACTTGTATTCGGTCATCTGGCCGCCCGATGCCGCCGCCGAAGCCATGGGCTGGAAGAATTTGCATTTGGTCGCCCAGATTTCATCCTTTTCCGCATCCATGCTGACGTCGTAGCTCTCGACGCTCGGATGCTCTTCCACGCCGAGGATGTCGGTGTGGACGAAGGGAAAATGCGCCATGTCGAGGAAGTTTTCCACGCAGCGCAGTCCCGAGCAGCGAACGCCCACGCCGCCAGCGGTCACAAGACGCCGGTCCGGCTCGTCGAACTCCGGCACGTCGTAAAGCGGGCGCGGCGTATCGCTCAGCGTGGTCCAGAGATGGCCGTAGCGGATCTGCGTCAGAAGGCTGCGCCCATCGGCATCGTTCACCGAAAGAACGCCAGCTGCGTCGCTCACGGTCAGATCCTGCGAAAGCAGTCGGACGGGTTTCGCTTCCGCACCTTCGAAATCGGGAAGGCGGCCGATTGCATACCATTGCGAACGGGTGAAAGTGTCGGGTGTCATAGTGTTTCTCCTCGCTTGTCGAAGTGAGACGATCAACTTGCTAGGCTGCGATGCCTATTAAGCGGCGCTTGACGCCTTGAATACCTGTCGCAGACGGGTGGACAGCTTGCTGACGGCGATCGCGACATTCTCCGATGCACTGGCCGGAACCGAGGTGTGGATCATCGCCCCGTGTTCCTTCATGTCCAGGAACGCCAAAAGGACTTTTCCCTTCACTTCGGGAACGCGGACGATCGCGGCGTGATCGGTGATCTTCGACACCAGTTCGGCGCCAATGCCTTCGGCAAGCTCATTCAGGCTGGTCGGGGCAAGGTCGATATGGACCGAGCGGTTGGGAACCCAGTCGCCGTCGATCGATGGCGCCGCCGTCGTCTCGCCCGGGTTTGCAACCCAGATGAACCCGCCGGAATCCGCCGCGCGATAGGCCTTGGCGCGGATCGTCTTGGGTGGGGTCAGTTCGGGATGCGCCGGGATGCCCGCGCAGGCGCCAGCTCCGTCGTATGACCAGCCGTGATACAGACAGGTCAGCGTGTTGCCGCGGACGATGCCGTAGGACAGGCGCATGCCCCGGTGGGGACACCTGTTTTCCCATGCGCGGATCTGGCCGTCCTCGCCGCGCCACAGAGCGATGTCGTTGTCGGCGATTACGACACGTCCTGCCGTCTTCGGAAGGACATAGTTCTGAAGCCCGGCAGGGAACCACCCGGCTTCCAGTTCTGATGGTTTCATTCTACTCCCCATTTCTGTGTTTTCAGCCCTGGACACTGGTTGGTTGGGCTATAATCCAGCCCGTCCATTTCAGCGTCCTTCGCGGTGCCGGGCTTCGGTTCTGTACCGCGTCAAACGGTCTCAAGCGTAATTGTGTCGATGTTCACGTCGTCCGGCCCCAGCCAGCAGGCAATCTCGAACATGTCGATAAGGCGTTCATCCCCGGTCAGAATCAGCGTGATGTAACTGGGGGTCGCGCTTGTGACCGTGCTCGACAACGAAAGGCGCCGAGCAAAGTGGCTAACCATGGCAAGGCAGGACTCGGTCTTGAGTGCTCCCTCAAGAGATACGCGCCGCGTTACCATGTCATAGGTCCAGCACCAGCTTCTTGCCCTTGCAACGCGACACGCAAGGCAGGATCAGCGTCCCGGATTCCTTCTCGGTCGGATTGAGGTAGAAATCGCGGTGATCTGGTTCGCCCTCAAGAACGGTTGTCAGGCAGGTGCCGCAAACCCCCTGTTCGCAGGATGTCATCGGCTCCAGCCCGGCAGCCTCCATCGCGCCGATGATGGTCTGGTCTTCCTCGACTGTCAGGGTGACGCCCGATTTCTGCAGCACCACCTCGAAGCTGTCGCCGTCGAGTTCCAGCGTGGCCGCATCGACGCTGAACCGTTCCAGGTGGACGCGGTCGCTTTTCCAGCCGCAGTTCTTCGCCAGTTGCTCGATCAGGTCCATAAAGGGTCCGGGTCCGCAGAAATACAGGCGAGCATCGGCGGGCGGATTGGACAGGATCCCGGTCAGAACTGCGTTGAGCGTCGGCGGAACAAGGCCAAGATAGACCGGAGCCTCGTCCAGAGCTGTGAGTTCGCTTTTGAACGGCACATGTTCGGCGCTTCGGGCGAACAGGTGCAAGACGCATTTGCGGTTCACGGACTGAAGATGGCGCGCCATCGCCAGCACCGGGGTGATGCCGATGCCCCCGGCGATCAGGATCACCGGACCCTCGTCCGACCGAAGCTCGAAGTTGTTCCGTGGCAGGCCCACCTCGATCTCGTCGCCCTCGTTCAGCGCGTGCATCGCAGCCGATCCGCCCCGGCCGTTTGTTTCGCGCTTGACGCCGATGTGATAGGCATCGCAGTCCTTGGGGGCGTTCCAGAGCGAGTACTGGCGGACGATGCCGTCGCCGACGCAGACGTCGATATGGTCGCCTGGTGTGAACTTGACGGACGATCCATCGCAGGGGACCAGTTCGTATGAACGGATTTCCGGCGTCTGCTCTACAATCCGCCTGATCTTTACCCGTTGAGTGTTCATGGCGTTTCCTTCGGCATTTGAAGAGGCATCATGCCGGGCATTGGCTTGAAATTCTCGAGTCTCATGAAGCGCTCCATCCACCGCGAGACGGAGAAAAACGGAGCCAAGTCGATGCCACCTTCTTCGGCAAGTGCAATGTAGGGAAGGCACGCGACATCCGCGATGGTCGGATGCGGCAACGGCAGCAGCCAGTCATGGCCGTCTTTTTCGGCGAACCAGAGATGCTCGTCGATGATCCGCAGCAGCTTGATGCCTTCGGTCCGGGCCTTGCTCACGTCCAGCCGATAGAACATCGCATCATGTAGCCGTGCAGCCGAAATGGAGCCCGTCAGCTGGTCCGCGAAGGCGAGCCATTGATAGACCTCGCCCTGGTGGTCGCGCGGAAACCATTTGCCGGACTTGTCGTAAGCGGCGGCAAGGTAGACCAGGATGGCCTGCGCATCGCGAACCGCTCGACCTTTATCCATGATGGCCGGAAGCTGTCCCAGCGGGTTTATGTTAAGGAAACGCGGCGACTTGTGCTCGTATCCCGGATAAAAGTCGACAAGGATCGACTGGTATTCCAGGCCAAGCTGCTCCAGTAGGAACCGGACCTTGAAGCAGTTCCCAGAAAGTGGATAGTCATGGAACTGTATCATGACTCCTCCAATCTGCGCCTGATCGCTGACAATTCCGCGCGCCTTTGCGCCGGATCGCCTGTCGGGTAAACCATCGACCCATCGACGCCCCAAGGGGTAAGATGATCGACGCTGGAATCGACATGCAGCCTGACCTGATCGACCGGCGCCGCGATGTGGACTGGATAGCACGGCTCGCCTGCACTGCCCGAGGGAGAGCATTCTTCCTCGCTCGCCCAGACAAAGCCGCCCGCCACGGCCGTGGAATAGACGGTCGCACTTATGTCGTGGGCCGGGCGTCCCTGCATCGCGGGAACCAGCATCACCTTGCCTGATTCCTCGAACTGCCAGCCGTGATACACGCCTTCGAGGTATCCACCCATGTTCCGTCCGGCGCTGAGCCTTACGAAGCGGTGGGGGCAGCGATCCAGCCAGACGTTGATCGCGCCGCTGGCGCCCCGCCAGATGACCAGGGGCTTGTCGCCCATCATCGACCTGACGATCGAATAGTCGCGGACGTCTTTTTCAAGTGCAACAACATACGAGGTCATGTCATCGCTCCATAGGTTACATGGTTGGCCCGCAACCATTCGCGGTAGCTCAGCGAAGAGCTGTCCACCTCGATGGAGGTTTCCGCGCCGTTGAGCGGCAGCTTCTTGTGGACATGCCGCTCGAGAACATACTTGTCCTGCGCCGAGATGCTCTGCTGGTCAGCTTTCAACTGGCGCTCGTCCATCCAGTCTTCCCTTATCCAGGCAAGCAACTTGTGCGCGATGAAGTTTTCTTCATCCAAAGGCTGTGCGAAGATGCCGAGATAGTCGTATCGACCCGGTGTCGTTGGGCGATGGATGAAAAGAACCACCGAATACGGGTCCGAAATCCGGTAGGTGTATTCTGCGACCGAGTTCGTCAGCGGCAGCCAGGCCTTCTGCGACTTCAGCCACAACGCCCCTGCTGCATCGACGCTGGCCTCTCCCGGAACCAAATCCAGGTGATTCTCGTCGCCCAGGATGTTGGGATGCAGGAAGGGGAAATGCGCGTTGTCGATCACGTTGTCCACGATCCGCAGGCCCGAACACTTTATGGGCGTGGACCAGATGTTCATGACCAAGCGATCAACCTCGTAATATTCCAGCAGCTGCTGTGGAGGTCCGTCGGGCTTGCCAAGGCTTGTCCAGACATATCCCAGCCGCTCCGTCACTGGCAAAGGGCGGGAGTCGCTCGACGCGGAAATCCAAGTCTTGTGGATTTCCAGGTCGATGTCATGGCCCAGAAGCCGGGTCCTTGTCGCATTCCTCCGCCGGATGTCCGTTGGCGACCCGAGTGGGTACCAACGGTTCCAAACCACAGCGTCTTCACGTGCGCTCATGTCGGTCACTTGCTTTCGGTGACGTCGGTGAACAGGGCCGCTTTGAACGCTTCTTCGCCCTTTGCCGCGGCAGTGGATAGTTCGCGCAGCCATTTCCGGTACTGGTTCGAGATCTTGTCCGTCGGCAGCGAAACCTCGTCCAGGTAGATCGGGCCAGGCTGCGTCTCGATGACCGGCTGGTCTTCCGCCAAGACGAGCTTCTGGAAGTCGAGCGGCTGGCTATCGGGCAAGTCGTCCTCGGTATGCGCGATGATCATGAAGTTGCGGCACGAGTTCTGTGAGGTCGGGCTGGAGGTGGTCCAGAGAAGGAAAGGCTTGTCGTTCTTGTACAACCTGATCGACAGGTTGACGCTGAACGGCATGGAGTTCCGGTAGTTCCAGCTTCCCAGCGGGCTATCGTCCGGCAGCGTGTCCAGCATGTCGCGGCCCGGCTCCATGAAGAAGCGAAGTTCGCCGCCCACGCGGTCAACGGGCACGATCGCCGGTTCCGAATATGCCGGGTCATAGAGGGTGCCCGGATGCACATAGGCGAAGTGCGAAAAATCGGTGAAGTTTTCCCAGCGGCGTTCGGCCGAGCTGTCCCAGTTGTAGGGCTCCGCGATGATTTGACGCTTGAATTCGGGGTTTTCCCAAGCTTCGCAGTAAGGGATGTTCGTGCAATCCCACGAGCTGTCGAGGCGGACCCAGATGATTCCGTACCGCTCTTCGCAGGCATATGCGGGCGTAAACGCCTTTTTCGGGATCGCGTCGCTGGGACAGGCCGGCATAAGTTCGCAGCGGCCGCTGGCACCATATTCCCAGCCGTGATACGGGCATTGGATACGGTTGTTCTCAAGCACCTTCCCGACGGACAGTTTCGCGTAGCGATGCGCGCAGCGGTCTCGCATGGCGACGTATTTTCCGTTCAGCTTCGCGATGACCAGCGGTTCGTCAAGAAGCGTCCTACCGATCGGACCGTTGCCTGCCGGATCTGCAGCCTCGAGTTCGTTCACGGTTGCGACAGGATGCCAGAAATGGCGCAGATAGCTTTGATCTGCGGTGAGTGGAGTCAAAGCGTTCATTATTCCCCCCGGTTAGCTACCGTTGTAATAGTTGCTTCATAAAAGCCTAACAGAAGGCGGCGCGTTTCAAAAAGTGCATTAAATTGTACTTTTCGTTTCGGATTTTGAACGACAATTCGGAAACGCTGGGTAGCACTGCCGAACAGGCGACGATTCGCAATCCGGCAGTCAACCTTTGCCCGTCGCTGAATGCGACTTTTTACCGAGAACATGCCCCTGCTTCCGTGTACTCTTCGACCCAGATTTTCAAAGCGATTGCAGGTGCTTTCGCGCTTCGGCTTGCATAATCTGGGCTGTCCAAAGGCCTTTCGCCCGACCGGATGCCTGTACATCCGATCGACCCAAAGCACGGACCGCTTCAGGGCAGCTCGAAAACATTTCTCGGCCTGGGCGCAGGCACGATCCTAGTTGAGAAGGGCTCATGGGGGACGCATCTTTGCGCGCTCCTTGCATGCTGGCAGACCGGATCATCGACGCGGATATCTCACACGAGAGTTGTACATCGGGTTAGATTATGAGAAAGTCTATTTTGTAGAAAAGAAGTTCTCATAAGCAATAAACGAACCCGATGCAGACAGAGTGTAGCGTGAGCGCATATGAATTTCCAGCCTCCTGTGGACGGCGTGTTGTGACCCGTTTTGACGGGGGTCGGATGAGTTCGGATGGGGGTGCCATTCTGCTAAAGCAGGTTGATGATCGTCTGGGGTTCAGCCGCCGTTTTGCTGCATGTTTTCGCGATGAGCGGCATCCTGCCTTTGTGGAATACCGGGTTGAAGACCTTGTCCGTCAGCGGATCATGGGGCTGGCTCTGGGTTACGAAGACCTTAATGACCATGATGCTTTGCGTCATGATCCTGTCATGGGCCTGGTGTCTGGACGTCTGTCGGGTGGCCGGGCGAACTGCGCAGCATTGGCCGGAAAATCCACGCTGAACCGCCTGGAGTGCAGTGGGCAGCAGGCCGATCGTTACTGTCGGATCATTGCGGATCATGATGCGCTCGCAGCCCTGTTTGTGAGCGTGTTCATGGATCAGCATGAGCGCGCACCCACCCGGATCATTCTGGATGTGGACGCCACGGATGACCGTATCCATGGCCATCAGGAAGGCCGGGCCTTTCATGGGTATTACGGCCATACCTGCTATCTGCCGTTATACATCTTCTGCGGGGATCACCTCCTCAGCGCGACCCTGCGCACGGCAGACACCCGCTCCCCTTTTTGTTATCCCGCCAGTTCAGGTCGCCATGTTTTCTGCGGATTACGCCAGTCGATCCCTTCGAGCAGACAACTTAATTGTGACGCACTCAGATGGATGGCCCCGTCCTTTGCCGAGGGCCAGATGAAATACCCACGTTCAATCCGTTTTGCATAGAGGGACACTCCAATCCCGTCATGCCAGATCAGTTTCACCAGATCGCCGCGTCGGCCACGAAAGACAAAAACATCACCAGCATAGGGGTCTCTCCCCAGAAACTGTTGAACCCTCAGCGCCAGACCGGGCATGCCAAGGCGCATGTCTGTCGCACCTGCCGCCAGCCATATCTTCAGACCAGAGGGAAGAGGGATCATGAGCGTAAAACCTGAAGGAGTTTCCTCAGATCTTCAATCGCGATCCGGCTGTCAACCATCAGCTTCTCGCCACCAGGAAAAAGAATGCTGGCTTCATGTCCACTCCCGCAGGACTGGTCTCCTCCCAGCCCTTCAACAGGGGATGTCATATGAACCGGCACAAAAGAAAGCTGCTCTTTCGCAGACGGGTTTACGAAATCCAGTCTCTGACGCCATCGGTAAACGACGCTGACGTGGACACCAAACTGGCGCGCAACAGCACGGACTGACTGACCAGTTTCATAAGAAGCCAGCACAACCCGACGTCTGAACGCGTCATCATAGGCCCGGCGCCGTTCGCCAACAATTTCAATAACCGGATGAAGGGCTCGCGATGCTTGTGTCGCAGCGAATGTCGCTGCGACACAAGCATCATTCTGTTCTGATCGCTCTGTCATGAACAGAACACATCACCACACCATAAAATCCACAAGGCGTCTCACACCGGAAGCTTACACCGTATCGGCTTATTTGGAATCTTTGGTTGGCGTTGAAGAGGGCGGGCGCACAGGATTGGTGGGGGTGACAGTCGCCCTTCTTTTTGCGATTTCCTCATTATTTTGGCCATTGATCACAAGCGTGCCCGCAGTTGCAACTGCCCCCGTTCTGATTTTGGTAGGCCTTGGGATGCTAAGTGGCCTGACTGACCTGAAAGACATGAAGGGGATTGATCAGACAGTCCCGTTATTGATGGTCTTGGTGACTGTCATGACAGGAGATTTCATGATCAGCCTTGCCTTGGGGTTATTGCTCTACACACTGATCGCCTTTGTTTCTAGGCGATGGAGCGAGATTACCATGATGCTAATTGGATTAGATGTAGTATTTGTTACGTATCTAGTTCTTTCGTCAGGTATTGGGTGAAGAAATACAGATGCACAATGCAATCACTATTAGTGGTGACAACGAAAAATCCCATTAATAGTGAAAAATATAAATTACGTTACGTAATAAATCAAAATGTTTATTTTTGATTTATTTTAGATTCAGCGTAACAAATTTAGCAATTAACAAGACTGATTTTTATAGATGGTAAGAGGCTTGCGTCTAGGCTTTCTTGTATGCAAGATTGTAATTCATCCGTAACAAGATGAAAACGACCACCGGAGTAATGATCCAATGCCCTCTCCAGACAGCTTTTCTTCTGAACCAGCATGTTCAGAACCGTGTGGAGGAACACGGGCTGTCACAAGATGTGACATATTGGGTAAAGGTCAGTTTTCAGAAGAACCGAACTCTTTGTTTCGTCCTTATCTAAGTGCCGCTTATCGGGAAACAGTAAGACAGGTTGCGGCCTGGATAGAGCAGGGGGGATTGTCTGCAAGGCAAGATTCTGCCGGAAATATCGTTGGCCGCTACGAGGGGACTTTGGCCGAAGCACCTGCGCTTCTTATCGGCTCTCATCTGGATAGTGTTCGCAATGCCGGCAAATATGATGGTCCGCTGGGGGTGATGCTAGGCATTGAAGTTGTTGAGCATTTTGCCCGTAAGGGAATACGTTTTCCTTTTGCATTAGAAGTTATTGGCTTTGGTGACGAAGAAGGATCGCGCTTTCCTGTTTCCATGCTGACATCACGCGCTGTTGCAGGTCTCTTGCCAGAAGCACCTGCAACCATGGAAGATAACGACGGTATCACATTGCAGGATGCTTTGGGGGCAGAAGGTTTTGTGTTGGAGCAGTTCCCGAAAGCGGCCCGTAAGCAGGGTGAAGTCATTGCTTATTTCGAGCCTCATATTGAGCAAGGGCCTGTTCTGGAGTTTGAAAACAAACCTGTCGGGGTTGTAAGCGCCATAGCGGCTCAATTTCGTTTTCTGGTAACACTTAAAGGCGTTGCCGGTCATGCCGGAACAATGCCAATGACCCTTCGACAGGATGCGCTGGCCGCCGCAGCCGAAGCTATTCTTGAAATTGAAAAAATTGGTAAAGCTGACAGCGATCATCTGGTTGCGACTGTCGGGCGGATTCAGGTTTCGCCCGGTGCGCCCAATGTTGTGCCGGGGGATGTCGCTTTTACGGTTGATATCCGCTCCGGCACAGAAAGCATCAGGAACGAGGCGGCAACACAAATTCAGTGCGCTTTGCAAGACCTTTGTGAACGCCGATCTGTTTCGTTTTCTATGGTTTTGCAACAGGATTTGCCCGCAACACCTTGTGACAGTGAGCTGACACATGTTTTGTCCCGCTCTGTTCAGACTGTTACGGGAAAACAGGCCCGGGTGCTTGTGAGTGGGGCAGGGCATGATGCAATGGTCATGGCGGCTTTAGCCCCTGTCTGCATGTTGTTTATTCGGTGTGAAAAAGGGATCAGCCATAATCCTGCCGAAGCTGTCGAGGCGAGCGATGTCGAAACAGCTTTTCAGGTCATGGTAAATTTTATTGAAAGCTATGCAGATAATTTTTCTGCGCAACAGGAGAAAATTGCGTAATGGCACAGAATCTGTTCGGTCAGATTGATCCGCCCCAGCGGCTGTTAATGGGGCCTGGGCCTGTTAATGCGCATCCTCGGGTTTTGCGCGCCATGGCTGCGGATATGTTGGGGCAATTTGACCCCGAAATGACCGCGTATATGAATGAAACAATGGCGTTGTATCGCCGTGTTTTTATGACAGAAAACCAGTGGACTTTTCTTATCGACGGCACTGCGCGGGCAGGGATTGAAGCCGCACTTGTCTCTTTGGTTGAACCAGGCGCAAAACTGCTGATTATTCGGGCTGGTCGGTTCGGTTTACTTCTGTCTGAAATTGCGCAGCGTATTGGCGCTGAAATCTGCACACTCGACTTACCGTGGGGTGAGGTCGCAACGCTGGAGCAGATTGAGAGCGCGCTTATCGAGCATAAACCTCAGGTCATGGCTTGTATTCATGGTGACACCTCGACCACCATGGCTCAACCCCTGGAAGGTGTAGGGGCGCTTTGTCGTAAATATGGTGTTCTCTCCTATGCCGATGCTACGGCAACGCTTGGAGGAATGGCTGTCGCGACAGACGCTTGGGGTATTGATGTTGTTTCTGGCGGGCTACAGAAATGTATGGGTGGGCCACCGGGCTCTGCCCCCATTACTATTTCTGACCATGCTGCAAAATATATTATGTCCCGCAGACATGTAGAGGCTGGCATAAGGGCGAGCGATACACTTGATGGAAGCCGTCCAAGGATTTCTTCCAATTATTTTGATCTGGCCATGGTGATGGATTACTGGTCAGAAAAACGGTTGAACCATCATACAGAAGCAACAACAATGCTCTACGGCGCACGAGAAGCTGCGCGCATTATGCTGGAAGAGGGGCTGGAAGCGCGTTTTGATCGCCATAAAGCAGCGAGCAACGCCGTTGTGGCCGGGGTCCGTGCCCTTGGATTGAACGTATTTGGTTCAGACGCTTACCGTATGACCAATGTTACAGGTATTTGGATACCAGAAGGTATAAACGGCGAAAACGTCAGAACGCGCATGCGTGAAGATTTTGGAATAGAAATTGGGACCGCTTTTGGGCCGCTTGCAGGCAAGGTCTGGCGCATAGGCGCGATGGGCTACAATGCTGTTAAGCATAAGGTGCTGCTGACCTTGGGGGCTCTTGAAGCTTGTCTGGCCGCTGAAGGATATAAAGTCTCTCGTGGTGCTGGAGTGGATGCAGCTTTGGCTGAGTATTCCTGACTAAAAAGCCATTAAAAATAATAGGAGCATCCATGCCTGAAAATGAAATGACAGTGAAAGACATTATGGTGATAGCTCGCCAGATTGGACTTTCTATTCCCGAACAGTCTGTAGCTGGGGTGCTTTCTAATAGTCAGCTTTTACGGGGTTATTGTGATTTAATTTGTAGCATGGATCTTCCTGACAATTGTCTGCCCGCTTACGAGTATCGGCCATAAGAAATGTCTATTTCTAACCTTGTACGTAAAATTCGGGATGGCGAGCTATCTGCCGAAAAGCATTGCCTTGAGACCATTCAGAATTTGAAAGCGCGAGACAGTATGTATCATGCTGTTACGCGCGTTCTCGAAGACCGTGCCATTACGGCGGCAAAGCAGTTAGATCAGAAAATTGCGTCCGGAAGAGCTGTCGGCTCTTTGGCCGGTGTTCCTTTTGGTGTGAAGGATCTTTTTGACGTTCAGGGATTGGTTACAACGGCTGGCTCAATCACCTTGAACAATAATGCTCCAGCGTCCAATGACGCCGAGGTTGTCCGCCGCCTGTGCGCGGAAGATGCCATTCCCGTTGCAACCCTCAACATGGATGAGTTCGCTTACGGGTTTGCGACCGAGAACGCGCATTATGGCACCACATGCAACCCGCATGATACGGCCAGATTAGCAGGTGGGTCTTCAGGCGGGTCTGCGGCAGCGGTTGCTGCCGGGATGCTTCCTTTTACATTAGGTTCTGATACTAACGGATCTATTCGGGTGCCAGCTTCACTTTGTGGGGTATGGGGATTACGCCCTACACAGGGTTTACTGCCGTTATCTGGTGTTTATCCCTTTGCAGCCAGCCTGGATGTCATTGGGCCATTTGCGCAAAGTGTTGCTGATATTCGGGTTGTGACTGAAGTCATGGCCGGGCGTAAATTTGAATATAAGGATGACGTTGATAATCTGAAAGTTGGTTTGCTCGGTGGATGGTTTGCTCAGGATCTTTCGGCCGACCTGCAATCCGGGATGCAGAAAATTCTTCAGAGTTGCCCGATTACGTGTGATGTAACACTTCCTGAAGCTGATAAAGCGCGGGCCGCGTCTTTTGTCATTACAGCAGCAGAAGGCGGGAATTTACATCTACCGCGCCTGAAAACAACCCCGATGGCCTATGACCCCGCTACACGGGATAGATTAATGGCTGGCGCGTTGCTACCGGCCAGCACAGTTATTCAGGCACAGCGTTTGCGCAACTGGTTTAGGGACATACTGCATTCAGTTTTTAACGAGGTCGATATCCTTATGGCTCCCGCAACCGTAGGTATAGCACCGCGGTTAGACCAACCCACCATAATGGTTGGCGGGAAAGCTGTTTCTGCACGCGCAAACCTGGGTTTGTTTACGCAGCCTCTCAGTTTGGCAGGTATGCCGGTTCTTTCCGCGCCTTTGCCTCCTTCTGAAGGCAATCAGAAAAACATGCCTTTGGGCGTGCAATTCATTGCGGCACCGGGGAAGGAAAATATGTTGCTGGCGTTTGCTGAAAAATTGGAACACTCCGGTCTTTTAGGTTTTCCTGTGGCTTCTCATTAGAGCAAATCAAGATGCTGCACACACCACGCTCTACGCGCGGGATGGTAACGTCCCCACATCATCTGGCCAGTCAAACCGGATTGGACGTTTTGAAAGAAGGTGGATCAGCCATAGAAGCGATGGTTGCAACCGCAGCCGCTCTTGCGGTAGTTTATCCGCACATGACGTCCATTGGGGGGGATGCCTTCTGGTTGATTTGCTGGCCAGACGGACGTGTTGACACAATCGATGCATGTGGTGCTGCTGCGTCGGGTGCAGACCTTGCTCTCTATAGGTCCGCGGGCCATAAATCTGTTCCTTGGCGTGGTGGGTTAGCTGCAAATACAGTTGCCGGTACTGTGTCTGGGTGGCAGGCTGCTCTACAGCTTGCGGCGCAGTATGACACGCAGAAAAAACAATTATTACCTACATCCCGTTTGCTTCGTGATGCCATATGGTATGCTGAACACGGAGTGCCAGTAACAACCGGTGGTGCGGAAGTTGCCGCTGCCAAATCGGCTGAACTGAAAGATGTATTTGGCTATTCTGCCATATATGAACCAGATGGTCGCCCCTTAGGCGTAAACGACATTCTAAAAAACCCAGCCTTGGCCCAAACGCTGCGTCGTTTGGTCACTGATGGCTTTCAAAGTTTTTACACTGGGTCTCTCGCCTATGATATCGCCGCTGATCTGACACAGGCGGGTAGTCCTGTAACATTCCACGATTTAGCGCGCCATGAAGCAGCAGTCAGACCTCCTCTTTCTGTTAAAATAAAAGACGCAACACTTTACAACATGGCCCCTCCCACCCAAGGCGTGGCATCACTCCTCATTCTGGCGTTGTTTGACAGGCTTCAAGCGGAAAATTGCGACAGTTTTGAACATATTCACGGCTTGGTAGAAGCAACAAAGCAGGCATTTCGTTTCCGCGACACGCATGTCGGTGATCCGGCTTTAATGAGCGTTGAAGCGCAAGACTGCCTTGATGATGAACAGCAACTGGCCACTATGCTGAAGAACATTGATCGGCATAAAGCGGCACCTTGGCCCTATCCTTCGCAGGCAGGGGATACGGTCTGGATGGGCGCCGTTGATGCCAATGGTGTCGCTGTCAGTATGATTCAGAGTACTTATTTTGAATTTGGCTCAGGTGTCGTGCTGCCACAGACCGGTATTGTCTGGCAAAATCGTGGAGCAAGTTTCCAATTAAAAGAAGAAGGGTGGAATGTTCTGCGGCCCGGCCGCAAACCTTTTCATACTCTGAACCCCGCAGCAGCAAGATTTAGCGATGGCCGCGTCATGGTTTATGGCACTATGGGCGGTGAAGGGCAGCCCCAGACACAGGCTGCACTTTTTAGCCGTTATGCTCGTTACGGTATGGGGTTACAGGAGGCGATTACTGCACCGCGTTGGCTTTTGGGGCGGACATGGGGGCAGGAAAGTGTGACGTTAAAATACGAAGACCGTTTTCAGGCGGATGTCATAGCACAGCTTGGTGCCGCCGGACATGCTATTGAGCGCGTTGCCCCTTTTACATCCATGATGGGGCACGCTGGCGCAATTGTCAGGCACAGTAATGGTGTTCTTGAAGGAGCGACAGATCCAAGAAGTGATGGCGTAGTGGCCGCTTGGTGATGTAGCTAAGATTAGATTATAATTTTTCGACAAAAAACTGTTCGATTTCAGAGATAATGAGCCGCGCCGCCATGGAAAGCTGGCGGGATCGATCAACGCATAACGCAAGGGTTACAGGTGATAGTTTTTTATTCTGAATTGGCGTGAAAGCGAGCTGCTTCTTCTGAACTTCATCATATGCGTCCAGATAGCTTAGAATACCGACACCAGCCCCTTCGCTTACAAGCGATTTGATCATTTGGATATCATCAGCGCGTGCGACGGGATGAATCTTGATACCCGTTTCAGCTTCAAGCAATTCTAACGGCCGCCATAACGCAAGCGGTGGCGCGGGAACAACCATCGGGTATTCCGAACAGATGCTGAAGTGAGCTTCCTGTAATCCTGCAACCGGATGATCCGGCAGCGTGATAAAACCGAGCGGAATTTCTTTATACGCCCGAACAAAGAGCTCACGCATATGACCAAGGTTAAACATCAGGGCAAAATCGGCATCACCATTTATAAGCATCTCCCCCATATCTTTGCTGGTGCGCACGTGAATGTTCACGGTAATACCGGGGTGGCTGTCCCTTAGCTTTCCCAGAACGGAAGGGATGAAGCCTTTTGTTAAAGCATCCGGTATCACGATATCAGCGGAGCCCTGCCGCAGACCTTTGAGGTTATCAATCTGCGTTGTGAGCGCAGAAAAATCACGCGTCCATCGGCGGCACGTTGTCAGAAGCAGTTCACCTGCCGTCGTTAATCTTAGTCCGCTTGGAAGGCGTTCAAACAGAAGTGTGCCAAGCTGTTTTTCGCCCTGCAAGATTTGTCGATCAATGGCTGAGGCCGCTATGTGCAATTCGTCAGATGCTTTTCTGATGGAGCCATGCTGCGCAACGGCCATGAAATAGCGAAGAAACCGCGAAAAAACAGGCATGACAACCGCTCTCATTTTGCGAACGAATTAGACTGATTTAAATCATATACAAGAACAGCTACTCTATGAAATTATTCTTCTGTGTGACAGACCTGTGTGAATGGCGGCTCGGAAAGTGACGATAAAACCAGATAGATCAGTCAGAAAAATATTTGGTGTTTGTCCCGTTTATCAGGGTGTGTGTCTTTTAGGACTTAATAAATGAATCACGTTTCCTCGGATGCTGGTTTGGCTGAACTCAAGCAGCGGGTGCTGGCCGACCTTGCGAAGATTAGCTATGCAACGGGAAACTGGTGCATACCCGCCAGCCATAATGATGCCTCTGTTCTGGATGTCGCCATTATTGGGGCTGGGCAAGGGGGCTTGGCGACGGCTTTTGGTCTTCGCCGGCGCGGGATTTCGAATGTACGTATTTTTGAGAAAGCTGACCGAGGTGGCGAGGGGCCGTGGGTCACCTTTGCGCGGATGCTCACCCTTCGTACCCCCAAGCACGTTACGGGGCCAGATCTAGGCATTCCCAGCCTGACACCTCAGTCTTGGTATGAAGCCCGATATGGCGCGGAAGCGTGGAAGAATCTCGACAAAATATCTCGACAAGACTGGCAGTCTTACCTTGACTGGGTAAGAGACACTCTCGATTTACCGGTTACTAATGACAAAAAACTTGTCGATATTGATTGGCAGGATGGCTTGTTATGCCTGACTTTTAAGCAAAGTGATGGCTCTGTTGTGCAACAATGGGCGCGTAAGGTTGTATTGGCTACAGGAATTGAAGGCGGAGGGGCTTGGCATGTCCCTGATTTCATTTCCCAAGCCGTAAACAGCTCACGTTATGCACATACGTGCCAGACGATCGACTTTGAAAAGCTGCGAGGCAAACGCATTGGTGTATTGGGCGCTGGTGCATCAGCTTTTGACAATGCCGCGACTGCGTTGGAGTATGGTGCCGCAAGCGTTGATCTCTGCCTACGTCGTGCAAAAATCCCAACCGTGAATCCTTACAGATGGATGGAAAATGCGGGGTTCTTGAGCTATTTTGCTGACCTTCCAGATCTGACCCGCTGGCGCTTTATGCGTAAAATCTACGATCTGAACCAGCCACCGCCTCAGGACACATTTTGGCGCTGCCGCAAGCACGCAAATTTTGCATTCCACCCCGGAACACCGTGGCTCTCCGTGAAAGAACAGGGAGACGAAGTGGTTGTTGAAACACCGCACGGTGAAATGGTTTTCGACTTCCTGATTATTGGAACAGGTTTTGTCATTGATCTGACAAAAAGACCAGAAATGCGCAAAATTGCGGAGAGAGTGCAATTGTGGCGTGATAAATTCGCCGCCCCAGCAGGTGAGGAAAATACACTACTGGGCAGCCATCCATATTTAGGAAAGCATTTCCAATTTCTGCCACGAAACGCAGATGATGATCTTGCCCCCATGATGGCCGCCATTCACAACTTCACGTTTGCAGCCATGCCAAGCATGGGGCTCTCCGGTGCCTCTATCAGCGGAATGCGGTTCGGGGTGGAACGTTTAACAAAAGCTATCGGGCGCGATCTGTTTGTGCAGGATGGAGATAAGCAACTACAAAGCTTGCTGGATTACAATACGGATGAACTTATTAGCCTTGAGCCACCTTGCTAAACCAGACAGAGACGGAAATCTGAGAAAGTGGTGATGTCTTCTTACCCGCGTGACATGGTTGGTTACGGCTCAACCCCACCTGACCCGAAATGGCCAAATGGTGCGCGAATTGCTGTGCAGTTCGTTGTGAATTATGAGGAAGGTGCAGAAAACAGCATTCTACACGGCGATAAAGGGTCAGAAGCATTCTTATCCGAAATGGTGGGGACGCGATCAATTATCGGCGCACGGTCCATGCAGATGGAAAGTCTGTATGAGTACGGAAGCCGGGCAGGTTTCTGGCGTTTACATCGATTATTTGATGAAGCAGGGTTCCGGCCTACAGTTTTTGGTGTTGCGAATGCGCTTGCATTAAACCCTAAAATTGTTGCTGCCATGAAGGAGAGTGAGTGGGAAATTGCGTCTCATGGTTTACGGTGGATAGATTATCAGGACATTCCCGAAGATATTGAACGTGCTCATATTCGTGACGCTATTGCACTTCATACAGAAGTAACAGGTCAGCGGCCTCTTGGCTGGTATCAGGGGCGCTCCAGCCCCAACACGGCAAGACTGATCGTGGAAGAGGGAGGCTTCGTCTATGATGCAGACTCCTATGCGGATGATTTACCGTATTATGATCGGCACTACGGAAAACCCCAGCTTATTGTGCCGTATACGCTTGACGTAAATGACATGAAGTTTGCTGCTCTGAATGGTTTTACAGACGGCGAACAGTTTTTTAGTTACATGCGCGACAATTTTGACATGCTTTACCGTGAAGGCGGCCGCATGATGTCAATCGGTTTGCACTGCCGTTTAGCTGGGAAACCTGCCCGGGCTTTAGCGGTAGCGCGTTTTCTTGACTACTTACGCAAGCAGGAAAACGTATGGGTGGCAACCAGATTAGAAATTGCGCAGCATTGGTTGAAAGTTCATCCGGCATGACCCTTGACGATATAAATAGCTTAAGCACCGAAGATTTTGTTGCAGAATTTGGTGCTATTTACGAACACTCACCATGGATCGCGGCGAAAGCCTGCGCGTATCGTCCATTTTCTGATACAGCACAAATGCTTGGGGCATTTGCCCAAGTAGTAAGACAAGCTGATAAAGAGGCACAATTAGCCCTTGTAAAGGCTCATCCTGAATTGGGTCATCGTGCAGGAATTGACCAGGCGTTGAGCACTGAATCCCAGCACGAGCAGGGAGGGGCAGGGTTAGATAGGCTTACACCTGCTGAATATGAGCAGTTTCATAAACTGAATACAGCATACCGAGAAAAATTCGGCATGCCATTTGTGATCTGCGTACGCAAAGCCGGGAAATCGCCCAAGGCAGTTATTCTTGAGGCAATGGCCACACGCCTGCAAAGTAGCCCAGACGCAGAACTGGCTGAAGCGCTTACACAAATTGACGCTATTGCATCGTTACGATTGCAGGATAAGGTGCAGTTATGAGTTCTTTATCCACACATGTTTTAGATACCGTCACGGGCAAGCCTGCGGCTGGGATTGCCTTTCGCCTGTTGCATGGTGCTACAGTTTTGTTTTCAGGAAAAACAGACGTAGATGGACGGTGTCCGCAATTGCGGGAGTTAGACCTGCAAAAGGGAAATTATCGTCTTGAATTTGATGTGGCTGACTATTTCCTTTCCCAAGGGATGACACTATCCGACCCACCGTTTCTAGATGTTGTTCCTATCGTCTTTGGACTGAGCGCGAATGCTCATGCCCATGTTCCACTTTTGGCCGCCCCTTACGGCTATTCGACTTATCGAGGGAGCTAACGTGGTGAATTCTGTCAGAACCGCAAAACAAGATGTTCATCCCGTGGATGAAATATTACCAGCTTGGCAGTTGGGTGTTTATGGGTTTCAGCATGTTCTGACATTTTATGCTGCCGCAGTTATTGTTCCCATTTTAGTGGCCAGTGCGTTAGGCTTACCCCATGACGTGCTTGAACATTTAATAGAAGCAGATCTTTTTACCTGCGGCCTTGCCTCCATGCTTCAGGCGGTAGGAATTGGCAAAATAGGTGTCAGGTTGCCTTTACTGCAAGGGGTAACATTTGTTGCTGTCATGCCGATGATTGCGATTGGCACGGCGGCCGGTGGTGGTATTGGTGGCTTGCAGCAAATTTTTGGCTCAGTAATTATTGCAGGTATTTTTTCATATTTTCTTGCACCTCATTTCTCTAAATTAATTCGATTTTTCCCGCCAGTTGTTACTGGGTCAGTTATTTTAATTATTGGACTGGCTTTATTGCCGGTTGCTGCAAACGATATCGTTGCCGGTAGAGGTAGCAATACGATGCAAGACCCTGTGCAACTGAGAAATGTTGCCTATGGATTGGGTACATTATTCTGTATTCTTGGCATCCAAAAATTCTGTAAGGGGTTCGTCGGTACAATTGCCATTCTTTTGGGATTGGTATGTGGTACGCTGATTGCCTGGATTTTAGGCGATGCACAGTTTCAGGACGTTTCTGCTGCCCCTTTATTGACGGTCCCAACACCATTTTATTTTGGTATGCCAAGTTTTCGGCTGGTTCCCATACTGTCGATGATCATAGTCATGATTATTTCTATGCTGGAAACAACTGGGGATGTGTTTGCAACAGGGGCAATCGTCAAAAAAAGGATCACTGAACAAGATATAGCAAGCGCAATTCGGGCAGATGGTATTGCCACAGCTATTGGCGGTATTTTGAACTCTTTTCCTTACACCTGTTTTGCTGAAAATGTTGGTTTGGTCAGACTGACCCAGATTAAAAGCAGATGGGTGGTGGCAGCCGCAGCGCTTATTATGATTATGTTGGGGTGCATTCCCAAACTGGCCGCTATTATGGCTTGTGTGCCGTTGCCTGTTTTAGGTGGGGCTGCGCTCTCAATGTTCGCGACGGTTGCTGTTGTTGGTATTCAGACGTTAACGCAGGTCGATTTCGATAATCAGAATAATATGATTATTGTTGGCACAAGTGTTGGTTTGGGCATGATGGCGACGGCGCAACCACACATTGCAGACAACTTTCCTCACTGGGCTCAAATCGTGTTTGGCAGTGGTATTACATTAGGTTCTGTGTCTGCCATGGCCTTACATTTAGTTTTCAACCATTTCATGCCCGAAACAGAAAAGAAATCGCCAAAGCAGCTTAGCCTAGTCAGTGACATATCAGGGCATGATAATCTGACGTCTTTTAATATGAAAGAAAAGTGAGCTTGACCATACTTTTATGCGTTAAGATGTGCTAGATCTTTACCATTATATTTTAAAAAACTCTATCCTAACAATGAAAGCGTTTCAAAATTTTTAGTAATTAAGGATAAAGTTGAATGAGACGCTGCTGAGATCTGCCTCTGAGTATTATGGATGAGCGCAAAGCCAAGAGGCCTGATGTCACTTTGCGCTATTTTTACAAAGCAAAGTTCTCCGGATTTTTCTTCATCAATAACATCAGCTTGCGTTAGTAACGCTATACCAAGGCCTGAACGTACAAGTGCTTTTACGCTGACGATACGGTTGCAGGTAAAAGAGGCTTGGATATCAGATTGGTGCGCTCGCAATCCCTCTTTGATTGCAGCACCAACGGCAAGCGTAGCATCTGGAAAAATAAAGCGATTACCAGCGGCCTGACTTAAACGTATTTCGTGACGCTGTGCAATAGGGTGATCTGGTCTTACAACAAACCCGATGGGTGCATGAAGTGTTGCTGCCACTTTGACACGTCTGGGAGTTTTTTCATCACTTAACAAAGTGATGCCGAAATCAACTTCATTTCGGGCGACAGTATGCCAAATAGCCTTAAAATCTTGCGTCTGAACGGAAAATTCTACACGTGGATAAACCTTGCTCATATCAGCAAGCACATCAGGAATAAAACGGTCGCTCATGGCTTCAACCACGGCCATTGACACGAGACCGCCGTGCAAACCTGAAAGGGCTGCCAGCCGTGTCTGGAAAGCATCAAAATCTCTTTTATTCGCACGGATCGTTGCCAGTAGTAATTCACCCGCGCTGGTTAAGCTTAGGCCCGCATTGTGACGATGAAACAAAAGAGTATCCAAATTGCCTTCAATAGCTAAAATTTGTCGGTTTATCGCCGAAGGCGAGACATTAAGCACCACTGCCGCCTGACGGATTGAGCCAGTCTGTGCCACAATTTCAAAATAGTGAGCAAAACGGGACATCGTGAATACGCGGACCGAATTTGGCATGTGATTGTAAGCTCCTGATGCCTGTCGATGTATTCTATGATTGCCGTCGACAAAAATGCAACGCGCTGTGTGTTTCTTTGTGTTGGACAAAGAACGATTTTTTGGTGATTTTATAAGAGACTACTATGCTCTATCAGTCGTATACTCAAGATGCTGAATGGGATTAAACGCTTACTTGCAGGCGTAATAAGCTCATCTAGGATGAATTTTCAGGGGAAAAGTGTCAGTGCGTGATCATATCCAATTTTATCTGGGAGATCAGTATTGCCAAGTTTCTGGCTTTGCTCCTGAAACAACGGTTTTGGATTGGTTGCGAGAAGAACGTCACCGGACGGGCACAAAAGAAGGATGCAATGAAGGTGACTGCGGCGCTTGTACTATCTTGGTTGTCCGTATGCAGGACAATAAATTGCAATGGAAAGCCGTAAACGCCTGTATCCAGTTTCTTTGGATGCTAGATGGAGCTCAAATCTTCACTGTCGAAGATTTACGTGATCCTACAGGAGCCCTTCACCCTGTTCAGCTGGCCATGGTCGATCAACACGGATCACAATGCGGATTTTGTACGCCAGGCTTCGTTATGTCTATGGTCGCCTACTATAAGTCCCCTTCAGCCAGTACGGATGAGGGGGCAATTAATGATGCTTTGGCAGGAAATCTTTGTCGCTGCACTGGCTACGCACCGATTGTAAAAGCCATGAAGCAGGCACTGGCAACAAAATCTGATCACTTTGATCAGAAAGAACAGACCATAAAAAATAGACTTGAAAAGTTTTTGCCTCGTAGTGCCTGCAAGATCAGTGCGCCGGCAGGGACAGTAAGTTTGCCTGCAACTGCCGAAGAACTGGCCTCAATTTACCAAGATAATCCGGACGCAACCTTGGTAGCCGGAGCTACTGATGTAGGGCTTTGGGTTACGAAACGGTTAAACTCACTTCCTCATATCATCAGTATTGGCAGTGTCGAAAGCTTGAAAGCACTGCATGAAACGGATGATGAACTTTGGATTGGCGCTGGGGTCACTTATAGTCGCGCCCATTCAGCTATTGCTACAATTCTACCCGATGCAGGAGAAGTCATTCGTCGCATTGGCTCGACACAGGTTCGGAACGCCGGAACTGTTTGTGGAAATATCGGCAATGGTTCTCCGATTGGGGATGGGCCGCCTCTTTTTATTGCGGCGGAAGCTACTCTGATTCTTAGAAAAGGGCAGGTAACTCGCTCGTTACCTATTGAAGATTATTTCATTGCTTATGGAAAACAGGATCGGCACCCGGGAGAGTTCATAGAGGCTCTGGTTATTCCAAAGCCAGATAAAAATCTGCTTTATAGGGCCTATAAAATATCAAAGCGGTTTGATCAGGACATTTCAGCATTGTTGGGTGTTTTTGCTATGACGTGTAATAGCGACGGCCTTGTTACCCATATTCGTATTGCGTTTGGGGGCATGGCTGCTACGCCTAAACGGGCTTATGCGACTGAAAATGCTATTCTGGGAAAACCTTGGAATGAAGCAACGCTTGAAGACGCACGAGATGCCATTCAGACTGATTTTACGCCCCTTTCTGACATGCGAAGCAGTGAGTGGTACCGACGGCAGGTTGCAGCCAATTTACTGACCCGGTTTTTTGCGGAAACTGCAACACCAACTACTGTTGAAACGCGGTTAGCTGGATGGAAAGACAAAGCGTATGTCTGATGCGTCCATAAGGTTAAAAAAACCAGAAAACGATCAGCCGCACCTGCCTGTAGTGACTGGCGGCGCGACCAAAAGCCTGAAGCATGAAAGTGCAAGAATGCATGTTTCAGGTTCAGCAACATATATTGATGACCTCCCTGAACCGCAGGGACTGCTGCATGTTGTCCCGGGTTTGAGCACGAAAGCGCATGCACGGATTATTTATCTGAATCTGGATGCCGTCAAAGCTCTGCCCGGTGTGATTGGGGTTCTGACGCACCGTGACGTTCCGGGGCATAATCAGGTTAGTCCTGTTGGGAAGGATGATGAACCGCTTCTGGCTGAAGATGAGGTTTTTTATTACGGTCAACCTATTTTTGCTGTGATTGCGGAAAACAGAAGTATTGCGCGAAAAGCTGCCCGGCTGGCGGAAATTGAATACGAAGACCTCCCTGCGGTTCTCAATATTGCACAAGCCCGCGCGGCCGGTTCTGAACTTGTTTGGAGACAGCTCGAAATGAAGCGGGGAGATGTGGATAAAGGTCTTGCGGAGGCTCCACGTCGACTAAACGGACGTATTACAATTGGTGGGCAGGAGCATTTTTATCTGGAAGGGCAGGCGGCCCTGGCACAGCCGGGTGAAGAAGGCGAGATGCGTATCTGGTCTTCAACGCAGCACCCCACTGAAACACAACACATGGTCGCGCATGTTCTGGATAGGCCAAGCAATCTTGTCACAGTGGAGGTCCGTCGTATGGGCGGTGGATTTGGCGGCAAGGAAACGCAGGCAAATACACCAGCATGCTTGGCTGCACTTGCCGCAAACCTGACCGGCCGCGCCGCCAAAATCCGTCTTGATCGTGATGACGATATGCTCATGACCGGTAAACGGCATGATTTTGTGATTGATTATAACGTTGGCTTCACTGATCAGGGCGATATTCTCGCGGTTGACATGGTTCTTGCTGCCCGATGTGGCTGGTCTGCTGACTTGTCAGGTCCAGTCATTGATCGGGCATTGTTTCATGCAGATAACGCCTATTTTTATCCTGATGTCAGGTTCCGTTCAGAACCATTAAAAACCAATACGCAATCTAATACAGCTTATCGCGGGTTTGGTGGGCCACAGGGCATTGTGGCAGCGGAAAGAGTTATTGAAGAAATTGCGTTTGCTACGGGCTTGGACCCATTAGATATCAGAATACGCAATACATATGGTACAGGCACACGGGACATAACCCCCTATCATATGACAGTTGAAGACTCTATCGCTGCGGATATTATGACTGAGCTGGCAGAGAGTTGCGACTATCGCCAGCGTCGGAGCGCTTTGAGGGAAAGAAATAAACATAGCCCTTACATAAAGCGTGGCATTGCTCTGACACCAGTAAAGTTCGGTATTTCCTTTACAGCAACACATTATAATCAGGCCGGCGCACTGGTGCATGTTTACACTGATGGGTCGGTGCAGGTGAATCATGGCGGCACTGAAATGGGGCAAGGACTCCATACAAAAATGGTGCAGATTGCCATGCGTGAATTCGGCCTAGCTGAAGACAGAGTAAGAATTACGGCAACAACTACAGGAAAAGTGCCAAACACATCCGCAACTGCAGCATCAAGTGGTGCTGATTTGAATGGCATGGCGGTTTTGGATGCCGTTACTAAAATTAAAGGCCGGCTTGAAGAGTTTGCCGCCAAACATTGGAATATAACCAGAGAGCAAGTTCGTTTTCTGCCTGATGGAGTACATGTCGGCGATAAGGTGGTCTCTTTTCCCGAACTAACCAAAGCAGCTTATTTTGATCGTGTCTCGTTATCTGCAAATGGATTTTATAAAACTCCTAAAATCTCATGGAATCCGAATACGGGCCGAGGTCGACCTTTTTATTATTTTGCGTATGGGGCAGCATGCGCGGAAGTGGCGATTGATTTATTGACTGGTGAAACACGGATTGAGCGTGTGGATATCCTGCATGATGCGGGTCAATCTCTTAATCCCGCGATTGATATTGGCCAGATTGAAGGGGGATTTGTTCAGGGTGCTGGTTGGCTGACAATGGAGGAACTTGTGTGGGACGATAAAGGACAGTTGCGAACCCACGCACCGAGTACCTACAAAATACCTGCCTGCTCTGATCGCCCGCGGATTTTTAACGTACAATTGCTAAAGCAAAGCCCAAACAAAGAAGAAACGATTTTTCGTTCAAAAGCAGTAGGGGAGCCGCCTTTTGTGCACGGTGTAGCCGTGCTACAGGCGATTTCAGATGCTCTAGCCAGTATAGCAGATTATAAAATTTGCCCGAAGCTTGATGCACCGGCAACACCAGAGTGTATTTTGCGCACAGCCGAAAAATTAACTGCTCAAAAGCCCGATCATAATTTCTGAAGCTATGTGCCCGTGCGTTCTATTTCGTCCGTTTTAGCTGACTGGACACCGCATTCCGCGGATTTTGCGTGTGTTCAATTGACAGAGACGCGAGGATCCACGCCGCGAGAGGCTGGCACTTTCATGCTTGTAGGGGAAACCTGGCAGGCCGGCACAGTTGGGGGCGGAACGCTGGAGTGGGACTGTTTACAGTATGCACGAGGTCTGCTGCGTTCTGATAAAGATGTAGAGTTTCATGAGTTTGTTCTTGGAAATGGTACAAATCAGTGTTGTGGGGGGCGGGCAAAAATAAAAATTACCCGATCAAATCTGCCTATGATTGAAACACTGACGCAGCAACTTTGCAGAGACGAAGAGTCCCGTAAAACAGTGCTTCTATTTGGTGCTGGGCATGTGGGACGTGCCTTGGCTTATGCGTTGGCACCGTTGCCGTTGAAGCTGGTATGGATTGATCCTCGGCAAGATGAGTTTGGCACTGTTCCGTCAGGGGTGGAAATGCGCGTTACATCTGACTGGGAACGGCAACTGACACTTGCTCCCCAAGGTTCAGGTTTACTTGCGTTAACGCCCAACCACTCCCTTGATGCACTGATTGTCGCAGCAGCACTGGAACGAAATGATTTTGCCTATATAGGATTGATTGGTTCTAAAACCAAAAGACGGCGTTTTGAAAATAGTTTTAGAGAAATTGGATTAACTGAAGAGCAGATAAAATCATTTATCTGCCCCATCGGAGACCGGAATATACGAGATAAGCGCCCAGAAATTATCGCGGCACTGGTCGCTGCAGAAATTGTAGAAAAGCTGCTTCATGCCGCATAAAGAAACTTGGTAGACGCCCCGTTAAGAGTAACCGGCCGTTTGAGGCCGCCTTATGATTAAAGATTGTGACTGGTAACTTACCGTCGTTAACGACGTCGTTATTGACGTCATTTGAGAGGTAAGAATGGCCCAGGAAATCCTGATTGGTGTTGAACGCCGTCGCCGCTGGTCGGATGAACGCAAACTGGCGATACTGTCTGAAGTTGGTGTGGATGGAGCGAGTGTATCGGATGTGGCACGTCGGCATGACCTGACCCGCCAACACCTTTACCAATGGCGGAGTTCATTCCGTCAAAGACTATCTTCGCCAGATCAGTCTGTGGCGTTTATTCCTGTTGCTTCAGTGACGACACCTGCTGTGACATCTGGCGGTGGACCTGACGAACTGGCCATAGTGCTGCGCAATGGCCGTAGTATCAGGGTGACGGGACATCCTGCCGAAGATCTTCTGGCCCGGGTCATCCAGATTGCGGAGACGGCATGATTGGCGTGGGCAACGGCGTGCGTGTCTATCTGGCCTGCGGGGTGACCGATATGCGCAAGGGCATATCGGGTCTGGCAGCACTGGCACAGGACGTGCTGCGTCAGAACCCGACATCAGGGGCGCTCTTTGCTTTTCGTGGTCGCCGTGGCGACAGGATCAAGCTTCTGATGTGGGACGGTCAGGGGTTCTGTCTTTATTACAAGGTGCTTGAGAAGGGACGTTTTCCATGGCCGTCTCCGGCAGAGGGCGTTGCACGCCTGACGACAGCACAGATGGCCATGCTGTGGGAAGGCATGGAGTGGAGACGCCCTTCCTGGTCTGCACCACCGTCTCGCGTAGCCTGATTTTTATGGCGTGATCGTGTAGAACCTTTTGAATTTTCTTAGATTTTCTGCTATTTTTTCATAATGACGCCTGCACCCGTGGTCCTGCCTGATGATCCGGATATCCTGAGGGAAATGATTGTTTCCCTGCAGACCGAAGTGGCCCGGCTTTCTGCGTCGGCCCGTGCGTATGAGGCTCTTGTCCAGTCTCTCAAAATCCGGATCGCACGCCTTCAGAAACAGAAATTCGGGGCCAGTTCAGAAAAGATAGACCGTGAGATTGAACAGCTCGAACTGCTCCTTGAAGATGTAAAAATCGCCATCGCGGCAGCCGATCCTTCTCCTGATATCAGGGAGCATGATGTCAGCGATGATGCAGTCTCTCCCCCACGGCAGCGTGGCAAACCACAGGTTTCTGACACGACACCACGGGAGCGTATTGTTCTCGACCCGGGTGAGGCCTGTCCTGCCTGTGGCGGTCCTCTGCGTCTTGTAGGCGAAGATGTCACCGAAATACTGGACTTTATTGCGGCAAAACTGAAAGTTGTCGAAACGGCACGGCTGAAGAAATCCTGCCGCCATTGCGAAACGATGGTGCAGCCTGAAGCACCGTCGCGCCCTGTTCCACGGGGGATGGCTGGCCCCGGGCTTCTGGCCCATATCCTGGTCTCGAAATTCGATGACCATATCCCGCTTTATCGTCAGAACGAGATCTTTGCCCGTCAGGGTGTGGACATTCCCCGTTCAACCCTGATCGACTGGTGTGGTCAGGCCGTTGCCGTTCTGCGTCCTCTCACAGATCTGATCCGTCAGGATGTCGTAAAGGCAGACCTGCTGCATGCCGATGATACACCCATCCAGGTTCTTGATTCCCGTCTGCGCCAGGCTGGGAAACCACGTGGTGTGAAGGAAGGGCGGATCTGGACCTATCTGCGCGATCCCCGCCCCTGGGGCGGGAGTGATCCGCCCGCCGTGGCCTACTGGTTCTCTCCCGATCGCAAGGGGATCAATCCCCAGACCCATCTGGCACAGTTCCGGGGCATTCTGCAGGCTGACGCCTACGCGGGGTTCAGGGATCTGTATAAACCCGATGCAACGGGAACCGTGCATGTGCGCGAAGCGGCCTGCTGGGCTCATCTCCGCAGGGCCTTCCATGATGTCTGGAAGGGCAGTGATTCGACAATCGCAAGGGAAGCACTCGAGCAGATCGGGGAACTCTACGATATCGAGCGGCAGCTCACCGGGTCTCCTGCTCCGTATCGTCTGGCTGTCCGACAGGAAAAAAGCCGCCCTCGTGTCACAGCATTCCACGCATGGTGCGAAACACAGCTCGCCCGTATCCCTGGCAAGGGGGAACTGGCAAAAGCAATCCGTTATGCGCTCAACCGGTGGGCAGCCTTTACCCTCTTCCTCGAAGATGGTCGTGTTGCCATCGACAACAATCCTGCCGAACGGGCCATACGACCGGTATGCGTCGGGCGGAAAAACTATCTGTTTGCCGGTTCAGACGCCGGGGGCGACAACATCGCTGATGCCATGACGCTTATCGAAAGCGCAAAACTTTCAGGCCTCAACCCGCACGATTACCTCGCCGATGTTCTCGCCCGCATCAACGAACACAAGATCAACCGCCTCCACGAATTGTTGCCATGGAACTGGCAACCCGCGAATACGCTTCACAAAAAGGCCGCATAATCAAGGCGGCACAGAACGGCCGGTTACCGTTAAGATGCTGGCTGTACAGCTTCGGATTGTTCGGCCATGAGAGAGACATGAGCTGCAACAATCTTCCACCCTTGGGACGAGCGATACCATGTCTGCTGCTGACGCCCTATCCGAGATGAATTGTCGCGTTTGAATTCCAAGCTAATCACGGCAGCGTTGTTCCCCAACAAGGTAATCACACGCCTAATGACCGTCCGTGGCGGAGAGCCACCACGTCGGGCGCGGCGAAATGCCGCAATTTCATCCGCGCCATAGAGGTTTTCACCCACACCATACCGGACGGTTTCCGCTCCATTGTAAAAAAAACAATCCAGAGCTTCTAGATTATTATCAGCAAGAGCGCGTTCATAGGCATCAGAAAGCAGTGTAACTTCTGTGAGTGTCTTTTCAGTAGCAGGCTGCATAAGAAAACCTTATTGACCAATGATAGCATCAAAATACGCTTGGAAACGAAAACCGAAAAGGCCACCAACAGCCAAATAATCTGTCAGTGACCTTTATGTGTTCAGAAATAGAAAATTTTACAGATGCCAATTCCGTTAGAATGAGGTTGAAATCGTTCCCGTCATTGAAAAACGTGGCTCAACCATGAATGAGTTACCATAGCCGGTATATGCTGGAGAACTGCCGCTATATACTGTGCTACTATCTTTAGCACTGTAAACAGCCCCCATAGCTCCTGTGCGAACAATAGACCCTGTTAGGTTTGTAAAATTAAGCTTGAACGTCGGTGATTTGAGGAACCCAAATGGCTTAAAATGATACCCGAGAGAAAGAGAGTTGGTTACATAACCTGGAATGCGTTGGTCATTAGCGACGCTTACAGACTGTGGCCCGGTATAATGAACCGCACCATTCGCAAAGAACCCTTTATAGGTGTAAGTCAGACCAAAATTGGCAATAATTCTTGGAGCCATAACAGCCTGCGTCCCTTTGGAATGCAGCATAATTTGCTGATATGGGTCAAAGACGTTGCTATCTTGTGTTGCATGAAGATATTCGACTGAAGCGTAGGGGCTAAAGCCGTGAATTTCACGCCCAGCAATCATAAAGTCAAAACCACGCATGGTTTGATTGCCAATAGAGAATGGACGAAAACTGTTCATTCCTAAATACTGATCTACAATGCGGTTAGTCACATTATAATTGAAGAAAGACATATCAATCATCAGATATTTGTTATGATAACGATACCCGAGTTCTTCTTTAATAGAGTATTGGTTTTTAGGAATGGGCATACTGGTATAAAGCCAGCCTAGATCATTCGTGCTTGGTTGACGGTAATCACCCTCGGCATTGATATAAACCTGATTCTGATTATCTATATTATAGCTGATAGACAACTGGGGGAGGGGAGCCGTGCGATTGTTTCCTTGGCTTCCGTAGTAATCTTTGTTCCATGTATTTGCCATTACAAACTTGAAGCCGGCATTAATCTGTAATCGGTCATGTAAATAGTGTGCTGTATCTTGAATAAACAACGAATGGATTTCATACCCAGCAGTCTGTCGGTCTCCTTTTGAAATAAGGTAATTTGCATTACTCGGACCCGGTGCCGCTCCATCTTCTCTTGTATAGCCTGAAGGATAGTTACGGTCTGTCACGTTGTTTTCGTACCAGTATCCAAGCGAAATATGGTTATGACGGTCTATGTCATAGCCAAGCTTTGCGGTGGCCCCGACTTGGCGTGCCCCATGTTCATTAAAATAGGACGTCATATTGCGTTGTGCACCGCTGGTATCTGTCTCTACGCCGCCTGGTGCTGCGTTCCATCCTTGGCCAAAGCTGAAATATGGCTGAAGATCAAACGTGAATTTTTTTGGTAAAACAATATGAATGGGTGCAGTTAAAAAAACCTGATTCCAGTGATCATTGTTGTTCTTCCAGTAGTTAACATTATTGGGATGAGAAGAACGTCCCCAGCCAATGCCATTATGCTTATAATTCAGGAACTGCTGTTCAGTAGGGTAGTTATCACTAACGATATCTTCTGAGTTCCATGATAGGAAAAGATGCGCATTGGACCCATTCTCCCAGTCTTTTCTCAAACCAAAATCAATATGCTTACGCTGATTGATACCTGAACCCATCCAGCTACGAGCATGAGTGTTTGAAAAAGAGAAAAAGCTCTTCACGCCAGAGTGGCCAATTTCGCCTGAATCAAGTCGAATGAACTCGCGCGACAGGTTGTTGGTACCATATGAAAAATCGACCATGCCACCAAACTTGTTGGATGGAACATGGGTGCGGGAGTTCATGACGCCCCCGGCCGCAGACATTACAGGTAAATCTCGCGCAGCACTTCCGGGGGTCACGCTGACTTCTTCAAGGTTTTCGGAATCAATGTCATCATTCACATATTTGGCAGCAGCAGCAGGAGCACCATCAACCATCAACGCCATATCAAGATCTGTCAGTCCACGAGACTGGATTTGACCACCCTGCATCCCCGAACTGTCTGGGGCCATGATGTTCAAACTCGGAAGATTTTTAACGAGATCTAGCGCAGTAGAGGTAGGGCTACGCATATTGATATAAGCTTTTGTAACAGTCTGAACGGCATGAGGCGCTGTTTCACGTCGCATCATGCCGCCGCCGCCATTGAGTTCCTGACGATGAGAACCGACAAGAATGTCCTCCTCTCCTTGCGCTTGCATGGGGCCAGAGAGACGTTTGGGACGCACAGGAACAGTGCTGGCCGGTTTTGTGCCGTGCCTGAGATGCGGCTGAGCAGATTTTACCGGCGTTGCCGCCTGCACGGCAGAGACTGAAGCGCAGAGTGAGGCTGCACTTGCAAGACTGGAAAGAGTAAAGAGGCGCTGTCTGCGAGACAGACAAGAAAACAAGCGAAAAGCACGAGAGCGGCCCAAAGACATACTCTATATCCCCTGCAAGATATGTTTGGAAAACAAATAAATATAAGAAAAAACTGGTATGGTGTGTCGTTTTCAACCGTTAGGAAACCACCTCCAGCACCATAGCTGGGTATGTGTGGGCTCGAAGGCGGCAATAACGATCCTTTCAAGCTGAATATATTGGAGGCGGAACGTTCTCACAAAAGCAAAAAAAGCATTTTTGCGTTGCTTATATGAGGACGCTGCTGATGCAGCACAAAAACGTGTGTTTGGTAGATACAGTGCAACTTAAACGGTAGCTGGCTGTTTACTGTCTAGAGGTAGCAGTCCAGCACTAAGAAGGCCTTGTTAAAACAAGGTAAAAACTGGAAGCCGCTACCGGGTTAAGGCTTCTGTTTCAGACTTTAGCAATCTTTAAGATAAAGTCTGAATGGGATGCTTCCTAATAGTGTGAGGCCATGATCATGAAGATAAAAGACCACATCACATCTGCAGCGACCCAGGTCGGAGATTTTCTTACGTTCGCAAAGCAAGATGAATCTGGGTTGCTATCTGTCATCAACGATATTCTGGGCCCAGTTCCTCAGCCAGATCATCCCAGTAAGCTTGAAGAAAGAGCCAGCGCGGCTGGGATGATTGATGTTATTCGCTATTGGCAAGCAACCGACAAGGCTCCGCCAGCCACCGAAGAGGAAATTAGCCCATCTTATTCATGTGGATGGGCTAGATACCTATCTTGCGGTGCGAAACCGGACGACAATCGGCGAAATCCTGAAGGCCGTCCCTGATGCCGCCGAAAAGGAGTTACCTCTTCAGCTCAAAGAGGCTGGATGGGAGCCACGGCGGTCAGCTACAGAACGCTTTTGGGTGAAAGTTTAAAACGGGTAGACTGATGAACCGGCTCTCCTTCTCACCAGAGAGGGAGAGTTGGCGTACGCCAAGCAGAAAGGCAGCTTTCGCCTCATGTCGGGCATTCAAAGCTATGAGTAGTGTTTCAGAAAGCGGACATAATTCTGTAAAAATCTTATTGTCGAATTGGGTCGCAAGTATATAAGTTAAAAAGATTGATTGTTTTATATACTGCATCATCAAAAAATATTCTTTTCTGCAATGTTGCGTGGGGTTCCACGTCGCATTTTCAATTAACGCTTCACCGCATGGAACAGAGGTGGACCCGTCTGATCGGACAGTTTTTGGGTTTGAATAAGCTATACCCGGTTGTTGTTATGCCGCCATTCTGACGGCTTTGCTGTTGGCCCTCTGGTCCGGGGTTAACCCCGGACCAGAGGGCGTGGGCACGTCATGATACGCCTCATCGGGCGTACGTCCAGCCAGTGCTGCGTGCGGACGCTGCCCGTTATAGTGGGTGATCCATTTCGTGAGCCCCACTCGAAGTTCTGATCCGGTCTCAAAGGCGTGCAGGTAGACGCATTCGTATTTCAGCGACCGCCACAGACGCTCGATGAACACGTTATCCAGCCAGCGCCCACGTCCATCCATGCTGATGCGGATCTGACGCTCTTCCAGGAGCCCGGTAAAACGGGGCGTCGTGAATTGTGAGCCCTGGTCAGTATTGAAAATTTCCGGGGTGCCGTAGCGCATCAGCGCATCCCGGAGCGCCTCGATACAGAACTCCGCATCCATCGTGTTCGACAGACGCCAGGACAGGACCTTGCGCGTGAACCAGTCCATGATCGCCACGAGATAGAGAAATCCCCGTTTCATGGGGATATACGTGATGTCGGAACACCAGACCTGGTTGGGCCGGTCGATGACCAGATCCCGCAGCAGATACGGATATTTCCGATGCTCTGGATGGGGCATACTCGTGCGTGGCTTCTGGTAGATCGCCCGCAGACCCATAATCGCCATGAGCCGCCGGACCCGCTTGCGACCGACTTCATGTCCCAGACGGCGCAGATGCCATGTCATCTGCCGCGAGCCATAATACGGCGTTTCCAGGAACTGGGCGTCGATCAGCCGCATCAACGCCAGATTGGCCTCGTTCTGTGGCACAGGCCGATAGTACACGCCCGATCAGTTGAGTTGTAGCAGCGTGCATTGCCGGATGATCGGCAGACGTGCTCGCTTCGGGTCAATCATCTGCCGCCTCTGATCACGCCCAACCGAGCAGAGGCATCGCGTAAAAAATCCCGTTCCACGAGAAGCTCGCCTATCTTCGCGTGTAGTTTCTCCACATCAGCAGGGCTGACCGGGGGCTCAGACACCGCCTTCCCCGAAAAGGTTGCCGCCATGCCCTCGACTGCCTGGCGCTTCCACTGGGCAATCATCGTCTGATGCACACCATGTTTCGACGCCAGTTCCGCCAGCGTCAGCTCCCCACGGATCGCCTCCAGGGCAACCCGTGATTTGAACTCCGCCCCATACCTCTTGCGCGTAACCTTACCCATAAAACCCGTCCTCTTTCAGGTCGGATTATAGCTTAGACACCTGTCCGAAAAATGGGGTCCACCTCTAACTATGGACGGAAAACGGCTACAAGCTTTCTGGAATCAGGAGGTCAAATCTCTCCTTGCCGTCTATCGGCAATTTGAGACTCTTCTTCCCAATTCGAAGACCGCTGGCGCAGAGCACCGTGGCGAAGACGGTCGCTACGTAGAAACGCTACTCCGCTCCTATCTTCAAAAATACCTTCCAAAAGACCTTGAGGTATTAACCGGTTTTATCCTTCGGCCTGCGGTCAAGTTGGGAGATAATAATCGTTCAAGATCGAAGATGAAGGACCTTCATACGACCCAGCTTGACATCATCATTTACGATTCCGGCACCTATCCCGTCTTCCAGCGCATGGTGGATACGGTTATCGTCCCGCCTGAAGGGGTAATAGCGGTTCTATCTGTAAAAAAAACGCTTCGGGATACAGAGATCCAGGCTGAATGCAATGCGTTGTTGGAGGCTTCACAGGCGTGTCGTTGTGACGAAGTCAGTCCCGAATGTCGCCGCCGCGGGCCGTTCTTAGCCCTCGTTGCAACAGCTTCCGATCTTGCGGATAAGCAAAAGCCCAAGGAAGAAAATGTTTTCGAAAAACTTCAGACTCTTTACGGGTCTGGGAGTGTTTTTGACGATATGATTGGCTTTGTAGGCGATCTTTCCGGTTGGCATGTGTTTAAAGCGCGTCCACCCGCACGGATCACTAGCTCAAATAAGGTCGCTAAGTATATGTATGTCGAGTTAGACGATGACGAGTTGCATCAAGGATTCCAATATATACTTTCAGGTATTTTGTCGGTTTATTACGACAAAACAAGAAGTGGAGTGAAGCGCCCTGGCTATACTGCGTTTGCATCGAAACCAGCTAGCATGATTGGAAAAATTGCTTTCACGTCTCTCCGTTAGCTCGTTTTCATAAGAGAAGCCGAGTCCTATGCGGGGGCGAGCTAAGTTTGACTCAACAAAAAGGAGCCACCCCATTTCTGGAGTGGCCCCTTTTCCTGGTTTTTTCCGCTATCAGCCTTCAGGAGTGACCAGCAACACGTTTTGGCTGCTTCGTTGGCAGACAACTGCCTGCCTCTTCTAGCAAGATAATGATGGCGGGGCAGAATTTCAAGAAGCATCACTGATTTGTGAACAGGTCGGCGCTGTCCCAATCCCGGGCATAGGGTGACAGTGAGATTACGTCCGGTCTTGAGTGGTCGTATCGGAGAGCGGACAGACAACTCCCCCCCGATAGTGTTGAAAAACTCATGGTGAAGAGTGAAGGTGTTGCCAAACCACTTCGATATGCGTGCGGCTTTCTTGCCTCAGGTGGATAAGGCAGGCGCTCCGGGAGGTATCAGTTTCGCCATTTTGCGGAGATTTTGGGCAGCTGCGGCGAGATGGAACTCATCACGGGCGCCGTTTGGTCCTCTGAGCCTCAACCGATCGATCTTCAAAATGCGCTTGAGGTGAGCAAACAGCATTTCGACCTTCTTTCGTTCTCGTCTGGAAACAATATAGGCGTCGGTTAAGGCAATGTCGCGGGCCATATCACGAGCACCTTCATGAACAGAGCGCAGAACCTTACGATTGGGCTGATTGGGGCAGCATTTTTGTTTGAGAGTGCATACGTCGCACGCCAGTTTCGACGAACGGTATCGAAGTAGGTTGTCGGGAGGGGTGTTTGGTCGATCCGAGTTAATCTTGCGCCACTGCTGCTTCAGTTCCTGTCCACCAGGACAGACGTAAAGATCATGCACGTGGTCATATGTGAAATCTCGGCGTTCGAAAGTCCCGTCCTGCCGGGCAGATTTGTCGAAGACCGGAATGTGAGGTTCTATGCCACGCTCATGAACCAGCCACGCAAGATTTTCAGCGGATCCATAAGCTGTATCCGCAGCAAGCCTTTCGGGCCATATTCCAAATGTTTCCTGCGTACGCTCTATCATTCTGCGTTGCGCCGTAACCTCGGCCTGCCGGATGGCTGTCGTGGTTTCTACATCCATGATGACAGCCGATTTAAGGTCGATGAGGTAATTTGTGCAGTAGGCATAATAAGCAAGGCCACCGCTTGCAGCGTTCCAACGTGCCGCAGGATCGACCGGAGAGATATATTTTGGTTGTACGGGCGTAGCAGACCCAAATGCAGCATCGTCCAGCACCGAGAAATACTCCCGCACAGCACGATGGGCTGCCTCGATTGGCAGCTTGTCTGGGCTCGGAACACTGCGCTGCCGATTAGCGTCGGCCTTGATCGTGCTGGCATCGACCGCAAAGCCTTCACCGCCCACCAGTCCCTTGGCGATGCACTGCCGGACGGTCATTTCGAACATTTGGCGAAGCAGATCACTCTCCCGGAAGCGTCCGTGCCGGTTTTTCGAGAATGTCGAATGATCAGGCACAGGGCCGTTGAGACCAAGGCCACAGAACCACCGGTAGGCCAGGTTAAGATGGACTTCTTCACATAACCGTCGCTCGGATCGAATACCCATCACGTAGCCAACGATTAACATCCGGATGATCAGTTCGGGATCGATCGAAGGCCGCCCCGTGCCGCTGTAAAATGGGCGAAGATGCTCACGCAGGCCGTCCAGATCAACAAGGCGATCAATTGAACGCAAAAGGTGGCCAGCTGGCACATGATCTTCAAGACGGAACTCGTAGAACAGTGCCTCCTGTATTTTCGTTCGATCACCCATCATTTGCAGGTTCCTCCTGCGAAGAGTGAATCAGTGCTTCACTCTCAAAGCAAGCGCGACTTTTTCAACACTATCCCCCCATTGCGGTCAAATAGAGTTATTTTTGCAGCATCATTTCCGCCATCCCGTCCAGTTGAGCCTTATGTCGTTCCCAGTCCGGCATGGCACGTTCCATGAGTCCCCAGAAAGCAGGGCCATGATTGTGCTCCTTGAGGTGGCACAGTTCATGCAGGATGACGTAATCAATGCAATCACGCGGGGCTTTGACCAGATGCGGGTTTAGCGTGATGGTCCCACCCGGTGAGCAGTTGCCCCACTGGGTCTGCATCACCTGAAGCTTCAGAGCGGGGGGCGTTGTCACCCATAGCGTTGTTGGGAGAAGCGCGCCCAGACGTGTCCGAAACACGTCTTGAGCCTTCGCGAAATACCAGAGTTCCAGCATCTTTTGGATCCGCAGGGCGTGACGTTCCTGCACGGACACCTCCAGCCGCCCCCGCAGCATCCGCACGGTCTCAGGCTTATCCGGCTGATGATGCACCTTCAGAAGATGCCGCCGCCCCAGATAGAAGTGGCTTTCTCCGCTGACATACGTGCGAGGCGTGGCATGTTCCTGCACCGCCCGGAAGTCCCGCAGCTTCTGCCAGATCCAGCGGGTTTTCTGGTGTAGAGCCTTGTCCAGATCAGCCTCTGTTGTGCCCTTGGGAATAACCACCTGCACAGTCAGGTCAGGATGCACCTTGATACGCAATGTCGTGCTGGGGTGGGGGCGGGGGATCAGGTTCACGCGGATCTGCTCACCCCCATAGGTCAGAATGCGAGAAAGGCTTTCTTCCATTTCAGCCCCGTAGAGTATCAGCAGGACCAGCCCGCATGATCTGGATGACCTGCTCAATGATCTCCTGCGCCTTGTCCACGCCAAAGCCTGCTTTCTGGCCCGTGCTGAACAGGAGGGGAAGCAGTTCCTTGCGCACGGCTTTTTCCATATCCGGGCGGCTGAGCGAGTTCTCCCGTACGGCCTTGTCCACGATGCTGTCGATCTCGAATGCCAGATCAACCCAGCGCTGGTTCTCCTCCTCCGTCTGCTTATGGTTGAAGATGGCCGCTAGAGTCTTCAGAAACACACCATAATAGGCCTGCGCATGGCGATGCCCGTCAAAAATAGACGGAATATTGTTGAGTTTGCGCTTCGCTACCTGTTCCTCAAACTCCTGAAACAGCATGAACTGCTTGAGGGGATGGTCGAACAGGCTCTCGGCCTCCTCGATCACCTTGCGCAGCAGGGCCGAGAACGCTTCCTTCGCGTACGGATCATCCTGCATTTCGTGGTCGATCATCTTCGTCACACGGGTGCGGATCAGGTCCGTCTCGTTGCGGGTTTTCTCTTTGCTCCAGTTTTCTGGCTCGTTGTCTTCAGGCTTCTGGCCCATCTTGCCCACTGCATAGAGCCCCTGGGCCTCATGCACCTTCACACCCGCCACATGCCGGTCCAGCAGTTTTTTGACCTGTTCGGCATACTGGTCGAAGTCCACGGTTTCACCGGTATCCTGCATGACCATCTGGCGCAGACTGGTCATCTGCTTGAGTGTTTCCTTGTAGGTGGCGCGATCTTTTTCCGTAAAGCTGGTGTCTTCAAAAAACGCCACAGATTGCAGAGCCACTTTCAGGCAGGCGGCAAACTTCGTCAGCGCTTCATAGAAATCATCCCGGCGCTTGAGGTTTACGTCCACCATCTGGCCGAGTTCCTCCACCATGCGCGGCATCAGCACGGCGCGAAGCTGCTGGAGGTCACTCCTGTTCTTCACGCCCTCAAAAATGGCCCACAGCGCTTTGTGCAGGGCAGGGAGTTCGCGGTATTCCGTGCTCATCTGGCTATAGAGCCCGGCAATGTCCTTCGGGTCATATCCGCCGACATTCTCGGCTGCCAGCTCGTCATACCGGGCCAGTGTGGTGTCCAGTTCTGCCAGAATGCCCCGATAATCAATCAGCAGACCGTGCTTCTTCTGGTCATGCAGGCGGTTCACGCGGGCAATGGCCTGCAACAGATTGTGCTGCTTCAGGGGCTTGTCGATATACAGCACCGCATTCTGCGGTTCATCAAAGCCGGTCAGTAGTTTATCGACTACAATGATCAGCCTGAGGTCCGGGTCCTTCTCGAAGCGCTCAATAACGCCGCGTGTGTAGTCTTCCTCGTTCTGACTGCCGACATTGTCCTTCCACCAGTCCTGAATTTCCGGCTGCCTGCGCTCATCCACTTCCGTATGGCCCTCGCGCGTATCGGGCGGGCTCATGACGATGGCGCTCTCGAACAGACCGACTTCATCCAGATACTGCTTGTAGCGAATGGCGGAGAGCTTGCTGTCACAGGCCAGCATGCCCTTGAGGACGCTGTCGATATTGCTGTCAAAATGCGTGGCCAGATCCATGGCGATCAGCCGGATGCGGTCGTCCGCCTTGTAGACCTGATTGGCGCGGGCAAAGCGCTTCTTGAGGTCCGTGACCTGCTCGTCCGTTAACCCCTGAGTGATGCGTTCGAACCAGGCATCAATGGCGCGATCATTCACATCCAGATCGGGTTTACGTTCTTCATAGAGCAGGGGCGTCACGGTGCCGTCCGAGACGGCCTGCTGCATCGTGTAGGAGTGAATGATCTTGCCGAACCGGCTGGTCGTCTCACTCCCCTTGAGCAGGGGGGTGCCAGTAAAGGCAATGAAGGCGGCATTGGGCAAAGCGTGCTTCATGCGGGCATGGTTTTCGCCGCCCTGACTGCGATGCCCTTCATCCACCAGCACGATGATATCCGCGCTGTCATTATGACACTCGGGCAAAGTGGTCGCGGTGTGAAACTTGTTGATGAGCGAGAAGATAATCCGCTCCTGCCCATGCCCGATCTGCTGCGCCAGACGGCGGCCTGAAGTGGCGAGTGCCTCTTCCTTGTCCTTCTTGTCCGCCAGTTCGCCGCCGGTGGAGAAGGTCGTGCTCAACTGGCGTTCCAGATCTTTGCGGTCTGTCACCACCAGAATGCGGCACTGTTTGAGATCGTCATCCAGAATGAGGGCACGGCTGAGGAACACCATGGTGAAGGACTTGCCCGACCCTGTGGTGTGCCAGACCACACCGCCCTCACGCCCGCCATCGGCGCGGCGGGATTTAATGCGCTCCAATAGGCGCTTGATCCCAAAAACCTGCTGATAACGGGCGACGATCTTGCCTGCCTTGCGGTCGACCAGCGTGAAGAACCGCGCCATGTCCAGCAAACGCTCGGGGGAGAGCAGGCCGATCAGCAGCCGGTCCTGATCCGTGACATGTAGGGGGCGGGAGGCCCAGTCCTCGAACCATACCCGGTCAGACGGTTTCCGTTCCGCAAACAACGCGTCTTTCTGGGAACCAGAAAGCGGCGTGTTCTTGAGTGCCTCCATCCGGCTTTCGGGAATGTCCTCTTCCTTCCAGCTTGCCCAGAATTTTTTGGGAGTGCCGCAGGTGCCATAACGCCCGTCATGCCCGGTGATGGAAAGCAGAAGCTGGCTGTAGGCAAAAAGCTGGGGGATTTCATCCTTATTCTGATTGCGGATGCTCTGGGAAATTCCGGCCTCCACCGTCGGGCCTTTGCCCGGCTGGCCATCGGGGCGCTTGGCCTCGATCACCGCCAGCGGAATGCCGTTGACGAAACACACAATATCCGGTCTGCGCGTCTGTGTCAGATCCGTGCGCAGGACGCTGAATTCTTCGGTAAAGGTAAAGCTGTTATTGGCCGGGTTCTGCCAGTCGATCAGCGCTATGGTCGGGTTAGCCTTGCGACCGTTGATGAACTCGGTGATGGCGATGCCGAACAGCAGATGCGTTGTCATCTTTTCATTGGCGTCACGCAGGCCGGAGACAAAGTCCGGATGCGTGACGTGAGAAACAAGCCGCTCAATAGCCTGATCGGACAGGGCGTGGTCCTGTCCTTCAAACGTAAAGCGGCGTTTTTTCAGTTCCGTCCGCAGGAGGGTGTCCAGCACCACCGCACTCTGCTTGCCGCCCCGCAAGGCCAGTGCTTCGGATGGGGGTAGAAACCGCCAGCCGAGGGTGCTGAGCAGGGCCAGGGCTGGCAGTTTGGCGCTGTATTCTTCCTGAAATTTTGGGGCGGGAGGCATGGTTTTCAAATATCCTGCGGGCTTACGTTTTTAAGTCGTCCTTCACGCGAAGCTTTTCCAGTCAGAAGCTGCTGCATCAGGGCTTTCTTTTCCTGACGCAGGCGGAAAAGGTCGGATTCAAGGGCTGCGATTTCTTCATCCGCTGTGGTCAGAACAGCGGCGATGGCTTTCTGTTCAGGTAGTTCAGATGGGATCTTTATTTTTTGTCTAAGAACATCTTTTTTTCCCAAGCCCAACTGAGCTGTACCGTTAGCCCTGCGACGTAAATTCTTATTTATTGGGTATGAATTTATTATAAAATGAAGAAATTTACTGTCACAATCTTCAATATGAAGAGCGTAAACATGGTCGCCCAGCACATACAGATTGTCTCGATCAATGTAAGATGTTCGGCCTATAATATTTCCGCCTCCGATATCGTCTTTTGGCATGACTAACGTACCTTTTGGCAAAAGGTCTGCATTATGCTGAGTCGATTTCGTGCAAACGAGATTTCCTAATCTGTTTACCGAACCCATATCGACAATAAATCGCTCTCCATTTTCACAGATATATTGAGTTTTGGATGTTGCTGTTTGTACCGTGGCGACGTCTGAAAGAGAGCAAATTCTCCACTCCCCCGTGAACCCCGACAGGCGTTCTTTGCCTGTGAGGAGTTGCTGCATGAGGGCTTTTTTCTGCTGCTGGCTGTTGGCCAGAAGCTTCTCCGTCCCCTCAATCGTACGATCCCACGTCGAGAGGATCGCCGCGATCTTCTTCTGTTCGGGGAGAGGAGGAAGTATGATTGGAAAAGAACGAATGGTCGAAAGATTCAGTCCTGCTTTTGCGCCTGCATCGTTTAGAGAGTTCAGTTTTTGATTGAGCTTCTTCGAAGATAGGGCGTAAGCGACGAATGTGCTGGAAGCAGCCGCATTCTTTAATCTAACTAAAGCAAGATGCTGATTGATAAATGCTGTTCCAAATCCGCTCGGAACCAGACCGATTTTTCCAAGTTCCGCTGTGATGGAAATGAGAATGTCTCCATTCTTCAATGCTGTGCGTTTTCCATCAGTGGAGTCATGCGGAATGGAGACGAACTTCATGTCGTTTTCTGAAATTCTGACTCCATCACGTGCAAGGTTGGTCATTCTTACAAATTTATCGCCAGTATCAGAATAATACTGCGCCCAATCCCGTGATCCGCTAGTGACGTTGGACGCAATTTCTCCAATATTGGAATATTTCCACCCCTCAGGAAGCATAACCCAGCTCCTTCAGATAAGCGTCCATCTGGGCTTCCAGCTTGCTCAGTTCCGCCTTGATCTCCGCCCGTTCAGTCCGCACGGCGTTCAGGTCGATTTCTTCTTCTTCCTCAAACGTATCGACATAACGCGGAATGTTCAGGTTGTAGTCGTTCTCTTTGATTTCGTCCGGCGTGGCGAGGTGGGCGTATTTGTCCACGTCCTTGCGGGCGCGGTAGGTATCCACAATTTTTGAGATGTTCTCTTCGGTCAGCACGTTCTGGTTCTTGCCTGCCCTGAACTCCCGGCTGGCGTCAATGAACAGCACATCCTTCGTCTTGCGGTCCTTGCGGAAGATCAGGATGGCGGCTGGAATCCCCGTGCCGAAGAACAGCTTTTCCGGCAGGCCGATCACCGCATCCAGCAGGTTTTCTTCAATCAGCTTCTGACGGATCCTGCCTTCCGAACTGCCCCGGAACAGCACGCCATGCGGCACCACCACGCCCATGCGGCCCGTGGACTTGTAACGGTTTTGTGCCGGTTGACTGAGCGTTTAAAGCTTTCAACAGGAAAGGCATGAGACCATGGCATTGAAACAGACAGAAGAGTTTCGCCGCGAGGCGGTCAGGATCGCGCTGAGCAGTGGTTTGTCCAGGACACGGGTTGCGGCGGATCTGGGGATTGGCAAATCAACGCTGAGCCACTGGATTTCGCAGTATCGGTCGACTGATCTAACAGTGCCTGAAGCGTCGACGGACCTCGTCCGGGAAAATGAGCGTCTTCGCCTAGAAAACCGTGTCCTGCGGGAGGAGAGGGAAATATTAAAAAAAGCCACGCAGTTCTTCGCGAGCCAAAAGACGTGAGGTTTGCGTTTATCAGGGCACATCGTGACCGTTGGCCTATCGCCGATCTGTGTCGGGTTCTGCAGGTCTCGACGCGTGGCTACCGCGCATGGGTTTCCCGGCCCATGTGCGAGCGCCAGCGCACCGATCTGAAGGTTCTGGCTCATATCCGCGAGCATTATGCCCTGAGCAACCGGACCTATGGCCGTCCGCGGATGACCATGGAACTCAAGGAAGCAGGGCTTGCTGTTGGTGAACGCCGTGTGGGGCGACTGATGAAAGCCAACGATATTCGTCCCGTACGTACGCGTTGGCACAAAGTCACGACCGATAGTCGGCATTCTCTTGGTTTTGCTGACAATATTCTGGACCGCGACTTCATGGCCGATGCCCCCAATCGCAAATGGGCGGGCGACATCAGTTATATCTGGACCAGTGAAGGCTGGCTTTACCTTGCCGTCGTCATTGACCTGTTTAGCCGCCGCGTTATCGGTTGGGCCGCCAGTGACCGGATGAAAAAGGATATCGCTATCAGGGCACTCGATATGGCGATGCGTCTACGCAACCCACCATCTGGCTGTATTTTCCATTCTGATCGCGGCAGCCAATATTGCTCCCATGATTTTCAGAAGAAACTGACCGAATACAGGATGATACCGTCCATGTCCGGCAAGGGAAACTGCTATGACAACGCCGTGGTCGAGACCTTTTTCAAGAGCCTGAAGGCTGAAATGCTTTGGAGACAATGTTGGCCAACGCGGCGTCAGGCAACAGCCGCCATCTTTCAATACATCAACGGCTTCTATAACTCGCGACGGCGCCACTCCTATCTCGGGAGTATCAGCCCACTCGCTTTCGAGGCCAAAGCCGCGTAAAAGAAATTACATACCGGCACAAAACCGTTACAAGTCCAACACGTGATCTGGCCGATCTGGTGTTTCTCGGTGCCCTTAATCGGACGGGAGAAAACCGCTATGCACGGTATTCTCTTTGTCTCGGGTAAACAGGGTGTTTGCCGTTCCGCCGCAGGAAAATAGGGGAGGTCGTCGCATTTATGAACGCTGACAATCTGACAGGGCTTATCGGATATCTGAAACAGGATCAGTGGCAAGCCTGTTTTGAAGAAGTGTTGGGTGAGCATCTGGGACCGGCTTTAGAGGCGGCGGATATCAGCTTTGAAGAGCTGGGAGATATCCTCGGGCAGGGTGCGGCAATGTCACTCTGGGGCTGTGCCTTCGAAGATTTCTTGGGACAGAACTGGGATAACGAAAATTTCGTTGAGGTCTATCTGAAACGACGGGGCTGGAAAGAAGGTCCACGCAAAAGCGCTTATATGCGGGGCCTCAAAGAGGCCGTCATGAGCCTGTATGAGGTTTCGCAGATCGTGCCGGGTCAAAGCATGATGGTGCGTGACCTGTTGCGGGGTGGTGATCCTGTTCTGGTTCATGAACGCTCAGCCACACAGTCCTTGAAGCCTTGGGAGCGCATCGCGGCACGCCTTGTTCCCGAAGACGGCAAAATGGTTTTGGCAGGGAGTCTGTTGGCATATTCTCAGCAGGCTTGCGAAGATCTGGCTGAGAATTTGCGCGATGTTCTCAAGCGTAAGCGAGGTCAGGCTGAGTTTCCAAAGATCAAGGCAGATGTGCTCCGTGATCTGGCTCCGGTCTTCACGCTGACTTGGCTCTTTAGAACTATGGAAAACATGGTGAGCGCCTCCGAGCCACCTGTCCTGTTTAACAGCGATGGCGAAGACCTGGTCTTTCATGACGTATGTTTTCCTCTCAGCAAGGGAACCACCCAGAAGAGCATTGCCGAGGTTTTGAATACGATACCCTGTTTGCAGCATGCAGGGCGTATGATCTGGAATTGGACGCGTCAGGCTGGTGACCATGTTCCTGAGGCCCATTCTAAGGCAGGAGACAGCAAAGCTCAGTTTTTGAGTACGACGTTGGATGATGGTGGTCTTGTTCTGGGGAACTTGGAACTGAAAGGCCGTCAGCTGAGATTGCAGGTCAATTCAGAAACGCGGGCTGAGCAAGGCACGGCTTTACTCCGCAACGCCTTGGGAAGTCTGATTGGATCTCCTCTGACACAGATTATGACTGCCGAGCAGGCTATAGAAGAGCAGCGGACCTCTGGCCGAGGGGACGTGCTTGAAGACGAGATCTCGCTCGAAGAAGAGGCGGAAGTTTTGGCTGCTGTTCTGGAACAGCATTATCGCCGTGTTCTGGATGAGGTTGTTCCGGGGCTTGGGCATGTCACGCCGAGGCAGGCTGTTAAAACAGCTGCGGGGAAGAAGAAAGTCGCGGCTTGGTTGAAGCAGATTGAAGCCACGACAGCAGGCTTGGGGCGTGAGGGGGCAGGGGCCTCTTTTAGTTTCGACTGGATGTGGGAAGAGCTGGGTATCAAGGGGCTGCGGAAGTGACGGGGAGCGCTGCTCAAAAACGCAACAAGTCGGGCCAAAGATGTGTTTTAGGCAGCCTCTCTATGAGAGACGCGCGTCTGGTTTTAGGTGGGATGGTCGCGGCGCTGTTGTGCATGCCCATGATCGGTCATGCTGCGCCGTCTCGCTGTAAATCCCCATCTCCTGTGAGCCTGGGTCAGTCCCACCAGAAGAGCGGCAATCCGGTCGTTCTCCGCTGCCAGTCGCGGACGATAGCGAAAGCAGGTTTCCGATATCCCAAAAATCCGACAGGCCAGCGCAATGCTGACCCCGTGATGCGCCACAGCCTCTACGGCCAGTTCCCGGCGCTGGACTGGCCTCTTCATTTTTTTCCAAGGGCTTCCTTCAGGATATCCGTCTGCATGCTCAGATCCGCATACATACGCTTCAGCCGACGGTTCTCCTCTTCCAGAGCCTTCATCTGACTGATCATAGACGCATCCATGCCGCCATATTTCGCGCGCCACCGGTAAAACGTGGCATTGCTGATCCCATGCTCCCGGCACAGCTCTGGAACCGGGACGCCACCTTCAGCCTGACGGACCACACCCATGATCTGCGCGTCAGTAAAGCGATCACTCTTCATCAGAATCTCCTCATTCCATACGCTGAGAAAATTCTCATTCAAAAGCCACTCTTTTTATGGGGGGATTACCGGCGTGTCTGCACGGGCCGGCAACTCTATCATTAATTTCTGCACGTTTATCGCGATTAAGTGGTTTTTTCGATGATAAAAATCTCAGTCAGCAGAGAATTATCATTATCTTCTGGGTTTCAATAAACCCTCCTTTTCCGGGAGCCAACCTACTTGCGATAAATTCAGTTTACGAAATAAAGCTGCTCACATATCAATAAGAAATACATATTTATTATCCGGACTGTATCCATAATATGATTTAACACCAGTAATACCAGCCATTGTTTGATCTGACTCGTGGGGTACCCATCGGGTTAAAAATGTGATTAATAGGATGCATATCTTTCTCTGAAGGAGGCATCTGGGATGGCCATTCCTCTGGCCCTGCGTGACGATTATGATAGTCTGGAGTTGCGGCGCCTTGCGCGCAGAAGCAGGCACGCGGGTCAGTCTCGTCGCCTGCTGGCACTTGCTGGGATTTATGATGGTGCCTCGCGCGGCGCGGCGGCGCTCCTTGCCGGAACTGACCGTCAGAGTATCCGAGACTGGGTGGTGCGTTTCAATGCGGAAGGCCCGGAAGGCCTTGTTGACCGTCATGGCGGGGGACAGAAAGCCCGCCTGACAGCGGAGATGCTGGCTGCTCTGAAAGCGCACATTGAGGAGGGTCCGATCCCTGCGGTGCATGGTGTTGTGCGCTGGAGACTGTGCGATCTGTGCGGCTGGCTGCATGAGACATATGGCGTCACCCTGTCGGAAACCCGACTGGGCCAGATCATACGCCGCGAAGGGTTCCGTCTGCTGACAGCCAGGCCCCGACACTATCGGCAGGATACGCAGGCCCAGGACATTTTTAAAAAGAGTTCCCCGATGTCATTGCTGCGATCAGGACCAGACATCCCGGACAACACATTGAAATCTGGTGGGCGGACGAGGCACGGATCGGCCAGAAAACAAAGCTGACCCGCCGGTGGGCAAAACGAGGGACCCGGCCCCGGGCGGTTGCTGACCTGCGCACCAGGTCCGCGTGGATTTTCGGAGCTATCTGCCCGCAAAAGGGGGCAGCTGCAGGCCTTGTGCTCCCTGCCTGCAACCTCCACGGGATGCAGCTCCATCTCGCCGAGATATCCCGCACAATCGCGCAAGGCGCTCACGCGGTGCTGATTGTGGATCAGGCGGCCTGGCACACCAGTCAGAAGCTGGATGTTCCTGAGAATATCACCATTCTCCCGCTGCCTCCCCGCGCCGAGAAACTAAACCCGGAAAGTGCCGCTTGGAAGTTATACCAATTTGTCGTGGTTGTGACTCATGGGGGGTACCCAAAAAGGTAGAAATGTGATTCACCGGATACCATTGAAGAAGGAAGGTATCCGAGATGAGCAAGGCTATTGCACTGCGCGAGGATTATGACGCATCGAGGGTGCGCAGTATTGCCCGACGAAGCAGACACGCGGCCCAGTCCCGGCGGCTTCTGGCCCTTGCGGCGATTTATGACGGGGCGACGCGTGGTGAAGCGGCCCGTCTTGCGGGAACGGACCGACAGATTGTTCGGGACTGGGTTCTGCGCTTTAACGCACAGGGACCTGCGGGTCTGATTGATCGTCATGGTGGGGGTGCTGCCCGCCGCATCACACCTTTTGTCATGGAGGCTCTGGCGCAGCGGATTGAAGAAGGCCCCATTCCTGCTGCTCATGGTGTTGTGCGCTGGCGATTGTGTGATCTGTGCGCCTGGCTTCATGAGGAACATGGGGTCAGCGTGTCTGTCTCCTGGTTGAACAGGATCGTCCGGAGTGAGAATTTTCGTCTGCTGACAGCTCGTCCCCGGCACTATGCCCAGAACCCGGATGCCCAGAGCGTTTTTAAAAAAACTTCCCTCAAGCCCTTGCTGCCATCAGGGCATGTCACCCCGGAAAAGATATCGAACTGTGGTGGGCGGACGAAGCGCGGATCGGCCAGAAAACGAAGCTGACACGGCGTTGGGCGAAGCGTGGCACCCGCCCCCGTGCGACAGCCGACCTACGGACCAGATCTGCCTGGATTTTCGGAGCAATCTGCCCCGCTCAGGGGAAAGGGGCCGCTCTTGTTCTCCCTTCATGCAACATCCATGCGATGAATTTCCACCTCAAAGAAATCGCCCAGGCGGTTGCTCCGCAAAGTCACGCAGTCCTCATCCTTGATCAGGCCGCATGGCATACCAGTCTGAAACTGACGGTTCCCGCCAACATCACCATCATGCCGCTGCCACCACGCTCTCCCGAACTCAATCCGGTCGAAAACGTCTGGCAGTTTATCCGTAATACATGGCTCTCAAACAGAATCTTCAAAACCTATGACGATATCGTCGATATCTGCTGTCACGCATGGAACAAACTTATCGACCAACCTTGGAGAATCATGTCACTCGGATTACGCAACTGGGCTCATAAGTCATAGCAAAGACAAATTGGTATTATCCGCAATACATGGCTCTCAAACAGGATCTTCAGAATCTATGACGATATCGTCGATATCGCCTGCCATGCGTGGAACCAGCTTGTCGACCAGCCATGGCGTATCATGTCAATCGGACTACGAAACTGGGCTCATGGGTAATAGCAAACAACGGTTGGTATTAGGTGTAAAAATGGGGCGGCCTGCCAGGATCACAAAGCTACAGCAACAGGAAATCAAGGTCTTGCGTCAAAGTGGCGCAACACTGAAAGAACTTGCGTTGGAATACGAGATCAGCACCAGCACGGTCTCAAGAATTGCAACAGGGACAGATAGTCACCGCAGCCGTAAACGCCCTAAAAAGGAAAATTGATACTTCAGCTCTCTCATCTATGCCACTATTCATGATCTTACAGCGTAACCCCGCTTGAGTTTTTGACGTAATAGATGTGCCAGTTGATTAGCCGCAGCTCCTGCATCAGAAAAAAGATCCAGCCTTACTTTTCCGGGAGTTCCTATTCTTCCCCATCGTCGAATGAGTGCTGCGCCACCGAATAGATCCGGTTGAATCGAAAGATCGTAATAGCGCCATGTGTTACGCGGCGGATAGATGCGCACCAGAGAAACGGCGTCCGGGAAAAGAGCAAGTTGCAGACAAGCCCCATCTCGCACGGTAAAATCATTCCGCCGCATCTCAGGCAATCAGCAAAGCTTCATTGACCTGTCAGAGCATCCTTGACAGCCTTTGCTGGTGTATAGGCCAGTTTACGAGATGCGGGGATCACCAGATCCGCACCAGTTTGTGGATTGCGTCCTTTGCGCTCAGCCATCTGACGGACAACAAATTTGCCAAATCCTGAGATGGTCGTTTCGTCACCTTTCGCAGCGGCTTCAGTAATTGCTGCAAATACTGTTTCCAAGGCTGCTTTGGCATCTTTTTTTGAAATATCCGTTGCAGCAACAATACGTTCAATCAAGTCCTGATTATTCATTTAACGTGTTCCAACATGATCCATTAGGGAATGGAAGGGTAATAGATTTTACACCACAACCACAAGGGTTTACCTTCCACTCCCTCAATGATGGAACTTATGACCTGACTGGTGATACAGCGGAAACCGGCTCAAAGTAGGGGCCAGTGCCAAGCTTATCATCCAGCAGCCGCATAACTGTGGATAGACGGCACATATACTGGCGCATTTGATCCGACCGCTCATTATTTTGTCCAAGAGCAAACCAACTGATTTGCACGAGCTTCACCAGGTGAATGAGTTCCAGAATATCCAGATCATAAGACCACGGACGTTTTGCTTCGCTTAACGCTCTTTCGACAGAGAATTTTCCATTCATGCGGGTCACCAGGTGACGGGTTGATTGATAGATATCACCTTCTTTGAGCTCCGCAAGAAGACGCAAATCAGCCTCGCTAATATCGGGCGTGGCGGTGCCACTGTCGGTCTGCGTAACTGCATTCGGCCGGTATTCTCCCGTGCGACGGATCTGGGGCAACACCTCATCTGTTACCCACCGCCGGAACCGCTTGGCTACGGGTTTCGTCGCTATGAACGTCAGGTGGTAAGCGCCGCTCTCGTTAACGACGTGTGCTTCCTGAGGACCGCCCGCTGTCTGCAACAACACCAGCATGCACTCGTCATCGTCCAAACGGGTCACGGCGTGTCTAGGGTTCCTGATACCCAGTACGTTGCAAATTTCCTTTGCCAGAACCCAACGCTTACCCTCGATTGATACTGCTCCCAGTCCTTGTTCCTCAAAACGCAGACTATCAGTCTCAACAACCAACGGCTCCTTGTGCTGTTGGTGTCTCCGCTGCGCGCTCTCGCTGTTCATTAATCTGCCCCTCTCTCCAGATGTTCGATATCGCGAGCATCGCCGCCCATCATGCGACGGAAAACAGATTTCACTCTCAAAAAATCAAATGAATTGGCCCCCAAAGGGAGTCACGATTCTGACTCCCTTTCTCTGCTTGCCCAATCCTGGCGGCGCAGCCGCCGCACTGAGGGTGCAATGGTGTATGAAGGGCCTAAATTTGGTGGAACGGACGTGGGACTCATATGGGGCGGAAACGGAACGGAAACCCCACAGATATGGGACGCCATGAGGAACGGAACCCCCACGGAAATGGAACAGAAAGCCCCACAATCGTGGAACGGAAAAGCGGATATCGTTTTCGGTCGCATCTTGGAAGCGCACCCTCAGAGGACACTGAGGCCAAGAGAGAGACCCATGAAGTTCGCAAAGCTGAAAGAACGACTCAAAACGCAACCGCGCAAGCGCACGACAGGAAAACTCTATCAGTGGCTGTTTGAAAACCACGCAGAACTGTTGGAAATGCGGCTACCTGGTGAAATGTGGTTGCCTTACATAGAACTCGCCATTGAGGACGGCGTGCCTATCAAGACTGATACCAGGTCGATACAACGTGTGCGCAAAACATGGCACCTCGTTTGTCGAGCCAAAGCCAAACGGGCTCAAGCCCTTGCCACCTCAGGCATGGAAAAGCCAAAGAATGATGAGAATAACGACAGGCCCATCATGCCCAGCCGCTTGCCCGCCGACTGGACACCAGAGTTCGTTAATATTCCACAACCTGCCCCGCCACCTGTTCAGCCAGTTCCTCAAAGCTCCTCTCTGACCCTTAAAACCGAGACGGTTCCTGCAGGTGCCCCCATGACGATGGAGCAAAAAATAGACAAAGCTCGTTTTACGCTTGGTCAGGCCAAGTTCGATCTTACGTTGGCCAAGGAACAGATCAGGCGAAATGACAGTCAGGGTGCGCCGATGCTGGTCAAGGAAGTAGAGGCAAAACTCCCTGAACTAAGAGAGATCATCAAGCAAAGGCGGGCTCTCTATGATCGTCTGCTCGCAGGCGAGGATGTTCCCGAGGAAGAATTGGAATTCAAATCACCTCGCGAGAGAGAGGAAGATCAGTATTCGGACTGAAGAGGCTTTTCATTTTTTTCTGGAGAAATCCTATCTGGTCGCATGATGACACGGTGAAATCCTTCTGAACGGCACTCTCATGATTGTGCGGTGCCGCACCAGAAAAGGATGATTCAATGACTGCAACCAGAACGGATCCAGCGAAGACACAACCTGCCAAGCCAGCCCGCACCAAACCCCCTGTGCTCCTGACCGCAGTCGGTCGGCAACGCACGGGCAAGACCGTTTTCCTCAATGCCCTGACTGAGACAGTCATGCGTCAAGGCGGTGATGTAGAAGTCTGGAATACAGACCTCCTGAACGTCTCCCACTCCATCGCGCACTTCCACCCCAATACAAGGAAACCCGCTACGGGCAATCTCAAGGAGCAGAAAACCTGGCTGGAACAGCAGATCGAAGGCATGGTGAAACGCCAGAAAGACGTGATACTGGATATCGGCGGCGGCTGGACTGCCTTCCACGAAATCATCAATAGCACCCCTCTTGTGCCGCAACTGGCCAAGCTGGGAATTAAGGTTGTCGTGGTATATATGCTCGGCACGGAACTGGCCGATGCTGACTACCTGCAGGATCTGCAAGAGAAACGGCGCTTCCTGCCCGGCCACAGCATCATCGTGATGAACCGTGGCTTGCTGCCGCTTGGTTACTCAAACAACAGCCATTTCGACAAAATCCGTCAGACACCGGCAGTCATGAACGCCACGGTAGATGCGTCAGATGAAAATGGCGGAATTTACTTCTTGCCGGAACTGGACGGTATGGACGAAATCACGGATCGTCGGATGTCTTACGCAGACTTCATTGATGACAAGAATGTCGAGGGCCATCCCCCCAGCGGTCTATTTGACCGGATGCGCGCAGAAGTCTGGTTTCACCGCTCTTTCCCCGAGTTTCTTGCACAGATTGACCCTAGCCTCCTTCCCGACATGCCCAAAGGTCTGCCTGTCCCGAAAGACTTTGAGTAGCCATGAGACAGAAAAACGACAGACAGCCGGACAATCCACCCACTCCCGCGCAGGCGATTGAGGAGCTGAAGCATGCGCTTCAGCACTTCACTGTCAGGCCGGATACTGCGAACGGGCGTTTCTTCCTGGCGATACTGGCCGTGCTGGAAGCACAAAACCGCACCCTTGAAGCTATGCCCAGATGCCTCGATGAGGCCCTCGTCTTAGTAAAGGCAGAACGTCGCTCAATCGAACTTACATTGCAGGATGGTGTGGATGCAGCGAACGCGCTGAGCCAGATTAACGAACGGATGGTTGAGCAACGTATTCTGGATGTTGTCAGCAAAGTCTTCCAGTCTTTGAAACCTGAGATAGGGCGGCGGGCAAAACTGATTGCCGACCGGTATCAATGGCGCTCCACAGGCATCATCATCTTCTGGGGAATGGTGCTTGTTCTGATCGGTTTCGTGCTTGGGCGGCTTCCATGAAAGTGTGACCATAATGGACACACTTTCCCTGCCCGCTCTTTTTTTTAACTCGTCGCATCATGATGAGGAAAAATCACCGCATCGCAACCAAAGGAGATGCTCGTGAAAAAGAGACGAACCACGTGGAAGGTCTGGCCTGTGCTTGGCTCTTCGTTCTTGGTTTATCCTGCATTGGCGCAAACCGTCAATGTCCCGGCAGGTTTGCCGCCAACGGTCAATGCAACCTATCAGGAAGTTGGGATGGGCGGCTGGACACCGCCGACCTCCACCACAACACAGCAGATTAGTGGAAGTGGGTCCGTAGTCTCTACAACCACAACAAACGGCAGCAGTACGGATGCTCTGCAATCGATGTATTCCCAGTCATGGGGATATGCCGCGGCCCAAAATGCCAGCGCCCTTGGGGTAAATCCAGATGCTCTGGCCGCAACGTGCGCTGTAGAGTCAGGGTGTCGCAACGTTTATACAGCAAATGGCAACTCATCGATTACTGGTGCATTTCAAATGTCGAACGGCACCTACAATGAAGCTCTGCAAAAGGCGTTGGCCTCTAACCCCGGCCTTGCATCCAGTATCACGAACACGGGCGTTTCTGGCCAGCAAGATCCGGCCACACAGGCGGTTGCTGCAGCACAGTATCTCAAGGATGCTGCGACATCTCTTCAGAATTCAGGGATTAGCAACCCGACAGCTCTTGATGCCAGAGGCTATTATAACTTCGGTCCGCACGCAGGAGTTCAGCTTGCGCAGGCAGATGAGAACGCTTCTATGGCCTCCGTATTATCCAATATGTCGTCTGACCAACTTGCTAAAAACGGCATTTCGCCGGGTGAGACAGTCGGACAATGGAAATCTAATGTTGCTTCCAAAATGGGAACAGCAGCAAACTCTCCAATCCTTGCTAGTTAATTGAGGGTATTATGAAATTACGAAATCTACTGGCTTTTGCCTTAGCCGTTGCCCCTATCCCAGCTCTGGCTGCCAGTTTGACACCAGTAAAACCCTTGGCTGGTTACACATGCATGATGCTGAATGAAACTGCAGCACAATCAATGGACTTCCAACATCCGGTTTCGTTCAAGCTGAGACCTTTTGACAATGAGCCCGATATTGCGCCAGTCGGAAATCAGGTGGCCGTAAAAATTGGTGCCCGTGTTATGAATGGCTATGTCGAAACATTTGATTTTGCATTCCGCCCGCGCTGGGTCGCACAGAAATACCTTGAGCCTTATCATGCAAAGGCCGATCCCTCTGCAACATGTACTCCCGCCGTCATGTCAAATGGCCATCTTGGCTTCACGTATGGTCACTAAGCCCAGCTTAGGCACTAACGAGAGACCTTCCTGGCATTAATGTCTCTACTGTAAGGTAATAGAAAAGCCGCCATAAGGCGGCTTTTTTTGTGGTTCAGCTGACTGCGCTCAAACTGCGATCCTGAAACGCCGGATCATGCAGTCGTTTTCGAGGAGATGGTCGCGCTAGAATTGCTGCTTCCAGATCGAGCAACCATGCCGAGAGATCAGGAGGCAATGACGATGTCCCAGCAATGGCGCGTCGAAACTGTGTGCGATGCATATCGCATCTCTCGGCCGCGAGACGTTCCGTCCAGCCCAGCACCATGAGACACTGGAACAGTCGGCGACCGGAGAGCCGTAGAGCCGGGCGTTCGGAAGAAGAGGGGGTGTCTGTCGTTTTCATAGTGTGATGTTGGCTGGCCATGATGCGACCGGCCAACCTTCACTGTGTTTTATCCCTGAATCAGGAAGGCCCGGAGCAAGCGCTTCCAGAATGGCACCCCTTCTGCCCTCCATGTCCGCTGGAGTTGCCTGTCTGCCGCAAGGCTATCCCATAGCAAAGGCGAGACGGACAGCCTCTCTCGTCGGGTTGCCCCCTCTCTGCGTTGCCGTTTCCGCTCCTTGCGGATCATGATCGCACGGGCAAGATTCATGATACACCTCTCTCGCAAGCTGTACTGCCGCCGTAGAGCTTTTCCACGACGCCGATAACTTCTGACCCAGGCACTGTGACGGTCCAGTACGTTCCATTCCTGCCGACCTTACTCACGTTGCACTCGTCAATCATCCAATGATTTTCCATGGCTGTCGCGGGTGTCACGAAGATGGCGCGTCCGGCAGACAATTCCGTCTCCGGATGCCCTGACAGCCACAGCACGTCTGAACTGTCTTCGTGCTTCGGATCGTGAGGCTCAATCCCGGAAACCCTGGCGCCCAGTAAAGCCACTATTTTCAAGGATACATGATAGCACCCTTCCAAGGACTTCGCATAACCCGCTGGTTTTTGCTCGACAGTGATGGTCAGGGGCAAAGAGGGATCGAAATTTTTTTCTCTCCGGACTGCTTTCATGAGACTGCCGAATTGTGCTTCAGCCTCATCATCCGCCACAGTCATGGAGACAATCGTCTCTGGCTGATAAACCTCTCTCGGCACCTGACGCTCCTGTGTCTGTAAAACCGTCATCTTTTCAGACAGTCTGGTTAAGTCTTCTTGTTATGCTGACCGTTTGTTTCTTCTGGGGCAAAAGACAGTCACGTCCCATCCTCCAGCCAGTTTTCAACCTTCAAGCCTCGAATGCGCATAAACTCACGTGTGTTGTTCGTCACCAGGGTCGCCTTGAGGGTGTAGGCGTGAGCCGCGATGAGCAGATCATTCATGCCGATCGTCTGCCCTGCGGCTTCGAGTTCGGCGCGGATGCCACCGTATTCACAGTCGGCAGGAATATCGAGAGGCAGCACGGGGACAAACGCCAGCACGCTTTCAACCCGGTTTAACAGCTTTGCAGAGCCTTTTTTAGCACATCCATATCGTAACTCAGCGGCCACAATAATGCTGGTACAAAGGTCGCCGGGATCGATACGTTCGATGCGACGCGCGCACGGGCCGGAAGGATTTCGGACAAGATCACTGATGATATTGGTATCAAGGAGATAGGCGCTCACAGAATATCTTCCGGTCTGGCGGCTACGTCCTGAATATCGGGAAAATCGTCTTCGGGGGCCAGCTGCGGTTCTTCGCGCCATGCCATGAGAAGCTCCTTCAGAGTGGAAGGGGTTTTCACAGGCTCCAGAACGAGCTTGTCACCGTCACGGCGTATCAGCACGCGATCTCCTGGCATTTCAAATTCGACTGGAATACGCACAGCCTGACTGCGATTGTTCCGAAAGAGTTTCACTTCGCGCGGTCGGGGAGTCACTTCAGGAACTGGCATCAGAGCCTCCTTTATGTATATCCCTAATTGTATATGCCAAACATGATGACTTCAAGGCTTTTTAATTGCCCATTAAAGGTGCCCGACAGTCACACCATCCTGTCCCCGCATGTAGTGCACCATATAATCGACGCCCGCTATGGACAGCGGCATAGCCACCCCCTGCAACCCTTCCAGACGGGCTTCGTCTCGGCGTGAGGCGATAAAAGCCAGCGCACTCCCTCTTGAGAAAGGCCTGAAGGATTCATCCTCGCGCAGCTGAAACCGTAACGGGACAAGGTCGGCCAGCCCGCGGGCGACATCATGTGGGGTTGGCTCCGGCTCTGGCACCTTGGACCGGAGCAACGAAGAGGCCACTCGGTCTTCCTGAATGGCCAGCAGCAGCCTTTCAAACCGCCTGAGTGTGTTGAGCCTGACAAAGGAAGGTGAGGGCATCCCCTTCACGATATGAAATGCCGTCCGCCCCAGCTCCTGGACAAGCTGTCTCATACCGCCATTCTCCTGCGGATCATGCCAATGCGATCGAGAACCCGCGCATCACGGGAAGCGACTGCGGCCATCCTTGCCTGCTCTGCTTCCTCTTCGATTTCGGCCATGATCTCCTGATTGAGGGCTATTCTGGCAGCCTCTTCGTCTTCACTGTCCCAGTCGTCTTCCTCCACATCATCGCATCCTGCCGGACAGCATCCGTATTCAATGCCGTGGCAGCAGAAGCCCGCAAGGTGGAAGCCATCGGCATCCGGGGCATAGTCCCCTTTCTGTCTTGCATAGTCCTGCAGGGCTGCGGCCTGATCGGGAGCGAGCCGAGAGACAGTCTGATCAATCTCTCTTGTCAGTTTCTGAACATAGAGTTCATAAGAGCAGCCACAGCCCTTGCTGGCTGCGGAATTGGCTGTTTCATACAGTTCTGCGACATCACACATGAGGAATACTCCGGCTGAACTGGCCGGGGCACCTCCCCGGCCTTAGAGGAAAAAACTGGCACTCAGAACGGTATCTCGTCATCGAGATCATCGTTTGACTGCGGCGCATCCCACGCCCCCGCCTGACCGCCGTTACTGCGGGTGCCAGAGTTCCGTGGGGCGTTGCTGTATCCGCCACTCTGTTCACCCTCCTCAGTGTGTCGCGTATCGAGAATGGTCAGCTCTCCGCCAAACCGAGGAACCACAACTTCGGTTGTGTAGTTGTCCTTGCCGTCCTGCCCCTGCCATTTCCGGGTCTGGAGTGAGCCTTCGAGATAGACCTTGCGGCCCTTGCGCAGGAAGCGTTCCGCCACATCTGCCAGACGTTCATTGAAAATAACGATGCGATGCCATTCAGTGCGTTCACGCCGTTCGCCAGACTGGCGGTCGTTCCAGGTATCGGACGTGGCCAGTGTGAAAGAAACAATCTTCTGCCCGGACTGGGAGTGACGCACTTCCGGGTCTTTGCCGAGGTTGCCGACAAGAATAACTTTATTAACGGAACCAGCCATAACACTTCTCCTACACTGCTATACTTCTGATGAAACCGGCTTTACTGGCCGTTGGCGGTGTTGTTTCTTTCGCCTACAAGTAAAAGATAGTACGGATGCTCAAATAACGCAAGGAAAAACAACAAGAGAGCGCAAGAAAATATAAGTTTTTCAAGACAACCCCAAATACACAAACCTTTCATTCCCGCGTGCCCTTTATTTACTTACTAATACATAAGTAAATAGCAAGTATAGGAAAGAACGGCGGTGAGCATTAGCACGAAAGTGGCGAGACCCCGTTTAGGGGGCTCGACATCTCTTAGCGGCTCTGCCGCTTAGAGATGCTGAGCGAACGCACCCCGACAGGGGCGCCCCGGACACTGCGGAGGATCACGCGGAAAAGCTGAAACAAACAGAAAGAAAGGAAGCAACCCGACAGGAAATCCAAGGCCATGCCGGTCGAGACCAGAACGATTCAGGCTTACAGCCAAAAGCGTGAGAGGATCCAGAACGCCCTCCCCCGCACCCAGCCTCATATGAGGAGGAAAAAGGGTGCAGTGATCCCCTTCATGAGCAGATGCAATCGGAGCTAACGGGGAACCTGAAGCGTCAGAGCGTGAGAACAGTCCAAGAGCTGCCGGGGCGCAGCCCCGGCCGTTCATAGTTGGCCAGCTCTGCTGGCCGCCTTTTCCCCGCGCTGGTGCAAGGCATAAGAGAAAGGCGGCACTGAGGCCGCCTTGTTGTCAGGAATGATGGGACGCCTGAGCGTCGAGCCTGTCGCGCAATTTGTTAAGACGGCGCAGGATTGGACCGAGAGCGAAGCCAAAAGCCAACGTGAAGATGCAGAACGGCACGACAATGCCAATCATGTTGATTGTAAAGTTACTCATGGTCGTTGTTCTCCTTTTCTGGAGGATATTGGATATAGGCCAGAGTTAGCAAGGAAATTACTTCCACTGAAGAAGCCACGCCAGCGGCAACCATCATCATACGCCAATTTACCCCCATTTGTGAGGTAAAAAACGGGGTTATGATACCAACCCCAACCACACTTAGCGCCATAGTCTGCAAGGCTGACGCTACTGCCTTAAGCCGATCCTCCTGAGATTTCCGGGTCTGCCTTGGGGGCAGAATAGCCCTGAGAAAGCGGCGCTCCCGGTCTGTAATCTGGTTCGTGTTCATCCAATACTCATCCGATGTGAAGGAAAAGAACCGGGCGGCGAAGCCGCCCGGCCGCTGTATCAGAAGCCCAGAGCGTCTGCCTGTGCATCGGCGATCTGGCGATCAAGAGAGCGGGCGGAATTGCGGCTGTAGGGCTTCCATTCAGAGCCAAAGTATTCGGCGTAAGCCTTGGCGGCACCTTCTGCAAGGGCTGACAGGCCATAGGCTTTCATGCCGAGTTGTGCGGCAAATTCGCGGGCGAAGGCGGCACGGTTGGCCTGCCCATCCACCCCCATACGATCTTCGTCGCGGTTGTCGTTTGTAAAGCCAGAGGACAGTTCACGGGCGGCCTGCCGCTTGGTTTCATAGAACTGGGCCTGCCCGAAAGCAGAGGCCACACGCGCGCCCACGATGCGCTGCATGTGCATTTCAAGAGCGCGGTAATTCTTTTCACCGTTTACGGTGGTTGCAAGAATGGGCTCCATGATCTTGATTTCTTCCATCACGGAATTGAAACCGGCTCCGAACACTTCATCAGTGTCCACTTCATCAATGGCGAAGGCGCGGGCAATAGCTGCGGCCTGTGCATCGGTGGGAATGAGTGCCTTGACGGCTTCAAGGCTGGCGATAGGGGCAGCGGCCTTGCGGTCAACGGCTTCCTGAAAGGAACGGGCGCGTGGTGCGTTTTTATTGGCCTTGTTGGCTTTCTTCTCTTGCGCTTCGGTATGGGCCTGAGCGATAGCGGTAGCAGCGTTTGACATGATCTAGTCTCCTGTCTGGCGTTAGCCCCGTTTCAGTGTTCGCATCACTGGCTCGGGGCGCTTTATGATTGGGAGTTATTTCCCTCTCACAAGTAAAAGATAGTATAAACCGCCCCACCATTGCAAGCATAAAATGCAATAAAAACAACAAAATAAATGAATTGTTTTTGTTTACTTGTCCATTAATTTCCGTTTTCTTTTCCGCATGCCCTTTATTTACTTTCACACAAACAAGTAAATGTAAGTATAGGAAAGAATGACGGTGAGCATTAGCACGAAAGTGACGAGACCCCTTCAGGGGGCTCGACATCTCTTGGCGGCTCGGCCGCCTAGAGATGCTGAGCGAACGCACCCCGACAGGGGCGTCCCGGATCCGTATTGAGGTGGAACACGCAAGAACGGGGCAAACGGAAACAAGGAAACTGCGTCTGCCCAAGCCCAACCTGATCTGGACTCTCTTCATAATTTTAAAGAAGGACTGTGTCCGTCGTCGAAAGATTTGGGACTATGGATGGTGTGAAATAACGGAGGGTCTGGCCCATCTGATTATGATGTTTAGGCGGCACGCTGCTGATGAAGCAAGCGTCGTTTCTGGATGGTAGCTCTTTTGATGCGCTCACGTTCGAGCAGGATTGTCTGCCCCCGTCCGAACCAGACATCTGCCGGCGTGAGATTGTTGAGGCTCTCGTGATAGCGGCGCTGATTATAGTTTTCGACGAATGCCTCGATCTGGCTTTCGAGATCTCCAGGCAGATAATAATGCTCAAGAAGCACGCGGTTCTTGAGCGTCTGGTGCCAACGTTCGATCTTCCCCTGTGTCTGGGGATGGTTGGGAGCGCCACGCACATGATCGATGCTGTTCTGATTTAGCCATTTCGCGAGTTCGTCAGCAACATAACAGGGGCCGTTATCGGAGAGCAGTCGCGGCCGGTGTCTGACCGTGGCTTGATGAAGCCCTGATGCCTGCAAGGCGAGTTCCAGCGTTTGCGTCACATCGGATGCGGCCATGGTCGTGCACAACTTCCAGGCGATGATGTAGCGTGAGAAATCATCAAGGATGGTCGACAGATAGAACCATCCCCATCCGATAACCTTGAGATAGGTGAAATCCGTCTGCCAGAGCTGGTTCGGCGCTGTTGTTTTTGTATGGAAGCTCTCCGCCGCCTTGATGACGATGAATTTCGGACTGGTGATCAGGTCATGGGCCTTGAGCAGGCGATAGACCGAGGCTTCCGAGACGAAATAGCCCTGCTCGTCGGTGAACCGCACGGCAATTTCACGAGGCGACAGTTCCGGCGTCTCCAGCGCCAGATCAATGATCTGTGCACGGATATCGTCCGCGATGCGGTTCCATATCCGATTGGGTCCAGAGGGTTTGTCCGCCAGGGCTTCCGGGCCGCCCGTCCGATAGAGATCGCACCAGCGGTGAAAGGTTGAACGCGGGATACCAATCTTGCCGAGAACCTGCCGAACCGGCAGGGCTGATTGCTCGACAAGGCGGATGATCTCGAGCTTTTCCGAAGCCATATATCTCATGCGGGGTCTCCCCCAGCCCCGATCATGCTTTTTTTAAGCAGGCGCAGTTCCAGTGTCTGCTCGGCCACGACCTCTTTCAGGGCCCGCGCCTCGTCACGCAGATGACGGACTTCACTGGTTGTGGCGTTACGCGCCGTATCGCCCGCAAGTCGTTTCTTCCCGGCTTCAAGAAACTCCTTCGACCAGGAATAATACAGGCTTTCGGCAATACCTTCACGGCGGCACAGCTCAGCTATGCTGCTCTCGCCCCGCAGGCCATCAAGCACAATGCGGATCTTCTCTTCCGCCGAATACTGCCGACGCGTCGCCCGGCGGATATCGCGGATCAACCGTTCCCCCGATGTCGTCTCCGGCAAGGATTTCTGGCTCATACTTCACTCCTTCGTCGTTACGATGAGCCAGAAATCCTCCATTATTCAATTCACCAATTTCGTCCCATAGATCCTGACGGCGGACATACCAGCCTTTCTGGCGGCATTGTGTGGTGGCTCAGACTCACTGTTCAGCAATGTGCCCTAACAAGGAGAACACTTGATGATGGATCCCAACGATAACACACGCACCATAACCCAAGGCGTAACTTACGGGTTTGCAGAAATAGCGATTGGCTGCACCGCCATTGGCCTTGCCTGTTCTGGTCACACGACCATCGCCCAATGGATGATGATTCCTACCACAGTGACTGGTATGTTCGCCTGGGGTTACATGATGAAAGCCGCGAAGATACGGTGAAACGCTCTCCTCCCACCTGCAAGACAGACTATGCAGGTGGGATAACTCTGACGCTAGAATGCGTAAGGTTTCCGCATCGCCAAGTCTTTCATCAGAGGTAGTTTGGAGTGGTGGATGACTGAGACGCTCGCCATGTTATAAATTGGCCGACCGTCCATGTAGCCAAAGGCAAATAAAGCCGCTGCATCCTTCATTTCATGCAGGGGCCGGACAAACCAGTCGTGAGTATCTGTTCCTCCAGGCTGCCCAAGGAGCGCTGTCAGCGTCTCAATTTTCCTCTTTCTCCACCCAGGACACTCGTCACCGAGTGTTGCAATCTGCAAAGACACCCCACAGCCCATTTTTTGCAAGAGGGTGTCAGGCGTTACTGCCTCAGAGACTATTGCCCTACATTTGCGTATGTATGTCTCGGCGGCCGTTTCAGATGCCCCACTGAACCGCATACCGCCCCCTTCACATGACGCAGCAAAAGTGACGAGCTGACGCATCACTTCCCACTCTGATCCCATTGCAATCAGTGACCAGTTTCTGACACGCCGTTGGAGGATGCGCTGGCGGGACGCATAGGATTCATAGAGGTTGTTGTCGCCACCCAATTCGAAGAAGAGATACTGGTCACTAGAAAACCCATGATCTGGGAAGGCTGCGTTTAGAGTGTCCGCAGAAAACCTCGTGGCAGCGAGGTCATAAACAATCCGATAGGACATGAGATGTCGCTTTCTTAAGAGTTATGAACTCCTTCAGGTCCGACCGGAGCGGGCTGTCGGGTGGTAATCCCCCCATAAAAAGAGTGGCTTTTGAATGAGAATTTTCTCAGCGTATGGAATGAGGAGATTCTGATGAAGAGTGATCGCTTTACTGACGCGCAGATCATGGGTGTGGTCCGTCAGGCTGAAGGTGGCGTCCCGGTTCCAGAGCTGTGCCGGGAGCATGGGATCAGCAATGCCACGTTTTACCGGTGGCGCGCGAAATATGGCGGCATGGATGCGTCTATGATCAGTCAGATGAAGGCTCTGGAAGAGGAGAACCGTCGGCTGAAGCGTATGTATGCGGATCTGAGCATGCAGACGGATATCCTGAAGGAAGCCCTTGGAAAAAAATGAAGAGGCCAGTCCAGCGCCGGGAACTGGCCGTAGAGGCTGTGGCGCATCACGGGGTCAGCATTGCGCTGGCCTGTCGGATTTTTGGGATATCGGAAACCTGCTTTCGCTATCGTCCGCGACTGGCAGCGGAGAACGACCGGATTGCCGCTCTTCTGGTGGGACTGACCCAGGCTCACAGGAGATGGGGATTTGGCCTGTGTTTCCTGTATCTACGTAATGTGCAGGGACAGCCCTGGAACCATAAGCGGGTTTATCGGATCTATCGGGAGCTGGAACTTAACCTGCGGATTAAACCCCGCAGACGTCTGGTTCGCGAAAAGCCTGAAAAACTTTCGGTTCCGACCCTTCCCAACACGGTCTGGTCCATGGATTTTATGGCAGACAGGCTTTTGGATGGACGCGCTTTTCGTCTCCTGAACATTCTGGATGACTTTAATCGTGAAGGACTGGCGATTGAGGTTGATTTTTCCTTGCCGGCCTGTCGGGTTGTCCGCTGTCTGGAACAGGTTATGGAGTGGCGCGGCAGGCCAGGGGCTATCAGAATGGATAATGGCCCTGAATATATCAGTCATACGTTGGTTTCATGGGCCGCAAAACAAGGAATTACCTTGATCTATACGCAACCGGGCAATCCGCAACAGAACGCCTATATCGAACGCTACAACAGAACAGTCCGGCAGGAATGGCTGGAGCAGTCTCTGTTTGAAAGCATTCAGGACGTACAGGAGGTCGCAACACAATGGCTCTGGACATATAACCATGACAGACCCAACATGGGGAACGGCGGGTTCACACCCGCTCAGAAACTAAAAGCAATTGCCTGAATTCTCAGTCAGAACCCCACTAAAAGTGGGGGGATTACCGGGTCATGCGCGGCGCACAGCGCCGGCACCGCAGGCCGTCTGGCGCAGACAGACGGACGAGGAGCCACCGCTTGATGCGAGAGACCGTTTCGGTCAGAGCGCTCCTGTCTTAGAAAGGAATATCCTGTTCCTCACTGTGTCTAAGCGATAATCTCGACTTCATGGGCTTTCCAGCCATTTTCTTTTGAAGTTGGCGCCATCTTCTATTGCGTGTGCGCTGCTTTTTTCCTGAGCGCCAATACGAGCGCAGAAACGGTCGCAACTCAGGCCAACGGGCTGTTACATCCGCATAAGCAACTGACTGTTCAGACGCACAACATCCGTAGCGATCTATGCCCTGTACGATAGCAACGCGCCCTATTTCAGATGAAAGCTGGACAAGGCATCCATCGTTCAGGTCGGGTTGCGAAGGGAGCCGTAAGAGAACTTTGCAGTCTGCATTGTGCAGGGCAAGCCAGCCGCCAGCCAACGTGGCCAGCTCTGAGAGAGCCATCAGATCGTAATCGGGCAGGATATGCTGTATCGCCATCTTTAAATCGGGCACGGCTTGCCAGAACCTGATCCTTTTATCGGCTAACGGCCCGCTGTAGCCTTCAGGCTTCTCACACGAGACGATCTCGCACAAATCACATTGGTATATTTTACGTCCGCTTTTCCAATAAGCAACACTGACGTCCTCGAAACAATCAACCCATTCTACGGCTCGGATATCCAGTGCTGGATAGTCTACAGAAAGAGCGTCTGCATGATGGAGAAGGGTCGAACCTGAGCCGTTATAAAGTGAAATTTGTACCGTATTGTCATCGATAACCATGATGTCTTCGGAGTGGCAGTATCCCTCAACAAGCTCTTTAACGAGCCGGTTGATGAGCGAGGCTGGGCCAGTGAGTGTCTGGACTGATATTGTGGATATACTCATCTTTGGGATCCTTTGATTTTGGTCCCAATTTCGTGGGGCACAGACAACCGGTCGGGGCAATGGCGCGCCATTAAGGGCGCGGGCCGCCAGGCCGCACCATTGCGGCGAGCGTGTTGTTCTGTGCGCTCAAGGCATTATAAAAGTCTCTTACCTGAAAAATGAGTATTTTTCGTCGCATCAGCACACTCCAAACTGGTTCCCGATCAGTGAGGAGTTTGTAATGCCGCGAAAATCCAGTCCCCAGTCTGTTGAGAGCAAACTGTCGAACCATTCGGTCATCACGTCCTCTGTCGAAACTGAAAACATTGTCATTGCACCCAACGGTTCACCGCACAAAACAACTCATTATCCGCGCACCTCTGGCGATAACATGTCAAAGCATCAACGATACTATGCTCGAAATCGCGAGTTGGTTTGTGCACGCCAGCGTGAAGCCAGGCGCCGCAAGAAAGTGTTGCGGGTATCCCAGAAAATGGAGGACATCTAATGCGTCGGCGATACGGGGCTCCCATGAGGTCTGCACGAGAAAACTCGTTCTTGAAAGCTTTCAAATCTGATATTCAGGGGCGCAAAGGTGAGACGAACGTCAGGAATATTCTTGCTGAATATGGTCTGCCCAGTCTCCATGATATTGTGTTGCCAACCCGATCAGGAAACCCAACGCAGATTGATCATGTCGCTCTGACGGCTTTTGGCATACTCGTCATTGAAACCAAGCACTTACAAGGCCGATTGAGTGGGGATATTCGCAACGATTACTGGCGGCAAACTCTGCCGGGTGGATGGTCTGAGAAAATCTACAGTCCTGTGCGGCAAAATGCCGGCCATTGTGATGCCGTCTATATGATCGTTCGTCACATAGATTCTCGGATTCAGACACTTAGTAGAATTGTCATGACAGGGACTGCAGAAGTTGCCCCGGCTCTTTCCTCAGTGGTGCATACAAGTGAAACGTTTGCGAAGGAACTGGAAAGCCTACGGAACAACTCTGTTTCAGAGCTGCTCCAGCATGCCTGGGATCGCCTAACTGAAGCAGCAAAACATCATGAGGGCTTGCGGAAAGGAACGACTTTATCCCCATTTGCCTGATTTGCTTCGCGATCATCTTCTCGAACAAGAATGACCTTTTCAGCCGGCCGGTTAAAATTGCGTTGCATGTAATCAATGAATTCCTCCCGGTCTTCATCGGTCAACGGAAACGCTGCCTCATAGGAATCAAAGCCATCTTTCTGGTAGCTACCACAATCAATTTCGAGCGCTTCCAGGTAGTCCAGCCCGTCACATGTCGCATTGACAAAACCAAGTCTTGAGGGCTCGTACCCGTCATATCCAAGCTGTACAATCCAGCTCTTTCCGAGATAGATCACGTCTATCATGCCATCTTCTGCATTGATCGGGGGCCACGCGCCTATTTCCACGCCTTTGAACTGGCCAGGAAACATGTCGGCCAGAGCCTTCGCCAGCCGTGCTGTCTGGGGCCTCATGACGGCAAAATCATGCACAACAGGAATAGGTGCATCCTCACGCTCGGCTCGGAAATACGCTTCAACTTTTTCTTCTGGCCACGCTTTATCAATAAGCGCATCCATTTCATCTTCTGTATAACGATGCCGAGCTGGATCTTCTGGAGCTTTGGACACGACTGGTTTTTTGGTGCGAGATGTTTTCTTGGATGGCATAATAGACCTGTGTGGTTGACTAAAAACGAGAGTTTGAATACCGCAAGACGCCTGGTCTTCTCAGTTCAAATCGCGACAGTCTGATGTGACATTATGACTCGAACGCAACACGACGTTGCCGTTCCTGTCGCCAATCAATTCACACCTTACCCATGATGCCTTGTGGCCTAGCTGGGCCGGCCGGAAAAGAATCATGGCTGAGCCTGTTTCACTATTGGCGCTGGAACGGATTTCATATCCAGAATTCAGCAACTGCTCCAAAGAGGCCGGGTGTTCAGCAAAGAGAGTAGGAACAGCATGTTGCGTGGTTTTGAGCGCGAACTGGCTCGTCCCGCTGCTGATCATGTTTTGCGCTGAAGCCGGTTGTGACAATGCCATCAAACCAGCAAAGGCTGTCAGTGACAGGCTATACGTTAATTTCACAAAAAATTTCCTTCATAGACAGAATTTCACCTTCGAGGGTGGCGGAGCAATTTCTCCAACCCGCCGCTTCACTTCCTGCATGAGCACGGCGGCAATTTCATGAATGAGTTCCATCATATACGGAGCCTCAGACGGACGCGGCCCGTATGGCGTGTTCGATATCAATGTAACAAGCTGTGGGAGAATGCCGCTTTTTGTGATTTCCTTGGGTTTGCCTGTCGGGGTGATCTTTCCCTGAGCATATCCAAGGCTGCCCAGCAAACTGGCGGTAATCAACGCTCCCAGGCGCATGTCTTCGTCCCACGTCATCAGGCCTAATAAATATGGTCTGACGATCTGTTCAGATCCACGGAACAGCCTGAAAAAGACACTGCCATCGACTATGCTGCCGTCTTCACTCAAGATATCTACACGTAACCGCCACCCGTCACGAAATCGGGGATGCGGTACGTTTCCTTCTCCATCCTGGGCAATTTGCCTGTAACGCGCTCTGACCTCTGGTGAACCTGGAGTGCGGAATGTCACAACACTGGTGGATGTCTCCTCCAGCTTCAGGTGCTCACCCTGTATTCCAGTATCTTCTCTGGTGCTTACCGCGTCACAACTCGGATTGACGCCATGTTGCATAACAGTTTCGTCTCCTTATCCCCGTGAGCCCCTATCTTTGCCTCACAAGATGCGACGAAAAACTTCGTCGCACCAGATTCGTCTAAAAAAGTGAATCTGGTCGCATGATGAGAGGGAATACTCCTCCCTAAAGGAGAACCACTTATGCCTCATCCCTATTGCTCTGCCAGCCATGGCAGACCCGTCCGCACAGCAAAACTTATCCTGCCTCTCTTTGTCTTGCTTAGGGGCACGCCCACGTTCGCGGTAGCACAAACCACGTCACCAGCCCCAAAAATGACACAGCCTACGAACACAATTCCGGAGCCTTCTCCGCTATTGCGTGAGCAAACCCGAGCTATGACCGAAAGTTGTAGAACTTGGTTGCCCACAACATTCCCAGCTATGCGCCAAGGCGAAAAGGGTATTCCGCCAAGCGTCCAGTTTAGCAGCGAAACACGACATCAGCGTGATTTATGCACAATGGCTATTCAGCCCGATCGGGTAGAAACATCTCTTCTGATACTCACCATAGGCACTGGCTGGGGCCTATTACTTACACTGGCAGTATTGGGTTATGTTTTCTATAGGGCTAACAACTGGCTTACAGGTATCATTAAGAACAAATACGCCCTTTTGAGAGAAAAAATTTCTTTATATAGAAAGCGTAACGATCGGTGATAAACGTTATGAATATAATTGACAACAAACCAAAATACACTTCTGGATCTGAACTCAGTACCGCCCAACCTCTGTTTGTACTGATTGATTATGAAAATGTTCAGACTGAGGATTTGAGCTATCTAAATCAACCCCACATGCATGTATTACTGTTTGTGGGCGCCTTACAAAAGAAAATTTCTACGAAACTGGCAGTCCAGATGCAGGCACTGGGTTCTCGCGCACAATACATTCAACTTGAAGCTACAGGACAAAACGCTCTCGACATGTGCATTGTGCATCACACTGGATTTATCCTTGCCCGCATGCCCACAGCCCGTTTTTTTATCATATCCAAAGACAAGGGATATGATCCCCTCATCCAGTTTCTGAACAATCGTGGCGTTCCCATCGAGCGCAGTCCTCAGTTACCATCATCTTTACCACCCCAAGGAGAGCGCTCTGCCCAACAAACAACGCCTCATAAACACGCTATAGAGCGCATTATAGAAATACTTAAGAGACACGATAAAAATCGTCCCGCGTCACGTGCAACCCTTATTTCATGGACTACCAATAAGATTTCATCAGAAAAACTTGGCCTAACGGCAGAAAAAATCATTAAAGATTTTGAAAAAAAAGGGGTAATTTCTTACGATGGAAAACGGGTAATCTATTCATTGCCTTAGGTCTACTTGGAAACTAATCTAGTACTCGTCTGGTCTTAAAAACTTTTGATTTCCATTATCTCAGCCAGTTCTGTGGTATATCGCGGTGACAACATATCTTGCCGTGGACGCCATGACCTTACGATCCCTGTAGCAGCCGGTCTGACTGTTTCTCGACCGTATCGCCTGTTAAGGGTGTCCATTGCGTCCATCAACGCAGATGTCTGCTCCTGAGGCTTCTCAAATAATGAGGATTGTCGCCCACAAGGAGCAAGATCATTAAGTTGCACGCCCGCTTTCGTATATCTGTAGCCGTCTTTCCAGATCGTACGTAACAGCCGACTGACGATTCCGATCATTGTCAGAGCATCCTGTGTCGGAGCACAGGTTATGCTGGCTTGGTTGGCGTACCCCCCCTCAGAATGCCGATGTATATTTGTCTGGACAAAAACACTCACGTGCCCTGCATCAAGCTTTTCAGCACGAAGCTTTTCCGTCACTCTTACAGCGAATCCCGCCAGGGCTTCCCTCATCTCTGAGTAACACGTGATAGGCCTACCAAATGAACGCGTACACGCCAGACCTTTGCGAACATCAGCCATTTCTGACAGTTCAAGGCAAGACACACCGCGTAACTCTGCTTGCAGTCGCACCCCTGTCATTGTCATGATCTGCCGGATCTGAGCGGGGTCAGCTTCTACAAACTGTTCGATAGTCCGTATGCCCACACCATTCAGTCGTGGTACAAGTCTCCTGCCAACGCCCCAGATCTCACTGATCGGTAAATTACGATAATAACGCTCTCTGACACGATCATCGGTCAAGTCGCATAGGCCTTCTAACTCCGGTCGGTCCTTTGCAATATAATTTGCAAGTTTCGCAATCGTTTTACTTGCTCCCCACCCAACGCAAGTCGGGATTTTTGTGATCTGTTCGACACGGCTTCTGATTGTTTCACAGGTGCTGTCACATTAACTCTGACCTGTGATAGTCTCCGCTGATGAGCGCTGGATCTGTGAGCTACAAACGACATCGTTTTCCGAGTGAGCTGATCGCGCATGCGGTATGGCTGTATTTCCGGTTTCCCCTGAGCTTTCGTCTGATTGAGGAGATGCTGCTCGAACGCGGGATTGTTGTGTCGTATGAGACGATCCGCCGGTGGAGCCTAAAATTTGGAGTGGCCTTTGCCCGCTCGCTGCGCCGCAAGGCCGCTAGACCCGGGGATATCTGGCATCTCGACGAGGTCCGGGTCGTGATCCATGGCCGGCCACACTGGCTGTGGCGCGCCGTCGATCAGGACGGTTACGTTCTCGACGAAATCCTGCAGACCCGAAGGAACACTAAAGCCGCAAGGCGATTGCTGACGCGACTGCTGAAAAAGCAGGGTATCCGGCCCGCGCGCTTGGTCACCGACAAGCTGGGCTCTTACGGGGCGGCCAGACGTAAACTGAGGCTCACGGTCCGGCACCTATCCCACAAGGGCCTGAACAACAGGGCGGAGAACAGCCATCTGCCACTGCGAAAACGCGAACGGGTCATGCAGAAATTCCGCTCACCTGGGGGATGCCAGCGCTTCGTCTTCGTTTTCTCCGCCGTCCGCAACCTCTTCGTCCCGCCCCACTCCATCGACAATGCCCTCTCCCGGCACATCCATCGGATCAGGGCTTTCGTCCAGTGGAACAACGCTACCGCGCTTACCGCCTGAATGCGTCAACACCGAGAGGAGCTCAACAAACCAAAGTTAATGTGACAGCACCTGATTTCTGGTTTGTTGAGAGACAATGTAATAAGCGTTTGTTCAGTTTTCACGAATTTCGAAAGTTCAGCACAGTAAGTCCCCGAACCTGAGCAAAAGCCTGATCACTGGTCACTAACGCGAGATGCTCTGTCAGGGCATGTGCGGCGATCATCATGTCCAAAGACCCAAGAATTTGACCATGCCGCTCTTGCTCAGCGCGTAATTTGCCGTAGCGCTCCGCTACGCCATGATCCCAGGGCAGTATGGTCAGCCGATCCATGACAGTGCGTGTCAGACGCAGTAATCGAGTTGCCGATGGGCGTTTGGCTAGTCCATACGCAACTTCTCCGGCGGTTACGGCCGAGACACAACACCGGCCTGGATCAAGCGCCTCCACGTGTGAGAGCACTCTTTCGTCCGCGCGTATGATATCACTTATTGTATTGGTATCGAACATATAAGAAATCACGTTAGGCACACAGCAAATGGATCTCTGTCCTGTTGATCCTGGTTGCGACCTTCAGGGAAAAGCTCAGTCCCTTTGGCCTGCCGGATGGCAGAAAGTGCCTTACCCCACCCCAGGGGACGCGGCGAGAGAATGACATCACCGGTACGTGGATCTCTGCGGATTGTGACCTCTGATGTGTCAAATCGGTAAGCTGCAGGAAGACGCACGGCCTGGCTGCGACCGGTCATAAAAAGTTTGGCTGTATCAGACATGTCCACCTCCTTGGAGTAGGTATCATTGATATCTATCATTTAGATCCAAACGACGCAACATCAAACCCACGCGTGGCCGTATGGACTTACTTTATTTGGTGCTGTCACATTAACTCTGACCTGTGATAGTCTCCGCTGATGAGCGCTGGATCTGTGAGCTACAAACGACATCGTTTTCCGAGTGAGCTGATCGCGCATGCGGTATGGCTGTATTTCCGGTTTCCCCTGAGCTTTCGTCTGATTGAGGAGATGCTGCTCGAACGCGGGATTGTTGTGTCGTATGAGACGATCCGCCGGTGGAGCCTAAAATTTGGAGTGGCCTTTGCCCGCTCGCTGCGCCGCAAGGCCGCTAGACCCGGGGATATCTGGCATCTCGACGAGGTCCGGGTCGTGATCCATGGCCGGCCACACTGGCTGTGGCGCGCCGTCGATCAGGACGGTTACGTTCTCGACGAAATCCTGCAGACCCGAAGGAACACTAAAGCCGCAAGGCGATTGCTGACGCGACTGCTGAAAAAGCAGGGTATCCGGCCCGCGCGCTTGGTCACCGACAAGCTGGGCTCTTACGGGGCGGCCAGACGTAAACTGAGGCTCACGGTCCGGCACCTATCCCACAAGGGCCTGAACAACAGGGCGGAGAACAGCCATCTGCCACTGCGAAAACGCGAACGGGTCATGCAGAAATTCCGCTCACCTGGGGGATGCCAGCGCTTCGTCTTCGTTTTCTCCGCCGTCCGCAACCTCTTCGTCCCGCCCCACTCCATCGACAATGCCCTCTCCCGGCACATCCATCGGATCAGGGCTTTCGTCCAGTGGAACAACGCTACCGCGCTTACCGCCTGAATGCGTCAACACCGAGAGGAGCTCAACAAACCAAAGTTAATGTGACAGCACCGTAGAGTTCACACATGGCGGGTCTTTCCCTGCGGATAACAATCAGGCTTCGATCTTCGTGCCCAGAACCTTAAGGAACTGGCCGATCCAGGCCGGGTGTGCTGGCCATGCTGGTGCTGTCACCAGCTTACCGTCCGTCACAGCCCCATCAATCGCAATCGCCTGATAGTCTGCGCCTGCAAGGATCATTTCAGCACGACAGGCGGGATAGGCAGAAACCTTGCGACCGGAAATGACATTGGCAGCAGCGAGAAGCTGCGGGCCATGGCAGACGGCAGCAATCGGCTTGTCAGCCGTCACAAAGGCCCGGATCAAGTCCAGCACGCTTTCATCGGTGCTGAGCTGTTCAGGCGCACGACCGCCCGGAATGACCAGCGCATCGTAATCATCTGCTTTCGTGTCTGCATAGGTGGCGTTGAGCGTGAAGTTGTGGCCACGCTTTTCGGTGTAGGTCTGATGGCCTTCGAAATCGTGGATGGCCGTCGCCACCTGCTCGCCAGCCTTCTTGCCCGGAGACACCACATCCACCTTGTGTCCAACCATCAGCAGCATCTGGAATGGCACCATGATTTCGTAATCTTCAACGAAATCACCTGCGAGCATGAGAATACGTTTACCAGCCATGAGATCATCCTGACGATCGAGGTTCAAAAGACGGACTCCTTCTTACCGTATGCAGAAGGACTGTGGGTAATAGCTGGTAACGACACGCAGTCCTGTCACCCACCTGCCGGTGAGGTGGTCCCCATTTTTCGGACAGGATAATAAGCTCTCATGACCGTCATTAGGGGATTGTAGCAACGCGAAGCCTACACCAGACATCTGCCTGATGTGACCAATAACTGATGATGGACCTGACGGGTGTGCCGCGAGCCGATCGACGACGATTGATTATGCTCTCATCCGCGGGCTCATATGGAAGCGAGCGGGTTCGTACATCTTCCGGTGAATATGGGGCACGCCCTGAAGGCTGGGGACAGGGGAGCTATTTTACAGGTTTCCGGTGTCGCTCCTTTCGGCATGACCTATATCAATTCAAAAAATGATCCGCGACATAAATAATAATTACCGAATTAGTATTTCGGCGTAGCCCGAGACTTCCGTACAATGAGATGGTGGTCTCAGGCATGTCATACAGACTTCAACCACAATGGGTCGACACTCCCAACGTATTGGTTATGACCTGTGCGATATCACAGTTTGCACAAAAAAAATCTGCTCAGGCGCGTCGAGACGCGGGCCGACTGCTCACCGGGCAACTTTGGATAAGTCACTTATCTGCAACGTAGCACAAATTACATCAAGAAGCGGGATGAGGTGCAAGTCGTCGCTAAAGACTTCTATATGCATGTTCGGTTTTATCAGTGGCTTACACAAAGCAGACCTTCTGTTCCCTCCCCCCATAGCAGTCTATCACCAGATACGGACTGTGCCGTGATATTTAAAGAGAAGGCCTCAGTAGCTACGGCCAGGCGATAGAGGCAGCAGCCATTTTATTCGATCTTCATCGTGGGAAGTGGAGCATCAATCTCTGGCGCAGAGACCGATACCGGATTTTGACAGGCGTTGTTAACCTGTAAACTGAAGATATCAGGACGGGCATAATGCCCCGCTACGTCGAGATCATATTTCCCCCGGATGACATCATCCAGATCAATATCCGCCGTAAGGATGGCTTCACGATCATAGATCGGGCCTGCGATGATTTCTCCGAGCGGATTGACGATCACGCTTCCGCCACGAATGAGAGCGGTTTCCGGGTTGTTACCCTGATGGCAGGTATAATTTTCCGGCGCATCCGCGCGCGTCATGTACTGACAGGCACTGAGCACAAACGTCCGTCCTTCATACGCAATATGCCGCATGGAAGCCTGCCAGATATCGCGCTCATCCACCGTAGGCGCACACCAGAGATTGATACCCCGGGCATACATACTCTGACGTAAGTCGGGCATGTAATTTTCCCAACAGATCGCAGCCCCGATACGCCCAATCTCTGTTTCGAATACCGGAATGGTCGAACCGTCTCCCTGTCCCCAGACCAGTCGTTCGGTGCCGGTCGGCATCAGCTTGCGGTGTTTGCCAAGAAGCGCCCCATCTGGCCCAAAAAAGAGCGCCGTACAATACAACGTCGCCCCATCACGTTCGATAACCCCAACAACAACATGGGCTTTCATCTTCGCTGCGAAAGAGCCGATCTGCGCTGTTTCTGCTCCCGGAACGTCAATGGCTGACTTCCAGTATCGAAGATAATCCTCACGCCCTTCAGGAAAGCGGCTTCCCAGAACAGCGCCGAAGTTCAGACCTTTTGGATATCCGCCAACATAGGCTTCAGGAAAAACTGCCAGCTCCACACCCTGCGCTGCTGCGGCTTCGCAATGGGCCTCCATCCGATCGAGTGTGCAAGGGGTGTCGAAGAGACTGGTTCCTGCCTGGATAACGGCGACGCGATGCTGGCTCATGTCCGGATCTCTCATGGATGTAGTGTATTGCAATGACGGGGAGAGTGGACTTTCCTACATTATCGGGCAAATTGATTGTTTTGATAGTCAAAATCACCATGGTCGATATCTCACGTCTTGATTTTAATCTGACGACTACTTTTCTGGCGCTCTGGGAAGAACGCAGCGTCTCCCGAGCGGCAAAGCGATTGTCACTGAGTCAGTCAGCCGTCAGCGCCTCTCTGGCCCGCCTGAGGGAAGCGGCGGATGACCCTTTGTTCGTCCGCAACCGTGGCGGTATGCAGCCGACACTTCGGGCAATCGCCATGGCGGAGCCGATTCAGGGCGGGGTCGCTCTGATCCAGAACGCATTCTCGACGGTTACTGCCTTTGATCCCGCAACCAGCCGACAACATTTTTCCATAGGGATGTCTGACGATTTCCAGATTGCAATTGGGCCGCTGATTACAAGACGGCTGGCAGAAGAAGCGCCTCGTGTTTCAGTGACATTCAGGCAGGCTAACACACACCGCGTGGAGGCCCTTTTTGAAGCGGACGAAATCGACTTTGCCGTTGTCGCACAGCCGAATGTGCGCTCCGGATTACAGCAGCAGGAGATCGGGCGGTCTCGTTATGCCTGCCTGCTTGATCCAGCCGCCTGCGACCTTACACTGCCGCTAACACTGACAGATTATCTGTCTCTGCCACATCTTCTGGTCTCGTTTTCAGGCCGCGAAGGCATTGTAGATCACGTTTTAAAGGATCTGGGCTATTCGCGGCAGGTGCAATCAGCGTTGACACATTTCTCGGCCCTCCCTCCCTTCCTGATCGGGACGCGCGCAGTTGCAACGTTGCCAATCCATGCCGCCCAGAGCCTTGCTGCCGTTTCGGGCCTTACAGTCTGCGCTGCCCCGATTGATCTGGGAGAATATTCTGTATCGATCCTCTGGCAGAAAACGGCCGATAATCACTGGATGCGCCAGGTTATAAGCGATGCCTTCCTGGCGATTTTACCGGGCTTAGAGGCAATCTATTCGGGTTAATCTCGCATCTTGAATGTCTGATATCGGACAACAATAAACTGATAGCCGACCTTTGGCCCTTCGGTTCCCTTCCCCATTTCTTCCATTCAAATTAGGTTGACCCAAACAGTCTATAGTCAGATTGGGACAAGCCGGAGCCACGGTGTATCAAGGGCTGCATGGTGGTTTTTCCGGGAGGGTTCAAACAGGATAAAGCGGTCTTTGCTTTGTCTCCTCCAGATAATGTCCTTTATCAGGAAGAGGCGAGCGGAATGCAATTACCTTGTGTTTTGCATAATGTAATTGCATAATAAGCTTCTGACTTTAGATCAGGAGGCGATGATGCCCCGGACCACTTCCCATCCGAAGGCGGAGAATTTCAACTTCCGGATTGACCCGGCACTGAAGGCAGCGTTCACGGCGGCAACCCGTGCGGATGAACGGCCTGCGGCTGAAGTGCTGCGGGATTTCATGCGTGCTTATGTCGCGCGGCGAGAACAGCGTGCTTTCGAGACGGAAGCGCGGCGGCAATCCCGTGAAGTGGCGGCGCTGGCGTGTGATCCGGTAAGTGATGAAGCTCAGGTGTTGCGCGAACTGGACGCGCTCTTCGAGGAAGATGATTTCCAGGATGAGTGGACGGCGTGAAACGCGGTGATCTGGTGACGATCGCCGTCAATGGTGATTATGGTAAACCGCGTCCGGCCCTTGTCATACAGGCTGACGCCTTTTCTGACCTGCCGGCCGTGACTGTGTTGCGGTTGACCAGCACGGTGCAGGACTGGCCTTTGTTCCGGATTACGGTTGTCCCCAGCACGACGAACGGCTTGCGCCGCCTGTCGCAGGTGATGATTGATCGGGCGGTGTCCTTGCCACAGGAAAAAATCGGTCCGGTTTTCGGACATCTGGAGGTCTCGTCTTTGCGTCAGGTCGATCAGGCTTTGTCAGTCTTTCTCGGTCTGTCGGTCGGCCGCCTTCCATGATCGCGTGCAATCTGGACAAAAAGACGGATGCGATAGCTGGAAATTACCCTGTCCGATAGAGGATGGCTTACTGTCTGTGCAGGGCGGGTCAGTGCTTTGATGCGAGGCTATCCCAGACCTGCATGAGCGTCGTGATGGCTGCATCCAGTTTTTTTGCACTGTCGCCATCCCTGGTTTCGCAGGCCATGCCGTGGAGAAAGGTTGTCAGTAGCGTGGGCAGGGTTTCGGTAGCAGGCGAGCCTGCCAGTTCCCCGTTTGCAATGGCCCGGTCCACGCAGGCTTTGATACCTTTGCGGTTACGTTCCCTCTCGGCAGCCAAAAGGGTCTGCACGGGCTGGTTTTCTGGCGAGCAGTTGGCGGCTCCCAGCACAATCAGGCAGCCGGTGGGATGTGAGCGGGTCGTCTGCATACGGACGGAGCGTCGCAGGGTCTGTTCGATGGCGTCCCGTGGGGCAAGTGTTTCGTCCCATAGCGGTGCCATAACCTGACCGTAAGTTTCCAGATAACGCTGTACGACTTCGCGGAACAGCGCTTCCTTGGAGCCGAACGCGGCGTAGAAGCTTGCGGGCGAGATGTCCCCCATGCTGGCCTTGAGCTGGTTCAGCGACGTCGGTTCATAACCCTGCGCCCAGAACAGCGTCAGCGCGGCCTCCAGCGCCTTGTCCCGATCAAATTCACGGGGCCGTCCTGTCCGGGCCATGCAGTGTCTCCGTTGGTATGAATAATTTTCTATACTAATCGGTCCGGAAGTAGATTGCCAGCATTACGCACTGAAGCCACCATCAATGGTCTGCATGGCTCCGGTAATGCCGCGCGCCGCAGGACTGGCCAAAAACGAGACATAGGCAGCAACATCCTCTGCGGAGCCGTGTTCCTTGATGGCCATGACGCTGTGCATAAGATCGGCCTGTGGACCGTTGGCCGGGTTCATATCCGTGTCAGTCGGTCCCGGCTGGATGACGTTGACCGTGATGTGACGGTCCCCAAAGTCTCGTGCCAGACCGCGTACCATGCTTTGCAGTGCAGATTTTGTCATGCTGTAGGCCGCCAGTCCCGTGAAAGGTACCCGGTTGGCGTTCGTGGAGCCGATCAGAATGATCCGGCCCCCATCCGGCATGGAGCGGGCGGCTTCGACCGAAGCGTGATAGGCAGCGCGAATGTTGATATCGATCATGCGATCAATGTCGTCTGGATCGAGCGTCAGCGGATCTCCGGCGATGCAGATTCCGGCGTTGAAGACAAAGATATCGATGGGGCCGGCGTCGCGCGTGGCGGCAAGAATTGCGGAGCGGTCAGTTGCATCCGCCTGAATGGCTTCTGCCCCGGTCTGGCGGGCAAGGTCTTCGGCTTTTGTGCGCGAACCGGCCCATGTGAAGCGCACGGATGCGCCTTCGCTGGATAGTTGTTTGACGATTGCAGCTCCGATCCCCCGGCTGCCGCCGATGATCAAAGCTTTTTTTCCTGAAAGTTTTGCCACGTTATGATCCCTCACATTCTGTACCGATCAATACAGAACAAAAAAGACGGCGGCGCGCAAGTTTATTCTGTATCAAATGATACGGAAATAATTTTTAGATGATTGCTTTCCAGAAACTGAAAGATTGCCCTCTGCTTCCCACAGTATGGTTTTGTCTCCTCTGACCGGCATATTTCAATACTGACCGGTCCAGAAATTCGTTGCTAAATATCGGTTATGCACATATATGGATCGCCCGATACATATATGTGAGTTACAAATGACCGAACGTCTATCTCCATCGTCAGATGATAGCTTACCGGTAGCCGGTCTTCTGGCTCTCGCAATGACAGGCTTCCTGTGCATTATGACAGAGACACTCCCAGCAGGCTTGCTGCCGGAGATCAGCACTGGCCTACATATATCACCCGCCTATGCAGGGCAGATGGTGACGGCTTATGCTGTGGGCTCTCTGAGTGCCACCATCCCACTGATGCTTGCGACCCAAAGATGGCGACGACGGGCTGTTCTGCTTCTGGCGATCGTTGGCTTCCTGGTATTCAATGCCATAACGGCCCTTTCTCAGGATTACTGGCTGACACTTGCTGCCCGTTACAGCGCGGGAGCCGCCGCTGGCTTGGCTTGGGCGCTTCTGGCAGGATATGCGCGGCGGATGGTGAGGCATGACCAGCAGGGACGGGCGCTGGCTATTGCCATGGTAGGCACGCCTATTGCGCTTTCTCTCGGTGTCCCGGCAGGAACTTGGCTGGGGAGCGCGCTAGGATGGCGGCTGGCCTTTGGGATGATGTCGATCTTTACACTTTTTCTGACAGGCTGGGTATTGGCGACAGTGCCAGACTTTCCGGGAGTGTCTGATAAGGAACGTCTGCCGTTCCGGCATGTTCTGATTACACCCGGGGTTCGATCGGTTCTTGGTGTCGTCGTCTTTTGGATGCTCGCGCACAATATTCTTTACACTTATATCGTGCCTTTTCTTATCCCATCGGGGCTGGCGGGAAAGGCAGATCTTGTACTGCTGGTTTTTGGCATTGCTGCACTGGGTGGGATCGGACTGACCGGAAAGTTGGTAGACCATGCGTTACGAACGACCGTTCTGGTCAGCCTGGCGGTCTTCGCTGGGGTCTGCGCCATTTTTACTGTGGGGGCCAGCTTTCCTGCTGTCGTCTGGGCAGGTGTAACTGTTTGGGGACTGACTTTTGGTGGGGCTGCGACATTACTCCAAACTGCTCTGGCTGATGCAGCTGGAAAGGGGGCTGACGTCGCGCTGTCTATGAATGTTGTGGTCTGGAATAGTGCAATCGCTGGGGGAGGACTTCTGGGAGGGATACTGCTGAATCTATATGGCGCTTCCTCTTTTGCATGGGTGATGCTGGGCCTTCTGGCCTGTGGTTTGGGTATTGCATGGCTGGCGCGCTCATACGGTTTTCGGGCAGGTCATCGTCTTTCGCAGCATAACTCTGAATTATAATTGCGTTTATTATTTTAAATAATAGGAAAATTAATTCATATTTTGGATTTTTCTTATAAAAGTCGATTATAATATTAAATTTTACTTCAAAAATTATTTTTTATTCACTTTTTAAAGATTACCTAAAATTTTTTATTAAAGTATTCTGATGGTTTATCTTGGAGCGTGATAGAAGGTTCTCCCATTGATTTCAGATTTTTGACGACTAAACCGGATCTCCCAGATGCTTACGCATCCATTTGGTTTCTTTAGTCGGGCGGCGATGGAAATGGTGTTTGCAGTCCCGGCTGAACTGGGTGGGGCTGGCATAGCCGACCTCGGCAGCAATCAGGGCTCTCGAACTCTTACGATGTGCTACGGTAATCCCCCCATAAAAACAGCTGCCTGAATTCTCATTCAAAAGCCACTTTTTATGGGGGGATTACCGATCCAGTTATGGGACGCCGGGGCAAGAGAATAGAGCTGCGCGAGGTTATTGACCTGGGTTCCCAGCCTTCCCGAGAGGGAAGGCTGAAAGTAAAAACTTCTACTTATTACGTTGGAGTTGCTGGAAAACTCCGAGCCGCCCCTCTTCAACGCGATCACATAGCGAGCGCGACGGCAATCAGCACGATCACGCACACGGCGTAGGTAATGAGCTGTTGTGGGGCGAGGCCGGCTGGCCTCGAGGTTTCAGCCTCGAACTCCGGATCGGTCCACGCCGTGCCGGGGAAGATCGGTGCGAGCGCCATCGAGACGAAGTTGCTGGCGGCCGCGACCGTCGCGAACAGGAACATCGGCAGCGTCAGCGGATGCGAGCCGAATAGGATGGCGAGCGATAACCCGCCGCCGAAGAACCCCATCAGCATCGTTTGCGCGTTGTGAAACTTGGCATGGGGAGGCCAGTGCGGGTTCCACAGATGCTGCCTGGCGGTAGCGGGCACGAGCGCGTCGGCCACGAAGCCACCGAAGTTGACCACCGCCACGAAGGCGATGAGGTATTTTGCGATATCCATAAGACACACCTTTTCCGTTGGCTGGAAAAGGACGTGCCGGAGGTCGGTCCCACACATGCGGGCGACTTGTACGAGCGTAAATGCCACCCGGACTACCTACCGGGCTGTGACTTTTACACGTCCATGCCTCAGATCGCATATCTGTCTTGCTGCGGTCAAGTGAAGTGCCCTAGGCCTTGCTATCTCCACAAAACCCGGGGCGATTTCAGCTAGAAAGGCGAAACTTGATCTTCTGTTTGGAAAATGTCTTCGTATGTCGGTGCCGACTACTGGCAGCGTGAAAATTCAAGCCGTTGTTTCGGAGGTTTTTATCAGGGAAGCAGTCTGCTCACGTAACCATACGGAGGCCGGATCACGGTCGTTCCGGGCTGACCAGACCATTGAGACTGCCGGTATGCGCAGATCAAGCGGCACCGGCTGCACCGTCAAACCAAAATGAGCAGCATGCTGATGCGCAATCCGATTGGGAAGCGTCGCCAGAACTGGCGCCGCCGCTGCTGTCGCCAACGCCGTCAGGAAATCCGATGCCGCCAGAACAACATTCAGTTCCTGACCGATCTGCATCAGCGCGTCTGACAGGCACCCCTGAATGTCGTCCTTCAATGTCATAAGCACATGCGGGAGTGCCAGATAGCTCTCAACGGTGAGAGGCGCTTCCAGACTGATCAGATCAGGATTGAAACAACAGGCAAGCGACTGTTCATAGAGCGGCATCCCAAGGTGCCGCTCCAAGCCAAAGTCAAAGCACCCGATTGCGATATCAAGTGCGCCTGTATCCAGCAGAGCATGAACTTCGTTCCTCGGAGACCCTCGCGATAGCAGCCGTATTCCCGGGGCGTGATGCTGCAGATAAGCCGTCAGTCTCGGCATCAGGAAGACTTCAAGTTCGGATGAAAACCCAAAGCGAAAAATCCGCTGCTCCGTCCTGGGATCAAACTGGTCTTCGGCTGTCAGAATACCCTGAGTCTGCCTCAACAGAGTATGGATCTGCGGGGCCATGGCAGCCGCCTTGGCAGTGGGCTGCATGATCGCGCCGGTTCGCACCAGAATATCATCGGCCAAAAGGTGCCTCAGCGTCGCCAGCGCGTGGCTCATCGCAGGCTGCTGAATGCGCAAACGGCGTGCAGCCTTCGTGACGCTGCGTTCCGATACGAGCGCATCAAACGCGATCAAAAGATTAAGATCGAAAGACCGTAAATTGAAGTGATCGATTGGCTTCATTTTTCAGATCGATTTGCGTGATGCTTGGCTGCACCCTACCTTCCGATGCAACGCAACACAATCGCTTCGAGGCCAAAAATGACGCCGTCTTTTCAGGTAGGCGATGCCCGCATCACCCGCATCCCCGAACTCCATTGGAACAACGCAGATCCCGGTCACCTGTATCCGGATATTGATGCGGAGGCACTCGCGATGTTCGCGCCCAGTTTGACCGCAGGCTCCTATAACGCCGCGACTGGCCTGCTCGCCCAGGGCACCCATGCCTGGCTTGTTCAGCGGGCGGGTCTCACTCTCCTGATTGATACCGCTACCGGAAACGACAAGCCTTTACCCGACGCGCCTGCGCTTGATCATCTCCATACGCCGTTTCTTGAGCGTCTCGCTGATATGGGTGTCCAGCCGGAGCAGGTTGATCTCGTTCTCCATACACACATTCATGCGGATCACGTTGGGTGGAACACCCGTCTGCACGATGGAAAATGGGTGCCAACCTTTCCGAATGCACGCCACATCTTCTCGGCGGTCGAAGCACAATATGGGGCCAGCAATGATGGTGTCGACCCAGCTCCGGACTTGCCACCTGGTGTGTTAGGCGTGCCCAATCATCGTCCTCTGCCCCGGGTTTATACGGACAACATCCTGCCTGTCATCGAAGCTGGTCTGGCACAGGCCATCGAGATCGACGGACAGGAAATCGTTCCGGGCTTTTCCTTCCATCCGACCCCGGGCCACAGCATCGACCACGCTTCGATCCGTCTGCAGTCCGGAGGCGAAGAAGCCTGGTTTACAGGAGATGTCATGCACCATCCGCTGCAGGTCTACCGTCCTGATCTGCGATCCGTTTACTGCGAGTTCATCAAGCCTGCCGAGCAATCGCGTCGATGGTTCCTCGCTCAGGCGGCCGAAAGCGGGAGTTTGTGCTTCACCTCGCATTTTGCAGAAACCGGTGTGGGGCGGGTCAAGCGCCGTGAAGACGGGTTTTCATGGGAATTTGTACAGCCAAATCAGGAAGACATCGGATGACTGACATCCTTACGGAAAATCTGCATATCCCGAGCGATACTGCAGGAATTTCACTCCATCTTCGTCACAAGAAACGCACGGATCTTCAAGTGTTTGGTCCGGATCGCACCGTCCTCCTGATGCATGGCGCAACATTGCCGGCAGAAAGTCTCTTCGACGTACCCGTTGATGACGGCTCATTCATGGACAGCCTGGCCCATCAGGGATTTGACGTTTACGCGCTCAACGTACGGGGTTTCGGCGGCTCGACACGACCTGCGGGCATGGAAGGCGCTCCGGAAGATGCGCCTCCACAGGTCCGGACCGAGACAGCTGTGCGTGACCTGGGATCGGCTGTTGACCATATCCTCTCAGAACGCGCCCTTTCTCGCCTGTGCCTGATCGGCATGTCATGGGGCGGCACGGTGACAGGAGCATATACAGCAGCCAATAACGACAAGATCGAGAAGCTGACACTGATCGCACCGCAATGGATCAACAATGGGGTTTCCCGACTGGATCCCGGTGGGCCCATTCATGCCTATCGCCGCTTCGACGTTCAGGCGTTTCGGAAGCACTGGCTCGAAGGTGTCTCTGAAGACAAGTGCTCTGAAGTGCTCCCTTCAGGATGGTTCGAGCAGTGGGCCCAGGTCATTCTGGCCAGCGATCCGAAAGAACAGGGTGGTATCATTCGTGCACCTGCGGGGGTGATCCAGGATGTCCGAGAATTTTGGTCTGCGGGAAGGTCCTTCTATGTGCCCGAAGACATCACGGTCCCTGTTTTGCTGATTCATGCCGAATGGGACAGGGATGTCACCCTTGAGCAGATGGTAAACCTGTTCCCACGCTTTCGAAATGCGCCTTTCCGACGCTGGGTCGAAATCGGTGAGGGCACTCACATGGTTATTATGGAACGAAACCGGTGGCAGATCCTTGAGAGCATCCGAGCCTTCTTGGACATTAAGAACCCACTCGACCTTTCGAGGCACTAAAGCCACGGATGGAGAACGCGAAGGGCACTTGATTGATGTGTGTCCTGAGATGTTCTCGCTCTGCCATTTCTGAAAAGCAGACATTACTGTGCCTTAGGTGTTTAGTCCCCGGGATTTGATGGTGTGATATTTTCACGAGAGTGGAAGGAAACCTCATGGGACAGATACGTCATGGCCGCGGCACGACCACGCATGCCGTGCGAGCAGCACTACAGCGATAGCAGGCTTCGCTCACTGCGCTGAGCTCGGGATTAACCCGAAAACAGTTGCAAAATGTCGCAAGCGACAGACTGTCGAAAATCAGAAAACTGGTCCTAAAGAGCCTTGTTCAACGAGCCTGACAGAAAACGAAGAAGCCATGGCAGTTGCTTTTCGTCGGCATGCTTTACTGCTGCTGGACGACTGCCATTATGCCCTGCAGGCCAGTATTCCTCTGACACGTTCGGCCCCTCATGTCTAACGGGCAGTTTTTCGCCTTGCGGCTGTTTCTGGCCATCTAGTCCTTTTGATCTAGCGTTCATATACAGAGCTTGAATCACATCAGATCGATTTTCTTAACAGGCTCTTAAAGCTCTTTACGCTACCGAAGCCTCAGGCAGGAAGGGTACACTATTACCTATAGTGTAACAGGCAAGGCCTGAAACCGGCCGGCCGGTTCCGCGATCGGGGCAGTTTTCCTGTGCGGGCCAGGTGAGATGTGTTACACTTCTCAGGATATCATGCCCAAACCCGTCCCGAAGGCCCCTGTCCGGCCGCCTTGCCAGCTGTCGCTGTTTCCCGAAACGGCGGCGCTGGTGCGCGTGGACCCGGCGACCAACTGCTGGCGCTTCTATTCCCTGTCGCTGCAGCCCGACCTGTTCGGCGGCACCGCCCTGGTACGGCAGTGGGGGCGGATCGGGACGGCGGGGCGGCAGGTCTGCGCATTATATGATGATGCCGGGCAGGCGTGGGACGCCCTCGCCCGCCAGCTCCGGGTCAAGCGCCGGCGGGGCTATCGCGACAGGGGGGCCGGATGAGTGCCCCCCGAAACCGGGCAGCGGGCGATCCCGGCCGGCGCCCCCGGCGGGATGCAGCTCTTCGACCGCGACGGGAGCCGCAAATACCTCACGGTCGTCGAGCGGGCGCGCTTCCTGCGCGCAGCCGAGCAGGCGCCGCGCGAGGCCCGTACACTGTGCATGACCCTGGCCTGGTCAGGCTGCCGCCTGTCCGAGGCCCTCGCTTTGACAGCGGACCGGGTGGACCTCGCCGGCGGCGTACTGGTGTTCGCCACGCTCAAGAAGCGCCAGGACGGGATCTATCGCGCCGTGCCGGTGCCCCCGTCCCTCCTGGAGGCCCTGGATCTGGTGCATGGCATCCGTGAGGCGCAGCGCCGGCGGGGGCGTGGCGCAGGTGTCCGGCTGTGGCCCTGGTCGCGCATGACCGGCTGGCGGGCCGTGCACGCGGTCATGGTCGCCGCCGGCCTGTCCGGCCCGGCCGCCTCCCCCAAGGGCCTGCGCCATGCCTTCGGCGTCGCCGCCGTCTCCAGCGGCATCCCCCTCAACATGGTGCAGAAATGGCTCGGCCACGCCCAGCTCTCCACCACCGCCATCTATGCCGATGCCGTCGGCGCCGAGGAGCAGGATATCGCACGGAAAATGTGGGGGTAAACGAGAAATATCTCGTTTGGGGAAATATCCTATATTCAGATTGAATGAATATTTATTTCACATTTTATGTGATTGACAAAGGTAAATATATTATGAGATGAAAAGACGTTATTTTGAATATTCAAAAAGGATTAAAAAGTGATTATAGCAATAGGGAATACGAAAGGAGGGGTGGGGAAGACCACTTTAGCTGTTCAACTCGCCATAATCCGTGCCACTGCTGGTAGAGAGGTATGGCTGATTGATGGTGATCGACAGGGTACAGCTGTTGCTGCTATCGCAGCTCGTTCTGAAGCTGGAAAGCTACCTGGGATTGCTTGTGCACAGTATCCAGACGGCCCCAATCTACGTGCCCAAGTTCAGCAGCAGCGTGATAAATGGGATGATATTATCATCGATGTTGGCGGCCGAGATTCTACAGCGCTTCGTGCAGCACTCATTCTCGCTGATACGCTTCTGGTTCCGTTTGCGCCGCGTTCCTATGACGTATGGGCACTAGACGACATGGCTGCTCTTATTGATGAAGCACGAAGTGTTCGGGATGGATTGCGTGCTGTAGCTGTTATGAACCAAGCCGATCCAGGAGACCATTCAACGGATAATGCAGAGGCTGCTGCAGCAGTGAAAGAAGTGCCGCAATTCATTTATCTGCCGATACCAATTCGACGCCGCAAAGCGTTCAGTAATGCTGGTGGAGCAGGTCTGTCTGTTTCCGAACTGACACCGCGAGACCCTAAAGCTGTCGCTGAAATTTCTGCACTTGCAAATGCCGTTTTTAATCCAATTTGAATATTCATAACATATTAAGGATAGATTAAATGGCAATTCATCGCAAAGCTAAACCAACGCCGGTAGAATCTGCTGCAGATGCTTTCGTTACTGGAGCTCCGGATGCAGGAAAAACAAAGCCTCTATCATACGACAAAGGGTTGCCAAAGGGACATAAACGCCAGATTAGTTTGACCATTGCTCCAGACTTGTTACGGCGTGTTGATGAACGCGCTGAAGCTATGGGAACAGGCCGAGCTGCGTTTATCAGTATGGCAATTTTTAAAGCGTTAGAAGAAAGTTAAAATAATATTTTAAGAATATTCAAAAAATATCTTAATGGTAATTTTCTGGGTTAATTTTAGAGCCACTGAACGCGCATATGTCTCCCTAAAGGGGATCTCGGCGGTGCTGTCACATTAACTCTGACCTGTGATAGTCTCCGCTGATGAGCGCTGGATCTGTGAGCTACAAACGACATCGTTTTCCGAGTGAGCTGATCGCGCATGCGGTATGGCTGTATTTCCGGTTTCCCCTGAGCTTTCGTCTGATTGAGGAGATGCTGCTCGAACGCGGGATTGTTGTGTCGTATGAGACGATCCGCCGGTGGAGCCTAAAATTTGGAGTGGCCTTTGCCCGCTCGCTGCGCCGCAAGGCCGCTAGACCCGGGGATATCTGGCATCTCGACGAGGTCCGGGTCGTGATCCATGGCCGGCCACACTGGCTGTGGCGCGCCGTCGATCAGGACGGTTACGTTCTCGACGAAATCCTGCAGACCCGAAGGAACACTAAAGCCGCAAGGCGATTGCTGACGCGACTGCTGAAAAAGCAGGGTATCCGGCCCGCGCGCTTGGTCACCGACAAGCTGGGCTCTTACGGGGCGGCCAGACGTAAACTGAGGCTCACGGTCCGGCACCTATCCCACAAGGGCCTGAACAACAGGGCGGAGAACAGCCATCTGCCACTGCGAAAACGCGAACGGGTCATGCAGAAATTCCGCTCACCTGGGGGATGCCAGCGCTTCGTCTTCGTTTTCTCCGCCGTCCGCAACCTCTTCGTCCCGCCCCACTCCATCGACAATGCCCTCTCCCGGCACATCCATCGGATCAGGGCTTTCGTCCAGTGGAACAACGCTACCGCGCTTACCGCCTGAATGCGTCAACACCGAGAGGAGCTCAACAAACCAAAGTTAATGTGACAGCACCGCTGAGGTTCCCTATGTGGAAGACCGAAATCCGCGTCCGCTATAATCGGGACCGTCTGCGTTACCCGAGCGATCGGCTGATAAGGAACGGGCGTTGATCAGGTCGGTCACTCGCCACGCGAAGCGTGGCGGCATCTGGCCTGATTCGGTTGATGGTCAGAAGCCTATGTCATAGCTAATATTCTTTCCAAATGGACTCTGAGGGTGAGAGCTTCTCGTTTACCTCACGTTCAGAATCTGCTTTTGCCAGGATGCCTCTCCTTGATACTTGCTTCGTCGATGTAGGTTTCGACGATCTGCAGGCTTCTGTGTCGGGAGAAGCGTTTCAGTTCCAGCAGGTCATAGCCGTCCTTTGCGCCGGTGCTGATGGCGCCGCGTCGAAGACTATGACCCGAGAAGTCGCCTTCCAGACCAGCCGCACCACACCGCTTGCGAATAATGTCCGCGACAGAACGGTCGGAGAGTGCGACAGAACCGATCTTTGGCGGGGCAGGGGGTTCACCGGGCCTGGAGACTGGTGCAAGCCAGATCCGTCGAAACACCGGCCCAGCTTCTATGCCGACGGTTTTGATCCAGGCTTCATAGGCCCGCACCGGGCAGTTCCGGGTAATCCCACGTGGAATGCCGATCAGCACCCCCTTTGCGGCCGGGTCGCCTTTCGATCGCCTCAGCCGGATCCGCATGCCATCATCGTCGGTGACGATGTCGCTGACCTCCAGACCGGCCAACTCGGAGCGCCGGAATGCTCCTGCAAAACCGAGCAGGAGGATCGCACGATCACGGACGGCAACCGGATCCTGCCCCTGGATCGCATCGACCGCTTCGGTCAGCCGGTCCCAGGTGAGGGCAGTCTTCTGACGTGGTGCAGGATCGTCGTCCTCCCGCCGGATACCGGCCAGCGTGGCCGAAACAAGGGGATGGGATGTCGGCACGGCAACCTGTGCAAGATGATGCAGATAGCGCAAGGCGGCCCGGTGAAGATCGATGGTGCTGGTTCTGCGCTTGCGCAGCGCCATGTCGGCAAGATAGGCGGCGACGTCCTCACTGCGTGCGGGAAGGGCAGGGAGGTCGTGGGTATTGGCCCACTGGCACCAGGCCCGCACAGCGGCGCGGTATCCCCGTAACGTGTTGGCGGCCTTGCTTCGTTGCACGTAGGCGTCCACCGCCTGGCGTGCGGTGTGCAGCTTTCCGTCGTGCGCGGGGACCGGCTGGGAAGAGACGAGGGCGAACCAGCGGGCGACAGTTACCGGCGCCTGCCCGACGGGCGGTGGTGGTCGGGCAGGGGGAGCGGAAACGGGAGTGGCTTCTTCCTCGATGTTTCGGATCCAGGCCACGAACCGTGGAATACCGTCGTCGATTTCCAGCCCAACCGCCAGTTCGGATCCGATCGGCGCATCGCCGAGATGATCGCGTGCCAGATGCTCGGCCGCGGCGAGATAGGGCATGGCGCGCCCGATCGTGCGATCGGGCGCATACGCCCCGTCGGGCATCTCGGTTCCAGCGATCACCAGGGGAAGGGGAGGGGAAAATCGCGCCGTCGACAGGATCTGGCTGGCGGCCGTCAGGTCTGTGTGCTCCAGCTGGCTGCGGGTGAGGCGATCGACCCGCTCAAGGATCGCGCGACGCGCTCTGGCCCGTGACCCGAGAATGCGGACTTCACTGAGCATCCGGCACATCCTTCCTGAGGGACGCGCCCTGTTGGCGGATGCGTGCGTCGGCACGGGCGTCCTGGTCGCGCACAAGCCAGTAGACGATCCCGAGTGCGAGGACCGCAGCGGCGAGGGAGAGCACGTCCATGGGGGCGATGGTCTGCAGGTCCAGGAGGATGAACTTGCGTGCGATCGCGAGCAGGGCGATCAGGACGATCGTGCGCACCCGTACGATATTCTCGCCATGGGCGAGCACGGCCAGCAGGGAGCGCTTGAATTCGAGGGCGATCAGAACTGTGAAGACGGCCCCGAAAACGGTCTGGAACACCCCCTGGTCCGTGGGATCGACAGCAGACCTGGAGAGCAGGTGCCAGACCGCCACCACGAGGTGAGCGGTAGCCGAGACCGTAACGGCCATGATCAGACCGATCAGGACGAGCATGATAGCCTGCTCGAAGCGCTCATAGAGCGTCAGACCACTTGAAGGCGAAAGCATATTGCGCCACGGCGTGGTCCAGCGGCGGGCGGTACGGGGAGTGGATGAAGAGGGCTGCGTGATCATAGGGCTGCGGTTTCGGCAACAATCATCGTTCAGAGAGAATAATTCCCCGCCCGGGTGGCGCTGTCAACCTACTTCCGACAAGGTAACTTATCGGAAGTAGGTGGCGGGGAAGGGGGAATTTTCAGGAAAAGACGGAGTTTGAAGTTAAACGGTAATTAAGGTAATCTTATCCTCTCAAGGCCTGAGGAGTGTGTCCCAGAACATGTTCGGGGAATGACCCTTCGAAATTTCCACCTGTCTGTACATCGGGAGATGGACTTCCAGCATGTCAATAGTGTCCCCGGGCATCATCAGACGCGATAACCGGCCTGGTCACGGCAGTCTGCTGGCTTTGACCCGCGCTGCGCTGATTTTTGGTCGGCTGGACCAGCGCCTGCACACCCATCCTCTGCTTCCCGCAATCCTGTTCCGGGAGCGCCTGGAGGCGGCGCGCGCCTGTGCTGCCGTGGATGGTTTCCTCATCGATCCGTGGCATCTTGCCGCCGAACTGGAAGGCCTGAAACCACGGGTTGTCGGGGAAAGCGCCTATGAGCGCGGCGATGTGATTGATGCGGCCCGCGCGGCCTTTGAGCAGTATCTTTGGCTGGCCCGTCCTGACGGCCGGCAGAAAGATGCCATGGTCCCGCCCGAAGCCCTTCTGCAAGCGGAAGCCAGGCAGGCCGGGCCGCTCCTGGGAGCCGCACGCGCGTTTCATCACTGGATCGAGACAGGTCACGATCGCAGCTCCATGCGGGGCGCTCTGGTGAGTTTCTGGCAGGAGAGCCATCTGCTGCGTACACCGTTACCGCTTGTTGCGGCCAGAGCATTCGCCAGTGACGCCCCATGGTCTCCCTCAGAATGGATCCCGCTATTTCTCTCACGCCTGGCCGAAGACGCTCAAGCCATGGAGCAGCGCGTCATTGCCCTGGAGCACGGGTGGCGCATGGCGCGGGCGAAAGCCTCTGGTCAGCGCAGCACCTCACGGGCTACTGCCGCGCTGGACTTCATTGCCGCCTTTCCGGTGCTCTCCGCCTCGCGTCTGGCCGGCATGCTGGGCATCTCGCTCAAGGCCGCCTATCTGCACCTCGAACGGTTTCTGGCCGAAGACCTGATCGTGGAAGTGACACATCGATCCGCACGCAGGCTCTTTGCACTGAAGGGAATGGCGCCTCTCCGGGAAGCAGTACGCCCACCCCGCCGTCCTCTTCCCGGTCGCAGCCGCGGTCGTCCCCGTCGTGACGAGGACATCCTGCCCCAGCTTCCCCCTGAGCCGATGGGCCCGTCCGCTATGACCGATCTTTCAAGACGCAGCCCGGAGCCGATTGACTATACGGCTTTAGAGGAGGCTCTGGCAGCAGCGGATGCCGCCATGACGCGGTTTCGCTCTGTTATCGACTGACACGCTACTCTCACCGCAGCGTATTCCACGGACCGTGATCAGCATCCCGTGGAACGGGTAATCGCGATCGATCGGAGTGCGCAAATAGATTGCCGCTCCAAATCACGCTTCAATATGGGCAAAAAGGTTGCCTAACGGACGGCGTCCACGCAAGGCGCTCTGCTACACCCCATTACGTACCCTTAGCCGTTCTTGCTTTGGGGTAGACTGCCGGCGAGCGTGCGACTATCCCGGTAGAAGCCTCAATGGGACAACATGGTTTCTAAATCGTTAAAGCGAACGAGGTTGTCCACGGTGCCGAGGAGTCTACAAACGTAAGCGTGAGAGAACCTCCGTGCAAAACGGTGCTGTCACATTAACTTTGGTTTGTTGAGCTCCTCTCGGTGTTGACGCATTCAGGCGGTAAGCGCGGTAGCGTTGTTCCACTGGACGAAAGCCCTGATCCGATGGATGTGCCGGGAGAGGGCATTGTCGATGGAGTGGGGCGGGACGAAGAGGTTGCGGACGGCGGAGAAAACGAAGACGAAGCGCTGGCATCCCCCAGGTGAGCGGAATTTCTGCATGACCCGTTCGCGTTTTCGCAGTGGCAGATGGCTGTTCTCCGCCCTGTTATTCAGGCCCTTGTGGGATAGGTGCCGGACCGTGAGCCTCAGTTTACGTCTGGCCGCCCCGTAAGAGCCCAGCTTGTCGGTGACCAAGCGCGCGGGCCGGATACCCTGCTTTTTCAGCAGTCGCGTCAGCAATCGCCTTGCGGCTTTAGTGTTCCTTCGGGTCTGCAGGATTTCGTCGAGAACGTAACCGTCCTGATCGACGGCGCGCCACAGCCAGTGTGGCCGGCCATGGATCACGACCCGGACCTCGTCGAGATGCCAGATATCCCCGGGTCTAGCGGCCTTGCGGCGCAGCGAGCGGGCAAAGGCCACTCCAAATTTTAGGCTCCACCGGCGGATCGTCTCATACGACACAACAATCCCGCGTTCGAGCAGCATCTCCTCAATCAGACGAAAGCTCAGGGGAAACCGGAAATACAGCCATACCGCATGCGCGATCAGCTCACTCGGAAAACGATGTCGTTTGTAGCTCACAGATCCAGCGCTCATCAGCGGAGACTATCACAGGTCAGAGTTAATGTGACAGCACCGTTGCGAGGCTGACATGGACATGATGGCGCACTCCGTCCAATCGGCTTCGCCCGACACCTCAGAAAGGGTCGGTGGCCTGATTGCATAGGTTTGTCGGGATTAGTGGCAAGGAGCGGGAAGGGGAGCGTCTACTCTCTCTTCATCCCTTGTCCTTGATGCTTTCCGAACAACCGGGCCGGAGTGGGTGGCGCAAGTGCGGTGCGAAGCGCCGGGAGCGGAGCCACGCACAGGCCGCGCAGCGGACGAGCATGGAGAGCACCCACCACTTGCAGCGCACGCTCCGGGCTGGTGATCCTTCTGTCCTATGCAACGTTGCATAGCCTTGGAACTGTCAGATTATTTCCCTCTACTAGCCCAGTAATTGATCAATCATATCGCGAGCTTGTCGGAGATCATTTTTCTCTTCCTCTGACAAAGCTATCTTCTTGTCACCTATGCTTGTGGTTTCCTTTATAAATCTACGAATAGTTTTGAAAGCCTTCAGCTCGGATCCTGTTTTTTTTCCCGCTATGTTCTGCGATTTCGTATCAGCCTTTTTGCGTAAATCTTGCACTTCGGCCACTGTCGCGGAGCCGGTCATCACTCGATCCATCAAGACCTGCTGCTGAGCTGGATCCTCTTCACGCACTATTTGAACTAGTACGTTAATGGGAACTGCGTGAGCCGATGCGAAATCTAAAAAAGCACTAGGAAGATCGAGAATGCGCAGCGTGCGATTTACCCTAGATTGACTTAACCCTAGCTGGCGGCCTGTTTCGCTTTGTGACCAGTTATTTAAGTCCATTATATTGCGTAGCCCACGCGCCTCTTCCACTGCTGACAGATCAGTTCGGAGTAAATTTTCAACCAAGCTTGCCGCTCTATAATCACCTTCATATTCAATAGCTGGAAGCTTCTCCCAGCCAAGGCTGGCAGCTGCTCTCCACCGTCTTTCACCTGCAACGATAATCCATTTTGCAGAACCTTCTTCTGCTTCTCTAACAAGGATTGGCTGCAGAATTCCCCGTTCTGAAAGAGAAGTAGCTAACGCTTTAATATCTTCCGAATTGAATAACTTGCGAGGTTGATCAGGGTCAGGAACTAATTCAGAAAGCTGCACCTCGAAGCTATGATTAAATCTTCCCTTACCGAGAAATGGAGTTGAGAAAGACGTTGTTATACCCTTTTGTGCTTCTAGAAAGGCCGAGGGGTTTCTCTTCTTGAATGTTCTAGCCACGGACATCTTCCTCTGTTTGGTTTAAGTCCAAACCATCGGTGGCTAGCGTAGGCTGATTTCCATTGCTGATAGCTTCGGCAAGTCTCACGTAAGGGCGCACAGCAGGGTTGGTTGGTGATACTTCCACGGAGATCTTTCCTTCCCAAGCTGCATTACTAAAAGCAGTACTACTTGGCACCGGTTCCAAAACGTCAGCCTTCCCCGCAAGCGTTGTTATTAGATGCTCTATTATTCCAACATCAACGTATTGGTTAGACGAAAATTGAGTGGGAATTACTCCACCAATTCTCAGACGTGGGTTGGACCGACGGTTTACTTTGGAGATCGTGTCTAGGATCAGGTTCACCCCCATAACGTCATATGGTTCTGTACGAACAGGAATGAAAACCTGATTTCCGGCTGTTAATGCCATCCACGTTAGAAAGCCTAGGTGCGGTGGACTATCGATTATAATGTAGTCAAAATCATTCTGTACGCCTTGAATGGCCTCACGAAGCAGACCTTCTGTACCAGGTTCCCTGCGAACATCTACTTCGGCCAGATCAATATGACTTGGTATAAAAGAGAACGGTAGAATTCGTCCGTTTCCAAGTTCCGTTGATTTGTCGAGTATCACGTCAGCAAAGGGGATTCCCTTAAGCAATGCCGCATCGAGTGTTCTGCCATTGCGATATAGCTCTACTAAAGCATCGCCAACGAGTGCTGAGGTTGCACTGGCTTGTGGATCTGCATCTATTAGCAGCACGCGATAGTTAAGGCGACTTAAAGCATATGCAACATTTAAGGCGCTTGTCGTTTTACCAACTCCACCTTTTTGGTTGGCAAAGACTATGACTTGCAATGGCTGAGGTCTGCGCTCGATTAGCTGCTGTAGTTCGTTCAACACCTCCGAAGGGATAGGCTGGCGTCCGTTTTCCCAACGTGAGATCGTGTGTCGATCATAGTTTCTAGAAAGCCGTTCGTTTAATAAGGATTTTAACTCAGCCTGTGAAAGACCTAAGTTCGTCCTAATTTTCTTAAGAGTATTGCCTGCATTCTTTTCCGTCATCACCACTCTCCTGTCATCTATCACAGTGAGTGTTGAGCAATCAACACCCCCCTGTCAACACTCAACATCAACGGAGAGGGTATTGGACTAAACTCACGCACTTTTTTTGCGTAAACAACTGATGTAATTGGAAAATATTTTTTCTGATGATGTGGTTTTAAAACTGAACAAACCAGACCGTGAGAGAAGTCCAATCCAAAGACGTTTCTTAAAGCAAATACCGGTTACGCTCTTTTACTGGTGCCGGGGAAGGAAATAGGGTTAGACCTTGACGGTCGTCTATAGTTACTACGGCCTCAGGGTAAACGGACAGAGCAAGATTTAAAGATGGGATGATGTCCCGTCTGAAAAAACGAAGTTCTCTATAATCGGGACCAAATTGACTTTTAAGGGCTGCCCAACTCACTTTAACAGGCCCTGGCAGAATGTGGAGACGGTAAGCAAGCCAAATATAAAGGTCAATAGCCATTGACCTACCTGAGATTTGGCGAATTGCCACTTCACGTAAAGGTAGTGGATGCTGAATCAGACTGTTATAGAAGGACTCATCGAGAGTTACTACTTCTAGCCACAGTGACTGCTGATCTGAGTTTGATGGATCCAGAGGAAATATAGCGTCTCGTACGAATGCGCCGTTACTGACATACTGATTCCCGGCATCTGATCGGAAAAAGGTTAGTCGGCAGCGGCTAATTCTTCGACTTTGCTCTCTTACTAAATTGTAAGTTTTTCCTCCAATAGATAGATTCATTGCTGAAAGCCAAGCGTTCATTGACGCTCCGAGTTCAATTTGTCTGCTTTTATTTCTGACTGCTTGTGTCTGAAGATATAAAAGTATCAGTCGTGCTACTGAACCATAAGGAATGCCTACAGGCTCTTTATTGGCATCAAGACCGCTTTCAATGAGTAATTTTACTGGTCCACCGTCGCGTTCCCAAACAGGAGAGTTGGGTTTTTTGTGGGGAAGGGCGGCCATTGCGAAGCCTGCATGTGCAATACCGATAGCTTGTTGTTCGTCGCACAGCACTTCGTGGGCAGCATCGACACAAGCACGAGAGTTCTTGTCGATGTTTTGCAATCGCCGGGCCTCATCAAGACCATGCTGCAACAAAAGATGATGAACGTCTGCCATTACCCTGACCCTGACGTAGCATGTGGGCTTTGGTCAAGTTGGACTTTACTCACAGAAGTTTTCCACGTGATTAGGTTGGACGTTACTCACGGATTTTGGACTTCTCTCACGCAGCAAATTGAAGATTATTAGATTTATATTATTTGCTGTGTGAGTAGGGTCCAGTGGATTAACCAGAGTCGTGTGAGAAGAGTCCAATTGTACCGTGAGTAAAGTCCAATGCCCCCTGAAAGTTTGGTCTTGCCAATTGTTGTTGGGAGCTTTTCCAATGGATTAGCCGTGAGTAAAGTCCAATAAATCCCGACTCTATGCAACGTTGCATAGAGTCAGTCTGATTCCCTGATGTGAGATATATGGTCGGCTTTCATTAAGAATCGTATAGCATTCATCTATCAGTCTAAATTTCTCTAAAAACGCGTCTTTCCTGGATGTTTTGAAAGAGCTTGATCCTCCTCAATATAAGCCTCCAGTACGCGGTAATCGCGATGACGGGAAAATCGTTTGAGTGACATCAGGTCAATGCCGTCCTGAGCGCCTGTCGTGATGGCACCCCGACGTAGACTGTGCCCGCTAAAATCGCCCTCAATCCCCGCAGCCTGACAGCGGCGTTTGATGATTGTGGCTATCGACGCGGAAATCTCACAAAAGGGTTGTACATCGGGTTAGATTATGAAAAAGTCTGTTTTGCACAAAAGAATTTCTCATAAGCAATAAACGAACCCGATGCAGACAGAGTGTAGCGCAAGCGCGTATGAGTTTCCAGCCTCCTGTGGACGGCGTGTTGTGGCCCGTTTTGACGGGGGTCGCATGAGTTCGGATGGGGGCGTCATTCTGGTGAAGCAGGCTGATGACATTCTGGGTCTCAGCTGCCGCTTTGCTGCCTGTTTTCGCGATAAGCGGCATCCCGGCTTTGTGGAATACCGGGTTGAAGACCTTGTCCGTCAGCGGATCTTGGGACTGGCCCTGGGCTATGAAGACCTCAATGATCATGATGCCTTGCGTCATGACCTGATCTTTGGTCTGGCCTCGGGCCGTCTGTCAGGAGGTCGGGCCAACTGTGCGGCACTGGCCGGAAAATCCACACTAAATCGGCTGGAGCGCAGTGGCCACAAAGCAGACCGTTACTGCCGCATCATTGCTGATCATGAGGCACTGGCTACCCTGTTCGTGACGCTCTTCATGGACCAGCATGAGCGCGTACCCGCCCGCATCGTTCTGGATGTGGATGCCACCGATGGGTGCTGTCACATTAACTCTGACCTGTGATAGTCTCCGCTGATGAGCGCTGGATCTGTGAGCTACAAACGACATCGTTTTCCGAGTGAGCTGATCGCGCATGCGGTATGGCTGTATTTCCGGTTTCCCCTGAGCTTTCGTCTGATTGAGGAGATGCTGCTCGAACGCGGGATTGTTGTGTCGTATGAGACGATCCGCCGGTGGAGCCTAAAATTTGGAGTGGCCTTTGCCCGCTCGCTGCGCCGCAAGGCCGCTAGACCCGGGGATATCTGGCATCTCGACGAGGTCCGGGTCGTGATCCATGGCCGGCCACACTGGCTGTGGCGCGCCGTCGATCAGGACGGTTACGTTCTCGACGAAATCCTGCAGACCCGAAGGAACACTAAAGCCGCAAGGCGATTGCTGACGCGACTGCTGAAAAAGCAGGGTATCCGGCCCGCGCGCTTGGTCACCGACAAGCTGGGCTCTTACGGGGCGGCCAGACGTAAACTGAGGCTCACGGTCCGGCACCTATCCCACAAGGGCCTGAACAACAGGGCGGAGAACAGCCATCTGCCACTGCGAAAACGCGAACGGGTCATGCAGAAATTCCGCTCACCTGGGGGATGCCAGCGCTTCGTCTTCGTTTTCTCCGCCGTCCGCAACCTCTTCGTCCCGCCCCACTCCATCGACAATGCCCTCTCCCGGCACATCCATCGGATCAGGGCTTTCGTCCAGTGGAACAACGCTACCGCGCTTACCGCCTGAATGCGTCAACACCGAGAGGAGCTCAACAAACCAAAGTTAATGTGACAGCACCCTTTTATGATACAGGATAAAAGAACGGAGAGAATCAGGTCTTTTGGGCCTCGCAAAAAGCAGAAAAATTGAATAAAGACGCTCTGCACACTCTATTTCGAGCGTTAGATGCTTCTCGAGACATGAATAGAGCGCATGAATTCCCTATAGCTATGCATTGCGATGACGAAAACTGTGTCAAAAATGCAGCATTTCTTGAGCAAAATATTACACACCCGGAATATTGGGATCGACCGATTGGGAAATTGCCTCTTAATAGGGGCACCGCTTTTTAAAAAGCATTTAACCTTTAAGTTTCGGGACTATTTTGAATGATACAAGGACATAGTAGGAAGAAGGGGAGTTCGCTTTCCTTCTCTTTGCTCTACGTCTTGCCCGTTCTGGCGATTAGTATTCCGGTTTTGACAAGCGTTGCAGAAGCTCAAACAAACGCAGAAGTCGTTCCCAAAACGCCTACTAAAACAGGCAAGGCGAAGAAAGCTCAGGCTAAAACTGCTACAAAGGCAGCACCTCAGCCCACAGCAGCCGCTTCTACCACTACCTCTGCTACGGTGACGCCTGCTGCATCTGCGACGCAGAGCCAGGCCACTTCCACGGATCAGAATTCCGTTGCATCTAAAGTTATGAAGCAGGCTTCCGATACAAATGCTGGTACGGAATCGAACACGGAAAATGTGACTGTTACAGGATCACGTCTGCTGCAAAACCGTCTGACCAATACCATGGCGACCATGGATCTGGATGCCGAGCAGATTCAGAAGCGTGGATACACGAACATCGGTTTGGCGCTGATGCGGGAAAACCCGAACTATGCTGTGCCAGATAACAGTCCGATTGGGGCTCAGCAAGGGAAGTTCGGCGCGGGGCAAACCTATGCAGATCTGTTGGGTCTTGGTTCGCAGCGTACTCTGACTCTGGTTAACGGGCGTCGCTTCGTTTCTTCCGCCACATCTTCCATTTTTGGTGTCACGGCGGGTTCTCCCGTAGACGTAGGCAACATTCCGACGCTTCTGATCAAAAAGGTGGAAACAGTCGTCGGTTCGGGTGGTCCTGTATACGGGTCTGACGCCATTGCTGGCGTACAGAACTTTGTTCTTGATGATGATTATCAGGGCGTAAAGCTGGATGGCCAGACTGGCTTCAGTCAGCGCCAAGATGCCATCAATTACCGTCTGGCAGGCAAGGTCGGTCGTCATTTTGATCATGACCGTGGCACTATTGTATTCGATGCGGAATACAATCAGGTGTTCGGTATGACCAATGCTGATCGGGCCAACTGGGTTGGTGCTGGTGATGATCGTCTGCAGTATGTGCGTAATCAGGCTGGGACTGGTTATGATCTGGCGCGTGGTGGCCGATACTATCTGCCGTTTACCACGGCTGGTGTACCGTCAATGTCTGGCGCATATTATGATCTTCCCAATGAATATGGACAGAATGTTGGAACGGCTATTACCAACTCTGCTGGCCAGCCGCTGGTATTCAGCCAGGATGGCAAGTCTCTGGTACCATTGAGGTACGGTAAACTGACGGGAGACGGGCTGACTGCGACCGGCACAAAAGCCAATAGCAATGGTTTTCCGATCAGTAATTATAATAACCTGATCACCAACCAGCAGCGCCTCAACCTGACCATGCTGGGGCATTACGATATTACAGATCATCTTCGGGCGTCGTTTGAAGGGTGGTATGTCCGGTCCTCCGCCTCTAACATGGCGAACCAACCCTACTACAATACGCAAATGTTTGGCGATGCCATGACGGATATGGATAACGCCAATGGTGCGTTGCCACTTAGTACCAATAATCCGTATCTGACATCTGCCGAACGGACCACTATTATCAATAGTTTGCAGGCAGCCGGGTTGCCGACGGACCAGTTCTATCTGGCGCGTGCGAATACAGACTATTACACCGGAAAATATACAACGAACACCAACCTGTTCCGTTTTGTTGGTGGATTACAGGGTGATTTCCATTTTGCAGGCCGCAAATTTGAATGGAAAGGCAGTGCAGAATATGGAGAGTACCGTTCCAGTACAGAACAGCGGGAAATACTGACCCAGAACTACATCAATGCACTCAACGCGGTGACAGATGCCTCTGGCAACATTGTGTGTGCTTCTGGCTATACGAGTGCTGCTTATCCGTCGCTCAATTCAACCTGTTCGCCGATCAATCCGTTTGGCGTGAATCAGTCCAGCAAAGCGGCTGCAGACTACATTCAGACAGACGCCCGTACCAAATCCATCAACCAGCAGTGGGATTTCAACGCGGATGTTCGAAGCACCGTGGTAAAACTCCCTGGCGGGCAGTGGACGTATGACCTTGGATATGAGCACCGTTACGAAGGCATGAACTTCAACCCTGGTAATTTCTACCGTGGGGAGCAAATGGCCGACGGTAGTTATCAGGCTTATGGTGCGGTCGTTCCGATGACGAGTGTTGGCGGTGCGTACCATACGAACGAAGTCTATGCGGAAACCATGATTCCGCTTGTGTCTCCGCAGATGAACATTCCGGGCGTATATGCACTGACAGCAACAGGCTCTGGTCGGTATGTGAACAACAGTGCAACGGGCGGATTCTGGGCCTATTCTGGCGGCGGTAGCTATGCGCCGGTGAAAGATATTGTTTTCCACGGCAACTATACAACGTCTTTCCGTGCACCTGCTATTACGGAACTCTACTCTCCTGATGCAACGGTGTTTGATAGTGGCACGGATCCATGTGACGTCTCTTCCATCAACTCTGGGCCCAATCCTGCTCTGCGCCGTGTGAACTGTCAGAAAGCTGGGATCCCTGCTAACTTTCAATCCAACATTCAGAAATTCACTATTAAAGGTCTCTCTGGCGGTAACCGGCACCTGCAGAATGAGCAGTCAACCCAGTTTACAGGTGGCGCTTCTTTCCAGCCGCGCTGGGTCAGGGGGCTGACAATCGGTGCGGACTTCTATGATGTTCGCGTAAAGAATGAAATTGCTGCTCTTGGGATCGAAGACATCATGGCAGCCTGCTATGATTCAACAACTTACCCGAATAACCAGTATTGTCAGGCGTTCTCGCGTGATTCAAATGGTCAGGTTAATCAAGGGTACCAGGAAGGCTACTATAATATCGGGACCGAACATTATCGCGGTCTGCAGGCGCATTTGTCTTATTTCTTACCTTTGAGCAAGCTGGGGCTTTCCGAAGATGATGGCGCGCTTCAGACGACTGTGAACTATAAGCATGGCTTTGTTCATAACGGTTCAATTCTGACCAGCCAGTATGACTATCTGGGCACATCAAGCGATCTGCGTGACAACTTTACCGCCAACTTTAACTATATGCGTGGTCCGTTGTTCGTGCAGTGGCAGATGATGTATTACGGAAAAGCCAAGTACGCGCTTCAGGTTTCGGATAGCCTATATCCGAATAACACCATGAAGCAGTATTTCATGTTCAACACGACCATTGGCTACACCTTTGCCAAGCACTACAATGTGAGCTTTGTGATGAACAACGTGTTTGATGCGAAGCCGCAGTATCCGTACCAGGGTAGCACTAACCGTTACTGGGATGCCATTATTGGCAGGAACTTCCAGGTTCAGGCTGGCGTGGAATTCTAAGAAATTTTGGTCAGGTTGCCTCGGCAGCCTGACCATTGAGCAAGATAGTGCTGGAGGGGCATCCTTGTGGGTGCCCCTTTTTTATAGGCGTTTTGTTAAATCCCCAGTAGCGTAAGCTCTTTTTGCAGATGTGGTGGTAGGTTGGATATCTGTAAGCGTGAGCTGATCCTTTCAATTACCCATAAATCTCATTCCGATTTTGGCACCGATCGCGATATCGGTGAGACGAGAGAGACCTCGCCCAGATAACCGTGTTACCTGGCGGCGGATCATTGGCTCTATTAAGATACCCGCCGAGCTTTGCAATCTTTGTTAAATATATTGAGAGGTGCTGTCACATTAACTCTGACCTGTGATAGTCTCCGCTGATGAGCGCTGGATCTGTGAGCTACAAACGACATCGTTTTCCGAGTGAGCTGATCGCGCATGCGGTATGGCTGTATTTCCGGTTTCCCCTGAGCTTTCGTCTGATTGGGGGTGCTGTCACATTAACTTTGGTTTGTTGAGCTCCTCTCGGTGTTGACGCATTCAGGCGGTAAGCGCGGTAGCGTTGTTCCACTGGACGAAAGCCCTGATCCGATGGATGTGCCGGGAGAGGGCATTGTCGATGGAGTGGGGCGGGACGAAGAGGTTGCGGACGGCGGAGAAAACGAAGACGAAGCGCTGGCATCCCCCAGGTGAGCGGAATTTCTGCATGACCCGTTCGCGTTTTCGCAGTGGCAGATGGCTGTTCTCCGCCCTGTTGTTCAGGCCCTTGTGGGATAGGTGCCGGACCGTGAGCCTCAGTTTACGTCTGGCCGCCCCGTAAGAGCCCAGCTTGTCGGTGACCAAGCGCGCGGGCCGGATACCCTGCTTTTTCAGCAGTCGCGTCAGCAATCGCCTTGCGGCTTTAGTGTTCCTTCGGGTCTGCAGGATTTCGTCGAGAACGTAACCGTCCTGATCGACGGCGCGCCACAGCCAGTGTGGCCGGCCATGGATCACGACCCGGACCTCGTCGAGATGCCAGATATCCCCGGGTCTAGCGGCCTTGCGGCGCAGCGAGCGGGCAAAGGCCACTCCAAATTTTAGGCTCCACCGGCGGATCGTCTCATACGACACAACAATCCCGCGTTCGAGCAGCATCTCCTCAATCAGACGAAAGCTCAGGGGAAACCGGAAATACAGCCATACCGCATGCGCGATCAGCTCACTCGGAAAACGATGTCGTTTGTAGCTCACAGATCCAGCGCTCATCAGCGGAGACTATCACAGGTCAGAGTTAATGTGACAGCACCTGTTAGAGCGGCGCAACAAGGTCATAGCTCACTCCGATGCTGATCGGCAGCGCATTAGCTTCACAACCGAATGCTTCAGTTTGGAAAACAAGCTGGTAATGATGCCACGTTGGGACTTCGACGATGCGCTGGAATTTTTTGCTAAGCGGGAGGCGTTGGTTGCGTGGTTTGGCACCCTTATGTCGGCGACTAGCAAACGTCTATTTGAACAAGTGCAAAGCATGTCGGAGATACGCTTCGTTCGTGATCATACTTTGATTGTAAGTTCCGGCGCAGAAGAGGGCTAGGGCGTGTCGTCAGTTAAACGGGGGGCTTATGAAGCTTGTACTCCCGTTTGATCTGTGATGTTTTCTTCCTGTTTCTGGAACGGGGAGAGTGTGAATGCGACGGTATGGTCTGAGCGATGGTCAGTGGGAACGGATAAAAGATCTTCTCCCGGGTCGCGAAGGTCATGTCGGTGGGACGGCTGCGGATAACCGTCTGTTTATCGAAGCCGTGCTGTATCGTTACCGTGCAGGCATTCCCTGGCGTGATCTGCCTGCCCGGTTCGGGGACTGGAAGAACGTGCACCGGCGGCTGCGTCGCTGGTGCGAAGGCGGCGTGATCGAGCGGATTTTCCGGCATCTGGCTGCTGACCATGACAACGAATACATGATGATCGACAGCACCATTGTCCGTGCTCACCAGCATAGCGCGGGCGCCCGTAAAAAAGGGGGATGGATCAGGCCACCGGGCGGTCCCGTGGCGGACTGACCACGAAAATCCATGCCATTGTCGATGCCGCGGGAAAGGCTGTGGCTCTTTCCCTGACGCCCGGACAAAGGGCCGACATCACAGAAGCAGAGCCATTGCTCGATGAAGTCGATCCCGAGGTCTTCATCGCCGACAAGGCTTATGATGCCGATCCCCTCATCGAAAAGCTTGAAGAGCGGGGGATCACACCGGTTATTCCGTCAAAGAAAAACCGACGCAATCCACGGAAAATCCTCTTTTCGCTTTATAAAAAACGAAACATCATCGAACGCTTCTTCGCCAGACTTAAACAGTTCAGAGGTATTGCAACACGATATGACAAGCTGAAGTCAACTTTCCTCGCAGCCGTGCAATTCGTCTCCGCCATCATTGGAATTAACTGACGACACACCCTAGTCGAAGTTGACAACTGGAATTTCGGCACCCTCGGGAATGGTCATGGCTGTGATGCGCGCGATGTTGAACTCCGGATCGTTGAAGACCAACTGCCATTGCCCGTAATAGGTTGCAAACGGCCCCTTGACGATCGACCCGCCAAGCTCGGGCACCTTGTGCGCGATCTCATCTACCGTTGCCCAGTCTTCAACCACGAACGTCACCATCGTGCCGGTGCTGGATGTTGGTGTCCTGCGTCTCTCACGATCCTTCAGGCCCAGAAGCTCATAGGCCGGGACACCGTTGAAGGCCAGCTGGAAGCCGTTGCCTTGCAGAACCCGGTAGATCGGCGAAGAGGCATCGGGAATGTCGTCCCAACCCAGGATTGCAGCGTAAAATTGTTTCTGTTTCTCCACATCATCGCAAAAGATGTTGTGCATAGGCTGGAACTTGTCTGCACTGGCCATCGGTGTGTCCACGCTCCTCTTGAGATCAGGCATTGAGGTCGCCGTCGGCGCATCGAGACGACATCTTTATGTCCAGGGGGGCCGCCAGTCCCGCATCCATCAGCGTCCCGACAAGCTCGGCGTGATAGGCGGCATAGGCTTTCACTGAAACATAGCGGTCCTCGGGTCTGATGATGTTGAACATCAGCGATCCTTGGCGGACACTGGGCAGCACCCAGGACTTGTAGGCCCATTCCGGGTCCGCATGCGTGAAGTAGTCCGAGTTCTTCGGTCGCAGCCATCTTGCGCCGTCATGAGGTTGATCGATATTGCCGACCGACGCGTTGAAGGCCCTAAGTGCCTTCTTCGGTTCGGCGGTGTTCACATACAAGGCCAACTTTCTTCCTTTCCGTTCCAAATCTATCCGCCTGACAGGTTTCGTGACTGCTCAATTCAGTCGAACCTCATCAAAGCGCACGTCCATCCACCGGAGGAAGGTTTCCACCAGCCTCGTGTAGTACAGCTTGACCACGTCAGGTGGGATGCCTTTGCCGCCGTCGGCATGAAGTTCGAAGGTCAACGTGCCCGCATCGACGCTTGGCACAAGCATTGCGCCGATATCCGACACGTCTTCGGAATGCTGGTAGGAGGTATCACCCTTCAGCATCCAGCCTTCCGCCTTCCCCCACGCTTCTTCCTGGACAATTCTCCGGTTGAACTCCCGAAGCAGCGCATCGGGAGAACTGGTCATGAAATGGACTGACACTGGGATATCTCCTGAAATCCGGCCGAGCGTCAGCCCGCGACCGCATGCAGTTCAGGGTGCATCCGGTCGCTTTCAAGAACCGGCGTCAGGAGAGCCTTCTCGAAAGCCTCCTTGCCCTGCGCGTGGGCGTTTTCCAGTTCCTTGATCCATTTCCTGTACTGTATCGAGATCTTGTCGGTCACGACCGACAGTTCGTCGTCGTAAATCTCTTCTGGCCACTGCGATTCAATGACCGGCTGGTCCTCGGCAAAGACCAGGTCGTTGAAGGCGATGTGGGGATGATCCGAATCGTTCAAGCTCTTCTCGCGGGCGAAGATCAGGAAGTTCTTCGTTTGCTTCGCGTTCACCGGGCAGGACACGTTGAAGAGGACGTGAAGGTTGTTCCCCACATATTTTTGAACGGCCAGGTTGATCGTGAACGGCATACTGCAGTGGTAGGTGAAGTTGCCGATGGGTGCCTGATCGGGAACATCCATGCCCGGGGGCGTGTCATAGACAAAGCGCAGCTGGCCCTTCACGCGATCGATCGGCACGATGGGCGGCTCGGCGTTGTTCGGATCGAACAGAGTGCCGGGGTGAACGAACGCGAAGTGCGAAAAGTCCGTGAAGTTTTCCCAGCGGCGCGGTGCGCTGGCATTCCACCAGTAGGGTTCCTGCACGACAATCTTCATCCTCGGGTCATCAGCGACGCTGAAATACGGGATTTCCGTCACGTTCCACGAGCTATCCAAACGGACCCATATCAGGCCGTACTTCATTTCGCATTCATAGCTTGCCACCTTGGCGCGGGAGGAAATCTTTTGCGTCGGGCATGCCGGCATGTGGGTGCACTTGCCCTCGGCATTGTACATCCATCCGTGGTACGGACACTGGAGTTGGTCGCCTTGGACCTTTCCGCCGGACAGCTTGGCCGAGCGGTGGACGCATTGGTCTTTCATTGCGACCATCTTGCCGTCGAGACGAGCAAGAACGACCTTCTCGTCAAGTAAGGTGACAGCCATAGGGCCATTGCCCAGCGGGTCGGCCTTCTCGAACTCGTCAAGAGTCGCGACCGGATGCCAAAAGTGGCGGAGAAATTCCATGTTCTCGATCAACGGACGTACGCCCATACCGGCATTCCTTCTGTAGCTTTTGCTGCATAGAATAGAGCGGTAGTGTCAGCCCGACATGTCGCTGTTACATAGAGTTTTTATGTGAACAGGGTGTCTAAAATCCGCAACATGATCTATCTGACGTGGTCGTATAGCGTACGGCGCATTTTCCCAGACGCTTTGTTCACGCCCGTCGTCTTACAAACAAGACGGGTTTCAAGCAAAAGTGCTTTGTCCAATTCGGCCATGGGCCTGCTGGGGTGAACTGACAATATAGCGCAAGGGAACGCACCAGAAACCTTGCCCTAGAAATCCCACCTCGGTGTACAAGAGCAATGCGTCGTACAAATTTCTGTACATTAGGTCCAGATAAACTGTCTCCTTTCGACGGTGAATGACCTTACTATTACCCTGTCCAATAAGACACGTCCGGCGTCTACAATCTCTGCCGGACGTGGCGAAGCCTCGATCCTCCCTGTCGAGGCTTCGCTAGGGTGTGTCGTCAGTTAATTCCAATGATGGCGGAGACGAATTGCACGGCTGCGAGGAAAGTTGACTTCAGCTTGTCATATCGTGTTGCAATACCTCTGAACTGTTTAAGTCTGGCGAAGAAGCGTTCGATGATGTTTCGTTTTTTATAAAGCGAAAAGAGGATTTTCCGTGGATTGCGTCGGTTTTTCTTTGACGGAATAACCGGTGTGATCCCCCGCTCTTCAAGCTTTTCGATGAGGGGATCGGCATCATAAGCCTTGTCGGCGATGAAGACCTCGGGATCGACTTCATCGAGCAATGGCTCTGCTTCTGTGATGTCGGCCCTTTGTCCGGGCGTCAGGGAAAGAGCCACAGCCTTTCCCGCGGCATCGACAATGGCATGGATTTTCGTGGTCAGTCCGCCACGGGACCGCCCGGTGGCCTGATCCATCCCCCTTTTTTACGGGCGCCCGCGCTATGCTGGTGAGCACGGACAATGGTGCTGTCGATCATCATGTATTCGTTGTCATGGTCAGCAGCCAGATGCCGGAAAATCCGCTCGATCACGCCGCCTTCGCACCAGCGACGCAGCCGCCGGTGCACGTTCTTCCAGTCCCCGAACCGGGCAGGCAGATCACGCCAGGGAATGCCTGCACGGTAACGATACAGCACGGCTTCGATAAACAGACGGTTATCCGCAGCCGTCCCACCGACATGACCTTCGCGACCCGGGAGAAGATCTTTTATCCGTTCCCACTGACCATCGCTCAGACCATACCGTCGCATTCACACTCTCCCCGTTCCAGAAACAGGAAGAAAACATCACAGATCAAACGGGAGTACAAGCTTCATAAGCCCCCCGTTTAACTGACGACACGCCCTAGTCGTAGACATGGAACCCCGGCGTCAGACCAACGCCACCAGCCTATCCCGGACCGGCAACGCCGCTAACCCACGGGGTCTCCTTGCCGCTTACCAAGCGGCGTTGATCTCGATCCAGATATCTCACGACGATTGGCCCTGACGGGCCAGTGCGCAATGGCACACGCCAGCTATGTGGAAAGCGCGCGTGCCATGGCGCACACCCTCACCAACTGGCCTGGTTTTGCTCCGCCGCCATGGCCGATTTTTGCGCCGCCGTTGACAGGTTTAGAGTTATAGGTCCTGACGCACGAGTGCATAGCCTGGGTGACGAATCAATTTGTCGAAGTTTTGGCAAAGCGTATCAATTACTAGTTTGACGCGAGGGTTGCGATGGCGGGCGGCGCCATATATTGCCCAGACAGATATTTTTTCACTCTCGTTGGCTTCTTGGAGGAGCGGTATGAGGTGACCTTGAGCAACTTCATAATGCACAAAAAAGTTCGGCAGATATGCTATTGCCTCTCCTGAAACTGCATAGAATTTTGCCATCCAATAATCATGAACGCTGAATCGCACATTGTAATCGCCAATCCGCTGTCCGTCTGTGTCTTGAAGTAGCCAAGGCTCCGCTATTCCCTTGCGCGTATATTCTATGCCGGGCATTTCCCTTATATCCTCAACAGAATTAGGGGTTCCTAGCCGCTGCAGAAGTAGCGGACTAGCGTAGGCGCGATACCCAACATTGCCTAGTTTTCGACAAACGTGATGAGATGATGGGGCAGTGCCAACAAAAATAAGGCAATCAAATTCTGTTTGTTCTGGCAATGGAGTGTCACTAGGGTACATTCGTGTTTCGAAGGATAGCCCCGGATGCTCTCTTGCCAAGTACAAAGTTGCTGCGCCAATAATGCTGGTCCCAAACTCCGCACTTCCTAATATCCTCACTTTACCATTCAAGGAGCTATGGGCACGTTGAGCCGCACTTGCAGCCAGTTCGATGCTGTCAAATATACGGCCGGTATTATCTAGAAGGGCACGTCCAGAATCTGTGAGCTGCAAGCCTCTCTGAGAACGATGAAACAACTCAACTTCCAGCAAATCCTCCAGGCGGCGGATGCTGTGGCTGAGCGTTGCCTTTGGTACGCCGGAAATCATACCGGCGCGCATCAGGTTTCCCGTCCTCGCGACATGAACGAAATTGCTGATATCCTTGAATTCAACTTTGGTCGTCATGGCGGCCTGGGCTTTTCCAAACCTCGAACGGAAGGTCTGGTCAGTTGGTTTACTCCGGGTGGCAACGCGTTGCTACCAAATTATGACAGCGTTCTGTCTTCGGCAGGCGAGGTTAGCACTTTGCTGCCATTTTATGCAAGGGTGACAACAAAAATAGCTACTTAAGTAGCACTTGGTGGGGATTCCGCCCGAGAACGCTAAAGCGTGAGGAGGGTAGCACTCGGAGACCAACAGGTCGCTGGTTTAGTGCCGCGCTGAAGATGTCATTTTCAGCTCTGCTGCGGCTTTGGCTTGTTCATCTGTTCTGTGTGGCGGGTTTGGTCGGTTTGCGACGTCATCTTCTGCTCAAGCCGGGTCAGCTTTGGCAGTCTGGGGAGATTTCCGGCGGCCAGCGTCATGATGAAGCGAAACCGTGCGCATTCAATGCCGCGATAAACGGTCTGGACGGCGCCTCCGATGGTTTTGGCCCAGCCGAAAGCCTCCTCGATCCGTTTGCGGTGCCTGAGGGGACGAGCGTAGCCCTTGTACCCGGTGAGCGCAAGGGAAGGTGCGGTAAGTGGGTCCGTCGAAACACCAGCGGGAAGGGCGCTGTGCATCAGATAAGCCCATGCACTGCATTCCTTGGGGGCCCCGGCCCGAGGGCCGGAGTGGACAGGCCGAACGAAAGAGCCGCACCAGAGGGCGCGGCAGTTGCTTGTCATCGCTAGAAGACAAGAGGGTTCAGCTATGGGCCGGGGGTAGTCGTGGTCAAGGGCACCGTTGTGTCGTGCCTGCGTCGGCTTCCGGCTGACAATCACCGGGGATGCCGCCCTAGATAACGGCTCGGCTTGGCAGCACAGGGCCTGCGTAGGCACAGGCCCTAGGGCGTGTCGTCAGTTAAACGGGGGGCTTATGAAGCTTGTACTCCCGTTTGATCTGTGATGTTTTCTTCCTGTTTCTGGAACGGGGAGAGTGTGAATGCGACGGTATGGTCTGAGCGATGGTCAGTGGGAACGGATAAAAGATCTTCTCCCGGGTCGCGAAGGTCATGTCGGTGGGACGGCTGCGGATAACCGTCTGTTTATCGAAGCCGTGCTGTATCGTTACCGTGCAGGCATTCCCTGGCGTGATCTGCCTGCCCGGTTCGGGGACTGGAAGAACGTGCACCGGCGGCTGCGTCGCTGGTGCGAAGGCGGCGTGATCGAGCGGATTTTCCGGCATCTGGCTGCTGACCATGACAACGAATACATGATGATCGACAGCACCATTGTCCGTGCTCACCAGCATAGCGCGGGCGCCCGTAAAAAAGGGGGATGGATCAGGCCACCGGGCGGTCCCGTGGCGGACTGACCACGAAAATCCATGCCATTGTCGATGCCGCGGGAAAGGCTGTGGCTCTTTCCCTGACGCCCGGACAAAGGGCCGACATCACAGAAGCAGAGCCATTGCTCGATGAAGTCGATCCCGAGGTCTTCATCGCCGACAAGGCTTATGATGCCGATCCCCTCATCGAAAAGCTTGAAGAGCGGGGGATCACACCGGTTATTCCGTCAAAGAAAAACCGACGCAATCCACGGAAAATCCTCTTTTCGCTTTATAAAAAACGAAACATCATCGAACGCTTCTTCGCCAGACTTAAACAGTTCAGAGGTATTGCAACACGATATGACAAGCTGAAGTCAACTTTCCTCGCAGCCGTGCAATTCGTCTCCGCCATCATTGGAATTAACTGACGACACACCCTAGTTCTACGCCTATGCCTGCGACTGGTAGCTTACAGTTGGTCGAGGCTGTGATCGAGTGTTGATTTTCACTGAGAACTGATGGGGTGGATGCCCGCTCCCGACGGCATCGCGAGATGTGCCAAGGTGATGTTGTTGTTCAACGTCACGGGAAGGAGAAGGCATCCATGGACGGAGTTGCCATTATTGGCCTTGATCTTGCAAAGCGGGTTTTTCAGCTTCACGGCGCTCGGGCAGACGGAAGCGTAGCGTTCCGCAAGAAGCTGCCGCGCGCTCAGGTAACGACATTCCTGGCGAAGCTGCCACGGTGCATCGTTGCGTTGGAAGCGTGCGCGACAGCCCACTTTTGGGCCCGGACGATCGGTGCGCTCGGACATGACGTGAGGCTCGTGCCGCCGGCGTATGTGAAGCCTTTCGTCAAGCGGCAGAAAAACGACGCGGCCGATGCCGAAGCCATCGCAGAAGCGGCGAGCCGTCCGACGATGCGCTTCGTGGAGCCCAAGACGGAACGCCAGCAGGCTCGGGCGATGGTCTTCAGGACGCGTGACATGTTCGTGCGTCAGCGGACGCAGATGATCAACGCGCTCCGGGCTCACCTGGCGGAACATGGCATCATCGCCGCCAAGGGAATCACGAACGTGCAGGAATTGGGACGGATCATCGAGACGGCGGAAACCGGGATTGAGCCTCTGGTCGTGGAGACGGCCCGCATCTATCTCGATCAGATCGAACAGATTTCGGGGCGCATCGCTGCATTGGAGAAGACGCTCAGGCAGGAGGCCGGTCAATCCGACAGGACGGAGCGGATGATGAGCATGCCGGGGATCGGCCCGGTGACGGCCATGGCGGTCGAGGCGTTCGCGCCCACCCTGTCGACATTCCGGCGCGGCCGAGATTTCGCGGCATGGTTGGGCCTGGTGCCGAAACAGCATTCGTCCGGCGGCAAACAGGTTCTGGGGCATACGTCGAAAATGGGCCAACGCGACATCCGCCGCCTGCTCATCATCGGCGCCATGTCCGTTATTCGCTGGTTCAGCCAAAACACGCCCGACGCCGATACTTGGCTCGGGCGGCTGCTGCGCCGCAAGCCCCGTCAGTTGGCTGCCATTGCCCTGGCCAATAAAATGGCCCGCTCGCTCTGGGCCATGGAAACACGGGAAGAGTTTTTCAGGGATCCGCGCGCGGTTGCCGCCTGACAATCAGTCGGGAGTAACTACGCGCGGTACGTCGGCGTGTGAGGAGGTCGTCGAGCAGTAAGGACAAACGATCGGAAAGAACGGGTCTGGAAAAGCATTCGGGTCAATGAACCTCGAGTTCGCAGAATTGATTTGCACCAGATCCGCGTAGCCCATACCGGCCAGTGGTCATGTTCAGACCGCATCCAAAGGCCTGATACATGACCGCATCCGATCACACGCCTCTATTGTTCAACGCATCTGCTTGCACGAACGCGGGCATCCATACATGACCCGGGTAGGGCGGAAATTTTCATTGAGATTTGACCCATGCCTTCACACTCCCCGGCATCATCTGCTGGGGGTTTGAGGAGTGATTGACATGGAGCTTCTGAGTGTGATCCGTCGGTGGCACTGCCGGGATCATCTTCCGATCCGCGAGATTGAACGCCGGACGGGGCTGTCACGCAATACGATCCGGAAATATCTCCGGGCGGAGAGTATTGAACCGCGGTACCAGGTTCCCGAACGCCCCAGCCGACTGGACCCATTTGTTGACAGGCTGAGGGGATGGCTCGTCCTGGAAGCTGCCCGATCACGCAAAAACCGGCGCACGGCGCGACGACTACATGAAGACCTTGTGGCGCTGGGTTATGATGGCTCCTACGGACGGGTGGCCGCTTTTATCCGGCAATGGAAACACGAACAGCACCAGGCACGCCAGACAACGGGTCGAGGTGTTTTTGTCCCCCTGCGCTTCCAGCCCGGAGAAGCCTTCCAGTTCGACTGGGGTGAGGACTGGGCGGTGATTGCCGGGCATCGCGTCAAGCTGCAGGTTGCCCACACCAAACTGTCCTTTAGCCGGGCCTTCATACTCAGGGCCTATCCCCTGCAGACCCACGAAATGCTTTTCGATGCGCTTACCGAGGCCTTCCGCGTGCTCGGTGGTGTTCCGCGGCGGGGTATTTTTGACAACATGAAGACCGCCGTGGACCGGATTGGGTCAGGCAAGGCACGTCAGGTCAATCTGCGCTTCATGGCTCTGGCCAGCCATTATCTGTTCGAAGCGACTTTTTGCAATCCGGCAGCGGGATGGGAGAAAGGGCAGATTGAGAAGACCGTGCAGGATGCCCGGCGCCATATCTGGCAGGATCTGCCTGCCTTTGCGGATCTGGGGGCGCTGAATGCCTGGCTGGAAGCCCGCTGCCTGGACTGCTGGGAACGGCTGCAGCATATCGAACTGGCCCGGACCATCGCCGAGGTCCATGCCAGTGAGCGTCCACACCTCATGGTCCCGGGGCGTCCCTTTGACGGTTTTGTCGAACAGACCAAGCGCGTCTCGCCAACCTGCCTGATCCAGCCGTCATGCGTCATGATCCTGCAGCCGCTTCACTTGTCATCATGCTCCGTGGACTGCGGATGTATGGCATGGCCCAGGCTACGGCTGACCTCATAGAGCAGGGCGCGCCAGCTTTTGAGGCGGCCATCCCCATCCTCTCGCAACTTCTGAAGGCGGAGCTGGCCGAACGCGAAGTGCGCTCCATCGCCTACCAGACAAAGACAGCCTGGTTCCCTGCCTACAAAGACCTGTCCGGGTTCTCTTTTGCCGATACGCAGATCAACGAGCCCATGGTCCGCCAGCTCCATGGCGGGGACTTCATCGAGCGTGCTGAAAATGTCGTGCTGATCGGCGGTCCGGGAACCGGGAAAACCCACCTGGCGACCGCGCTGGCCATCCAGGCGATCACCCATCACCGCAAGAAGGCACGCTTCTGGTCAACGGTTGACCTCGTCAATGCGCTCGAACAAAAAAAGGCCGCCAACCGGGCCGGGCAGATTGCCGACAGGCTGCTCCGCCTGGATCTCGTGATCCTTGATGAACTCGGTTATCTCCCCTTCAGTGCGTCTGGTGGCGCCCTGCTGTTCCATCTGCTCAGCCGCCTCTACGAGCGCACCAGTGTCATCATCACAACCAATCTGAGCTTCAGTGAATGGGGAGAGGTCTTTGGTGACCCGAAGATGACGACGGCGCTCCTCGATCGGCTGACCCATCACTGTCATATCCTCGAGACAGGAAATGACAGCTACAGGTTCCGCGCCAGCACTGCCGCGTCAAAAAACAGAAAGGACAGATCTCCTTCTTGACCGCCCGCATAACTATACCTGAAATAGCATCTGGCTGGGTCAATTCCTGATGAAAAACCCGGGTCATGTATGGATGCCCGCGTTCGTGCAAGCAGATGCGTTGAACAATAGAGGCGTGTGATCGGATGCGGTCATGTATCAGGCCTTTGGATGCGGTCTGAACATGACCACTGGCCGGTATGGGCTACGCGGATCTGGTGCAAATCAATTCTGCGAACTCGAGGTTCATTGACCCGAATGCTTTTCCAGACCCGTTCTTTCCGATCGTTTGTCCTTACTGCTCGACGACCTCCTCACACGCCGACGTACCGCGCGTAGTTACTCCCGACTGATTGTCAGGCGGCAACCGCGCGCGGATCCCTGAAAAACTCTTCCCGTGTTTCCATGGCCCAGAGCGAGCGGGCCATTTTATTGGCCAGGGCAATGGCAGCCAACTGACGGGGCTTGCGGCGCAGCAGCCGCCCGAGCCAAGTATCGGCGTCGGGCGTGTTTTGGCTGAACCAGCGAATAACGGACATGGCGCCGATGATGAGCAGGCGGCGGATGTCGCGTTGGCCCATTTTCGACGTATGCCCCAGAACCTGTTTGCCGCCGGACGAATGCTGTTTCGGCACCAGGCCCAACCATGCCGCGAAATCTCGGCCGCGCCGGAATGTCGACAGGGTGGGCGCGAACGCCTCGACCGCCATGGCCGTCACCGGGCCGATCCCCGGCATGCTCATCATCCGCTCCGTCCTGTCGGATTGACCGGCCTCCTGCCTGAGCGTCTTCTCCAATGCAGCGATGCGCCCCGAAATCTGTTCGATCTGATCGAGATAGATGCGGGCCGTCTCCACGACCAGAGGCTCAATCCCGGTTTCCGCCGTCTCGATGATCCGTCCCAATTCCTGCACGTTCGTGATTCCCTTGGCGGCGATGATGCCATGTTCCGCCAGGTGAGCCCGGAGCGCGTTGATCATCTGCGTCCGCTGACGCACGAACATGTCACGCGTCCTGAAGACCATCGCCCGAGCCTGCTGGCGTTCCGTCTTGGGCTCCACGAAGCGCATCGTCGGACGGCTCGCCGCTTCTGCGATGGCTTCGGCATCGGCCGCGTCGTTTTTCTGCCGCTTGACGAAAGGCTTCACATACGCCGGCGGCACGAGCCTCACGTCATGTCCGAGCGCACCGATCGTCCGGGCCCAAAAGTGGGCTGTCGCGCACGCTTCCAACGCAACGATGCACCGTGGCAGCTTCGCCAGGAATGTCGTTACCTGAGCGCGCGGCAGCTTCTTGCGGAACGCTACGCTTCCGTCTGCCCGAGCGCCGTGAAGCTGAAAAACCCGCTTTGCAAGATCAAGGCCAATAATGGCAACTCCGTCCATGGATGCCTTCTCCTTCCCGTGACGTTGAACAACAACATCACCTTGGCACATCTCGCGATGCCGTCGGGAGCGGGCATCCACCCCATCAGTTCTCAGTGAAAATCAACAATGTCGGCAATCGAACACTGTCGCACCGCAGCCCTTGGTGGTCATGTCGCAGCGTGCGGGGACTGTGGACACAGGCGGATCGCCTATAACAGTTGCCGCAACCGTCATTGTCCGCGCTGTCAGGGGAACGCCGCACGGACATGGCTGGCCGAACGTGAGGCCGATCTGCTGCCGGTCGGGTATTTCCATGTCGTCTTCACCCTGCCTGCGCGGATCGCCCACATCGCGCTCCAGAACAAGGCCGTTCTCTACGCCCTGCTGTTCCAGGCCGCCTCGGAGACGATGATGACGATCGCCGCCGATCCCCGGCATCTGGGTGCCCGCATCGGCATCACCGCCGTGCTGCACAGCTGGGGTTCGGCGCTGACCCACCATCCCCATGTGCACATGATCGTGCCGGGTGGCGGTCTCTCGCCCGATGGCCGGCGCTGGATCTCGTCACGCCCTGCCTTCCTGCTGCCCGTGCGCGTGCTGGGCAAACTGTTCCGCCGCCTGTTCCTGACCCGGCTGCGCGCACTTTTCGATGCCGACCGGTTGGTCTTTCGGGGGCAGCTTGCCCCTTTGGCAGACCGCCGTGCCTTCCTGCGGTATCTGGCCCCTGTGCGCAGCAGGCGCTGGGTCGTCTACGCCAAGCCCCCGTTTGCCGGTCCAAAAGCGGTGCTGGCCTATCTGTCACGCTATACCCACCGTGTCGCCATCTCGAACCGCCGCCTCCTGGCGTTCAACGAAAACGGCGTGACGTTCCGCTACAAGGACTACCGGCGGGACACGGCCCACCAGCAGCAGGTCATGACACTCGCCACGGATGAGTTCATCCGCCGCTTCATGCTGCATGTCCTGCCACGGGGATTTCATCGCATCCGCCATTATGGCCTGCTGGCCAGTTCCAGCCGCAAGGCCAGCCTCGCCCGGGTGCGGGAACTGCTGAATGTCATGTCCACACCAGCGCCAGAAGTCCCGGAAACCGAACCGGTCACGCCACCGCCGTGCCCATGCTGTGGTGGTCCGATGGTCGTCATCCCGATCCTTCCCCGATGGTGCCAGCCCCGAGGGCCACCCCGGGCGACTGCTCCGGCCGGGGGATCACCATGACAGCCCGCAGAGATTACAGCATGACCGATCCCGATGTCGGAGTGGCTCCGCTCCGGCAAACCGGGGCTCCTGTAAGCATCACCGGAAAAGCCGGGAAAATCGCTGTCTGCACCGCAAATTCTGTCATCGCGTCATGCAGATCCGGTCATAAAAACCCGTTCCAGTTCCACAAACGCACCTGTATGTTCTGGCTCAGGCTCTCCCCCGGGGCGGCGCCAGTTGCAAATTCCCCATAACTGAGTCCCGGTGTCGCGGGTTCGGTCTTCCCAGACTTTCGTACGCCTCGCGGCGCCCGAAACCCTTCAGGGCAAACGGAATGTCTGCTTCCGGACAAAAGATGCAGAAAGCCGCCAGTTAATTCCACAGTTTCCAAGACGCCCCTAACAGATTTCGTCTCCACCCGAAGCCAGAAAAGCGCGGATCCAAAAAATCTGACAATCTGTTCATCCTAGTTTACTCACGAAATGTCTGAGATGATCTGCAATGAAACTGGCTATAAAATAATAACTGTGATCGTAATCAGGACGAAGATTCAGGATGAGTTCCTGCCCTGCATTCTGTGCGGCTTCCTGGAACAGTTCTGGTCTGAGCTGTTCTTTCAGAAACTGGTCCGCCAGACCCTGATCTATCAGAACAGGCAGTCTTTCCTTCGCTGTCCGCACAAGTTCAAGCGGGTCATAGGCTGCCCAACTGGCACGATCCGGACCCAGATAAGCACTGAATGCTTTTTCACCCCATGGTACCTGCGTTGGCGCCACAATGGGTGAAAAGGCTGACACAGAACGATAGCGGCCAGGATTACGCAGCGCGATCATGATGGCGCCAAATCCACCCATCGAATGTCCCGCAATGCCTCGCTGCTGCGTAACCGGAAAGCTCGCCTCAATCAGCGCAGGAAGTTCCGTGACGACGTAATCATACATCCGATAATGCGCAGCCCACGGCTCCTGCGTCGCATTGAGGTAAAATCCGGCACCCTGTCCAAGATCGTACGCATCGTCATCAGCCACACCCACGCCCCGTGGACTGGTATCCGGCGCGACAATGGCGATGCCCAGTTCTGCGGCCACGCGTTGCGCGCCAGCCTTGCCAATGAAATTCTGCTCCGTACATGTCAGACCGGAGAGCCAGTAAAGAACGGGAACCTTTTCAGTTTTTGCCTGCGGCGGCAGGTAGATCGCGAAGTTTGCTTCCACACCCAACGACACGGACTTGTGTCGCCAGACTTCCTGCACGCCCCCAAAAGAGGCGTGTGTTTCCTTGCGTTCCATGGCTCTCACTGCCTTTTGCGCATGTCAGTTACCGTCCGTGAAGGTATAACTGCAGATCTTGTTCCCTGCCGGATCCCGGAGATAGGCAGCGTAAGCGCCCGGTAAGTGGCTTCGCGGGCCGGGTGCGCCTTCATCGGTTCCCCCATTGGCAAGACCTGCGGCATGAAAAGCCTCCACTTCGGCGGGTGTCGCTGCTGCAAAACCGATGGTGACACCGTTGCTTGAGGGCGCTTCACCGTTGCCAGGACGTGCAATGATGAAGGCTGGCTTTTCGCGGCCATACAGAATCCACCCATGCCCGAACGGCCCCAGGTTTTTTATGCCCAGAGCCGCAAGCGCGGCGTCATAGAATTTCGCGGATACCGCAGTATCCACTGCCCCAAGAAAAACGTGAGAGAAAACACCGTCACCGGAAATAACTGCCATGATCGTTCTCCTGTAATTTCCAACCATTGGAAATGATGTTGCGCGGTGAGACGTAGACCTTAGAAATGAATGACGGAACGGATGGATTTTCCTTCATGCATCAGATCGAAGGCCGTATTGATGTCTTCGAGCGGCATGGTGTGGGTTACGAAAGGCGCAAGTTCGATATCGCCACGCATGGCATCTTCGACCATGCCGGGAAGCTGGCTGCGTCCCTTGACCCCACCGAAAGCCGAGCCGCGCCACGAACGCCCCGTCACAAGCTGGAAGGGACGGGTCGAAATTTCCTGACCGGCCCCTGCCACCCCGATGACGATCGACTGCCCCCACCCACGATGCGCGGCTTCTAACGCCGCGCGCATGACGTTGACGTTTCCGATACATTCAAATGTATGATCAATACCCCAGCCGGTCATTTCCACAAGAACCTGCTGAATCGGTTTGTCATAATCCTTGGGGTTGAGGAATTCCGTGGCGCCGAATGCTTTGGCAAGTTCAAACTTTTCCGGGTTGGTATCAATAGCGAAAATCCGGCCAGCCTTTGCCTGTCGCGCTCCCTGAATGACCGCCAGACCGATCCCGCCCAGACCGAAGACGGCAACCGTATCTCCCGGCTGCACCTTGGCCGTGTTGTGTACCGCACCAATCCCTGTGGTGACGCCACATCCCAACAGACAGACATGCCCTGGATTGGATGCGGGATTGATTTTTGCCAGAGAAACCTCGGCGACAACCGTGTATTCGCTGAACGTCGAACACCCCATGTAATGATGGATCGGCTGACCTTTGTAGGAGAAGCGTGTCGTGCCATCCGGCATCACACCTTTACCCTGTGTGGCGCGCACTGAAATGCAGAGATTGGTTTTTCCCGACTTACAGAACAGACATTCACCGCATTCCGCCGTGTAAAGCGGAATGACATGGTCGCCGGGGGCAACGCTGGTTACGCCTTCTCCGACCTCGATGACAATTCCCGCGCCTTCGTGACCCAAAACGGCTGGGAACAGTCCCTCGGGATCATCCCCTGACAGGGTAAACGCATCAGTGTGGCAGACACCCGTATGTGTGATCTGCACGAGCACCTCACCCGCACGAGGAGGCGCTACGTCGATCTCGACAATCTCAAGGGGCTTACCCGCCTCGAAAGCAACTGCGGCCCGTGATTTCATGATTTTTCTCCAAATAACCTGTCAGTCAGCGTCGTGAGCATTACCGGAGATAGGATCGAACGAGTGACACCACATTCTCGATCGAACCACTGGCAGCATCACGATCACCGGCGCATTCAACAAATTCTTCCCGCAGGTGGCTTTCAAGAACACCGGCCATTAATCCGTTGATCGCTCCTCGGATAGCCGCAACCTGTTGCAGTACCGGACCGCAATCAGCCCCCTTCTCCAGAGCCTGTTCCAGCGCATCAAGTTGCCCGCGAATACGGCGCACGCGGGTCAGAACGCGCTTTTTCTCAGCTGGTGTGTGCGGCACGAAACGTTTACTCCGAATATACTGCCCTTGAGTATCCTTTCATACTATGGGGCAGTATGACAAGGATACATACTATGGGGCAGTATGACAAGGATATAAGGATGTGCTTGTCATATGATCCGATCAAAAGTCCGTATCGCTGAAATTTTCACCGTAACGTCCATTGGGGGACTGCCTGTGTCTTGGAATCATTCAATAGGTGTAATCAGTGAAATCCAGACAAGCTCTACAACGAGGCTTTGAAGCGCTGATGTCCGCTATTTGACAAATAATCTTGTGGTCCAAACGACCGAGATGAAGGCGAAAGCAGACCCGTGCGTTGATAAACATGCGGTCGCGTTTTGTCTCCTAATTATGGGCTTTTTTCGCATCAATAAGGGACCTTCCCATAATTAAGGGTATCACTAACATGCTGAAATATAAGAATATTGACTAACATAATTAAGGTATTTCGACATTTGTCGAAAACCAGAAGATAATGATAATCCGCAGCTGACTGCCTTTTTTGTCGACGCAAAAACCACTTAATCGCGATAAAAATGCAGAAATTAATGATAGAGTTGCCGGCCCGTGCAGACACGCCGGAAACCATGCAAACAGACCCAGAACTTCCGCTTACGCCTCATGCCGGACGCTCAAGCTCTTTGGAGCCCGTCTCAAAAGTGGACTTTCGTTTACGACCGGCCACGCAGCCCCGTTACGACCATCATAAAGTAGCTGGGGATATTGGCGAGCAACACCCGCATTACTTCTTCCTGCCGAGAGGTGGCTCACACCCCGCTGTGATCTATTACATTTCCTCACGCTAGGCTTAGGATTTTGGTAACGTATTGGCCTTGTGCCCGATTAATTAGTGATCTTAGTCCGTAGGCGAATACATAGTACCTTTGACTCCTAGAGCGTGTCGTCAGTTAAGTAGGATAATGATTGAAGCGAACTGCACGGCTGCGAGGAAGGTCGATTTCAGCTTGTCGTAGCGTGTTGCGATAGCACGGAACTGCTTGAGTTTATTGAAGAACCGCTCGACAAGGTTCCGTTCGCGGTAGAGAGCGAAGTCGGTTTCCCGTTGGGTTGTTCTATTGCGTTTCGGCGGGATGACCGGAGTAATCCCGCGCTGTGTCAGCCGATCAATCAGTCTGTCCGCGTCATACGCCCTGTCGGCGAGGAAGGCATCCGGATCGATGTTTTCCAGCATCGGTTCCGCCTGGCTGATATCCGCATCCTGCCCCGGTGTGATGCCGAGTTCCACCGGATTGCCCAGAGCGTCGCAGATGGCATGGATCTTTGTCGTCAACCCGCCTCGTGATCGTCCGATGGCCTGATCCGCGCCCCTTTTTTGAGGGCTCCGGCACTATGCTGATGTGCCCGGACAATGGTGCTGTCGATCATCATGTATTCATTGTCGTGATCCGCGGCTAGATGGCGAAAGATCCTCTCAATAACACCGCTTTCACACCAGCGGCGCAGACGCCGATGCACGTTTTTCCAGTCTCCGAAACGGGCAGGAAGATCACGCCATGGAATGCCTGCGCGATAGCGATACAGCACGGCCTCCACGAACAGGCGGTTGTCCGCTGCTGTGCCGCCGACATGACCTTCACGACCGGGGAGAAGGTCTTTTATCCGTTCCCACTGATCGTTGCGTAAACCGTAGCGCCGCATCTGTTGCTCTCCCACAAAATCGGGAAAACAGTCAGCACAGGACGCCACAAAGTACAACCCTCACGTGCCATACTCAGCGCTTAACTGACGACACGCCGTAGTGAGATCCAGACAATCTCTGCAACGAAGCTTTGAAGCGCTGATGTCCGCTATTTGGCAAACAACCTTGTGGTCCAAACGACCGACATGAGGCGACTGCTGCCTGTCTGCTCCTGTATCATTGAGCAGACAGGCCAATCAGGGGGGGATTGCTGCCGGTCTGGTTTCGGGCGGGCAAATGGCTATAGCTGCCATGGCAAGCAACGTCCGCTTTTCCGAAAAGGATTGCAGAAGCGGGAAAGCTTCTGCAGACCGATTAACGGGCTGTCGGTTGCATAAGCTCTATCGTGATATGATCGGGGCCTGAAACGTAGGCCACCAAAGTTCCCTTCCGTGGACCACCAGGGATCGACAGCGCACTACCCTTGGCCTTCCATCCTGCTGCCTCGACGCGGGCAATTGCTGCATGAATATTCTTCACAGTCAGAGCTAAGTGGGCTGCTCCGATCGATCCCGCGCTGTTGGGTATGGCTCCGTTCTGGCGCCCATTTGAATATTGCAACAGTTCGACCACGTAGCCGCCTGGTGCTTTGACGATCGCCGTTTTTACACTCGGGTCATCGACGCCCGTCACCTGATACAGGAAGTCACCTCCCATTTCCGATTGCCGCTCAAGTGTGAAACCGAGCGCTCCCGTCCAGAACCGAATGGCTTCGTCCAAAGACGATACAGCGAAGCCTGTGTGGTCCACGGCAACTACGTTTACGGCGTCCGTCATTACTGTACTCTCACTGGGCCGAGGTTGCGGTGTTAGGGCCTGCGCGCCCGCTGCAACCGAACTTGGCAGCATGGCGAACATGATCGTCATCGTGGTGCTTTAACCCTAAGGCCGATTCCTGAAAAGGAACGTCTAACGGAACACGGGCCGGCTGGCCGTCGTGTCGATGCTTCAAACGGCTCGTGTTTCCTGAAACCTGCCCCGATTGCGTTTCCCGAAATGTGCTGCTCTACATGGAATAACAGGACAGAAGCGACCGGCTCAAAGACGCGTTTCGGGAAGACACGCCTGCAGCCTTAGCGGACAAGATGAGCGCGCAAGCGGTCGAACGAACGTTCGATTTCAAAATTACTGCGCTATCCCCGCGATGCCTGATGGCACATCAATGCAAGCATCATCAAGGGCAACTGTCCTAAAAACGCCGGCAATACCGACCGAAACACGCCGCCTTGCCGTCAGTTCATTGTCTCCGAAACGGTCGACGGCCCAGGACAATGCCACGACGAGTTCGAACACTTCTGCCGCTGTCACACCGTCCCCAGCATTTCCGGACAGGGTTGCCTGACGGAGAAATATCCCCGTTCGATCAATCAGCGCGGCGCACGCAGCAGCCATGGACGATTGTGGGTCGGCCTTAGCGGACGCAACACAGGTCGGCAGGTCGTGCCAGATGCGCAGTGTCCAGGCGAGCCGGATCAGCCATTCCGCCAGTGCCTCTTTCGGTGCGAGCGCTCTGGACAGCGCATCGGCTTCGGCCAGAGCAGTTTCGATGCTGACCGAAGCCACGGCGGCAAGCAAATCGTCCCGCGTCGGAAAGTTCCGATACAGCGTCGCATTTCCCACACCTGCACGTAGGGCGATGCCGTCAAGAGAGGCGAGAACACCCTCTTCCTCAAATGTGGCACGCGCGGCCGCAAGGATTGCATCACGGTTACGCCGTGCATCGGCGCGCATGGGACGCGGCGCGGCTGAACTTTTCTCCTGCTCGACGGTCATAAATATATTCCCTTGACTAATCGGGGAGAGTCCCCGGATAATGTTCCAGGGAAAATCCCCACTTAATGGAGAACTATAGGATGACGCAGGCAATCGACAAGACCAACCATACTCTGGAGGATCGGGTCGTTCTCGTAACCGGTGCCAATGGCGGTCTCGGGGAAGAATTCGTCCAGCAGGCCCTTCAGCGTGGCGCACGCCGCGTTTATGCGGCAGCCCGAAAACCCAAAGTTTGGAATGACGCTCGCATCGTACCGCTGACGCTTGACATCACGAAAGCCGACGACATCGCATGCGCTGTTGCCACTGCGTCTGATTGTGACCTGCTTATCAACAACGCGGCCATCGCACCGGAAGCCGATGTATTACTTCAGCCCGAGGCGGAGACACGGCGCATCTTCGACACGAATTTTTTCGGCACGTTGAACGTCGCCAACGCCTTTACACCGGTCCTCGGTGCCAATGGCGGGGGGACAATGCTCAATATTCTGTCCGTTGCGGCATGGATCAGCATACCCACGGCCTATGCAGCATCGAAGGCCGCGCTGTGGTCCGCGACCAACGGTTTGCGTATGGCGCTTGAGGGACAAAACACGCAGGTCATCGGGCTGCTGGTCGGTATGATCGACACACCGATGACGAAAAACTGGACTATTCCGAAGAGCAGCGCGGCGAGCATCGTGACAGAAGCGTATGCCGGTATTTCTGCCGGTGCTCTCGAAATTCTGGCCGATGATACGACGCGCGACCTGAAGTCGAGACTCAACACGAAAGGCGAGGAACTGTATCCGTGGGTCCATGCCCAGCTCCGGGCGCTGATGGTCTCGTAACGCGAGCTACCATAAGAGGATGGAGATGAGTTAATGGCTGCCCCCGGCAGAACACGTCTGCTTTTCGCCCGCGTCGGGCCGCCTGTATGGCCGACATGAGGGCGGAAGCTGCCTGTCTGCTTGGCGTGCGCCAACTCTCCTTCTCTGGTGAGAAGGAGAGTCGTTGCATCGCTCTATCCGTTTTTGACTTTCGCCCAATAACGTTCTGTAGCTGAGCGCCGTGGCTCCCATCCAGCTTCTTTGAGCCTGACAGGCAATTCCTTTTCGACGATGCCTGGAACGGCCTTCAAGATTTCGGCGATTGTTGTCCGGTCTCGACCAGCAAGATAGGTCTCGAGACTTACAACCTGTGGCAATGCTGAGAACGAAGGCATCGGAATTTCCTCAATCCGGATGCCTTCCTTCTCCTCAAGGTACTCTGCCACTCGGTGTAAGCCGAGAAATTTCACCCCGGCCAGCCTGTCTTCGGCATAGAAGCCTGACCCTGCTGCGTCAGCAAACATGTCCCAAAGCCTATCCACCACCGTGGATGGAAGATGCTGGAGCATGGTGAGTCGGTTGATCGGCTCCCACCGGAGAAGTTCGTCCGGCTCCCCTACGATCACTTCGATCCTGTCTGTGGCGACATTGAAGCGTATCCGGCCCTTCATGCGGGCACGGATTTCCTCGCGCATTTCCTGATCTTCATACATTGATCTGGTTCCTTCGATGAATATTGAAAACGATCGGAGAAACCATTGAGGCGGCCCTGTTGGCCATGGCGTGGAGTGGACGTGCGAGATCGCCCGGCCCTCTTTCGAGGGGCGGGACACGTGTAACTGTCTGATAAGCCAGTATTTCATGGCGATCAGCAGTCGATTTGTAGAGATTTATGATGGAAGTGGTTGCGGGGGCAGGATTTGAACCTGCGGCCTTCAGGTTATGAGCCTGACGAGCTACCGGGCTGCTCCACCCCGCGTTTGTGGTGATTTTAGGGTGATTTGGAAGACCTGGCGGCGACCGACTTTCCCACGACTTAAGCCGCAGTATCATAGGCGCTGGGGGTTTTCACGGCCGAGTTCGGGATGGGATCGGGTGGATCACTCCCCGCCATGGCCACCAGGTCATCCAAATCACCCTTGAGTTGGGGTGGTGTGGACGGTTGGGTATGATGAAGTATGACGTTTTGCATGGATGATTTCTGTGCACGGGCCGTTCTTTTAAGGGAACGGTAAGAGAGTGAGCCTATTGGGCGATTAGGACCAGTTAGCTACACGCATTACTGCGCTTCCACACCTGGCCTATTGACGTGATGGTCTATCACGGCCCTTGGGGAGACCTAGTTTTGAGGTGGGTTTCCCGCTTAGATGCTTTCAGCGGTTATCCCGTCCACACTTAGCTACCCGGCGGTGCCGCTGGCGCGACAACCGGTGCACCAGAGGTGTGTTCATCCCGGTCCTCTCGTACTAGGGACAAATCCTCTCAAGTCTCCAACATCCACGGCAGATAGGGACCGAACTGTCTCACGACGTTCTAAACCCAGCTCACGTACCACTTTAATCGGCGAACAGCCGAACCCTTGGGACCTGCTCCAGCCCCAGGATGTGATGAGCCGACATCGAGGTGCCAAACCTCCCCGTCGATGTGGACTCTTGGGGGAGATCAGCCTGTTATCCCTAGAGTACCTTTTATCCGTTGAGCGATGGCCCTTCCACGCGGGACCACCGGATCACTATGGCCGACTTTCGTCTCTGCTCGAGCTGTCACTCTCGCAGTCAGGCGGGCTTATGCCATTGCACTCAACAGCCGGTTTCCGACCGGCCTGAGCCCACCATCGCGCGCCTCCGTTACACTTTGGGAGGCGACCGCCCCAGTCAAACTGCCCACCATACAGGGTCCCGGATCAGGCTAACTGACCGCGGTTAGACATCAGAAAAATTCAGGGTGGTATTTCAAGGATGGCTCCACGGGAACTGGCGCCCCCGCTTCAAAGCCTCCCACCTATCCTACACAGAATGTCTCTGATGCCACTGTAAAGCTGCAGTAAAGGTTCATAGGGTCTTTCCGTCTGACCGCGGATACCCCGCATCTTCACGGGGAATTCAATTTCGCTGAGCCGATGCTGGAGACAGCGGGGAAGTCGTTACGCCATTCGTGCAGGTCGGAACTTACCCGACAAGGAATTTCGCTACCTTAGGACCGTTATAGTTACGGCCGCCGTTTACCGGGGCTTCAATTCAGTGCTCTCACACCTCCTCTTAACCTTCCGGCACCGGGCAGGCGTCAGGCCCTATACGTCGTCTTTCGACTTCGCAGAGCCCTGTGTTTTTACTAAACAGTCGCTACCCCCTGGTCTGTGCCACCCGCCAATGGTTGCCCACCAACGGGTCTCGCTTATCCCGAAGTTACACGAGTAATTTGCCTAGTTCCTTCAGCATCGTTCTCTCAAGCGCCTTGGTATTCTCTACCAGTCCACCTGTGTCGGTTTCGGGTACGGTCTATACGCCAGAGCTATTTCCTGGAATGCGCAAAAAGCCAGTCCAATCCATTAAGGACTGACAACATCTTGCATTCGTCACTTCTGACAGGTTCAGGAGTGTTCACCTGATTCCCATCGACTACGGCTTTCGCCCTCGCCTTAGGGGCCGACTAACCCTGCGTGGATTAACCTTGCGCAGGAACCCTTGGACTTTCGGCGACAGTGTTTCTCGCACTGTTTGTCGCTACTCATGTCAGCATTCGCACTTCCGATATCTCCAGAGAGGGTCACCCCGTCTCCTTCACAGACTTACGGAACGCTCCGCTACCGCGCATATCATAGATATGCACCCACAGCTTCGGCACGTGGCTTGAGCCCCGTTACATTTTCGGCGCAGGGTTTCTATTAGACCAGTGAGCTATTACGCTTTCTTTAAAGGATGGCTGCTTCTAAGCCAACCTCCTGGTTGTTTTGGAATCCCCACATCCTTTCCCACTTAGCCACGATTTGGGGGCCTTAGCTGGTGGTCTGGGCTGTTTCCCTCTCGACAATGGACCTTAGCACCCACTGTCTGTCTGCCAGGCTATACTTCCGGGTATTCGGAGTTTGGTTAGGTTTGGTAAGGCTTTGGGCCCCCCTAGCCCATCCAGTGCTCTACCCCCCGGGGTAAATACCTGACGGTCTACCTCAATAGATTTCGCGGAGAACCAGCTATTTCCGAGTTTGATTGGCCTTTCACCCCTAGCCACAGCTCATCCCCGACTTTTTCAACAGGCGTGGGTTCGGCCCTCCAGTGCGTGTTACCGCACCTTCAGCCTGGCCATGGCTAGATCACTCGGTTTCGGGTCTTCTGCCAGCAACTCGGCGCCCTATTCAGACTCGCTTTCGCTACGCCTACACCTATCGGCTTAAGCTCGCTGCAAACAGAAACTCGCTGACCCATTATACAAAAGGTACGCCGTCACCCCATAAGAGGCTCCGACTGCTTGTAGGCATTCGGTTTCAGGTCTATTTCACTCCCCTCGTCGGGGTGCTTTTCACCTTTCCCTCACGGTACTTGTTCACTATCGGTCACCAGGGAGTATTTAGGCTTGGAGGGTGGTCCCCCCATGTTCAGACAGGGTTTCACGTGCCCCGCCCTACTCAAGCATTCTCAAAGACACTACGCATACGGGGCTATCACCCACTATGGCGGACCTTTCCAGATCCTTCTGCTTCTTCTTCAAAAATGACTGGCCTGTTCCGCGTTCGCTCGCCACTACTAGCAGAATCTCAATTGATGTCTTTTCCTCCAGGTACTGAGATGTTTCAGTTCCCCGGGTTCGCCTCACAGCCCTATGTATTCAGACTGTGATACCCTTGCGGGTGGGTTGCCCCATTCGGATATCTACGGATCAAAGCCTGCTCGCGGCTCCCCGTAGCTTTTCGCAGCGTGCTACGTCCTTCATCGCCTCCTGGTACCAAGGCATCCACCGAATGCCCTTATCGCGCTCACTCACCCC
>NZ_LN606600.1:2050000-2262500 GCF_001499615.1 Acetobacter senegalensis | reverse complement strand
CGTTCGCCAACCCTCAGCCCCGCCGGTGAAGCGCTTTCTAAGCTAACACCAACACACCGTCAACCCCTCTCGCAAATCAAACAAAATACCCCAGTCAACAGCCACTGAATCGGAAAAATACCACCCCCAACCCACTCATAAACCTCAAAAATCACCCCATCAGAAATGTTAACTATTATCCATGATTGCGCCCATCTTCACCCCAGCAAGACCCACACAGCCTCAGGAGCAGCCGTAGCCCTCAGCAGATAACCAAGCACACCATACGCCGGAAGTAAGAAACCACTTCCGCATAGCTTCCCCATCCCAGCCCCGAACCCCCAGCACCCTCACGCCACGACAAGGCACTCATGAAGCAACACCACAACAACGACCTGAGCGCCCCAGGTACTTAACAACCGCAGAAAGCAGCCCCTCCAACCCCGCAAACAAAGCAAAAAAAATCCCCGCAAAAAACGGGGATCTGTTGTTCTCTACAAAAGGGCGGGGCTGGAATTTTCGTATCTTCGGAACCACGCCACAAACTCGCTGATACCGTCTTCGAGGTGGGTGGTAGGTTTCCAGCCAGTAAGATCGTGAATGGCATCAATAGAGGCCCATGTTGTTTCAACATCAGCCTCTGGCCGAGGGCGCAAGCGCAGCTTGGCTGTGCACCCTAGTTCGCGCTCAAGCAGCTTCACCAGATACCGAACAGGTTCTGGCCGGTGATTGCCAATATTCAGCACCCGCGCTTCGCCTGAGGGAGGCGGGGTTTCATAAACGGCGAGAACACCTGCCACCACGTCTGAGATGTAGGTGAAGTCTCGCGCCAATGCGTCTCCTTCGTAAAGGGTGACATCTTTCCCGTGGGATATGGCCTGCGCAAAGCTGTAATAGGCCATATCCGGCCGCCCCCAGGGGCCATACACCGTGAAAAACCGTAGGCCTGTCTGCGGCAAGCCATAGAGATGGCTATAGGTGGACGAGGTCAGTTCTCCTGCGCGTTTTGTAACGGCGTAAAAAGAGCCGGGCTCATCAACCCTGTCGGTTTCCCGAAACGGCAAGGACGTATTGCGCCCATACACAGACGAGGAAGAGGCATAGACCAGATGGTCCAGCCTTGGCAGCCTGCGCGCAAATTCAAGCACGGACACATGCCCGAGCACATTTGACTCAGCGAAGGCAGCCGGATTGTTCATGGAATACCGAACGCCCGCTTGTGCAGCAAAATGGAGCACGCCGGTTATGGAGGGTTCCTGCGCAGCAATCTGCGTAAGGGCAGATGTGTCTGACACTTCAAGCTGATGGAAAACAAAGTGTGGCTGCTGTTGCAAGCAGGCCAGACGCGCCTGTTTCAGAGCAGGACTGTAATAGGTATTCAGGTTATCAACCCCGATAACCCTCTCTCCTCTTGCCAGAAGCGCCTGACTGACATGGTAGCCAACGAAGCCAGCCGCCCCTGTTACAAAAATCGTCACGTTCTTGCCTCGATACAACCCCCTGATTGGGATTGCGTATATCCTCTAACGTTTTTTCTGCCTGACTCAACCAGGCAGAAAAAACATGGCGTCAGGATTTTTTCTCCAGAGACGGCGCTTCCACCTTGTCCCCCACGGTTATACCCATCTTGGCTGTTACCCCGCCAGCCAGTTCAAGTGTAGCCGAAACCGGCCCATGACTGCTGATATGAGCCAGACTGCGTGGCACGGCATTTTCTGCAATGGCCTGAATACGATGATCTGGCGCTATGAACACGATATCAAGCGGAACCAGCGTATTTTCCATCCACATGTCGCTCTGTTGAGGAGTGGCCCAAAGAAACAACATACCGCTATTATCCGGCAGGTTGGTGCGGAACATTTCTCCCACCTGCTGCTGGCGTGGCGTACGCGCCAATTCTACTGAAAACACGTGTCGGCCGCTGGCGGACACAATCGTCAGATTTTCACGCGGCAACACCGGCTGAGCCTGTGTTGGTTCGCTCATATCTTCCGTGCTGGCCATGGCAGTGGCTCCCAACACGCTACCTGCCAGAAGGCAGGCCGCTGCCACCCCAAGAATACCCTGTCTCACTTACGAACTCCTAATCAACCGGCACAGAGAAACGGATTGTTCATGCGTTCAGCACCCAAGGTGCTTGAGCCACCATGCCCCGGCATAATGACAACATCATCCCCCAAGGGAAGCAGTTTTTCTTTGATAGATCTTACAAGAAGATGTCCATCCCCATAAGGGAAGTCCGTGCGCCCCACTGTGCCACGGAACAGGGTATCCCCCACAAAGGCGAAGCGTGCTGCCTTATCAACAAACACAACATGGCCGGGGGTGTGGCCCGGAACATGCAGGACATCAAACGTTCGCCCTGCAACCTTTACCTGCTCGCCCTCGGCAAGGTACCGATCCACCTTGGCGTTTTCCAGCCCTTCCAGACCGAAATGGCGTGCCTGATTTTCAATGGAGGACAGAAGAAACTCATCTTCCACTGTTGGACCAATAACAACAGGAGACGTTTCTTGTGTTTTAGCCAGCAAACGGGAAAGCGCGGCTACTCCTCCGACATGATCAAGATGCCCATGTGTCAGCAGAATCGCCTCTACCGTCAGACCATTCTGCCGGATGAATTCTGCCAGCACATCAGCATCGCCCCCGGGGTCCACCACCACAGCCTGCCGTGTTGCTTCATCCCACAAGACAGAACAGTTCTGACGAAAAGGCGTTACCGGGATAACCTGCAACTGCATGCCAGAATAGGCCTGGTGCAAAACTGTTCTCCTCCATCACCCAAAATACGCACGCGCGCGGCACGACATTGCCTCTCCCCTGCAACTGTTGAGAGAAACGTTCCTGCTTTCACTGACGCGCTTCCAAGACAACGTCCATAAAAAAACTGCCAGAGGCAACGCTCTGGCAGTTTTGTGACAAATAACTAGACCGCAGACCTCAGGCAGGAAGCTGCCAGCCGGTTGCCGGAATATCAAAATGGCTCCGCAGGTCATGCGCCGGAATATTTGTGAGATCCTTGGGGAAGCTCTTGATCAGCTTGGCTTCTGCCGGTTTGCTGAGATGCGTGCGGATTTCATGCAACACAGGCGCAGGGGCTGCCAGCACAAAGCCGTCAATCTGACCACCCTTGTTTACCAGCGCATTGATGCGATCGGCCACAACGCGGGCAAAGGCGTCTTTTGCGTTGTCTGCCGGTGTGGACCCGGACGGAACTTTGCCGGGGGTGCCTTCATGATCATGCGCATCAAAATCCTGCACATCTTTGAATTCACCCTGAGCGTCATGCAGGAAACGGACTTTGCCGCCATCCGCCACAACGTAGATTACGCGACCGTCTCTTGATTCTGCCATTTTATAGCATCCTTGCTTTCTTAAATAACACTCTGTTGTAACGTAGTGTTCTTCTCCGACGTATCAAGAGGGGGTGCAACAGGGAACCTCCCCTTCAAGCAGCCCTGCCCCTTGTTTCGGTTGTGTGCAGAAGACACGGAATTGTTATAAACTGGCTGCATGACCGCCCTGCCCCTGCCCTCCTCGCACCTTGCCCCTGCAAGCCCACGCCCACAGGTAATGACCCCGCTTGACCATGCCTTAAGCTGGATACGGGCAGGCCAGAAAGTTGCGCTGGCAACAGTGGTTGGCACATGGGGCAGCTCACCCCGTCCTGCCGGAAGCTTCATGGCTATCAGCGAGACAGGACGCGTTGAAGGATCTGTGAGTGGCGGCTGCGTTGAAACTGACGTCATCACCACCGCGCAGGCCATCATGGATGGCACGCCGGCGGAAATCCTCTCCTACGGTGTCAGCAGCAAACGGGCGTGGGATGTCGGGTTGGCCTGCGGCGGCAAGCTGGATGTTCTGGTGGAAGCCATTGGCAGCAAGGCCTGCCCCACAGGTACCTTTCCATTTCACCTTCTGGAAGAAGCCTGCATTTTTCAGGCAAGCCGGAAACCTGCCGTGCTGATGCGCACCTTGGATACCCGCCAGCATCGGCTTATGGAAACCTCCTGCACCACAGAGAAAGCAGACCTTCTGACCAATGCAGCACAGGAGTGCCTGCGCCATGGCAGATGCAGCACGCTTACAGAAAATGGGACGGATTGGTTCCTGCAGCCTCTTACACCGCCGCCGCGCCTGCTCATTGTCGGGGCTGTGCATATTGCGCAGCATCTGGCGCAAATGGCCATAATGACCGGGCTTTCTCCTTTAGTGATAGATCCGCGCACGGCACTGGCAACCCCGGAACGTTTCCCTGGTTTTATTCCAGGCGAAACGCTGATTACGGAATGGCCGGATGAAGCGCTGGAAGCGTTGGGCATGGACAGCATGACCGCCATTGTCACCCTGACTCATGATGCCAAGCTTGATGACCCTACGCTGGAAGCTGCCCTACGAGGATCCGCCTTCTATATTGGCGCTTTGGGCTCACGCAAAACGCAGGCAAGCCGAATGAAGCGTTTGAAGGAAATCGGGTTTTCTGATCAGGATCTGAAGCGTATTCATGGGCCAGTCGGGTTAGCGATTGGTGCGGTGGGGGCGGAAGAAATCGCTCTCTCCATCCTTGCAGAAATAGTGGCCGTACGGCGTGGTTCACCTCTTGCCGAGCAACCGGGGTGGTAGCGGAAAAAAACGCTTTCCGGCCAGTCGCCCTTGTGCTGGCTGCCGGGCGTTCCTCCCGCACGGCGCCTGCCCATAAGCTGATGGCACAAGACGCCGCAGGCCAAACCATGCTGGCCAGAACCACCTCTGCGGCCCTTCTGAGCAAAGCCGAGCAGGTGGTGGTGGTGGTTCCGCCCGACAAACCGGAACTTGCCGCGCATTTGCAAGCTACCTTCAAGAATACCCCCAAGCTGCATTTTTGTCTCGCACAGAATGCGGCGGACGGGCTTTCAGCCTCTTTGCGGGCCGGAATTGAAGCCGCTGAGGCCCTGAAAGCCTCAACTCTACTGGTATGTCTGGGCGACATGCCATTGGTTTCTGTCGGGCTGCTGAATAGTCTGCTGGCGGAACACAGACGCTACCACGCCGTTGCGACTGCGCCGGATCGTGGAGGCCGCCCAGCCAACCCGGTGGTGTGGGAAAGCACGGCATTCGAGGCGCTGAAACAGGTGCGTGGAGATAAAGGAGGGCGCTCCCTTCTTCAGGCACTCGGGCAGAAAGTGCATCTGGTGCATGCGCCTCTTGAGGAACTTGTGGATTTTGATACGGCTGAGCGGTTGGCGGCCTATGCCCGCCTGCCTGCACAGTCCGGTTGACCGCGACACGCTTAGCCGGAACACTGGCCCTATCGGAGCGGCACAGGGCTGCCTCTGTTATTGCAAAAGCAAGAGACCTTTCATGAGCAAGATTCTACGGACAAACCCCAACCCGATTCTTTCTTCCGTGGTCGAATACCATGGCTTTATCTTCACGCAGGGCGTGGTTGCCCGCAATCTGGACCTGGATATTGAAGGCCAGACCAAGGACGTTCTGGAACAGATTGACGCCCTGCTGGAACAGCATGGAACGGATAACACCCGCCTGCTGCAGGCCCAGATCTGGCTGAAAGACATCAATGATCGGGACGCAATGAACAAGCTGTGGAGCGCGTGGCTTCCGGAAAATCATGCCCCTGCCCGCGCATGCGTACAGGCCGCCATGGCTGACCCCCGCGTGCTGGTTGAAATCATGCTGATTACGACAAAATAATCTGACTTGCTCCGGCCGGGACGAGATCGCAGCGCGTGGCATCCGCGCCACAGTTTGGCGACTCCCTGCTGCCGGAGCCTCTTCCACATTTTCAGGCTTACGCACCCGACACAAAGGGAATTCAGGCAGATTCGTGGCTTACCATAGGAATTTATTCCTATTTTTTTTCTGTAACCACCCTGCCGTGTGCAAACCCTGAAAAGAGTGTTTTTGCTCCGCATTGAGCGCTTGCCTGACCTGCACAGATGTTTATACCTAACCGCAGACAACTTTTAAGCCCGCGATGCAGGAAAGGTACGCTGAGATGCGAGATGGACGGCCTGGTGCTTTTAAACTGAAAATGGCTGTTGTTTCGCTTCTGTCCTTATCCGCTTTCATACAGCCTGCTATGGCCAAAAGCCGCAGTGTGGCGCACAGACACGCTACCCCCCACAAAATGACCTTTACCGCTGCCTCCTACCATGGTGCAGCAGGCCGTTACGCTGCGGGCCGCTGGCATCCGGCTTCCGGCAGCCGGTGGCACAGAGGTGGTTATGGTGGGCACGTTATTCAGTGTGTGGCTTATGCCCAGAATGCTTCTGACGTTATGCTCCACGGGAATGCCCGTGACTGGTGGCATAATGCGGCTGGCGTGTATGAACGCGGCTCTGCCCCGGAACCGGGTAGTGTGCTGAATTTCCGTAGCACACGCCGCATGCCGCTCGGCCATGTGGCTGTTGTGCGGAATATTGTTGATAGCCGCACCATTGTCATTGACCAGTCCCACTGGGCGCAGAACGGCATCAGCCGCAATGTTCAGGTCATTGACGTTTCCCCCAACAATGACTGGTCAGCCGTCCGCGTGGCGCTGAATAATCGGTCTGGTGGATTTGGGTCCATTTATCCCACCTTCGGCTTTATCTATGGCCGCCGCCCTGGCACCAACTCTCACGCCAATGACGTGATGACGGCCTGGGCAAAGAAAATGAACGCGCAGAACGGTGCCACTCAGCTTGCACAGGCTCCTGCCACAGCACACCCTATCAGCAGCGGCGCAGAAGAAGACGGTATTACCTTCGCTGGCCAGAACTGAACTTCTGTCACTATAACGCATCAAAGCACTGTCCGTTTTCTTACGGACAGTGCTTTTTTTTGATCTATAACAAAGCACGGCGGAATGCCTGATACCTCAGGCGTGGCCAGTTTGGCCCGTCAGGCTGACGGGATCAATATCAATGGCGGCCAGAGCCTGCCGCCACTTCACCCCATAATCCTGCCCGAACACAATCTCACGCGACGGCGGAGCAAGCAGCCAGGCATCATGACGGAAGATTTCTTCCTCAAGCTGCCCGGTTCCCCAACTGGCATGCCCCATAGCCAGCAATGCATCCTGCGGGCCACTTCCTTCTGCAATATCCTTGAGCACGTCCAGACTGGCTGTCAGGGTCACGCCACCCGTCACGGATAGGCTGCCTTCACTTTTCCAATCGGAAGAATGCAGAACAAAACCCCGCGTTTCGTCCACCGGGCCACCGGCGCACACACCAATTCTGCGCAAGGGTGGGATAGGGCCAATGTCCAGTTGTTCCAGAACATCATCCAGTCCCGGCTTGGGCAAACGCCGATTGACCACCAGCCCCATTGCGCCACCATCATGAGCATGGGCACACACGTAAATAACTGTTCTTGCAAGGGGTATCTCCCAAAGCGGGCGATGCCACCAGAAGAAGCCCAGTTAAGGAATGGCCTGGCTGCGTTGACTGTTTGAGAAGAGAGATATGCTTGAAAGCCATACTTTGGATATGAGGTGAAGCTTGCAGTTTGGCAAGTTTTTGCCCCTCCCCGCCCCCTATAATTCTTATGACATTCAAAGCGGGAAAGAGCCGTTATTTTTTATGCCCGCCCTCGCGAGCCTCCCGCCACACAGAGAACAGACCTCCTTGCTGGTCTTTTTACAAAGCGGTCATTCAGGCATAGCATCGCGCCAGAACAAGGAAGGATCAGCATGAACAAGCTCGCTAAATTTCTGCGCGCACTGGACAGCTACCACATTACAGATGGCGATAAATTTGATCTGAAAGACCATAATCCGAACGATGACGGGGATCTGGGGCTGACCAAGGCAGATGGTGCCAAGCTTCTGAAAACTGTGAAAAAACGCCTGTTGGATCTTCAGGATCTTCTTTACGCCAACCAGACACATTCTGTTCTGATCATTCTGCAAGGTATGGATGCCGCCGGCAAGGATGGCACCATCAAGCACGTCATGTCCGGCGTTAATCCACAAGGTGTTTCCGTTACATCCTTCAAACAGCCTGGCCCGACAGAACTTCTGCATGGTTTTTTGTGGCGTATTCATCTGGCAGCCCCACAGGTCGGGCGGATTGTGATTTTCAACCGCAGCCAGTACGAAGATGTTCTGGTCACCCGTGTTCACCCAGAACTTTTGGAGCATGAGCATTTAAGCGGCGAGATCAATACCCCGGAATTTTGGGCCGGACGATACAGCGATATCCGCCATCTGGAGCATTACCTGTCCCGACAAGGGACTATTGTTCTGAAATTCTTCCTGAATATTTCGCGCGAAGAGCAAAGAGAACGCCTTCTTGCCCGTTTGGACATTCCAGATAAACGGTGGAAATTCTCTCCGTCAGACCTGCGTGAACGCGAATATTGGGATGACTATCAGAAAGCCTATCAGGCTGCCATTTCTGAAACTGCCCGCCCCTATGCGCCATGGATTATCGTCCCATCCAACCATAAATGGTACGCGCGCCTCGTTGTTATCGGTGCCATTATCCGCGCCCTGCAAAACCTGCAACAGCAGGCACCCAAACCTGCTCCAGAAGTTGGTAAATTTCTGGATGACTACCGCGCGCGGCTCTTAAAAGAGCAGCCTTAACATACAGCGACCGTAAGAAAGCGCGGCCCAATCTAATTGACATGGACTGCGCCGCACCTCATTGCCTGCTCAGATCATGTCTGATCTTTACTGTTTGAAGGAAGGTTTTCCGTTAATGGCAGCGTCCGCCTTTTACCGCTCCCTTTTTGGTGCAGGCCTTCTGGCTTTGGGATCGTCTCTTGCCACCTCCCCTGCTTTTGCAAGAGAATCATCCACTTATCAGACTGCGCCCGCAAGCTGCGACAACCGTGATTTCATTGCGAAGCAGCAGGCCTTTGAAAACGGTGGCCCCAAGGCCGATGTGCCTGTGCATCTCTGCGGAACTGTTGTCGCCATTTCTCCTAAGGCTAAACGGACGCGAAGTGGCTGGCATGGTTATTTCTACGTTGCTGTTGCTCCGAATATCTCCATCCGCATTGTCTCCGGTCTGGATGAAATGAACGCGCCGGCATGGCCATGGGTCAACAAAGGCGATCAGGTGGAAGTCGTTGGCCGCTATTATTATGATTCCTTGCGTCGGCAAGGCGTGGACTGGACGCACCATGGCACAGGCTGGTCCTGGCATGTGCCGGGATATGTAACCGTCAATGGCAAACGTTACGAGTAAAGAAATACCTGAAAAGTCTGCCAGCCCCTGCTGGAGACTTTTCGGTCTCTGACTGGAACAGGCTTTGCGCCAAAATCTACCGCCATGAAAAACGGCCAGTCAGACTAATCTGGCTGGCCGTTTCCCGTTTTGACTTCAGAAGAAAGAAGCAGATTATCCTGCTGCTTCTTCCTCTTTTTCATTGCCCCGTTCGTCTTCATCAGATGACGGGCTACCGAGCACCTTGCTTTCAACAATATCGAAAGTCAGGGCACCGTTCTTCAGGCCGATCTTCACTGCGCCGCCTTTGACAAGTTTGCCAAACAGCAGTTCTTCCGCCAGCGGCTTCTTGAGCGATTCCTGAATGACCCGGCCCAACGGACGCGCGCCATACAGTCTGTCATACCCACGTTCGGCCAGCCATTCCTTGGCTGCGGAAGACAATTCGATCGTCACGTTACGGTCGGCAAGCTGTGCTTCAAGCTGCAACACAAACTTTTCGACCACACGGCCCACCGTTTCCGGCGTCAGGTTAGCGAACGGAATGATCGCATCCAGACGGTTACGGAATTCCGGTGTGAACAGCCGCTTGATGGCTTCCTCATCTTCACCATCACGCGCGATACGCCCAAACCCGATGGCTTCCTTGCTCAGATCAGCCGCCCCGGCATTTGTGGTCATGATCAGGATAACGTTCCTGAAATCGACCGTCTTGCCGTTATGGTCGGTCAGTCTGCCGTGATCCATCACCTGCAGCAGCACGTTATACAGATCCGGATGAGCCTTTTCGATTTCATCCAGAAGCAGCACGGCATGCGGATGCTGGTCAATGGCATCGGTCAGCAGACCACCCTGATCAAACCCGACATATCCCGGAGGAGCCCCCAGCAGACGGGAAATGGAGTGACGCTCCATATATTCCGACATGTCAAAACGGATCAGTTCGATACCGAGTGTGGACGCCAACTGCCGGGCCACTTCCGTTTTCCCGACCCCAGTGGGGCCAGAGAACAGATAGTTGCCAATCGGCTTTTCCGGATCACGTAGGCCAGCACGAGACAGCTTGATGGCGGCAGACAGGGTTTCAATTGCCTGATCCTGCCCGAACACCATCCCTTTGAGGTCACGTTCCAGAGCCCGCAGCACTTCTTTATCGTCAGCAGAAATGCTCTTGGGCGGAATGCGCGCAATCCGGGCGATGATGTCTTCCACATCCTTCAGGTTCACGGTTTTACGCCGCTTGCCTTCAGGCAGAAGCATACGGGACGCCCCAACTTCATCAATCACGTCAATTGCCTTATCCGGCAGTTTCCGATCATGAATGTATTTGGCAGACAGTTCCACTGCCCCACGAATGGCTTCTTCTGTGTAACGGACCTTGTGGTGCTTTTCGTAGCTGCTTTTCAGACCACGCAGGATTTTCACCGCATCATCCACAGTGGGTTCCGGCACATCAATTTTCTGGAACCGGCGCACAAGGGCACGATCCTTTTCAAAATGCTGGCGGAATTCCTTATATGTGGTGGACCCGATGCACCGCAGCGTGCCAGCCGCCAGAGCAGGTTTCAGCAGGTTGGAGGCATCCATGGCCCCGCCTGATGTTGCCCCGGCCCCGATCACCGTATGAATTTCATCAATGAACAGGATACCGTGCGGGTCCTGATCCAGTTCTGTCACAACGGCTTTCAGGCGTTCTTCAAAGTCACCGCGATAGCGGGTGCCTGCCAGCAACGCGCCCATATCCAGCGAGTAGATGGTCGCTTTCAGCAGCACTTCAGGCACATTGCCTTCCACAATGCGGCGGGCGAGCCCTTCCGCAATGGCGGTTTTACCCACCCCGGGGTCCCCCACATAAAGCGGGTTGTTCTTGGTACGGCGGCACAGGATCTGAATGGTGCGTTCAACTTCCGTATCGCGCCCGATCAGAGGATCAATTTTACCCGCTTCCGCCTTTGCATTCAGGTTGATGCAATAGGTGGACAACGCATCCTGATTTTTCTGTGTCCGTGTTTCGCCGCGCTCTCCATCTTCGTTCTTGTCCGACCCTGAACCGGAATTGGTACCCGTGCCAGTAACCGGACGGCGCGTGGAACGATCAGGAGCCTTGGCAATCCCGTGGGAGAGAAAATTCACAGCATCCAGCCGCGTCATATCCTGCAGTTGCAGGAAGTACACGGCATGGCTTTCCCGTTCAGCAAACAAGGCAACAAGCACATTCGCACCCGTCACTTCATCACGCCCGGTAGACTGCACATGTATGGCCGCACGCTGAATAACGCGCTGGAAAGCCGCTGTAGGTTTGGGTTCTGTCGGGCGGTCAGACGCCAGACCCGCCAGATCCTTATCAAGAAAACCGGTCAGATCGGTCCGCAGGCGTTCCAGATCAACGCCGCATGCCCGGAACACCGTAACGGCATCCGCATCATCGACCAGGGCAAGCAGCAGATGCTCAAGCGTCGCATATTCGTGATGCCGTTCACCGGCCAGAATAAGTGCCTTATGCAGCGTCTGCTCAAGATTGCGTGACAACATGACGAGACGCTCCTTTCCCCAGTTTCCCAGACCGTAACACTGTGTCCAATGAGACGTCTGGTTCCCTCAGAATCATATTTGGCTGCTTTGAGCGGAATTGCGAGTCAGAACCGCATAAAAAAGACGCTATGGGCGACTTTTTTTCGTTTACTCGCCTTAATCCTTTTCAATCGTACATTGTAACGGGTGCTGATTCTGGCGCGCAAGGTCCATAACCTGCGTCACTTTTGTTTCTGCAACCTCGTATGTGAACACGCCGCACACGCCAACACCGCGCTTGTGCACGTTCAGCATGATACTGGTGGCTTCATCCCGATTCTTGTTGAAGAAGCGTTCAAGCACATGCACCACAAATTCCATGGGCGTGTAATCGTCGTTCAGCATCAAAACTTTGTACATGGCGGGTTTGCGGGTTTTGGGCTTGGCCCGCACCACGACCCCGGCATCACTGCCGTCATCATCCGACTCCGCGCCGCCGCCATTACGTCGAGACGGCCCATTACCCGCATGCAGGACTGAAAAAGAACGGGATGCCATCAGGCCAGAACTCCGCTTCCGAACTTTGAGAGGGAAAGACATGCGCTATCATATTGGAATTCAGCACAGGGATGGAAGAGGCCATTGCATCTGAAACGCCCTGATTTCAAGACGCTATCGTAAAGATTGCCACATTTATGCCACATAACAGGCTAACACCAAGTACAAGAACACCGCGCCAAGGTCAGGATTCTCCAGTTTTTTTATCGACGCGGTCTTGCAATCTGAAGTACCAGACTGAATTATCCTGAGAATAAAGCAGGTGGGATCGCGCAGTGGCAGACATTTACGCAACAGGACGCACAACAGACACTCCAACACAAGGTCTGGACTCTTCTCGCCGGAAACGACGCCCTGCCATGCGTAAATGGGTTGGCCTGCTGGCCGGTGTGGCGTTGACCACCTTTGCCAGCCAGCGCGCAGCCCACGCCCAGTATGCGGGCCAGATCAGTTCCATTGTGATGGACGCCAAAACCGGAGCTGTTCTTTCCCAGACTGATCCCGACCTGCGCCGCTACCCTGCCAGTCTGACAAAACTGATGACGCTTTACATGGCGTTTTCCGCGCTGCGCGCTGGTACCATCACGCTTGATCAGGCTGTTCCTGTTTCCATTCATGCCGCGACAATGGAACCTTCCAAGCTTGGTTTGGTTCCCGGCACCCGTCTGACCGTTGAACAGGCCATACTGGCGCTAGTGACCAAATCCGCCAATGATGCCGCCTGTGCGCTGGGTGAATTTCTGGGCGGCGGAAGCGAACCACAATTTGCCGCCATGATGACCCAGCAGGCACGTGCGCTTGGCATGAACAACACCACCTTCCGCAACGCTTCCGGCCTGCCTGACCCGGATCAGATGACCACAGCGCGGGATCTGGCCATTCTGGCCCGCCATATCGTGACGGATTTTCCGGAAGATTATCATTATTTCTCCGTGGCCGCTTTCCGCTTTCATGGCCGCATGATCCCCAACCATAACCCCATGCTGAAGGCCTATGTCGGCGCGGACGGCATGAAGACCGGCTACACGCAGGAAGCAGGCCGCAATCTGGTGACCTCAGCTATCCGCAATGATGTGCGGCTTGTTGGGGTGGTAATGGGCGCATCTTCCAACCCGCAGCGTACCCTTGTGATGGCAGATCAGCTTGACCGAGGCTTTGATGCCGAAGGGGTTGCCCCGGTTGCGCGTCCGCTGGTTCTGGCACGCAACGTAGTACCGGCTCATCGCCGTGGCGGACGGGTGATCATGCTGGCGGCGGCTTCAGCCCGCCACGGACACGCACCGCTTGAAGTGGCAGAAGCGCCGTTGAGCCGTCATACCCGGCATGTGCGTGCAACGCCTGTTTCAGGTGGCCATCATGTCCGGCTGATCGGGGCCAAGGTTCATCCGGCAACGGCGACCACCACCAAGCATGTTCATCGGGCTCATTCCACCCGTAATCATACCTGAATTCTTTTCCACAACCCGTTTCCAGGCCGGAAGCGGGTTGCCTTTACTGCCGCCTCACTCCATTTTGCATATCTCTAAATTAAGATCTGCAAAAATCACGGAGCATAAGCATGGCCGGCAGAAGCGGCATTGTCCTGCATACTGAAGAAGATTTTGAAGGCCTTCGCGCTGCGGGCCGTCTGGCTGCCGCCACGCTGGATATGATCACCCCTTACGTCAAGCCGGGTGTCACCACCGAGGAACTTGACCGCCTTATTCACGAATACACGCTGGATCATGGCGCTATTCCGGCTCCGCTGAATTATCGGGGCTACCCCAAGGCAAGCTGCATTTCCATCAACCATGTGGTGTGCCACGGCATCCCTAGCGAAAAGCGCCTGCAGGACGGTGATATCGTTAATATTGATGTCACCTCCATTGTTGATGGCTGGTATGGTGACAACAGCCGTATGTACACCGTTGGCAAGGTGCCGGTAAAAGCCGCCAAACTGATAAAAACCACCTATGACTGCCTCATGCGCGGCATAGAGGTTGTGCGCCCCGGTGCCACCTTGGGCGACGTGGGGCATGCCATCCAGACTCTGGCCGAGAAAAACCGTTATTCCATTGTGCAGGATTTCTGCGGGCATGGCATTGGCCGTACCTTCCACGCGGAACCCAACGTGCTGCATTACGGTCGGCCGGGTGAGGGTTTGAAACTGAAGGCTGGCATGGTGTTTACCATCGAACCCATGCTCAATATCGGCCGCCCGGACGTAAAAATTCTGGATGATGGCTGGACGGCAGTAACACGTGACCGTTCTCTTTCAGCACAGTTTGAGCATATGCTGGGGGTAACAGAAACGGGATATGAGATTTTCACGCTCTCCCCGGCTGGATATACTTGCCCACCCTACCCTGTTGAAGGCTGATCACGCATGATGCTTCCGCCCCGTCGATCCTCGTCTGGCCTGCCTTTACGTCTGCGTTTTGCCGCCATGGTTTTTCTCGCCTGCGGCCCGGCTGGTTTTTCCACGGTATCTCTTGCCGCGCCTGCCAGTTCATCCGCACCGGACCCGCTAGCTTATGGCAAGGACCAGCCAGACGGCCTCCCTCCGCTGGCTCCTACGCCGGGCAAGCATGGCATGGCGGTTTCTGCACAGAAACTGGCATCGGATGTCGGGGCGCAGATTTTGGCCAAGGGCGGCAATGCGGCTGATGCGGCCGTTGCCATGGGATATGCACTTGCCGTTGTGTATCCTGCGGCGGGGAATATTGGCGGCGGTGGCTTCATGCTTCTGCGGCAGCCGGGCAAACCGTCCATCTTCATTGATTTTCGTGAAAAAGCGCCGCTGGCCGCTTCAGCCGATATGTATCTGGACGCCAAGGGTAACGTGATCCCTGACCTTTCCATTACAGGCTGGAAAGCCGTGGCTGTGCCCGGCACGGTGGCAGGTCTGGATCATATTCACCGCAAATGGGGGCGGTTGTCCCGCAAGGTTGTCATGGAGCCAGCCATCAAACTGGCACGAGATGGCTTTGTGCTTGGAGAGGGTGATGTTGCCCTGCTCAATACCTCCACGGATGCTTTCCGCGTCAGCCCTGAAGCCCGCGCCATTTTTCTTCGGCCCGATGGGTCACCCCTGCAGGTAGGGGACAGGCTGGTTCAAACCAATCTGGCCCGTTCTCTGGAACTCGTGGCTCAGCAGGGAGCAGACGCATTCTATAAAGGCCCGATAGCCAAAACGCTGGTTCAGGCATCGCAAAAAAATGGTGGTCTGCTTCAGGCCGCTGATTTTGAACGCTACCAGCCTCGTGAGCTTTCTCCGCTAAGCTGCCATTATCGCGGCTATGTGGTGGAAACCTCTCCTCCGCCCAGCGGCGGTGGCATCGCACTGTGTGAAATTCTGGATATTCTCTCCGGGTATGACATGCACGCGCTTGGCCTGCACACCGCGCCGGCTTTGCAGCGTGAAATTGAAGCCATGCGCCATGCCTATTCAGACCGTCGTGGGCTTGGTGACCCGGCTTTTGTGCAAAACCCGGTGCAGCATCTGCTAGACCCTGCTTACGCGGCAGAGGTGCGTGCCCATATTCCTACAGATACGGCTGTACCATCCAGCACTCTGAAAGAAGGCGAGGCGACACCGGAGAAACACGAGACCACCCATTTTTCGGTGATTGATAAAGACGGATTTGCCATTTCCACCACCTACACGCTGAACGGCTGGTTTGGTGCGAAAGTGATTGGGGGCGACACCGGATTTTTCCTGAACGATGAAATGGATGATTTCTCGGCCAAACCGGGATCACCGAACATGTTTGGCATTGTCGGCAGCAAGGCCAACGCCATTGCGCCGGGCAAAACGCCTCTCTCCTCCATGTCTCCCACCATTGTCTCCCGCAATGGCAAGCCTGTTCTGATTATCGGCAGTCCGGGTGGCTCACGCATTCCCACCATTGTGCTGTCCGTTATTCTGGGAGTGGTAGATTATGGGCTGGATATTCAGCAGGCCATTGATCTGCCGCGCCTGCATCAGCAGTGGCTGCCGGAAGCGGTAGAAGTGGAAGCTGGCGCTGTCACACCCCAGGTAGAAACCACGCTGGAGCATGAAGGCTATACCTTCTCTCCCCATGCGCCATGGGGCATGCCGGAAGGTATTTTGGTTGGCGGCCCCAAGCTAGGAGAAAAAGGCTCTGCCCATTATTATGGTGGATATGACCGCAGACACCCCGGCGGAGGCGCCACAGGCGAATAACAGCGTGCAGGGGCATCCCCACTCACACGGTGGATAGCCCTGCAAACAGGCCGCTTCTCCCTTTTACAAAAGGCGCGTTCCTCCTGAAGAGCGCGCCTTTTCTATTCCCTTTGGCTCCGGATTACGGGCATTGGTTTTCTTGGCTTATGGAACATCCTGCTAAAATTCTGGTCAGCGCATGCCTGCTGGGCCAGCCCGTCCGTTACGATGGGTCCGCCAAAACGCTGGCCCATACTCATCTTGAACGCTGGCAGAAAGAGGGCCGCATCATTGCGCTTTGCCCGGAACGGGCCGCCGGTCTCCCCACGCCTCGCCCTGCTGCTGAAATTGCCGACCGTGAAAACGGATTGGCGGTTCTGGAAGGTAAAGGCCGTGTCATGGATAATACGGGAGCCGATGTTACAGCCGCATTTGTCGCTGGTGCACAGGCCGCCCTGGCGTTGGCCCAAGCCAACCAGTGTCAGTTTGCACTTTTGATAGATGGTAGTCCGTCCTGTGGCAGCCTGTCTGTTTATGACGGCAGTTTTACGGGCCACAAACATGCCGGAGAAGGTGTGACCGCCGCTTTACTCCGCCAACATGGGGTGGAAGTTTTTGCCCATACGGACATCGACGCCCTGCACACCAGACTGCAGGCTTCCACTCTCTCCTGAACTGAGGGACCATAGGCCGCAAGCCCGTCGGGCACGGAACTCAAGACCTTTTTTGAAAATCAGAAGGCCAATATCAAAACTCTGACGGACGTGAGGTAAGCCCCTCAGGGAGCGAGACCACCGAAAGCCGAAAGCCGTCAATCAACAGCCTTCCCACTCATGTGGCACATATTCTGCAGGGTCAGGAGGTGTGTCGTTATAGCCGCGCCAGTGTGTGCGCCTTTCCCTCCGGATCACGCACCTGTAGCGCTCCATCCACATAATCCGGCCCCAAAGGGACCTTGCCGTAACCACCCGGAATATCCAGCACGTAGGTGGGCCACGCCAAGCCTGTGACACGCCCCCGCAAACCCGCCAGCAATTTCTGCCCTTCTTCAACCGGCACATGGAACCGCGCCGTGCCGGGTGCCGGGTCCAGTTGATGCAGGTAATAAGGGCGCATCCGCACTTCCACCATGCTGCGGAACAGGGCTTCCAGTGCCTCTTCCCGATCATTCACCCCCCGCAGCAGCACAGACTGGCCGAGCAGGGGGATGCCCCGCCGAACAATACGCTTCAGGCTCGCCCGCGCGGCTTCTGTCATTTCTCGGGCATGATTAACGTGAACTGCCATCCACACCGCCTTGTCCGACTCCAAGACATCCAGCAGGGCATCCGTCACCCGTTCAGGTGCTGCTACCGGCACACGGCTATGCAGCCGAATGGTGGTGACATGCGGCATGGCGGAAAGCGCCGCCATGATCTGGCCCAGCCGCCGCGGAGAGAGCATGAGCGGATCTCCCCCTGTCAGAATCACTTCCTGAATTTGGGGATGGGTACGAAGCCACTCGAACGCTTTTTCCAGCGCGGCATCATCCAGCACGCCACCATCTGGCCCCACATGCTCCCGCCGAAAGCAGAATCGGCAATAAAGCGGGCAAATCAGCAACGGCTTGAGCAACGCACGATCTGCATAACGATGCACGATACCGGGCACGGGAGAGAGCGCGTCATCCCCGATCGGGTCTGACCGTTCTTCCGGTGTGACCAGCAGTTCCTCCGGCGAGGGGATGACCTGAATGCCTATCGGGTCATCCGGCTGCTCAATCAGGTCAAGAAAAGCAGGGGGAATGGTTGTGGCATATTGCTCTGCCACAGCTTCAAGCGCAGCCTTCTGCTCTGGCGGCACCAGACCAGCGGCAATCAGATCATCAGGCGTGCGTAAGGGCCTGGTGGATGAAGGATGGGGCTTGACCGAATGAGACATGTCACGGCTCTACTCTCACCATGTCCATTCCTGCAACAACACAACGCACGGCCCCTGCTTCCTCAGCCTCTTTTTCTGGCGGGGAAGACCCTGACCATATTCGGGACCGGCTGCCTTTTCTGCATCGGCGGAGCATGATGCAACGTGGCGTTCGGGCGTTTCTGGAAGCCCGAGGCCACATGGAAGTAGAAACCCCGTACGCGGTGCCCACACCGGGGGAGGAAGTGCATCTGCACCCGTTCCATACCGTCAGGGAAACGCCACAGGGCCAGCAGGAAGACCTGTTCCTTCATACCAGTCCGGAATTCGCCATGAAGCGGATTGTGGCTGCCACCGGGCTGCCGGTGTTCCAGTTTGCGCGGGTATGGCGCAATGGCGAGCGCAGCGGCCTGCACGCACCGGAATTTACCATGCTGGAATGGTATCACCCGGGCCTCGGCCTCAGTGGCCTGATGGATGAGACAGAAGCTCTAGTGAAAGCGGTGCTGCCTCCTGTAATGAACCACCCAGGGTCAGCAGGCATGCAAGACACGCTGGATCTGACCCAGCCTTTTGAACGCCTGACAATGAAAGAGGCTTTTCAGCGCCATGCCAGCATTGATCTGCTCCCAACCGAGGGGGATGCACAGGCCCTCGCCGTAGCAGCAGGTTGCCCTCTGCGAGACGGCGAAAATTGGGAAGATCTGTTTTTCCGGCTGCTGCTGGAACGGATTGAGCCCGCCATTGGCCGCACACGTCCTACGTTCCTGACCCACTGGCCCGCCAGTCAGGCGGCCCTTGCCTGCCGAGACCCCGCCAACCCGCAGGTGGCCTTGCGGTTTGAACTCTATGCCGCAGGCATGGAACTGGCGAATGCCTTTGAAGAACTGACCGACGCCACGGAGCAACGCACCCGTTTTCATGCAGACCGCGCGGCCCGGCGCAGCCTCTACCCACAAAGACCAGATTGGCCAATGGACGAAGCCCTGCTTCGTGCGTTACCACAAATGCCGCCTTGCTCCGGCATAGCGCTGGGGTTTGACAGACTTGTCATGCTTGCCTGTGGAACATCCCGCATACAGGATGTCTTGTGGATAAGCGTTTAGTCTGTAACAGTTCTACCGGTTTGTTTCGCTCATGGTCCGGCAGGGCGCCGGACTGGCATGTTTCACCTTGTCGGGATTTTGTCATGACACACAGAAAACGCCTTTTCCTGGTGGGCATGCTTTCTCTGGCTGCTTGCCAGGTGCCTACAGCCAAGGAACGCCGCATGCTCGATTCCATGATCGGCAAGCAGGCGGTGGATGTTGTGCGCACCTTTGGTGTCCCGACACGGGAATTCAAATCAGGTGACCATACCTTCCTGGCCTACATCAACCAGCAGACCGATTATTCCTCACCCATGGGTGGCTGGGGATATGGTGGCTGGGGTGGCGGCTGGGGCGGAGGATACGGCGGCTGGGGTGGTGGCTGGGGCGGCCCCGGCTGGGGTGGCTGGGGCTGGGGCGGCGGGTTCCCGACCACAGCTTATACCTATACATGCCAGACCACATTTGAACTGGTGAATGGTGTTGTCTCCGCATGGACCATGCGGGGTGACGGGTGCTGACCATTGCGGCACAGTCTGCCATAAGCCTTTGAGATTTCTTTTTCTGGCATGATTTTATGGGAGACGATTATGCGGCATCCCCGCGTACGGGCAGCACATCTGAAAACGGCTTCTTTTACACCAGCCGCCTTGAAGCCGCTTCTGTTGGGCACCGCCCTGCTGGGGTTAACAGGTCTTTCAGCCTGCCAAAGCCGTGCACGACAGGATGTTTTTAAAACGCCCACGGGCACCTGCGCCTACATGATGCCGACCATATCCGGCACCAGAACCTACGAACCCCGGAAGGTGGCGGCTGAGGACAACAAGAACGCCCCGGATAGCGCCATTGCCTACGCAGACCCGGAAACCCCGGCATTCTGTGATCGGCCTCTTTCAGAAACGGTGCAGAGTTCGATTGAACTTGCGGATTATACGCACGGCCTGACCATAACCGGCCTACTGCCAATCCTTCAGAAAGACGGTCCCTTCACGGTTTTTGGCATCCCCAATGCGGTGCTGGAACAATATGACACGCAGACCCAAGGCAAGCTGACTGCGCCGGAAAATACGGCTCTTCTCAAGGAAATTCTGAGCTATTCCATTGTGAAGGGAAAATGGAGTGTCTCCCAGTTGCGGGCAGCCGCCACGGCATCTCCTACCCATTCCGTAGGATTGCCCACATTAAACGGCCACATCCTGTCCGCTTGGGTGGATCAACCTACCGGCCAGATCATTCTGGGGAATGGCGAAGGCATGACATCCCGGCTCTGGGTGACGGGCATTCCGCAATCAAACGGCATGCTTTACTTCACCCAGTCCCTCATCCTTCCTCCGGTTGCGCCACCCGCCACGGCTCCTACGCCACGGCCGCATGGAATCAAGGTTCATTCCGGCACAGCCCGGTCTGTCGCACCAGTCAGCAAGCAGTCCGCTACCGTGACGCCGGTAGCCCCTGTTTCGCAGCCGCTTCCGGGGCATCGCGCTGCCTCCGCCGGGCTGGACACTCTTTCCATGCCGCCGTCTCTACAAGACCAGGGCACGTCATCCCGCTAACAGCAGACTTCTGGTTCTGTAAAAAACTCTACTCAACAAAAAAGCCTGTCGGTTTATCCCGACAGGCTTTTTTAACTGATACATCTGGTTTCTTTAAAAAGCACTCACCGGTTCTGGCGAAAGACTTTTTGTAGAACCCGGAAAAACCTATGCCTTAGAGAAGGGACTGAGCCTTGTTCAGCACCATGCTGCACAGCTTGGTTTTCATTTCACCCTTCAGATTAGCCAGCGAGAACATCTGGTTATTGCCCGTCTGCAACAGGCCGTTCTGACCAGCACTATAGCCGCTGGAAGACGTGATGCTGTCCTTCTGGGTCAGATTACCCAGCACGGAAGACGCCGCCGTGGACTGAGCACCCTGCAGCACATTGTTCTGCACGCAGTAACCCAGAATACCCGTAATATTGCTGGTGCTGGCGGAAGAAAGGCTGGGGAGCATGTTGCTCATCATGCCCATGCCCGCACTTTTCGCACTGCTGGTTGCGCTACTTGTGGCACTGGAGAGCGCATCCTTACCCATGCTGCCCCAGCTCTGGGCCTGAGCAGAGGCGGCACCAGCCAGTCCGGCAGCCATCAACACTGCGGCAAATGTGGTTTTGTTAATCATGAGCCTTACTTCCTTATCCATAGACTGTACGGAGTGTAAGCGAAAATACGCATCCCCTTCAGCCTGAAGAACTGCCAGCAGACATGACGGGAACAAATGGCCGAACTATGGCGGCGCTCAGGCCAAACCGGGCCAATCCTGCGGGTGTGCCCAGAACGTTGCTGCGGGCATGATAAAATCTGCTCCGGCCTGTACAAAACCGGCAACATCAGTTGGTTCTGGCGCAAGAACAACGGCGGGAAGTTCCATCATGAGGCACCACCACCGTACAAGCGCTGTAAGGTCTTCCGGCTCGTCCTCATCCTGTGCCGTGCCCTCAGCGCCTTCCGCACTGAAACACACGTAATCAGCACCATCCTCGCCCGCGCGCATGGCCGCATCACGGCTGGCACCCACGGCAACTCCCAGTTGCAGGGCATCCCCAATGCTTTTGCGCACATCACGCACGGAACAGGCGGTAAAATCGGTGGAGAGGTGCACGCCATCACACCCCGTCTTCAGGGCCAAGGCAGGACGATCCTCCAGCATCAGGGCAATATCCTGCGCCTGCACCAAAGGTTGAATTTTCTGGATCTGCGTTATGAGTCTGCTTTCTGGCGCATCCGCCAGCCGTAACAGAAGAGCGGCCGGAGGCTGCGCAGCCAGCCCCCGTACCAGATCAGGCAGAAATGCCTCACCATCCTGCAGGATGGGGGTTGCGAGATACAGATCACTTGCCGTCATAACGGCCCTCCCTCGCGGCCCCTTATCCTGCGTTCACGTTTCCGTGTTTCAGCTTTTAAAGATGGTGATGATTTTGTCCAGCAGGTCAAGCGCTTCTGCCTTCGGACGCTGGAACACGTTCCGGCCGATGATGGAACCAAAGCCGCCGCCATCATGGATACCCTGAATGGTGTTCAGCAGGCCTTCCTCGCTGGTCTTGTCACCACCGGAGAAGATCACGATACGACGGCCAGCAAAAGAAGACTGCACCACATGACGGATACGGGCCGGCATGGTGGAGATATCAATCTTGTTCTGCTCATACACCGGCTTGTTAGCAGCCAGAGCCACCAGTTCCTGCGGCGGCTTCACCTTGATGATGTGAGCCCCACACAGTGCAGCCATATGGGCAGCATAGGCACACACATCCACAGCGGTTTCTGCGGGCTTGTCCAGCAGCGGGCCACGCGGGTAGCTCCACACAATAACAGCCAGGCCAACAGACTTGGCTTCAGCAGCCAGTTCACGCAGTTCTTCCATCTGCTCGAAGCAGTATTCAGAACCCGGATAGATGGTAAAGCCGATCCCTGCACAGCCCAGACGCAGCGCATCTGCCACGGTGCCCGTCACAGCCTGATCTTTTTCCGTGGCAAGGCTGTTGGAGCTGTTGCACTTTAGAATCAGCGGAATTTCACCAGCATAGGTGGCGGCGCCGCATTCCAGCATGCCCAGCGGGGCAGCGTAACCGCTCAGCCCAGCTTCAATTGCCAATTCAAAATGGTAATGGGGGTCATATGCTGCCGGATTAGCGGCGAAGGAACGTGCCGGACCGTGTTCAAAACCCTGATCAACCGGAAGAATGACCAGCTTCCCCGTGCCAGCCAGTTTACCCGCATTCAGAAACCGGGCGAGATTTGTTTTTGTTCCGGGATTATCGCTCTCGTACTGATCAAGAATAGCCTTAACCTGGGGGGTAAGCGTCATTGGGAAATCCTTCCTCTGGCTTGGCTTCCGGGCTGTTGAGGTCCGGAACTCTACCTTGGCAATAACTGCGTGTGAAATACGCGGCAAGATGTGTTGTGACAGATAATGAGGGTATAAGGTCAAATGATGGCGGGCGTGTTATGAAAACATGACCTCCGGCCTCCTCATAAAAACGTTTTACGGCACGGGTTCCGGCAGAATCGCCCTGCAGAACAATCCGTTGCTGCAAGCCGGCCGCCGCCATGGCGTAACCCGGGCTTTCTCCACAATCCAGAATATGGAAGCAGGGGTGTTGAAGGTGGTTTTCCATCTCCCCGATCAGGGCCAGCCACCAGCGCACTCCCATGAACCCCGCTGCGCCGGGTGCGGAGAGAAACCCCACCATTGGTTGCCCGTTTTTTTGAAAAAGGCACACCCGCAGCGCTTGCGGCCTCCCACACTGCCACACCAGAGGCATAATCATGCAGTGTAAACAGGTGTGGGGGGAGAAAGGAGGGGGACAAAAGTGATGCCTTTTTCATGACCATGCTTGACGCAGCCGCGTTTGCGGGTGATTCCTAAACAATTGAAGGGTAAAAAAGAATGCAGGACCAGGCCGTGGGGCAGTCTTTCTCCGAAACGAATGAACCTGACAGCACGCCTGTTCTGGCCGAAGGGCCGCGGGAACAGGAAGACCCTATTGTGCGTCTGGACCGCGCCCTGCAAAGAATTTCCTTTGCGCTGGACAAGAAAAAGCAAAGCCAGGAGCGGCAGGGGCTGGAAGTGCAGGAACTGGCCGCCAATGTTGACGCCCTGATCAGCCGTGTGCGTGATGCCCTTGCCCAGACTGACTCTCCGGAAGATAAGTAACCTATGGCAACCGTTTCAATCCGTATCAATGGCCATGCCTATTCCGTAGGGTGCGAAAACGGCCAGGAACGGCACGTTCAGGCCATGGCCCAGCAGGTAGAACGCCGTACCCAGCGGGTACGCGCCCTTGGTTTTACTGGGGAAAGCCACGTTCTGGTTCTGGCTGCTCTGCTGATGGCTGATGAAATTCAGGATCTTTCTGACCAGCTTCTGCCTGAAAGCACAAATCAGGCCGTACAGGACGTGGAACGCATGCGCGCCGAGCAGGCTTTGACGTCATCCCGCCTGATTGATCTGGCAGAACGTGCGGAAGCTATTGCAGCCACCCTTGAGCGCGCCTACATAGAAGAGGCGGAGCTGTCCGGCACGTCAGGCGAGTCATCCCCTGGGCCGATAAGCACTTCCTAGGGAGCTGGCTCTGTTGTGGCCCTGGTCACATTACCCGGCGCCCACCTGCACTAGCAGGTCCTGGAGGTTGAAAGACCAACGGCCATGGTGGCTCCGCACTCTTCTCCCCTACAATCTGATCCACCGGCGGTGGCCGAAGCCAAGAAGCAGCTTCGGGCACATTGCCTTGCGGCGCTGAAAAACCGTGATCAGACACTTGATCCTCTCCTGTGCCGCAGACTCTCGGAAAGCCTACTGGCGCTTGAGGCCGAAAGGATCGCCTGTGTCTGGCCTTTACCGCACGAACTTGATGTAAGAGCCGTCTGCCATGCTTTGGCGGCTGCTGGCCGAACGGTCCTGTTGCCCGAAACGCCGCCACGCGGGCATCCCCTCGTATTTCGGGTATGGACGCCTGACTGCGTCATGCAGGCGGGACGGTTCGGCACATGTGTGCCAAATGGCCCGGTTCTGACGCCTCAGGCCATCATGGTGCCATTGGTCGGGTTTGACAGACGCGGCAATCGGCTGGGATATGGGGGCGGTTATTATGACCGCACGCTCTCCACGCTGCCTCACGCAGATGCCGTGGGCTACGCGCTGGCGGCGCAGGAGGTGGACCACATTCCCACCGGGCCTTATGACCATCCTCTCTCCTGCATTGTGACAGAAAAGGAGAGACTGCATTTTGACTGAACGTACACACGGAAAGACGGGCGCGTGAGAATTCTGTTTCTTGGAGATATTGTTGGCCGCTGCGGTCGAGACGTAGTGTTAAGCCGCCTGCCCGGCCTGCGAACCAGCCTTGCACTTGATCTGGTTGTGGTGAACGCAGAAAACGCCAGTCATGGCTTTGGTCTCTCCCCCGCCATCGGCACGGATCTGTTTGAAGGCGGTGTGGATGTTATCACCCTCGGCAACCATAGCTGGGACCGTAGAGACCTGATCGGCCATATCAGTTCCACACCCCGCATTATTCGGCCTATCAATTACCCACCCGGCACGCCGGGCCATGGCAGCGTTCAGGTGGAACTGCCAGACGGGCGGAAGGCGCTGGTGGTCAACGCCATGGGCCGCCTGTTCATGGACCCTCTGGACGACCCCTTCCGGTGCGTGAATGAACTCCTCACCCGCCATCGGTTGGGCGTGACCACACAGGCCATTGTGGTGGACATTCATGCAGAAGCCACCAGTGAGAAGTGGGCGTTTGGCAATGTGCTGGATGGCCGCGTTTCTCTAGTTGTGGGCACCCATACCCATACCCCTACGGCTGATCATCGCATTCTGCCCGCTGGCACTGCCTTCCAGACCGACGCCGGAATGTGCGGCGACTATGACAGTGTAATCGGGATGAACAAGGAACCGGCCATAACGCGCTTTCTGCGCAAAATGCCGGGGGAACGCCTGCAACCGGCAGAGGGTGAAGCGACCATGTGTGGCATCATGGTTGAAACGGATGATACCACGGGGCTCGCCCGCCGCATTGCTCCCATCCGGCAGGGCGGTTTGCTGGCCCAGACGCTACCGGACTTCTGAACAGCTACATGCAGGAACGTCTCCAGCCCCCTCTGAAACGAAGAGTCCACAGGCTGTCGAGCACAAGGCTAGCACAACAATGCTGACCTCCGGCCGCGCTCAATCCGTTCGCGGCCCTAACGTGTTTCCTGCAACCGGGGTAAAAAAAGCAGCCTTGAAAGGATCATAGCGCTCTGACGCGCAGGGGATCTTGCATTAACAGCAGAGAGGCTTTTGCCTCTTATTCCATGAATCGCAAGACTTGGAAGCTGTTTGAAAAATCTGTCAGGCGAGTCTGACGATGACTTTGTGGGCCTGAATGCTTTGGGTTTTCGCCCTTATTCCAACCGGGAATCTGCAAGCGCCCTTTTCCCTCAACCGCCGCCCTTAGCTGTTTGACTGTTCAAACCGCAGCATCGCCTCTTCTCGCCTTTCTGGAGTGACCTTCTTCCCGCAGGGTTCGTGTCCTCCGGGATGATTACCACACAAGACGCGGCAGAGTTGCTACCGGGCGCAGGCCCGCGCCTTCGGCTTCCTCCGCTGCCAGACCAGCATCATCCCCCAGCATTTCCTGATGGATGCCTCCCAGAATCCACGCGCCATCAATACCGGCGACGGCTGCACCGCGCATATCGGTCGCCAGAGCATCACCAAGTGCCAGAATACGCCCCTGCGGCACATTCAACATGGTAAAGACAGGTGCATAAATCTCGCCATAGGGTTTGCCAACCCAGCGTACATTGCCGCCTTCCTGCTCATAAAACGAGGCAAGTGCCCCGGCGCAGATCATCCTGCGGCCGCCTTTGACCACAACCATGTCCGGATTGGCGCAGAGCATGGGCAAACCACGCTCAAGCCCGATACGGAGTTCCGGCAGATAAGGGTCAACCGACTCCACACCCCGTTCCTGATCTGGCCCCGTATTGAGAATGAACTGAGCCTCTGCCGGGTCTGCTACGCGCTCAAGGTCCAGCCCCTCATACAGTCCCAGATCATGCGTACCGCCGACATGCAGAACTTTGCGACCAAGACGTGCAAACCATGGATCATGACGCTCACGCAGTAGGTGGCGCACCTGCTCTCCGCTGGTCATCACACCATCATGCAGGTCACGGCCTATGCCAAAGCCTTCAAGCTGCTTGCAGACCACTTCTGCCGGTCTTGGCGCATTGGACAGCATAACCACTCGCTTGCCAGCCTGACGCAGCGCTTTCAAGCACTCTACGGCACCAGGATATGGCTGAATGCCGTCATGAACCGTGCCCCACAGATCAACAATGTAGCCATCATACTGATCAGCCAGAGCTTTCAGACCAGTCAGGCTTTGCATTGAGTACATGCTATCCGCCATTACAGAGCCGTTCCCCGAATATCATCAAGCATCTCAATATTGTCCTGCCGCATGATCTCCAGCATTTCCCGCTTGAGACGCGCGATAAGGGCCGGTCCTTCATAGGCAAAAGCCGAATAGACCTGCACCAGATCAGCCCCCAGCCGGATACGTTCCAGAATATCCGCGCCGCTTTCTATGCCGCCGCAGGCGACCAGCGCCATGCGTCCGGCTGCCGCCTGCGCGACCAGACGCAACATTTCCGTGGCACGCGGGCGCAGCGGCCTGCCTGAAAGGCCACCACTTTCCGCTTTGAATGGACTTTGCAGGGAGGACGGCCGTGCCAACGTGGTGTTGGTGACAATAAGTCCTTGTGCGCCCCCCGCTATAGCGGCCTCAACAATCGGGCCAACGGCATCATTTTCCAGATCAGGCGCCAGTTTCACCAACAGTGGCGGGCGCTCCGAATGGCGTTGGGCGATGGCATCCAGAATACCTTTCAGACGGCTGGCATCCTGCAGGCCCCGCAAACCCGGCGTATTGGGAGAAGACACATTGAGCACGATGTAATTGACATACGGTTTCACCCGCCCCACCAGCGCAGGATAATCCCGCTCCGGATCTGCGCCGGTTTTATTGATACCCAGATTGGCCCCCACGGGTGCCCCTGCCCCACCGCCACGCCCGGAAGGCAGAGTGCGATGCAGACGGGCCAGACGCACGGCAAAGCGGTCTATCCCCTGGTTATTGAAACCCATCCGGTTGATGATGGCCCGATCTTCCGTAAGGCGGAACAGGCGCGGCCGAGGGTTACCGGGCTGAGGGCGCGGCGTAACCGTTCCGGCTTCCACAAACCCGAATCCCAGTTGGGCAAGCGGACGCAGCACGCGGGCATTTTTATCAAACCCGGCAGCCATGCCGATAGGATTGGAAAACCGCATACCCAGCGCACGGGTTGCCAGAGCGGGATCATCAACCGGCCGTTTAACGGGGACGGAAAGGCCGAGCATGAGCGCATCAAGCGCCATGTCATGCGCCGTTTCCGGCTCCAGTTTACGGAGGAACGGAAGGGAGAGAGAAGCAAGGGAAGACATGCTTTTGTACTGCCTCATGACGACGCACAAGAAAAGAGGAAAAACCACCTTTGCGCCGTTGAGAGGATGCAATGTGATTTTTCTCTTGCAAATGAGAATTGTTCTCATCTAAAAGAGACTGACCACAGCATAGAGGATGAGGGCTTTTCCCCTCAAGGATGCGCCATGACACGTTCACCGGTTTACCTGACAGATCTTGCCTGCAGCGAACGGCTGACAATCTGGACCATTCGCCGTCTTGTCGGTACGGTCTCATCCCCTCCCCCAGCATCGTGCGGGCGGCAGATAGGGTTGTTCCTCCCTTGCTTCCGGCAGGAATTTCTGGCCGTTGCCAACGCCTTTCATGACGCGTTGACCCATATGGCAGCACTTGAAATTCCATCCCTTGATATCCGTTCGGGCAGCGCACTGGCCATTACCCCCACAGAATACAATTTGCTGCTGGCAACAGAAGCCGCCCAGAACGAGCGTGATGCGGAGGTCCATTCCCTGCTGCATCCGCTTCTGCCTTTTCCTTCTTTGGTGGCGCGGCTGACTTCCGCCATCACAACACTTGGCGCCTGTCTGGCTGGTGCGGGCTACTGGCTTTCGCACCATGCGGTCAAAACCCTGGCCCGGCGCCCATCCCATGAAATGGTATCAGCCTATGTGCGCCCGCGCGCCACAACGGCTGCTGCCCTTTCACTCGCCCGGTGGCATGACGTCAACATGGACACAACCCATGTAAGCTGGCCTTTGGGCACAGTTCGTCATGACACCGTCCCTTCAACCTCAAAACAGCTAACCCACTAACCCATCCGGTGGAGGGCTCCCCTATCCCTCTGCCGCTGAATGGTTCTTGTTTTCTGACTCAAAGACCTCACACACTCTCTAAGACTCTTAACTGATATCTCTTCCTAGATCCTCTTTCCTATCCCTACGGTCAGACCGGGCGCACTTTCTTCATGCCGGAAGAAAAAGACGCCCGGTCTTGCTGTATCTGGGATAGAAGCAGCGAGCATAATGAGCCCGACCGCGAGCGAGGCCGTTTCACTCTGATTGTGAAGCCTTGTCAGGCTCAGCTATCTGCCCTGCCTTAGAATGCGCGCGCCAGATGTGATAGGTTCCAGGTAATGAACCACCCCGTGCGCCGCATTATTCATATTGATATGGACGCGTTCTACGCCTCCGTCGAACAGCGCGACAACCCAAACCTTCGGGGCCTGCCTGTGGCAGTCGGACGAAGCCGGGAACGAGGTGTCGTGGCTGCGGCCAGCTATGAAGCCCGCACGTTTGGAGTCCGTTCAGCCATGCCCTCTGTTGTGGCCAAGCGGAAATGCCCGAATCTTGTGTTTGTCCCTCCACGCTTTGAGGTGTACCGCGCGGTTTCCAACCAGATTCACGCCATTTTCGCCCGCTACACGGCGCTTATCCAACCTCTTTCTCTGGATGAAGCGTATCTGGATGTGACACAGCCACTGCTGCCACGTCCTTACGCCACCATCATAGCGCAGGAAATCCGGGCCGCCATTCTGGCCGAAACGGGCCTTACCGCCTCAGCTGGTATTTCCTACAACAAGTTTCTGGCAAAACTGGCTTCAGACTATCGTAAACCCAATGGACAGTTTGTTATCCCACCCGGCGCAGGAGAAGCCTTTGTGGCGGACTTGCCGGTTTCGGCCTTTCACGGAATAGGCCCCGCCACCGCTGCGCGCATGAATTCTCTGGGTATCTACACTGGGGCAGATTTACGTACCCAATCTCTTTCCACATTGGCACACCATTTCGGAAAAGCTGCGGCCTTCTATCATGGCATCGCACGGGGCGAAGATAACCGGCCTGTAGAGGTTAATCGCCCACGTAAATCCATCGGGAAAGAAACAACATTTGATCGTGATATTCGGCTCCCGGCCGATCTTCATTCCGCCCTTGGCAACCTGAGCCAAGCTGTGTGGCAGGCCAGCGCCAAGCGCACCCTTTCTGGCCGCACCGTAACATTAAAACTGCGCTATGAAGATTTTACACAACTTACACGCAGCAAGTCTTTACCCCACTGTGTTCAGGGCTCCGCGCAACTTGAAGAAATTGCTCTTCTTCTTTTAAACCCGCTTCTTCCCCTGACCCGGGGTGTGCGGTTGCTGGGGATTACCCTTTCCTCTCTCGAACCAACAGATAGCCCCGCCACAGAGACACAACTTTCGCTTCTGGGTTCTTTAGAAAGATCCGATAGGTCTTAACAGGGAGATTAGTCTTTAATAAAAAGACAACCAAAACAGAAATTATTTAAAAACAATTTTTATAATGAAATAGATACTAATAATTACGGTTATAGATTATCTAAAATCCACAATCCAAACCATAATCATAGTGGCGTGCTGTCATGACTGCACAACACGCCATTAAGCAACAGGTTAGCGCAGAGGGCGCTTTTCCTGAAAACCATAACATACGTAATGTATGAAAGGTCCTGGCGGGAAGTCAGCAATATCAGGATTTGCCCGCAGATAAGCCTCACCATCAAAATGAGGATTGGGGTTTCTTCCTTCCTTTACGCCATTTTCAAGGAAGTGCTCCAGCGGATCAATCCCTGCGGCTTGCACGTCGGGATAGGTTTGAAGATACCATCCGCCATCAAATGCGATTGCACTTGCCGCCGTGGCAGCGTCCGCTACGGGTACCTGCACTTCCAGAGGAACGTCAATGATCTCTTCGTCCAGTTCAGGCTCCACAACCGCCGCCTTTTTGCGGGCAGGAGCACGCCGCACTATTTTCTGGTTTGAAACCTGGCGGGGCTTCACTGCTCGTTTTTGCTTAACAGCAACTTTGGTCATTCCGGCAACTCACAATCGCATCTCTGATAATAAAAAATAAGCAATCCTATGCACCATTGTCCACCCATAAAAACAGGAGCGAAACGTTTTTATTCTAATAAACACAAAAACGCACAATTCTGACTTTCTATTTGTTTTATAAACACAAACATTTAATAAAAATGAAAAGAATGCGCCTTACATTGTGATGTTTCTTTAATAATTTATGATTATTTTATACGCCTGTTATTACAATGGAAAATTTCACCCAAAGGTAGAGCACTTTTAACTGACAGGAGTCTGTTTAGATAAAAATCATCCCATGCTCTAAACCTCTATACTATCAACTCCACTCTATCCCAGACAACGGCTAGCACCCTTAGGCTCAACCTGCTGACATCTCAGATAGCCGTCTCCATTCTCACATGCCTGTTTTTGCTGTACCCTTTTCTCAACACATGATTGATCAGCTCCTGCAGGAAACATTATGGCCGCTTTAACCGCCTGGAACAAAAAAGACATAAAAACAATTATAGAATCCAAAAAATTTGATGCTGACTACTATACCACCGAGAACCCTGAAGCAGAATTATCTGGCCTTGATCCAATTGTGCACTACGTTTTATTTGGGTCGAAAGAAAATAAGAACCCGAACGATAACTTTAATACAAAAATATATTACTCTCTCTATAAAAACGCCATAGAAAACGGTGAAAACCCGTTTGCGCACTATTTAAGAAACAATGAAAACCTTCATTTCTTTGAAAAAGGCCTCCTGCAGGAATATTCCTATAACTCCATTACTCTCGCTCTTAACAGATTAAAGAATTATGCCTTCTTTAATGCTCATGATTACCTCAACATGAACGCTGATGTGGCATCCACCACACTCTCCCCTCTTCGCCATGCTCTCCTTTACGGTGTGGGAGAGGGACGAGAGGTCTTCTCCAAAAAATCAATCGCACATGCGCTGGGCGTCGAGTGTCAAAAACCTGCCCACTACAAGATATCAACCCGATCGCTCAAAAAGCCCGTTCCTAAAACAATCGGCGTTTTTCATCATTCAGAAGGAAATTCTTTTATCAAAGAAATTTCTGAATGTCTGAACCTCTATCTTAACGATAGCGGCTTGAATTCAAGTGTTCTGACAGAAAAAACAAAAATGGAAGATGCGCCAGACCTTTGCATTTTCTGTGCTCCCCATGAGTTTTTCTTCCTGCCGGGTAGCGAACCATGGAAAAAAGACGAAATCATCCACAACGCCATCATGTTCAACACGGAGCAGCCTCAAACACTCTGGTTTACGCGCGGGATCATTTATATCCTGATGTCTGCCGGGGTGATGGACCTGTGCTACCAGAACCTGAAATCCTTCTCTGATATCGGTCTGCCCGTTTTCCATTTTGATCCACCTGTTGAGATGGAAGACTGCGTTCTGACCCCATCAGACCGCAAACATCCCCTCTTTAGGGTGCTGCCTGAAGGCGCACAGAAAAACTCATCGCCGTTCAGACCATTTCATGAACGCAGTATTGATGTCAGTTTCTTTGGCAATGCATCGCGCAAGCGGGAGAAGTTTTTCTCCCGCTCTGCCAGTTTCTTTTCTGACTACCAGACTTTTTTCTATTACCGGAAAGCGGAAGGCCCGCTTCCTGCTACAGGCATGTACGACATCCTCTCGCGCCTGCCGCGCTATGTTGCCGAAAATTCGAAAATTTCTCTCAACATCCACCGCGATGACAACTGTTTTTTTGAATGGCACCGTATTGTCAAACAGAGCATGGCTTCAGGTTCCATTGTGGTGACTGAAGAATGCTTCCCTCACCCGCTCTACAAGGAAGGCGTACATTTTCTTGCAGAAACACCCCGCCACATGCCTAATTTGGTTGAATGGCTGATACGAACTGAAGAGGGACAGGAAAAGGCTGAGGAAATTCAGGAAAACATCATCACTCTTCTGGAAGACGATGATATTTTCAATTCCAAGAATCTTGACGTGAAAAACTACATCTCTGCCGTTTGGAGCACTTTGAAATGAGCGTGCTGAAACCCTGGGACCCTGCGCCGGATGTTGTCTTCCTGCATAAAAAGAAGAGCCGGAAACCCAAAGACCTCATTACCGTCTGTGTCACCAATTACAATTACGCCAAGGTGGTTGAAGAGTGTCTGGACTCCATTGCCGCCCAGACACATCAAGCTATCGAGTTGATTGTTGTGGATGATCTGTCCACCAAGGATGACTCGGTTGATGTTATTTCCGGCTGGATGGAAGAAAACAGGGATCGGTTCTATCGCACCCTGCTTCTGGTCAACCCGCGTAATCAGGGGCCTTCCTTTTCTCGCAACTGCGCCTTTGACCATGCTTCAGCCGAAGCTGTCTTCATTATGGACGCAGATAATCTGATTTATCCCACAGCGCTGGAAAAGACTTATGCTGCGCTCATCAATGGTAAATTTCCCGCTGTTTACACACAGATAGAAGAATTCGGTAACCGTCAGGGTATTGGAAAGGCAGATATCTGGGACCCTGAACGCATGAGAGAAAGCAATTATGTGGATGTCATGGCGCTCATCCGCAAAGAGGCGTGGGAAAAAGTGGGCGGCTTTTCCCATATTGAAGAAGGCTGGGAAGATTATGATTTCTGGCTGAAATTTATTGATCACGGCCTTACGCCCGGCTACCTGCCGGAAATTCTGTGCCGCTATCGAGTTCACCACTCTTCCCGCACAGCAACGGAAGCATTGGCCGCCCATTATGATCTGGAACTGGTGATGGAATTCCGTCACCCCTCACCAGAAACAGCCACAAAATAAAAGCCTCTCCAGTTGCAGGCAGAGGCGTCTCCCCACTTGCGCCTATAGTCTGCCTGCTACACGGGTCGGTTACGCGACAAGCCGAACATAAATAGCGCTGATTGAGTTCCTCTGTCATGAGTGACCAGAACGCGCAGTTATTTCTGCTCACTAAAAAGGCTGACAAAACCTGAAATTTTGTCAGCCTTTTTTATTATTCCAATCTGGAAAGGGCGTTTACATCGCCTCTCAGCATTACCAGCTTGGAGCAGGACCTTTGACAATCTGCGCCAGATCGTCCGGACGTAGCCATTTTTTAAACGCTGCCTGCACTTCTGCGCCACTTGCCTTGTAGTACACCTCTGCCGCCTTGTCCGTATTATCCAGTGGCAGATCAAGGTCTGTCAGGCTCAGATACTGGCGGGCAATTGCCCCCAGACTGGACCGCCGCAACGGCAGACTACGCAGAAGAGACGCTTTAGCGAGAGACAGTTCATCATCTGTCGGGGGAGCAGATTGCATGGCCTGAAGGTCTTTGACCGCAGCCACACGCGCCTGCCCTACTTTATTCGGGTCTGCGCCGTATTCAATGGAATAGCTGCCACGGGTCCGGCTCCAGTCAAAACTGCTCCCGACCGAATACACATACCCGGTTTTAACCCGCAGATCCCGATACAGCCGGGAGGAGAACAGCCCCCCACCCAAGACTTCATTGCCCAGATTCAGCAGGAAACGGTCCGGGTCAGCAACCTGCAGCCCCAGTGTTTCCGCCAGAATCACTTCATCCTGAACGCTGCTTTTATCAGGCACATTCGCGCGAGATGCCTTGCTGAGCGGTATTTTGGGCAGATCAAGATCAGGCTTGGCACCTGTCGCTTTCCAATCACCAAAAGCTTTTTCCACCACAGCACGCGCTTTTTCTGGCGTAATGTCCCCCGTCACGACAATAGTGGTCAGATCAGGCCGCCACGCTGCCTGATAATAATGCAGAACATCATCGCGCGTGACACTCATGATGGAAGCTGGCGTGGCCTCCCGCAATTCCGGGTCCTTGGCGGGAACAAGGGCTTTTGTAACCGCCCGACCAAACAGATAGCCAGGAGAGAGCAATTGCCCTGCCTGCGCCTGAGCCGTCTGCATTTTTACAACCTGAAACGCCTTATCCGGAAAGGCCGGATGCAGTTCATTTTCCGCAAGAAGAGCGACGCCTTTTTCAAAATCAGGCGTGAGCGTCTGCAAGGAAAAGCTTCCGCCTGCATCTTCCCACGCAGGAATATCATCCAACGCCTTCTGAAACGCCAGACGATCATGCGTGGTGGTGCCGTAGGAGAACAGGGCTTCCGTAATGCCCTCCACACCTTCCTTGCCCACTGGCTCCTGCAGGTTTGCTGACTGGCGTATTTCGCCGCTCAACTGAACCGTGTGACTGACATGGGAAGGCCAGACTATCAACTTGAGACCATTCGGCAGAGTACTGACGGAAGGCAACGGTGCCGGCACCGGCTTTTCAAGCTGGGTCAGGGCTTTTTCCGCCCAATCCGGCAGCTTGACTGGTTTATCCGGGGTGGATGCAAAAGATTCTGCCCCACCAAACCCTTTTCCGGCCACAGGTTTCCCGGAACTTTCTGGTGTCAGCACGGCTGTCACAGCGTGGGTCGGATCAAGAAGCGTGGCAGCCAGACGGTTAACAGCTTCAGGTGTCACGGCCTGATAGGCTGCAACCACATCACCGGGGGACTCCAGATTCTGGAAGGCCAGAGCGTTGGACCAGATCGCAGCCAGCCCACTTACGGAATTGGCAGAGAACTGAAGTTGGGCAATCTCACGCCGTTTTGCGGCTTCCACCAGATCAGCCGGAACGCCTTCCTTGCGGATCTTGTCGAGGACACCCTGCAGATCGGCCAGTGTCTTGGTGGAATCCGCTCCTTTAGGGAAGGCCGCCAGAGCCAGTCCAAAACCGGCTTCCTTTTTGGGCGCGTATTCAAAACCGGCAAACAGCGCTTTGCCCTGCGGCACCAGATCATACAGCGCGCCACGCTGGCTCCCCAGAACATCGGACAGGATATCCGCTGTTGCAAAATCCTGCGCGGTACGGCCCGGCATGGGGAAAGCAAGCGTTGCGAACCCTACCGGATAATCCGTGGGAAGAGCGATGGTATGAGCAGATGGCGGGACAGGCGACACTTTATGCCGTTCTGGCAGCGTCTTGCGCGGAATGGCGCCGAAGATGTCACGCACCTGATCCAGCGTTGTTACCGGATTGATGTCACCCGTAATAATCAGGATAGCATTGTTGGGCGCATACCATTTTTCGTAAAAGGAGCGCAGAAGTGTTGCGTTGGTTTTGTCAAAAGATGGTCGCGTGCCAAGGGCATCTTTTTCATAAGGCGTGCCTGCAAACAGAATAGCCTGAAGCTGCTCCAGATACCGGTAGGCCGGGCTGGACAGATCACGCGAGACTTCCTGCTCAATCGCGCCACGTTCCTTGCTCCAGTCGGCCTCGGACAAGGTCAGGCCGTTCATGCGCAGGGCTTCAATTTTCAGCAGGATAGGCAGATCGCGCGCCTGCGCCGTATAGAAGTACTGGGTGACATCTTCCGTTGTGTCAGCATTGTAGCTGCCACCCAGTCTGGCCCCCATGGCTGCAAGCTGGTCTTTATCCAGCCCTTTGCTGCCGCGAAACATCATGTGTTCCAGCGCATGGGCCGTTCCGGGAAAGCCCGCAGGAGCCTCGGCCGAGCCCACAAGATAGTTGATCTCCGTTGTCACAACGGGAGCAAGCCGGTTAGGAACAATCACCACCCGCAGCCCATTGGGCAGTGTGGCCCGCACGACCTGCGCGCTGCTTAACGCCGCGGGCACCAGGGAGGACGGCATGCCCGGCACAGTGCCTTGCTGCGGCGCTGCCTGCTGTGCATGCGCAGAGGGCATCCAGGTAACAGAGGACAAAGCAGTACCTGCCAGCATGGTGGCCGCCACCATGAGAGAGGTCATTCTCCGCCGCCTTGCCATACCGCGCACCGTTGCCTTGTGTTGAGAACCAGAGGAAGGAGAATAAGCCGTCATTCTATTACCTTGAGTGGTGGATCATGATTTTAAGAGAAACTGCTGAAATTCAGGCACCAAAACCCGGAATGGCGAGCTTCTTCGCCACAGCGGAAAGCTGATGCCGACGGAGTTCAGACCGCGCACGCGCATCCTCCGTCATGTAATTCAACTGGATGGTATATCTCTGCCCCACAAACTGACGGTGGCCATGCCACGTGGTGGGACCATTGGGAAAAATCAGCAACGTGCCATCCACCGGAGGCACTTCCTTTGCGTAATCTTCAATATCATGGTGCCCGCGCAGCAGACGCAGGCACCCTTCCTGTTTCTGCCATGTCTCATCAGCCGGGTTGAGATAGAGCAGTATGGTGACACGCTTTGCCAGAGAATCCGTATGAATTCGGCCATCCTTCTCCCGTGTGCGGCCACGGATGGTAAGCATGGACGGAGCGTTTTCAAGCGCAAGACCCAGCTTTTCCCCCACCATCTGCCGCAGTTTTGGCCCTTCCATAGCCTCCACCAGAGATTTCACCAGAGGCGACAGGGAAAGAGACGCAGGCGGAAAGGAGCCGCCTGCCTGAATGTCCGGCATGGCGGCAAACAGCCGTGGCAGATCTTGCTGGCGGATAAAATGCGGCACCACCACATGCGGGAACGGGTCCGCGCAGACAGGTGCCGCGGCCAGGGCCGCGTAATCTGGCTCGAGTGTGGTCTCAGACGTTGTCATGCGTTCCGTCCAGATATGAACTTGTTGTCATCTGCACGGTAGAAGGGATAAGCGACGGGAACAAGCCTTCACCTCATTCCCCATCAACGCCGTTACTGCGCTATGGCCCGATAACAGGCGTTGCGCTGCGCAAACTGCTTTACCCCGGCTGGCAGGGCGTTCAGCCGCTCGCTCTGGGCCAGCATGGCCCGTCCATCAGCCGACCACCGTGCCAGCCCGATATGTGGATTGCTGAAACTGCCGCTCACCTGCACCGGAATATCCAGAGCAAAACGGCCCGTCGTTTTGCCCTGGCTTCCAAACGTCAGATCAAACCACCGCCGGTTGAGATCAAACCGCGCATTGGCGGAAAGTGTTCCCTCCGCCGTTTTAATGCGCAGCGGCACGGCCTGCCCCACCCCACCATGAGAACTGACAACGCCCAGAAGGCAGGAAACAGGGGTTGTGCCCTGCGGAGTATGAAACAACATGCGCAGATCAGCCGATGCCGCCCGGATAATCTTGCGATCAAGCGCACCATTGGTCATGGCCACAGCGGCGGCAATATCTGCCTGCTGAACAACAGCATTCACTGTGTGCTGTGTGGCGCTGGCGGTCATCTGCATATCCACCTGCCCTTGTAGCGGCACAGCCTGAAAACCTAACGCCCGGCGGAATCTGTCAATATCCACCTTTGTTAAGGCAACTGCTCCCTGCACGTGGGCTTTTCCCTGATCGGCCGCCGCAATCTGGCCGGAAGCGGTCATGGTTGCACCCAGATATGCCAGAGAAAGATTTTTTACAGCCATTACGCCGGGGGTTACGGCAGCTGTCAGGCTGACATCGGAAAAATGGTAAATATTGTAGGTGACGCCTTTGGCCGAAAGATGTGCGTCTATCAGCGGGTCCGGGTTCTGGCTCACATCAAGCACCATATCGGTCGAGGCCGGATTGGAGGCCCCTTCTTTCCCCAGAAAATCGTTCAGATTGAGGTGATCGAATGCAATATCCGCCTTCACACGGTCAGGCTGGCCGCGCGTCCCTTCATCCAGTTCGGCCAGCGTAATGCTCAGGGCGTTGTTCTTCACCGTCCCCTTGCCTTGTGTGAGAGACCAGAAATTTCCCGCATGGGTAAACTGGCCTTCCATATGCAGGGGAATATCCTGTGGCAGGGCCATGCCTGCAATTGTCATGAGCGGGCGTGAGGTTGGCGTGTTCGCAGTGATCTTGCCGGAAAGGCCATCTGCATTCACAGGATCTGTTGCCGTGCCATCAAAGGTGAATTTCAGATCACCCGACTGCCCCTGCACAACCATGCCATAAGGTGTGTGTGTATGGCGCAAAGCATCAAAGGACTGCATGTTGACCGTAAGCTGCACCGGCTGCCCGTTATAGGCCCCATCCACCACCAGTTTGACAGGTGTTGTCGCGCTTTGTGTTTGCAGGGTGACAGTGTTCAACGTGGTCCGAAACGAAGAACCATGGGCCGTGCGATACGTGACATCACTGTTACGGAAAACAACATCCAGCGCGGTCGGATAAGCGCTCCGATCATCCGGCACCACCAGCGATGGCAAGGTTATTGCAGCAGGCGCAGGCCGGGGTGCTGGAGGTTTTTCTGACTGCACACCCGGCAGGCCATGCGTGTCAAAACGCCAGTTGGGTTGCCTGTCAGGCGTGCGTTCCACCAGAACGTGAATCCCTTCCCCCGCCACATGCCGCACCAGCATGGGACCATGCAGAAGGGACGAAAGTTTCACTTCCGCTTCCAATTTACCTACCTGCACCATATCCGGTTGACTGCCACCGGGAATATTGGCGACCTTCACGCCAGACAGAGCCAGCTTCACCCAACGTCCCGGCGTAATGGACACGGTTTCAACTGAAACAGGACGACCGAGCATGGCTGTGGCGCGCCGGCTAACAAACGGCCCGAGATTGACGTGCGAGACCGCCATCCAGCCAGCCACAGCCGAGGCAGCAGCCACGGCACATAAGCCCCCTCCCGCACAAAGGAACCAGAAGCGCAGGTTTCGTTTCTGCTGTGTTGGCGGGAGTTCTGTCTGCTCTGGCATGATCTCTCTTTTCAAACCTGCGCGGTTTTGAAATCTGCCTTGACTGGCATGACCTCCGCGCCATTTCCGTTCACAGGGAGTTACAGAACTACAGGGTGGGAGGCAACGCAGAGGTAGCGTAAAGAAGAGGCATTCAAACCCCGGCACCCACAAGCGCCATCAAGACAGACAGTTCAGCATGATATTTTCCCCCTTTCCCGTCATTCATTCCAGACAGGCCAGCGCATGACCCCTACCCTCCCCACACCACGGGAATCCCGTGCGGTTCTGGCTGCCCTGATGGCAGGCGTGATGATCCTGTTTTCACTGTGGGTGGTGCGCCCGTTTCTGCCTGCCACCATCTGGGCCATGACCATTGGCATAACCACATGGCCCCTGTTGCTTCGCATACAAAAGCTGCTCTGGGGCAGCCGGGCTCTGGCCGTATCCTGCACCACGCTGATTGCGTTGCTGGTATTTGTGCTGCCCTTCTGGCTCGCCATGACCACCCTCATGACCCATTCCGCAGAATTGATGCGGTTTGGGGAGACCGCCATGAAGTTCCGTGTGCCTGCCGAACCACACTGGCTGGCCAACCTGCCGCTGATAGGACCAAAAAGCATTACCCTGTGGCAGAAAATTGAAAACGCACGCCTGCCCCAGCTGCTGGATAACATGGTGCCTGATACAGGCCAGATTATCCGCTGGGTTCTGAATTATCTGGGCGGGTTCAGCATGCTTGCATTACAGTTTCTGCTGACGCTGGTCATCATGGCCGCGCTCCACGCCAAGGGTGAAGCAGCCACCAGACTGGTGCTGGAGTTTGGCTACGCTCTGGCGGAACAACGCGGCAAGGACATGATCCTGCTGGCGGGCCGCACCATCCGCGGCGTGGCCATAGGTGTGACGGTAACAGCCCTTGTTGAAACAGCGGTGGGCGGCGCAGGTATGGAAATAACCGGCATGCCATGGGCCAGTGTTCTCACCGCCATTACCTTTATTGCCTGCCTGCTTCAGGCGGGGCCCGGCGTAACACTTATTCCTGCTGTAATCTGGATGTTTTTCTTCAAGGACATGCTGAGCGCCATTGTTCTGCTGGTTATCACCGTCCTGACCATTGTGATTGATAACGTGCTGCGCCCTTACCTTATCCGCAAACAGGCAGACGTGCCACTTATCCTGATCATGCTGGGCGTTATTGGGGGTTTGTCCGCCTTTGGGCTTGTGGGGATTTTTGTCGGCCCCGTTATTCTCTCTGTAACCTATACGCTGGTCAAAAGCTGGCTGGCGGAAGCCAGAACCGCCGCACCACAAACCCCTGCCTCATCACTTTGAATGCCTCCTGCCTCTGCTGTTAGGAGGCATTCAGATATCATCCTCAAAATTGAGGAAAAGAAACCAGAGGTCTCTCAATTAAAAGACGAGCATTTTGATATCATCTCAATACATTATCTGGTGTCCTTTTAGGCTGCCTGACTCTTCGGCTTTTTAGAGAGAAAAGAGAAAAATGATCTGGCTCAGGCTCAGGAAATCACTGGCATTAACAGACCATTTATTTCAGAAAACTTGCAATAGGCCATATGTTTTTAAGAAATGTGGCGCATTCCTCTCAATAGGACAAGCAGGATTGCCTGCCCTATTGGTGAGCCCGTTTCCACTTCTTAAAAAAACCCGTCCCTTTCGGCTAACCCCGGCTTCGGGTGCGGCCTTTTTTGGGTTTAGGGTCGTACCCTCCCCCGCCTGGCCCGAGGGGACGCGGAACCTGATCCTGCTTTTTGCGCCGCCCGGCTGGCTTTTTCCCGGCCGTAGATGTTGGCTGCGGAGGCGGCTCTATCCCCAGTTGCAGCGCTTCCAGCCGTTTGATTTCATCACGCAGGCGCGCTGCTGTTTCAAATTCCAGATTGGCGGCTGCCTCACGCATGCGCTTTTCAAGGCCAGCAATAGCGGCATCAAGATCCTGCCCGACAAATTCCGTCACACCCGTATCTTCATCCGGGGCGATGGTGACGTAATCCTGCTCAAAGACAGAAGAAACAATATCACTGATATTCTTGCGCACGCTTTGCGGGGTAATGCCGTGCGCTTCATTCCAAGCCATCTGCTTTTCACGCCTGCGGGCTGTTTCTTCCACCGCGTAACGGAGGGAATCCGTCATTTTATCGGCGTACAGCAACACCCTGCCTTCCACGTTACGGGCAGCACGACCAATGGTCTGGATCAGTGAGGTGCGAGACCGCAGGAAGCCTTCCTTATCCGCGTCCAGAATGGCCACAAGCGAACATTCCGGAATATCCAGCCCCTCACGCAGAAGGTTGATCCCGATCAGAACATCAAACGCCCCTACGCGCAGATCCCGAATAATTTCAATCCGTTCCAGCGTATCAACATCCGAATGCAGATAGCGCACACGGATACCGGCTTCATTCAGATAATCCGTCAGATCTTCCGCCATGCGTTTGGTAAGCGTTGTCACCAGAACACGGCCGCCTTTGGCAATGGTCAGACGACATTCTGCCAGAAGATCATCCACCTGATGCTCAACCGGACGGATATCCGTAACAGGGTCAATCAGCCCCGTCGGACGGATAACCTGCTCTGCAAATACACCGCCCGTGCGTTCCATTTCCCACGGGCCGGGGGTGGCGCTGACAAACACGGTCTGCGGACGAAAGGTATCCCATTCCGCAAAATTGAGAGGTCGGTTATCAAGGCAGGAGGGCAGACGGAAGCCGAACTCCGCCAAGGTGGATTTACGCGCATTATCCCCGCGCTCCATGCCCCCAATCTGGGGCACGGTCACATGGCTTTCATCCACAATCAGCAAAGCATCTTCAGGCAGATATTCAAACAGGGTTGGCGGTGGATCACCCGGTTCACGGCCAGACAGGTAACGGGAATAGTTTTCAATCCCTTTGCACACACCTGTGGTTTCCAGCATTTCCAGATCAAAGGTGGTGCGCTGATCCAACCGTTCTGCTTCCAGCAGTTTTCCCTGCTGCGTGAAACGATCAAGCTGTTCGCGCAGTTCCTGCTTGATGCCTTTGATAGCCTGATTGAGCGTGGGCCGAGGTGTCACATAGTGGCTGTTGGCGTAAATGGTGACTTCCTGCAGATCTGCCGTTTTTTCCCCTGTTAAAGGGTCAAACTCGATAATGCCGTCAATTTCATCGCCAAACAGGGAAATACGCCAGGCACGGTCTTCATTCTGCACCGGAAAGACGTCAATGGTCTCACCCCGCACGCGGAACGTGCCACGGGTAAACGCGGCATCATTCCGGCGGTATTGCAGTTCCACCAGACCGCGCACCAATCGGTCCCGATCAATCTCGCCACCCAATTCCAGCTTTACCACCATGCGGGAGTAGGTTTCGACCGACCCGATACCGTAAATGCAGGAAACGGACGCAACAATGATCACGTCATTCCGCTCCAGCAGCGCCTGCGTGGCGGCGTGGCGCATCCGGTCTATCTGTTCATTGATCTGACTATCTTTTTCAATATAGGTGTCAGACCGTGGCACATAGGCTTCCGGCTGATAATAATCATAGTAACTGACAAAATATTCGACCGCATTATTCGGGAAAAACTGCTTCATTTCCCCATAAAGCTGTGCAGCCAATGTCTTGTTGGGAGCCAGAATGAGGGTTGGCTTCTGGGTGGCCTCAATCATCTTGGCCATGGTGAAGGTCTTGCCGGAACCCGTAACCCCCAGCAACACCTGATCCCGCTCATTGGCCTCAACGCCCTTCACCAGTTCCTTAATGGCCTGTGGCTGATCCCCGGCGGGTTCATATTCGGAAACCACTTCCATCCGCTTCAGCTTGGGCCGAGCCGCCTGTTTTTCCGGCTTGAACAGCACGGGCGGCAGTGCGGCTGCCTTTTCGCTCAGGGAGGGACGCTTCTTGCCCCGCGCTGCGGAGGAAGAGGAACGGGATGCAGACTGTGTGGCCATAGAAAGCAAGATGGGGCACAGCGCGGCCTCCCGCAAGGGCTGCCCCGCTCCACCGCGCCAAAAACCGCCTTACTGCATATGAAAGAGCATGCGTGAAAGGGGGGTGTGGGAAAGCACAATCACCACCATGCCAAGAACAATGGCAATACGACCGCCAATAAACGCACACGCCTGAGAGAGTTCATCCCGACTGGCCATGTCCATAAAGCGATCAATACCTGAAAAACCGCTTGCTGTGCGGTTGCTGCGATACCGGGCCAGTTCATCATCTGAAAGTCCGGCATAGGAAAACAGCGCGGCGCTGTATGCGTCCAGATCATCCTTGCGATAATGAGGCGTAGCACTGCCCTGCCTGACGCGGGCCGGGCCACCGCCAAACAGCGCCAGAATCCGCAACCGTTTTTCAGAAACCCCCAGATAGCCAGCCGCCTGCTGGCTGCTCAGAACCTGCTGAAGCGGGAACTGGAAGACCGTTCCCGGTTGTTCTGGCGCTTCAGGAAGGGTGGAGGGGTCTTTCATTCCTGACAGCTTGCGGAAAAGCGGCTTGCCGAGTCAACGTTAAACCCCGGACGCCAGCCCTGCGACCACGGCGGGTCTTACAGCAAGCCCATATGGAAGGGGCGCTACCGCCCCCTCCGGCCACTCCTTCAGGCGCGTGCGGGCGGTGCCATGAACTCCGGTCCTACCGGGTCCGTAATGTCACGGGTCAGGATGGCGTCAATCTCTTTCATGTCTGCTTCATTCAGCTTCCAGTCCAGAGCATCATCCACTCCACTGATCTGTTCGGGCTTTCTTGCGCCCCACAAAGCAATGGTCGGCCCACGATCCAGCACCCAGCGGATCGCCAGCGCCAGCATGCTCTTGCCGTGCTTGTCTGCAATGGCTTTGAGGTCTGCCACCGCCTTCAGATACTGGTCAAAGCGCGGCTCTTTGAATTTGGGATCGGTCTTGCGCAGATCATCCCCTTCAAATTTCCGGTCCGCCGTCATACGGCCAGACAGCAGCCCCCGGCAAAGAGGACCATATGCCAGCACCACAAGCTTGTTCTGAATGGCGTACGGCAGCACATCCTTTTCAATCTCGCGCTCAAACAGGTTGTAAGGCGGCTGCACAGCGGCAAGAGGAGCCACCTTGCGGAATTCATCCATCTGGGCTGGCGAGAAGTTACTTACGCCCAGAGCCCGCACCTTACCATCGGTAACAAGCTGCTCAAGCGCCCGCGCTGTCTCTTCAATCGGCGTTTTGGGGTCGGGCCAATGCACCTGATAAAGATCAATATGGTCCGTGCGCAGCCGCCGCAGAGAGTCTTCCACTTCCTGTTTGATACGCTCTGGCCGGCTATCACGGAACACCTTGCCGTCCTGCCAGTTCAGGCCGACTTTAGTGGCCAGAATCACGCGGTCCCGTTTGCCTTCCAGCGCCCGGCCAATCACATCTTCTGAATGACCAAAGCCGTAAACGGGAGCGGTATCAATAACATTGATGCCAAGATCAAGCGCCTTATCAATGGTTCTGGCGGCATTCTCATCATCCGGTCCGCCCCACATGGCCCCGCCAATAGCCCATGTTCCAAGGGCGATGCGTGAGGCCGGTTTGGCCAGACCGGGGATAGAAAGCATTTCTGCCGTCATTCCTGAGAACTCCCAACAAATATAAACTGCAACTTTATCCGTTCTTTATCAGCAAGATAAGGGCGGAGAAACCCAAAGCCTAAACCTCTCCTCCGTGATAAGTTGCATGGCAAATATGGGAGGCTGCCATACAGGCAATTTTCCAGAAACATGAGTCCCAAAAGACATAGCGTGTGGCTGGAACAGATTGACTGAAACACCGCCCCCAAACGGGCTGGCTTTGCCGGTCAGCTTTCTCCCCTTATCCGCCTTCCTCGCGTGACAGACCTTCTGACTTTTTGATCAATCAGCCTTACCTTCTATACTCCCCTCCGTAAGCCCCTGTTGAATGATCTGTCTGATAGAGACGTAATGACCCAAACACCTCCCTTTATGCCCCGTGCGGGGGTTCTTGCCGTAGTACGTCGCGGTTCCGATTTCCTGTTGGTCAGACGGGCCAACCCGCCGGATGCCGGACTATGGGGATTTCCCGGTGGGCGCATTGAAGCAGGCGAGACCCTGCTTCAGGCAGCAGAACGGGAACTGCTTGAAGAAACCGGAATATGCGCCAAAGCCACACATGTCGCTGATGTATTTGATAGCCTGCACTACGGCCCGGATGGCGCACTGCTGTTCCATTACATTATTATCGCCGTGTGCTGCACAGAATCAGCGCCAACATTGCAGACCCCGTGTGCGGGCGATGATGCTCTCGAAGCGCGCTGGTTTTCCTATAAGGACATGACTGCGTTGGGTGCTTCAGCCAGCAAGCGCGTCGCCACCCTTGCCAAGCATGTGCTGCAAGAAGCACAAATCCACGAAAACCAGTCATAACCCGGTGTGAGAAATCTGCATCGTGCCACAGACGAGGAATTTTTGGGGCTGGGGGAAAAGATTTTTACAAGCCCCGTGCAGACAGAGGCATCATCAAGGCGCCAGCGTATCAGACGCAAAAAGCGGAGTAGTCTGATCAGACAGACTTTGCATGCAATCTGTCTGGCAGCTTTTCAGTAGAAAATCCGTCTTGCTGTGCGGGCCACTCTGCGTTTCCAGATAAAGAACACAGCCAGAATAGCGGCAGCATACAGGCCGCCCATAACACTCATGGACAGCGGTAAGCCCGGCACAAGATAGGTGGGAGCATCACAGGGTTTGGAGGGACGCAACGGCATGGACGCCAGACGTTCCGCCATTGTACGGCCACTGATATGCGGCGCGTGGCACCCCGGAAACGGGCTAGGCCACCATTGCCACTCTACCCCGGCGTGGCACGCAGCCAGCCCGACTGATGCCAGAAGAACAGGCACAGCCAGCCACAGCACCGGACCACCCGCCGCACCCGGCAGAACAATATCGATAATGCCAATCAGAATGAGAATGCGCCACGGCCAGCGTTCTACCAGACACAACTCACACGGCATGATTTGCAGAACATGTTCCACCCACCATGCTACGCCCAACGCCAGCCCTCCGGCCAACGCCAGAAATAATCCCATTTTCCGATGAACCAACGCAGCCTTCACGCGCGCTTTACCTTTGCCAACGTGCCGATGAAATCTCGCGCCCAGCTTCCTGCCGTAACGCGCCAGACATCAGGCTGCAACAGGGCCCATCTGGCCTTTCGTTCTGCCTGTGGCATGATAAGTGCCTTGTGCAAGGCCTCTGCTATTTCATCGGCATCATGCGGATTGACCAGCAGGGCATCTTCCATCTCAGGCGCCGCACCCGCAAAATGTGAGAGAACCAGCACTCCGGGGTCTTCCGGATCCTGTGCCGCTACGTATTCCTTGGCCACCAGATTCATGCCATCCCGCAGCGGTGTGACCAACGCAACATTGGCCAGCCGGTAAAAACCTGCCAGCAGATGACGCGGCACCGGGTGCGTCAGGTAGCGCACGGGGGTCCAGTCAAAATCACCATAGCTGCCGTTAATACGGCCTACGGCTTCATCCAGCCCCTGCTTCAGCAGACGGTATTCCTCAACATCCCCACGGGAAACTGGCGCAATTTGCAGGTAAACAACCTTACCCCGGTGTTCAGGGTAGCGCTGAAGAAAAGTTTCATATCCTTTCAGGCGCTCAGGCAATCCCTTTGAATAATCCAGCCGGTCCACACCAATAATCAAAGGCTTCCCCGCCAGACTTTCGCCTAGGCGCTGCACCTCCGCCAGATCTTCTCCTGCCTTTGCCTGCTCGGCAAAGCTTTCCGGGTCAATGCCTATGGGGAAAACCTGTGCCCGTGCCTTGACGCCACAGATGGAAAATCCATCATTCATGTTGCGTGCGTCGTCTTCTGTCTGCAGGCCGATCACATCATACGCCTGCATGTTCTGCATGAGTTTGGTCCCGCCGGGCAGTGCTTTCATCAAGCTCCAAGGTGGGAACGGAATATGCAGGAAGAACCCAATAGGGGATGTAACCCCCAGATCACGCAGCGCCTGCCCTAACGGGAACAAATGGTAATCGTGAATCCAGATCAGATCATCCGGTTTTAAAAGCGGCAGAAGTTTCCGGGCAAACAGTTCGTTTACATCCAGGTAAACTTCACGATCTTTCCGGTTATATTCCATCAGGCCAGCGCGATAATGGCAGAGCGGCCACAGGATGGCGTTGGAATATTTCTGATAGAACCCGTCAAACTCGGCATGCGTCAGATCTATCGTGGCGTAGGTAACATTTTCCACGTGATCGATGCTGACATCGCGCTCTGCCTTTTCATGCTCGGAAATCTGCTGGCCAGACCACCCGAACCACAGGCATTGGCCCTCGCTCAGCGCATCGCGCAGCGCCACGGCAAGCCCACCTGCGGGCTGCTGCCGGTCACGCGGGGCGGGAACGCGGTTGGATACAACAACAAGACGTCCCATCCTTTAGCGCTCCTTTCCAACCAGTATCCCCAGCCAGTCCCGAAATGCCGCAGGTGTTGGAAAATCCGTGGGAATGCGCAGGCCAGCTCCGCCCAGCCTTTTTGCTGCGGCAATACCATCCTCGTCCGTTACATCATCACCCACAAAAACCGGCTTTCGGCCTGCAAAGGGGGCCGCTTCCATCAAGGTGGAAACAGCATAGCCTTTGTCCACGCCTGCGGGCCGGATTTCCCACGCCATTTTGGCGGCCTGCAAATGGAACGCGCCATCTGCTTCCTTCATCCAGCCCTCGGCAGCCTGCCGGAAAACCTCGCCTGCTTCAGGAACAGCGCGATAATGCAGCACAAACCCGGCCTGCTTGTGCTCCAGCCGGGAACCGGGCCAGGCTTCCACCAGTTTGCGGGCGGCAACCAACCAACTTTGCGGAACAGTGGGCAGAGCAACCCGTTCGATCGGACCACCCGGACGATGCCGAACCGCGACCCCATGCTCCCCCGCCACGGCAAAAGGCACATCTCCGAGGAAATGGTCGATCTGATCAATCGGACGCCCGGAGATAACCGCAAGGGCATCTCCACACGCTGCCCGCAGACGACGCAATGTTTCCAGCAGGCCGGGAGGCACCACCACAGAATCAGGTGTCGGGGCGATATCAACCAGTGTTCCGTCAAAATCGAATAAAAAAGCCGCCTCCTTCACGGGGGGAACCTGAAGGCGGAACTCATTACCGGAAAAAGTACGGACCACGTGCACCTCGTCTTACTATCTTTTCAGGCTCCGTCCCTCGCCTTCAGGGTCGTCAGAGCCTGTTGCTGAACGATGCCGGAGCCAACGGCTGACGACAACCACCCCGCACGGCAGGGCTGGTCATGCATTCTGTGGACACACTATGGAGAAAATGCGTCCTTAACCTTAATATTCGCCGCCATATTCAGGTGTGGCTGGTGTCTGGTTCTGGCCAGCGGGCGCCGCCCCCGTAGAGGGAGCCTGCCCGCCTGCCCCGCCATCACTCCCGGTAGAAGGAGGGGTGGCACCAGAAGGTTGCGTCAGCACCGGCACGCTTGGTGTGGGCAGTGGCGGCGCAGCAGGGGCAACATTATCCCCTTCACACCGCACCATCCGCACATCGTACACAGCACTTTCAAACACACCCAAAGCAGGTTCCGCCGCCAGCATCCAGCCTTTGAACGTTGCCCCATCCGGGTGCGTGTCATGCAACTCCAGCCAGCCTGCGGCATCCGGAGATAATGTTTGCGGCCGTTCCAGGCAACGGCCCGCTGATATCTCTAAACTCTTGTAATGTGCAGTCGTTCCAACCGGAACCGAGATCACTTCCACATGAGCATCCAGCCGATCCAGCACGCGCACAACGGCGGTCGCTTTCCCCTGCCATGTGTTGGGCGGATAAATGGCCGGAGGGGCAAGCGGCGTGCCGACGGCATGAGCGACGGAAACAGCGCCTACGGCCGCGCTGCCGACCATGACACAGGCAAGGGCGATCTTGCGCAAAATGTGTATGCTTTTCATGCGCCGCTCCCCTGACGGGGGGAGACGAGAGCCGTTACAAGATCAGCCAGCCGGTCACGCATCACCTGTTCACTTACCCCCATTAAAACCGCATCCTCAAACGCATCACGCAGAACGTCCTGCACTTCCTGCCAGTTTTCTTCCAGCACCTTTAATTTTTCCACGCAGGATACGGGTTGCCCGTCGTCCTGCGGCCAGATTTCAGGGGTTTTCATCTCGCTATTTTTCTCCACAGCCGCGCACACCAGGCGTTCTGCCTCAAGGCAGATCACCCTTCCCCGCATCAGCTGGGGCAGCGGGTTGATCCTTGGCCGCATCCTTGTTGGCGCGGGTCAGTGTGTCCGTTACAGAGAAAATAAATTTGCTCAGCAGTTGTTCAAGACTGATCGAACCCTGGGTCTGATTAACCATGGCGTTCGGTTTCAGGGTCTGATCATCCCCACCAGGAGAGAGGGCAATGTATTTACCGCCCAGAAGACTATCACTGGTGATGATGGCAGCACTATCCGTTGGCAATTTGATATCGGGCCGCACGGTAAAGGTGACTTCCGCCTTGTAGGTCGTGGGATCAACCCGTTCCTGGACCACCTGCCCAACGGTAACACCTGCCAGCCGCACATCCGACCCCACGCCCAACCCGTCTATGTGGGAAAAGCTGGCATGAAGCGGATAACCCGTACTATCGGTTTTCCGGCCTTCCCCTACCACAGCGGCCACAAGCATGAGGGCGAGGGCAATCAGCACGACCACACCCGTTATGAGTTCAACCGAATTCCGCCGTGCGGTTGCTGATGTCACTGAAGCCATGAATCCTGTTGCACTCCCTGCTCTGGATTTTCCTCTTAGCAGGGAATGCGTCCGAGATCACGCATCCGGCGTCCAGGCGTCATAATCTCCTGTGGCAGGAGGTTTCTGCCCGGTGCTGTATGCACTGCCCGGCGGGCTATAGCGCTGCGCCGTGCCGGTCATGTTAGGTTGGTACGGAAGCTGCCATGGCTTGCGCTCTTCATCAGGAATGGGTGCATCCAGCGTATGGTGCAGCCACCCCCACCATTCCGGCGGCACGGCGGAAGGATCTTCCCCTTTCAGGTAGATCACCCACCGTTCAGGCCGGTCAAGCCCGCCGCCGCGGCGTGCGGGGCCGGTCGATTCGTAATAGCAGCGCCCTTGGGCGTCCTTGCCAACCAGCCGCCCTTTGCGGCGCGTGTACAGCCGTGTTCCGATATTTGCCATGAACGGGATGATAAAACCGCTGGCAAGGCGCGGTCCATGCCTTTTGGCCTCCTGTTCGATCAACTGCGCTCGATTGGAAAAAAGTTATCCCCCATATCCTCATTATACCGGGGTCTGTATAATCTGCAGAGGGGTCTGACCGGGTTCCATCGCCCTGTGCACAGGGCGTAAACTGCGGGCATGACAAGAGCCAGACGCCATTGGAACGGTGTGCTCATGAGCACACTACAGGCCGCAGCAGACCCGGATGCTCCTTTCCGCTCCGTAACGCTGCCCGCTGAGTGGGATACCGACGCAGCTTCTGCGCTGGCCCAGCTCATACCCGGCACGGACGCAATAGACCTCCCGCGCGCGGCCTCGCGCTGGGTGGACGCCCTGACACAGGATGACGCCACTGCGCGGTCTCTCATCTGGCTTCTGCTCATGCGTCAGGCGGCTCCGACAGAAGCCGTCTGGGCATGTGAATTCGATCGACCGCCGGGCTTTGTGCTCAATCTGGCCGCGTTTGTCTCTCCGGGGGAAGGGTTTGCCGCAGAAACCTTTGTGGCGGCCCTGCGTCTGCTCTCCCGCGTGCTGCGTGATGCCTCCCACACCATGGGCAACCAGCGCAACGGCGAGCTGCCGCTGCCTGATCTGTTCGCACCCCAGTCTGAAAACGCTCAGCCTGCCGTCAAGAGCTCTGATGTGGATGGCGCAGGCACTCCCCCGCGATGTGCCGGGGACATCCTGCTGACCAATCTGGATGCGTGTCTGGCTGGAGTAGGGCTGGATTACGATAGTGAAGATGGCCGTGCCGCCGCATGCGCCATTGCCACACTGGCAACGCTGACAGCCCATTCCGGCTGTGGCCCCGAGTCCCTTCCCCTTCCGCCTGTGCGGACCGTTTTGCCGGGCCTGAGCGAAACGCTCCGGGCCGTGTGGAATGAAGCTGCGGTAGAAACTGAAAATCCGCTTGAAGCCATTGAAACCGGCTTCTCCACCTCCGGGCCAGTCGATGGCGTGCTGGGCGTGGAAGCGTGCGGCCTCGCCCCCGTTTTCTCCCTGCTGCGCCCGGATGGACGGCTGGCTCAAAGCACCGTCAACCGGTTGGAGGCCCGAGGCTTCACCACAGAAACCGCTCTAGCGGCTGCGCTGGCCGGGGAAACCGTACTGCCTTTGCCCGGACCCACCGCGCACATGGCCATGTATCGGGCGCTGACCGGCTTTATTGACCGCATGCCAGCACGGCCAGACCCGGCCGCCCAGCCGCTACGCCGCAAGCTGGAACGCGGAATGCGCCGTGCGCTGCCCCACCGCCACGGCGGCTTTACTCAGAAAACAGCCATTGGCGGCCACCGCCTGTTCCTGCGTACGGGAGAGTATGAGGACGGAACACTGGGCGAACTGTCCCTCACCCCCACGCGGGAGAGTGCCATGGTGAAAGGGCTGATGGAAAGCTTTGGGGAAGCCGTGAGCATTGGCCTGCAATATGGTGCGCCGCTGGAAGAATATGTGAACAGCTTTGCCTATTCCTGCTTCGGCCCCTCCGGCACGGTGGAAGGAGACCCCGTGGCCACCTACGCCACCTCCATGCTGGATTATGCCTTTCGCGCTTTGTCTGAAGCCTATCTGGGTAAAAAGCTGCCCGATGGCCCCCATCAGGACATGCAGGGCGAGCCTGATCCGTTGTTGCCGCTTGATTTCCCGCCGGATGAGAGCGACCCTGCCCCCCGCAAACGAGGCAGCCTGCGGCTGGTTGTCAGCTAACGGAACTCTGGTCCTCTAGCCCCGGCGCTGCCCTGCACTCTGTTGCGGGGGATACGCTGGAGCCAGACAGAGCGGTTTTCTATCGCCGGCCCTCCCTTTCGGGGCCGGCTTTATAGCCTGCCGGGGCAGCCTCTTTTCCCGCTGCATGCGCCTTTGATGGCGCACGCGGCACCCTGAACGGAGATGATTGTATGAGCACCACCCCTGAAGCACGTCTGGCCGCACTGGGTATCACCCTGCCCACACCCGCTGCTCCTGTTGCCAACTATGTAGCGACCGTGCAGACTGGCAACCTGCTGGTTCTATCCGGCCAGTTACCCATGGTTGACGGCAAGCTGTTCGCCACAGGCAAGCTGGGTGGCGCGGTATCTGTTGAAACCGCTGTCGAAGCTGCCCGCTACAGCATGATCAACGTGATCGCACAGGTTAAGGCCGCCGTGGGTGACCTCAGCCGTGTGAAACGCGTGGTGCGTCTGGGCGGATTTATTGCCTGCACGCCAGATTTTACGGCTCATGCATCCGTCATGAATGGTGCCTCTGATCTGGCCGTGGATGTATTTGGTGATGCTGGCCGCCATGCCCGCTCCACCGTGGGTGTGCCATCCCTGCCGCTGGATGCCCCGGTTGAAGTGGAAGGGTTGTTCGAAATCGACTGATTGAGAGGATGCGCCATGCCGGACTGGTCTGTTTCACTCCACGACGGCATCCATTCCCTCACGGCAGAGGCGTGGAATGCCTGCGCGGGGTCAGATAACCCGTTTGTCAGCCACGCCTTTCTCTCTGCGCTGGAAGACAGTGGTTCTGTCTCCCGCCGCACAGGCTGGATGCCCCGGCATGTTAGCCTGCACGCCCCGAATGGCACCTTGGCGGCCGTCTGCCCCGCTTACCTGAAAGGGCATTCCTGGGGCGAATACGTGTTTGACCAAGGCTGGGCCCGCGCTTTTGAAGCCGCAGGCGGCCAGTATTATCCCAAACTGCAAGTTGCCGTTCCTTTTACCCCGGCACCCGGCCCGCGCCTGCTTGTGCACCCTGATGCTCCCCCGGAAGCTGCTGCCGTGCTGGCAGATGCCCTGCGCCAGATCTGTGGCGATACCGGCCTTTCTTCCGCCCATGTCACTTTCTGCCAGGAGCAGGAAAGCGCCCTGATGGCCAAACGTGGCTGGCTGCATCGGCTGGGGCTGCAATATCACTGGCATAACCGGGGTTATCAGAGCTTTGAGGATTTTCTTGAGGCGCTCTCATCCCGCAAACGCAAGGTCCTGCGGCGCGAGCGGCGAGACGCCAATGCGGCGGGCCTCACCTTTCATACCCTGCGCGGGAACGACATTACCAAACCCGAGTGGGATGCGTTCTACAGATTTTACCAGAACACGGTGGACCGCAAATGGGGAAGCGCCTACCTCACTCCTGCTTTCTTTCCTCTGCTTTCAGAACGGCTGGGGGAACGGGTTGTGCTGATGGTAGCGCGTAACGGGCAGGAAACCGTTGCCGCCGCCCTGAACTTGCTGGGCAAAGATACTCTGTACGGACGCAACTGGGGCTGCACAGGCAACTGGCCGTTCCTGCATTTTGAACTCTGCTATTACCGCGCCATAGACTTTGCCATCGCGCACGGGCTGAAACGTGTAGAAGCTGGCGCACAGGGGGAACACAAGATCCAGCGCGGTTATGTGCCCAGCCTCACCCATTCCGCCCACTGGATTGAAAACCCCTCCTTTCGGGCCAGTGTGGCGAACTTTCTGGAACACGAACGCTTAGCAATGACGGAAGAAGCCCAGGCACTGGGCCAGCTTTCCCCCTATCGGCAGGATAACGCCGCAGAATAAGGGAGCCCACCACATGTGGCGGCTGCCGGTTTATCCCTGCTGCCCTGACATGCGCGCAGAAAACTGCGGCTGTACCGGGCTGCGGCATTGTCCCGAGATGTTTTTTTGCGTATGCCTCCAACACTTCAGACCGCCCCTTCCCGATTAGACTGGCAGCAGGAACGATGAGCGCATCCTCTCCCCTTTCTTCCGACCATCAGGCCTCCCTGATTGATGGCAAAGGCTTTGCCGCCTCCCTTCGCGCTCAGATCCGCGATGATGTGCGTACTTTCCATGATCAGTACGGCGTCACGCCGGGGCTGGCTGTCATTCTGGTAGGGAATGATCCGGCCAGCGAAGTCTATGTGCGCAACAAGGCGATCCAGACTCATCATGCAGGCATGCGCTCCTTCATGCACATGCTGCCGGAAACAACCTCTGAAACCGAACTTCTGGCGCTGATTGAACGCCTGAACAACGATCCGGAAATTCATGGCATTCTGGTTCAGCTTCCGCTGCCCAAAGGGCTGGACGCGCGGCGTGTGACCAATGCCATCCGCCCCGAAAAAGATGTGGATGGACTCGGAGAAACCAACGCAGGGCGTCTGGCAATCGGGCTCCCCGGTCTTGTGCCCTGCACCCCGCTGGGCTGCCTGCTCCTGCTGAAAGACCAGTTGGGAGACATGCACGGCCAGCACGCCGTGGTGATTGGCGCATCCAATCTGGTCGGCAAGCCGCTGGCCCTGCTGTTGTTGGCCGAAGGCTGCACGGTCTCTATCGCGCATATCCATACACGGGATACCGCTGCATTGGCCCGGCAGGCCGACATTCTGGTGGTGGCCACCGGGGTGCGTGAACTAGTGCGGGGTGACTGGATCAAACCGGGGGCCACGGTCATTGACGTGGGCATCACCCGCGTCACGCTGGAGAACGGCAAAACCCGGTTAGTCGGCGATGTTGTGTTTAACGAAGCCGTCAAAGTGGCTGGCCGTATCACGCCAGTACCGGGTGGCGTCGGGCCCATGACCATTGCCTGCCTGCTGAAAAATACTCTCACGGCAGCGCGCCTTCTGGTAACGGGAAAACCGGAATGAGCCTTTCACGCCTCTCCGTTGAACTGATCCCCCGCAGCACGGAAGCCTTGCTGGACGATGTTGCCAGCGTAAAGGCTCTGTTTCCCGCAGCCGATACGCTGAACGTGCCGGATCTGATGCGCTTTCCGCTGCGCAGTTGGGATGCTGCTGCCTTGATCCACCCCCACTTTGCGCGGGTTGTCCCCCACATCCGGGCGATTGATATCGCTCCAGACGCCCCTCTGCCCGGTGCAGATCAGCCGGGGCTTGAAGAAGTATTGGTCGTGCACGGAGATCCGCCAGCAGATCTGTCCCACCGCACCTACCCCAACAGCACGGAAAGCATTATCCGCCGCTACAAAAAGGAAGCGCCTCACCTGCGCATCTATGCGGCATTTGACCCTTACCGCCGTGCGCCATGGCAGGAACTGGAAGACGTTGCCCGCAAGAAAGAGGCCGGGGCGGAAGGGTTCTTCACCCAACCCGTGTTTGACCTGAAACTGTTTGACCTCTGCCGCGAATGGCTGCGGGATGAAACCGTGTTCTGGGGCTTGTCTCCCGTTATTGGCCCACGCTCACGCTCTTATTGGGAGACCACCAACCATGTGGTGTTCCCAAAGGATTTTGAACCCACGCTGGAGGCCAATATCCAGTTTGCCCAGACCGTATTACGGCACCTCTCGCAGGAAAAAGGGCGGGCTTATCTGATGCCGCTTCGCGTAAAACTGGATCAGTATCTGCCACCACTGCTAGAGGCTCTGGCATAAAGGCAGGTCTGTTCTTTCTGACTGCACACAAAAACAGTCTGACCTGATAAAATTCCTCTTTCACGAACGCCGTTTCAGGATAAAGTTTTGAAATGGCGTTTTTTCTTCTCTCATGGCATGGCGCGCTGGTGGGTTACACAGGCCTGCACATGCATTCCGCTTCTTTCACGGATATCCTGTTCCGTGCGACATCCCCTGTGGTGTTGCATGATGATGGCACGATCGAGCCATGTGAGGCCTTTGTAAAAGTCGTGCCTGTGAACTCCATTGGCACCAGGCAGTTTGTGGCGCTGAAGGCCAACACCCATTACCTTTCCAGCCGCGCAATTGACAAACTTGACACGATGCCTATCTGCGCCGCCTGGGAACATTTTCTGGCCCTTCCCACCGCGCTCCTTCCCGTTCTGAAAGACCTGACCACCCGTGACTGGCACGAAAATGGCCGCTGGGTAGGGCGCGCCGTATGCCACGAACACCATATTCATCTGGGAGACTGGAAGTGGCCAGCAGAAGCACTACAGACGGAACGAAAAGGGGATACCCTCACCCTTTGGACTGAAGGAAGCGACCAGCGGATCACTTTGACTCAATGCCCTTCCCGCACACTTTCAGCGCTACTGGAAACGCTGACAGAACGGCTGCAGATGGGAGAAATCCGGCCAAGCCAGAGCACACCCTGGGCCGCAACAGAGGAACTGCGCGAGCAGATCCTCAAGGTGAGCGTCGCACCGGGCGATACGGGGCATCTGCTCCATCTGGCGCGCCAGTGTGGTTTTTTTGCCCTTTGGGATCTGGCGGCAGGGTTCCTCTCCTGCGCACGCGCGCAAGATACCAACCCCGATCTGATCTATTATGCTGCCATTCTGGCCCTGCGTACAAAACAGTATGAAACCGCAGCACATCTGCTGAGCGAAGCCCTTAATGCCCGCTTCCCCGACACGGACCTGCAACGGATTCAACCTCTTCTTGATCGGGTGAACGCAGGGGAAGACGCTCTGCTGGATTTACCCCGCCGTCTGGGCCGCATGGGGCTGCCCATGTTTGACGGGTTCTTTGATCAGTTGCTTATCCCCATGCCCCTGGCACGGCAGAACAGCCATGATGTACGACAGGCCTACAGCACACGTTTTGAAGAAATCTGTTCAGGTCAGAGCATACAGCGTCGGCTGAAGATCCTGAAAGCTGAGGCCCATTTCAACGGCCTCAGCTATTGGGAAGAAGTGAACATGGGTCATGCCAGCTGGCTGGCTGGCCTGCGCAGGGAAGCCGATGCCCATTACGCGGCAGCAAAAGCACTGGCCATCCAGACACATATTCATCCCATCCATTATAATTGTGGAGTTTTTTCATGGCTGAGTGAGGCTGAATGCGACGCCCTCTCCTCCCGCGCTGTACCAGACCGGCTTGGCCTCTCTGGGTGGGAATGGCATTTCAGCCCGGAGGAAGAGGCTACCGCTTCACCACCAGCCCTGTGTCTGGTTTTCGGGTGTGATACCGGCTATTTCCGTTTTATCCCAAAGCTGGTGCTGTCTCTCCTTCGGGCCTGCCGAAGCACTCCGCCTGCCCAGCCTATTCACCTCTGTATCGGGGTGGAACAGCCAACCATGGAACAATTGACCTTCCTGACGCGGGTTTCAGAATGGCTGGCGGCCCATGATCCGCACGTGAAGCTCAGCTTTACTCATGGCTCTCTGACACACAGGGATGGCGCGACCTATACAGCCATCCGGTATCTGATGCTGCCCGAAATTGTGGCCCGCTTCCGCTGCCCGGTAATTACGGCCGATTGTGACGGGTACTTCCCTGAAAACTTCACTACCCTGTGGCAACAGATGGCTGACACAGCGGATTATGGGTTCCGTCTGTACGCCTATAATCATGAGGGCCAACAGGTGATGGGCGAACCCTGGGGTTTTGGCGCAGGTATTTCCTATTTTGGAGAAACCGATCTCCTGCCGCCCATCGCACACTTCCTGAGCGATTATCTGAACACGGCCTATGACCCCAAAAACCCGACCAACTGGTGTGTGGACCAATGTGCTCTAGCGGCTGCCTTCCGGCGCTTTGTGGCGCCACGGTGGAATGACCTGCGACTCAAATTCATGGATGAAGGAGAAACCCTGATGGTCATGCCCCATCATGTGGGTGGCAAAGACGCGCTCCTGACACACGAAGGCAGTGTGTCCATGACGGATGTGGTGGTGGATCTGGCACATCATACGCCGCTCCGTTCAGCCTCACTCTCCGGCAGGCCGTAAGCACTAAAAAAGGAGGCCCTTTTCTGGCCTCCTTTTTTCCTGTCTGATGAAAACGGCGGATTTATCCTTCCGCAGACGCTTCATGCAGACCTTACGGGGCTTTTCCGCCGTAAATAGCCGTAAGGCTGGCCGCACCAAGACTATGATGATGCACCATGAAACCAACCAGAGCCGGGCTGGAGTCCGGGGTAACATCCAGTGTGGGCACATCCACCGCATGCACCGTAAAAACATAATGATGCACCGGTCCGGGCGGAGGAGCTGCCCCACCATATCCCGGCACGCCGAAGTCAGTCCTTACCTGCAAGGCCCCTGCGGGGAGCCCCCCTTTGCCTGACCCTGCACCCTCGGGCAGGCTGGTCACGCTTGCAGGAATATTGGCAACCACCCAATGCCACCAGCCGGACCCTGTTGGAGCATCCGGATCATACACTGTGATCACGAAGCTTTTGGTGCCCTCCGGCGCGCCTTTCCACTCCAGCGCGGGGGAAAGATTCTGCCCGGATTGCCCCATGCCGTTGTAAACCTGGGCCTGCGGCAGGGTTGCGCCCTCAGTAAAAGCCGGGCTTGAGAGAACAAACGCCATGGTGTGCTTTTCCTTTGTTACCAGTTGCGGCTGATCAGCCAGAATTCTTCAGAGGTCAGGGTAACGGCCTTGCCAGCGTCAGATTCAGCCGCAGCACGGGCCAGAGCTTCAATCCGTTCAATCATGATGATCTTGCGCTGATGCGCTTCAGAAGATTCGTTGCTGGCCTGCAAAACACCCAGAGAGGTTTTGGCGGCTTTGGCAACGCGGGCCGCATCAAGCAATGCGTAAGACATTCTTTTCTCCAAATTTTCTCATACAAACAGGATTGGACTTTGAACCTCGCCTGCTCGCACTTCAAGACAGGATGAGGCGTACCACCCATGCCATCTTTTGCAAAACCCTGCCGCCTTCTGCCCTCTTCCCTGTGGGCCAGACGCATCAGTGCTCACAAGGTTCAGTTTTCCATCCATCTGCCCTCTGGCGCAGGCGCTGCCTATTGCGTAAACCCATCGGGCCATGAGCGACCGTACCGAAGATTTTGATTTCCACCTGCCCGAAACCCTGATCGCGCAGGAACCTGCCAGACCACGGGAGAGCGCCCGCCTGCTGGATGTGCCGCAAGACGGCCCGTTCCATGACCGGCATGTGTCTGATCTCCCCTCCCTGCTGCGCGCGGGTGATCTGCTGGTCGCAAACGATACAGCTGTTATCCGCGCCCAGTTGCACGCCCTGCGTGGGGAAGCCCGTATCGGCATTACGCTGGACCGTATTCTGGCCGATGGCACATGGCATGTGCTGGTCCGCAATGCGCGCCGCCTGCGGGTGGGCGATACCCTGACATTTACCGGCAGCCCCCACACTGCCGAGGTTCTGGCGCGGGAAGAAGGTGGCGGAGCCGTGCTCAGGTTCTCAGCAGAAGGCAGCGCCTTTGATGCGTTCCTGAAAGATGTAGGGGCATTGGCGCTTCCACCCTACATTCACCGTCCACATGGCCCGACGGCGCAGGACGACAAAGACTACGCCACCATTTTTGCCGAGCATAAAGGGGCTGTGGCCGCCCCCACGGCGGGACTCCACTTTACGCCGTCCCTGCTGGAAGCAGTAGACGCGACCGGAGCTGAACGCTGCACGCTTACTTTGCATGTGGGTGCCGGCACCTTCCTGCCCGTGCGGGAGAACGATATCTCCAAACACCACATGCATGCTGAACGCGGGATCATCACGCAAGAAACAGCAGAGCGTATCAACGCTGTACGGCAGGCAGGTGGCCGTATTATTGCTGTCGGCACCACCAGCCTGCGCCTTCTGGAAAGCGCTGCAGATGAAACAGGCCGGGTGCATCCGTTTGACGCTGAAACCTCCATTTTCATTCGGCACGGCTACAAATTCCGGGCAGTGGACATGCTGATGACCAATTTTCATCTGCCACGCTCCACCTTGTTCATGCTGGTCAGCGCCTTTGCCGGAACAGCGCGCATGCGCGCGGCCTACGCCCACGCTGTAAACTCTGGCTACCGTTTCTATTCCTACGGAGATGCCTGCCTGCTGCGGTGCGCCAACCCCATTGATGCCCACCGCATTTCTCATCAGACCACTGCCCACCCCACAGGTGCGGCCGGAGCCCTTTCATGACCCGTTTCAACTGGACCTGCGAGAGCATGGACGGCAACGCCCGCGCTGGTACCCTGCACACTGCTCACGGCCCCGTTGCCACCCCCACCTTTATGCCCGTGGGCACTGTGGGCACCGTAAAAGCCATGACCATGGATGCGGTGCGATCCACCGGCGCGGGCATTGTTCTGGGCAACACCTACCACCTGATGCTGCGCCCCGGCGCGGAACGGGTACGGCAACTGGGTGGCCTGCACAAATTCATGGACTGGTCCGGCCCGATTCTCACGGATTCTGGCGGCTTTCAGGTCATGTCTCTGGGGGCGTTGCGCAAACTGGATCAGGATGGCGTCACCTTCAAATCCCATATTGACGGTTCAACGCATCGCCTGACCCCGGAAAGCTCGACCGACATCCAGCACGCGCTGGATGCCACCATCACCATGTGTTTTGATGAATGCCCGGCCCTGCCTGCGCCGCCGGAAATCATTGCCAAATCCATGCGCCTGTCCATGCGCTGGGCAGCACGCTCCCGCGAGGCTTTTGTGCACCGCGAGGGCTACGGTCAGTTTGGCATTGTGCAGGGCGGCACAGAAACAGACCTGCGGGCTGAAAGCGTGAAAGCCCTGACCGACATCGGGTTTGAAGGCTACGCCATTGGCGGCCTTGCCGTTGGCGAAGGGCAGGAATTGATGTTCGCCACACTGGACACCACCGTTCCGCTTATGCCGCAAAATGCGCCCCGCTACCTGATGGGCGTTGGCACGCCTGATGATCTGCTGGGCAGCGTGATGCGCGGCGTGGACATGTTTGACTGCGTCATGCCCACCCGTGCGGGCCGTACAGCCCGCGCTTATACAGAACGTGGCACCCTGAATTTACGCAATGCCCGCCACGCTGGCGATGCACGGCCCATTTCTCCACACTGTGACTGTCTGGCCTGTTCACGCCACAGCCGTGCCTATCTGCACCACCTGTTCCGGGCGAATGAAATTCTGGGCCCCATGCTGCTGACATGGCATAATATCGCCTATTATCAGCGGCTGATGCGCCAGATACGCCAAGCCATTCTGGAAGGCCGACTGGAAACGCTGGCTACACAGCTTCGGGCTGAATGGGCCGCAGAAGACTGGACAGAAGATGAAATGCCACAACCGGTCATCCCACCTGTTCCCTGACCCCGCCTGTGCTCGTACTGAGGAAGAAGCAGGGTATATCATTCCCTGCTTTATCCCCCACCATCAAGCGGGTCAGAAGCCAGTTTCACCATATCCCCTTTTTCCGGCCCGAGCCGTAAGAGATCTCGCTTTCGCGGGAGCCTCTCTTGCCTGACTCAGACTCCGTTTCCCCTCCCCTCCCCGCTGCACGCATGGAGAAGCTTGCCGCGCGTATTCGGGATAAAGCACTGGCTCTGGGGTTTGACGCCATTGGCTTCAGCCCTGCGCATCTGGGGCCAGAGGTACGCACGCGTCTGACCGATTTTCTGGCCAACGGCTATCAGGGAGAAATGGGCTGGCTGGCCGAACGTACGGACCAGCGCACGCATCCGCAGGATTTATGGCCCGATGCCCACAGCGTGATTGCGCTCGGTCTGTCTTACGCGCCGGAAGGCGATGCTCTGGCAACCCTGCGCCAACCAGATCGCGGCAATATTTCCGTCTATGCCCGCCACCGCGATTACCATGATCTGGTAAAAGGCATGCTGAAGCATCTGGCCCAATTTGTGGTCAAGGAAGGACGCGAAACGCTTGCCGCCGCACAGGCACAGGCACAGGCACAGGCACAGGCACAGGCACAGGCACAGGCACATCCGTTGCCTGAAACGCCGCAGGTCAAGGTCTTTGTCGATACGGCACCTGTTTCTGAAAAACCTTTGGCAGAACAGGCAGGATTAGGGTGGCAGGGCAAGCACACCAATCTTGTTTCCCGCACCCATGGAAGCTGGCTTTTTCTGGGTGAGATTTATACAACGCTGGCATTGCCTGCCTCTCCTCCCTCCGGAGGAAGCTGCGGCAGTTGCACGCGCTGCCTGACGGCCTGCCCCACGCAGGCCTTTCCTGAACCTTATAAAATGGATGCAAGGCGCTGCATTTCCTATCTGACCATTGAACATTCCGGCCCTATTCCGCACGCCTTACGCCCAGCCATAGGCACACATATCTATGGGTGTGATGATTGCCTGGCCGTATGCCCCTGGAACCGCTTTGCCCAGACATCCCGCCAGATCAAACTGCAGCCACGCCCAGACCTGATTGCCCCGGAACTGGCAACCCTCAGCCAATTGGATGATACCTCTTTCCGCCAGATGTTTTCCGGTTCTCCCATAAAACGCATTGGCCGCAATCGCTTTGTGCGCAATGTGCTGATTGCCATAAGCAACAGCGGCGAACCTTCCCTGTTACCTCACGCCGAAAAGTTGCTGACAGATACAGACCCGGTAGTTGCCGAAGCTGCCCAATGGGCTACCCTCCGCCTGAAAGAGAATGGATCATGAGTTCGCATTTACGCAAACGTAGCCTTATCCTTTCCGGACATGACACAAGCGTGGCGCTGGAACCAGACTTCTGGGACGTTCTTGAGGAAATGGCAGATGCCTGCCAGCAGCCTCTGCCCGTTCTGGTTGCACGGGTGGATGCAGAACGCCTTCCACCACGCTCTCTTGCTTCTGCCTTACGGGTCCATGCCCTCAACTGGCTGCGCAAACAGGTCAATGCGACGACAGATGATAAAGCAGAACCTCATTCAACGAAAAATATTTGAATTAGTCAGTCCATTTTAAAAATAATTCTAGAAAATAATCAGACCCAACAATAAATAGCAAGAAGTCAAAAACAGCTACGCAGCGTAGGCTATAAACACCTTCATAGACACGATAACAATAATAAAATCCCCTTACATGAAATAAATTTTCAAAATAACAAATGAAATCCTGACGATGAAGGACAGTTTGAAAAATAAACTATGAAAAGCTGACGAGAGGTTAGCAAGATTGAACAGGCAACCATGAAGGTCGATACGAAGCCATCGGAATAAAAGCCAACACAGTCAGCCGCTGACGCCCAGCCCCTCCGCCTTATAGACTTTTCAAACAGCCTCTTAATCTCATTTTGTCACATGACAAATACGTTTTCCCCAAAAGGCCGGTCCACCAGATAGATAGCTTAACCGGCTTTTGCGTTCTCGGCAGGCAACAGCACTCACGTCCCAAAGCACCTTCCTTTCTGCTCTGGCTCTACGGCGCAGGACCTCCCCGCATTTCCTCTACCTCGCCTTGCCTTCAGCTTTTCAATGCACGCCAACGACTATTTTTAACTTTGCATAAAATTTTACTTTTAATTTCAAAGTGAATTTCCTATGGTGAACTCACGGTTGCTGGCAACCACCCCTTCGGCTTGTGAGACGCTCCATGACCCAACAGACACATATCTTGCAGCAGGACATCAGTTTTTTACGTGCTCTGGCTGAAGCCGGACAACGCACGCCGTTCACTTTTGGGCCTTTCCTTCTGGCGGGCGGCCTGGTTTTCGGGGTTGCCTCTGTCATTGCGTGGGCTGCCTCCCGCCACCTTCTTGGCCTTGAGCCTGACGCCATCATATGGATTTATGGGATCGCCATGTGCGTGCATGGGGTTTGCGTTTTCATCTTGGCGCGAAAAGCAAACCTTACGGGCGCTTCTTCTTTCACCAATCAGGCCATGGCGCGGGTCTGGCAATCTATTGGGTGGTGTATTCTCACCGTCTTTCTAGCGGCCCTGCTGATCATGTGGCGGTGCCAGACAACACTGGTGTGGGCACTGTTTCCCTCACTGATTCTGGGGCTTTATGGAACAGGCTGGCTGGTTGCTGCTTTGATCTCGGGCCAGAAATGGCTGCAATTTGTTGCTGGCTCTTCTTTTGTTGGAGCTCTTCTGTCTGCACTGTTCATCAACTCACCTTATCTTTTCCTGCTTTATGGCAGTTTGCTCGTGCTTCTTTTGGCTGTGCCCGGCGGTGTGCTGATGCGCAAACAGAACGCTGTAGCCTAAACTCCCATGCCTCCTTTCAATATCCATGAGGTCGATGAAACCATTCATGGCCGGGTACGGCTTGGCATCATGACCTTTCTGGCCGCCACCGGCACTGCGGATTTCACAACCCTCAAGACGCATCTTCAGGTTTCAGATGGAAATCTGTCCACCCACCTCAGAAAACTGGAAGAGGCCGGATATGTCCTGCAAAATAAAAGCTTTGCAGGGCGACGCCCGCTCACGCAACTCAGCCTGACAAAACAGGGACGAAGCGCCTATATCGCCTATCTGGACACCATGAGCCGTTTGGTCGCCACGTCCGGAGACATGGCATGACGCCTGCGGTTCAGGCGGGAAGCATTGTCCTCCTTCCCTCGCCCTTTTTATAATGAAAGCCGCAAATAAAAATTAAGACCGCTTACCCGCCCTGCTTCCCCCTGAATTCGTAGCCATTTGAACAGGCGCGCCATGGCAGCGTTGCCGGTAGATTGCCTTCTCTTGCAGGCCATCTCCTTGCTATGGTGTTTGAAAGGCTGAAACCGGGCACCATATGGTACTCACAGCACAGATGGTTGAAGCGGACAGAATGGCGATTTGGGGTAAGATTTTTGGCGGCGTTGCCGGGTTTGCCATGGGGGGGCCTGTAGGGGCCGCCTTGGGCACGGCGCTGGGCCACGCTGCAGACAAAGGGACTTTGCTTCAGCCCCCGACAGGAGGGTGGAGTGACCGCTGGGCGGCCCGTGCCCGGCCTGACCCCAACGGGGCGGCAACCTTCATGGCGGCCAAACTGGCTGCGACCATGGGCAAGAAAGAGCAGCTTTATGGCCTGAGCAGCGTGATTCTCTGCGCCAAGCTGGCCAAATGCGACGCCCCAGTGAACCGGCGTGAAATTAACGCCTTCAAGGCACGCTTTCGGGTCCCGCCAGAAAATATGCGCGAGCTGGGACGGCTGTTTGATATGGCCCGTCAACGCACGGATGATTATGAAGCCTTTGCCCGCGAACTGGGGCAGGCTTACGCTGATGACAAACAGCCGCTGGAAGACCTGCTGGCGATTCTGTTCACCGTTGCCCGCGCTGACCTTGCTGCTGATGAACCTTTAACCAAAGAAGAAACACGCTTCCTGCAACGGGTTCACGCCCTGTTCGGGTTAAGCAAGGGAGCGTGGGACCGTGCGGAGCAGGGCCGCGCACGCCCTGCCATGGCGGAAGAAGATGCTTACGTGATCATGGGTGTGGAAGCCTCTCTCTCCAATGACGAGATTCGCGCGCATTGGAAAACGCTGGTTCGCCAATATCACCCGGATGTGATGTCTGCCCGCAATGCGACACCTGCCGAAATTGCGGAGGCTTCTGCCCGTATTTCACGCATTAACGCGGCATGGGATCTGATCAAACGGGAACGCGGCCTGTAAACTGGCCGTCTGCCATCCAATAGAATCCCCTCACTCGCGCTTAATAATGGCGCGAGAAACCGCATAATTGCGGCATTCAGGCAACAGAGAACAAAAAAATCACACTCCGCGGTGAACCGAAGGGCCAGAGAGGCGCTTTTTTTCTTCTACCCTGCCTTCCGTGCAGAGAAGCCCTGCATTGCGTAGCGCCGTTCTCGTGGTAGACAAGGCGGCAGGATAGGCCTGCCATACGGTCAGGTCATATTAAGGATGCGTCACAGGGTGAAGGTGAAGGCGGCAATGAATTCAGGACGGAACGGCATGCGGCTCCGCCCTCGCGGTCAGGCACAGAATGGTCAGACCCGGGCAGGCTTTTCGGCTTATCGCCGTTTCTCCACCCGCTCTTCTCTTCTCGCTCTTTCTCTTCTGGCATTGGCGGGTTGCAGCAGCATCCGCAATCCGCCCCCCAAAGATCCAGACGCCTTGGCCGAATACAAACAGGCGAACGATCCGTACGAGCCCCTGAACCGCAAGGTCTACAACCTGACCATGACGTTTGATAAATGGGCGCTGCGGCCGGTAGCCAAGGCTTATGTGTGGGCCGTGCCCCGCCCTGTGCGGAATTCACTGGGCAACATGATCACCACCATGAACGAGCCCTCTGTCTTCTTTAACGATGTTGGCGCAGGTAAGCCACGCCGTGCGGGTGATGCGTTTGTACGCTGGTGCATCAATATGTCCGTCGGCCTTGGCGGGCTGATTGATGTCGCCAAAATGGCTGGATATCCTCATCATGATAATGATGGCGGGATGACGCTGGCCAACTGGGGCATTCCCTCCGGCCCCTACCTGTTCCTGCCCATGGGGCCATCCTCCATCCGTGACGGAATTGGTTACGGGATTGACCAGGGGCTTTCCCCTTGGAACTATGTACCACGTGGATATGGGCTGATCAGCTTCAACTGGGCCTATAACATGATGGCCGTTGTGCATGGACGCTCAGAACATCTGGATGAGCTGGACGCACTGCAGCGGGATGCGCTCGACCCGTACGCCACCATTCGCAGTGCGTATCAGCAGCAACGCAAGGCTCAGATAGAAGCTATCAAAAACGACCACCGAGCGACGGTGCCTTTGTGGTACCATGTCAAGAATAAACAACAAGGGTAACACTGACATGACATTCCTCTCTGGCCGCCGCTTTCTTCTGGGTGCCTTTGCCATGGTATGTGCAGGCAGCCTTTCCATCCTGCCGGCCCATGCAGCTCAGAATACCCGCCAGTTCATTCAGGATTTCGGCAACAAGCTGGTGGCTATTGTAAATAGCCCGGTCTCTCTTTCTGAAAAAAAGGAAAGAGTTATGCCGCTTATCCAGGAAAACGTGGATATTGACGGCATTGGCCGCTATTGCCTTGGCCGCTACTGGAAAGTTGCCACACCTGCCCAGCAGAAAGAATATCTGGGCCTGTTCCATCAGGTGCTGGTGAACGCCATTACCGACAAGCTGGGCGATTATCGTGGCGTGAGCTTTACCATTGGCAATGTCACCAAATCCGGTGAGGATGACGCTGTTGAAGCCACTCTTCTGCGCCCCCAGCAGCCCCCCGCAACCATGCAGTGGATTGTGAATAACTCTCCCAAAGTGGTGGACGTTATTGGCGAAGGAGCCAGCCTGCGCCTGACACAGCGGCAGGACTATTCCTCCTACATCGCCCGTAACGGCGGCAACGTGGATGCACTGATCAGCGCCCTGAAGCGCCAGATTGCCCACCACACAACGGCTGCTACACAGCAGTAAGCCTCTTCCACCTCCGGCAACGGAGCGAGATCAAAAAGCGTCACTCTTCTGGAGTGGCGCTTTTTTTGTGCTCATCTGACCTTCCCTTGAATTGTTACAAATTGGGGAAACCCTTCTCTCGTCCGCTCTTTCATGAAAGATGAGACTGGCCGCTGAAAAGCAGGCTGAACCGTCAGGACAGGAAAAGAGCACGATCATGACCCTCGTCCACAACCTTCTGCGGCACAGGTCCGCATTACTTCTGCCATGCGCTGTTCTGGCAGGAACCACATTTCTCTCCCCTCGCCACGCACAAGCAGCACACTCCCTCATCACGCAGTTTCAGGGGTGTACGGCAGACGGGCAGACAGGTCCTGTTGCCGCCCCAACGGTTCTTCCTACCCCTTTTGCCTTGGCCGCCCCTCTTCCTGCCGGCCTAACGCTTTATGCTTCTCAGGATCTGGCCGCCGTGGGGCCGGTTGGGTGGCATTGTCTGCAACTGTATGGCTCATCGGGCACTTTCCTGATGCTCCGGCCCGAAGCCTTTCCCCAGTCAGACAGGGCCGCGCTTGAAGCCCAAACCAACGGCCCCGGTATTCAGCTTTCCTCCACATTTGGAACAACCAGTGGCCGTTTTGACGTGGCACGCACCGTTGCTCGCGCCTTTCCCAACTATCAGGCGTATGTGCAGTCAGTCATTCAAGAAGGGATAGAGCCTGCCAGCCACTTTCCGAGCGGCCCGTATCCGGATGACCAGATAACGCGCGAAGGGGATAGAGATGTTGCTTTCACAACCCCACCGCACACAACCGGATTCGGCACAGAAAGCCGCCTGATAGCTAATAACAGCCCCATACAGGGCCTCCTCCACCTGACCACGGCACATGATCTGATGGCGCTTCAGGTACGGCTTCCTCCCAGCCAGAGTCACCTGACCCAGACAATTATCGAGCAGACTCGCAAGCTTAATGCAGATTTTGGACGTTAACCTACGCAGTCGCCGCCACTTCCTGACGAAAAATTGGGTGCTTCTCCGGAAAAAGGAAACGGATGCTCTGAAGCCGGAAGGGGGAATGTGAAGGCCTGCCTTCAGGGCATATGCGTCATCAGTTCATCCCAATGACAGCAAGAGATTGGGATCGCTCCCCTTGTCTCCGGGCAAAAACGCCCGGCTACCTTACGGTCAGCGTTTTTCGCGCACGCGCTCTAATCTGCGTTGCGGCGGCAGAAGTCTCCGCTTCTTTCAGGAAGGGCGGATGCTTTCATAGACAACCATCGTCTGCCCATCACGCTCGAATGTTTCACACTCGCGCATCCCGATTCCCTTCAGAATACTACGTGAGGGAAGATTGGTTTCTTTTGCCACAGCGACAACACGGGAAATCCCCGCATTATGCGTAAAACTTAAAGCCGCGTTGGCAGCTTCACGCGCAATTCCTCGCCCGCTTGCCCAAGGATAGAGGGCAAACCGCAGGCCGAATCCTCGCCCGTCCGGTCTGTCATGGATGCCGGTCATCCCCACAAATTTGCCGTGCTCGTGAATGGTGAAAATCCCCACACGATGACAGGCCCAAAACGCAATATCATCCGCCATATCGCGTTCAGCTTGTTGACGGGTGCACACGCCGCCCAGCATCTGGCCAAAAGCGCCGCCATCGGCCTTGAGGCGAACCATATCTTCCATGTCACGCCAGGTAACTGGCTGGAGCACCAAACGGCCAGTGCGAACTGTCCGGGCATCAGACATGGCCCGCCCTCCGCACAAAGGCAGGAGTACGCGCAAACGCCCCGGCATGGGGCGTCAGACAAGAAAAGAAAGATTTACCTGAGGGCAGACAGGACGGATGCCGCATCAGACACCCATCCAAGCCAGATCAGCGGGCGATGGGCCGATAACGGATGCGGCCCGGTTCCGTAGCATCAGCACCCAGACGCCGGCGTTTGTCTTCCTCATAAGCCTGGAAGTTTCCTTCAAACCACTCGACGTGGGAATCCCCTTCAAACGCCAGAATATGCGTTGCCAGACGGTCCAGGAACCAGCGGTCATGGGTAATAACCACGGCACACCCCGGAAATTCTGCCAAGGCTTCTTCCAGCGCACGCAGGGTATCCACGTCCAGATCGTTGGTTGGTTCGTCCAGCAGCAGCACGTTGCTTTCCTTGCGGAGCATCTTGGCCAGATGCACGCGGTTGCGCTCACCACCGGAAAGAATACCAACCTTCTTCTGCTGGTCTGAGCCCTTGAAGTTGAACGCCCCGACATAAGCACGGGAAGGAACGGCGCGCTTGCCCAGATAAATGACATCCGTCCCGCCGGAAATTTCTTCCCACACGGTCTTGTTGGGGTCCAGATCGTCACGGGACTGGTCAACATATCCCAGCTTTACAGTCTCACCGATTTTCAGTTCACCCGAATCCGGCTTTTCCTGACCCACGATCATCTTGAACAACGTGGACTTACCAGCACCGTTCGGCCCGATCACCCCGACAATACCACCCGGCGGCAGTTTGAAGCTGAGATCGTCAATCAGCAGACGGTCACCAAACCCTTTGCTGAGGTGATCGGCTTCAATCACCGTGCCGCCCAGACGCGGGCCGGGCGCAATGACGATATCCGCCACACCCGTCTGCTTTTCAGCGCTCTGGGCCAGCATTTCTTCATATCGCGCAATACGGGATTTGCTCTTGGCCTGACGCGCCTTGGGGCTGGACCCAATCCATTCCTGTTCGGCGGCAAGGGCACGCTGGCGGGCACTTTCTTCCTTTTCTTCCTGTGCCAGACGCTTACGCTTCTGTTCCAGCCAGGAGGAATAATTGCCTTCAAACGGGATACCGCGACCGCGTTCGATTTCAAGAATCCAGTTGGTCACGTTGTCCAGGAAGTAACGGTCATGGGTGATGACCATCACGGTGCCCTGATAATCGTGCAGCGTCTTTTCCAGCCATGCCACGCTTTCTGCGTCCAAATGGTTGGTTGGCTCGTCCAGCAGCAGGATATCAGGCTTTTCAAGAAGCAGGCGGCACAGAGCCACACGGCGACGTTCGCCACCGGAAAGCTTGTCTACCGGGCTGTCAGCAGGCGGGCAGCGCAGTGCATCCAGCGCGATCTCCAGCTTGCGGTCCAGCTCCCAGCCATCGCCAGCATCAATCTTTTCCTGCAAATCGGCCTGTTCAGCCAGCAGGGCATTCATTTCATCGTCTTCCATGGGCTCAGCGAAGCGCATGGAAATCTCGTTGAAGCGGTCAACGGCCTTTTTCAGGTCGCCAAAGCCTTGGGCCACGTTCTCACCAACGGTCAGTTTGGGGTCGAGCTGAGGCTCCTGCTCCAGATACCCGACCTTTACGCCCTCAGCCGCCCAGGCTTCCCCGCCATATTCCTTATCAATCCCCGCCATGATCTTGAGCAGGGTGGATTTACCGGCACCGTTAACGCCCAGAACACCAATTTTCACGCCCGGCAGGAAGGACAGCGTAATGCCTTTGAACACTTCCCGACCACCCGGATAGGACTTGGTCAGATCCTTCATCACATAGACGTATTGATATGGTGCCATGAGATGAACTCCCGCGAATGGACTGGTAAAAAGGCGCCGATAAGGACGTGAAAGGCAAAAACCTGCGCCCGGCAGGACTTGAACCCGCAACCTAGCCGTTATGAGCGGCCCGCTCTAACCAATTGAGCTACGGGCGCGCAGGTGGCTCTCTGATTACGCAACCTGACACATTTGGCAAGAGTTCTGAGTGTGAAAAACAGCCAAAATTCACTCCCTTCTGTTCCGACTTGGCAAGTCGCACCATGGCGGATAGGGTCTGGCATCCGTATTTTACCCATGCTGGAGCAGCCTTATGGACGTGTCGAAACTCTCTCCTGGTAAAGATGTGCCGTTTGACATCAATGTGGTGATCGAAATCCCGCAGGGATCTTCCGTCAAATACGAAATCGACAAGGAAAGCGGCGCCCTGTTTGTGGACCGCTTCCTGTTCACGCCCATGGCCTACCCCACGGCATATGGCTTCATTCCCGGCACACTGGCCGCTGATGGAGACCCGACAGACGCCCTGGTGCTGACCCCCAGCAACGTTGTGCCCGGCTCCGTGATTCGCGCCCGTCCCATCGGTGTGCTGAAGATGGAAGACGAATCCGGCCAGGACGAAAAAATCATCTGCGTCCCGCATGACAAGGTTCACCCGCAGTTCAGCAAAGTGGAAAGCGTGCAGGATCTGCCGGAAATCACCGTCAAGGCGATTGAGCACTTCTTCACCCGCTACAAGGATCTGGAACCCGGCAAATGGGTGAAAGTGACCGGCTGGGGCACCCGTGAAGAAGCTGGTGACTTCATCCGCACTGGCGTGGAAGAAGCCAAAAAGGCCAAATAAAGCGTTTTGCCCTTTCTCCTACGGTTCCATCACACCGTAGGATGGGTTCGAGAAACCGGAGTGTGCGGCTTATGCCGCCCTTCGGTTTTTTTTATGCGCGTTTCTCAGGAGACGACAGCTAAGGCAGTTCCCTCCAGTGAGAAGAAAAGGGCCTTCCAGAATACCCATCTCATACTCCTGGTGTGAGATATCTTACTGAAACATGGGATTATCAAAAGGCATCGAGAACGCGACACTCCCATTCCTGCTCCTGTCACGGTTGGTCTGCCCATGCCTGAAGCCGCACGTCACTCACACTCTGCCGGACGTCAGCCCGTCCTCTTCCTGCCGCATGGTGGAGGGCCGTGCTTCTTCATGGACTGGCCGGATACGTGGGATGCCATGGCGGCTTATCTGCGCGGGGTGCGCGATACCCTTCCCCAGAAGCCAGATGCCATTCTGGTTGTATCTGGCCATTGGGAAACCGGAGTACCAACCGTAACCTCTGGTGCTCATCCGTCATTGATTTATGATTATTACGGCTTTCCACCCCACACCTATCAGCTTGACTATGCTGCACCGGGTTCACCCCAGTTAGCCCAAACAGTGCAACATCTGCTGGCGGAAGCAGGTATCGCCGCAGAACAAGATCCCCACCGTGGCTTTGACCACGGTGTCTTCATTCCTTTCATGCTGGCGTTTGAAAAGGCGGATATTCCCGTTGTGGAACTCTCTCTACAGCAGGATATGGACCCGGCCCAGCATCTGCGTATCGGGCAGGCTCTCGCGCCGCTGCGGGACCAGAACATCCTGATTGTGGGCACAGGCCTGACCTACCACAATCTGCGCCACTTCATGACGGGTGACCCACGTTCCAATGATGCCGCCCGCCAGTTTGACACATGGCTGACCCAAGCCATCACACAGCCGGAAACCCAACGTAATCAGGCACTCGTTCAGTGGGAAAGCGCGCCCGCCGCGCGCATCTGTCACCCCAGTGAAGACCATCTGCTTCCCCTGATGGTCGTTGCAGGTGCCGCAGGCACAGATTTGGGCGTCCGCACCTATAGCGACACGGTTATGGGCAAGGCTCTTTCCGGCTTCACCTTCGGCGGCTGATCTTTTTCCCGGCAGAGTACGAACCCAACGCTCTCGCGTTAGGACAAAGCGGACATATGCCTCTCTTCCTTTGTTCTCACCATTCCCCAAGGATGTTTCATTATGTCTAAAAGACTTCTCACATGCTCTCTTGCTGTTGTCGGCATGGCAGCTTCTCTCAGCATGGCGCTGGCAGAAGGCGCTCCCCAACAGGTTCAGAGCGGTACCTACAAAGTCGAACCCGGCCATACGCAGGTAGTATTCTCCCTGCTGCATTTCGGCTTTACCAATTATTCCGGCCTGTTCTCCGGTGCCAGCGGCACACTCGCTTTGGACAGCGTGCATCCTGCTGCGTCCAAACTGACCATTTCTCTTCCGGTCAGCAGCGTTCAAACCACCAGTGATAGACTAACAGACGAACTGAAGGGCGCGGACTGGCTGGACGCAGCCAAATACCCCACGGCCACCTTTGTTTCCACACAGGTCGCGCCCGATGGCAAAGGAGGAGCCTCCATCACCGGCAATTTCACTCTGCACGGCATCACCCGCCCCCTTACGTTACAGGCACGCTATGTGGGGTCTGGAGTAAACCCCATGGACAAAGCTTATACGGTCGGCTTCCAGGCGACAGGGGTCATTAAACGCAGTGAATTTGGCGTAAAAACCTACGTGCCAATGGTTGGCGATGAGGTGACACTTGCCATTGCTGGAGCATTTGAAAAGCAGAACTGACCGATCTGCGCCCCCTTCCCTGCCTTACCGGATGGGGGTTTTTCGGGCCGTTCCTTCCACCCTGCCCACCGGCGAATGATGAAGGGGCGCGCACCTCCCGCATGCCTCCAACAATCGTCCATTTTCTCCATAAGTCTCTGGATTAAAGAGAAAAATACATAATCTGCATTTTTTTTACCCAAACCCTGTTGCCAAACGAAAAATCCCCGCTATAAGACCCCTCATACCGACGCACACTACTGGTGAGCGTCAGGACTGCGGGTGTAGCTCAGTTGGTTAGAGCGCCGGCCTGTCACGCCGGAGGTCGCGGGTTCGAGCCCCGTCACTCGCGCCACTTTCTCTCAAAATACAAATTAAATGAGAAAATGGCGCGCCCCTCTCCTGTGGCATTTGATCCCATGCCAATCCCCCATCGTTTTTATCGTTAAACTGCTACCCGTTCCGGCATTTTTTACAGCCGAACCTATAGGTGACTTCTGTAGCCGCCCGTTGAATGTCAGCACGATAACGCCTTGGCCCTGTCGCCACGACCATGCTTCTGCCCGCAATCGCACGAAGCGTGCAGGGTAGGATTAGAGGGAGAATGTGCCTGGCAATTTAAGAAGCGCTGCACCTTATGCGTTGCAGAACCGCCCGCTGTCCGCAAAACGCCGCCCTTTTAAGGGAACCGTATTGGAGGGATGGTAGAAGCTATTTGAAAAGCCCTTCCCCAATAAACCCCGTAGATCTCTTGAGATCGAAAAGGCCGGTTTGAAAGTCCGATAGAGGATCTTTGGCACAAAAACCAATGGCCCAGAGGCGCAACACAAAGCCCCATCAGGTGGACGCCTCACTCTACCACACAGGCAATAATCGGGCTGGCCTTTTATGGATGGTGCCGAAAACCTGCTTTCCGGCAGAAAAAACCATTCTGATTGATCAGACTGGATCTACACTCTACTCCGCCATTGCCTCCGGCAGGCAGGCAGGCAGGCAGGCAGGCAAGAGATTGCAAACTTCCCCCCTCCTTTGAGCAAGCGTTGCGTTCCGCATGGAATGGAGAACGCTTCGCTTGCACGGTCAACAGAAGAAGGTAGGGGGCAGCTTTTCGACAATATAAAAACGTCTGACGCCCGCTGGCTGAGAATCAATCACCCAGTGCAGCAGCACCTTCCACAGCCACGGCAACAGCATGCACGGTTGCGGCAATACGCGCGGCGGTCTGAACAGCTTCCGCCCCCAGGGCTTCTCGCACAATTTTCTCGTGGCTGGTTACGCACAGGTCACAGCCGTTGATGACGGACACAGCCAGAGACCACAGTTCAAAATCCACTTTTTCCACACCGGGGCGCCCAATCACACTCATGCGGAGCTGTGCTGGCATCTTGGCATAGTCACCGCCTGCCATATGCACAAAGCGGTAGTAAATGTTGTTCATCCCCATGATAGCCGCAGCAGATTTGGCAGCACTCAGGGCTTGAGGGGAAAGCTTACCCCCAAATTCGGCAACAATAGCCTTGGTGACATCATCATTACGAGACGCGATGGCAGAGACAATGAACGTACCGGCAAGCTGCTGCTGCGTCAGGGCAATATCATTGGCGAGAGAGCTGAGATTCAACCTCAGATCCTTCGCATAATCGGGAATACGATCCTTCAGGGCATCAAGGGACATGGGTCAATCCGCAGAAATTAAAGAAAATAGGGGAAACGAGGCACCTTCTACCGGGAAAACTTACCGGACATCAGGCACTCTCAGCATTCGGGAAAGCAGGGCGTAGGGCCGCAGTACAAACCCGCATGGAGCAGACTCCTCGGGCTGCCGTCCCGTCACAGAGCAGGCAAACCGGAAGCGTTGCCTTCGCAGCAGACCGAAATCGCCACGAAGACAACCGCCAGATCAAAAACCATCAGAGACAGCATGATCTGGCTGATAAAGCAGAAGGATCAGACTTTGATGAAGTCGTCACCTTTCTTCCAGTTGCAGGGGCACAGTTCGTCGCTCTGCAGGCCATCCAGAATACGCACGATTTCCTGCGGGTTACGGCCCACGGACAGATCGTTCACGGACACGTGGCGAATGACGCCGTGCGGGTCCACAACAAAGGTTGCGCGCAGGGCCACACCGGCATCCTTCGCCATCACGCCTGTGCCTTCTGTCAGCTCACGCTTGATGTCAGCCAGCATCGGGATCGAGAGATCCTTCAGGTCTTCGTTGTGCAGGCGCCAGTTAAGGTGCACGAATTCGCTATCGATGGACACACCGTAAACAACGGCATCACGATCAGCGAAGTCTTTGGACAGCTTGCCAAATGCCACGATTTCCGTGGGGCAAACGAACGTGAAGTCTTTCGGCCAGAAGAAGACAACCTTCCATTTGCCAGCGTCAGACTTATCAGAAATCTGAACGAATTCGCCCTTCAGCCCTTCGGGACCACCCGGAACAGCAGTCAGATCAAAGCTCGGAAATTTATCACCAACGGTCAGCATCAGATTGCTCCTTATATGTTGGGCATATGTTACAGCGGCACATGCGCACCGCTGCCGCGGAAGTATCTATGGCGCGATGCGTCCATTCATGCCAATGAATATTTTATATCAAAACAATCGGAATGATCGATTAACAATCCCCCTCCTGTTCTTCAAAAGAGAATCATGTCTGCGCATCTGCTGCCAGCCGTAAACGTGTGAGGTCTGCCATGCTTCCCCTCCCTTCTGCCCAGCAACTTCGCTACCTGATTGCGCTTTCAGAACTCCGTCATTTTGGCAGGGCGGCGGCGGCCTGCGCCGTGACGCAATCCACGCTTTCGGCAGGCATCATGGCGCTCGAACGCCAGCTTGACGCCCAACTTCTGGACCGCACTGTGGGAAAGAAAGTGGTTTTCACACCGCTGGGGCATGACATTGCCAATAAGGGCCGACAGGCGCTGGAAGCGCTGGAAGCCGTGCCGCAACTGGCCGCCGCCGCCCGCACACCACTGACAGGCGCGCTACGGCTAGGCATTATTCCGACAATTGGCCCTTTTCTCCTGACTCCGCTGGTCAAAATCATCCGGCTGCGCTTCCCTCAGATTGTGCTCTCCCTGACAGAAGACACAACCGAACATCTCTTGGAGAAACTGTCCCTCGGGCGGCTGGATATGCTGGTGCTGGCCATGCCCTGCCTGTGTGATGGCACGGAAACGCTCCCCCTGTGGCAGGACCCGTTTCATGTTGTCATGCCGGAAGGCCACGACCTGAGCCACCTCACGCATGTGCCGGTGGAGCGTCTGGAAAACCAGCGCATGATCATGATGGAAGATGGCCACTGCCTGCGGGAGCAGACGCTCGCTGTCTGCCGCCAGGGCCGGGGATGGGACAGTTCGGACGGAGAAGGCGACTCCACATTCACAGCCACATCACTCCAGACCATGGTTGAAATGGTGGAACTGTCTCTGGGCATTGGGGTCGTGCCCGCATTGGCTATTGAAAACGGCCTTCTTCAGAATCATCGTGTTGTCGCCCGCCCGCTTTCCGGCGGTCCGGTGTGGCGCACCATCGGGCTGGCATGGCGCCCACGCTCCCCGCGCGCGGCGGATTTCCATACTCTGGCTTCAGCTTTTGCCACCCTTGCGCCCGCCAATCGGGAAACACCCAGGCCGGACCTTTCCGCAATCGGGAAAAAAGACACGGCCAGATCCAAATAAAACGGCAAGAAACCAGACCCAGAAGAAGAAATTCCGTCTGGAACCCTTGAGAAACATTGACTCGTACAGGCGGGGCCGGTATGTGCCCACTCAACTTGTTTCCAGTTCCTTAAGCATCGGCGGAGTAAAACGGGCCATGAAAATCAGAAACAGCCTGAAGTCAGCCAAGGTGCGCGATAAAGATTGCCGTGTCGTGCGGCGTCGCGGCCGGGTTTACGTCATCAACAAGAAGAACCCCCGCATGAAGGCTCGTCAGGGCTGATCCATGCCATCTCCGGCCTCTTCCGGCTGGCGTTTGACGCATGACATGCGCGCAACCCGTTTTTCCGCACGCCGGAGAAACGGGTTTTTGCATTTGCGCTCCCGTTTTCTGATACTCCTCATGGCTGGTTCCTGCCTGCTTGCCTCTGCCGGGCAGATAGTGGCGGCCCCCACTTCCACGGCACATCCACCTGCTTCTGCTGGCTCAGCCCCTTCCTCCGCCCCGCCCAAGGCTCCCACGCCTCCGCCCGCCGCTACATCACCTCAGCAGAGCAGCCACGATAACAAGCCTTCTGCCCCTTCTACCAAGAAACTGACCCGTCAGGACCGGATCGGCCTGTTGGCAGACCAGCTTGCCCACGCCAAGACGCCAGAAGAAGCCCATACGCTGGAAGACATGCTGGAAACCCTTCGTTCTGCCGGGCTTTCCCCCACAACCCAGCTTCTACTGCGTCGTGCACAGAAAGATGTGTCTGCGGAAAAACCAGATAACGCTGTGGACGATATGGGAGACGCCATAGCTCTCCAGCCAGACCAGGCCATTCTCTGGCGCTCACGCGCCCAGATGCGTCTGGTCGCCGGTGATCTGGCTGGAGCCGTGCAGGATCTGGGCGCAGCCCTCCAGCGGGACCCGAAAGATGCCCAGAGCTGGAACCTGCTGACAACAGTTGAAGAGCACCGCAATGATGGTCAGGCTGCACTAAAAGCCTGGCAGAAAATGCTGGATCTCAATCCCATGGCAGACAAAAATCACAAGCGTCTGGATGCGCTCCGTATTAAAGCCTTCGGCCAGCCTACCTGAGATACGCCCGTTCTATACGAGAGCAGTTTGAAGCATCTGGCAGATCAGCCCCACAAATCTGTTTGGGAGCGATGATGTTGGATACTTGTCCCGATAGCCTACCCCATCGCGCCTTCAAATCAGCCTTTCGACTCCTGTGCGGGCTGACTTTTCACACGGCGTCTAACGGCGGCACGTCTTAGGCCTGCTCGTTTTCAATCAGGCTTTTGCGGATTTTCCGCCCCCGTTCGATGCGGTCCACAATATACGCTTCATCTCCCCATCGGATGGCGCGTGCCATGGCTTGTGCGTCTTCCATGAAGCGCGCCAGCATTTCCAGAAGCGCATCCCGGTTTAACAGAAAGATATCGCGCCACATAATGGGGTCAGAAGCTGCGATACGGGTAAAATCCCGAAAGCCGGATGCGGCAAAATCCAGCACTTCCGAACGCGTTTCATCTGCCAGATCATCCGCCGTGCCACAAATGGTAAAGGCCAGCAGGTGCGGTAGGTGACTCACAATGGCGCAAACACGATCATGATGCGCCGGGGTCATTTCCCTCAGACGCGCCCCACACCGCTCCCACAAAGTGCGAATGGCGTCCACGGCTTCAACTGGTGTGTTGTCCAGCGGGGTCAACAAGCACCAGCGTTTTTCAAAGAGCGTAGCAAAACCTGCATCCGGCCCGGAAAACTCGGTGCCCGCCATTGGGTGCGCGGGCACATAAGGGACATCAGGCCGCAAATAAGGGGTAATGGCTTCTATGACCGAAACCTTGGTTGATCCCACTTCTGTCAGAATCGCACCCGGACGCATGGCGGGCAACACCTGCGCGGCAACAGGCCCCATTGCGCCCACAGGCACGCACAGCATGACACAATCAGCCTGCGCCACAGCCTCGGCAGCATCGGCCATGACTTCGTCTGCTATACCCAACTCGGATACGCGTGCCCTGACCTCTGGCGAAACATCAACCGCAATGACACGCCGAGCCAACCCTCCGAACTCCCGCGCACGCCGAAGGACAGAAGATCCGATCAACCCCGGCCCGACCACCACCAGCGTCTCGAACACAGGAGGAAGAGGCACCGCTGACGCAACGGGACGACTCTGGTTGTCAGGCATGGAAAGCCCCGCATCAGCCACGCCCGTCACTCCTTCACCACGGAAGAAGCCGGAACATAGCCAACCTCTGTTTTAGGCATGGGCTTGGCGCTTGGGGTCCGCAATCCACGCACTTCCATGAACTGCCACAGCAGCAATACCGGAATGCCAATAGCCAGTTCACGCCCACGCCGCAGGAGAGAAAGCCCGAGAGAGACGGAAGAATCGATTCCAAAGGCATGACCAAGGGCCATATAGGCTCCTTCCTGCACACCAAGACTCCCCGGCACCAGAAAGCCGAGTGACATGATGGCGCACGTCACACCCTCAACAGCCACCGCATTGGGAAAGGAGAGAGACGCACCAAGGAAACCCGCTGTCATCCACAGCATGGCGGCACTCCCCAGCCACCCCACCAGATGGTAGGCCGCAGAGGCGCAGATACGGCCAGGACGGCCCCATACTGCTTCCATCCGTTCCTGCAGATCATCCGCGCCATTGAGCACGCTGTCATGCCACTGAGACGCCAGACTGCGGGTAAACATCCCCCCAAAACGGCGGAAAATGCTGCCACCATGCCGTTGGGTCCAGATAAAGCCTGCCGTGCCGACAATCAGAAACACCGCCCCTATAATGACAGGCATCACAAACGGGCTGTTGCGCTGGTGGGCCACCAGAAACGCCACCCCCAGAAGCACAAAGGCCACCTGCCCCATCACTTCCGTGGTGATATCCACCAGATTGGCGCACGCAGCTTCTGGCAGATCGACCTGTCTGGCCTCACGCCCATGCAGGCCGTGCCCGGAACAGGTGGCCCGAATCCCGATGACAATCCCCCCAAGCTGGGAGAACGGCAGACAGGTTGCCGCAGCATCACGCACCATCCGCGCACCAAGCAGGCGCAGATAACCAATCTCGGGAAACGCAGCGTGCCAGGCAAGGCCCAGCACTCCGTCCACCGCCAACTGGCAGCATACCATCAGAAGAAAGCCGCCCAGACCAATACGCATAACAGCATGAACCACAGAGCCAAAACCGCTCCATGCCATGGCTGCCGTAATGGCCAAAAGGCCCAGCAAAGTGAGAAAAATCGTAAGCTTTTTCAAGGCCTAAGCTCTATCTGCCCGAGAAGCCCCCCTGGGCCTCCCAGCGCCTGGCGGCAGTCAGTCCATCCAGGAGGGCTTTGTTCGTGAGTGGAGGATCACTTACACCAGCACGGGGTCTGGCGCCACCTTGGAGGGCAGGATAAAGAGACAATCCAGCCGTTCGGGTTTCACACCCGTCCTTTTTATACCCTTGTGGGAGCGCACTTTCATGACCGCCCATACGCTCGTAACCGGCGCGACAGGTTTTGTCGGGTCTGCCGTAGCCCGTACGTTGCTGGAACGCGGCCACACCCTGAGACTGATGGTGCGTGAAGGCAGCGATCGCCGCAACATTGCCGATATTCCGGCCGAACTGGTGGATGGTGATCTGTCCCGCCCGGAAACCTTCGCCCGCGCGGTGGAAGGCTGCCGCTATGTGTTTCATGTTGCTGCTGATTACCGCCTGTGGGTGCCTGATCCCGCCCCCATGATGACGGCCAATGTAGAAGGCACGCGCCTGCTGATGCTGGCAGCGCAGAAAGCTGGCGTTGAACGCATTGTCTATTGTTCCTCCGTTGCGGCACTGGGCCTGATTGGCGACGGTACGGAATCGGATGAAGAGACTCCTGTGCAAGAGCATGGCGTCATTGGCATCTACAAGCGTTCAAAATATCGTGCGGAACAGGAAGTTCTGCGCCTGGTGCAGGAAAACGGCCTGCCCGCCGTTATTGTGAACCCGTCCACACCCGTTGGCCCGCGCGATATCCGGCCGACACCGACAGGCCAGATGATTCTGGACTGCGCAGCAGGCCGCATGCCCGCCTACGTGGATACGGGCGTGAATATTGTGCACGTGGATGATGTGGCAGAAGGCCATGCTCTGGCCCTCGAACGCGGCACCATTGGCGAGAAATACATTCTGGGCGGAGAAAACTACCTGCTGCGGGACCTGTTCGCCATGGTGTCTGAAATTGCCCATGTGCCACCGCCGCGCATCCGTCTGCCGCAGGAAGTGATCTGGCCTGTTGCCATTGTTTCAGAATGGCTTTCCCGTTCTTTTGGGTTCTCTCCGCGCGTTACGCGTGAGATGCTGGCCATGTCCCGCAAGAAAATGTTCTTTTCATCAGAAAAAGCCATCAAGGAACTGGGCTATTCTCCTCGCCCTGCCCGCAAGGCAGTGGAAGACGCCATTACCTGGTTCCGTAATAATGGAATGCTGAAATAAGGAGGCTGAGGGATGGTTTTCGGCCTGGCTGTTCTCTCCGCGCTCATCTGGTTCGGGCTCATCTTTTTCCACGGTAAATTCTGGCAGGGCGGGCCCATTCTCCGCCCAGCCAACCCTTCTCATACCCCTGCGGATATTGCCCCCAGTGTCACAGTGGTCATTCCAGCACGTGACGAGGCCGAAGGCATTGAAGCTGCGCTGGGCTCCCTGTTGCAGCAGGATTATCCCGGCAAGCTCTCCCTCATTCTGGTCAATGATCGCAGCGAGGACGATACGGGGGCCCTTGCCCGCAGCCTTCCAGACCCCATGGGGCGCCTTACAGTTCTTGATGGTGCGGACCCGTCTCCCGGTTGGAGCGGCAAGCTCTGGGCCGTGGCGCAGGGTGTGGCGGAAGCCCGCCGACAACAGGAACAGGACACCGGCTATATCCTGCTGACAGACGCGGATATCGTCCACGCACCGGCCCATGTTTCCACTCTGGTCGCCAAAGCCCAGACAGATGCCTTGCACATGGTTTCTGAAATGGTGGAGCTACAGTGTGAAAGCCTGCCAGAGCGCGCTCTGGTTCCGGCCTTTGTCTTCTTTTTCGCGCTGCTCTACCCCTTCGCCAAGGTCAATGACCCGGAAAGCCGCACCGCTGGCGCTGCGGGGGGCACCATTCTGATCCGGCGCGACACATTGGCCGAAATCGGCGGAATTGCCGCACTGAAAGGTGCGTTGATTGATGACTGCACATTGGCCACGTGCGTCAAACAGGCCGGAGGACGGCTGTATCTGGGTCATTCTTGCCTCGCCAAATCCATCCGCCCTTATCCGTATGTGGCTGATGTCTGGCGCATGATTGCCCGCACCGCTTATGTGCAGCTTCGTTTTTCGCCCGTGTTGCTGGTGCTCACGGTTCTCGCCATGTGCGTGGTGTGGGTGGCACCGGGCGTTATTGCGCTGTTTGGTCACGGTCTGGCCCGCTGGGTCGGGGCGGCCACATGGTTGGTCTCCATCGGCTCCTTCGTGCCAACCCTACGGCGTTTCCGTCTCTCCCCCTTGTGGGCACTGACCCTGCCGTTTGTGGCGCTTTTCTACACGGCGGCCACCATCGGTTCCGCGGTCAATCATTACTGTGGGCGTGGTGTGGTGTGGAAAAATCGCGCCTATCGGGAAGCTATTCCGAATGATGGCCGCATTAGCCCTGTCCCTGCGCAGCAGGAAGAACCGATTCGCTCCGCCCAGCGGGGTGCCGGCCCCGGCCGGTAACCCCACCCCAAGCAGAACAGGCGGAGCAATACCCCAACACCACAGGGCAGGCGAAAACCCGGTCCTGCTTCAACCCGGTACCCGGCCAGAAAATCTGTCTGCACGCGCAAGGAGTAGGCACGCCTGAACAGAGGGTGTAAAGGTCCGCTTCATGATAGCCAACCGCGCAGAGCCGAGCATGACCGAGACATCATCTGTATGGGGCACGGCAGACGTTTCCTCCGGCAAGGGTGCGTCTGACGAGAATTTTCCTGTTGGCTCCCTGCTGATCAGCAAGGCGCTGCGCCCGCATGTGCATGCCTATTACGCCTACGCCCGCGTGATTGATGACATTGCGGACTGTGAAACCCTGACACCAGAAGAAAAGCTGGCCCGCCTGAACGCCATGGAAGACGTTCTTCTGGGCAAGCGGGAAGCCATTACACGACAGGACTCCATGAGTGCCGCCGTGCTCCGGGCCTCTCTCACCCGCACTGGGGTTCCCTTTGAAACCGCGACAGATCTGATCATCGCCTTCCGGGATGATTCTCGCGGGGTGGAATACAAAACGTGGGATGACCTGCTGCGCTACTGCAAATATTCCGCCAATCCTGTCGGGCGCTTCCTTATTCAGTTGCACCGTGAAAGCCTCAATGCTTTTCCGGCATCTGATGCGCTGTGCACCTCTCTCCAGATTCTGAACCATCTACAGGACTGTCAGGGGGACCTGATCCGGCTGAAACGCTGCTACCTGCCGTCAGACATGCTGGCGCTGGCTGGAGCATCGCAAGAGGACATTCTGGCCGGACACACCAGCCCGCGCCTGCGCCGCGTCTTCAATACCCTGCTGGATGGTGTGGACGATCTCAACCGTCAGGCCTCCACGCTTCCCTCCCATATTAAAGACCGCCGTTTCCGTATGGAATGTGCCGCCATTGTGGAACTGGCCAAGCGGCTGACCCTGCGCCTGCGCCGGGAAGATCCTCTGGCCGGGCGGGTTGCCCTGAAACGAACTGATGCCATGCATGCAGCCCTTGCGGCCCTGCGGGGATGGTCTTGAGCTTTCCCTCTGCCGGAAGTTCTGTAAAAAGACCGTGTTTCGAACAACCATGAACCAACAGGTGGAAAGCGCGTGACAGCCGAAGACATCCAGACGCATGACAAGCCAACCCCGCTTGGGTGTGATCCTGCTGATCTGGCGTGGGTAGAAAGCACAGTAAAACAGGCTGGCACATCCTTTGCCGCCGGCATGCGCATTCTGCCCCCCATGCGCCGCTACGGCATGTATGCCATCTATGCCTTCTGCCGCGTGGTGGATGACATTGCCGATGGGTATGAACCCATGGAAGAGCGCAAGGCCCGTCTGGACGCATGGCATCAGCACATTGCTGATCTCTATGATGGCAAGGCGATTGACCCGCTTGACCGCGTTCTGATGGCTACCATCCGTTTCTTCTCCCTTCGGCAGGAAGATTTTGATGCGGTGATTGACGGCATGATCATGGATGCCGAAAACACCATTGTTGCCCCGGATGAAAAAACGCTTGATCTGTATTGTGATCGCGTAGCCTCCGCCGTTGGTCGCCTTTCTGTCCGTATTTTTGGGGACAGCACGCAGGAAGCGGACAAGGTGGCGCATCACCTCGGCCGCGCTTTACAGTTGACCAACATCCTGCGTGACATTGCAGAAGATGCCGCGCGTGGTCGGCTTTATCTGCCTGGCGATCTTCTGACACGCTTCAATGTGCCGCATGATCCCATTAAGGCGCTCTCGGCTCCCGGCTTGCAGGATGTGGCCAACATTCTGGCCGCCCGTGCGGAGGATCATTTCCGTGCCGCTTTTGCCACCATGCGCCACTGCCGCCCCAAGGCCATGCTGCCAGCTCGCATCATGGGGGCAAGCTATGAGGCTGTGCTGGTGGCCATGCGGAAGCGCGGCTGGAGCAGCGCTGTCTTGCTGGACCGGCCTCACACCTCCACTCTGGGCAAGGCCTTCTGGCTGACCGCCTCCTACCTCCCGTAAGCTGAGAGCGGAAAGAGCACACAGAATGGCAGGCACCCTGCACATTATTGGCGGCGGCATGGCCGGACTGGCCGCAGCAGTAGAAGCGGCTGGCGCTGGCAAGCATATTGTGCTGCACGAAGCCGGACGCGCCTGTGGCGGTCGTGCCCGTTCCTATGAAGATCGTCAGATCGGGTGCCGGATTGATAACGGGAACCATCTGCTTCTTTCCGCCAACAAGACCGTGTTCCGCTATCTGGCCATGACCGGCGGGCTGGACACGTTAACAGGCCCGCGGGAACCCCTGTTTCCGTTTGTCGATCTGGCCGAAGATGCACGCTGGACGCTTGATCTCTCCCGCGGGCGGGTTCCGTGGTGGGTCTTCCAGCCGCATCGCCGGGTGCCGGATATGCGACTGGTGGAATTGCGCAGCCTGCAAAAGCTGATGTCCGCCAAGGAAGATCAGACCGTGGCCGAGTGCCTGCTGCCGGGTGCCTTTTCCCGCCGTCTGCTTGAGCCCTTTGCTATTTCCGCACTCAACACCCCCTGCGAGACAGGGAGCGCTGCCCTCCTTGGCGCGGTCATTCGGGAATCCCTCTCTCTGGGTGGGGAAGCCTGTGTGCCATGGTATGCGCGGGATGGATTGTCCGAGACACTAGTGGACCCTGCGCTGGCGCATCTGCGTGTGATGCAGGCGGAAATCCGGACCCAAAGCCGCATTGGCAGCCTGGATATTGAGCGTGGCCGTATTACTGCCCTGCACGGCCCAGAAGGCAGTATTCCGCTGACGGACGACGATTTTGTTATTCTTGCCGTGCCTGCCCCGGTTGCCGCCAGCCTGCTGGATGGCCGCGTGCAGGGCTTTACCGCACCTGATGCGTTTGAAAGCATCCTGAACCTGCATTTCCGTCTGGCAGCCCCCCCGCGCCCGCTTGGCACATTCGCCAAAAGTGGATTCATGGGACTGGTGGGCAGCATTGCGGAGTGGGTTTTCCTGCGGGATGACATTCTCTCCGTAACGGTCAGCGCCGCAAACCGCTTTGCGGAACAGGACCCGGATGAACTGGCCCGCACCATCTGGCAGGATGTCCGCCATGCGTGTGACCCGGTTCTGATGGAAGCCCTGCCAGACACCCCGCCCCAGCAACGGGTGGTGTGGGAAAAACGGGCCACCTTTGCCGCCACCCCAGAACAGAACCGCCTGCGGCCCGGCCCGGCAACGGCGCTGGTCAATCTGGCGCTGGCTGGTGACTGGACGGCAACCGGATTGCCCGCCACACTGGAAGGCGCAATGCGCTCAGGTGTAAGGGCTGTTTATACGCTTGGGCTTCGCTCTCCGTCATGATCCTATCATGTCGGGCTTTTTCCAATTCAATGCTGAAAGCTAAAAGGAACAATCGACATGGCCGCTGACGGCAGCGCTTTTTCCGACGCCCCCGTTTCCAAAGAAACACTGGATCGCGCAGTCACAAACGCTCATGCCGCATTGGGCAAGCGCCAGCAGGCTGATGGCCACTGGGTTTACGAACTTGAAGCTGACGCCACCATCCCGGCGGAATATGTGCTGCTTGAGCACTATCTGGACCGTATTGATGATGCGCTTGAACAGAAAATAGGGAACTACCTGCGCCGTATCCAGAGCAAGGATCACGGTGGCTGGCCACTGTATCACAACGGCAAGTTTGATCTCTCCGCTTCGGTAAAAGCCTATTTCGCGCTTAAAGCCGTTGGGGATGACATCAACGCGCCGCACATGCGCCGGGCACGGGAAGCCATTCTGGATCACGGTGGCGCAGAGCGCACCAACGTGTTCACCCGGTGTCAGTTGGCCCTGTTTGGAGATGCCCCGTGGCGCGCCACGCCGGTCATGCCGGTGGAACTGATGCTGCTGCCCCGCAAGGCATTCTTCTCGGTATGGAACATGTCTTACTGGTCCCGCACGGTGGTGGCGCCCCTGCTGGTTCTTGCGGCCCTCAAACCTATTGCCATCAACCCGCGCCAGATTCACGTGCGCGAACTGTTTGTAACCCCCCCGGAAGTGGTGAAAGACTGGATCCGTGGTCCTTACCGTTCCGTCTGGGGCCGGGTCTTCAAGGGGCTGGATACGGTTCTGCGCCCGGTTCTGCCGTTTATTCCGACCCAAACGCATGACAAAGCCATCAAGGCGGCAGTGGACTTCATTGAACCCCGCCTGAACGGAGAAGATGGACTGGGTGCCATTTATCCGGCCATGGCCAACGTGGTCATGATGTACCGGGCTCTTGGTGTGCCAGATGAAGATCCCCGCGCGGTAACGGCATGGAAAGCGGTGCAGAAGCTGCTGGTCATCAAGGATGATGAAGCCTACTGCCAACCCTGCGTCTCCCCCATTTGGGATACCGGCCTGTCTGGCCATGCCATGCTTGAAGCCGCCTCCGGCCCCAATGGTGTGGCTCCGGAAGAAACGCTCACGGAACTCCGCAAAGCCAGCGCATGGCTACGCGACAAGCAGATTCTGGACGTGAAGGGCGACTGGGCCATCAACAAGCCTGACCTTGCCCCCGGCGGCTGGGCCTTCCAGTACGGCAATGATTATTATCCGGATGTGGATGATACCGCTGTTGTTGGCATGCTGCTGCACCGTGAAAGTGACCCGGCCAATGCCGAGGCTCTGGAACGCGCCCGCCAGTGGATTATCGGTATGCAGAGCACCAACGGAGGTTGGGGCGCCTTTGATATCGATAACAACAAGGATCTGCTCAACCACATTCCGTTTGCAGACCATGGCGCGCTGCTTGACCCGCCGACAGCGGACGTTACGGCACGCTGCATCTCCTTCCTGGCCCAGCTTGGCCATGTGGAAGATCAGGCAGTTATTGACCGTGCCATAGAATATCTGCGCAAGGATCAGGAAGAAGACGGTTCCTGGTTTGGCCGTTGGGGCACCAACTACATTTATGGCACATGGTCTGTTCTGTGCGCCTTCAACGCGGCGGGTATCTCACATGATGATCCGGCTGTGGTGAAAGCAGTGGAATGGCTGCGCTCCGTTCAAGGCGCCGATGGTGGCTGGGGTGAAGGCTGCGAATCCTATGAAGGCGGCGCACATGGCACCTATGGCGAGAGCCTGCCGTCCCAGACCGCATGGGCTACGCTGGGCCTGATGGCCGCTGGCCGCCGGGATGATCCTGCCGTAGCAAAGGGCATGGCATGGCTGGCCGAACAGCAGGATGAAAACGGCGAATGGCATGAAGATCCCTACAATGCCGTTGGATTCCCGAAGGTGTTCTACCTGCGCTACCACGGTTACAAGCAGTTCTTCCCGCTGATGGCGCTGGCCCGCTACCGTAATCTGGAAAGCAGCAACACCCGCCGCGTCGCGTTCGGGTTCTGAGGCTCCATGGCGCAATCTGCTCAGCCATCCCCATCCCGGCCGGGTATTCTGGTCGGGCTTAAGGCCGAAGCCCGCTTTATCCGGCAGGTTTTTCCGCATGCGGCCATCGCCGCCAGCGGGGCCTGCCGTGCGGGCGCCCTGCGGGAAGCCGCTCGCCTTGCGGCCTGTGGTGCAGATTGCCTTCTCTCTTTCGGGCTTGCCGCTGGCCTCGACCCGGATTTGCCTGCGGGCAGCATTATCGTGCCGGAAAAAGTCTCGGCATGGGGCAGTGCTTACACGGCAGACGCTACCTTGCGCCACATTCTGGGGGCCGGGCAGTCTGGTGTCCTAAGCGGATCATTGCTCCACAGTGACGATGTTGTGTTGAACGCGGATGAAAAGGCGCGTCTGTTCGCGTCTTCTCATTGTGCTGCGCTGGATATGGAAAGTGGTTTTCTGGCCCGTGCTGCTGATGAGGCTGGGCTACCATTCGCCGTACTGCGGGTGGTATGTGATCCCGCAACCCGTTCTCTTCCTTCCATTGCAGGCACAGTGTTGTCACCCGATGGTGGCCTGAAGGTTGGGGCGCTTACAAAGTCCCTTCTGCGCCATCCGGGCCAGATTCCGGGGCTTATTGCCCTGGGCCGGGACGCAGGAATGGCTCGCTCAGCCATGCAGACTTTTCTGAACCACCAGCGCGCCCAACCGGCCTTTGCGCGTTTGGCTGCCTGAACAGCCTCTTTAAAAAATAAGCTCAGCCGGAAAGCTCACGCAGTCTGAGCCGTTTTCCATTTCACCCTATTGCTGCCCCTTTTTCGTTCCGTCGTGAGAGAACACGGCCCAACAGTCCCTTTTTCAGCATTAACGCCCCGTATGCATTATTCTCTCGGAAAAGCCGGACATTTTTGGGCGCTGACAAGACGCGCCTTACCCCACGATATCTGCCAAAAAATCATTCTATTCAGGCAAGGCAACCTTCCCTCATTGCGGCAGCCAGCATTTTCACACTCTTCAGCACGCGGCAGATTTGCTTGCTATCCCTGCGCCTCGGGGAACGACGACCGGCGTTTGTCTGTTACAAATTCCTGAAAAAGTGCTCGGCATGAGGCGTATCAATACGGGCATCACCCGTTTAACGTTATGCTCGCAAACGCCTTCTCCACTATCAAGCAACGGGAGCCCCTGGGTTGTCAGACGTCATACTGGCCTTCAATTGCGGATCATCCAGCCTGAAATTCACGTTGTTCCGTTTGCAGGCACACGCTGCTCCAGCCGTGCTGGCACATGGCGCAGTTGAAACAACGCCCGACTCCCCACGCTTTCATGCTGTGGACAACACAGGCACCGTTCTGGCGGATTGTACCTGGAGCCAGCCAGACCATACGGATAAAACAGCCCCGTTTTCGCTTGGTCCGCTTTTCAAATGGATAGAAAGCCATCTTGACGGAGGGAAAGTGGTGGCTGTGGGCCACCGTGTGGTTCATGGCGGCCCTGATTTTATCGCTCCGGTGCGCATTACGCCGGATATTCTGGCGCAACTGGAAAAGCTGACGCCCTTCGCCCCCCTGCATCAGACCGTTACACTCGCCCCGATCAAAGTGATCGCGCGCGAACGCCCTGATCTTCCGCAGATTGCCTGTTTTGATACAGGCTTCCACCACACCATGCCCCCGCTGGCCAAATTACTACCCCTTCCCCGCCGATACGATCAGGCAGGCGTACGGCGCTACGGTTTTCATGGCCTTTCCTACGCCTATATCTCCTCCCGCCTGCGCGAGATTGATCCCAAACTTGCGCAGGGCCGAACCATTGTTGCGCATCTGGGCAGCGGGGCCAGCCTGTGCGCCCTGAAAAACGGCCAGAGCATTGAAACCACCATGGGGTTCTCCGCGCTGGACGGACTGATGATGGGCACGCGCTGCGGTGCACTGGACCCCGGGGTCCTGCTCTACATGATGCAGGAGGAAGGCGCGGGATGGCATACCATTGTTGATATCCTCTACCATCAATCCGGCCTGCTGGGCGTGTCCGGTCTTGCGGCAGATATGCGCTCCCTCCGCGAGCAGGCAAAGGCGTCCACTCCACAAGCTGCCAATGCGCGGGAAGCCCTCAATCTGTTCGCCTATCGCGTGGTGCAGGAAATCGGCGCCCTTACGGCCATCCTGCAAGGGCTGGATGGGCTCGTCTTCACCGCAGGCATTGGCGAGAATGATGCCGCCCTCCGGGCAGAGGTGTGTACTGCCCTGCACTGGGTTGGTGTGCGCCTGGATGCGGAGGCCAACCAGCGCCATGCCCCCATTATCAGCACGCCCGATAGTTCCGTCATCATCCGCGTGGAGCCAACAAATGAAGAACTGATGATCTGCAAGGATGTCATCTCAACGCTGGATCTACTGGCCAAAGCCTCTCCGGCCTGACCCTTGCGCCTCCTGCTTCCGGCCTCTTTCCTGAAAAAGGACACTCCATGAGCACGCAAACTCCCTCAGCACCGCTTTCAGCCGCAGATCTGGCCCTGTTCAACAGGTGGTGGCACGCTGCCAATTATCTCTCGGTTGGTCAGATCTACCTGCTGAAAAATGCTTTACTGCGTGAGCCACTGAAGCTGGAGGACATTAAGAAACGCCTGCTGGGGCATTGGGGCACAACGCCCGGCCTGAACTTCATCTGGCTCCACCTTAACCGTATTATCCGCGCGCAGGACCGCAACATCCTGTTCATCGCGGGGCCGGGTCATGGCGCTCCGGGGCTGATTGCCTCCACATGGATGGAAGGCACCTACACAGAATATTTTCCGGACGTAACGCAGGATGAAGAGGGCATGACCCGCCTCTTCCGCCAGTTCTCGTTCCCGGGCGGCATCCCCAGCCATGCCGCGGCAACCACGCCTGGCTCCATTCATGAAGGGGGAGAACTGGGCTATAGCCTCTCCCACGCTTATGGCGCGGCTTTTGACCATCCTGATCTGGTTGTGGCCTGCGTGATCGGTGATGGAGAAGCAGAAACGGGGCCACTGGCCACATCCTGGCATTCCAACAAGTTTCTTGACCCCAAGACAGACGGGGCAGTGCTGCCCATTCTGCACCTGAATGGCTACAAGATTGCCAACCCCACCATTCTGGCCCGCATTCCCAAGCCCGAGTTAAGAGATTTCCTGAAAGGCTGCGGGTATGACCCCATTTTTGTGGAAGGGCATGAACCTGACCCCATGCATCAGGCCATGGCCACAGCCATGGATCAGGCGTTTGCCAGCATCAGCGCCATTCAGGAAAAGGCCCGCACACAGGGAGACACCACCCGCCCCGCATGGCCCATGATCGTGCTGCGCAGCCCCAAAGGCTGGACCGGCCCCAAAACGGTTGATGGTCTGCGCACGGAAGGGTACTGGCGCTCCCATCAGGTGCCGGTGGACAATATGAGCAAGCCCGGCCATCTGGCGGTGCTTGAAGAATGGATGCGGTCCTACAAACCGGATGATCTGTTCACACCCGAAGGCGCATTAAAACCGGAACTTGCTGCCCTTGCGCCCAAGGGCGACAAACGCATGAGCGCCACACCTTATGCCAATGGCGGCACCCATCTGCGGCCCCTGCGCCTGCCCGACTTCCGCACCCATGCGGTGCAGATTACGGCCCCGGGCCAGACCGTAGCGGAATCCACCCGCATTCTGGGCTCGTGGTTGAAAGATGTCATGGCCGCCAATGCGGATAAACGGAACTTCCGGATTGTGGCCCCGGACGAAAACAACTCGAACCGCCTTAACGCCGTTCTGGATGTAACCAACCGCGCGTGGAACGCGGAAACCTATTCCTATGATGACCATCTCTCCCCTGATGGCCACGTGATGGAAATTCTAAGCGAACATACGTGCCAGGGCTGGCTGGAAGGCTATCTGCTGACGGGCCGTCATGGCTTCATGTCCTGTTATGAAGCGTTCATCCACATTGTGGATTCCATGGTCAACCAGCATGCAAAATGGTTGAAAACAGCTTCTGAAACCGAGTGGCGGCAACCTATTGCCTCGCTGAATTATCTGCTGACCTCTCACGTCTGGCGGCAGGACCATAACGGGTTCAGCCATCAGGACCCCGGCTTTCTCAACCACATGGTGACCAAAAAAGCCGAAACGGTACGGATCTACCTGCCACCGGATGCCAATACGCTGCTGTGTGTGACAGACCATTGCCTGCGCAGCCGCAACCGTATCAACGTGATTGTGGCGGGCAAGCAGCCTGAACTCCAGTGGCTGGATATGGATGCCGCACTCACCCATTGCCAGCAGGGTATTGGCATCTGGGAATGGGCCAGCAATGATAAAGGCTCAGAACCGGACGTGATTATCGGTTGCGCGGGGGATGTGCCAACACTGGAAGCACTGGCGGCTGTCAGTATTCTCAACAAACATATTCCGGACCTGAAAATCCGTGTGGTCAACGTGGTTGATCTCATGACGCTGCAAACGCCAGACCAGCACCCGCACGGCCTGCCAGACGCCACGTTTGATACCCTGTTCACAACCGACAAGCCGGTTATTTTCGCATTCCACGGCTACCCTGCCCTGGTGCATCAGCTTATTTACAAGCGCCGGAACGCCATCAACTTCCATGTGCACGGGTTCCGTGAGGAAGGCACAACCACCACCCCGTTTGATATGACAGTCCGCAACCATCTGGATCGGTTCCATCTGGCTGCCAACGTTATCCGGCGCGTACCAAGGCTGGCCTCCAAAGCGGCTTATGCGCACCAGGCCGTGCAGGACAAACTGGCTGAACATCAACGCTATGTTTGTGAATATGGGGAAGACATGCCGGAAATCCGAAACTGGAGCTGGGCACGTTAAGCCCGGATTTCTCAGAGCATCTCAAGCGGCAGTTGCCCCTGCCGCCCCCAAACCCTCATTGCCTCTCATCAGACCTGTTGTCACTCTCAAATTGATAACGTAATGTTCCCAATAGGGAACATTTGGACAGCACCGTCACGCTCCACCAGACACTCCTCCGCCGTGATCGCTTCTGATGTAACGCTTTTTAGGATATCTTGGGGTTAATTGATGCCATCAGCTCATTCTTCTCCTCCCACCCGCAGGCAGTTGCTGACGCGCATTGGCACTTTGGCAGGAAGCGCCGCCCTTTATCAGGCCATGACCAGTCTTGGCCATGCTCAGGGAACGGATTTCAAAGGGCCGCCAGCCCTTGGCGGAGCCAAAAAAGGGACCAAGGTTCTCGTGCTGGGGTCTGGCCTTTCGGGCATGCTCTCTGCCTATGAATTACGAAAAGCCGGCTATGATGTTCAGATTCTTGAATTTCAGAGCCGCAGTGGTGGTCGCAACATCAGCCTGCGCGGTGGCGATACCGTAACAGAACTGGGCGGAGCCACGCAAAAAGTGGGGTTTGCGCCGGGCAATTACATCAACCCCGGCCCGTGGCGTATCCCCTATCATCATCAGGGGCTCCTGCATTACTGCCGGGAGTTTGGCATCCAGCTCGAACCGTTTATCGAGCTCAATCATAATTCGTGGCTACACTCCACGGGGGCCTTTGGCGGCAAGGCTGTCCGTTATCGGGAATTTGCATCGGATTTCACCGGCTTCACGGCCGAACTGATTGCCAAAGCCATTGATCAGCACAAGCTGGACGATCTTGTCAGCGAGGACGAACGCGACCATCTGCGCACGGCCATGAAATCTTGGGGTGGCCTAGCGAAGGATTACACCTACAAGAAAGGAAATACCAGTTCCCTTCGCCGTGGCTTCGCCCGCCCGCAAGGCGGCGGCATTGATGGCGCGCCCATTCCCTCCGATCTGTTCGCACGGGACGATGTCATGAAGTCCGGCCTGTGGAACTGGATGGCCTTTCATGAACGGCTGGATATGCAGACCACCATGTTCCAGCCTGTTGGCGGCATGGACCAGATTGGCAAGGGCTTCACCCGGCAGGTGAAGGATCTGATCACGCTCAACTGCAAGGTCACAGCCCTGCATCAGGACCAGAAAGGCGTGACCGTTACCTATAATGATATGGCCAACGGTGGAGCAGTGCTCCAGGCCCAGGCCGATTACTGCGTCTGCACCATTCCGCTCTCCGTTCTGTCCCAGTTGGATGTGCAGGTGAGTGACGCCATGAAAGCCGCCATTCTAGCCGTGCCCTATGCGTCCTCGGTCAAGATGGGCATGGAATTCAAACGCCGCTTCTGGGAGGAAGATGATCAGATTTACGGTGGCATCAGCTTTACTGACCAGCAGATCAGCCAGATCTCCTACCCCAGCCACGGTATTTTCTCCAAAGGGCCGGCGGTTCTGCTGGGGGGCTATATGTTTGGCCCCGCCGCGTATGATTTTGCAGGCATGACCCCCAAGGAACGGCTTGAACGCGCCCTGACCCAAGGCACGGCCATTCACCCGCAATACCGCAAGGAGTTTTCAAACGGCGTCAGCTTTGCCTGGAGCCGTGTGCCCTGGACTCTCGGCTGCTGCTCCATGTGGACGGAAGAGGCCCGCAAAACCCACTACAAAACACTGTGCAGTGTCGATAACCGGGTTGTTCTGGCTGGTGAACACGCTTCCTACATTGGCTGCTGGCAGGAAGGAGCCATCCTCTCCGCGCTGGATGCCGTCACCCGCCTGCACAAACGCGCACTGGGAGCCGCCTGATGCGTCACATTCTCCTTCTCTCCGCCCTTCTGCTCTCCCCCGCCCTTATGCCGGTTGTCGCCCATGCTGACAGCGCCAGCTCAGTTGAAGGCAAGGTGCAGACGCTGCCCGATGGTGCTGCGGTTTACAAACATGTCTGCCAAGGGTGCCATATGCCGGACGGCAAAGGCGCGGAAGGCGCTGGAGCCCGCTTTCCTGCGCTGGCAGGAAACCCCAAGCTACAAAGTGCTGAATACCCGGCCTATGTGGTGCTGAACGGATTTGGTGGCATGCCATGGTTTGGTGTGGCGCTGAATGACCAGCAGGTGGCCAATGTTGTGAATTACGTTCGCACGCACTTTGGCAACCACTATACTGACACGCTCAAGCCTGAAGACGTCGCCGCCATGCGGCCTCACCTGACTGTAGAGGATGAATAACGTGCGCCTTTCCAAAACTCTTCTTTCCGCTGGTACGCTGGCGCTGGTTGCCGCCACAACGGCCATGCCGCTGGTGGCCAAGGCTGAAACGGGCATTGTACGTCATGCCGAAGGCGATTTTCCAATCTCGACCTCCATTGAGGTTCCGGCGGGAGCGAGCACCATCTATCTGAGCGGCATGGGGGCCCCGGTGCAGGATAAAACTGCTCCGCCCAAAAGCCTTGAAGCCTATGGTGACACGCAGACCCAGACGCTTGCCTCTCTTCAGCGCATTGAAGCCGAGCTGAAAAAGCTGAACCTGACCATGGGGGACGTCGTGCAGATGCATATCTACATGGTGGCCGACCCACGCACAAAACAGCTTGATTTTGCGGGCATGATGAAAGCCTACACCCAGTATTTCGGCACAGCGAAACAGCCCAATCTGCCGGTTCGCTCTGCTTTTGCCGTGGCACAACTCGCCAACCCCGGCTGGCTGATCGAAATTGAAGTGACGGCTGTACGCGCGCCCAAAAAATAAGGCAGTCGCTTGAAAAAGACCTCAAACTTTAAGGTTCGAGGTCTTTCATGAAAAAATCCCCCGCTCATAAAAAGCGGGGGATGGTTTTTTATTCTCTTGCTCTCGTAATACCAACGCAACGGAAGCAGCCAAGGCAATCTGAGTCAAAAATCCTGCCAAACTGGCCAGGGAAGTGTCTCAAACAGCCGGTTACTTTCCATCCATCCGTTCAACCGTTCCATCTGCATCGTCACCCAGAAAAAAATCTTCCGGATCTTCTGGCACGGGCAGATTAAGCAGATAGAACCCGAACAGAACGGTCAACGCCCCCAGAATGACAGGCACCCAGCGAAACACCGTAACCAGTGTCGTATCCTGCGGGCTGCTCCTGACCACCATGACCCAGCCGCTGATACACAGAAGCGCAAACCCTCCCAGAAAACAGAAGGAAATCAGCAGAAGCCGACGCACATAAGATGAGGACTGGCTGCGCATGGCGGCCCCCTGCAATTACTGTTTGAAGGCCCGCGCTAACACATTCTGCGTTTCAAGAGAAACAGGAAGTGTGGTGTTGGTAAGCGGCACGCCTTTCCACCCAGCGCCCAAAGCCGTGTAAAGGTTCACGGCATCACGCAAACGTTCCAGCTTGGCCAGTGCTTCCTGGTTCTGGGCATTCAGGGTTGTGCGTTCCGTGGTCAGCACTTCCAGAAAGCCAACCAGACCAGCACTGTACAGCTTGCGTGCCCGCTCGCTGGCAGTCGCACTGTCTTCCGCAGCCTTATGCAGTTGCTCGGCATATTCAATATCATCATGCCAAGCGGCCATGGCGTCTTCAACTTCCTTGAAGCCGGTCAACACCGTCTGCCTATACTCCAACCGCGCAGCCTCGGCTGATGCCTGTGCTGCCCGGACTTCCGCCGTCATCTTGCCGCCATGCATCAAGGGCAGGCTGGCCATCATCAAGAACTGCCAGCTCATGGCGTTCACCTGAAAGAGCTGGTACATGGCTGACGCATTGGGGTTGAACGTCAGCGGAATAACAAAGTGCGGATACAGGTTGGCCACCGCCACGCCAATCTGCGCCGTTGCCAATGCATATTTGCGTTCCGCCATACGGATATCCGGGCGGTTCGCCATCACAATAGACGGCATAGTCGCGGGGAATGCGGGAACCGTCGGCAGAGGCCGCACCACCTTGAGCTGATCTTCCAACTCGCCCGGCATTTTCCCCAGCAGCACTGCAATGGCATGCGTGATCTGGGAGACACGGGTTTTCAACGGTTCACGGGCCGCAATCTGGGAATCCAGTTCCGCCTGCGCCTGTGCAATCTGCAAGGTGTTGCCCACACCTTCCAGATACAGCTTGTTGGTCAGGTCCACCGCATCCTTGGCCACCCGGATATTGTCCGTGGCGATATGAATCTGCAACTGCGTTACCCGCAGCAGCATGTAATCAGACGCCAGTTCGGAAAGCAGCGTCATCAACAGGGCGCGGCGGCCTTCAATGGACGCTTCCACCGCGCGCTCGTGCGCTTCCACATCGCGGCGGATACGGCCGAATACGTCCATTTCCCATGTGGCCATGGCACCATATGTCAGCATGGACGCTTCTGGCCGGTTTTGCGGATTACCCGGACGAATGGGCCAGTTATCAATGTTCAGAGAGTACCGAACATCCCCCCCGCCCATATTGGCGTCCATCTGCGGATACCATTGGGAAGCTGACCGATCACGAATAGCCCGTTCCGCCAGAATACGCTGACCAGCGATCTGGAGATCAAAGTTCCCTTCAATCGCCTGCTTCACCAGACTGGTCAGCATGGGATCATTGAAGGAAGCCCACCACTCGGTCATTTCCTGAGTGGTGTGTGCAATTTCTTCCGGAGTTGCGGGGTGTTCCTCCGCCGCTTCCTTGAACTGCGCAGGCACTTTCATGCGATCAGGCTGATAGTTCGGCCCAACTGTGCAGGCCGAAAGCAGCATGGAAGACGCCATGAACAGGCCGAGGCGACGACGAACCTTCATTTTCCGTTTCCCGTCGCGCTCAGAGATGATCTTGCAGCCAGGTCGTCAGCTTACCCCGACGCCCACGTGGCTCTGGTCCGACACTGACAGTCGCCGTCATGCCCGCTGCCAGCGTCACGCTGTCCGGCACATGGTCCAGATGGATACGAACCGGAATACGCTGGGCCAGACGCACCCATGTAAAGATGGGGTTCACGTCCTGAAGGCCCAGCTTGTCGGGGGTGCCATTGGTGTCATTGATACCACGGGCGATACTGACAACATGGCCTGTCAGGATAGGTTTATACCCCATCAGCTTCACGCGGGCTTCATCCCCCACATGCACGCCCCACATCTTTGTTTCCTCAAAATACCCGTAAACCCAGTAGGAATCAGAATCGATCACGGCCATCCGGGCCTGCCCGGCAGATGCATAATCCCCTACCCGTACGTTCAGGTTGGTCACATAGCCATTAACGGGTGAATACAGCACGGAACGCTGGAGGTTCAGCTTTGCCAGATCCAGCGCCGCGCGGGCGGCATCCACAGAGGCAATCTGGGTTGCCACATTGGAGTTGAAGACTTCCTGCTCTTCCGCTGACACAATGCCACCCAGCCCCATACGGCGGCGTGCATCATTACGCTTGAGCTTCAGGTCTTCCAACGCGCCATCCAGCCGGGCCTGCGCTTCCCGAATCGCCAGACGGAACCGCACCGGGTCCAGCACGAACAAGGGATCGCCCTTATGAACAAACTGGTTGTCCACCACCGGAATCTGAACCACCGTTCCCGCAACTTCAGGGGCAACGTCAACCACATACACACGCACGCGGCCATCACGGGTCCAGGGCGCAATCATGTAAACGTTCCAGAGGGTTATCCCCAGAACAATGGCCAGTGAGACGACCGCCAGGGTCAGAATAACTCGTATCAGGGTGCGCAGAAGGGGCATTGCGGGGACTCAAAAGCCTTTATCGGGGGATCAGACGTACAGGATCAGCAAGCAGAAAATACACACGTAAAGAGAGACTTCGAACAGCGCGATATGCCAGAACCAGCCCAGCAGGCCGCTCCACCACAAGGCGAACCGTACAAACATCGTGAGCGGCAGAGCCGCCAGCGCATAGACAACAACCGGCGCCATAAAGACACCGAAAAGATTGAATTCCGTCAGCATGACGCCATTCTCGTTCCAACCATCACCGTGCGTGTTCTCTCTCACCTGCCGGCTGGTCTTTCTGTCCAACGGCAGCCTGTTCCACACGGTCAAAAATATGACAGCATTGCTCCAGTTCGGCGGAAGAGACATCCGCTGTCAGACGGTTTGTCACCTCGTCAGCCGCGCGGCTGACCAGAGCGGCAACATCCCGCCCTTCTTCCGTAATACTGACAAGCTTGGAACGGCGGTCATCCTCATCAATTTCACGCACAATAAAGCCGCGCTTCTCCAGCACGTCCAGAAGCCTCACAAGCGAAGGCGCTTCCAGAGAGAGGGAGCGGGCCAGATCAGTCTGCCTGACCGGAGCTGATGAAAAATTGAGATAATAGATGGGCCGCCACGTTGCGTCCGTCAGCCCGAATTCCCGCAGATCTGCATCAATCTCACGCCGCCATACGGACGCAAGACGAGCCAGCCGGTACCCGAAGGACCGGCGGATCTCATGACTGTTAGCGGAATCGTGGTCAGGTTCCATAAGGTGCCCATACTAGCAAGTATACAAACTGTTTGCACACTTACAAAATGCTGGGCTCATCATTCACAGAAAATATACTTCCCCGCCAATGCAAAATTGGAATGGAACCTATGGGCAAAGGCGGAGAGAAAAAGAAAAACGCTTAGTTTTTCTTGCGGCGCACCACATCCCACACCTTGCGGGTGCCGTGGCGGCCCAGAGAACTGGCCACTGTGGCGGTAACAGCCGCCATGGTCACAGATTCCTTCATCTGGGTCATGCAGCGGTTACGGGCAATGCGTGCATCCACTTCCGCCGTTGTCAGATAGGAACGACGGCCAAACAGCACGCAGATCAGTGCAACCAGCAGATCAAGCGCGAACACCGCAAATGCAGCGCTCACCGGGCCCCAATGGAATGTAAACAGGAAAAGGGCCCACAGGAGTCCATGCCCCGAGACCAGCGCAAAAAAGCCAAACACAGCGGCAACCACCAGGAACGCAGCCTGACGGCCAAGGCGAATGGCCATCTGCTGCATGAGGCTTGATTGGGCATGCAGGGCTGACCTGCCAAGTTCAAAGATACGCATGGACTCCGAGACTACCTTCGTTCAGATGACGTTACGCTTCAGCGTGACAACCGACCGAGGATAAAGCCCACAACGCCAGAAATAGCGATAGAGACCAGAGAGGACGGACCACGCGTCTGCTTGGAAATATCATTGCGCGCATGATTGGCCAGTTCACGCGCATTGGCAACCGCCTGCTCGGTCAAATTCTCGGCTTTGCCACCAGCGTTCGTCAATGCAGGCACGATATGTTTGGTGATCAGGCGTTCAACGTGGGCTTTTACCGCTTCAATTTCATCGCGGGCCGTTTCTGCAGCATTTTCACCCGCAGCCTTTACATCCTTGAGCTTATCAGAAGACATGGAAAACCCTATTCGTTCTATAATTATTGAAGATACCCTTTTAACGGATCGGTAAGGACATCGTTGCATGCATACAACGCATGGCTCGCCACCGCCAATGGCGCTTTTGAACTTTACGTATCACCCAACCGCGCCAGGGCTCAGCTTTTCCGTCCATACGGGGCGCTGTGTGGCTCTTTTGGGAATCGGAGACCGATCACAGGATTTTGCATCCCTTTCCCTTGCGCTGGCAGGACACCTCCCGGTCCGTGCCGGGAGTCTGCTGGTGAGCGGAGAGAATGTCACATCCCAACCCGCCGGACACCGGAAGCTGGCCACCATAGGCCCGCACACTCCTCTATTTCCGCATCTTTCCGTTGCCGAGAACTGTCTCTTCCCTCTCAAAGCCAGAAGCCAGCTCTCCGAAAGCGCCATGCACCATCGGGTCTCGGAAACACTGGCGCTGACAGGGTTGGACGCCGTGCGGTCTGTGCTGCCCGGCAAGCTGACCGCAGAGCAGACTTTTCGCGCCCAACTTGCACGCGCCCTTATTCTCAGGCCCGAAGCCATTGTTCTGGATCATCCGTTCACCGGTCTGGATCATGCAAGTGTGCTTCGCCAGATAGCGCTGCTTGAAAAGCTCCAGCGCGCCATTGGTCTGAGCCTGCTTCTCCTCACCCACAACCGCACGGAAGCCCTGTTGCTGGGTGATGTCATCGGCGTGATGGAGAACGGTCATCTCCTTCAGCTCGGCAATGCGCCCACCCTGCTGCAAAGACCAGCGAGCGAAAGCGTTGCCGTTGCGTTTGGGGAGGCCAATGTCCTGACAGGCAAAGTGCTTTATACTGATGACGACTGCGCCGAACTGCGCCTGCCCTCAGGTGAGACCGTGGAGGCCATGGCCTCACACGGGCTGGAAGAGCATGATCTGGCCGCCATTTGCGTCCCGCCGGACAAGCTTTCCGTCATGTTTCCACGCTCCGCCACCCTTGCAAAAGAGGAAACCGAGGGCATGGTCGTCGGCACATTGGTCTCTGCCCGTCACCTTGGCACCGTCATTCATATCCGCTTCCGCATGCAGGATGGAGGGGAACTTATTGCGCACCGGCCGCCCGTCCATACCCTCAAGGATCTTGAGCCTGGGCGGCTGGCGTTGCTGGCGTGGCAAACAGCAAACGCAACCGCCTTCCCGATGGACCAGAAATCAGGCTAAAGTAACTTAGAGCCAAGCCGTAACTGTGTGAGGTTGCCCTGTTTTTTTCTTTCCGCCGCCCCAGACATCGTCCATCTTCTGTTCTGGACCATCCTTCCCCTGTAGCCCCTGCCCGCCTTCTGCGGCGCAGCATAGGGGCGTTTGCCATGGGGATTCTGTTATTACACGGCGGCGCACAGGCCAGTACGCATACCTCTCGTCGCAGCATCCGCCCGGCGGCAGCCCCTCTGCGGGTTCTGACATTTGGGGGGATGATTGCGACCACCCAGCAGAAAATTCTGTTCAAACCTTATGCGCAGCTTCTCAAACGCTCCATAACCAGCACCCCGTGGGATGGAGAAATCGACGCTTTACGCAAACAGGAAACCGTTTCCCCTCACCGCTGGGCAGCGGTGATGATGGAAGACAGCAGTCTGCAAATCAGTTGCTCCCTTGGCCTATTGGCGCGCGACCCTGCCGACAATTCCAATAGCAGTTGCGGGCAACCCTCCGCCGCCATTGATTTCGCCATGGCGTGGGATCGCTCTCGCTTTGACACGGCTCCCACATGGGCCGATTTCTGGGATGTTGCCAGACACCCCGGGCGCCGCAGCCTGCGGCGCGATCCGCGCACTACGCTGGAAATTGCTCTGCTGGCCGACGGCGTTCCACCAGAAGCCCTTTACCGGGTTCTCAACAGTGATGAGGGGCTAGACCGCGCCTTCCACAAGCTGGAACAGATCCGGCCTTATATTGTGTGGTGGTCTACCCCAGCGGAAGCCGCCCATATCCTGAAAAGCGGCGGTGCACTGATGGGCTGCGTACCCACGGGCGAGATTCTTAGCGAATCTCCCAGTGAACGCCTGCGCTTTGGGGTGTTCTGGTCACAGCGGCTCCAGGTCAATTACGCATGGGGTGTTCCCAAAAGCTCCGGGCAGGACAACACGGCTCTGGCTTTCGCGTCCTGGCTGGAGCATCCGACCCAGAAGCAGGCTTTCGCCAATGCGTGGCCATCGCTCCCGTCCCTTAAAGAAATCTCCTCTGGCTTGCCCGAGTTACAGCACCTCCCCGCGGCCATCCCGGTTGACGACACGTTCTGGAGCACCCATCTGGCCAGCATCTCCGCCCGTTTTGAACATTGGGCAGAAGAACCCTAACCATAAAGTTTCTCCGTTTGTCGTCATTCCCCTTTTTGTTTGTCCATACGCTTTGGGTGGCACTGGTTGGCCTGTGTCTGGCTACCCTCATCTCCTGCGTGGCGCTAATGATAAAGCAAGGACAACGCATATTTGTGCTCTTGCTGCTGATTGTGCTCCCTGCCACAGCCGCCGCACTAATGCTGCCCTTTCTGCTTACCGGATCGACCTTCCCTCTCCCCATCCTGCAAGGTGCGCTAATCAGCCCCCTGCTTTCTCTCGTGCTTCTCAGCCGCCTGCGAAACATTCCGTCCACATGGACCCTGACCGCGCAGGAACTAGGGGCAGGCAGCCAAATGCGCCTTCGCTACCTCTGGCTGCCTCTTATCCGGCGCCCTCTAATGCTTAGTCTGCTTCTTGCCGTGATCTTGGGGATAGCGGGCTCAGTCTGCCTGTTACAGGCTTCTTCTTCCCTGAGCACACAAGGCAGTTTATTCTAACGTCATGACACAATCTTCCGCCACTACGCCATTTTGGGAAACCACACCTCTGCAAGACATGACCACAGCACAGTGGGAATCTCTGTGCGATGGATGTGGACGGTGCTGCCTGCACAAACTGCGCGATGAAGAGACGGACGAAATTCATTATACGTCCGTTGCCTGCCGCCTGCTGGATGTTTCAACCTGCCGATGCACAGACTACGTCCAACGGCACCGCAAGGTACAGGACTGCATCACCCTGACCCCAGAGATGGTGGCTGGGCTGGATTGGCTCCCCCCTGATTGCGCGTACCGTCGCCTGTCTGAAGGGCGCTCGCTCCCTTTGTGGCATCCGTTACTCACCGGCACGGCGGAAACTGTGCTAGAATCCGGCGCATCAGCAGCGGGGCGGTGCATCAGTGAACGCAAGGCCGGAGATCTGGAAGATTATCTGGTTACATGGCCGGGCGAACCGGCCGAGCCTGTTACGGGACACCCGCAGCAGCGGCCTACCGTACGCCATGTGCACACCCGTAAAGGCTAGCTTCTTTCCCTCACGATCTCACTTACGGGGCCTGCTTCTGACATGACAGCCCCCCGCACAACCTCTCCCAACACAGAAACTGTTCTTTTGGGAGATGCGGCTGTCCCCATAATCTGGCGGCCCTCCGTGCGGGCTCGCCGCCTTTCTGTCCGCATTGATCCCAAGCAGCAGGCAGTGATTGTCAGCTATCCACCTGCTTTTCCCAGGCAGAGAGCTCTCCTGTTTTTACGGAACCAGTCCCACTGGATCACCTCTCGGCTCACGCTTCTTACCCGCGCGCCCCTTTTTGCCCCCAACAGTATTATTCCCATTTGCGGCGTGCCCCACACCATTGTTCACCAACCCAACGCACGCGGCGGCGCCTGGCTGGAGGACACAAGGCTCGTCGTCACTGGTGAGGAAGACTTCATTAGCCGCCGCGTTGCTGACTTTTTGAAAAAGCACGCTCAAACCATTTTGGGGCAGGAGCTACGCGCTTTGGCACAAAGTGCTGAACTCTTCCCTTCCCGGCTAGATATAAGAGACACATCCAGCCGCTGGGGCAGTTGCAGCAGTTCAGGACGTATCATGCTTTCCTGGCGGCTGATTATGGCCGCTTATCCCATTCAGCATTATCTCATTGCCCATGAACTCGCGCACCTGAAGCACATGAACCATAGTCCTGCCTTCTGGGCTTTGGTGGACACCTTAACCCCCCACCGACGGCAGGCCGAAGCGTGGCTGAAACAACACGGCAACCAGTTGTTGAGCGCCCGCTGAAAACCACCCCTTGCCGCCGCGCCGCATCATGCTAAAAACCCAACTCAACAACGCCTCATACTGGGCGGGCCCGACACACTTCCAACGGCCTCAGCCCTCTAAGCGAACTTGGCGGAATGGTAGACGCAGGAGACTTAAAATCTCCAGCCCGCAAGGGCGTGCGGGTTCGAGTCCCGCAGTTCGCACCACAGACACCTGAAATAGCACGATTTTTTAGCTGAATGAGGGGCAAAGGCTGTCTTTGCTCCATCGTCCTTCCCCATCAAGGGAAGATTTTATGCTCCGAGTTAGAGGCACTACCTATCACTTTCGCCGTATCGTTCCCCCCTGCCCTGCGAGCAGCTTTAAATCGGCGGGAAATCTGGGTTTCCCTGAAAACAGGCTACCAGAATGAAGCCCGCAAACGCGCTTCTCTGCTCCATGCCAGAACCACAGAATTGTTCATGCAGGCCCACTCTATGCTGGCTGAACCGGACGCTTTAGGCAGGCTTGAAGGACTGCGGGTTGCACTGCGGGATTTGCAGAGCGTGAATCTGCCTTCATCTGCTCAGGAAATGGGGTCCATGCCAGTTTCAGCACCGATGCCAAAACCCCGAATGGTGAAGAAAACGACCAAAGCACCCAAAGCCCAACCTTTAATGCTCTCCGGTGCCTTGAAGCGCTTTGTGCTGGATAATCCCCATGCCAGCGCCGACACCAAGAAAGCCACCCAGCGGGCTGTAGACCTGTTCCTACAAGCCTTTGGCGATGCTCCTGTGTCCATTATCGGTGGCGAAAAGGCCGGAGCCTTCCGCGACCTCCTGTTTTCTCTTCCAGCATCACTGGGCAAACGTAAAAGCAGCCTTACCCTTGAAGAAGAAGCACAGAGGGCCAGAGAGGAAGGTCTGCCGACCCTGAGTGGTAAGAGCGTCAAAAATCATATGATGCGCCTCTCTGCCCTGTGGAACCAGCTACACCAGCGCGAACAGATCACACGCAATCCGTGGACAGGCTGGAATTTTGAAAATGGACAGAAGACCGTCAGAAGAAGCTGGACGACCAAAGAACTGGCTTTGCTGGCCTCTGCCTCATGACATAGCACATCCGTGCCAGAAGAGACCTTCAGGCTGGTCACATTGATTGCAGCCTATTCGGGGATGAGGCTGGGCGAAATCTGCACCCTGCGCAAAGAGGACGTCCAGACTGTTGACGGTATCCCCTGTTTCCTTATCCGACCCCATAGCGAAACCGGCTGGGCACCCAAGACAGAAGCAGGCACTCGTATGGGGCCAGTCCATTTAAAGCTGATTGATGCCGGTATTCTGACTCTTAAGGATACCACAGACGGCCCATACCTCATCCCCGGCTTGGAGACTTCAAAACAGGGTGTCAGAGGCGCAGCATTGGGACGAGCGTTCTCTTTGCTCAAGACCCGTATCGGCCTGCCAGCGGAAATCACGTTCCACTCGTTCCGGCATACCGTTTCCACACAACTCAGAAACGCCCATACAGATATCCGAGAGGTGTGGATTGACCGCCTACTTGGTCATGAAGCCACCCATAAGAGCCAAGGGACGACTACCTACCTTACCGGCATTTCAACAGCCAATCTGCAACAAACAATAGAGGCAATACGCTACCCGGAAACAGCCTTCAAAAAGGGAACGATTTAAAAGGGAGCCAGCAGTGCTCAATGGCTACCCAAAGGGGCGCATCGAGCAACTGGCAAGGGGAAGTTCCTTCCCCGTTGACGCCCTAAAAGGCAGACGAAAGATCCCCGCAGTCGGGAAAACCTTCTCCTAGGTTCAGGGCTCATAGCCAGCGTTCTGATCGGTAACCGGCATGCGACTTGGTATTCATACCGCCTTTGGTGCGACCGATCAGGTGGCTTGGATCCCCTTTTCTAACCGCAGGCTTAAAGCCGTACGGTGTGCCTCGAGATTAGGTCGCATCAATCATAATGGTCCGAGGCTCAGCCCACGCGACAGACAGACCACCCATCATTCGCATAAAAATAACCATATCGTCCCGACGCTTTCAACGGTTGCAGAACGTCTTGTGCGGGCCGTATTCCCGGGGTGCATCACGCCAGCCCATAGCATTGCGGTTCACAACAGTAATGCAGCTCAGAACGCGACGGTTATCAACGCGAGGTTTGCCGTGGCTCTTGGGAAAGAGCCGCCGCAGGGAGGCTGAGCCCCCCCCTCATTCTAGGCTATAGAGACTTTGCAGTGCTGAAAATTATGCTATGATAATCAAGGTAAGAAAGCATATGATCACAACATCATCAGCCATAAAATTCTCTTGAATGTCAAATCAACGATGAAACAGACCAGAACCACCAAGAAGAGATCATGATCAACAATATAACGATCAAAAACTATAAATCCATAAACAAGATAGATCTCGATCTTGGGAGAATAAATGTTTTTATTGGCGAAAATGGTTCTGGAAAATCCAACATCTTGGAAGCGATTGCTTTAGCTGGAGCTGCAGAATCAAATAAACTAGACAATGAATTCCTTGCGTCCAGAGGAATACGAGTTAGCACTCCTGAATTGATGCGTTCTGCTTTTTTAGAAGAAAAATCTTGTGATCCTATACAGGTCTCAATGAAATCTGATGAAAATATTTTTGAATATAATATAAACAACGATAACAAACCTTACTCAACTTGGAAACTCGAACCTCAAGGAAATGGATTAGATAACGAATATTCTTTGGAAGAATTTAAAAAAGCTATTTCAAATTTACACAATAAAAAATCCGATTCAAGACTACAAAAAAATTAATGGCTGCCTTGGATGAAGCTTTATTAAAAATGCTCTCCTCAGAAAACGATTCATTTAAAAACATAAAAATAAAACTCAAAAAACCAGAAGATTATATTGATGTAAGAAATTTTATTATTTTTTCTCCAGAAAATTCTTCCCTTAGAATATTTGAAAAAGAAGGACAAATAGAACCCTTAGGAATCAACGGAGAAGGGCTATTCAAGCTTTTATCAGTCTTATCGCAAGACAATGAAAACGAAACGTTTTCCGAAATACGAAAATACTTAAGTCTATTTGGCTGGTTTGAAGATATAAAAGTTGAAATAGAGGAAAAGACAGATAATATTAAGATATTTGATAGTTATTTATGCAAAAAAACACATTTCTTTGATCAAAGAAGTGCCAATGAAGGATTTCTATTTTTACTATTCTATTTCACCTTATTTTCTACAAATTTAACGCCAAAGTTTTTCGCTATTGACAATATTGATGCATCATTAAATCCCAAACTTTGCTCTGAATTGATGAGAAAGCTTCGGGATTTGTCGAACAAACATAACAAACAAGCTATATTTACCACTCACAATCCTGCGATTCTCGATGGCTTAAATCTTAACGACCAATCCCAAAGATTATTTGTAGTTTACAGAGGCATTAAAGGAGACACAAAAGTCCGCAGAATTGCTCAAAAAGAAAACATACCTTCAGAAACGCCACGCAAACTCTCGGAGTTGTTTATGCGTGGCATTTTAGGCGGCCTACCAACAGGTTTCTAATGATAAATATTGCTTTAGTTTGTGAGGGTAAAACTGATCAAGTTATTATATCTCACATTATCGAACAGTTATCTAATGACGATAGTATTGACATTAACCCCCTTCAACCCAGAAGAGATGATACTGACCAATATACATCTACTGCTGGTGGTTGGGAGTTAGTGTTTGAATTTTGCGAAAATGAAATAGAAGATGCTCTACAATACAATGATTACGTCTTAATACAAATAGACGCTGATCAATCCGATCACCCTAATTTTTGTGTAGATTTAACGTGTGGCGGAAATGATAGACCTTGCGATGACGTAGTGAATGATATCATATTCTTGATAAAAGAAAAAATTGGCACTGATATTCTTAATAATAATGATGATAGGATTTTATTTGCAGTATCTTTTCACTCTATTGAGTCCTGGATTTATTTGATTATTTTAGATAAATACAAACCGAAAAATAGTTTTCAACATTTAAAAAGGGAAATCAATAGAAAATATAATATCAATATTACAAAAAATATTCCATCTTATACAAAACTATGCAATTTCATCAAAAAAAGAAATATCCTTTCCTCCTTAGGAACGGATATTAGCTATGACCTTATAATAAATAGGTTAAATATAATTTTAAACAATGACCTTTAAATATACAGGATTAATATTCTTATTCCAAAATACCATTTATTTTTTCACTTGACTGCTCCATCGGGTTGCCCGCAGGTTATGCGGGATTACCAACCTTGAAGGACGGTAACGGCTGAAATTGTCGTTCGTTTTCAGTGTGTTTTCTGCTTAGTGTTTGATAAAGCGTGGGGGTTCGAGTCCCGCAGTTCGCACCACCATAACTCATTGTTTTTGTTCATTATTCTGGATTTCCAGAAACACAGACCCCGCAAACTCTTACACAAGGTCTTACACAGGCTTTGGCGGGGGACGATGAACAAGGCAGAAACATGCTCCAATGCCGGGCAACAGGTTTCTATTTCAGAACGCGGGTTCCATCACGATTCCGTGATGTCGTAAAAAAGAGTGAAATCTGCTTTTCGCTGTTCACCAGATCAAGGAAAATCGCACTGATCCGTGCTGGAACAGCATACGAACGAACACAGGCACTTTTTGCAAAGATCGAACACGCGATGGCTCATGAACCGTGGATTATATCGGATGAGGAAAAGCAGGACTATGCTGACCTTCTCAGACGCTCCATCCTTCCCCCGGAAACCAGCGGAGCTCAGGAAACAAGAGACAGTCTGACAGAGTGCGTACGATCATATCTTGATAATAATAATGCCAGGAATTTCCTAGAGGCCATAATCCAGTCATATGAGCTCGAAAGTAACCGGCCGTTTGAGGCCGCCTTATGATTAAAGATTGTGACTGGTAACTTACCGTCGTTAACGACGTCGTTATTGACGTCATTTGAGAGGTAAGAATGGCCCAGGAAATCCTGATTGGTGTTGAACGCCGTCGCCGCTGGTCGGATGAACGCAAACTGGCGATACTGTCTGAAGTTGGTGTGGATGGAGCGAGTGTATCGGATGTGGCACGTCGGCATGACCTGACCCGCCAACACCTTTACCAATGGCGGAGTTCATTCCGTCAAAGACTATCTTCGCCAGATCAGTCTGTGGCGTTTATTCCTGTTGCTTCAGTGACGACACCTGCTGTGACATCTGGCGGTGGACCTGACGAACTGGCCATAGTGCTGCGCAATGGCCGTAGTATCAGGGTGACGGGACATCCTGCCGAAGATCTTCTGGCCCGGGTCATCCAGATTGCGGAGACGGCATGATTGGCGTGGGCAACGGCGTGCGTGTCTATCTGGCCTGCGGGGTGACCGATATGCGCAAGGGCATATCGGGTCTGGCAGCACTGGCACAGGACGTGCTGCGTCAGAACCCGACATCAGGGGCGCTCTTTGCTTTTCGTGGTCGCCGTGGCGACAGGATCAAGCTTCTGATGTGGGACGGTCAGGGGTTCTGTCTTTATTACAAGGTGCTTGAGAAGGGACGTTTTCCATGGCCGTCTCCGGCAGAGGGCGTTGCACGCCTGACGACAGCACAGATGGCCATGCTGTGGGAAGGCATGGAGTGGAGACGCCCTTCCTGGTCTGCACCACCGTCTCGCGTAGCCTGATTTTTATGGCGTGATCGTGTAGAACCTTTTGAATTTTCTTAGATTTTCTGCTATTTTTTCATAATGACGCCTGCACCCGTGGTCCTGCCTGATGATCCGGATATCCTGAGGGAAATGATTGTTTCCCTGCAGACCGAAGTGGCCCGGCTTTCTGCGTCGGCCCGTGCGTATGAGGCTCTTGTCCAGTCTCTCAAAATCCGGATCGCACGCCTTCAGAAACAGAAATTCGGGGCCAGTTCAGAAAAGATAGACCGTGAGATTGAACAGCTCGAACTGCTCCTTGAAGATGTAAAAATCGCCATCGCGGCAGCCGATCCTTCTCCTGATATCAGGGAGCATGATGTCAGCGATGATGCAGTCTCTCCCCCACGGCAGCGTGGCAAACCACAGGTTTCTGACACGACACCACGGGAGCGTATTGTTCTCGACCCGGGTGAGGCCTGTCCTGCCTGTGGCGGTCCTCTGCGTCTTGTAGGCGAAGATGTCACCGAAATACTGGACTTTATTGCGGCAAAACTGAAAGTTGTCGAAACGGCACGGCTGAAGAAATCCTGCCGCCATTGCGAAACGATGGTGCAGCCTGAAGCACCGTCGCGCCCTGTTCCACGGGGGATGGCTGGCCCCGGGCTTCTGGCCCATATCCTGGTCTCGAAATTCGATGACCATATCCCGCTTTATCGTCAGAACGAGATCTTTGCCCGTCAGGGTGTGGACATTCCCCGTTCAACCCTGATCGACTGGTGTGGTCAGGCCGTTGCCGTTCTGCGTCCTCTCACAGATCTGATCCGTCAGGATGTCGTAAAGGCAGACCTGCTGCATGCCGATGATACACCCATCCAGGTTCTTGATTCCCGTCTGCGCCAGGCTGGGAAACCACGTGGTGTGAAGGAAGGGCGGATCTGGACCTATCTGCGCGATCCCCGCCCCTGGGGCGGGAGTGATCCGCCCGCCGTGGCCTACTGGTTCTCTCCCGATCGCAAGGGGATCAATCCCCAGACCCATCTGGCACAGTTCCGGGGCATTCTGCAGGCTGACGCCTACGCGGGGTTCAGGGATCTGTATAAACCCGATGCAACGGGAACCGTGCATGTGCGCGAAGCGGCCTGCTGGGCTCATCTCCGCAGGGCCTTCCATGATGTCTGGAAGGGCAGTGATTCGACAATCGCAAGGGAAGCACTCGAGCAGATCGGGGAACTCTACGATATCGAGCGGCAGCTCACCGGGTCTCCTGCTCCGTATCGTCTGGCTGTCCGACAGGAAAAAAGCCGCCCTCGTGTCACAGCATTCCACGCATGGTGCGAAACACAGCTCGCCCGTATCCCTGGCAAGGGGGAACTGGCAAAAGCAATCCGTTATGCGCTCAACCGGTGGGCAGCCTTTACCCTCTTCCTCGAAGATGGTCGTGTTGCCATCGACAACAATCCTGCCGAACGGGCCATACGACCGGTATGCGTCGGGCGGAAAAACTATCTGTTTGCCGGTTCAGACGCCGGGGGCGACAACATCGCTGATGCCATGACGCTTATCGAAAGCGCAAAACTTTCAGGCCTCAACCCGCACGATTACCTCGCCGATGTTCTCGCCCGCATCAACGAACACAAGATCAACCGCCTCCACGAATTGTTGCCATGGAACTGGCAACCCGCGAATACGCTTCACAAAAAGGCCGCATAATCAAGGCGGCACAGAACGGCCGGTTACGCTCGAAATTGCGTCGCTGATCTCCCAATACAAGACCATCAACGCTGAACATCTCCTGTCCCATGTCAGAGACACAGACCGCATGACCGCGCTCACCGGCTATCTCAAGGATACAGCCGAACCCGCAATGGAAAAGCTGATCCGTTCAGGTGAAATCCTTGCGTCCAGAGTCCAAGGCCATCAGGAAACCATCAAGGTCTTTGAAAATCAGTCTGCACTGTTACGGGAAACATTGGCTCCTGTCTTCCAACAACTGGAAGTGAAACCTTCTCCCCTGTCTCGGAAGCAGTCTCTACCTTCATGGCGTCACCAGAGATTAAAACCAAGCCAAACAGCGAACTGGCTATGATGACTAACGTCTATCGCAGATGCATCGAAATCAATGGCGATGAGCCTATCCGCACTTATTCCAGTAAGCACGCCGATAAATATATCGAAATGATGACCCAGATTCCTGGCACCTATGGAAAAGGTAAAACCAAAGAACTTACTGTTGACGAACTTATTAAATATGCAAAGCGGAACCGCATAAAAGCCCTTCTCAAAACCAAAACCATCAAAAACCATTTCTCCAAGATGTCGATCCTATGGACCTTCCATGAGAAAAAGGAACTGGTGAACCGAGGCTCCAATGTCTTCAAAGACTGGTCTTTTGGCCGAAAACTGAAGGGCGATGGCTATAAAGCGTGGCCAGAGGACGACCTGCGGAAACTCATCGACACTCCATGGCCTCCCGGCCAGATTTCCCAAAGAACATTTGGCATGATTGTCGGAATTGGATCTTATACAGGGATGAGGCTGGAAGAAATATGTCGCTTGCGAAAGCTGGACGTTATCAACATCAAAGGTGTCTGGTGTTTCAATATCTGTGAGCATCTGCCACGACGCAACAGACCAGCGGAGGCATGGAACCCCAAGACTGAGGCCGGTGAAAGGGTTGTTCCTATCCACCGCAAACTGATTGAAGCCGGAATTCTGGAATGGGCCAAGAGTGCCAATTATTATCTATTTAACGAACTGGCATTCAGCGGAAGGGATAAAAAACGAAGCGTGGGCTTTGGAGGAAAATTCTCAACATTCAAGAACCGGCTTGACATTAAGTCCTCTACTATTGTTTTTCACAGCTTCCGTCATAATGTCTCCACCAAGCTCAGAAATACGCCAGGAGGCGACACCGGCATCAGGGAACTCTGGATTGATGATTTCCTTAGTCATGAATACGGGCATCACTCAGAAGGCGTAAAGCGATATCTGGATGGTATCGATCTTGAAAATATCGTTCAGGTGGCTGAGTCCATGCAATATCCGGATTTCTGGGATATCAGGACACTTATGGGAGAGGTTTAAAATTCATTTCCATAGGGTTTTAAGTGCCATCTCACCCACAACAATCATAATGCCAATAATCCACAGGATTTGAGCTGTAAGATGACGATAAGATTCAGGGACAAACTTTTTTATTTTTTATAATTTTTTCTCATGTGAGTTGCCGGCATCTTATCCATGGGAGAAGCAGGAAGGGGCATCCTGGACCTACCCCCTCCTTTTCCCTTCTCCCTTAATTTCTGAATTCTGAAGATCAATAAATTGGAAACATGATAACAAATCTTTGGTCTATGAAAACTTATACCCCTACACCCCAACCTACGAACCTATATATTATTTGCGATAGACTTGCGACACATCAAAACAGAATAAGAACCTATAGAAAATTATGGTGAAAAAATTTTAGTCACCCAACATTTGATAGAAGGTTTGATTCAGAGCTTTTAACCTCAATATCAACAGAAGCTCTCTGTAATTTTTTTTGTCGTCTTTCCCATGTCCTGCGACATATTCCCAATTTTTCCCATGGTTTTGTTTTGGATAATGCCTCCCCTTCATAGTGTTCTCTTCTGACAGACCCTGCATTCCTGCGCTTTTTGGCTTGATAAACCTTGTCAGTCTGTTTCCGCCTTTCTTTCTTGATGCTCTTGGAAACCAGACAATCCAGATGCTTCATTTCATCTTCGGTGATCGCAAGTTTTTCAATGATTCGATCAATGCTGTAGGCATAACGCCATGAGCAAAAACCCGGTTTCACATCAGACACATCACACGCAGTCATCAGTTTATTCAGGCTCGTGATATTATCGCTTTCAAAATGCTGAGTCAGATAATCAGAGGGAATAATATCTTCCATCTGGGCTTTCACATAGGGCAACAGCTCATTGGGATTATTCTGGAAATGTGCTGACGCCATGGAAACAGCGATATGACAGAACATATCCCTGTAGCCTTCCATGACACTTCCACCCCATCTCAGCTTTGCCAGTTCCTTCAGATCACCAATGATACGCCTTGATTGCTTATAGGGTGAGTTTTTAGAGGCTTTGACAGGAAACTGGAAGATATTCCCATGATCAGGGCTGTCAGCCTTCAGAGATGCCTTCTGGCTCCATTTCAAGGCATTGTCCCTGTAGATCTTCTCTCCCCGCTTCCTTGCGTTTGCACGAATAGCGTCAATCTCTTTCGCCTGCTGATATCGTTGTTCTCCTGCATATGGTGCAATACCCAGAACACGCTGTTTGAAGTCGTCCGAGCTATAACGATTGTCTTCGTTAAACCACACTGACCGGCATGAATGTCCCAAAGGAGAATATTTATAATTGATTGATCCTGGAATCCTCAAAACAGTCTGAGCAGAACACGGTGTGATATCTGCCATCAAATAATCCAGCCTGTTTCGGATGTTCCTATGAATATCCTCAATCACATCAATATAAGAACGCGGTGGATTTTTCTGCCCAACTTTCCTGCGTCGTCTTCGGATAAACACAGTATCTGTGAATTGCCATAACAGGTAGGCTCCACCACCAGACAACACAACTTCAGTGGGTTCTGGTATTTCGTTATTCACGCAATGAGAAATAAGCCATTCAGCTTTGCCTGAATCATCCAGAGATTGCCATTCCTGAAAGAGTTCAGGACGATAGTGATCATTATCAACCCACCTGTCAAAAATACCTTTTGCCCTGTCTCCCCTGATAAGCTTCCGTTTTTCACCAAGCTTATTGATATCCAGATCAAGCCATGCATGAGATATGGCTGAAATATCCTCTTTTCTCTGGGTCTTTCTGATCTTCGGAAAGAATGCCTGAGAACGATACAGAGCCTCGAATTTGTTGCTCTTTATCAAGTCCCTGATTCCCTGCATTCCTTCTTCTGTCGCAGGAAAATATCTTCTGAAGATTCTGTTACCTGGCTTTTGTTCCTGAGTGGCCGGATCATAATATTTTGGACGCCAGAAATCTTTCCAGAATCCTAAAATGCTTACATAGCATTCAGAACCATCCCGATTTGTCGGGAATCTTGAAACATCCCAGAATGTCGAAATGTCAGGAGGCAGAAAGCTTTCAGATGAAAACTTTTCTTCATTCAGGCATTTTCTTACGTCAGGAATATCATTTTCTTTAATAACTTTTTTACATATCTGTTCCATATTCTGTTTCCCAAAAATTGGGATCACAAAAAGTCTTCATTTGAAAACCATGAGAAGGAAAAGAAAGAAATTCTATTTTTATTGTTAACTTTGTGTTATAATTACTCTATCTACAATCTAACTTAACAAAACTTCTTGCGGGGGCGTCATTTTCCTCCTCCCTGCAATCCCGCCCTTTAGAGACGCCAATCTCTCAAGGGCTTTTTTATATCTACCATGATTATACATGAAAATCAATAATAAATGAAAAAATCTATTTATATACAGGAATAATATCATTGTTCACATTTTTCTTTTTCTCTATTGAAATGGCTTTATCCCTACTCTGATTCATTGCTGTCATGGGCGCCTCAATATCTTTTGTTTTCCTCATCTGTTGGAATGCATAAACAGGATTCGTTAGAGTATCCCGTAGAAGTTCTGCGTCTCTTGTTTTCTGAATGTAGTTATATAGCTCATCAAAATCTTTTTTTGCCTTCAGGTAGCTTTTAACAGAGTTATCAGTCTGCCATTCCCGAAGCTTTCTTTCACGACCAGCTACGTAGAAATCCGCTATCCAATTCAGACAATATAAAAAATCACTCTCATTATTCAGAATATCCAACGCCTTAAAATCATCTCTCTCATATCTCAGCTTCTTTAAGGCATTGTTGAATTCTTGGAGCGCCTTACGTGTAGATGAGCCATTAAACCATTTCTGCCGTTCCACATGATATCTGGTTCTTAATGGCTTCAGGATACTCTCATGCTTTTCCCTTACCTTCACACGATTTCTACTGGCAGGATCGGAAAATGGCTCTTTGGGAACATGTTTCCATTTCTTATCAAAGTCAGACATCATCTGTAACAGATCATCTGCAAATTTTTGCTGGTTCGCTAGTGTCTCTTTTTCGACAGATGCTTTCCTGTTGGCTTCTTCATTCTGGAAAACAATAGAAGCCTTCTGTTCACGCGACATACTATCAGTCATCGCAAAATGATCTGCTTTGATGTCAGAAACTCCACTTCCTGACGGAATGCCTTTAATCGTAAGTTGGGGCACAGACGACAGTAAAGTGCGCTCCGGTATAACCTGAGGCATAGGAGAGAGAATCTTCTCACCTGTCATCTCTGAAGCATTTACTGGGCTCTCACCCTCAGACAGTGCAAAGGTCGTATCCTTTCCCTGTTGTAAGGCTTCAAACAGGTTGGCAAACTCCCCTTTCTTCATTTCAAACAGACGATTGGCAGAACCAAGAAACTGATTATTTTCGTTATTCACGATAATGTATGTATTGGCTTTTTCTCCTTTCTGGATACTCACGCCCAGAGCACTTAACCCCTCAACCATTTCTGAAAATGATTCTGAGGTTATACGTAGGCCTCTGATCGACTGTCTCAGCTTTCCGAGGTTAACCCCCTGACGCAAGGCTGATTGATGCTGGATGGCTGTAAAAGCAGATTGCACTGGTTCATACAGGTCTGGTGTATGAGCATCTATATAATCCGCAATATCAGCCTTACCTTCATCCCGGAGCTGGCGGATGACTGCAACCTGATAGCGTCCCTTTACAATGTCATGACCAAACAAAACCTCACACGTCCGGGAAATCTTCTCCTGTCTGACTTTCATGTAACTGCTGTCCAGGCATTTGCCAGCACTATTCCGCCATGATGCATAGAGATGATAGTGCTCATCCGCATCAGGTTCACCCGCCTTGGCCTTCCTATGTCTGACTATTGTGCAGGTATCCGGATCAAAGCCAAATTCCACAGCCAACATACTGACACTTTGTAACATCTGCTCATGCGTAATGTTTCGCTTGGGATTGATCTTGAAATGGCACACCGCATATTTGTCGTGGTTGTCTCTGGCTTCATCAAAAGTCTGCATAACATCAAACTCTGATCCTTGAATCTCGTCTATGGATTCATTTCCAGAGCCCCGAAAAACATGATCACAGGTCTCCCCACACCCACGAGAGGCAATAAGAGGCTCTGAGCTGATAATCATCTTCGAATATCCATGATAATACGCTTCATGGTCTTGATGATGTCACGACATTCAGAAACCGCTCGTGATGCGTCCTCATGTCCACCAGCATTCAGATGATAGGCTATCTGGTTCAGGTTATTCCCACATCGTGCAACCTGATTGGTGGCTTCATTCAACTCTGCCAGAAGATATTTCTTTTCGTCATTCACAAAATATCTGGAAGACATCAAAGACCGGAAATAACTGGCGAGATTATGAAACCCGGCTTCACGTCCGGTTTGCTTCCATGCCTCCAGTTCTTCACGGTTTGCACGAATGGAGAGACGGGTTTCCATTCGTCTCATATTTGGCCTTCCTGCTTTGCCTTTATTTATTTTGTTATTTTCCATTATATAAAATTCCTGCACTCAAATGGGGTCAACGGGGTGAAACCCCTTGCCAGTCTGGGCAGAGTGAACCGTGAAACGGGTCAACGTAGTCCACGCCTGGCAATACTATTATAATACATATTTTATATTATAACGAATTTCAGGAATTATTATTATTCAATAGCGTAAAACACCGGGGTTATACCGGTATGAATTTAATATATTATTATCCAACTTTTTCTTATTCTCTGCCATCTCATTTCCAGAGATATCAGAAAAGGCACCGTTATAGCACCTTCCCATGATGAAGCATAAAAAGTGTTTTTATAATGTTGCTTTCACTGTGTTTGTGGAAAGCTTGTCATCAACAAAGGCATTCATTTGCTTAATTACCTCATCATTCAAGCGGTTCTCTGCCCCTGTATCTTCGAGAAAAATCTCCATATATGAAACATTCTCCGGATTTCCTGACACGCCTCTTATGTTAACAAATATATATGCCTGTGCTGTCGGTGCGTAATCCGGGTTTTTCCGTGTTGGCACCAGAAGAGAACCTTCAGGTCTTTCACTGATGCTCCCATCTTCCAATGAGTAAATGATGTCCTGAGTATCATTTTTCATGAGATGGATATTATATTTTTCAGCCAAGTCCGCTTTGAGGCCAGTAAAACTTGGTGACGCATCAGCAGGGTAAGAAACTGTCCTCTCTATCTTCGTTATGACATTCCCTGAAACGGGCGGAGAAAATGTTACACGTAACCCATCTCCTTTTATCAAACATCCTAACTGCATCGGGAAGAATTGTGTCTTAACCTGCACTCCCTTATGTACCACTGTCAAAAAAGTATTGCTCTGATGTGGTTCGCCCTCACAATGAGCCGTCATGATTTTTCTTGCGTCTTCTAATGACATTCCCAACGTCAAGCCGAGAATAGACGCCTGTCCGACACTGTTAGATGGCGCTTTATAGTCAATAACCTGCTTCAGATGCAGACCGCCGTTATCTTCAGGAACTTTGGCCGGTTCTGTCGATAAGCCAAGAATTTTATTACAAGCAGGAGATATCATACCCTGATTACGTGCCATCATGCACTGTACCATTGTCTGAGCAGATGCGGTCACAGGTTGAGCAAGAGTAAGGGCTGTAAAAATGAAAAATATCTTTTTCATCATGATTCCAGAGATTTAACGAATTGAGGATTGTTGTTAATGGCCTGATTGATACAAACCATCGCAGTATTATAATTTTTCCAAATCAGCTTGGTTCGCTTTCGATAACCAACGAATATCAATATCGGAATCGCCATAAAGATATCGATATTTAGAAATGGAAGGATATCTGATTGAGTGAACGTCGGGTGAGTGGCGCGATAGTCTCTATCTGAATGGTAAACACCTCCAAGATTGTTATTTCGAGGAGGAAGATTACTGTAGGCCAGCGTCAGAATTATAAGAGGAAGAAAGATATAACCAAGGTATTTTAGCGTTAACTCTTTAGTCCCTTTGTAAGCAATCGAATTTGGCAGACACCTGAGGAGATTCCAGCCTTGATTGGTCGTGAAATTCCTGACAACTAAATTATACCCGTTATTATTACCTTTAACGCTTCCCCAGACCACTAATACTGTTTGACCATTACCAATATCACCGTTTACTTCGACTTTCTCCTGTCGGCCACCGGGAGAAACTATCCAGAAATCTTGGTGTTCCTGAGTTGTGCTGGATATCTGAGGAGCGCTTGTCCTGTACACACCATACCCAAGGTCGGTAATCGTACCCTGTCCAGTCGACTGAACTGTAGTCGATGTCCATTTCTGAACGTCTTTTACAGTCCCCTTGATTCCGTTCAGCCAGAACGTAATGCCGTGGATGTTCTTTCTTTAATAGACATACTGAAAAAACGGCAGATTGCTGTGCGTATCCTTAACCTCGGGATTGATACCTCAGGTGCTGGTGGTCGCCTGTTCCTTCTGCTTCTCGCTGGTTTCGCGGAGTTTGAACGCAACATTATTCGTGAGCGGATCATGGCTGGCCTGGATGTCGCCAGAGCCAAGGGAAAACGCCCCGGAAGACGTTCCACTCTATCGCCTGAAAAGACGGCTCAGGCACGCGCTATGAAGCAAAGAGGACTTTCCTCCCGCGAAGTCAGTGAACTGCTTCAGGTATCACGTATGACGGCATGGAGAGCCATGAACAGCCTGAAAGCCGTCCCATAACCTCTGTATCAGCTATGCATTATTAAACGCACGACATGCAAATAATGCATATTCCAAAAACAGGTGATTTTGGGACAAATTTTTGATCCGAACGATGAAGATACCTCCGCTCCCGGAAAACTGTCAGGACCAGTGAAAAACGTGCCTATCCCCGGCAGGATTTTTGTTTTAATTATGTGGATCACAATAATTATTTTCTGCGCTCCAATCTCATTATAAAACAGACTTCTGACTATCAGAAATTTATACAAACAAATTACATAAACACGGCATAAAATCATAAATATATCATAATTTTATTTATGATATATTATAGAAATATTAAAAAATAGGTTTTGGTTGACTTTTTTATTAAATTATGATATATTATTTTTGCACATATTAAATGTGCGTGGAAATACATGAGGAGATGACCAAATGACCAATGTAAACGCTATGTGCAACCTAGACGAGATTCCTTGGGTAGAATAAGCCCAAAATTTATGTTTGAATACGGGAGAGGTAGCTCTTTAATGAGCTACCTCTTTTTATTTGAGGGAAGGCATGATGCTAAATTTAAAATATGGAAAAAAACAAAAATTTAAACTATATAAAAAGATGAAATGCAGAAATCCTCTTTTTATCATTTATATTTTTGCCGCTACATTTTACATTTCAATAGTAATCGGAATTTGTTATGTGTTTTATGTTAAGAATTGCTTAGACAATGCTGGAAAAACTGAATCTGACACTGCGTTAATAACGATACTGACTTCGTTATTTGTTGGAGCAATGGCTTTGTCAGGATGGGTAGTTGCGTCATGGATAGCGCACAGAAACTTAAAAATTCAGACTACAATAGCATTGGTTGGCACAAGATTTTCAAATGCAGAATTCCCAAAGCATCTAGATAGAATAGATAAGTATTTTCCTGAGTCAAATGTGAAAATTGATTCTATACAAAATATGAAAAAAAGCGAAAAAGCAGAACATATTCAAGCAATTCAATCATTAAGATATATTCTGAATTACATGGAATTTATAGCCGTTGGAATAAAAAGCGGAGAGTTAGATAAAAGATTCATATCTCAAGTTATGAAAACAAGCATCATAAATATTTATAATAAATTTTCTTTGTATATAGAAGATCTTCAGAAGAAAAAGCCGTCAGTCCTGTCAAATTTTAAAGATTTGAAAGATGACATTAGGGAGGATTTGTAATAAACAATATTGGATCAAATAAAAAACTAGTCTCATTTGTGTAGTCCCTAAAGGAACATTACCACAACCTACCGTATTATGTGCCTTTTGGGTCTATAATGGAATTAGGGAGCGGTTAGTACCGTCATCACTATAACCCAAAAGGAACAAGGAATATGAAATATGGCTATGCACGAGTAAGCACATCAGACCAAGACCTGACCATACAAGAAACAGCACTCCAAAAAGCAGGATGTGAAATTATCCGAGGTGAAAAGGTCTCTGGAACTAGCCGGGAAGGAAGGCAAGAACTGGATACCTTGCTTCAATTTTTAAGGCCCGGTGATTCGTTGCTGGTCACTCGTATCGACAGGTTAGCGAGATCAATCAGCGATTTGCAGGATATTGTCAGATACCTGGAAGATAAAAAGGTATCATTGATTTGCACTCAGCAACCCATAGATACATCCAACGCTGTAGGGAAAATGTTCCTGAATCTGCTTGGTGTCTTTGCTCAATTTGAGACTGAATTGAGAAAGGAACGCCAGCTTGAAGGTATTGCCAAGGCAAAGGTAGACGGTGTCTACAAAGGCAGAAAACAATCCTATGACCATTAGTATGTCAGACAACTCAAAGCCAAAGGATTAGGAATTAGTAAGATTATGCGTCAAACAGGAATATCAAAAACACACATTTATCGTATTTTGATTCACTAATTGTACTAAATATTTTGTGTTATGAAATCCATAATATCATTGTATCCAATAAAAATACCTTCATCGATAACTCTTACAGTCTTTTCTTCCCATTTTTTTCCATCGTCATCAACTTCTGAATGGGAAAAAACTGTAATAGAGCTCTCATGATTCCCTATTAACATCCCCGCAAAATGCGTTGTATTAAATACAAATACTGGAGCACCACTGTATCCGGCAAGGGAAGGAAAAGAGAGATTGTACACTCCACGACCTTGGTTTAAGAATGAGCCTAAAGGTGTAGATGTTATATAGCCCTTAGAAAAATGTGGTAATATGCTTTTTGAATCTTTTATCATGTCTTTGAGATAAGCATTGGCAACCAATTCTCCTCCCATCGTTAACGGGCACGATAATGGCTTAAATATTTGCATTTCACTACTACGCACATCAGCTATAGCTAAATCTAATTTGTGATGAAATTTTATATTTTCTATTAAGAAATTTTTATCGCTCGGCGATTGCGCTGTTGCAGAAGTGGCACCCTCAAGAATATGCCTACATGTTACTAATTTAGGGGGACTCCCCACAAAAAAACAACATCCTAAATATTCTAGATTTCCATCGCCTAAATTATCCAGGATTGGCCAAATCATTTTACTCACGTCGAAATACGTCATGTAATTACCTCTCTATCAAACCCTTGATCACAAAAACTTCCGTAAGAATAGCATGTTAAGAAATTTCAGTGCCCGTTTTTCTAACCTTCCACCGTTACCCAGTGATCCAGCCTTTTAACATATAGCATTCCCCAAGAGACGGGCTCGATGCAAGCATGCATATTGTCACATTCAACTCGTGATATTGACCCTTCCGGCATATTCAAAAACCTTGACCGATTTCACACAAAGTCTTACACAAACTGTTACACGAACGTTCAGAATATTGTTTGAAAACAATATGTTATTGGTTGTCCGATTTACTTCAGTGGGTTCGAGTCCCGCAGTTCGCACCACCATAACTTCTTGTTTTTGTTCAGGCTTCTATTTCAGGACACGGGTTCCGTTACATTTCCATGATACCCTTAAAAAGAATGGAATCAGAAGGTTAACAGGAAAAACCCCTCGTCCAGCCCCATGTCGAGCATGTCTTTGCTGATCAGAAAGCACAGACGGGACTGTTTATCCGGACAGTGGGCATCATTCGTGCCACCACGAGGATCGGGCTGGCCAACATCGTCTACAACATGCACCGCTTTCTGTTCCTGGAACGGATCAGTGTCGCCTCTTAGAAAACCAGAGGATAATGCTTTCCGCTTTGCCTCAAACGCAGAGTGAAAGTCATAACCCTGAACCATCAACACCTGCTCATTGATTCCAAAATCAGGATACTGGGGCCTCACTCAACGATTCTTTAATCCCTCCAGATCATCTGTATTTTCCATCACCAGACGAACATTAACGAATATTTTCAAAAAGAGAGTTCTGCCGACGGCTGCGCCATTGTTTCGGAGAGAGGAGAGATACCCTCTTTTTCGTGATGACACGACTCTGGCTGGCCACCCACAGGCCATACTCTTCGCTCCATTGAAGCGTGTCGCCCCTTTACCCCCTTTCATCGTTCTTACCTGAGGAACCTGATAAGAGTTATTAATTTGAATAATCTATTTATGCGTTGACCGTGTCTATATCCATTTATATATAGACACCTGCAGACAGAACAGTGAGCTATGGCAGGAGGTAAAAGATTTTTTGTTTCCAGCCGAGGGCTTTTTGTAAAGGGGTCTTTCCCTTCTGTTAGAAGTTGACCGGTCTATTTTTTGTCGGTCAAAGGGACAATGGTGATGCAGAATATCCTGTTTTGCGCTTCCAGATGTATGCCGCATATGCGGTTGCGGGTCCCTTTTGCCTGTCTTCCATTGTTTACGAGGTAAAAATGGCGTACGCGACAACCAACCCCTACACAGGGGAAGTTCTTGCCACTTTCCCTGAAGCCACAGATCAAGAGGTTCAGACAGCGCTTTCTGACGCCTATTCAGCTTTTGAAAAATGGCGTGATACGCCTTTTGCCGAACGTGCCCGCATCATGAATGCTGCTGGTGCCATTCTGCGGCGGGATGTTGACAAGTATGCCGGCCTCGGCACGCTTGAAATGGGCAAGACTTTTGAAGAATCCAAGAAAGAAGTCATTCTTTCTGCAGAAATTTTCGAATATTATGCGAAATATGCAGAAGAACTTCTGAAGCCGGAAAGCCTGCCGGTTGCTGATCCTGCCGAAGGAAAAGCCGTTCTGGTGCATGAACCGCTTGGTATTGTGTTCGCCATCGAACCGTGGAACTTCCCTTTTTATCAGGTTGTCCGCATTATCGCTCCGCAGCTTTCTGCCGGGAACGCTGTTCTGCTGAAGCATGCTTCCAACCTGCCGCAATGTGCTGCAGCCTGTGAAGACCTGATGAACGAAGCAGGACTGCCCAAAGGGCTGTTCCGCAATCTGTACGCTGCCCGGTCTCATACAGCACTGATCCTGAATGACCCGCGCGTATGTGGTGTCGCTCTTACAGGCTCAGAAGGCGCTGGCACAATTATTGCTGGTGTTGCTGGTAAAGCGCTGAAAAAAGCCACCATGGAACTGGGTGGTGCAGACGCCTTTATTGTTCTGGACGATGCAGACGTTGAAAAAGCAGCCAAATGGGCCGTTATCGGGCGCCATTGGAACGCTGGGCAGGTTTGTGTATCAGCCAAGCGCCTGATTGTGGCAGATGCGGTTTATGATCGCTTCCTGGAACTTTACAAAAAAGGCGTTGCCGAACTGAAAGCCGGCGACCCGATGGACCCGACCACCACGCTGGCTCCCCTGTGCTCTCAGGGTGCGGTAGATGACCTGCACAATCAGGTAACCGCCGCAATCAAGCACGGTGCCAAGGTTGAAGTCATTGGGCCGGAAGTTCCCGGAAAAGGCGCTTTCTTCCGCCCGCTGCTGATGACCAACCTGCATGGCGATAACGAAGCACGCCATTGGGAATTCTTTGGTCCGGTAACACAGCTTTACCGCGCCAAGGATGAAGACGACGCCGTTCGTATTGCCAATGACTCTCCTTATGGTCTTGGTGGTGCAGTCTTCACCAAAGATGAAGCGCGTGGTGCCCGCGTGGCAGCAAAGATCCGTACCGGCATGGTGTTCATCAACCATCCGCTGGTGCCGAAGGCAGATCTGCCGTTCGGGGGTATTGCACGCTCCGGTTATGGCCGTGAACTGATCGGCCTGGGGATCAAGGAATTTGTGAACCACAAACTGATTAACACGGTTGATATCGACGCACCGTTCTGATCAAACTGCCAGCAGTTGTCTTGATTGACTTCTGCTGGCACCTCTCTCCCGATCATACAAAATACAAATAAACGTTAAAATATACTCTATTTACAGATATTTTATAAATACACATCCAAAACAATATTCCAAAAAATGGACCTTTCCCTGCTTACTCCCTGAAAGAGGCTTGTAAAACTGATGGCATCCAAATCTGAAATTCTTATCGTCGGTGGTGGTGTGGCAGGACTGGCCCTTGCAACCCGTTTGGGAAAAACGATTGGAAGGCAGGGGAAAGCTCGTATTACCCTGATTGACAAAAGCTTTTCACATGTATGGAAACCCATGCTGCATTGCTTTGCAGCCGGCACTGTACTGAATGAAAATGATCGAATCAGCTTTATCTCTCAAGCCAGCAGCCACCATTTTGAATTCTGGCCCGGAGAAGTCATTTCAGTTGACCGCACTAAACGGGAAGTTGTTTTAAGCCCGCTTCATGCATCAGATGGCACCAAGGTTCTGGAAAGCCGCACTCTGAAATATGATGCCATCATTCTGGCTGTTGGAAGCTGTGCCAATGATTTTGGTACACCCGGCGTGGCTGAACATTGCCTTTTTATTGATAATCTGATTGAAGCCAATTCTTTCAATGAGAAATTCAGGATGGAAATCCTGAAATCCTTTGCCAATAGTTCCAAACTGGACATTGCCATAGTTGGCGGGGGCGCAACCGGCACACAACTTGCCGCGGAACTTCATAAATCACTTGAAATTGTCGATCCTCTCAGCTTGCATGCATTCGGTAAGGCTCCTCCAAAGCTTAGTGTGACACTCCTTCAATCCGGCCCACGTATTCTGCCTGCTTTTCCGGAATCGGTCTCCATCGCAGCGCAAAAAGAACTTGAGCGGTTGGGTGTTACCGTACGCACGTCCTCTCGTGTTGCTGCAGCAGATGCCACTGGCTTTATTTTGAAAGATGGCTCTCATATTGCCGCAACCCTGCGCGTCTGGGCGGCTGGCGTCAAAGCGCCGGAAGTCACCAAAGCTTATGGGGGCCTTTCTCTCAACAGGTCGGGCCAGATTACGGTTAAACCTAATCTGAGCTCAGTTGATGATGACAGGATTTTTGCAATGGGAGATTGCTCCTTCATTGCAGATGAACCGTTGCCAGCAACAGCACAGGTGGCGCGGCAGCAGGCCCACCACCTTGCCCAACATCTCCCTGCATGGCTCGAGCATGGTAAAGAAGTCCCGTCCTGCATTTTCCATAATAAGGGGGCCATTGTTGCTTTAGGCAATTACAATGGATGGGCAGCGCTGCCGGGTGGCACTGTTTTAGGTGGTGGCATCATGCACGGGCTTTCAGCACGCCTTGGGCACATCATGCTCTATCGTAAGCATCAGATCGAACTGTTCGGTTATTTCCGGGGCATGGCCTCCATCGTTGCAGACTGGATAGAAGCCATTATCCGCCCTTCCGTTCGTCTGGACTAAAATCTACATGGAAGGCTAACGAAAATTTCTGCATGCCAACCCAACGTAGAGTTGGAGAGCCTTCCAAAACTTTCGTTTGTTGAGATCTGCAATTACGCCAGTTTCTGCCGTAATTGCGTCCATTCTGCTTCCACCCTATCGGCAACACGTCGCGCCACGCCAGACAAAGGGCGCGTACGGTCATGCGCCAACGCCAAAGTGAGGCGCGGAGCCGTTGCCCCTGCCAAGGGCGTAAATGCGAGATCACCTGTCTGCACTTCCTCCATAACATCAAGATAACTGAGAAGCGTGATGCCCAATCCCGTTCTGACAAGGGATTTGATCATTTGCACGTTATTACCGCTGGCAACCCTATAAGCGTTAAGCCGACAATCAGCTTCCAGTTTTCTGAATACTGAAGCCAGCGCCAAAGGCTCTTCTGGCACAATAACTGGATATTCCGCACAAACCGAAAAGTGAGCCTGCGCCTGTGCGGTCACGGGATGACCCACTGGACTGACAATTCCCAACGGAAAAGAAAGAACAGACCTCACCTGTAAATCCCGCACATCTACAGGGTCCAGAAGAAAGGCCAGATCCCCATCTCCGGCAAAAAGCCGGGTATTTAACTCGGCATTATCATGAATGTGAATATTCAGAATAATACCCGGATAGTGCTCCTTCAGCCGCACGGCTATATCCGGCAGAAAAGCGCTTGCCAGCGCCTGGGGAGCCAAAATATCAATCTGCCCCCGCCGCATGCCCTTCAACTCATCAATCTGGCGGTTGAGGCTCTCAAAATCCTTTACCCACCGGCTCGCATGAGCGTGGAACAGTTCTCCCACCGCAGTAAGACGCATGCCGGACGCAAGACGTTCAAACAGAGGCGTTTGAAGCGCCTGTTCACCCAGCAGAATATGCCGGTCAATAGCGGAAGGGGCGATGCGCAGGTCTTCCGATGCCTTGCGGATCGACCCATGGCGCGCCACAGCCAGAAAATAGATGAGGAAGCGAGAAAACGGATTCATTCGACTGTTCTCAATTTGAGAATGCATACTGCATGAAACAGATATATCCGATAATATATAATCAATGAAATACTCCTTCCTATGACTGGATGGCTTTTGCCTCCTCCTTCATCGTTCCAGGAGCGCCTGCCGTGACCACGCCCCCCCTTGCTGCCCGCACCAACGAAGCCAAGCTCCCCCGCGACAACACGTTTGAGCCGGATGATTGGCTTATTCTGGCTTCATACTGGTATCCAGTCGCCCTTGTGCGCGAACTTGAAGACAAGCCACTCGGCGTCACGCTACTGGATGCGCCGCTTGTCCTATACCGTTCAGGGGACGAGATTGTGGTGGCAGATGATCTATGCCCCCATCGGGGCGTCCCTCTCAGCATGGGTAGAGGAGACGGGCAAAGCATAGCCTGTGCCTATCACGGCTTTCGCTTCGGCTCCGAAGGACGCTGTGTGAAAGTACCCGCTCATCCGGATAACGCCATTCCCAAACGGCTTACTCTGCGCACCTATCCTGTTATGGAGCGCTATGGCCTGATCTGGACCTGCCTTCGCCCGCAGGAAGGAGAAGCTTCTCTTCCTTCCATGCCCCACTGGAATGATCCTGAATTTCAACAGATCAATTGTCCCTGGATTGATATTAACGGCTTTGCTGGCCGGCAGGTTGAAGGCTTTATCGATGTAGCTCACTTCGCCTTCGTCCATACCGCAACCTTTGCTGACCCGGAAAACCCTGTTGTGCCAGCCTACATGCCCAAAATAACCCCTTATGGGTTTGAAGCAGAATACCGGAGCAGTGTTGGCAATTATCCGATTGGGTATTCTGAAAAAGGACGGCCCGGCTTTGAATGGCTGAGGCATTTCCGGGTGCATGTGCCATTTACCGCAACCCTGGAAATTCATTTTCCCGACGAGAAACGGCTTGTGATCATGAATGCAGCCTCTCCTGTTTCTGCGCGCAAGACACGCATGTTTGCCCCCATCTGCCGCAATTTTGATACGGACCTGCCCGTGCAGGATGTGTACGACTTCAATCTCAAAGTTTTTGAGGAAGACCGCGCTTTGGTAGAAGCGCAAAAGCCGGAAAACCTGCCCCTTGACCCTTCGCTTGAGGTTCATGTGATGGCAGATCGAAGTTCAATTGCTTACCGCCGCGCACTCCGGTCCATCGGTTTAAGCCAGTTTTTCACAGCTTAAAAAATACTTCAGGCAGCCTCTTGTTCACAACACATGTTTCCAAGAGGCTGCGTGCTGCCAAATCTGCGGCCAACAGCCTTCTGGCACCCCTGCTCTACGCAAACCCCGCGTTATCGAACGCTTCAATCGACTTCTTACTTTGACGCATTCAAAAGCATGATTGATGTCTGCCAAGCTTCATCAAAAGGATGGGGAGCGTGGGTGATCTTGGCCATCAGCGTTGCCCCAAGCCATAATTGATACAGAGAAGTCGCCAACTGATGTGCGGAGAGAGGAGATGAAATTGATCTATCTTTTTGCCCTGCTTTGATCATGGCGGCCAAACGTTTGATAACGGCAGCCACACCATTATCCATAACAACGCGCATATCTTCAGAAAGATCAGATATCTCGGCAGCCAGTTTCACAATAAGACATTTATCACCTACCCGCCCACCAACATGGGTGATACGCCAGCGTTCAAAATAAGACGAAACCAAATCGTACCCTGTCTGAGTCTTCTTGGAACTCAAACATTCCATATCTGCAAGGTAGTCATGGATATACAGCCTAAGAAGATCTTCCCCGAATTTTTCTTTCGATTCAAAATAGTGATAAAATGATCCTTTAGGAACCTGTGCCACTTCCAATATTTGAGAAATTCCCACACCGGAAAAGCCCCGCTTTCCAATCAAAGGGCGAGCGGCTTCTATTATTCGTTTCTTTGCAAGATCGTGTTTATTTTCAACAGCCATAACAGAGAATTACATATACCATAATTGCGAGAAATGTATTTCTCATTTTACGTTATAGAACATAAAAAATATACACGATGTCATAAAAAAATCTGTGATCGCTCTACTTTCTTCAACTTACTCGCCAAAAAGACCATACTCACAGCAGGACGCCCTGCGTCCGGGCACTCGATTTACCCCTCTTCGGCAATACTGGGTTGGCATGTCTTGCCGGAAGCTGTTCGGATAATGAGCCAAACATTGAACATCCAACCGTCTGCTACTTGATTGACACATAACACTTCTGGGTTTTTATGATATATTCCATGTAGTTACTGAGTCCATCTGCACGTATCGTCGCTGACCAAAGCTTTATCCGGAACATGAAAATTTTTGTAAAAACAAGGCGGGATAACGCCCCCCAAACCACCCATCACATACGAAAGCCGCCCCTTCCCTTCCGGAAGCATTTTCTGGCTCCCGTTTCTATCTGTGTGCTTTTATCAGGATGCGTGGACGATCATGGCAAAGGTGCAATGCACGCTGCTACCTCACGCTGTTTCTCAAAATATCCGCTGGCAAAAGGCACTGCTTATAAACGCTTTAGCTGCATCTATCAGGCACACTCACAATACGGACCTGATGCAATGGGCACTCACTCCGCCCTTCTTAAGCAGATAGACCAAGCATCCTTGCGTGTAGGACTGGATATTGATTCAGGAGTTCTGACCGTAGCGGAAGGGGAAACAGCCCTCCATTGGGTGACAAGGAAAGCCTATTATCAGGCTTCCCAACACGCATCACCCCCAGAGCAACCCAAAACTCAGGGATTACGCAAATAACAGCAGAAAAGGAAACATGACCAGAGCAATGCTTCCTCTAAAACAATATAACTGAATGCTCTTTCAACCCAGAATTTTACTGTGTTCTGGGCACAATAATAGGATCTGAAGATTTTTTATCAGAATTAAGCACAGCCCCACCTGATTGCGTGGAGTAAGTTGCGGTTGTGGATTGCTGCGGTGTTCTGGGAGGATGGAACGCTGAAACCGGACCAAACACGCCGCCAGCAGATTTCTGCATCGTGCCTTCAGGCTGGCGGGCACAACCGCGTGTAATAATGGAACAGATACCATCTGTTCCGACCATTTCATCGTTATTGCCTGTGTAATGCACGTCAGAGACACGGTCATGATCCAGACGGATCACGGCAGAGCAAGTTGTTCCGCCCCCACCGCCAAGCTGTGCAATTGTTGTGGCAATATCACCAATCGGAATAAGGGTGGAGCCACCATAGCTCGGCTGTGGCTGCGTTCCTGTGTAAACAAAGATCTGAGTTGTATCATTGATCTGTTTGGTGGCCGTCGGCAGGCCAGCACAGGCCTGCAGATCATAAGAGGTCATCCCGATCATTGTGATCTGCGCTTTATGAGCAGCCCGTGAATCAAAATACCCGCACCCACTTACACTCACAGAGAGTGAGGCAACCGCGACCAAACCCGCAATCCGACACTTCATTTCTTCGACTATCCTCACCCGTTGCCCAAACACTCACACTATGAAGCGCAGCACTTCTAAGTTACTGTGCTCTTTCCATACAATGCAAGAGGTCAAATAAAGTGTGGAATATTTCTTTTCTGACAAAATATGTCACCATCAGACCAATATATCGCTCTTAATTCTCGCTTGATTTCGTCCTTTTTATCAAAACAGACTGCCTCTCTTATCTTGCCATCCCTATCACTCCCTAGCATCATGGGCTTTTCCAAGCGCCGTCTACCACCTAAAGACAGCCGGACAAAACGGCCCGTGTGGCCAAAGGAGAATTTGCTGATCATGTTGGTCCTGTCCCGTCGTAAGGCGCTTGCCTGCTCCCCTCTTCTCGTGACCCTTTTTGCGCTGAGCGCCTGCATCAGCCCCGGCCAACCGCCAGCTGCTCCCTTGCCTGCCCTGGAAAAAGCTGCACCATTCACGTCGGCTGACGCGGACTTTGTTCAAAAACTCAATGATATGGATCTTACCCACATTGCGTTGGCAAATATCGCCAAAACCCACGCGGCTCGTAACGATATCGCTCTGCTCAGCACAACCATCGTAAAAGAACTGACAGAAAACCACGATACGCTAACCAAGCTGGCCACAACCCACACATTGACTCTGCCAGCCAAACCTTCTGCGCAAAGCCAAAAAGTCATTGATCAGTTGCAACATTTGCATGGCTCGGCATTTGACCGAAGCTACACCCGCTATTTCATGACCAGCACAACCAAAATGAAATCAGTGCTTGAGGCTCAAATCACCACCTCCAAGAACACAGATCTGGTTAAACTCGCAACCGATACCAAAACCAAACTCACCACTTATCAATCAGAAATCAAATAAGCACTTTTCCAAAAACAGACCATAAACAAACAGACACATAAAATTTTCAGTTCCAATGGCTTCCTGTTTATAGTGCAGGAAGCCATTGTTGTACTTACATCAACAATAAGAACCTGATCATTCCATTCTGCTTTGATCTCACCGCCTCATAACTTAACCTAAAGTTATCACATACCCATCATTTTTTGGGCATTGACAGAATACGTTTCGGTTCAACAACATAGAGCCTGTGGTTCGCGGTTGACCTGATTTTTTATGGTCAATTCAGCCAGCCATGATGTTTGAGCAACGCATATCATTACGATCTGAAAAGGGTTTAAGATGGGATACCGGTGTCAAACGCTCTATGAACGATATAGCAGGCCATTTCTGCTGTTTGGCACGGCTCTTGCTACTCTTTTCACTATTCCCGCAGCATCGGCGGCAACCCCTGTTCACACAACGGCAGGAATCAAAAAAGCTCCCCTTCATACCAAGCCGCATAAATCTCTTTCTTCCACTCCCGCAAGTGCAGTGCGCTCTGCGCCGCCGCGACATCGCCGATCCGGCCCGCTGCATAGCAAAGACAATGAAGAAATAAACGTGAGCACGCGCCGCGTTGCCAGCCGCGGTGCAGAAGTTGCTGTAACGCGTAAAGTGATGGATCGCTTTGTAGAGGGCACGAACCCGATGCAGATCCTTGCCCAAACCACACCGGGAGCCAACTTTACATCAACAGATGCCTTTGGCCTTGATACCTACGGCAACACTTTCTACATGCGCGGATTTACGCAAATGCAGATTGGCGCAACGCTGGATGGTATTCCGATGGGGACCCAGGGTTTTGCCAACTACAATGGCGTGTCCATCACCCAGGCAATGATTCAGGATGACATCGGTGGCATGACGATGTCTCAGGGAGCAGGCTCTCTGGACACATTCTCCGCCCAGAACCTTGGCGGAGCAATGACATACGTCACCTCTGACCCCAAGGACAAGGCTGGAGGCAAGATCAGCCAGACTTTCGGCAGTTACAACGCTTTTCGCACTTACGGCAGGGTGGATAGTGGTGTTCTGAACTCCACAGGAACAAAATTCTACGCATCTTTTGCGCGCACCAAAACAAATATGTGGAAAGGGCAAGGTTACCAGAGCGAACTGCAAGCCGATGCAAAGGTTGTTCAGCCCCTTGGTGACCGCGGCAAAGTGACGGCCTTTTTTGGCTACGGTAACTTTACGCAGGGCAATTACCTGACAATGACCAAAAATATGTGGAAAACAATGGGGCGGAATTCCACATATCTGAAACCAGACTACGATAAAGCAAAACTTTGGGCATATTACGCCCAATATACATCTGACGTCCCCCCGGGATACGAAGGTCTTCTGTCTAATGACGAAATTGGTGATTATGCCTGGGATGCCTCGCAGATCCAGCGGACCTACCTATCCTCCATCAATACCCACTACGATTTATTCAAAAATGTAAAATCAGATACCATTATTTACGGTAACGTCAGCAGTGCGGTGCATGGTGGCACAAACAACTTTGTCACGTCTCCCTCTTATGGCACGCCGGAACTTCTGGCAGATGGCACGGTATCTGGCGTTCCCATGGCGCTCTCAATGGCGCATGCCTTCATGCGCCGTCTGGGCGGCACACAAAAATTTACCATTGAAGCGCCTCATCACAACCGTATTGAAACGGGCGTATGGTATGAAAACAACCATTGGATTTATAACCAAAGGCTCTACGAAGACGGTTTGAACTCAGCGCACAACTGGCTCTCTGACTTCAAACAGGGCACGGGGCATACCTGGTTCAATAACTCCTATAATACCAATACCTTCCAGTTTTTCCTTCAGGACCGCTGGACCATTATTCCCGGCATGAATCTTCTGGCTGGGTTCAAATCTCTTACACAGACAACGCATGGTGGCACCAAAGATGACTACACCCAGCAGTTGGCTGCTGAGGGATGGAACACTTATTATCGCCACGCAGCAAACGGCACCTTAACCGCATCGGCGGCCTTCCTGCCGCATTTCAATTTTGACTACCATTTTCTTAATCATCATGAGTTTTACTGGGATATCGCGGAAAATATGCGCGCATATGACTACTATTCCCAGACAGCAACCAGCACTGCATGGGGTGGCCTAGGCAACTCCACCTACACGGCCCAGCAGGTATTTGATGCCAACAAGAAAGTTCTCCGCCCAGAACGGACATGGAACTACGTTGTCGGATACCGATATGACACACATCTTTTTTCAGCATCCGTCGATTTTTACCATACCGACTATTACAACCGCCTTGCGTCCATCACGGAAGGTAGCGCAAATACAGCGAACAGCGCTTACCTGAACGTTGGTCGGGAAACCATGAACGGCGCGGATGTGATGGGCACAATCCGCCCGGTGGAAGGGCTTGAAATCACCAATAGTTTTAGCTGGAACGATGCCGAATATCAAAGCCGCTCCATCAATTACGGGGGAACATCATACAACATCAAGGGTAAACATCAGGTCTATTATCCAAAGTTCATGTATAAGGCGAACCTGAACTACACCTACAAACGTGCCATGTTCAACTTTAACGTGAACTATATTGGCTCACGCCCGATGACATATTTGAATGATGAAAAAATTCCGGCTTACTGGGTCGCAAATCTCAATCTTGCCTATAACTTTGGCAAAATTGGCTTTACCCAAAACCTGAAAACTACATTTGGAATCACCAATCTGTTCAACTCCAACTATATTGGCGGGGTATATGGCGCAGCCTCCGTATCAGGAGACGATAACGCCAACCTGTTTGTTGCTGCTCCCCGGCAGTTCTTTGGCACGATTGCCGCTGAATTTTAAAAGATTCGTTAACCGCACTGGACGTGTAAATTACGTCCAGTGCGCACAAAGACATTCAAGGTTATCATGAAAAAAAGCTCTCTACTCATGGCATGTCTTCTCACGACAAGCCTGCCCGCCGTCGCGCAGCCATCTGGCGGCATCAGTCCGGACATGCCAGACCATTTTACAGTCAGCACTCAGGACTTTGATTTTATCCGCAAGGAAATCATGATCCCGATGCGGGACGGAGTAAAATTACATACCGTTATCCTTGTGCCCAAAAACGCACACAATGCGCCTATTCTGCTAACACGCACCCCTTATAATGCTGATCACATGACGTCTCAGGCAGACAGCGGCACCATGGCCTCTGTTCTGCAAGGTTATGACAATATGCCCGACGTTATAGCTGATGGCGGATATATTCGGGTTGTTCAGGATGTGCGGGGCAAATATGGCTCCGAGGGGCATTATATAATGAACCGCCCCATGCGGGGGCCATTAAATGCCACGGAAGTAGATCACAGCACGGATACCTGGGATACCATTGAATGGTTGGTGCATAACGTTCCCGAAAGCAACGGCAAGGTTGGTATTCTTGGCGTATCCTATGATGGTTACACTGCCATCACAGCCCTGTTTCATCCTCACCCCGCCCTTAAAGTCTCTGTGCCCATGAACCCCATGGTTGACGGATGGATGGGTGATGACTGGTTCCATAACGGCGCATTTCGGGAAGAAATGCTTTCCTACATCTACAATCAGGAAGCGACCCCAAAAAATACAGTCAAATGGTGGAGCAACCAGTATGACAATTACCAGCTTTTCCTGAATGGTGTCTCTGCCGGTGCCATTGGCAAAGCACATGGTATGGAACAGATCGGGTTTTTCCGCCAGATTTTAGCACACCCTGCTTATGATAGCTGGTGGCAGTCTCAAGTATTGGATCGTCTTCTCCCAAAAGAAGGTCTTACTGTTCCGACGCTTCTTGTTCATAGTTTGTGGGATCAGGAAGATAATTATGGTGCAATCGCGCTGTATTATGCTCTGCAAAAAACGCCATCTGCAAAATCTGATTTATGGTTGGCCATGGGGCCGTGGAACCATGGCAGAGAAATAAAAGACGCCAGCATGCTTGGCGCCATAGATCTGCATTCTGATACAGGGTTATATTTCCGTAAGAAAATACTGGAACCCTTTCTGGCGCATTATCTCAAAGACAGCACTGTGCCCCTCCCTGCTCGCGTTACAACTTTTCGCACAGGCATCAATGAGTGGGAGACGATGCCCGCTTTGCCATCACAAGACTGCAATTCCACATGCACGACACTGCATCTTGCGCCTCAACATGGTTTGACGTTCGACGCCACCACGCAAAAAAGAGAGACTGTGCAGTATGTATCAGACCCTGAACATCCTGTTCCGTATGTTCAGCGGCCTGTTCTCTCCAAAAATCTTCCTAATTCCGAATGGCAATGGTGGTTGACGACTGATCAACGGAACGCAACCTCTCGACCAGATGTTGCTTCCTTCACCTCCCCGGTTTTGACAAAAGCAGTGTCCATTTCAGGCCAGCCTCTGGTGCATCTTACCGCCGCAACCACGGGTACAGATGGCGATTTTGTTGTGAAACTGATTGATGTTTATCCGGATGAAGTGCCCGCGCAGCGGGAAATGGGCGGCTACCAGCTCATGATCAGCGCAGATATTCTGCGGGGCCGTTACAGGAACAGCTTTGAACATCCGGAGCCCATCCCTGCTAACGTTCCCCAAGTCTATCACATGAAACTTCCGGTTGCGGCCCACACTTTTCTACCAGGTCACAGGATTATGGTACAGATCCAGTCTAGCTGGTATCCGCTTTATGATCGTAATCCACAAACCTATGTCGATAATATTTTTAATGCGGCACCGGACAGCTACAAGCCTGCGACAATCAGTATCGATACCGCCGAAAGCTGGGTTCAGGTGCACTGAATCCTTACACGGGCACCTTCAAGAAGCACAACTTAAAGTCTGGAGCATAACCTGAGCAGAGAACACGTAAGACAACCACAAAACTGATCAAAAAACACTCACGCAGAAAGCGACAATATTTTATGGCATGAGCCTTCTGCGTGAGAATGTGCAAAAATTCTTGCGGCCATTTCAAGAAATCAGGTATGTGCCTGACAGAGCCTTTTCATGGCAGAAGAAATGACCGAAACCGATTACCGGGATGGTATAGTGGCATTTGGCGGATAACCTGCCCAATACCCTTTCAACTGCCCTTTAATTTTTGATCTCTTCAAATGGAATATTCTGAACGGGATACAGGCTCCAGTCTTTATAATCGAAATGCCACCACTCTTCAGGAAGTTGTTCAAACCCTTCATGCTGCATGGCATCTTTCAGCAAAGCGCGGGCTGTCTTCTGTTCTTCAGGAGCTTCTGTATAATCTGAATATGCTCGGGGTGTCATTTCATCAAAGCCGCTGGGCATAGGCACCTGCCGTCCCGTTTTCAGATCATATAATGTCAAATCCACTGCGCACCCGCGATTATGACGTGAGCCTGTCACCGGATCTGCTACAAATTGATGTTTGTCGGCTGGTGTCGCATCCCAGAACACTTTTGTGATATACCATGGGCGATATGCATCAAAAATCAGAAGTCCATACCCTTTTGTTTTCAGAAATTCTGCTACACGCAGTAGCGCATCAGCCGCTGGTTTTTCCAAAAAAGCATGTGATGACGAATAAACAGGTGTTCCCAGAAAATTCCTATCTGTGGCGTAACGCACATCAAATTTGAACAATGGAGAGAGGTGTGCCAGATCAACCAATTCCGGTTTACGCAGCCCCATACCTGAAGCGGGAGGCGTAGCACGACGCGCTTGCTGCATAAGCTCATCTACAGGCTTAAGGGGCGTTATGCGAAAAACCATACTTGTCTGATCCTTGGCAGCATAAGCAGAAGATACGGACAGTCCCATTATCACGAACAAAGGGATCGCATAACCAGTTCTCATAACCCTTCGCCTCCTTGCCTGAAGCCATACAGATGATTTCTATTGCAACCTTATCTGCAAAGTCATCTGAAACCTGAACAAATAACTGCCAGAGAAAACCCAATGTTGATCAGTGTAACATTTCCATCAGAGGATGAAAGCCAATCTGCCTAACTGACACGCTCCTTCGATACTTTCATTCATCGCAAGCCACAATATGCTGTCCTGTAGGCAGGGTGCTGAGGGAAAACAATTTAAGTGCTACCGGTGCGTAAGTGGCTCTCTTCTTTGTATTTACTTCCCTGCAGAATTTACTGCATCTGTTTCTAAAACATGATGCGAAGACAAAAACCTGAGGAAACAGCCTCCGATCATCCGGCAACCTAAGGGGCTATATTTTCATTATACACAGAATATGGCCACACTGCACCAACAGCACACCGTCAGTTGTTCCGATTTTTGCGGTCCCTACTCATTTAACTGCCAAGAGAGCACCGCATTTTACTCAGAAGGGCAAACCAAGCCGGTCAGAAAGACGGCCCCATAGAATACGTCCGGCAACCCCTGCTTTCCATGCAAAATGGCCAGCTATTGGTTTGACAGGAGACGGAGGAAAAAGGGGCACCCCTGCGCCACTAAGATAATTCGCGAGGTGCTGCCCCATGACGGTCGCCATTGCAACGCCCCGCCCATTGTAACCGAGGCATGCCAGTAATCCTGCATCCGGCTCATGCCAATGGGGGTAGTGGTCAAGCGTTATACCAAGTTGCCCGTTCCAGCCATGGGTCCAGCCAACATCCTGCAATTCTGGCCAGAGAAACAATGCACGTTGCACCAGATACGGAAAAGCCAAGGCTCCCTGTAGATCATGTGAATATGATCGACCGCCCATTAACAGTCTTTTGTGTGCATCCACCCGATAATAGGTGGTAATTTGTCCCAGTTCATACAAAACTTCATGTTGAGACAGAATACGCTCGGCCAGTGCATCCGAAAGCGGGGAACTGGCGACAATACCGCTAAATACAGGGACCACGGACCGCCGAAGCTTATCCCATGCCTTGTCCGTATAGCCATTGGTTGCGAACACCAGCCGTTGCGCAACCACGCTACCTGCGCCTGTCTGCACATGCCATGCCCCCTCTTTACGGGCAAAGGACGCCACGCGCGTTGCACCGTAAATGGTAGCGCCTGCCCGTGTCGCTGCACGTGCCAATCCCCGGGTATAAGCGAGCGGGTCCAGTTGACCGCCCCGCATATCCAGCATCCCTCCACAATAAAGAGAGGTTCCTGTTCGGGCTTGCATTTCTTCCGGCTCAAGCCACTTCACGGGCCAGCCACGTTCCAGACATTGTCGTGTCAGTTCACGCAAGGGAGCAATCTGCACCGGAGCCGTTGCCGCACGGAGTGTCCCTCCGCGCTGCGCAGCGCAGTCTATGGCATGGCGCTCAATAAGTTCAAACACGCGGTTCGGCGCATTCCACGCGGCGTCAACCAGTGCTGGACCATGAACCGGGCCGAACTCTTTCTCAACCTCATCAGGAAGCGGCTTAAGACCGGGGTTAACCTGCCCTCCGTTCCGTCCGGAAGCCCCCCAGCCGGGCTGTTCCGCTTCCAGCACAATGACGGATGCGCCCTGTTCAGCAAGATGAAGTGCTGTGGAAAGTCCTGTCAGACCTGCCCCAACAATAGCAACATCAGTACGCACTGGCCCATCAAGGGGAGGATAAGCGAGGCCAGCCCCGCCATCCGCGGCATAGAGACTGGCCACGGTTTTCATGCTGTTTCACCGTATCCAAGAATGGCTTTGATTTCCAGGAAGTCTGTCAGACCAAACTCACTGCATTCGCGCCCATTTCCGGACTGACCGTAACCGCCAAACGGAGCCGCAACAGTCCAGTCTGCGCCATTGATATTTACGTTCCCGGCCCTTAACCGACGCGCAACCGCCCGAGCATGTTTCAGATCACCCGACTGAACATAAGCGGCCAGTCCATATGGCGTATCATTGGCAATCTGAATGGCATGCTCTTCATCATCATATGCCAGAATAGACAGAACCGGGCCGAAGATCTCTTCTCGTGAAATTGTCATATCCGGCTCTACATTTCCGAAGACAGTGGGCTTGACGTAATATCCTGTTTCAAGACCTTCCGGCTTGCCCAGACCACCAGTGACAAGAGTAGCGCCTTCTTCTATGCCCTTTGCGATCAGCGCCTGAATGCGGCCAAACTGGACATCACTGACAACCGGCCCAAGCTGTGTGGTTTCATCTGCCGGATCCCCCATTTTGAATGAGTCTGCCGTTTCTTTTGCAATGGCCATGGCACGATCCATTTTGGCACGCGGGACAAGCATCCGCGTGGGGGCATCGCAGGACTGTCCGGAATTGCTAAAGCAACCTTTAACACCTCGTCTTACAGCATCTTCAAAGTCAGCATCGGGAAGAATGATGTTGGGAGATTTCCCCCCAAGCTCCTGATGCACACGTTTGACTGTATCGGCTGCCAGTTTTGCAACAGCAGCACCCGCACGTGTTGACCCGGTAATAGAAACCATATCGACATCTGGATGGCGGGCAATGGCCTCACCAACTTCAGGCCCATCACCGTTAATCATGTTGTATACACCGGGAGGCAGACCGGCTTCCTCTATGATTTCACTAAAAACCAGTGCACTGAGCGGTGCAACTTCGCTAGGCTTCATAACCAGGGTGCAGCCGGCCGCCAGCGCAGGCGCCACCTTGCACATGATCTGGTTCATGGGCCAGTTCCAGGGTGTAATCAGGCCAGCAACCCCAACTGGCTCCCGCGTGATGAGCATATTGCCGCGCTGTTCATCAAACACATACGTTTTGAGCGCGGAAATCATTTCCTCCAGATGAGCCATCCCGGCCCATGTCTGACTGTCACGCGCCCGTGCGATGGGAGACCCCATTTCCTGAGAAATAGCCTGCGCCATATCCTCAGAGCGTTTTTTATAAATAACCAGAATACGTTCCAGAACGGCCAGTCGCTCTTCCCGTGTACTTACGGACCATGCGGGAAAGGCTTTGCGCGCGGAAGCCACCGCACGGTCCACATCCTGCGCATTTCCCATGGCAATGGTGGCGCAGGCTTTTTCAGTAGCCGGGTTAATAACATCAAGAGTGCGGGTGCCGAGGGGCGCAACCCATTGACCATCATAATAAAACTGCAAAGCATGGGACATGATTGTTAATTTTCCTTATTATACAAGATTGGTATCGACCATCAGGTAATTTGTTGCGATAGTCATATAAATGACAAGGACTGACAGATCATGACGGCTCTGATGCTCGCGCAGGGAATGCTCTGGATTGCGATTTTGCTGACAACGGCGGTAACCCTGCTGTTGCTGGAACGCATAAAAGCCCTTTATCGCAAAATCGCTCCTCTGGGCGCGCTGGCTCCCACGCAGCCTGCCGTAAACAGGCTGGATGCGCAGCATCTGACAACATTGGGCGGCCAAACGAGCGTAATTGGCGGACCAAGAGGGAACGGCAGAAAGCAGCTTCTGCTGTTTGTTTCGGGCGACTGTCCCGTTTCCCGGAAAATGGCTCCTATCACGCAGGATTTCTGCTACCGGGAAAATCTGGATCTGCTTTTTGTGGGTGACGATACGCCCCAGGCTCAGGAAGCCGCGTTGCACACCCTGCACATTGCAACGCACCAGATGGTCAATAGCGCAACGGTAGGCCGGTTGCTGGGTGTAGACCGTGTGCCATTTGCCGTCCTGCTTGGGCCGGATGGAACGGTGGAAGCCCGGGGGCTGGTCAACAACCGGGAGCATCTGGAAAGTTTGCTGGCCGTAACGGAAACAGGCCATGCCTCCATTCAGTCTTTTCTGGAAGCCAACCCGCATGCGCTATCGCCCTCTTAACGCGGGCACTGCGCAGCAGCGCGAGAAAGAACCTCTGCCCGTAGCTTCAACAGGTCTGTGGTGGTAAGGGGCTGTGCCCGCAATGTATGAACCTCTTGCGCAGTAAACGGTTTGGCTCCTGCGGGTGTGCTGCTTCTACCCAACCGGAACAGCACAAAGTTCATGACATCCGCCAGTTCCTGATCATCCCGAATAAGGGACATGGACACACCCGGCACCCGCACAAGATAGGCTCTGCCTTCAGCAGAGCAGTCAAATGTGCCTACATGGTCCCGCAATAGCGGGACAAAAGTGCGCGGAGAGGCCCCTTCAATCCCGTGACACCCTCCGCAATGGGTCAGATAGTTTGTGGTCGCGTGATCCAACAGGGCAGCGTCTGATACACAGGGACTTCCCCCACACACCAGAGCCGCAAACGCAGCCCCTGCCAGCCATTTTTTTCCCTTTGCAGGCAGAAATCTGCAAGCGGCAGCCATCTTATGGAATGGGATGCGCGGCATTCAAGGCGTTCCGTTCAGCCTGGATCTCTGAACTCTTCTTGGGGGTCGCCCGGGCGGCTTTTACCTCGTCAGCCGTAATGGTCGGGCTGGGTTTGCTGTCGCTCAAGGAAGCCACATAGGTCAGCACCGCAGCAATATCGTCATCTGACAAGGCTTTCAGGGACGGCATGAAGCCCGCATAGGTGACGCCGCCCGCCTGAATGGGGCCGTGAAGACCATTCAATACCACATCCGCCAGATAGGTTTTCCCTTCCGGGCTGGACGCAATTTTATCAATCCGGTTTTTGAGAACAGGAAACTGGCCAGGCATCCCTGCCCCGGCCGCCTGATGGCAGACCGAACAATTAGTATTATAGACCGCAGCGCCGTCAGACGCAGCATGGGCTGATCCTGCCATTACCCCCAGAACGGAAGCCGCTGCACCAGCGAAAAGAAATAAGCCTTTTTTGATCATGATGCGTTCCCAACAATGACTGACGTGGAACAGTTGTAAATTAACGCACCTGTTCCGAAACACCAGATGATATCGTTATTGGCCTGAGGGCGATAACTGGGCTGATCTCCCTCACTACCAAGGCACATGGGCTGGCTACACGCGTCCTGCCCGCAGCAATCCCGATAAGCAACCAGATAGGACTGTCCATCTCCCGGGTTGAAGCAGGTGCCAATCCATGAGGTTGGAGACGGACTTGTGCCCGGTGGACAACTATGAACCCCACCGCCGCAAGACGCACACAGGAACCCGTCAATCGCGCAATAGCGCCAATAATTACAGGCAGTGGGGTCTTTCGTCTGCGCATTGGCTGCAAACGGTGTGGGGGCCTTGAACTTTGCTGGCTGAGGCTTGGCTGGTGTAGCGGCAGAAGCACGTTCAACCGGCAAGGTTGGTACCAGCGCGCCAAATGTCACCCAAGCTCCTGCCCGCCCAAGCAGACTACGGCGCGAACTCCGGCTGGCAACATGGCGCGTCAGACGCTCTACCGCACGGTCAAGCAGACTGCGGCCCGTATCTTCTTTTTCTGAACGCGCCTTGTGGCGCGAAAATGCATCAGACTGCGACATGAAGAGACTCCTCCGTTAGGGCCTGACGCACCGGGGGCAGCGTGGCAACCAAAGCTTCAATTTCGCGGCGACTGCTGGCAATTTCCCGCGCGGTTATCACGCCTCGGGCATCCAACGCCACCAATGTGGGCAAACGTTCAATCTGCATGAGCAGCAGCAACTCGGTGCTGAGCAACAAAGGCACACCATCCAGAGAAGTACGACTGGCCATGGCGGAAAGAGCAGCAACATCCCCCTCTCCTATCAGGACCAGATCAAGATCGTGTTCCTTCGCCACAGACTGGGCGGTAGGCAATGTTCTCTTGCAAACGGGGCAGTCTGCCGAAACAAACATCAACACCATGGCGCGGCCGGAAGGATTGAAGCCACCAACAGAAACAGCCGCACCGTCCAGCGTACGCGCCGTAATCTGGGGCAATGCCTGACCGGCCTGCAAACCGGCAAGAACAGGCTGCACGCCAATAGGTGCCAGCCGTTCATGCAACACCCCGATCTGACGCGCCAGCACAAACACCCCTACGCTTAATGCAAGCACACAGACCGTTAACAGCACAGTGGAAACGATGAGAACAGTCATCATCAGATCCCGGCCTCACGCTTCAGGAGAGACACCGTGGCAACTGAAAGAAGCAGCATGGTAACGCCAACAAGCAGCCCTTCCACGCACAGGAAAAAAGAACCCGGCTGGCCACAAAGGCCAACAAGAAAAACCAGAAACGCCAGAGCAGCATTGCGAAAAACAGAGTTCCACGAAAGCCGGGCATCAATACCGGGAATACATCCACAGGCAAGATGTGTACGACCGCGCCAGACGTTAATGCCCATGGCTGTAGCGAACACCAGCAGAAGAAGCGCGGATATCACACCGGCAAGAAACGCGGCAAAGCCTGAAAAAAGCCAGACACCCAACGCTGTTTCCACAGCAATAATGCCATAGGCCGCAGGAAAAGCAGCATCAAGCGGTAGCAGACGATAGGCGGCAATATCTGACGCAAAACGGGAAATATCCGTAGCCTTTCCAATGCCGGTGAACAGGAACAGCGCACCAAAAGCGCCACTCCCTACCGCGCCCAGAACCTGTAAAGGAAGGCTCTGCATCCTCATTCACCCAGCGCGACCGTAAAGTACAGATCATCACCCAGATGCGGCATTTTTTTCATCTGCTTGCCGGTTTTCATATCCCAGATAAACAGGTCACCTTCATCATCATTAGTAAACAGAAGCGGTTTATCATCCTGCGTCACCCCTACCATGGTGGCCGGGGCAGGCAGAGGAATACGCCGCACAAGTTTATGCGTGGCTGTATCCAGTTCCCATACTTCCGTTCCCGCTTTTTTGTGTGTCCAGAATGTTCCCTGATGCATCAGCACAAACAGATGTCCGCTGGCATAATGCAGAGCAGAAAGCTGCCAGCCGCCGGGACGCCACGTCTTGGCAAAAGGCGCTTCGGCAGCCGGGGCTTTTTTCAGGCCCGCAGCTTCCTGAATGGACCAGGCAGGCTCAACCGTGCTGTCTGTCGAAAGAGCCGTGGGGTAAACCAGCCCGCTATAGGAGATAAACCACGTTTTGCCATCTGAACGACGAGTGGGACTATGTTCAAAAACGGCATCTTTTTCAGGGTCAAAGAATGGTTTGGTGTGCGTGACGCTCGCCTTGCCATCCTTCAGGCTGACATTGGCAAGACCACCATCGGCACAGATAGACGTGAACCCATCATTCCCCCACGGGTAGGCCAGAGCACACCCGGGCAAATCGACCGTCTGGCTGACCTTGTGGGCTGCTGTGTCAATGACGTGCACCGCATTTGTCGGCACCATTGAAAAAATATAGACGCGGCTGCCATCCTGATTAATGACAAGATTATTCTTTTTGGGCGTAACCAGCGCCCTGCCCGGCAGAACTTCATCATTGGTGATGGTGAGTGTCTGGGGGTCATAGGCGGGCAGCAGATCAAGGCGGTCTCCGCGGTTACCCCGCGACCATACTGTTTCAGCCACGTAAAATGCGCGCCCCCTGGGGTCCTGCACGACGTTGCCATTATAGGCGGCCTGGACCATGCCCAGCAATTTGCCCTGATCCGCATCCACCACATAAACCCGGCCATCCTTGGCATGGGTGCCTACTGTGTCCTGCACAAGAATGCGATGCGGGGTAACAGGAGAAAGCTTGATGATATCGCTTTCTTCCTCCTGCACCACAGGTTCATCCGCCCATGCCTTGACTGAAGTGACCGAGAACGCACCAAGTGCCATCATGCCCAGCACAAGAGCCGCAGTACCGGAGCGAAGAGCGGGAAAACAGTGCATAAAGTCAAACTCCTTGCCTGATAGGCCAGATGAAGACACAGCAAGGCTGCGCAGGTAAAATAAAAACGTCATGCTCCACCATCGGATGCATGGATACTCCGATGAAGTTTTATCCAGCCCCCGACGGTAATCAGAATCAGCGCGATTGACCCGGCAGCCAGCTCATGCCGCGTTTCCGGCGTCATCAGCATGGACAGCAGAACCCCAAGCAGCAGAGTGATGGCCAGCCAGCCTTTCCATGCAGACAACCGGTATAAACGCAGACGGGCGCAAACAATCATTACATTATAGAACATAATGAAAGTTCCGGTTGTGGCAACCAGAAAAGCAAACATGACGCCCGGAGAGAATATGGCTGTTGCAGAGATCAGAAGCGCGACAGCAGAACTGGCCAGCACAGCACGGCGCGGAAGGTGCGCCTGAGGAGACATGGCTTGCAGAACGCGGGGAGCGTCTCCCCTGCACGCCATCTCATAGACGACGCGAGAGGTGGCGTATAACCCGGAATTCAGGGTGGAAAGCGTTGCCGACAAGATCACACCGGTCATGATCATGCTGGCATACGGAACATGGAAACGGGTCAAAACCATCAAAAAAGGCGAAAAGCCCCGAATGTTATCCGACCATGGTATCAAACACAGAATTAACACGATGGATGTCAGATAAAACGCCAGAAGCCGCAGAGCGACCGTACGGGTGATACGCGCGATATTTCGGTCCGGATTATCAGATTCCAAGGCCGCAATGGTCGCAATTTCACTGCCTGTCATGGAAAACAGGACCGTTGGAATGGCTGCCAGAAAAGCAAAAACGCCCATGGGCATCAAACCGCCATGCCCGAACACATTCTGCGCCACGGTTACGGGCCGATTTCCCAGCAGTAGGCAACCGATGACAACAAAGGAACAAATTGCCGCGACCTTGATCATGGCAAACCAGTATTCAAACTCTCCATAGTTTTTGACAGAGAGCAGATTAATGGCTGTCATCACGGCAAGAATGAGTATCTCGATCAAAGCGTAAGGCAACGGAACATACGGTGCCAGAAGGGATGCTGAGGCAATGACCTCCACACCAAGAGTGGTCACCCACACAATCCAGTAAACCCATCCGGCCACAAATCCGGATAAAGGACCCAAGGCAAAGTGAATCTGGTTTACAAAAGATCCATGGCCCGGTGCATGCAGCGCAATATCCCGCAGCATGATGTTCACCAGAAAAACAATCAACCCGGATAAAACGTAAGAGATCAGGACACTTGGCCCTGCCGTCAGAATAGCACCTGAAGACCCGATGAAAAGCCCAGCCCCAATAACACCACCAAGAGAAATCATGGTGATGTGCCGCGGACGCAAACTCTTGGCCAGTGCGGGTGCTGGCGCATGAAGTGCGCCAGGGAGGTTTTCAGAACGATGCGCCTTGTGGCGAGAAGCCTCTGGAACAAACATAGTCACAGAGTACTCGCCCCAGGCGCAGCAGAGACGAACGGGAAAGTCTGCCGCTCCAGCAGTTCCACAACAGCACGGTGAGCCTGCTCAAATGCCGCATCTGTATGAGGGCTGGCTCCGGCATCCGAATTTGCAATGGCAATGCGGCCAAAGGGTTGCCGGGCTTTTACGCAGGGCCGATCAGACGTTTCCGTGAAAACCCAGTCCAGAGGATCATACAGGCTATTATAGGTGTAGGCATAACCATGCGGCCAGCGATTAACCGTAATGGCCGCAATATCGCGGTCGGCATCAAAACCACCGGGGCCGAGAATACGCTGCAACTGCTGGCGTATTTCATGTTCAAACTGTTCAAAAGTCAGACCCAGCAAAACACTGCGTCCAGCCCGATGCTGATCCCGTTTAGACAGGCCCGGCATGCCAAATGTTTTGATCATACGGACCACAATGGGTTTTTCCGGGTCAGTGGGGGCTTTCAGCCCACCCAGAGAGGCTGGCTCGGCAAGCTGCACATCCTCAAAAAACATCCCTGGACAGGAAATTTCTGAAATCCCCAGCTTCTTGAAAGCTCGCCAATTTTTCACCGCGACATTAACATAAGCGATCGGCCCTTTGACTGCATACGCAAGAGCTTCTTTCTGCGCAGCAGGAAGAGTGGGCACCATATAAGGGATGATCATATTCCAGCAGGCCAGCACGACCTGCTTGCCCCGCACCTTGCTGATTCGCCGTGGCGCTTCTTCTCCTGCAGGTGCGCACAATACCGAGACTGTCTCGGCCGTTTCTGGCGTACCATCATGCGCAATATTCAGCGCAAGCGTGCCTAACCTGATGCGAACTGGTTCTCCCGGTTGATCAAGCTTTGTGTAATCAAAGCTGGCAAGACCCATATCATCCTGAGAGCGAGCCTTTGTTGACTCTGGCACGAGATGCGCCACCAGAAGACGTGCAAGCGTTGCATTACCATCCGGAAAATGCACTGTTTCTTCTGAATCTTTCTGGCGACCATGCTGGCCGCCCTGTAAATCCGACAGCAGACCTTCAGGCAGTTCGCCCAACCCCAACCCCGAAAAACCAGGATACCCCATTGCCCATGCAAAAAGAGCAGGCAATGCATCGGCACCCACGCAAAACACCCCGGCTGCGGCCTTCTGAAATATGGCAGCAGCCGCAGGATCTATGTTGGCAACATTCAGAAGATACTCTTTGTAGGATTTGGTCGCGAGCAGCTTCTTTTTTTCAGAAAGGCTTTTTCCTGCCAGATAATCAGGCTGTTTGAAGTTCACAAGCCTGATCAGATCTTCACGCGCCTTGTCCGTAAGTGGTGCCGCTTTCAAGGCAGAGGCAGACAGAAAACGCCAGTGATCTTCCGCCTGATTCTGGCTTTTGCGCATAAGATAATCGCGTTGCCAGCCTTCCTGATTAAAAAACAGGCCCGCTTGCAGGCCCATATCTTCGTACGTTTTTCCTGTCTTCGTATTTTCTTTTTTATAGGCTTCTATATCCACGCCAATGTCAGACAGGATCATGGATGCCCACTGGTTGTATCGCTGTGGTGATTCCATTTCCAGCGTTCCACCATTCAGAACCAGATCATGTCCGTTAACGGAAAACTGATTTCTTTTTGCATGCCCGCCAAAATCATCATGATTTTCGATAATCAGAACAGTTTTGTCTGCACCTGCATATTTTTGAAAGAAATGTGCTGCTGAAAGCCCACTCAGTCCTCCCCCGACAACAATAAGATCATACACTTCTCCCGTGTCTTTGATCTCTTTTTCCTGAAGAGTGCCGTCTCTTAGGGCGTGGGCCGCTTCAAATGCGCCAGGATGACTGCCCCGCATGCCAGTACGTAACGGCGGGGACACGAAGTGATCAGAAGAAGAAGCCTGAGCGGAAGCTGATGGCAGAGTGGCAAAAGCACTCAGGCCGGTGGAAACCAGCATCCCTCCAACAAAATCGCGACGTGTAATGCGGTGCCGCATATCAGACCTATCATTATTCTGCTGATGGGATGGCTTCACGATCGGTTTAGAATTCTGCGCTTACTGTCCCAAAGAATTCACGAACAGCCCCTCGTTCAAGCGACTGATAATCTCCAGACATTGGGTTACCGTTCTGCCCCATCATGGAAATATATTTCGAGTTGAACAGGTTATAGACATTGAAATCTACAGAAAGGTTTTTGGCAAACCCAACCTTCCCAAAATTGTAGCGTGCGCCAGTGCTTGCCAGCCAGTAACCGGGCACCGAAGTATCATTCACGTAGCTGTAGTAACGCTTTGAGTAGTAATGAACGTCAAAGTGGGTTTCCAACCCTTTCCACCGATAAGACAGATTGGCTTTATACATAAACTGCGGGAAGTTTACGATCTTCTTTCCCTTGGTATAGTATATACCATCAGAAGTTGTAATATTTCCGCCATATGTTGAATGGTTGTAGCTGACACTATTATAGATCGCCAATCCCTTGATAGGAGTAAGCGTAACAGCGGCATCAACCCCGTTTGTATGCACTGTTGTGGGAACAACCGTGGAAACGGGAGCAAGAATAGTGCCTTCCGTTGCGGCCTGAAGCCGGTTTCGGGCATCTGCATGGTATCCGGCCAGGCTGGCCTGCACCAGTTTATCTGTATAGCGATACCCTACAGCATAGACCCAGTCTTTTTCTGGCGAGACGCTATGCTGAAGTTTTCTGAAAGCATCCTGATCCTGCACAGACCAGGGGGAGTTCCCTACGCCATTTGGCAGAACCTGATAAGTCCGCATGTTTTCCGCCAGATCAAAATAGAATTCATGATGCTGGAGAAAATGATAGCTAGCCCCCACATGCGGCAAAAAAGCGCTTGATGCTGTCATGCTGCCATTGGGAAGAGCATCCACCCCCGTATAGTCAGGATTGTTGTAAGTTGCCCCTCCGGCTGTGGTTGCCAGAACAGATTTAAAGCCCGCTGTTACGCGCAGATTTTCGATAGGACGCCACGTATCCTGTAGATGGAAGGCAAAATTGTTTGTTCTCCAGTTAAAGCCGTAGCCCTGCTGGAACGCTTTACCATATGTGTTGTACGGACCAACCGTTTTAAGAGGAGCACCTTCCCCTAGAGTTGGTTCATTGTACCAGAACAACCCTGCTTCCTGGTTGTTGTTTTCATACCATACGCCGGCATCAATATTGTGGTTGGCGATTTTGTACAAGAAGCTCGTGGTAAAGCCATAACGCTCCTGCCTGTTCTGCCAGACTTCCTCAGAAAATGGTGCTTCTGTATCAGCAGAAGGCGTAGAGGTATCGGCATAAGTATAATACCCTGTCTGGCTGGTACCGTAGAGAGTGGACCGCCAGCGCAGTCTGTCTGTCAGGGCAAGATCGAAATTCAGCCCCCCGGTGTAATTGGTTTCATGCTGACCACCGTCATACAGGTATGGTTCGTCCCCATTCTCCTCAATGGCATCAGTGGTCGGCAAAGAAATATTTCCAGCCGCATAATTATAGGCTTTTGCGTAATTGGGATAAAGATGCGGGGTGCGCCAGCCAAGCCCATTCAACATAGCCAAAGAAGTATCCCAGTAGCCCCACTCCGCCAGATCACTCCAGTTGAAGAAAGCCTTCATGACACTTTCATGCCCAATGGGCTGCACCAGCTTGGCGTCCACCTGCTGCTGGAACTGAGAACCGCCTCCGGCCCACATCCCCTCATCCGAGCGTGAATAGGCAGTCATGAACTTGGTGCCCGTGCTGTTCAGCTTCCCACTATCCAAGCGAGCATAGGTGCGGAAGGAGCTATAGCTACCAAAACCCTGAGAAACCTTACCCCCCAGTTGATCTTTGGGATCTCCGGTCTCGAACTGCATTGTTCCGCCCAGCGTGGACGTGGAGGGCACAGCCACACCGCCCGGACCTTCGGAGATAATGCTGCGGTCAATATCATCAGAAATGGCAGCCTGGATGATATTCAGGCCGTTATTGCTTTCATAGGTCTGATCATTCAGCGGAATACCATCCAGCGTTACGCCTAGCTGATCCATAAAGAAGCCACGCACATAAATGCTGGACCCCCACAAATCGATACCAAGAGGGTCTGTAGAACTGAAACTGACACCCGGCAGACGATCAGCCGATTTCAACACCGAAGTGCCGGGCGTAAACTGTTCCATGACAGCTTTGGAAACAACGTTATCCGCCCCGCGCGAAACACTGCGATGGGAACTGACTTCAACGGCTTCACTCCCCCCTTGCACCGGGCCCTGATGGTGCCGCGCAGCAGGAACGGTTCTAGCCGTTGAACGCGCTGGCGCCCGTGTGCCCGCATGTCGGGAACCGGGAGCCACATGCAGGCTTTGTGTAGGACGCGGCGCATGGTGGTTAACGGGAGTTTTGGGAGAAGCCACATCATCTGGTGCAGCCTTCGCCGACTCTGGAGAGAGCAGTGCAGGAAGTATCAACGTTGAGAATGACAAAGCGCATCGCAACGGCAGTTTGCGGCAGGCAACGGTGAAAGCCGCTGATTTTGTTTTTCTGCTCACGTGTGTTTCTTCCACTTTGAATATCAGATGCGGCAAAGGTTAAAAACGCTACTTGCGTTCAAAAGAGTCGAGGTCATGAAGAAAGAAACTCACGCGAGTTCCTCACAAAAGCGCCCATCATGCATGCTATTGCACACATACCAAACAGGCTGGATGCTTTAACTTACCCCTTATCACTCCCAGAAAACGTTTCATTTTCATGATAATATAAATAACAATGCCAAATCGCAACAGTTTTGTTGTCTTTTTTACACCCCGCAGCCCTCATCCATTGGGCTCCAGAGTGTTCAATATAAAAAACACTTCAAACAGAATTTTGTCAGCCTTGATGCAAATCTGCACACATCCGCCACCTTGCCATCAGGCAGAGTCTTTCATTACGATTAAAAAATATACACGACAGGAAAGGCGGGAATCATGGATGTTGGGGGTACGCTCTATGCCTTGCGCATGCAAAGGGGGTTGTCTCAGCGTGAACTGGCAAGGCGCTGTGGTGTTGCCAATGGCACAATTTCCCTTATCGAATCAAACGCCATCAACCCTTCGGTCGGGCTGCTGCGCCAGATCGTCAACTCACTTCCAATGAATTTGTCGGAATTTTTCGCGTTTGAACATAACGAGGAACGCAAGCTCTTCTATCGTGCCTCAGAGCTGAGAGAAATCGGCGGCAGGGGCATTTCCTACCGCCAGATTGGCACAAACCTGAACGGCCGCGCCCTGCAGATACTGAATGAAGTTTACGCCCCCCGCACGGATACAGGAAAAACCATGCTCCGCCACACAGGAGAAGAGGGCGGTGTTATCATCAGCGGAGAAATAGAGGTTACCGTGGGGGACCAGCGTGAAATTCTGGGCCCGGGAGATGCTTACTATTTTGATAGCAACCTTCCTCATCGCTTCCGTAATATTGGCACGGAACCGTGTCACATTGTCAGCGCAGCCACACCACCTAGTTTTTGAAGACAGATGGTTTTACTGCAACGTTACTGCCCCCAAAATGGGCCGTAACGTAAGTTGCTATGGCGGCAAGCTCTTCCGCTGTATAGGTTTTTGTGAAACCCGGCATAAACACCCGGCCCTGTACCGTTTCAAGGGATGTGCCCTCACGCAGAACCTGAATCAGATTAAGGGCTTCAGGATCTGACAGACTATGAGCCCCTGCCAAAGCGGCCCACTCCGACTGCCGACCCCGCCCATCTGGCAGATGACAGCCGGCACATGCCTGCACAAAAAGCATTTGTCCGCGGCTTTCCGTCTCGGTCCGGGTCTTGTCCTGCACCTTCAGACTACTTTGCACAACAGGCCCTTCTGCTATGGGGGCTAGACTGCGCAAATAGACAACAATCGCGGTAATATCTTCCGGTGTCATATAGCGGAGCCCGTGCTCTACTGCTTCTGCCATCGGGCCAGAGGCAGGGCCTTTACCGCTCGCCTTACCCGTCGTCAGATAAGATTTCAGTTGCTCATCTGTCCAACCGCCCAGACCATGGTTGGGGTCGGATGTCAGGTTATAGGCCCGCCACCCCATTTGCACTGTGCCCGCATACGCTTTGCTGCTCAGACCGTACGTCAAAGTGCGTGGCGTATGACACTGACTGCAATGCCCTAACGCTTCCGTTAGGTAGGCTCCCCGGTTCCATTCAGCCGATTTTCCCGACACAGGCTTGAAACGTTTGTCCGGATTATTCAACCAGTTCCAGAAGATCATGCTCCATCGCTGATTAAAGGGAAAGCTAAGCTGGTTCCTGGGTGGAGCAGCATGCTCCGGGCGCAAACTGAACAGATAGGCCTTGATTGCAAGAGCATCTTCATCGCTCATCAGCGTATAGGCCGTATAGGGCATGACAGGATACAGATGCTTTCCCCCGCGCCCGACACCTGAGCGAAGCATTTTCAGCCATTCTTCATCTGTATAATCGCCAATACCAGTTTTCTTATCTGGCGTGATATTTACGGCAAAGATGCTTCCAAACGGGAGAGTGAATGCTCTCCCTCCCGTCAGCTTTGTACCGCCCGGTTCTGCATGGCAAGCAGCACAATCAGCGGCCCGAAACAGATACTCTCCCTGCTTGATACGCTCTGCGCCTGCGCTATGCGCATCAGGAGCATTTCCTTGCGCAAAAGCCGCACAATAAAACATGCAGCCCAAGACAGAAGCGGCCCCTGTCATCCAGCCTTTCAAGCGGAATATCATAGCGCTGCATCCAGCTTACTGAACTGTTTTGCAAAGGGAATACGCCGCAAGCGTTTTCCTGTTGCCGCAAACAGAGCATTCGCCAGTGCTGGCGCGGCGGCTACCGTTCCAACCTCCCCAATCCCGCCAATTTCGGCATCAGGGTCAGGCACAAGGTGCACACGGATATCAGGAGCCTCATTAAGACGCATCATACGATAATTATGGAAATTACTCTGCTCTACCTGTCCATTTTTTAAAGTTATTTCGTTATAAAGCGCCATGGTCAGGCCAAAAATCAGCCCTCCCTGTATCTGCGCCACAACACCATCAGGAAAGACAATCGGCCCACAATCAACAGCGCTATCCACACGGATCAGTCGGATTTGTCCGCTTTTCTCGACAGCCACTTCAAGCACCGTTGCGGCCCAGGTCTGAAATGAATAATGCAGGGCTATTCCCAATCCATGCCCAACCGGGAGCGCCCTGCCCCACCCAGACTGTTTGGCAACTTCATCCAGCACTTTTATGGCCCGTGGCTGATGCGCCGCCAGCTTTTTCCGCAACGCCAGAGGATCCTGCCCGGAAGTGTGGGCAAGTTCATCAATCATGCTTTCAACAACAAACACATTATGTGTGGGGCCAACACCGCGCCACCAGAGCGTTGTGACAGCATCCGGTTCATCCCTGACAAACTCCACAAGCTGATCCGCCATGGCATACGGGGTCTGAGCAGCCCCTTCCACCGCATCCGGATCCAGACCGTTCTGCATCCCTTCCGGGTACCATCGCGCGGTGACAGCAGACCCTGTTGTACGATGATGCCAGCCGCTTATCGTGCCATCTGCGGCAAGCCCGGCAGAAATCCGATCATAATAATAAGGGCGGAACTGGTCCTGCGTAATATCTTCCTCGCGGGTCCATATCAGTTTGACAGGGTAGGACACCTGTTTGGCAAAGCGTGCGGCCTGACCGATCGAATTGGAATCAAGCCTGCGCCCGAAACCGCCTCCTATCAAATGGTTATGGACAGCAATACTTTCAGGCGGGAGACCCGTTGCATCCGCCACTTCCTGCCTCGCCCGTCCGGGAACCTGGGTTCCTACCCAGACATCTGCCCCGTCTGGCCTTATGTGCAACGTGGTATTGATGGGCTCCAATGCGGCATGAGCAAGAAACGGAAGTTCATAAACGGCCTCGATGCGCGTATGGGCACGTTTCAACGCCTCTTCGGCATTTCCGGTTTTCAACGCCGTTACGCCTGACTGTTCTGATGCCGCTTTCATACGTGCAACAATATCGGTCGTCGCAATATGGGCATTGGGACCATAATCCCACGCCGGGGCAGCAGCTTCCTGACCTTTGAGGGCGGCCCACATATGGCTGGCGATCACCGCAATGGCGTCAGGAAGTGTCAGAACATCCTCCACGCCGGGAACCGCCAGGGCGGCGGCCCGATTATAGCCGGTTAAGTGACCTCCTTTAACCGGGCACGCTTTAATGCACCCAATTTTCATGCCCGGTATTTGCACATCTATACCAAACCGGGCGCTCCCGTTTGTTTTGGCTTTTGTATCCAACCGGCGCGGACTTGTTCCAATCACCGTAAAATCCGTCGGTGACTTCAGCGTGATTTTTTTAGGAACCGGCTGACGCGCCGCGGCCTCAGCAAGGGCTCCGTAAGACGTGCTTCGCCCGCTTGCCTGATGAAAAACAGTGCCGTGCCGTGCTGTGCAGGCAGACGCCGGCACACCCCATTGTTCTGCCGCCGCCGCAATCAGCATCATGCGGGCCGCAGCCCCAGCTTCACGCAACGGCACCCAGCTATCACGGGTGGAAGAAGAACCACCGGTCTCTTCCTCGCCGGCAACACTATCCACGTAAGCGGGATCAGCGGGGGCGGCTTCTACACTGACCTGATCCAGTCCCACTTCCAGTTCTTCCGCCAGCAACATGGAAATACCGGTATAGATGCCCTGCCCCATCTCGGCATGCCGCATGATCAGAGTGACCGACCCCTGCGAGGTGATGCGGATAAAAGCGTTAGGACTAAAAACAATCCCTGTTACAGCATCCTGCGCTTTTGAAGCCCTGATAAGCGGCAACCCCGGGACAAATGCTGACAGCAGAAAGCTACCCCCGCCCGCCAGCACGCTACCCAAAAGGGCCCGCCGGGTCGGGAATGAAAGCCCCTCGCCTTGCGTGCGGTTCCATTTACGCATCCTGAGACGCCGCCCTATGGATTGCCTTGCGGATACGCACATATGTTCCACAACGGCAGATATTGCCCGCCATGGCATCATCTATATCGGCGTCAGTTGGATGCGGATTATTCTGCAAAAGGGCTGTTGCCGCCATAATCTGGCCAGACTGACAATATCCGCACTGGATGACTTCTTCATCCAGCCATGCCTGCTGCACTTTTGCACCAGCTTCAGTCTGTTCGATAGCTTCGATTGTCGTAATGGAATGGCCGGCTGCTGCTGCAACCGTCAAAAGGCAGGACCGAACCGGGGCACCATCCAGATGCACTGTACAGGCCCCACACTGGGCCACACCGCATCCGTATTTGGTGCCTGTAAGACCCAGAATATCACGCAAAACCCATAGCAAAGGCATATCAGATGGCACATCAACCGTCTGCGCCGCACCATTGATATGGAGATCAAAACTCATATAGCCGCGCCCTTGCTATGGTGCTTATGCTGTGTCCGGCAAACATAATAACGCGTATAGAAAGCGACCATGCCATTTTTAATTCTGCAGGGTCGCTGATCGTCAGGGTCAGAGATCACCCGTCAGAAACTGGGCACGCCCCAAGCCAAAACTCCAATGTTCATCGGAATTCTGCACGATGGAAACCATCAGATCAGCGGGAGCAAGGCCGCAGTCCTTTTCAAGCTTTTCTGCAAGAAGACGGTAAAACTCCGTAATCTGTTCTTTGGAACGTGGGCGTGAAACAACCTGCAACAGAACAACCTTGTCTGTGCGCGGAATGTCCAGGCCCGTATCTTCTATAATCATATGCGTTTTGTCATGCTCGGAAACCAGTTGGTACCGGTCTCGCGCAGGCACTTTAAAGGATTCAAGCATGGCAGCATGCGCAGAATCCAGCAGAGCGCGGATTTCTGCTGCGTTACGGCTACCTTTGACAATATGGAAATGGAGAAAAGGCATAACAAAGCATCCTTATATCAAGATGAAAAAGAGAAAGATTATCCTACGCTTTCTATAACTTTACCGAGTGTGCTCATCATGGTCTTCAACTCCTCTTCAGTCGAGATGAAGGGAGGCCCGAAAGAGATGATATCGCCCGTCACCCGCAGCAGCAGTCCCTGTTTCAAGGCTTCCTCAAACACGGCCGCCCCGCGCACACCAGCTCCAGCTTCAGCGGGTTTCAGTTCTACCGCTGCCGTCAGACCAATGTTCCGGATATCTGCAATCTGGGGCGTTCCTTTCAGGCTATGTGCAGCGTCTTCCAGAACGGGCTCCAGAGCCTTGACCCGTTCAAACAGACCTTCACTTTCCATGATGTCCAGCACCACATGGCCTACTGCCGCCGCCAGCGGATGGCCGGAATAGGTATAGCCATGGCAGAACTCAATGGCGTTCTGCGGTCCGGTCATGAAGGTGTTGTAGATTTCGTCCGTAACAATAACACCGCCCATGGGCACAATGCCATTGGTAATGGCTTTGGCAAAGGTAATGATATCCGGCTTCACGTCAAACCGTTGGGATGCAAACGGGGCCCCCATACGCCCGAAGCCGGTAATCACTTCATCAAAGATCAGCAGAATACCATGCTGCGTGCAAATCTCCCGCAAGCGCTGCAGATACCCCACCGGCGGCACAATCACGCCAGTTGACCCCTGCACCGGCTCAACAATCACGGCGGCAATGGTAGAGGCGTCATGAAGCGTTACAAGCCGTTCGAGATCTTCTGCCCGATCCGCGCCCCATGTGGGCTGACCACGGGTAAACGCCATGTGCTTGGGATCATACGTATGGCGCAGATGGTCCACGCCCGGCATCATGCCTGCAGCGAACATCTTGCGGTTGGACAGGATCCCCCCAACAGACATTCCGCCAAAGCCAACACCGTGATAGCCGCGTTCACGCCCAATCATGCGGAAACGGTTTCCGGCTCCCTTGATACGATGATAGCCCAAAGCCACCTTCAGCGCTGTATCCACCGCTTCGGAACCAGAATTAGCGAAGAACACATGGTTCATGCCTTCCGGAGCCATGTCAGCGATACGTTGCGCCAGAGAGAGGGCTCCCGAGTGGGTTAGCTGGAAACTGGGAGCAAAATCCAGTTTCTCGAACTGCTTCTGAAGTGCCTCTCCAATCAGCGGATGCGCATGCCCCAGAGGGGTGCACCACAGGCCAGACAATGTATCAAACACCTTATGGCCTTCGAGCGTCTGATAATAGGCTCCTTTAGCGGAAACCATCGTACGGGGGGCCGGATTGGCCCGCAATGCCCGGTTAGCCGTGAAGGGCTGCCAGTAAGTCCCTTTCTCCGCAGTCACAACCGGATCAAAGTTTGCTGTCATTTTCGACATAGGGAACGGTTCCTACTGTATCAACTATCAACGGCACAGACGCCTTCGGTAACAAACCGTAATAGGCTTTTGCCCGTTCGGCTATGTACAGTTGCAGCTTTTTCCCAGAAACTGTACTGATGATTTATGATCGATACGGCTTTCCCTCCTGTGAGACTGGACCCGCATTTACCGATCCCGCTTGTGTCTCAACTGGTTGATGCCGTTAAAACGCATATCCAGAATGGTCATTTCCCGGCGGAACAACGGATACCGTCTGTCAGGCGTATGGCTTCACTTTGCGGTGTCAGTCCTGTTACGGTCGCCAATGCCTACAGCAAGCTTGTTTCCTCCGGCCTACTGGAAGCACGTGACAGAGGGGGATACTATGTAAAACCCGTAACACTCGTTACCTCCCCACGTCCGCCGGTCAATTCGCTCTGGCTGCTTCAGCATGTGTTTGAAGACAATGCTCCCATTATAAAAGCTGGGTGCGGCTGGTTGGCACCACCTTATATATTTACAAGTGCAGTCAAGCGTGAGCTGACAAATCTGGCACAAAGCCAGAACCTTGCTTCCATGGTCGATTATGGCAGTCCGTATGGCTCCCTCTCCCTGAGGCGTGCCATCAAGCGCTTGCTGGCCCGCCGTGATATCCCATGCAGTGAAGACGGCATCATTCTCACACACGGTGCCAGTCAGGCTCTGGAACTGACATTGCGGGCTTTCGCACAGCCGGGCGACACCGTACTGGTGGATGACCCTGGTTACTGCAACCTTTACCCTCTTCTTCAAAGTCTTGGGCTAACCGCAATAGGGATCGGCCGCACGGCGACAGGCCCTTGCCCTTCTCTGTTCGAAAGGGCAATCAAAAAGCATCAGCCTCGGCTTTTTATAACAACGTCCGTCCTGCACAATCCTACCGGCGGTTGTGCTTCCGCAGAAAATGTAGCGGCCATTCATGCCCTTGCCGTCAAGCATGGCATTACAATGGTAGAAGACAATATCTTTCTTGACCTCACCCCAGAAAGCCAGCCCTGTCACGCACGTTACGACAAGCTACAGAACATTATTCATATTGGCAGTTTTTCGAAAACCATCGGACCTGGCTTACGGGTTGGATATCTGGCTTGCCCTCCAGAAATTGGAAAACGCATTCTGCGTTACAAAATGGCTGCTGGCTTAACCACCGCAGGCCTGAATGAAACGCTGGTGCATGGTATTATCCAAAGTGGTCAATATGGCCTCCACCTAACTGATTTACGAGAGAGGCTGTTCCAAACACAGAAGATCGTCTACCGCTCTTTGCAAGATGCTGGCATGAAAGTCTATCTTCGGCCTATGGGCGGATTATTTATCTGGGCACGTTTTGAAAAAAACGTTCATGCACAATCTGTTTCTGAGCGCGCCGCAACAAAAGATATCATGCTCGCCCCCGGCCATTTATTCCGCCCAGAACGATCCGATTCACAATGGTTTCGTTTCAATGTGACACACACAAACGAACCACGCCTTTACGATTTCCTGAAACAAGAAAATAATATTTAATAAATATAAGTTTTTTGTATGATCCATCCACACCCCTTACAGAGAAGATACCTTTTAAATCCAAGCCTCAAAAATGGACAATTCTAAAAACATCTCGCGTTGACTTTTGAGGTACGATTCTATTCTTCTCGACTGTAATGGAATGAGAGAATGGACTAAAAAAGCCCGATTTCTATGACGTTGATGATAGGCTTACCCACCTGAGCGGTCCGGGTGGCCAACTTGAAGCGTTTCCTGAAGCGTAGAGTTTGATATATTCGTCGAAAATTAGAAAAAATCTTGGAGTAGTTGAACGAAAGTAAAGTTAGCCCTCTTTCTTTTGATGTGGCTCTGATATTCAAGACTCGGATAAACCGGATCATCAACGCCAGTCTGATGAACAAACCGAGTATCTAATCAACGATAACCTGCCCTTCATGATTTTCCGCAGGCTTTCCGCCACAAAACCTCTCAATTAGATCTTTTACCAGCTTGATCGAGACTACCTCGCGGTCAATAGGAGCAGCATGACACTCTGAAAGACGAAAACTGTTTTCATCGACAGGCACTCTTCCCGTTCGTCTAACGCATGTCCGTCTCTCAACCCAAGCAACAGAGAGTTCTGAATATTTCCCAGTGATATCCCATAATCAGCCAATCACCCTGAAAAAACTAACGAATTTCAGAACAATAATGGAATGTATATTTTGTCCATTCTACCGTCAGCTGTTCTTAATCCACCTGTTGGGCAAGATTATATAAATAGACCAAAGCGATAAACATAAGGCAGGCAGCCAACAAGGAGACTGTGAGTTTTCATAGCAGATAACACCATGCCACCATTCGTCGAGATGGATAAATTTGACATCAATACCCAAAGAGACTTGCTCTAGGCTTCCTACTTCGCAATACAGAACGCAAACTTTTTCTGAGCATCACGAGAGTGGTATCCCTTTCACTCTTTGGGTTAGCGTTGCACAATGTGCGCTCATCCATGGCCGTTACGAAAGAATTCGCTCATGTCCATCCGCATTGGCGTCGCTGGCTTGTCGATCCCCTCTGCGCTGGCTGAACAGTTCCCGTCCACCGGAACACACTTGCAGCGCTATGCCACACGGCTTTCCTGTGTTGAGATCAACAGCAGCTTCTATCGGCCACATCGCCGCACGACATATGAGCGCTGGGCAGCAAGCGTGCCGCCTTCTTTTCAGTTCTCCCTCAAACTCCCCAGAGCCATTACGCATGACCGACGCCTCGTCGATTGCCAGCCCCTCATTGAAAAATTCGCCGAGGAGACAAGCGGCCTTGGCGACAAACGAGGCCCCATCTTGGTACAGCTTCCTCCAAGTTTTTCTTATCCCGGCGATATTGCAGAACGCTTTCTTGAAGAATTGAAAAACCTGTTTCCCGGACCGATTGTACTAGAGCCCAGACATGCAAGTTGGTTCGTCCCTGAGGTTGACCATATGTTGGGGAGACAACAGGTCTCACGGGTAGCTGCAGATCCGGCCAAACCAATATCTGCAGCCGCCCATCCCGGAGGATGGCAAAGTCTTGCATATTTCCGCCTTCATGGCTCGCCACGCATTTATGAATCCACCTATGGCAAAGAGGCCATTGCAGCGCAGGCAAAAACTGTTGCGTCTTTCACGGCACTGGGCAGGGAGGTCTGGATGATTTACGACAATACGACCTTTGGTGCTGCCACCCAGAATGCCCTTGAGCTTGCTGCGGCCTTGGAGCGAAGTAAAAACTGAGCGCTTCAACGTGCCCCCTGCGCGGGTATCTGGAACGCAGAAAGCCGCCCATGGGGCGGCTGAGTATTTGTTTTTAAATGGATTTCGTCTGGTTGCGGGGGCAGGATTAATTCTCAAATTGCGACAATCCCAATTTGAAAACCAATCAATTTTAGATGCTTGCTTTAATCGAATTTTCAATGCCTATGCATAACCCGTTTTCTAAATCATGCACCCCTTTCTTAAATTCCACCGCCATATCAAGAGCATTTCTGCCGAAAACCGGTTCGGTGAAAATGCTCTCGTTTATTACTTTTACGGGCATTTTCACCTGTTTGAATACACGTATTCAAACGGCATCTGTTCTAGCCGACGGTATCGGTAGCAAAGATCGCTGTTGGCGTATTAGCCTGCGCACGGATCACAGGCCAATAAAATGGCGTGTCTCGCCAGCCTTTGTCGGCCTTTCCCTCCTGCCGCAACAAAAACAGAATTGGAGTATCAATGGCGTAAGTCTTAGCAAGTCGACCTTCTGTTTTCTCTGAGTCTGGAGTTTCAATATACTTTGCGTGCGAACTGGAGCTTGCCAGACGCGCCGAATTACGTCCTGTGGCTGCCCATAACCATATTTTTCCCCGCTGTTTTTTTTCAGGGTTCTGAGCGCTCAAATGAGCGATCGCAGCGCATGCGGCTTCCCAATCAAATGGAGACACGTCATCTGCATCCTCGAACAGCAATGTAGATGCTATCTGACGTAGCAATCCCTGCGCCACCTCTACCGAGACCAGTACTGGCTTAGGTGCACCGGTAATCCCCCCACTTTTAGTGGGGTTCTGACTGAGAATTCAGGCAATTGCTTTTAGTTTCTGAGCGGGTGTGAACCCGCCGTTCCCCATGTTGGGTCTGTCATGGTTATATGTCCAGAGCCATTGTGTTGCGACCTCCTGTACGTCCTGAATGCTTTCAAACAGAGACTGCTCCAGCCATTCCTGCCGGACTGTTCTGTTGTAGCGTTCGATATAGGCGTTCTGTTGCGGATTGCCCGGTTGCGTATAGATCAAGGTAATTCCTTGTTTTGCGGCCCATGAAACCAACGTATGACTGATATATTCAGGGCCATTATCCATTCTGATAGCCCCTGGCCTGCCGCGCCACTCCATAACCTGTTCCAGACAGCGGACAACCCGACAGGCCGGCAAGGAAAAATCAACCTCAATCGCCAGTCCTTCACGATTAAAGTCATCCAGAATGTTCAGGAGACGAAAAGCGCGTCCATCCAAAAGCCTGTCTGCCATAAAATCCATGGACCAGACCGTGTTGGGAAGGGTCGGAACCGAAAGTTTTTCAGGCTTTTCGCGAACCAGACGTCTGCGGGGTTTAATCCGCAGGTTAAGTTCCAGCTCCCGATAGATCCGATAAACCCGCTTATGGTTCCAGGGCTGTCCCTGCACATTACGTAGATACAGGAAACACAGGCCAAATCCCCATCTCCTGTGAGCCTGGGTCAGTCCCACCAGAAGAGCGGCAATCCGGTCGTTCTCCGCTGCCAGTCGCGGACGATAGCGAAAGCAGGTTTCCGATATCCCAAAAATCCGACAGGCCAGCGCAATGCTGACCCCGTGATGCGCCACAGCCTCTACGGCCAGTTCCCGGCGCTGGACTGGCCTCTTCATTTTTTTCCAAGGGCTTCCTTCAGGATATCCGTCTGCATGCTCAGATCCGCATACATACGCTTCAGCCGACGGTTCTCCTCTTCCAGAGCCTTCATCTGACTGATCATAGACGCATCCATGCCGCCATATTTCGCGCGCCACCGGTAAAACGTGGCATTGCTGATCCCATGCTCCCGGCACAGCTCTGGAACCGGGACGCCACCTTCAGCCTGACGGACCACACCCATGATCTGCGCGTCAGTAAAGCGATCACTCTTCATCAGAATCTCCTCATTCCATACGCTGAGAAAATTCTCATTCAAAAGCCACTCTTTTTATGGGGGGATTACCCACCGAATTGCACGATTTTCTCCACCTCGGCATCTAAATGTTCGATAGTTTTGCCAATACCTTTGGCGCCAGTACGATAACCAGTTTGGAAGCCTATCGGAAGTAGACGCTTGTACGGACGTAATGTTTGCGTAGTGGAAACTAAAATTTTATTAGGACTACATGGTACGATCGTACCGTCCTTTCCTTGCCGGATAAACTGCACCGACTTGTCAGCACCTGTTTCAATAGCCTTACGTAACGTAGAATCAAATTCTTCCATTTGCTGCATAGCTGCACGAATTGACTGCGAAGTGTAAAATCTCGTAACGGCCAAATTATCCCGGCGATATCCGTACATACGCGAATGCTGTAGCACCGTATCTTGCTGGAATCTATTAGGACGACGTCCATAATAAAAGCCTATTACGGCGTGTCGTCAGTTAAGCGCTGAGTATGGCACGTGAGGGTTGTACTTTGTGGCGTCCTGTGCTGACTGTTTTCCCGATTTTGTGGGAGAGCAACAGATGCGGCGCTACGGTTTACGCAACGATCAGTGGGAACGGATAAAAGACCTTCTCCCCGGTCGTGAAGGTCATGTCGGCGGCACAGCAGCGGACAACCGCCTGTTCGTGGAGGCCGTGCTGTATCGCTATCGCGCAGGCATTCCATGGCGTGATCTTCCTGCCCGTTTCGGAGACTGGAAAAACGTGCATCGGCGTCTGCGCCGCTGGTGTGAAAGCGGTGTTATTGAGAGGATCTTTCGCCATCTAGCCGCGGATCACGACAATGAATACATGATGATCGACAGCACCATTGTCCGGGCACATCAGCATAGTGCCGGAGCCCTCAAAAAAGGGGCGCGGATCAGGCCATCGGACGATCACGAGGCGGGTTGACGACAAAGATCCATGCCATCTGCGACGCTCTGGGCAATCCGGTGGAACTCGGCATCACACCGGGGCAGGATGCGGATATCAGCCAGGCGGAACCGATGCTGGAAAACATCGATCCGGATGCCTTCCTCGCCGACAGGGCGTATGACGCGGACAGACTGATTGATCGGCTGACACAGCGCGGGATTACTCCGGTCATCCCGCCGAAACGCAATAGAACAACCCAACGGGAAACCGACTTCGCTCTCTACCGCGAACGGAACCTTGTCGAGCGGTTCTTCAATAAACTCAAGCAGTTCCGTGCTATCGCAACACGCTACGACAAGCTGAAATCGACCTTCCTCGCAGCCGTGCAGTTCGCTTCAATCATTATCCTACTTAACTGACGACACGCTCTAGATTAGTCAAAGTAATGCCGCGATCAAGAACCTGGCCTCCCAAGAAGATATTCAACGGACTTCGAAGCTTAAGTTGTCCCGCATCATCAAGCATATCGATGACATTTTCTTCCGAATTAACCTTAGTTATAGTTATATAATCATCGGAAAGTGCTTTAACTACCTCACGGAATACATCTTCAAAACTTGGTATGGGCTTATCATCTAATTTAAGTGAACGCGACAAATCATCATATGAGGTTTGTATCAAGTCCCGCAATACCACGTTTCCGGTCTTAGCGGCCTGTACGAGTTGTCGGACAAGTTCATTGGTCAACTGTTCCTGCCAGTCATGGGCACTCTTTCCTGCCTCTGAATGTAGCAGAAAGGAATAAAGTAGTTTCTTCGAATTTTTACCGGCATTGCTGCCATTAATCCGCTGGATACAACTCCCGACGATAAATGTGATCAGTGCTGTGCGGTAACCTTCAATTTTTGGAGAAACCAAAGAATCCTCTAGTTTAAATACGCGCCCATCAAATTTTTTTAGACGATCGAATTCATAGTGATCCACGCGATAATGAATAAGACTTTCCAGCGTGTCATCCGCGCCCCGAGATAGTTCACCAAAATACGTATCACCGCCCACATACTCCTTCGGTACAGGAACTAGCTTTGTAAAAACGGGCCGCACGGGCTTGAATTCAAGCACGTTGCTAACTTCTACCTCTGTTGGCTGCAAATATAGTGAGTATGGAGTTGCTGTAACCTGAAGAAAAGAGACTTGAGAAATTAGAGAGCGTAGTTCACTAATTTGCATTGCGATCTTGTTTGCATTTTTGATATCTCCTTTTCTTGAGTAACCTATTGATGCACTATCGGCCTCATCATCAACAATAATGACCCTCTTATCAGCCATACTCTTATGGAGTTCGAACAAATCAATCAAACGTTGCAAGTTATCATCTTGCTTTTTGGCAACAAATATTAATTTTGACTCCAGCTCAAACTTGCTAAATTTTCTGGGGGCACTCATGATATCGTATATTTCGAGTTCTTTTTCATCAACAAAAGTCTCAAAATCTTTACGTAATCGTTTATAAGTCTGCTGAATTAATGCTTTAGAATTTTTGCTCAGAACAATAGCAATATCAAAACCATTGTCGAACGCCAGTGCGAGAACACTAATAAAAGTACGCGTTTTTCCACTTTGAACTTTACCAAGAAGCATTCCTGGTCGATCAGATGTTGTGGATTTATTTAAAAGTGCCTCAACCGCATCTTCTGCACAACGAAAAGTTTCTTTGCTGAATTTTGGGTTTTCTTCTTTGAATTGTTTGTAAAATTGACCATTTTTTTTAAGAACTATGCTCATTACGCTCTCCTAAACTCTCTTTTGATAAATTACACACTGATAATAAAAAGCACCCTCATGCTATTTTATATACTGCCTTCACATGGCTTATTTGTAATTTTATTGCACTACCTCCAGAAGATGAGATATTTCCTTAATAGGCTTCAGTCCGTGACCAAAGCGCCTGATTGCCTCGCGGTCTTTCTCAAGCGCCCCATAAGGCAGATATCGGACTTTCAGATCGGCAATCCTTCTGAACGCCGGTCGCCGCAACTGTTCCCGCACATCGGCTTCCCGCTTGTCTGGTGCCACAAGGAACAGGCCCTCCAGAGCCTGCGCCTCTGACCCGAGAGCAAGATCGAGCATCCGCACGATGCCGGAATAGATGGTCGTTGAATGCTCGACCTCGAATGCCGCAACGATCTTGTGGCTTTCCTGGTCCAGCCACAGGACATCAATCAGGCGCACGGATTCCGCTCCCTGCGTTTCCGTCGTGAACCCTGGCAATACCGACAGGCAGCCATCCCCCAACTTGCCATCCTGCCACGGACGACTGCGGTCATTGGCCGCAATCCAGACATCATACCCTAGGGAAAGTCCCAGATCGCGAAGCCAGCCCTGAATCTCGGTATGGGTATGATCCATTTCCCGCTCCGCAGCGAGGATCCGGGTCTCTTTTGCGCTCTGCTCCCTCACCTGATGAAGATCGGCTTCCCAGAGTTTTCGCGCTGTTTCGTCATCCTCGAGAGGCGGCGCTGTATAGCGTCCGCTTCCGAGATCAAACAGCAGTCCTCCGATAGCGCCCAGATCATTGGAAAGCAGCGAACGATAGGTCGCATTCAGCTTCAGGATACCCTGCCGCATGGCAAGATATTCCTCCCTTCGCCCCAGTTTCACCTTTGATCCGGTCAGGGCATTATAGCCCTTCACGATCGCCGTATTGAAAGGCGGCATGATTGTGGGGTGCAGGAAATACAGCAGATTGGCGACGGCTGGTCCCAGTCCCTTTATCTTCCGGGCATCAATCGCATGAATGGCCGAGACCACATGCTCTTCGGTATTGCAGCACAGACAGGTATCGAGAAGCTGCCCGAATGCTTTCTGGTTGGCAGGATTTTCATAGATATCGGGAATGCGTAGCTTCGGCTTCCACAGGAATGCATGATCCGCTCCCTTGAAAATCTGACGCTGTTCAGCAATTGAATGGACGACCGTTTCCAGGGATGAGCCACGATAGGCGACCCCGAATGTGCCCTCGGTTACCTCGGCAACGACTTGCTGCAGACCGCGGCGGATAGACCGGAAATTCTTGAGGCGCTCATCCCACAAAAACCAGCTCTGATAGGTGCCTGCCGGATCGTCCCGCCAGCGAAGTATGAGGTCTCGAATAAGGTCGGTCATCAGTCCAGAAGCTAAAATTACATTCGCTCTGAGCCTGATTGTAACAGCAGTTCACGTCAATGCGGATAATCGCAAGTGGTTGCGCGGTATGACACTCCCGCTTTGAACTTATTTCTCCTAAGCCTCTGGAATTAAACAGCTCTCCAGAAGAGGGCCTCAATTTACGCATAGCAAAACCCCGCTCAGCCGTTGACTTAGCGGGGTTTCAAAAGCTGCAATTGGTTGCGGGGTAAGATTACTGCTTAAATTGCGACAATCGCAATTTAAGAACAAATCAAATCTGCGAGACTGTTTTTATGATATTTTTTTCTGCATATATCTGATGACTTCGCATATACTATCGGCGAGCCCCTGCCCTCCGAACTAGGACGCTTTTACTCGGGGGTTTATTATTATTCGCTAATCTACTTAAATCTGAAAAACAACCGCCTGTTTCGCTCCCTCCTCTCAAATGGACGGGTCTCTAAGACGAGGCAGCGTCATACGCTCACGAAATTCTAGGCGCGCCGTCATCTCAGCTGCAATGTCAATAAAAGCACGAAGTTTTGGTTGGGTTTGGGATCTTCTCGGGAAATAAAGGAAGAGACCTGCATCTGGCGTAACAAATTCTCGCAACACAGACTCCAGCATCCCATTCGCAAGTTCCTCCCTCACCTCAAGATCAGACACATATGCAAGCCCCAGTCCCTGTCGAGCCAGCGAGACGACAGATGCACGATCATTGAGAATGAGATGACTTGGCACTTCGACCGAGAACTCGCGCCCCTGGTGACTAAATTCCCATTTATGCGGCAGGCCGGATGTCACGAAACGGTAGAGAATGGCCTCATGCCCGGTCAGTTCCTGCGGTGTCTCAGGACGTCCTGCGCGGGCGAAATATGCAGGACTACCGACAACAGACCATCCGATTGCTGGCGTCAGACGAACCGCCACCATATCTCGTTCGATTGATTCACCTAACCGTATTCCGGCGTCGTAATTGGCGGCAACAATATCCACTGTCCCTTCGTTTAGGGAGAGGTCCAAGATGACGTCAGGATATTTTTTCCTGAATTCGACAAGCAGAGGTTTTACAAGAACTGTCATAATCAGGTGTGGGAATGTCAACCGTAGAGTGCCGGAAGGTCGGTCACGAAAATGGCTGAGAGCATGGAAGGCAACGTTCACATCATCGACAGTATGTCGAAGCTGCTGAAATAGAACCACGCCCGCTTCTGTTAAAGTGACGTGCCGCGTCGTACGTTGAAATAATACAACGCCGTGCCGCCGTTCAAGATTGCGAATGGATTTGCTGATTGCGGTCGGTGTCACACGGAGAATTTTTGCAGCCTGCGTGAAACTCAGAGTCTCAGCAACGGCAAGAAACTGGACCACGTTTTCAAGAAGACTTCGATCCATTGCCACTCACATTATGAACCTAAGAGACAAAATCTATGTAGCACAATGAATATAGTCGCTTCAATATCTGCCTGCTACATCATTTCCAGCAGCCGTTAAGAATGAAGGGCCAAGACGGCCCTACTCAGGAAATTTCTAGCGATTTTCACGTCCTGAAGCGGGAGAAACCAAATATGATGAAACTGGTCGAAAAACGACGCTGGATGCTGCAGACAGGTATAGTCGGGATCGCTTCAGGCATCTTTGCCAGTGTGAGTGCAGACGCTCAAGATACATCGAGCGCTATAATATCGAACAAGTCGAAAGTGCGGTCCGCATTAAACGGATGGATGACAGGCAACGATGACGTACTGAATCTCCTTTCTGAGACTGTCAAATGGACAATCGCCGGAACTTCTTTGGTATCTGGCACGACTATTGGGAAGACGGCATTGATTACAAAAGTCCTTACCCCTTTTGGTGCCCGTTTTTCAAAGTCCAGCGAAAAATTTCGTCCGACCCGCATCATTGGAATCTACAGTGACGGAGATACTGTCATTGCTCATTTCGACGGACGAGGTATAGCCAATGACGGCAAACCTTACATCAACACATACGCATGGTTTCTTAAAATAAAAAATGGAACAATCGTAGAAGCTACCGCTTTTTTTGACAGCATCGCATTTAATGATTTGTGGACACGAGTAACACCATCTTATCCATAATCATATAAATTCACAAAACCACAACCTGAAATCCGATAATTCCACAATTCTACATAGGATTTGAACAAATGAAGACGTGGTTTATTACTGGAACGTCCTCCGGCTTCGGCCGCATCATGGTTGAAAAATTGTTGGAAAAAGGCGACCGTGTCGCCGCCACGCTCCGTAAACCCGAGATGCTTGAGGATTTAAAACAACAATATGCAAATCAGCTTTGGGTTGAAGCACTTGATGTCACGGACACGGTTAGGCTCCGTAAAGTTGTCGACAAGGCATTCGCCGATCTGTCTCGTATTGATGTGGTCGTCAGCAACGCGGGTTATGCGGTCTTCGGAGCTGCAGAAGAACTAACTGACGATCAGATCCGACGGGAAATCGACACCAACCTCATCGGATCGATCCAGCTTACGCGTGCGGTATTACCTTATCTTCGCCACCAAGGTGGGGGGCGCATCCTGCAGCTTTCATCAATGGGAGGACAAATATCTCTTCCCGCGTTGTCGCTCTACCACGCCACGAAATGGGGCATTGAAGGTTTTTTTGAAAGTATCATTGCCGAAACTGCACCTTTTGGCATTGAGATTACCTTGGTTGAGCCAGCCGGCGCCAACACAAACTTTGGTCACGGCAGTATGGACGTTTCTCCCCCGATGAACGTCTATAACGAGACCCCTGCTGGGATGATCCGGACAGCCCGGACAAACGGTGGTTACCAGCCTACGCTCGACCCTAAAAAAGCGGTGCAGGCAATGATCGATTCAGTCGGCCTGTCACCTGCACCGAGGCGGCTCCTCCTGGGTGGCCAAGGCTATGACCTTGTGCATCAGGCGCTTCAAGAGCGGCTCACCGCTCTTGAAGCGCAGAAGGATATCGCCTTCGCGGCAGATTATGACACGAAGACCAAAGAAAGTGTCTAGCTAAACCACTGTTTCATACTCATCTGCAAAACATGTCAGGAATTATCATGACAGACAATATCAAAGGCAAGGTCGTCGCCATTACAGGTGCCAGCAGTGGTATTGGTGAAGCTACGGCCCGTCGGCTCGGTCAGGCAGGCGCCAAAATCGTACTGGGTGCACGTCGCTTCGAGCGGCTGGAACGCATTGCCGCCGATATAATTCTAACAGGAGGAGAGGCACTTGCAGTCGACCTTGATGTGATGGATCGAGGGAGCGTTGATGCCTTTGCCGAAACCGCCATATCCAAATTCGGCGCTCTCGACATCCTGGTGAACAATGCGGGCGTCATGCTGCTCAGCCCTCTTGCCGAGGTAAAAGTCGATGAATGGGATCGCATGATCGACGTCAATATCAAAGGTGTGCTGTATGGTATCGGAGCAGCATTGCCGATTATGCAACGTCAGGGGAGAGGACATATCGTTAATGTCTCGTCGGTAGCAGGCCACCGCGTTGGACCGGGAAGTGCTGTTTATTCAGGCACCAAGTTCGCGGTTCGGGCAATCTCGGAAGGCTTTCGTCAGGAAGCGGGTCCAGCAATCCGGAGCACCATTATTTCTCCAGGAGCCGTCACCACGGAGCTTCCCAACCACATCACTGACGCAAAAATCGCGGAAGCCGCAAAAGCGATGTATTCCACGGCTATCGATGCTGATGCCATTGCACGCGCGATCGAGTACGCAGTCACTCAACCTGCCAATGTTGATGTAAACGAAATTCTCATTCGGCCAACGGCGCAGCAATCCTGAATTCGCCTTAACCTAAAATACAAAGGAGATGGAAGTGGCAACACAGCACTTCCACTGGACTTGTTAATGGCATGCGGCGACCACCATTTGATCTGTGGCAACTGCTGTGCGTGCGGGCAATCGCCGAGTACGGCAGTATCCACGGCGCGGCGCGTTTCCTGAACACCCGACAGTCGGCCGTGAGCCGGTCACTGCACAACCTTGAAGAGCGACTGAATGTCACCTTATTCATCCGCTCTCCCGCCGGCACGACGACGACGACGTTCGGTCGAGAGTTCGTCTGCTGGACCCAGGCGGTCCTGGACAACGTGGCCGGTATGAACGCCCGCGCGCAGCGAACGGGCAAGGGCGAAAACGGTCAGATCTCCGTCGGCATCCAGACCTGCGTCCTGCCTGGAAGATTTTCCGCCTTCACAGCGGAGTTCCGCACGACACATCCCGATATCGTCTTCCGTTATTCCGAGGGCACAGGCAAAAGGCTTTTGCATCGCCTCCAGCGCGGGCAGATCGATTTCGCAGTCGTCACACGTCGCAATCTGGCTCCAGCCCTGCGGGTCACGCCTCTGTGGAGCGACCGCATCGTAGCGGCGCTCCCGGTCAGTCATACACTGGCAGACCAGCGTAAAATCTCATGGCCTGATCTACGACACGATATATTCCTGATCGGACGGGATAACGCGGGTCAGGATTTCGAGGAACTCATCCAGCGCAAACTCGGGGAAACAGGGATCCGCCCAAAAATCCGACGCCATGATATCGGCAGCAACAGGATCGTTGCACTCGTCCAGAACAACGAAGGCATCGCCCTGCTACCCGCCTCGTGGTTGCCACTGATCCGCGATCGTCATGGGCATGATGTCAAGATCATAGAAATCCGGGACGCCGGCGGTTCCTCTCACCTGGAATTCGGGATTATCTGGCGACCCGACAATGAAAATCCCTGCGCCCGGAGCCTCGCCCGATATATCGAAGCCTGCCGGCCATGAAACTATTTTCCTGACAGATGACTTTTCTCCTTTCTCCGTGCCTTGGCGAACCCCTTATCCGACATCATGAACTGACGGAGCATGGGCGCGACCAGCCGGGCCGGGTCCATTACCCCGTCGTTGCCAGAAAGAAGTGCTGCATAAGCCAGCAGATTACGATGAACATCAGGTGGTAACGCCACGCTCATTTTCACCGGTTTTTCATCGGGAAGTTCCTTTATCTTCAACTCTGTCATCGTGGATGTCCTCCATTCTGGTAAGGCCTGAGTAACAGATCGTGTCCAACAAGAACCGTAAACGGAAGCCCTGGCCGGTCGGTGAGCGTTGGCTGGACGTTCAGGCTGCGATCGATCAACCGGTTGCCAACCATCGAGAAACCATTGCTGGCCCCGGAACGGACGGCCTGGGCCAGATTGTTCTCGCTCTGGCTGGTTCCGGCCTCTGATCCCACGCTGAGAAGCGTGGTCACGATGGCGGCTTTGAAGAGCTGGCCCCAATGGTTGTTCACCTCGTCGGACAGGCCGGACTGGCCGGTGGCGTCGCCACCGGGCAGCTTCTCCAGCACCAGGCTGTCACCATTCGGGAAGATCAGCCGGGTCCAGATGATCTGGGTGCGCTGCTGACCAAAGGATATCCCGCTGTTATAGGCCCCGAACAGCACGCTCCCCTGCGGGATCAGAAGATAGCGGCCTGTCGGGCTGTCATAGACGTTCTGGGTCACATGCCCGGTAATCTGGCCAGGCAGGTCGGAGCTAATTTTCGTGTTCAGCGCCCCCGCGATGACGGTGCCCGCCTGGAGGATATAAGGCGAGGCCGGGGGCATGATGCGATCCAGGCTGGTCGTCGCGCGGTCAGGCTGGCCCGCCAGAAAGGCGCGGTTGCCAGATTGTGCGTCGGTCGCAGGAACTGCCGACACCTGCGTGCCTGAATTACCTGGCGTGGGTGGGGCCTGCTCGCTGCCCCTGTCACGGTCCCCCGTCTGCACGAACAATTTGCTGGCGATCGCAGCCTCCACCTCCTGCGCAGCCCGCCGGTCATCGCCGCCAGACGCCGCCCTTCCCTGCTCCTGCGCTTTCAGAATGGTATGCCCCAGATCACCAGGCAGCGCTGGTCCCAGCTTAGGCACGTCCTTGCCGAGATAATCGGACGGCAGGCCGGCCAGACCATCGGCGGACGGACGGGCATCCGTATCCTGGCTGGCGGTCGGAGGAGCCGACTGGCGGCTGTTTTCCAGCGCGTAGCCCAGAGCGAACGCCACCGCGATCATGGCGACACCCCCCAGAGACCAGACCACGGTGCGTGACAGCCGCACTACACGCGGGCGTTCCGCCCGCAGGCGCAGATCGGGCGGCGGGGATGCTGCCGGTGCGACAGGATTACCCTCGCCTGTTTGTACCTCCCCGCTCATGACTTCCTGCCATCCGTCCGCACGATCCGCACACGCTGCTCGGAGTGTTTGTCTCCCAGGCGCAGTTCGGCAGCGGCAAACAACCGGTCCACGATCATCCAGTTCTGCCGAACCCGGTAATTGACCAATTCCGGCCCGCCATCGGCGCCCAGCACGAAGAGCGGCGGCAGTTCTCCCTGCCCGATCCCCGATGGAAAGGCGATATAGACCTTATGACCATCGTCAAACACCCGGCTGGGCAGCCAGGGCGGTGTCCCGCCCTTCACCGGCTGGATGGCGTAACGGAAATTCAGCGCGTCGAGTTTTAACCCTACATCTACCGGCGCAACATCATCGGCCGCATCATCCTGCCGATGCAGAGTAATCAGATCGTCCTCGGGATAGTCCCACGACACCGATGCCATATAGGTCGCGGAGGTCGCCCACAGTTCGGCGAGGTAGGTCCGCCGGTCGGTATTGACGATCAGGTTGGTCGTCAGGTCTGGCCGCGTGGGTTTGACCAGAATATGCACGCGCTTCGTCGTGCCCGCACCACTGGTGGTATCGCCCACGATCCAGCGTACGGTGTCACCCACTGCGACCGGCCCGGTGCCGACCAGCTTTTCGCCGGGCTGAAGCATGATGTCGGTGATTTCGCCGGGCGCGGCATAGACCTGATAGAGCGCGCCCGCGCTATAGGGATAAATCTGCACCGCATTCACATAACCGGCCCTCGTCGGCTGGATGCGCGCGGCAAGATTGGCCTGGGTCACCCGCACAGTAGGATCGGCCGCCTCGGGTGCAGGATGGTTGCGCCGCAACGACGGAAGCGGCTTGAGCTGGCCCTGCAGAGGAAGGATTTTCGGGACTTCCACGACCTGCACCGGTTTTGGCGGATCGGGCTGGCGCACGGCCTGAGCCGCGTCATCATAGCGGATGACGGGCGGATGGTACTGCTGCGCGCATCCGGCCAGGGGCAGGACAAGCAGAGGAAGAAAACGAAGAGCACGACGGATCATTGGCCCAACTCCTTCGACCAGTTGATGGCGGAGACGTAGATTCCGAGAGGGTTTTTCCGCAGATGATCAGCATCGCGCGGCGTCCGCAGCACGACCGAGACGATGGCCGTCCAATGCTCATTACCGGTGAATGCCCCATCACGGTAATGGCGCTCGGTCCAGGCGACACGGAAGCTCGATGGAGAAGCCCGGATCACTGAGGCGATGTCCACCTCGACCTGCTCGCGGCCAATCCGCGAAAACGGATCGTTGAGCCGCGCGTAATCATTCAGGGCCACGGCTCCGGAAACAGTGGTGAAATCATAGGCCCGCAGCCAGTTGTGCCGGACCACAACAGCATCCGATGACAAACCACGGACATCGCCGATAAACTGCGCAAGATACCAAGCAATCTGCGGATCGGCAGGCGTATAACCCGCTGTCGCCGGAGCCGCGACCTGCGCCTGCCCCAGATGGTCAACCTGCACGACCCAGGGCACAACCGTGCCACGGGCCGATTGCCAGACCAGTCCCGCGCCGAGCCCAGCGGACAGGACTAATGCCCCAAAAGCCATCAGTCGCCAGTTGCGGGCCTGGACGCGAGCAGAGCCGATGCGTTTGTCCCACACCTGCGCGGCTTTCTGATAGGGCGTGACCGGCTCGGGCGTGGTCCCGTAGCGTGAGGTGGAACGACCGAACATCATTCTTTCTCCGACAGATCAATGCTGGAACTTCCACCGCCGCCATCGGCCGAGCGGATGATATGGGCGGCCTCGGCAGCATGGGTCGCGGCGTTGCGGCGCTTCATGCTCCGTGCCCAGCGGGGCGGCTTGCCGTCAGGCGGGGAGCCAGGGCCATCGCCACCAGGATTGCCATCCCCGTCTGGTGGTCCCGCACCGGAACCGCCGCCGCTTCCGCCGTCACTCCCATCATTACCAGCGCTACCGCCCATTCCGCGTTCGGCCCAACGACCGCCGGCGGCATAACTTTCTTTCAGGGAGGAAGCCGCTGCTCCAGCCTTACCTTTCACGGCGTTCGCCGCAGCACCGCCAGCAGCGCGACCGACATTGCCGGCGGCGGCTGCCATACCCGCCGCGCCCGTCTGTCCGGCTGCCCCCACGGAATAAGCAGTGGTAGCAGCCCCTGCGATGGCGGCCCCACCTCGCGCGGCCGCCGCCGTTGCACCAAGCGCGGCAGCGCCCCCGGACGCCAGGGCAGCGGGCGCGGCAACAGCCGCAGCACCCATTGCACCCACCGCCATCGCGGTTCCGGCCGCTGCCCCGGCACCAAGCTGGGGCGCGCCGGAGATCAGCCCGTTCGCGAGAGAGCCACCGAAAACGGCGAGCCCCACGATGCAGAGCGACGCCAGCACGACGGACAACGCCTGGCCGATCGTGGGCGCACTATCCCCGTAGGACGTCGTGAACTGTTTGAAGAGCACAGAGGCAATGGCGGAGATCACCGCCAGCACCATGATCTTCACGCCGGACGAGACGACATTGCCCAGCACCTTCTCGGCCAGGAAGGCCGTGCGGTTGAACAGGGCAAACGGGATCAGCACGAAGCCCGCGAGTGATGTGAGCTTGAACTCGACGATGGCGACGAAGAGCTGAACGGCAAAAATGAAGAAGGCCGCCAGCACGATGAACCAGCACAGGAGCAGAACGAGGATCTGCACGATGCTGGCCAGGGCACCGAATGAAAACGCCAGTTTACTCGCCGCATCCAGAAGCGGCTGCGCGGCATCGAGCCCGGTCGCGGCCAGCCGGCCAGGATGCATGAAATCCCCAAGGGCCAACGTGCCACCCCCGGCCTTGAGGCCGAGAGCGGCAAAACTGTTAAAGACGATCCCCGACAGGCCGCTAAAATGGTCGATGACGAAGGCAAAAAAGCCGATATAGAGTGTCTTCTTCACCAGGCGCTGAACGATGTCCTCGTCGGCGGCCCAGGCCCAGAACAGGCCGGCCAGCACGATATCCAGCACCGAGAGCGAGCCCGCGAGCGACACCACGCTGCCCCGGACCAGACCGAAACCGCTGTCGATCGTGGTCTCGAAGGTATTCAGGAAACCATCGATGATCCCGACATTATCGCTCGCCATCGCTCAATATCCGGAAGCGGGGATCGCAACGGCCTGGGGAACATAGGCGTCGCGCTGCGAGAAATGCTGATACTGCGCTTCCGCACCCGCCTCATTCGCCGCCTGTTGCGCGCGTTCGAGATCCGCCGCCCGACCGTTGGCCGCCAGTTCGGCCTGGATGTCGGAAAGCTGGCGGGATTGCAGAGCCATAAGCTGGTTGCCGGCCTGCGCGGCCTGCAACGCCCCGGTTGACGTCTGGCTGGCCGACACCAGTTGTGTCATGGCTGAACTGTCGGACGGGATGTTGCCCACCACCCGCGCCTGAAGCTTCAGGGCGTCCTCGAACCCGCCCACGGAATTCTGCCACCGGGTCTGCGCCTGGCTGAACAGGGCGCTGTCGGACATGCCCGAGGACACAGATGTGTACGCCTGCTGGTATTGCTGTTCGACGGACTGGACGCTGTAGGCAATATTCTGCGCCTGCGCGAGCAGAGCCGTGGTCTGTAAAATCGTCGATTGCAGCGTCGACAATATCGACAGAGGCATGCTCGCCAGATTGCGGCCCTGGTTGACGAGCATCTGCGCCTGGTTGGCGAGGGACGTAATCTGGTTGTCGATCTGCTGGAGCGTGCGCGCCGCGATCAACACGTTCTCGACATGGTTCGCGCCGTCATACACCGCCCATTGGGCACGGGCGGACGGAATGATGGTGATCGAAAGTGCCCCGATGGCGACATAAAGACGCATGTTGTATTTCATGGCACGCCTCCATCGCGCAGAAGGTGGCCGGCCCATGCCACGCCACGCGCCTCGAACCAGGCTGGCAGAAAACCGTCCCGCCCGTGCTCCGCCAGCACCGCATCGATCAGTCGGTGATCGTCCTTGCCAGATGCCGCGCACAATGCCAGCGCCACAGGACCGAGGCCCAGTTCGAACAGGCGGTTGCCGCGCTGCGTCTGGCAGTAATACTCACGCTTGGACGCCGCGCGCGCGATGATGGCGATCTGCCGGTCGTTCAGACCGAAGTCGCGATAAATCGCCATGATCTGCGGCTCGATCGCGCGCTCGTTCGGCAGGAAGATCCGCGTGGGGCAGCTTTCCACCACTGCTGGCGCAATGGGGGAATTGGCGATATCGGACAGGGACTGGGTCGCGAAAATTACCGACGCATTCTTCTTGCGCAGGGTCTTGAGCCATTCACGCAACTGACCGGAGAAGTTCCCGTCATCGAGAACGAGCCAGCCTTCATCGATCACCAGCAGGGTGGGTCGTCCATCCAGCCGTCCTTCAATGCGATGGAACAGACAGGACAACACGGAAGACGCCGCCCCGGAACCGATCAGACCCTCAGTTTCGACGACGACGACATCGGCATCGCCCAACCGCTCGACGTCCGCATCCAGCAGGCGGCCATAAGGACCACCCAGGCAGTACGGTGCCAGCGCCTGTTTCAGGGCGTTAGACTGGAGCAATGCCACCAGGCCGGACAATGTCCGTTCACCAACGGGCGATGAGGCCAGGGAATTCAGGGCCGACCAGAGATGGGCTTTGACGTCCGGGGTAAGCATCACCCCCTCGCCAAGAAGGATCTGCCCCAGCCATTCACTGGCCCATTTGCGCTCGTCGGGGTCGTCAATCTGTGCCAGCGGCTGGAGGGAAACCGCAGGATGATCATCCCCGTCGTCAGTCAACCCACCACCGAGATCGTGCCAGTCCCCGCCCATCGCGAGCGTTGCCGCGCGCATGGAACCCCCAAAATCGAAGGCAAAAACCTGCGCGCCCTGATAGCGCCGGAACTGCAACACCATCAGGGCCAGTAACACCGACTTCCCTGCACCCGTTGGTCCTGCGATCAACGTGTGACCCACATCGCCAACGTGGAGGCTGAACCGGAATGGCGTGGCTCCGGCGGTCTTGCCATAGAACAGCGGTGCCGCCTTGAAATGTCCGTCCTGCTCCGGCCCTGCCCATACGGCGGACAGCGGAATCATATGCGCGAGGTTCAGGGTCGAAACAGGTGGCTGGCGCACATTGGCGTAAACATGGCCAGGAAGAGAGCCGAGCCACGCTTCCACGGCGTTGAGGCTTTCCGCCATGCAGGTGAAATCGCGACCCTGGATGATCTTTTCGACCAGCCGCAGCTTCTCGGCCGCGATGCTGGCGCTGCCATCCCAGACCGTGACAGTCGCGGTGATGTACGCCTGCCCGACATCGTCGGCGCCAAGGGATTGCAGGGCCAGATCGGCGTCGGCAGCCTTGTTGGCGGCATCGTTATCCACGAGAACCGACGCCTCGTTGGTCATCACCTCCCGAACAATCGCTGCAATGCTCTTCCGCTTTGCGAACCATTGGCGACGGATTTTCGTCAGCACCTTCGTGGCATCGGTCTTATCGAGCAGGATGGCACGGGTGGACCAGCGGTAGGGCATAGCCAGCCGGTTCAGGTCATCGAGAATGCCGGGAAACGTGCGGCTGGGGAAACCCGTGATGGTCAGGGTTTTCAGATACGCATCGCCGAGTTTCGGTTCCAGACCGCCCGACAGCGGCTGATCGACCAGCAGCGCATCCAGATGCATCGGAATTTCCGGCACCCGGACCCGCTGGTTCCGGGTGGAGATGGTACTGTGCAGATAAGTCAGCGTCTCACCGTCATCGAGCCAGGCGGCCTCGGGCATGAACCCGTCCAGCAGCGCCAGCATCCGATCCGTGCGGTCCACGAACGCATGGAGCATACCATGCGGATCGGGACCATCTCGCTCCCTGCCCTCATACAGAAAACGCTCGGCACGCCCTGAAGATTCCGCCGGTGGTAACCAGACCAGCGTGAGGAAATAGCGGCTCTCGAAGTGCGTCCCCTCGTCCTCGAACTGCTCCCGACGTTCCAGATCGACCATCTGACTGGCGGCGTCCGGGAAATCGCACTCGGGATAGAGGGTCGCTGGCACACGCTGCGCTTCCACGAACACGGCCCAGCCGGAGCCAAGCCGACGCAGGGCATTGTTCAGCCGCCCCGTGACACCCACCAGTTCCGACGGCGTGGCGCTATCCAGATCGGGGCCGCGTATCTTTGCCGTTCGCTGGAAGGAACCGTCCTTGTTTAGGACGACACCTTTCTCCACGAGCGCGGCCCATGGGAGAAAATCCGACAGGAGGGCTGCACGGTTGCGATATTCGCCAAGGGACATCATGGCCCTGCCCTCCCTATGCCCGGAACCAAGCGGGGTAACGGAGATGCCGCCGCCCCACCTCGACGAACAGCGGATCGTGCTTCGCACCCCAGACCGCCAGGGCGTGCCCCACGATCCAGAACACGGCGCCGATCAGCCAGAGCCGCAGCCCCAGCGAGATGGCAGCCCCCAGCGTGCCGTTGGCGATCGCCAGCGTGCGGGGTGCGCCACCCAACAGGATCGGATCGGTCAGGGAGCGATGCACCGGGACATGGAAGCCCGGCACGGCGTCATCGTCATACCCCGCCATCAGATCAGCGCCCCGCCGGAGAAGGAGAAGAAGGACAGAAAGAAGCTCGACGCCGCGAAAGCGATGGACAACCCGAAGACGATCTGGATCAGGCGACGGAAGCCGCCGGATGTTTCGCCAAAAGCCAGGGTCAGGCCCGTCACGGTGATGATGATCACCGACACGATGCGTGCCACCGGTCCCTGCACCGATTCCAGAATCTGGTTGAGCGGTTCCTCCCACGGCATGTCCGAACCCGAGGCTAGGGCCGACGAGCACCATGCGACCGAAAGCAGCAGCATGGCGAAAACGACAGGCGCGTGCCGACGCACGCGGATCATGGCATGGGTCATTGAGGTTCTCCCGAATGCTGGAAGGGATGGATGTGATAGGCGCCAGTAGCGGGATCGAGCCCGTCCACGGTGGCGAGTTCGGACAGCCGACGGGCGTTACCCCGTCCGGACAGGACGGCGATCAGCGCGCGGGGCACGGTGACGACGATTTCCTGGATCAACTGCTCCATGCGGTGCAAGGCACCGATGACGGTGCCGGCATGCAACGTGCCAATCCCACCCGGATGGCCCGTGCCCCATGCTTTCAGCAGATCGAGCGCCTCGGGGCCGCGTACCTCGCCGATCGGAATACGGTCGGGTCGCAGGCGTAGCGCGGACCGCACCAGTTCGGACAGCGTGATGATGCCGTCCCTTGTGCGCAGGGACACAAGGTTTGGCGCGCGGCATTGCAGTTCGCGCGTATCCTCGATCAGCACCACGCGGTCGTCGGTTTTCGCGACCTCGGCCAGCAGGGCATTGACCAGCGTGATCTTGCCCGTGCTGGTCCCACCCGCGACCAGGATGTTCTTGCGGGCCGCAACCGCTTCACGCAGAAAACGGGCCTGACCCGCAGTCATGATCCCGGCAGCAACATAATCATCAAGGGTGAACACGGCGACAGCGGGTTTACGGATCGCGAAACTCGGGGCCGTCACCACGGGTGGCAACAGCCCCTCGAACCGTTCCCCGGTCGGCAGCTCCGCCGAGACGCGCGGGGCACCGTCATGCACCTCCGCTCCGACATGGTGCGCGACCAGCCGCACGATACGCTCCGCATCAGCGGGGGTGATGGTTTCGCCCGCATCGCCCAGCCCTTCGGATAGCCGGTCGATCCACAACCGCCCATCGGGGTTGAGCATGACCTCGACCACAGCGGGATCGGCAAGGTGCCCCGCGATCGCTGGTCCCATCGCCGTGCGCAGCATGGAAATGCCGCGTGCCTGACTTTCCGAATTATGGTGAGAAACCGCCATCTGGTCCCCGCTCGAACGGGACCGGAACAGATGGTCCCCATACGGGGATGATTAAAAGAGGGCCATTTCGGCTCGATTCAACAACTATTGCGCACCGTGCGGTCATCGCGCGGAAACGGCGGCGATCGGCGGGATTGACGAATCCTTACGGCAGACCCACGCAATCTGACGATTACTGGGGGTCTTCACCGCCATTGCGCCGCGTGTCGATGTCCCGCGACAATTCCCTGAGAAACCGATCTCCGGTCGCCAGTTTCCGCCCGAGCGATTGCAGAAACCCCTCGAAGCGCTCGATACCTTTCGCCCTGGCCGATGCCTGGGCACTGTCAGGCAGTGGCGGAGTAACGGTCAGCCAGAAACGGATGAACAGTGCCAGCGTCTCGCCCATAATGGCGAGGTCTTCGTCCATCCCGGCGATCTGGCGGTCGATCCTGTCCATGCGGCGGGCGAACACTGCCTCCAGCCGCTCCGAGGCATCGGCTGAGAGAAAGGACGCGACGGCCGCCTCGATTACCGCCGATTTCGAGACGTTGCGCCGCAACGCCAGCGCTTCGACCTGCTTCAGAAGCTCCGGCTCGAAATACACATTCATGCGGGTCTTGCTGGACATGGGCATCCTCACAGATCAAGGCCATCGGCCGGGTCCATCGTCGCCTGCCGCGCAACGAAACGAACCTGCTGGCGTATGGCGCGCGCTTTGGCAGCATCGACATCCGGCTCGTCGTCGAGCACATCGAACTCCTGCACGCCCGGCCGCTCGGGTGGAGCGACATCCTCATGCTCCGGCAATTCCGGTTCGCGGCGGATGCCGGCATTGGCTGAGTCGCCATCAGCGCTCGTGCCGCCATCGGGTGCTGGCCCTCCCGGTGAGGCGACTGTTTCCAGCTCTGACCAGTCATCGGACGGTAGCGCGGACGGAGGTTTCGTTTCGATAACCGGGGGCGGCAGGACACGCTCCATGAACCGCGCGTCCTCATAATAGCGGGCTTTCTTAGCACGAACGGGGGCCACACCCGCGACCAGCAGCAGTTCATCGGTCGGGTCGAACAGCAGCACACGTCCATGATGGGCACGAAATCCGGCGGTCAGCCCCCAATTCTCGCCCTTGATGTCATGAACGATGGTCGAGCCCGGCCATGTCAGCAGCGTTGGCACGACCAGCCCGACACCTTTGCCCGAGCGGGTCGGGGCAAAGCACAGGACATGCTCGGGACCGTTATGCCGGAGATAGTCCCGATCCCAGCGGCCCAGCACCACGCCGTCGGGATCGAGTAGCCCGGCTTCCTTCACCTCGCCGACCTCCGCCCAGCGGGCCGACCCATACGTGGCGACGTTGCGAGCCTCCCGTGCCCGAAGGATCGACAGGGCGATGGCAACAACGCTGCCGATGAGGCCACCGGATGAGGCGATATATCCACCCGTCACGAAAATCGACGGCGCATAGGCGTCGTAGAAATACCACCACCAGAAGAAGGCCGGAGGATAGTAGAATGGCCAGCCCGCTACCAGGAACCAGGGGACACCAAGCTGGGCCTGAAAGCCCAGGCGCCAGGCCGTCCACTCCGTCGCACTCCAGATGGCGACGAACACGATCAGCAGGACGAGGGCGACCTGCCCCCACAGGACACGGCTTCCGGACATCGGGATTCCAATCGGTTTGGGGAATAAAACCGATCAGAGAAGGGGCAAGCCGGCGGCGGGCAATCTATAATGAGGAGCGATCGTACCACCGGATACCATGGCGTAGAAAAAGGACGGTCAGTGCCGGGTTGCGCGGGCGTCGATCACGGCCTGTTCGAGAATCTTCCGGTAGCCGATCTTCGTCATCCATCGCGCACGGGCGAGATGGCTTTCCCAGCAGATGCGCGTGCGCTCTGCGTCCGCCGGATCGCGATGCAGCACGATCCGCGCCACTTCCGTCCAGTCGGCCCGGTCCGCCTCGGCATCGAGCAGGCGGAGATAGGTGATGAAATGCACTTCGTCATAGGTCGTGATCTCCGGCACACTCGGCGCCAGGTCATCGACATCGGGGTCCAGTTCGGGTCTTGCTGTCATCCGACAGCCCTCCAGCAGGATTGTAGTCAACAATATCCTAAAATGGGATAATCCCAAATCAGGATTATCGGAACGGCTCCCCTGCCCGTCGGAGAGCTGTTCCGCGTGAAGAAATCCCTGCGCACACCCCGACAGCTTTTGCTGCAATCGCTTCTTACAGAAGCACGCAAGACCGGGGGGATGACGCAGGCGGAACTGGCGGCCGCGCTCGGCGTTTCCGGCGCCGATCTTCTCGTCCGTCTCGCGCACGGCACGGAAAAATCTCCACCGGACGCAGAGAATACCACGGGTCGGGACGAATAGGAACGATCATTCCTGGAACGATCGTTCCGACACAGGTCTCGATGATGGCATGGACCTCAAGGAGGTCATGGCGGTCAACCTGCGTCGGATGCGTCATGACAGGGACATGACGCAAGAAGAGCTGGCCGATCGCGCCAGCTTGAGCACCCGCTATGTCGGGGCGATCGAACGCGCGGACGTATCGGCAAGCGTTACGATCCTGGGAAGAATTGCAGAGGCACTGGACGTGGAACCGGGCGCGTTATTGAAGGCTGTCCCGGCCAGTCCGCGCTGACCGGCTGAGGGAAAAAGATACCCTCACTCCCTCCACGCACTGCTGTCCTTCACGACGACGGCGAACATATCCGCCAGTTCGGCCAGTGCTACGCGACGCACGGTTTCGGCCGCGATCGTCCCGCCCAGCGGATCGGCGACATCGCGTGCGGCAATGGCGTCCGCCACCAGGGTCACGCGCAGGCCGTATTCCTCCGCCGCCGCACGGGCAGTGGTGGACACACAGACACCCACCGTATCACCGGCGATGATGACCTCGTTCCGACCCGTTTCCTTGATCCGGTCCGCAAGCCCGGTGTCGATAAACGCATTCGCGTGGGTCTTGAACAGAACCGTCTCCCCTTCGCGAGGTGTTACCTGCGGCAGGAAATCACGGTAAGGACCATCGCTGGCGAAGGCGGGAGCGCCTGGTCCGGCGTCATGGGCGATATGGATGACCGGCACGCCTTTGCGCCGCGCAAGAGCAAGAAGCCGCCCGGCCTCATCGGCCGCCGCATCGACATTGGCGAGCGGCACGCGCCCGTCGCGATATTCACGCTGGATATCGATCAACACCAGCACGGACCGGTCGAGCGGCGACGGACTGTTGTCGAGACCGTAGATCTGGCGGAAGGTTTCGAGGGGCATGGGATTTTCCTCCTGGTAACAGGCTGCTTTTACAGACCGGCGCTTCATAAAGGTGCTGCGCCCGTTTCATGATGTCCCGGTATCTTGACTGGAAACGATGATGGCACGGTTTGAGCCTGCATGGTCAAACCATCCATACGACTCATATGCATGGCAAGATCCAGAAAATTACGTAATGCGGGACTGCGGTTCTGGGGCGACCAGACCGCACTGAACCAGGCGTGTTCCTTCTCGTCGTCGATCGGACGGAAAACGATGCCGGGAAATGGCATATGGCTGCCCGCCTCATGGGTCAGCGTGATCCCCTCTCCTGCGGCGACCATATGCATTAGCGTGTCCCGTCCGACATCGCGCCGCTGAAGGCGCGGCGATCGGCCATGTTCGGCCACGCGCCGGACGATATGTTCGAAAACCTGCGGCCCGGCGCCACCCTGCCGAACAAGGAAATTCTCCGTCGCAAGGTCAGCCCAAGCAAGGGATTCCAGGGTCGCAATCGGATGCGCGGCAGGAAGAGCGATCACCAGCGCCTCGTTCCAGAGGTGTCGGCTATGGCAATCAGGTACATTGGCGACATTGATGATAAAGGCCACATCGAGCTTGCCGTCGCGTATCATGGCGAGAGTATGTGACGACGGTCCTTCGACGATGCTCTGCTCAATTCCCGGGTGAGCTGCGCGATAGCGCCGACGAAGATCAGCAAGAAATCCTGTCGCGATCGAGCCGTGCAGCCCAATCGCGAGGTGTCCGACCGTGCCGTCAGCAATCGCGCCTGCCGTCCTGACAGCATGGTCGATCTGCTCGATACCGGCGAAACCTCCGCAACGAAACGGCGTCCGGCCTCGGTCAGCCGGACGCCGCGATGACGCCGTTCGAACAGGACGATGCCCAATGTCTCTTCCAGCGCCTTAATTCGGGTGCTGATGCTTGATTGCGTGACGCCGAGCGCACCAGCAGCGTGGCGAAAATTCAGATGTTCTGCAACCGAGAGGAGCTGGATAAGCGTCATAAGCGGGATGCGCCCCCCGCAATTCCTGTCACGTCGGAAATATGGCGTGTCCGACGCATTATTAAATCACAGCCTCAATGAGGAAGGGACCGCGTTTCAGAAAAACCGATGATAACACATCATAAAATTCTTTAACATTATTAACGCTGACAGCCTCAACCCCCAGACCTTGCGCCAAGTTCACCCAATTTATTTCTGGATTTCGCAAGTCAAACAACGAACGCGCCCGCAGCCCGGCAGTCGCTACCCCAACTCGTTCCAACTCCTGATTCAGAACAGAGTAAGACCTGTTTGCGAAAATAATCGTAATTACATCGAGCTTTTCACGGGCCTGCGTCCATAGTGCTTGTAGGGTATACATACCGCTACCATCACCTTCTAGACAAACAACTTTGCGTTCAGGGGCCGCAACCGCAGCTCCAGTACCGAGCGGAAGAATGCCACCTATCGAACCCCCAGTAAGGTTCAAATGATCATGTGGTGCTGCTGTAGCAAGCAAATCATAGTTAGGAAAAGTAGAGGTCAGACCCTCATCAGCTACAATAGAATTGTCGGGCAATAGACACGCGACAATCTGCACGACAGCTTCCGCTGTTAAGAGATCATCTGCTGGCAACGTAAAGTTACTCTGGGAACCAATTAATCTTACTTCCGGCGCCCCCAATGCGTTAGCTAGCATTTCAACAGCTTCCGATCCGGCTTCATGAGGATGGGAGAGTGTTAAAATCATGCATGTTTCTGGCGTTAGCCAACTCGGTTTGCCAGGATAGCCAAAGAAAGCAACTGGCGGTTGAGCTCCTACTAAAATTAAAGTCTCGAAAGCACACAACTGCTGCACAACCTCATCCGCGCGATACTGGAGACGCTCTACCGGAATCCGTCCAATACCTCGCTCAATACGAGGCGCGAAGGTATCGCAGAACAACCTAGCTTGTGTCTGCGCAGCAATACGCCCAGCCGCTCTCAGTCCTGCTCCTGTCAAGGCAGGGCCACGGAGCAAAATATCTGTTTTTCGTCCACTCCTTAAGGCTGCGACACATTGATCTATTGCCGCAGCAGAAACATCGGTGACCCCAGAAACAGGCAGCGGGCCGGACGCGCGTTCCCCAGGCATCCAAGCGGTATCTGCTGGCAAAATAAGCGTCGCTATTTGTCCAGGTGCGGCTCTGGCTGCCTGCACCGCGCGAGCAGCATCCGCGGGAACTGTTCGAGCACTTTGTGACGTATGTACCCAATCGGATACAGGACGCGCAAACGCTGCGACATCTGAGGTTAATGGCGCATCGAATTGCAGGTGATAAGAAGCATGATTTCCGACGATGTTGACCACGGGTACGGAAGCACGTTTCGCGTTGTGAAGGTTAGCAAGACCATTAGCTAGACCTGGCCCAAGATGTAAAAGAGTAGACGCGGGCTTTCCTGCTATCCGGGCGTAACCGTCCGCTGCCCCGGTAGCGACGCCCTCGAAGAGGCATAGGATCGGTCGAATGCCATTGATTTTATCAAGCGCAGCGACGAAGTGCATCTCCGACGTTCCTGGATTGGCAAAGCAAACATCAATGCCACTTGCAGCAAGGCTAGAGACCAGAGTTTCTGCCCCAGTGGGGCAGCGCGACTTTTCATGAGCCATCGGAATCACTTCATTCATATTTTTGCCGCGAGAAAAATGAAGAAGTCAGCTCTTCATCAATCCGCCATCGACTGGAATAAGAGCACCCGTGACGTAAGAAGCCGCTGGACTGGCAAGAAAAGCTGCGACGGCACCAAACTCTTCGGGCCGGCCGTATCGCCGGATGGGAATTGCGGCTTGTTCCTTAGCTGCTATCGTCTTGATATCTTCACCGTTGGCCTGCGCAGCTAGCTGGTTCAGCCTTTTAACGCGATCGGTTGCGAACAAGCCGGGCATGAGCGTATTTACTGTCACACCATCGGCAGCTACTTCCGAGGCCAGCGTTTTACCCCAATTTGCCAGGCCGACACGCAAGGTATTTGACAAAACAAGGCCAGGAATAGGCTCTACAACACTGACTGACGAAATCATCACGATACGTCCGTAACCATTCTGCCGCATGGACGGTAGGAAGGCTGTTGTGAATGTCATGGTAGTTAACAACATTGTCTCAAACTGAGCACGCCAGACGACTGGGTCGAACTCCACGGCTGCACTCGGCGGCGGGCCGCCGCCATTAGCTATAAAAATATCTGGATCTCCAATTAACTGACGAACATTTTCAATAACTGAAGATATTTTATCAAAATTACTAATATCAAAACTTATCCCAGAAATATTTCCATTTATTTTTTTAAGCTCTGCGACAGCGTCATGAAGTTTCTCCTGGTTCCGAGCCAAAATGCATATCTCTGCTCCAAGTTGGGCAAGAGCTGAAGCCACACCGAACCCCAGTCCTGAACTGCCGCCCAGAACAAGCGCGCGGCGGCCTTTCAGAGAGAATATTGAATTTGCATCGCTCGCGATATTATCGCCACTGTTACTACGTACTACTTTTTTGTTTTTAGAAGACACAAAACTCTCCTGTTCTCATTGAAGACAATAAAGAAAAAATAATATCTATAATATAAAGACATATATTATTTATATTTTTATTATAATTTATAATTAATTTTTATACCGTTATCCGAATCCAACAACTTGGTGCGGCACATAATCTGTCTCCAGCACGGTAATCTCATCATCAGTCAACACGATCGCCAGCGCACCGATCGCATCATCAAGATGATAAGATTTAGAGACCCCCACAATCGGGGCCGATACCTCTTGCTTGGTCAAAACCCACGCAAGTGCCACTTGCGCCATAGTTACGTTACGCGCGGCAGCAACACGTTCAACTGCGCCAATCACTGCATTGTCCGCCCTTTCCGTGGCCGCAAAGAGAGTCTGACCGAAAGTATCGCTTTCGCTCCGTTTCGTCTGCTCGCCGACAGGACGCGCCAGCCGACCACGTGCCAGTGGACTCCACGGCATGAGTCCGACACCCTGATCCGCACACAACGGGATCATTTCGCGTTCTTCCTCGCGATAGAGCAAATTAAGATAATTCTGCATGGTGACGAAGCGCGTCCACCCGTTGAGGCGCGCCGTCTCCTGCGCTTTAGCGAATTGCCATGCGAACATTGATGAAGCACCGATGTATCGGGCCTTGCCGGCTTTTACGATATCATGAAGCGCCTCCATCGTCTCTTCGATCGGCGTTCCATAATCCCAACGGTGGATCTGATAGAGATCGACATAATCGGTTCCAAGGCGCGTCAGGCTGGCATCGATCTCGGTCATGATCGCTTTGCGCGAGAGACCCTTGCGATTAGGCGCAGCATCCCCTTCCAGCATCCGTTCGGGAAAAAAGACCTTTGTGGCGATAACTACTTCGTCTCGACGGGTATATTCTTTAAGTAGCTTACCAACGATCACTTCAGAGGTGCCGGCTGAGTAGCTATTCGCAGTATCGAAAAAATTGATCCCACACTCGACTGCTCGCCTGATAATCTGCCGACTATCAGCTTCGCCAATCGTCCAATTATGAACGCCGGCATCCGGTTCTCCGAAAGTCATACACCCCAAGCAGAGACGCGAAATATCAAGGCCAGTGGAGCCGAGCTTTGAGAACAACATTTACCTTTTCCTTCTTTTATTCATCCTCATAGACAAGGCTGTAACTCTGACCTTTTCGCTCAATACGTCCAAAACCACGTTCGCGAAGATGCATTCCAGCAATCAGCAACCGTTCAGAACTAACGAGGTCAAGCAGTCGTGCCCGTGTCTCAGCTGCGAGAATTGGGTCCAGGTCGAAAGCGATCGACACATCCGGACGTGGAATCTGAATCTCTGGGAAATGAACGATGTCCCCCCAGATCAGAAGGTTTCGACCGCCGGATTCAAGGCGATAGCCAGTATGCCCCGCCGTATGTCCCGGAAGCGGCACAGCCGTCAGGCCGGGGGACACCTCGCCTCCTTCAAAAAGACGTAACCTGTCTCGATAATTCTCGAATATTTGACGCGCCATGAGAAAATTCCCACGCGCCCGCTCGCTTGCGCGGCTCAGATTGCCGTCATCCTGCCAGAACTCGATTTCTCGCTTATGGACGACCAGCTCGGCATTCGGAAAGACGGACTCCCCGTTTTTATCCAAAAGCCCTGCAACATGATCTGGATGAGCATGCGTCAGCAGAATCGTGTTGACCCCGGAAGGCTGCACTCCGGCCTGTGGAAGATTGGACGCCAAAAGGCCTCCCCATTGCTTGAAACCACCAGCCCCAGCGTCAATCAGGACCGTGCGACCACCTCCACGTACCAGATAGCAGTTTATATGAATGGCGGAAGTATCCTTCACCCCCGCTTCATCTTCCATCCGCGCGGCATCCGAGGGCTCGATATTCGAGAGGAGATCCAGGCTGGCGCTCAGATTGCCATCGCTGATCGCCGTGATCGTGAAATCTCCGACCTGCTGGGAGGGGAATTGAGTAGCCGACATCATTCTCTCCTGAGTTCTCTGCCTAGCAATCATTCAGTTGCGGGCGTGAATGTTTTCGGTCGGATATCCAAAGCAGCGAATACGGGCGGAAAGGTCCGTATTGCGCTTTATGCTGTCACCGATTTCCTCCATGAACTTTTCCATGACAGAAGCTGTTCGAAACACTTCCAGCCGAAACTGAATTTCGGCAAAAACCGGATGTCCACGACCGTGCCGGACGGCGACGTAGATGATATGCACCTTGTCCAATGCTGCCCCGAGGAGGTCCGTGCAAAGCGCTGTGCATTCCTGAGTAAGCGTCGTAAGTGTCTCTTCCGACGGCATCTTGTCCTGCGATATAAAAAGCGTGACGTTAGGCATCGCTGACCTGCCGAGGCTTTCCGTAGACGGTATCATCGGAATTGACCAACTGCGCGGTCATCGGCTCATAGAGATGAATATCCGTCGGCAGAGCCTCGAACGTCTGGGAGCGGTTCAGCCTGGCGAGCCATCGATATTCTGGGAATTTTTCCAACGCCACCGCGTGCAGTTCGTTGAAGGCGAAGCCCAAGCGGATCAAAGATTCCGGGCCTTTCTCGCTCATCGCCAGAATCTCGTCAGGCCCAACGGCGGGAGTGCGATCAAGACCAGCGTAAAGATTGCGATGCCAGTCGGTAATGTGGGGCTGCCACCGCGCGAAATTGCCACCACCCTTCTGACGATACTCTTCACTTGTCAGGATATCGAGACCGTCAACCGAGTGCATGGCAAGATAGACAGGGCACCCTTCGCCCAACGCCTTGAAACGCTGGGACGTATGAAAGCCGCTGACCGAAACCAAGGCCGGTAATTTGTCGAAGCTGTAGAAGTCGTTCCATTCCACTTCGCTGCGCGGATCGGCAAAACTGCATTCCACCGTGTAGATCATCTGACATTCCTTGACCGGAACCGTTAATATGGTCTGACCACATCTCTGGTTGATTGTTTGTCATGGTAATCGGATAATCTCGGCACATATATCGATATCGGATCATCCTTCAGTGATCTAATGTCACGGCAGGACTGGCCAAAGAAGTAAATCAATGAGTCGGGAACCGCTCATGCGCCGCAAGATACCAAGCAACTCCGCGCTCATGGCCTTCGAATCTGCCGCTCGTCATGGCAGTTTTGCCCGTGCAGCGGATGAACTAGCCCTGACCGAAGGAGCGATCAGCCGTCAGATCGCCCGGCTCGAGGCCTTCCTCGGCGTCATATTATTCGAGCGGATCGGAAATCGTGTTCGGCTTTTACCGAACGGAGAGCGTTATGCCGCTCAAGTTCGCGAGACGCTCGACCGCTTGGAACGAGACAGTCAGGTGCTGATGGGACAACACAGCGATGGGGCAAGCCTCGATATCGCCGCCATCCCGACTTTCGCAACGCGGTGGCTCATTCCCCGATTGGGAAGGTTTCAAGAACTACATCCAAACATCACGGTACATCTCGCAGAGCGGATGGAGCCCTTTGTCCTTGCCGGCAGCGGTTTCGACGCCGCGATCCATTTCGAGCATCCGGCCTGGACGGGAATGCGGACACACCACCTGCTGAATGAAGTGCTGGTGCCCGTTTGCCATCCCGCGCTTTTGGACAGGGACGGGGCGACACTGGATGATTTGCCGCGCCTGCATCGACGGCAAAACCCGGACGCGTGGCAACGATATGCACGGGAAACCGGGATCACACTGACAAACCCCGCGATCGGTGCCCGTTACGATTTACATATAATGCTGATTGAGGCTGCATTGGCCGGCCTTGGTGTTGCACTCGTGCCGCGCCTCTATGTCGAAAGAGAACTGGCGGATGGTCGTCTGATCGCGCCTTGGCCTGAGGGAAATTTGGTTTCCAAGACATTCTGTCTCATCCTGCCAGAACCGATCAGATTAAGTGGTGGTTCAACTCAGATTTTTGCGAATTGGCTTATTAAAGAAGCACAATCGTCAAATCCAAGCTTCAACAAGCCCGGCTGAATCCGTTACAATTCAAGCCCTCTGTTTCGCCCCAACTGCCACGACACCGATCCTCCCTGCACAACGCCTGTCACCTCCTGACCAAGATGACGCTCAATCACCGGCCGCCACGGGACCAGCGTGAACTCGTGGGACTTCTCGACGATGGCGAATTTCCCGCTCGATAGCTGGGCGGTGCCGGTGAACGTGCCACTAACCGTCTCGCCATCAGCAGCCCCCCGAAACGGCACGGATTTCGTTGCCGCCAGTTCCGCCCCGACACGGGCGACCTCCCGTTCTTGAAGCGTGGCAAGCAGGTTGGGCCGGTAACTGACGCGCCCATCCGGTCGCTGGGTCGCGTCTCCGTGCTCGATCAACCTCTCCCGCCGCTGCTCCATCGCCTCGCGCACCTGTTCCCCGAAGCCGACAGGCACCAGATCAGACACCACACCTCCCACCAGCCGCCGGTCAAGCCAGGTCGCGCCATCCGCGCCGACCTGACTGCCCAGATCGAAGGTCGAAAGGACACGTATATTTGCCCGTCCGCCCCTCCCCGTATCGTGGGCAGCAGCACGGGTGGCGAAATCCTCGGGAATACGCCACTGGTCGGCGTCGATCCGCTCGACAATACCGGCCCGGCGCAGGGCCTCCAGCCGTCGGACATGCGACGCGACGAAACCGTCATAGTCGCCCCCCGGCACCCGCCCCTCGAACCGGACCTGTTCGAGATGACGGCTCGGCCGATAAACGCCTCCCTCGGCCATGTCGGCAATCGCGCGATCGGAGGGACGCCCGGCGCTATCAGGCGGGCCAATCTCGACGATGCTGCCGATCCGTGCTTCTGCGACACGGGCCGCGTCCATGCCCGCGACATGATGCGGGCGGCCATCTATCCCATCGACCACCAGCGTCAGTTCCTCGCCCAGTTCGTCCGACAGATGCTTATCGATGACGCGACCGACGATCTGCGTCGCCGGTGCTGCATCATGGATCGCAAAGCTCATCGGGTCGCGTTCGGCGCCCTCCGCCCGCAGCGCCTTCTGCATCGTGCGGATGATATCACCGCGCTCGCCCATCTCGCGCAGCGTCGGCTCCAGCCGCTCGCTCAGCTCCCACACGCCCGGCGCACGTTCCGTGGCGAGGCCCATATCGCCCAGCTTGCCAAGACGGCGCAGACGGAGGGTCCGATCCGCCTGCCCGCGCGGATCATCAGGCTCGTGGCGCACATCGAGAAACCGGCCGTCGGCCTCCGCGAGCATCGCCCGATCGATGCGGGTAAAACGATCCTGGTCGATTTCGGCGACCAGCTTTCGGCGCTGCTCGATCTCGGTGACAGGGCCGAGTTCCAGCGTCACCATTTCGCTCGCCCGTTCGCGGATGCCGTTGGCAAGGTAGTCACCATTGATGACCAGATCCTCGCCCAGATCGTCACGGCCGTTGACGACGACATGCACATGCGGATGGCCGGTGTTATGGTGGTTGACGGCCACCCAATCGAGCTTCGTACCGAGATCGGCTTCGACCTGCGCCATCAGATCGCGGGTGTAGCCGGTCAGGTCGGCAAGATCCCCGGCATCCTCTGGCGAGACGATGAACCGGAACTGATGGCGGTCATCGCGCCCACGATCGAGAAAGGCGTCGCCATCGGCGCGATCTTCAGTCCCAGAATAGAGCCGCCCCCGCTCACCATCGCGGGCGGTACCGTCGCGCTGGATGTAGCGGAGATGAGCAGCGGCCTTGCCATTCCGTCCGGCGGCACGGACGGAGCGGGATTTGACAATGACGCGACGGGTGCCCGGTCGGCGATGACTCCAGCCATTCGAGAGGTTCCGGGCGCGCACGAACATCGCCCCCCTTCCACGCTGCACACCACGCCCGGACGAGATGCTTCCCTCCCCTTTAGCGGCGCGACCAGGACCGCCGCCTCGGGGGCGTCCGCTCCCACCACTCGCCGCCTGCTGCTGGCGCGTAACCGTCCTCACCCTGGTCAGGAAACTCCTGGCACGACCGGTCTGCGGCGTGTCGGTGCGGATGCGACCCGGCCTCGGGCGGAACCGGTTGTCGTCACCCACGCTCATGGCCGCTGATCCGCCCGAAAACGCCAAAAACAGGCAAGAGTGCCGAGAAAAACGGGGCGGAAACTGGCTTCGCCGCTCGTCGCGGCACCATACCCCCTCAAAGGGGGTGCCACCCAAAACAATGTGCAGACAAGGGCTTGCCCTGCGGATCGGACCCATGGGGTGCCGTCCGCTTTAATCTTGCGCTCCCTCTTCTGCCCTCTTTTCGCCTCTCTGCCCCCTGCCCCGCATCCTCTCATCATGGCCGCGATCCCCTACCGTCACCCACCACGAACAGGCCATCTGATCGCGGCATGATCCCCGACATATCGCGCGACTGTGCCGCCGCCGCACTGCGATCCGGCTGCACGATGAAGAGCGGCGCACGGGTCCAGACAAACCGATCAGCCGCCGCAATCATGACGGAAGCATCGCCCCCACCTCCAATGAACGGTGCAACGGCAGCGACATAAGCGCGTGTTTCCGGCGGCAGCGGACGCCCGGCCAGAGACGCCTCGTAGCGATCGGGACCGGCGTTATAAGCGGCGAGAAAACCCGGCGAACCGTAACGGTCATGCAGTTCACGGAGATAGGCCGCGCCCGCCAGAATGTTGTCGCGCGGATCGTAGGGATCACAGCCGAGATGATGACGGACACGCAGTTCCGCCCATGTGCCGGGCATGATCTGCATCAGCCCCATCGCACCCGCCGACGAAACCACGCCCGGATCACCTGCACTCTCGGCCCCCATGACGGCCTTGATCCAGGTCACCGGAATGTCGAAACGCCGCGCCGCCTCAGCGACCTCGGCAGCATACGGGACGTCGATTGTCTGCGCCGATACTGCAACCGGCACCATGGACACGAGACATCCCGTCACCAGCAGACAGGCGATCCGGGTCTGATTGCGCATGATATCAATCTCGCCCATCGCGCTTCGGCGGCCGGCTCCAGTGCAATGACCAGAGACCGCCATTGCCACCATCACGGAACAGATTGGCACGCAATGGCTGCGGCAGGAGCGGATCGTCAATCAATAGGGCAACGTAATCGCCGGCACGCTCGCCCGTGCGTTTCCAGCCGGCACCGATCTCCGGACCGTCCTCATCCTCGCGATGGATGCGATAATCCGGTGCATTGTCGGAGTCCGATTTCTCGGCCTGCACGATGGCGATCTCATGGGAACCGAGGAAGGTCTGGATGCGTCCGGCAAAGCCGGTCTTGTCGCGCGTGAAGCTACCGATCTGCGGCATGGGAAGTCTCCATAGCGACGTTGGGGAAGGACAGCACCGGCCTCTCAGCGAACAGGCCGTGCCAGACGAAATGACCGTCGCCGTGCGCGTCGGTGTAGAGCGGCGTCGCCCGGCCGATCACGGCGGCGCGCGGGAGCGGGCCGAAATAGCGGCCGTCCAGACTGTCGCGAACGGACGGGTTCATGAGAAAAATCTGATCGGGTGCGATGCGGCGGCAGCCCTGCCAGACCGGCAGCACACGCCCACGCCGATCGCGATCCTGCGCTTCGCCGAGCCGCACACCATCCACGGTGACGGTACGGCCAGCACGGCAGACCTGTTGCCCCGGCAGCGCCGCGACGGGCTTCAGCAGCGGCACATTCCGCCCGATATAACCGCGCGCGACCATGAAATCGGCCAGCGGCTTCGGTGGCCTGACGGCGACCAGATCACCAGCCTTCAACCCGTTCGGCGCTACAAGATCGTACAAACCAAGCGGCGTGCTGGCAGAGGCATTCCAGAGCAGCTTCACCGGCACGGGAACGATGGCGGCGACGGCCACACCCATCGCGGCAAAATACGTCACCATGACATAGCCGAAGCGGGTCATGGCACGATCTCCTGCCGTCTGAGCCACGCTCGATGACGTACCATCGTGTAGACGCGCGGTTTCTCACCCGCGTTCAGCCGGTTGCCGACATGCCGCCAGTGATCGGGCGCGACCGTGCAGGCGTCGATGCCGGCGTGTTCCACCGCATCAATATGGCGGAGCACCTGCTCAACCTTGGGCCAGCCCGCGACCCTCAGCAGGATTTCACCGCCCGGCCGGACGAACGGCACCGTCTGACAAGGTTCTCCCGGTGCCACGGCGCGCAGGATGTCGATGCGTGACGCGATCGTGCCGAAATCATTGGCCGCCCAGCGGACGAAGGCCAAGACGCTGCCGGGACGGAAGGAGAAGATACGGCGCCGACGGTCGAGGATCTGTTCCTGAGCCTCATGGCCGAACCTGATCCAGTTCTCGACGCGCTTGTCGATGTGGGTCAGTTCGACATGGGTCAATGCGTCGCGTGAGAACGGCAGGGCGTTTCCCCACGCACGGGACGTTGTGGCGCTGGTCATGGCCGATCTCCCGGCATGGGAGAAGGACCGTGCATATCCGGATCATGCGGCCTGTCAGCGGCACCGGCACCACAGTCGGTATCCGGCCGCCCCAACATCAAAAAGTTAGATTCTAAGTTAGACTCTAAGTTAGGAGCGCGATTCCGCGTTTCAGGCCAAAGACTTAACTGGGGTTCGTGCGCCTGAAATCCCGATAGTGATGCGCCCGAAGTCCCGATAGTCCCTGCGCCCGAAATCCCGTGTCCATCCACACCATCATCCACAGGCACTGTGGACAAGTTGACGGGACGAATATGCAGCAGTTTCCGCCGCCCTTCGCGCCGGATCGCGAGGCGATAACCGGGAAGCGACTGGCGGGCGGCGATGCGACGCAGGTCGAGCGCGAAATCGGTGACACGCGCCAGGCTGCCGGATTTCTCATGGAGATGGGGAATCTCGAACAGCCAGTCCTGCGGCTGGTGCCCGGCATGTTTGCGGGCGACGCGATAGAGCCAGCGTTCGATACCCCCGGTCAGGCGGAAATAGGCCGGGTCGATGGTCAGGACCAATGACCGGTCGATGACACCGCGATAGAACTAGTCGGGGAGAACGCATTCCATACCCTCGACACGCCCATCACGGGTCGTCCGCTCCTCCCATTCGTTGATCCAGGAGAACTGGTGTCGGCGCCAATGCTCGCCGTTGCGGATGGTGGTGCGGATCACGGTTGATTGCAGCCGGGCGAACGCGGCCTTGAGCAGCCGGTATTCCCGTGAGCCCGTGGCACGACCCACGGCCGTCAAAAGCTGGTATGGGGTAAAGCGCAGAAAGCGGGATGTCCTGAGGCCGCCATTCTCGGCCTCGACGATCTGGCTGGCGGCCCAGATCAGCACATCGGCATCCCAGATGGTCGCCATGCCGTGCTCAGCCAGGCCATGTATCTCGACACGCTGGCCGCCGGCCTCATAAAGGATCGGCGCGACCCGCTTTGCTTTGGAAAGCGAGAAGAACGGCCGTTCCATGAGGTCGCGCTGATCGCGGGGACTGGCATCGCCGCCCGCGATAATGAAGGGATCAAGACGCAGCCGCTCGCTCTCCCGCCCCTGCTGGCCCCGCTGCGGCATGACGCCGGCCATTCAGAGGGTCGCCTTTTCGGCCGGAGTCAGCGGGCGGGCGGGAAACACGCGGCAGGGTGTCTCGTCCGTCGTGGACCTACGGATACCGTTCTCGGCCCATCCCTGAAGATCTGGGAGGGCATAGACGATGCGACCGCCAATCTTGCGATAGGTCGGGCCGGTGCCGTAGGTGCGATGTTTTTCCAGCGTGCGGATGGAAATGCCGAGGAAGCGCGCCGTAACCGGCCGTTCTGTGCCGCCTTGATTATGCGGCCTTTTTGTGAAGCGTATTCGCGGGTTGCCAGTTCCATGGCAACAATTCGTGGAGGCGGTTGATCTTGTGTTCGTTGATGCGGGCGAGAACATCGGCGAGGTAATCGTGCGGGTTGAGGCCTGAAAGTTTTGCGCTTTCGATAAGCGTCATGGCATCAGCGATGTTGTCGCCCCCGGCGTCTGAACCGGCAAACAGATAGTTTTTCCGCCCGACGCATACCGGTCGTATGGCCCGTTCGGCAGGATTGTTGTCGATGGCAACACGACCATCTTCGAGGAAGAGGGTAAAGGCTGCCCACCGGTTGAGCGCATAACGGATTGCTTTTGCCAGTTCCCCCTTGCCAGGGATACGGGCGAGCTGTGTTTCGCACCATGCGTGGAATGCTGTGACACGAGGGCGGCTTTTTTCCTGTCGGACAGCCAGACGATACGGAGCAGGAGACCCGGTGAGCTGCCGCTCGATATCGTAGAGTTCCCCGATCTGCTCGAGTGCTTCCCTTGCGATTGTCGAATCACTGCCCTTCCAGACATCATGGAAGGCCCTGCGGAGATGAGCCCAGCAGGCCGCTTCGCGCACATGCACGGTTCCCGTTGCATCGGGTTTATACAGATCCCTGAACCCCGCGTAGGCGTCAGCCTGCAGAATGCCCCGGAACTGTGCCAGATGGGTCTGGGGATTGATCCCCTTGCGATCGGGAGAGAACCAGTAGGCCACGGCGGGCGGATCACTCCCGCCCCAGGGGCGGGGATCGCGCAGATAGGTCCAGATCCGCCCTTCCTTCACACCACGTGGTTTCCCAGCCTGGCGCAGACGGGAATCAAGAACCTGGATGGGTGTATCATCGGCATGCAGCAGGTCTGCCTTTACGACATCCTGACGGATCAGATCTGTGAGAGGACGCAGAACGGCAACGGCCTGACCACACCAGTCGATCAGGGTTGAACGGGGAATGTCCACACCCTGACGGGCAAAGATCTCGTTCTGACGATAAAGCGGGATATGGTCATCGAATTTCGAGACCAGGATATGGGCCAGAAGCCCGGGGCCAGCCATCCCCCGTGGAACAGGGCGCGACGGTGCTTCAGGCTGCACCATCGTTTCGCAATGGCGGCAGGATTTCTTCAGCCGTGCCGTTTCGACAACTTTCAGTTTTGCCGCAATAAAGTCCAGTATTTCGGTGACATCTTCGCCTACAAGACGCAGAGGACCGCCACAGGCAGGACAGGCCTCACCCGGGTCGAGAACAATACGCTCCCGTGGTGTCGTGTCAGAAACCTGTGGTTTGCCACGCTGCCGTGGGGGAGAGACTGCATCATCGCTGACATCATGCTCCCTGATATCAGGAGAAGGATCGGCTGCCGCGATGGCGATTTTTACATCTTCAAGGAGCAGTTCGAGCTGTTCAATCTCACGGTCTATCTTTTCTGAACTGGCCCCGAATTTCTGTTTCTGAAGGCGTGCGATCCGGATTTTGAGAGACTGGACAAGAGCCTCATACGCACGGGCCGACGCAGAAAGCCGGGCCACTTCGGTCTGCAGGGAAACAATCATTTCCCTCAGGATATCCGGATCATCAGGCAGGACCACGGGTGCAGGCGTCATTATGAAAAAATAGCAGAAAATCTAAGAAAATTCAAAAGGTTCTACACGATCACGCCATAAAAATCAGGCTACGCGAGACGGTGGTGCAGACCAGGAAGGGCGTCTCCACTCCATGCCTTCCCACAGCATGGCCATCTGTGCTGTCGTCAGGCGTGCAACGCCCTCTGCCGGAGACGGCCATGGAAAACGTCCCTTCTCAAGCACCTTGTAATAAAGACAGAACCCCTGACCGTCCCACATCAGAAGCTTGATCCTGTCGCCACGGCGACCACGAAAAGCAAAGAGCGCCCCTGATGTCGGGTTCTGACGCAGCACGTCCTGTGCCAGTGCTGCCAGACCCGATATGCCCTTGCGCATATCGGTCACCCCGCAGGCCAGATAGACACGCACGCCGTTGCCCACGCCAATCATGCCGTCTCCGCAATCTGGATGACCCGGGCCAGAAGATCTTCGGCAGGATGTCCCGTCACCCTGATACTACGGCCATTGCGCAGCACTATGGCCAGTTCGTCAGGTCCACCGCCAGATGTCACAGCAGGTGTCGTCACTGAAGCAACAGGAATAAACGCCACAGACTGATCTGGCGAAGATAGTCTTTGACGGAATGAACTCCGCCATTGGTAAAGGTGTTGGCGGGTCAGGTCATGCCGACGTGCCACATCCGATACACTCGCTCCATCCACACCAACTTCAGACAGTATCGCCAGTTTGCGTTCATCCGACCAGCGGCGACGGCGTTCAACACCAATCAGGATTTCCTGGGCCATTCTTACCTCTCAAATGACGTCAATAACGACGTCGTTAACGACGGTAAGTTACCAGTCACAATCTTTAATCATAAGGCGGCCTCAAACGGCCGGTTACAGCGCGCCGCATCCGGCGTGCGCAGGAAACGGGGCGGCAACCCCGTCTTGGGATCGAGCATGATCGGGCCTCCGGTTGGGTTCGGCGGCTGTCGGTCACGACAGCGGGCCATGGCGAACCGTGGCGGAGGGTCGGCGGTCTGGAGAGTGCCGGAATCAGGTGGGATCGATTCCGGCACCTCGATAGGAAATGTTTATTGAGAAGGATCGTTATGACCAGTAAACTGAATCTCCACTTTTCCACTACTCGATGCTGTTCACCGAGGGAGTCTCAGGAATGCGCAGAATTATTCCTTCGAATTTATCAGATTGCTTGCCACATAGGAGTGCAAGTTCGTGGGCCAAATCAGGATGTGCACGAGAAAAAACAGCTCGATCATGGATATTTTTAATATTCTCGACAACTCCCGCCAGACGCTCAATATGATGAAGTAGACCCTGAATGGGCAGCCTTGACACTCTAACGACTAGAATTTTGTAGTCTTCGGAGTCTTGGTAATATTCTTTGAAGGCATACCCGTCTTCCTCTGCAATGAAAACCTGCTCGCCCTGTAGGCGATAATTGTAGCCTCGATAGAAAACTTGGCCACGCCGTATAAAAGTGTAGGAAGTTCTCGAGATATCTATTTTCGGCAATGTCGCGTCGATTAGAGAAATCTGGGATTCAGACGATTTATACGGACCTGTTACGGTAATAGATGTATATCCGGTGATATTCGGCCGATCCTCAATGCGTGGAACATCCCAAAAAATGTTCAAAATACGATCTGATGGTTGTATGGAGTCAATAGTTTCCATTAAGAATAGGAGCGTTTCCAATCCTTTTTTATTGGAAACTGCTGCGCGCAAATCAACTCCGTCAGTCCATTCTGACATTAGCTCGATTGATTTTTTCTCGATAAAATCTTTCACTTCCGTAATATTCTCAATTGCTTTGCTATCAAAATCCATCAACAGCAAAATCACGGACTGATATCCACTGAACGTTACCAGTTGTTCCAATAGAGCAATTCGACGGGCATCTGTCTTCTTAAGTTCTCCAAGTGACACCTCAACCAACTTTCGAAGTCGTCTCAGAATCTGATCAGCATCCGAATAAATTAGTTTGATATGTTCCTTGGCCTTATCCAGAGGCAGAGATAACGCTAGGAGAAGATTTTCCCGTACAAATTCAATGTCTGTGCTAAGTTGGGTATTCTTCCACGCTTGCAACTCTTCGACGCGATCTATCACTTCCGCAAGGAGAATATTATTCTCTGCGACCTGCTTTTTAATTTCGGAAATATTTCCGGAAAGGTGACCAAAACAATCCACAAACCAATTCAAGTAATATATATCTGGACGGATCGATGATCGACTAACGGCCTCGTAAATAGCATCCAATTGACGTAGCGGCACCAAACCACTTTCGACTTCGAGCATGGGCCCCATCCAATGGCCTTTTTCCTTGCGGAGCAAAGAACCAGTTCGGCCATGAGGCTTCCATCCTTTGGGTACGCCAACCACAATTGCTGAGCCTGGCTCGATTTCGTGTTCATTGTGACTGCTCATAATCTCAGGCCCTCACTTATCCACTTTATTACCAAATTCTGGGAATTTATCATGACTTTAGCAGATTGAGTTTCTGCAGTCCTTATTTTATCTGCTCATCAGCGTTGCCTATTAGCGTACCGTGATGAAACTCCATCGCCCATTTGGCGAATAGGCTCCAAGGAACTCATATCAACGGCGGATGGTTCTAACTATCTGCGATGTCACTATGGACACCCCCAGTGCGTCCTGCACGAATGAGCGGAACCCAATGCGCTTTTTCTGGCAGACAACCCGATCTGCACTTTGCGCAAACCTAAGGTAGCTACGTGGCCTATTATGACCAAAAAAAAATTTACGTTGAGTATCATCATCCAGCTATCAACCCAATTTGGACAGGGCCTTAATCGTTAGAATTTTTAGCCAAAATATAATACACATCATAATATTTTAGCCAAATCAATATGAGGAATATTTGGGATAAGAGAGGTAGAATTTGTGAATTCCTCAGAATTAAGGTCAATTAAACCTCTCCAGTAATGTACATAATTGCCATTGATTTCTATTACTCCATGAGGACGAAATCTATTCGCATCAAGATCACCGTACTGAATATTTCCTCCCACGCTTGGCACTTCAGGATCGTCAATGACGGATTTGAGTGCTCCAACGATAGTACGTGGGGTTAGCGGCTGTCCTTCGAGAATACGCTCAGCTTCGGCTTTACCGCTTCCCATCACCTCTATCTCACCCGGTTGTAAAAGAACCTCAGTTAATGAAGGAATCGTTGTTTCTGTCAGTTCCATTTTATAAATCCGGTGCTTACATGCCTTTTCACACCACCCTCCAAATATAATACCGACATTAATTTTACCATTAGTTTTGAAATCTGCATCTCGCGCTATGGTGTCGAATGCATGGAAAATAAATTTAGACAATGCATCCATGTCATAGTCGGACCACCCCGGAACGGCTTGGACCTTGAAAAGAATTTCTGCCAGAGCCTCCTTCATCATCAATGGTATAATGCTGTAACCGGCAAATGTGATGGCAATATCTCCACATCGAATAAGGGAGGGTTCTTCTCCATCTATGGCGGGACCATATATATTATAAGGCATTCTATTTATCTTAATACCGAAATCGCTTGACGATGCGCCCAAATTGACTCGCGAATCTGAAAAAAAATGAACTCTGGATCTAGGATCTCTCCAAACAATATTTAGGGTCAATTGTTGTCTCCTAGTGTTGAGAATACCTATAGCTTTCTATTTATAGATACCTGTTTTTCTAGGTCCATTCAAATAGCTCGCATCCCCGGAGCGTCATCTTTTTGACCTGATATTCGAACGTCAGCCTCATTCGGCAACAGAGCTTTGCACCGATCATATCCGCTACGTGGCATAGCAAAAAGCGGCTCTAATAACGATCGCAAGAAAGAAAGGAGCAGCCACTCCCGGACAAACCTCAGCATTCCAATAGTCGGATCGGATAGTGCAGCAAATCACGATAGCCTCCCCGAACATAGTACCTACCGTCGGCGACAAGGCGGCGAACCTGATTTTTACGTGGATCACTGTCCCAGTCCGCCTTCCTGCCTTGAAACCCGAGTAAGACCTCGGCAAGTTTGCGGTAGCTCACACCAGCGGCCCGACCATCAAACGCCCTGAGCATTAGAATATGCCGATCCTGCGTCTGCTTTGGGAAATCATGAGCCCGCCTGCCCTCGGACCGGCTAACCAGCGCGCGCCATAAACGCAGCACAGCTTCCGCGCGAAGCTCCAGCAACTTATCAACCGGTATGATCACGACATAGGTGGCGGGTCCATCCACCGGACGTGTCGGAAGCCAGAACTGATGCGCAGACGTGCTAGGCTGCCAAAAACCATGCCATGCATCATTTTCATCCAGCCGCGCAACAAGGTCCGTTAATTCCGCGAGATTGATCGGCATGGCGGCCGGATCATCCGCATCCGTGAGAGATGCACGCAGTTCTATGACGTCAGGCGAGAGTTCCGGTATCCAGAAGACAGGCGTGCGGCCAGCAGGCTGCGTCGGGTCGACAGGGAAATCGCAAACCCCATCGTTTGGAAAAGGCTTTGCTGCCCCCTGACTTCGGGGCGGCAAGCGCTTTCGTTCGCTGAAACGCGCGACGGTATTCACCGTCACGTCGAAGATATTCCCAGGCCATGCCGGCAGCAGCAATGTCTTGTGCATGTTCGTAAGCGGCCGGCGACTGCCAATCTGACATCAGCATCGCGTTACCCTTCCTCTTGCGCCTGCTTCGGGCAGCAGGACAATCAGGATGCGCAAAAGGAAGATTTTGTGCAGACTGCATTTGGAGATATGTCGATCTCGTAACGCGATCGCACGACGTTACGACGTTCGTCCGCCCGTGCCAGAATATTCCGCGAGCCGGGCACTCGCCCGGCGAGCGTCGCTTATTTTCCATCTTCCCGCCGCCGATCCGCGAAGTCGGATCGGCGCAAATTTGTGCGGACAGACAGACCAAGGAAGGGTGCACCGCAGAACCGAATTGTCGGCCCTGCGGCGTTCACTCCCTATGCCGCTATTTTCTTCGCCGCGTGCCAGGCCAGCCGCCGGGTCGCCGTTGCCGCGTGGTCCGCGTCCAGTTCCATCCCCAGCCAGTCACGCCCAAGATGCTGCGCCGCCACCAGCGAGGAACCCGAACCGCAAAACGGGTCCAGCACCAGGCCACCAGCCGGGCAGAACGCATCCACCAGGGGCAGCAGCGCCGCGACGGGCTTTTGCGTCGGATGCAGTTTGTTCCCGGAATACGGCATGTCGATCACGTCCGGCACTGGCTGACCGGGCCGCTTTACGTTCCCTTTCGCCAGCAGATAGGCGCTTTCGTGCTCATAGCGCAGAAACCCCGACGATGACGCGTAGGATTTGCGAAAGACGATATGCCCGACCATACGGAACCCTGCCGCTTTCCAGGCATCAGCGAAGAGGTCGATCTTGTTCCAGCCGTAAAAGCTGACGGCAAGACCGCCCCATTTCAGAACACGGTGCATCTCGTTGACCGCCGGCCGGAGCCAACGCGCGTTATCGTCGTTACGGACCTTCCGGCCGTCCCTGCCCTGATAATTTACCAAGTAAGGCGGGTCTGTCAGGATGAAATCCACCGCATTGCGAGGAAGTGCGCGCATGAGCTGCACGCTGTCGCCGTTGAGGATGGTATTGCGGAAATCGGTTGCCGTGGTGGTGTTGCCGGTCATGGTCTTTGCCCTTTGTTCCGCGAGGAACAGCCCCCGCTGTTCCTCTGCCTCGCGGCGAGCAGCGGGGTAGCAACGGCAAGGGCGACCGATGGGGAGGGGTCTCTCCCGGTCTGCACGGAGCGTAGCGGAGGAAGATCGGGGACACCCCATCGGGCGGCGTCAGCCTGCTGACGCGCACCCTTGCCGGCGCGAGGGCGGAGCCCTTAGCCTGTTTTTACCTTGAGAGCCGCCCCGGCGGCCTCGGAGATGGCAGCCATGATTTGGAGCCTGGCCATCTTTTCGGGAATTTCGAGCAGCGGGATACCCGCCTTCTGCAAAGCCAGACGCTTCACCGCCATGCGGTCATCCGCATCGCCAGACAGGTCGTGGCCTGTGCCATTATATTCGATCACCAATACAGGCAGCCCATAGCGATCAATCAGCAGGAAATCGACACGCTTGCCGCTATAGGAACTGAAAGCCTGCTTCTGGCGCGGATCTTCCGGATCGTAGGTCGTTCTGATGAACCCGCCCATCGAAACTTCGAAAGCGAAACGCCAGTCGGGCTGATACGTCCTGATCCACTCGTCAAGCGCGTAGAGCACCTGCACAGCCTCCTTATTGACGGGACGGAAGGCCCGCAGACTGCACGGACTGATGAAATGTAACTGGTTTTGCGTATTGGAGAGGTCGTTGTCCTGAAAATATTGCCGCCGACGCTCTGCGTCCTTCTTCTGGTCGGCGGCCTGTGTTTCCAGTGTGGAAATCCGGCGGCGTAACGACGAAAGCTCTGTGTCGCGTCCAGATATCTGACGATCCAGACTCTGAAGTCGGGCATTCCTCTCGGCAATCTGTTGCCCTGCCTGTGCCAGATCCGCCGTCGCGCGCCGCCCCCGGATATAGAATCCGATGGCATATCCAATCGCCAGAAGAATGATCACCTTTTCCACAACCGATAAGCCTCCCTTTTCTGCGCGATCACCGCCGATTACCGCATCGACCGGCGCACGGTCTTCTCAAATCCCCTTCTCCTGTCCTTCATCGTTCCTGTCGCCCCACGACCCGGAAGGTGGACAGGATGGCACGCAAACCCGACAGGATCAGGATCGAAGTGTTCGGCCCCGCCGAGGCGGAAACGGCCGAAGACGCGTTCCGCCCGTCCAATGACACCATTCGCTCGCTCGCCCGCCTGATCGGCCGTCAGATGGCTCGCGAGCAGTTCGAGCGTGCCAGCGCCCTGGAGCGGAAACAGGCCCGGCAGAACCGATCCGGCCCCATGCGGTAGCTTCCCCTCCCCGGCTGCGTTTTCCCCGGCGAACAACCTCTCGCCAGGCAGTCGTGCATTTTTCTTGTGACCATTATGGTCCCGTGATATAAGGTCAGTCAATGAGGATCATTGCCCGACGCACGCTGAGAGAGTTCGTCGACAGTCTGGCGGGCCAGAAGGACCAGTCGGCCGTCAAGGCGGCGCTGGACGCCTGGTTCGCCGAAGTCGGCAAAGCTGCGTGGACGAGCACCGCCGATGTGAAGCGGCTTTATGCCACGGCCAGCATCGTCAGCGCCGAGCGGATCGTCTTCAACATCAAGGGCAATGCCTATCGCCTGGTTGTGGCGGTCGATTTCGAGAAAAGCATCGTCTGGATCAAATGGATCGGCACGCATAAGGCGTATGACAGGATCGACGTGACGGAGGTGGAACATGACGGCTGATCTGAAGCCCATCCGCAACGAGGCGGATTATGACGCAGCGCTGGGAGAAGTCGGGCGGCTATGGGGTGCGAAGAGCGGCACACTGGACGGCGACAGGCTCGACGTGCTGGCGACCCTGATCGACGCCTATGAGGCCAAGCACCATCCGATCGACCCGCCCGATCCTGTCGAGGCGATCCGCTTTCGGATGGAGCAGCAGGGGCTCACCCGCAAGGATCTGGAGCCGATGATCGGCCCGCGCAACCGGGTAGCCGACGTGCTGAACCGCAAGCGTGGCCTGTCGATCGACATGATCCGCCAGTTGCATGACGGCCTCGGCATCTCGGCCGAGGTGCTGATCCGGCCCAGCCGGATGGACAAGGTCGCCTGATAAGGAACATCCCCATGACCCGCGTCGCCCTGTATGCCCGCTACTCGTCCGACAACCAGCGCGAGGCGTCGATCGAGGACCAGTTCCGCATCTGCCGGGAACACGCCAAGCGCGAGAAATGGAAGGTGGTCGGCGCTTACAAAGACGCGGGCATCTCCGGCGCCAGCATGATCCTGCGTCCCGGCATCCAGACCCTGTTGCAGGATGCCCAGGCCGGACGGTTCGACATCGTGCTGGCCGAGGCACTGGACCGCATCTCGCGCGACCAAGCCGATGTCGCTACCCTGTTCAAGCATCTGAAATTCGCCGGCGTGCCGATCGTCACCCTGGCCGAGGGCGAAATCTCAGAATTGCATGTCGGCCTCAAGGGCACCATGAATGCCCTCTTCCTGAAAGACCTCGCGGCCAAGACCCATCGTGGCCTGCGCGGTCGGGTCGAGGATGGCAAATCTGGTGGTGGCCTCTGCTACGGCTACCGCGTCGTCCGTCGTATCTTCCGCGACTTCGCCGCCGGCATCGGTCCGCGCGCCATTGCCAAGGCGCTGAACGATCAGGGCGTCACCGGCCCCGATGGCAAGCTGTGGAGTGACACCACTATCCGGGGCCATGTGAAGCGCGGCACCGGCGTCATCAACAATGAGCTGTATATCGGCCGCCTAGTCTGGAACCGTCAGCGCTATGTGAAAGATCCCTCCACGGGCAAGCGCGTCTCGCGCCTGAACCCGGAGTCAGAATGGGTCATCACAGACGTGCCCGATCTGCAGATCGTCGATAACGCACTCTGGCAGGCGACCAAAGCCCGTCAGAGCGTCATCGCCGAAAAATACGTCAACGTCACTGAAGCTGTAAGGGCGCATCACAAGCGAAATCGGCTCAACGGTACGCGTCGCCCGAAATCCCTGCTCTCGGGTTTGCTGTTTTGCGGCCAGTGTGGTGGTCCTTACACGCTGCGCGGTTCCGACCGCTTCGCCTGTTCAGGCCATGTCACCAACGGCTCCTGCACCAACAGTCGGACCATCCCTCGCCCCGATCTGGAACGCCGCGTGCTCTCCGGACTGAAGGACCGGATGATGGCGCCGGAAATCGCGGCCGAAGCCATGCGTGCCTATGCCGAGGAGACCAATCGCCTCAATCGCGAGCGCCGGTCCAATGCTGATGTCTGGCAGGTGGAACAGGTGAGGGTCGAAAAGCAGATCCGGGGCATCATCGAAGCCATCAAGGAAGGAATGTTCCATCCCAGCATGAAAGCGGAGATGGACACGCTCGAAGCCCGCAAGGCAGAACTGGCGTCACTGCTGGCCGACGTGCCTGACGCTGTGCCGGACCTGCTGCCTAGTGCTTCGGCAGTCTATGCCCGCAAGATCGGCCGCCTGACCGACTCCCTCAACCGTCCCGAGGAACGACTGGAAGCCGCTGAGGCACTTCGGGCGCTAATCGAGAAGGTCGTGCTGACGCCCGGCCCGAACCGGGGCGAGATCGACGCGATGTTGTATGGAGAACTGGGGACGATCTTAAATTGGATCGAGCAGCAAACCATTGGAAAGGCTGAAAAAAGAAACACTCCTGGAGCTGGACTCACGGGAGTGTCGGTATCATGGTTGCGGGGGCAGGATTTGAACCTGCGGCCTTCAGGTTATGAGCCTGACGAGCTACCGGGCTGCTCCACCCCGCGTTTGTGGTGATTTTAGGGTGATTTGGAAGACCTGGCGGCGACCGACTTTCCCACGACTTAAGCCGCAGTATCATAGGCGCTGGGGGTTTTCACGGCCGAGTTCGGGATGGGATCGGGTGGATCACTCCCCGCCATGGCCACCAGGTCATCCAAATCACCCTTGAGTTGGGGTGGTGTGGACGGTTGGGTATGATGAAGTATGACGTTTTGCATGGATGATTTCTGTGCACGGGCCGTTCTTTTAAGGGAACGGTAAGAGAGTGAGCCTATTGGGCGATTAGGACCAGTTAGCTACACGCATTACTGCGCTTCCACACCTGGCCTATTGACGTGATGGTCTATCACGGCCCTTGGGGAGACCTAGTTTTGAGGTGGGTTTCCCGCTTAGATGCTTTCAGCGGTTATCCCGTCCACACTTAGCTACCCGGCGGTGCCGCTGGCGCGACAACCGGTGCACCAGAGGTGTGTTCATCCCGGTCCTCTCGTACTAGGGACAAATCCTCTCAAGTCTCCAACATCCACGGCAGATAGGGACCGAACTGTCTCACGACGTTCTAAACCCAGCTCACGTACCACTTTAATCGGCGAACAGCCGAACCCTTGGGACCTGCTCCAGCCCCAGGATGTGATGAGCCGACATCGAGGTGCCAAACCTCCCCGTCGATGTGGACTCTTGGGGGAGATCAGCCTGTTATCCCTAGAGTACCTTTTATCCGTTGAGCGATGGCCCTTCCACGCGGGACCACCGGATCACTATGGCCGACTTTCGTCTCTGCTCGAGCTGTCACTCTCGCAGTCAGGCGGGCTTATGCCATTGCACTCAACAGCCGGTTTCCGACCGGCCTGAGCCCACCATCGCGCGCCTCCGTTACACTTTGGGAGGCGACCGCCCCAGTCAAACTGCCCACCATACAGGGTCCCGGATCAGGCTAACTGACCGCGGTTAGACATCAGAAAAATTCAGGGTGGTATTTCAAGGATGGCTCCACGGGAACTGGCGCCCCCGCTTCAAAGCCTCCCACCTATCCTACACAGAATGTCTCTGATGCCACTGTAAAGCTGCAGTAAAGGTTCATAGGGTCTTTCCGTCTGACCGCGGATACCCCGCATCTTCACGGGGAATTCAATTTCGCTGAGCCGATGCTGGAGACAGCGGGGAAGTCGTTACGCCATTCGTGCAGGTCGGAACTTACCCGACAAGGAATTTCGCTACCTTAGGACCGTTATAGTTACGGCCGCCGTTTACCGGGGCTTCAATTCAGTGCTCTCACACCTCCTCTTAACCTTCCGGCACCGGGCAGGCGTCAGGCCCTATACGTCGTCTTTCGACTTCGCAGAGCCCTGTGTTTTTACTAAACAGTCGCTACCCCCTGGTCTGTGCCACCCGCCAATGGTTGCCCACCAACGGGTCTCGCTTATCCCGAAGTTACACGAGTAATTTGCCTAGTTCCTTCAGCATCGTTCTCTCAAGCGCCTTGGTATTCTCTACCAGTCCACCTGTGTCGGTTTCGGGTACGGTCTATACGCCAGAGCTATTTCCTGGAATGCGCAAAAAGCCAGTCCAATCCATTAAGGACTGACAACATCTTGCATTCGTCACTTCTGACAGGTTCAGGAGTGTTCACCTGATTCCCATCGACTACGGCTTTCGCCCTCGCCTTAGGGGCCGACTAACCCTGCGTGGATTAACCTTGCGCAGGAACCCTTGGACTTTCGGCGACAGTGTTTCTCGCACTGTTTGTCGCTACTCATGTCAGCATTCGCACTTCCGATATCTCCAGAGAGGGTCACCCCGTCTCCTTCACAGACTTACGGAACGCTCCGCTACCGCGCATATCATAGATATGCACCCACAGCTTCGGCACGTGGCTTGAGCCCCGTTACATTTTCGGCGCAGGGTTTCTATTAGACCAGTGAGCTATTACGCTTTCTTTAAAGGATGGCTGCTTCTAAGCCAACCTCCTGGTTGTTTTGGAATCCCCACATCCTTTCCCACTTAGCCACGATTTGGGGGCCTTAGCTGGTGGTCTGGGCTGTTTCCCTCTCGACAATGGACCTTAGCACCCACTGTCTGTCTGCCAGGCTATACTTCCGGGTATTCGGAGTTTGGTTAGGTTTGGTAAGGCTTTGGGCCCCCCTAGCCCATCCAGTGCTCTACCCCCCGGGGTAAATACCTGACGGTCTACCTCAATAGATTTCGCGGAGAACCAGCTATTTCCGAGTTTGATTGGCCTTTCACCCCTAGCCACAGCTCATCCCCGACTTTTTCAACAGGCGTGGGTTCGGCCCTCCAGTGCGTGTTACCGCACCTTCAGCCTGGCCATGGCTAGATCACTCGGTTTCGGGTCTTCTGCCAGCAACTCGGCGCCCTATTCAGACTCGCTTTCGCTACGCCTACACCTATCGGCTTAAGCTCGCTGCAAACAGAAACTCGCTGACCCATTATACAAAAGGTACGCCGTCACCCCATAAGAGGCTCCGACTGCTTGTAGGCATTCGGTTTCAGGTCTATTTCACTCCCCTCGTCGGGGTGCTTTTCACCTTTCCCTCACGGTACTTGTTCACTATCGGTCACCAGGGAGTATTTAGGCTTGGAGGGTGGTCCCCCCATGTTCAGACAGGGTTTCACGTGCCCCGCCCTACTCAAGCATTCTCAAAGACACTACGCATACGGGGCTATCACCCACTATGGCGGACCTTTCCAGATCCTTCTGCTTCTTCTTCAAAAATGACTGGCCTGTTCCGCGTTCGCTCGCCACTACTAGCAGAATCTCAATTGATGTCTTTTCCTCCAGGTACTGAGATGTTTCAGTTCCCCGGGTTCGCCTCACAGCCCTATGTATTCAGACTGTGATACCCTTGCGGGTGGGTTGCCCCATTCGGATATCTACGGATCAAAGCCTGCTCGCGGCTCCCCGTAGCTTTTCGCAGCGTGCTACGTCCTTCATCGCCTCCTGGTACCAAGGCATCCACCGAATGCCCTTATCGCGCTCACTCACCCCATGCACAGAAACCATCCATACATCCTGAGACAT